>CAVWEO010000055.1:0-17313 GCA_963753995.1 uncultured Actinomycetota bacterium | reverse complement strand
ACGTCCGCCACCGCAGCCACGACAGGTCACAGCTCGACCACGACTTCGGCGCAAGCTCGGTCGGGCGATTACAGCCGGCTGTTGATCCAGGCGAAAGACATCGACACGCCGATGGCCTTCACCGCCGGACCGGTGACATCGAACCCCAATGGCCAAACTGGGGCGGAGACGACGTTCAGCAACGATGACAAAAGTCGTCAGATCCACGACACCGTCCTCGTTCTCGGTGATCCTTCCGAGGCGTCCAGCGCGCTGGACGCCGCCAACGCGAAGCTGGGTGATTCCGTCAAGGGAACACCCGAACCGGCTCTAGTGGGAACTCGCGGTACCACGGTCTCGGGCAACTCACCCGATGGCTCCAAAGGCGTGGTGAAGTTGCTCTTCACCGAGGGCAGGACGTTCACCACACTCAGCTTCGTGGGTCCTCCCGGTATGCTGCCGCCCCCGGATTTCGTCACCGAACTCGGCCAAAAGCAGGACACCGCCATCAAGAACGGACTCTCTGGCTGAGCCGACGCCACGACGCTGACGCATCAAAAAACCCGGCACGCGCGCGTGCCGGGTTTCTTGATGTCAAGCGCTAATCGTTTTGCAGATAGCTGAGCAGACGCAGGATCTCGATGTACAGCCAGACCAGCGTGACGGTCAGGCCCAACGCGATACCCCAGGCCGCCTTCTCCGGCGCACCGGCGCGGATCATCTGGTCGGCCGCGTCGAAGTCGATCAGGAAGCTGAACGCCGCCAGACCGATGCAGACCAGCGAGAAGATGATCGCCAGCGGGCCACCGCTGCGCAGGCCGAGGCCCTCGCCGTGGTTGACGCCGAACATGCCCAGCACCAGGTTGCCCAGCATCAAGGCCAGCACACCGAACATGCCGGCCACCATCATTCGGGTGAACTTGGGCGTGACGCGGATGGCGCCGGTCTTGTAGACGACGAGCATCCCGATGAAGACGCCGAGCGTGCCCATGATGGCCTGGCCGATCATGGCTCCGGCGCTGGTGCTCGACACCGTGAAGTTGGCCAGCACGAACGAGATCGCTCCGAGGAACAACCCCTCCAGCGCGGCGTAGGTCAGCACAAGCACGCGGCTGTCCTGCTTACGGGCGAACGTCGCGATCATCACGACGGCCAAACCACCGAAGGCACCGACCATGCTGAACAGGCCGGCCAGCGCCTGGTTGGCCTGGACCATGAAGTAGGAGACGACCGCGACGGCCGACAACACGGCCAGGGTGATTCCGGTCTTGGTGACGACGTCATCGATGGTCAGCGGGCGGGAAACCCCTGCCCGTTGGTCGACGTACGGAGCATACGGGTCAGCCTGGTGGACTGACTGGGTCGCGGCGCCCGCGGCGCCGCTTCCGAACTGCGCGTATCCGCCACGCTGCTTGGGCAGCGAGCGAAATACCGGGTTACTGGTCTCCCGCACCGTCGGTTCCTCTCGTGAGCTGTGACTTCAAGCTGTGGGACAACTGATCAACGAACGGTAGTCCAGCCAGGTTCCCAGCGGAACATTTACCCGGATGTACGGCCGCACCACTCTAGTAAACCTTACCCGCAGCGACCCGACGAAGGTCACGCTCTAGATTGCTCGTCAGGCCCCGACCAGCGTTCGACCAGGGATTCATAGACCATTCATCGAGGGGAGACTGCGCGCGTGACGGACGAATCCGACGACATTCTGAGCCGAGTCGACAACGGGATCGGTTATCTGACGCTCAACCGGCCCAAGGCGATCAACTCGCTGAACCAGAGCATGGTCGAGGGCTGCGCGGGGTGCTGACGGAGTGGGAGCAGGACTCCGACATCAGCGGGCGTGGTGCTCTCCGGGGCCGGCGAACGCGGCCTGTGCGCCGGCGGCGACGTCGTGGCGATCTACCACAGCGCCCGCGCGGACGGCTTGAGGCACGGCGGTTCTGGTACGACGAATACCTGATGAACGCCCAGATCGGCCGTTTCCCGAAGCCCTACGTCTCGCTGATGGACGGGATCGTGATGGGCGGCGGCGTCGGGGTCGGAGCACACGCCAACACCCGGGTGGTGACCGATACGTCGAAGGTGGCGATGCCCGAGGTCGGCATCGGCTTCATCCCCGATGTCGGCGGGGCATACCTGCTTTCCCGCGCACCGGGATCGCTTGGGCCTGCACGCGGCGCTGACCGGTGCACCGTTCTCCGGCGCCGACGCGATCGCTCTGGGTTTTGCCGACCACTTCGTACCGCACGACAAGTTGGAAGCGTTGCGCCAGTCGATCGCCGAGGTCGGCGTCGACCAGGCGATCGCGACCCACGCCGTCGAGCCGCCGCCCAGTGAGCTTGCCGCGCAACACGAATGGATCGACGAGTGTTACGCCGGCGACACCGTCGCCGACATTGTTGCCAATCTGCGCGGTCACGACTCCGGCCCCGCCAACGACGCCGCCGACCTGATCGAGACCCGCTCCCCCGTCGCACTGTCGGTGACGCTGGAGGCGGTGCGCCGCGCAGCCAAGCTCGATACGCTGGAAGATGTTCTGGCGCAAGACTATCGGGTGTCGTCGGCGTCGTTGCGCTCACACGATCTGGTCGAGGGCATCCGCGCCCAACTGGTCGATAAGGACCGCAACCCTAAGTGGTCGCCGGCCTCGCTGACCGAGGTGAGCGCGGCCGATGTCGAGGCATATTTTGCACCCGTCGACGACGAACTGACGTTCTAGAAAGGCAGCGATGACGAACAGTTACGAGACGATCCTGGTCGAGCGGGAGGACCGAGTCGGCATCATCACGCTGAACCGACCGAAGGCACTCAACGCGCTCAACAGCCAGGTGATGGGCGAAGTCACTACCGCCGCAGCAGAATTCGACAACGACCCGGGCATTGGCGCGATCATCATCACCGGCTCGGAGAAGGCTTTCGCCGCGGGCGCCGACATCAAGGAGATGTCCAGCCTGACGTTCTCTACAGCGTTCGACGCGGACTTCTTCGCGCCGTGGGCCAAGCTCGCCGCGGTGCGCACGCCGACGATCGCCGCGGTTGCCGGTTATGCGCTCGGCGGCGGCTGCGAGCTCGCGATGATGTGCGACGTGCTGATCGCCGCCGACACCGCGAAATTCGGTCAGCCGGAGATCAAGCTAGGCGTGCTGCCCGGCATGGGCGGCTCGCAGCGGCTGACCCGGGCGATCGGCAAGGCGAAGGCGATGGACCTGATCCTGACCGGACGCAACATGAATGCCGACGAAGCCGAACGCAGCGGCCTGGTGTCGCGGATAGTCCCCGCCGCCGACCTGCTGACCGAGGCCAAGGCCGTCGCCACCACCATCTCGCAGATGTCGCGGTCGGCGTCCCGGATGGCCAAGGAAGCCGTCAACCGCGCTTTCGAGTCCACGCTGGCCGAAGGACTGCTCTACGAACGTCGGCTGTTCCATTCGACTTTCGCGACCGACGACCAGTCCGAGGGCATGGCCGCGTTCATCGAGAAGCGGCCGCCGAACTTCGCCCACCGCTAAGGGCGCGTGGTGACGCGAGTTGAGTGCCGGCGCGCAGGAAAGCGTGGTGGGTTCGGCATTACACCTTCACCGGCACCGCGGTCGGCCTGGTCTTCATCTGGTTTTCGATGACGCCGTCGCTGTTGCCGCGCGGCCCGCTGTTTCAGGGTCTGGTCAGCGGCTTCGCCGGCGCGACCGGTTACGCCATTGGGGTTTTCGCGGTATGGCTGGTCCGCTTCATGCGGTCAAAGGCTCCAGTCCCCCGGCGCCGCGGGGCGCCTGGCTGGTGCTGATCGGCCTCGGCACGATCGGCATGATCGTCGATGATCGTCTGGTTCCACGTCTGGCAAGACCGGGTGCGCAATCTGATGGGCGTCAAACACCTGACGTGGCTGGACTATCCGCTGACCGCCGGGCTGTCGCTGATCGTGCTGTTCGGCGTCGTGGAGACCGGGCAGCTGATCCGCCGGCTGGTGCGCTTTCTCGATCTGCGGCTGGATCGCTTTGCGCCGCCTCGTGTTTCGGCCGTGATCGTGGTGATCGCTGCTGTTGGTGCTGACCACCGCGGTGCTCAACGGCGTCGTGGTGAAGTTCGCGATGCGGACCATGAACAACACCTTCGCCGCGGTCAACGACGAAGTCGATCCCGACAGCGGCGCACCGCACACACCGCTGCGATCCAGTGGGCCGCAATCGCTGGTCTCGTGGCAGTCGCTGGGCCATCAGGGCCGCATCTTCGTCCAAGGCGGCCCCAGCGTCGAACAGCTCACCGCATTCAACGGCACCGCCGCGACCGAACCGATCCGCGCCTACGCCGGACTGGACTCCGCTGACGGCATCACCGCCGCCGCGGAGCTGGCCGCGCGAGACCTGCAGCGCGCGGGCGGATTACAGCGTGCCGTCATCGCCGTCGCGACCACTACCGGCACCGGCTGGATCAACGAGGCTGAAGCCGACGCGCTGGAATACATGTACAACGGCAACACCGCGATCGTGAGCATGCAGTACTCGTTTCTGCCCAGTTGGCTGTCGTTTCTGGTGGACAAGGAAAACGCGCGCCACGCGGGCCAGGCGTTATTCGAGGCCGTCGACCGACTGGTGCGCGCAATGCCGGAAGGCGCAGCGCCCCAAGCTCGTTGTGTTCGGCGAGAGCCTGGGCTCGTTCGGCGGCGAGGCGCCGTTCCTGAGCCTGAACAATGTGTTGGCCCGTTCCGATGGCGCGTTGTTCTCCGGCCCCACGTTCAAGAACACCATCTGGACCGACCTGACCTCGACGCGTGACCGCGGCTCGCCGGAGTGGCTGCCGATCTATGACCGCGGCACTTACGTCCGCTTCGTGGCCCGGCCAAGTGACCTGAATCGGCCCTGACCCGCAATGGAATACGCCGCGGGTGGTGTATCTGCAACACGCCTCCGATCCCGATCGCCTGGTGGCATCCCGGCTTGTTGTTCAGCGAGCCGGACTGGCTCCGCGAAAAGCGGGGCTACGACGTCCTTCCCGAGACGACGTGGATTCCGGTGGTGACGTTCCTGCAGGTGTCGGCCGACATGGCGGTCGCCATCGAGGTGCCGCAGGGCCACGGTCACGTCTATGTCGCCGACGTGGCCAACGGCTGGGCGGCGGTGCTGCAGCCCCCGGGATGGACGCCGGAGAAAACCGCCAAACTCCGCCCGCTGCTGCGCGCCAGCGACGGCTAACGCCAGGTAAACGGACCCTGTGAGTATCCCAATGGTTTTCAGCGCCCTGCTAGTCCGCGTCGATCAATGTGGCATTATTCACAGTATTCGCGTTCCCTTGGAGGGAGAGGTCAATGACCTGGACGATTGCCAAGATCGCGGCGGCGGGGGCGCTGGCCGCGATGCCGCTTGCCGCGGTTGACATTCCCGCTTATGCAGCTGAGAATTCCAGCGACGCACCGATCGTCCTGCCAGTCCGCTGCCGGCCGACCCGGCAACCGACCCGGCGCCGGAGCCCTCGCCGCCACGGCGAGTACTACAACCCGAATGACTACAACGATTGGAACAGCTGGTACAACACCGGTGCCGACTGGTGGCGGCGGGGCGCGGCGGCGGCTAAGTCGCGAACTGACCAGCCCGGCGGCCGCCAGCGCGTGGTAGCCGCCGACGACGTCGGTAGCGCGGTGCAGGCCGAGGTCCTGCAGCGCGGCCGCGGCCAGGCTCGAGGTGTAGCCCTCCGAGCACAGCACGACCCACTCGACGTCGTCGCTGATCGCTTGCGGCAGACGGGCATCGCTGGTGGGATCGCAGCGCCACTCCAACACATTTCGCTCGATGACGAGCGCGTTCAACTCTTCCGGCACCTCACCTTCGTGCGCTCCGCTGGGCCTGTGGCCGGATGTCGACCAGCACCGCGCCGCGGCGCAGCGCGGCGGGCACCTCGTCGGCAGCCATGCGGCGCAGGCGGTTCCGCGCCGACTCCAGGACGCGATCGATACGGCTCATCACTTCTCCGGTTTGTCGGTCAGTTCAGTTCGCTTGCGGCGCAGCCGATGTTGATCGGTCACCTCGTAATACGACATCGCGGTCAGCGGCGGCGAGTAGGCGTGCACGCTCAGTGACGGCTCCGGTGGCGCGGACAGCGACGTCACCGAGGCGCGCGGACCGGTCGGCGCCCACACCACGTCGTGCACCCAGCCCAGCGGGAAGGCGGCCTGATCCCCCGCCGCGAGCCGTCGGCAACGCAATTGCTCGCCGTCCCAACGGAATTCGTCCAACGATCCCGACAGCAACGTCACCGCGCCGAGCGATCCGCCGTGGTCGTGCAGCTCGGTACGGTGCCCGGGCACCCAGCTGATCAGCCAGACGTCGACTTCGTCGTCGCCGTGCAGTCGCACGAACCAGCGGTCCTCGGTGGGCACCCCGCCCGGCGGGACGATGTGGTCGTAGCGGCCGCTGAGTACGTCGTCAGCGGTTCGGTCGGTGATGTGCAGCAGATCGGCCAGCCGCAGCCGGGTCGGACCGGGAACGGCTCGCAGCGGCGAGGGTCGCGACCGGACGGGCGCAGCAAGGAGGCTTGCGGTAACCATGCAGGAGACTCCAGGACGAACGGGCGTGTTCAGGGGCGGCGGCAGGCTAGCGCCGACAACACTCCCAAAACCGGGTTCGCTCCATCACGGCCGCCAGTATTGCATAGATTGATCGGGTGCGGTCGGCGCCCATCCGGACCCCTGGTGCGAGGCACGGTTGCTGTCCTGACCTGACCGTGGCCCTGGCCGGTTGCTCGGCCGACGGTTCGAAAGCCCCACCCGCGGCGGTCACACCGTCAGGCACCGTCAAGCTGGCCGCGCGCGCACGACCCCCGGCGCCATCTCGACCTCGCCGGCCGGTGTCACGACCAAGATCGAGGTGCCGGCGCACTCCACCGAAGAAGAGTATTTCCAGGCCTGTCATGCGGCGACGGTGTGGATGCAGGGCCACCCGGGTGACAAGCAGACACTGCCCGAGCGGTACCTGGCGGCCGTGCAAGCGCCCGGCGTGGTCGGCCCGGGCACCTGGAACATCGCCTGGGCGGCCCTGCCGCTGCCGCGGCAGGCCGGGGTGATCGTCGCGGCCCGAGCGGCCGCCGACAACGAATGCGGTTGAGCCGCCGCTGTGCGGTTAATTCGGATCACGATTGTTAAAACCCGCGCCGCGCGCGCGAAGATGAACGCATGACCGACCCAGACATCAGGCCGGAGCCGGGACCCGGGCTGCTCGACGCTCCCCGGCCCAGGGTAGCGCTGGCGCTCGGCAGCGGTGGCGCGCGTGGCTACGCCCACATCGGGGTGATCGACGAACTCCACGACCGCGGCTACCAAATCGTCGGTATCGCTGGCTCCTCGATGGGCGCGCTGGTCGGAGGGTTGCAGGCGGCGGAGCGACTCGACGAATTCACCGAGTGGGCAAGATCATTGACGCAGGTGCCGATCCTGCGGCTGCTGGACCCGACGCTGACCTCGGCCGGTGTCCTGCGCGCCGAGAAGATCCTGGACGCGGTGCGCGACATTCTCGGTTCCGTCTCATCGAGGAACTGCCGATCCCCTACACCGCGGTGGCCACCGATCTGCTGGCCGGCAAGTCGGTGTGGTTGCAGCGCGGGCCGCTCGACGAGGCCATCCGGGCCTCGATCGCGATTCCGGGCGTCATCTCGCCGCATGCCCTCGACGGGCGGCTGTTGGCCGACGGCGGAATCCTCGATCCGCTGCCGATGGCGCCGATCGCGGCCGTCAACGCCGACCTGACCATCGCGGTCAGCCTGTCGGGCAGCGAGAGCGGCGATGAGCCCGAGCCCGAGCCGCGGTCATCGGGTGAGTGGCTGAACCGGGTCCTGAGCAGCACCTCGGCCCTGTTCGACTCGTCGACCGCGAGATCGGTGCTGAGCCGATTCGGCGCGTTGAGTCCCGAGGAGGGCAACTCCGCCGATGAGCCGTCCGCGGACTACTCGATCGACGAACCCGAGGTACCCAAGCTGGGCAGTTTCGAAGTGATGAACCGAACGATCGACATCGCCCAGGCGGCGCTGGCCCGTCACACGCTGGCCGCCTATCCGCCCGACCTGCTGATCGAAGTTCCCCGCTCGGCCTGCCGCAGCCTGGAATTCCACCGGGCCGCCGAAGTGATCGAGGTCGGTCGCGCGCTGGCGGCCACCGCGCTGGACACCGTCGACCTGTCGCGCCGGATTACCTGACGCCGAGGAACTCGGCTACCGCTGCCGCAACGCGACGGCCCTGCGCTCGCCCGGCCCGTGCGGACGCGGGACGGCAGCGCGGATCCAGCGGGTTCGGCCCGAAAGCGTCCAGCGACTCGTCGTCGGCGAACACCGCGAACGCCGAGCCACCGAAGCCGTCGATTTCGGTTGCCGCCCCGGCGCCGAACGCCGATGGCGCGTCCGGCCCGGCCGGTACCAAAACGACTGCCGCGGAGCAGTCTTCGACGAGATGCAGGTTGATCGTGCTACCGATGCCGCCGTCCATGTATCGCCGGTCCGCGATCGTCACCGGCGGCCACGCCCCGGGCACAGCGCAACTGGCGGCGACCGCGTCGACCAGATCGACGCCGGAATCACGGTCGAACACCACCAATTCGCCGGTGTCGATGTCGATGGCGGTGATCCGCAGCACCCGCTCCGGCCAGACGTGGGACGGCAGCCGCTGCGCGATCACCTCGCGCCGGACCGACTCGGCGACGGTGTCGGCGGCCAGCGCCACCGCACCGATGCGCTGTCGCCGCTGGGAGAGCGTGGCGTCCGGATCCGACAGTGCGGCCAGGAAAAGCTCGAGCACGCCGTCGATTTCGACGCCCGGGTCGATCTCGGCCGATGTTTGGCTGACTTGCCGGTCGAACAGCTCCGACAGGCTCGAGCCGCTACCGATCTGCGCGACCACGGCCGAACCGGCCGAAGTACCAAGCAGCACATCGGAATCCAGCAACAGCGCGTCCGCGGCGCGGGCGACTCGTCGGCGATGCCCAGCAGAACACCGGTCTCCCAGGCGATTCCGGCAACGCCGCCACCACCGAGCACCAGCGCTCGGGTGCTCATCGAACATTCGGGTGCAGCGACGCCTGGGCCTCGGGACTCAGTTCCTCCGCGCGCAGCAGGTGCCGCGGCGGATCCGGCAGCACCAGGTCCCGGCTGATCCGCAGGCCGGCATCGACGTGCACCAGCTCGCCCGGCTCGAGTAGCCGCCAGCGCGCGGCGTCGTCCATCGGCTCGGTGGCGAACACGACCGAGGGCTGCTGGTGCAGCGTCTGCGAGTCCGCCCGAATACGGTTGGTGCGCAGATGGAATCGGGATGCTGGGCGGCTTCGCGACGATCCGAGACGTATAGCTCGTGCGACTCCGGGTAGCGCAGCGCCCACAGGTCGGTGGCCGTGCTGAGCAGAATGTTGACCGCGTAGATCGGCACGTTGTCGGCCAGCCATCTCATCGCGTCGACCAGACCCGCGGTAACGTCACCGCGGTGCGCCCGGATCGATGCGGTGATCAACGCGAACACCCGCTCGGAGTCGGTCTGTCCCAAAACCAAATCGGCAGTGCCCAATTCACGTAGGCGCTGGTCGAGAATGTCGAGGCCTTCCACGACGCCGTTGTGCGCGAAGATGCGGCCGTCCTGCAGGAACGGGTGGGTGTTGACGGCCTGGTGCGATCCGGTGGTCGCATACCGGACGTGGGCGATGAAGGTGGTGCCGGTCAGGTCGTGGGCTTCGGTGGCGAACTCGGCGTCCTGCCACGCGGCGATCGGCTGCTTGTGCACCTGCGGCTTGACCCTGGGCGTCGAAGACCCCGAGCCCGCTTCCGTCCGGGTTTCGCCGACTTTGCTCGGCAAGGTTGTCCGGTGCGTCCAGCAACCAAAACGTCGCGGTGACAACGTTTGTCCCGGCATGCAGCCCGAAAAGTCGGCACATCAGCGGGTCAGCTCGGTGGACAGCGTGGCCGGTAGCGAGACCGTGGACAGCGAAGCGGCATTAACGGTCCAGGTCAAGCCGACCGCCGTCCCGTGATCCGGAATGCCGCACGATTGCTCGGCCGTTAGTGTGCTTGCCATGCGGGCAGGTTACCGCGACAGTCCGGTGCCGCCCGGCCGGTGATCAGCGGCAGATCGAAGAACGTTTGAATTCCCGGTGCGGCCGCGCAGGTCGCCGGGACGGCGTTGACGCAGTGGGCCGCGTGCCACCATCCCGGGATTGCTCTTCAGGCCGGCCGCGACGCTCTCCGGTTGCCAGCCCTTCACCGTGACGAAAGTGTCCGGTAGCCGCGGACCTCGATTTCGTAGCGCTCCCCGGCCGGCCCGAATCCAGGCGGGTCAAGTTTTCCTCTCCCATCAGCCAGTTGACCGTGATCCGACCACCTCGGCGTCGCCGACCGCGCCTCCCATGGAAGCGGCGCCCGGCCCTGGCCCGCTTCGATCACGCCGATCGGCGAGTCGATCGGCCCGTGGCCACCGCCGAACTCTTGCGAGGTGCGGATCTGCGGTTCGCAGCGAAGCCGATCTTGTCGACGCACAGCCGGACCGACTGAAAGAACCCGCCGTCGAGAATCTTCTGCATCGGACCGGTCAGCGCCTTGTCCGGCTTGCCGCCGAAACCCATCACTAGCGCAGCACGTCCGGCGCGCCGTAGGTACGCAGGTGGAAAACTCATCGGCAGCGAACGAAATTCACGCCGGTGGACATCACCGAGAGCAGCAGCGGGAAGAGTTCGGTCGCCGCGCCCGGGCCGATCCCGGCGCCGTGCAGCGTGACATTGCCCGCTCGGGCGGCCGCCTCCAGCGGAGCGGCCTCCTTCTCGCCCGGGTAGAACCAGCCGACCGGCGTGACGACGTTCTTGCCGGAGCGCAGCAGCGCCGCGACCTCGTCGACGTTGGGCAGCAGCGGCGCGTAGATCACCGCATCGGCGTCGAGCGCGAGGATGTCCTCGATGCTGTTGGTTGCGGTGACGCCGAGCGGCGGACCAGCCGATGATGTCACCGACGTCCTTGCCGCCCTTGTCTTCCGAGTGCACCCAGCACCCGGCGAGTTCGAGCTCGGGATGCTCGAGGATGCCTTTGATCGCGGCCACGCCGACCGACCCCGTTGCCCATTGGACGACCCGCAGGCTCATGACTCGCAGTTCCCTTCAGTCTCGCGCTTCGCTGACCTCGTAGACCTCGTCGGCATACCGGGACCGGATGGTCTTCTTGTCGTACTTGCCGACGCTGGTGCGCGGAATCTCGTCGACGAAAGTCCAGCGCTCCGGCAGCCACCAGCGAACGACCTTGTCGGCCAAGAACTTTCGTAGATCCTCGGCGCTGACGCCGGATCCTTCGCGGGCGACGATGACGGCGAGCGGTCGTTCCTGCCAGCGCTCGTCGGGAACCGCGACCACGGCGGCCTCGACCACATCCGGGTGCGCGACCAGGGCGTTCTCCAGGTCCACCGACGAAATCCATTCGCCGCCAGACTTGATGACGTCCTTGGCGCGGTCGGTCAGCGTGATGAAGCTGTGTTCGTCGAGGCGGCCGACGTCGCCGGTGCGCAGCCAGCCGTTGTCGAACTTGGACTCGTCGTGGCCCTTGTAGTAGGAGCTGGTGATCCACGGACCGCGGACCTCCACCTCGCCGACGGCCTCGTTGTCATTGGGCAGCACCTGCCCGTCGTCGTCGACGATCCGGGCCTCGACGCCGCACAGCGGCTGACCCTGGGTGGCGCGGAAGGTCCAGTGCTGGTCGTCCGGGGTGCCCGGCGGCGGCCACGCCATGCTGGCCGTCGGCGACGTCTCCGTCATGCCCCACAGCTGGCGGATCTGGACGCCGTGCCGTTCCTCGAAGGTGCGCATCAGCGACACCGGCACCGCCGAGCCGCCGCAGGGCACCATGCGCAGCGAGGACACGTCGTGGCCGGGGTTCTTCTCGAGGTAGTGCATGACGTCGTTCCAGATCGTCGGCACGGCGCCGGCGACGGTGGGCCGCAGCGTCTCGATCATGTCGACCAGCGACTTGGCGTCCAGGTGCCGGTCGGGCAGCACCAGATCCGCGCCGGCCATCAGCGCCCCGTACGGCAGGCCCCAGGCGTTGGCGTGGAACATCGGCACGATCGGCAACACCGAGTCGCCGGAACCGATGCCGATCCCGTTGCTGGTACAGATCGCCATCGTATGCAGGTAAGCTCGAGCGGTGGCTGTAGACGACGCCCTTCGGGTTGCCGGTCGTTCCGCTGGTGTAACACATTGCGGCAGCAGAATTTTCGTCGACATCCGGCCAGTCGAACTCGGTCGGTTCGCCGTCGACGATGTCGTCGTAGCGCAGCACGGTCTTGCCCGACTCCTCGAGCGCGGAGATATCGCCGTCGCCGACCGCGATCACGGTGTGCACCGTTTCGAGTTCGCCCAGGACCGGCGCCAGCAGCTTGACCAGCGACACGTCGACCAGCACCACCTGGTCTTCGGCTTCGTTGGCGACGTAGACGATCTGCTCGGGGAACAAACGGATGTTCAGCGTGTGCAGCACCGCGCCCATCGCGGGCACCGCCGTATACGCCGTCAGGTGTTCGGCGTTGTTCCACATGAACGTGGCGACCCGCTGGTCGCCGCTGACACCGATGCGCCGCAACGCATTCGCCAACTGCGCCGCGCGCTGAACGAGGTCCGCGTAGCGTGCACTCGCGGTAGCCGTCGCCGGTCGCGGTGAAGACCTTGCGGGCGCCGTGGACGCGGCTGGCGTGTCGCAGGATGGCGGTGATGGTCAAGGGGAAGCTGTGCATGGTGCTGTACATCGCTGGACCGCCTTTGACTCCGCCTGGCTACCCGGGCCGGCCCGCCACACGGCCGCCCTCGTGGCGATCATTGCACGTCCGGCCAATCGCCTTTGCGGCGATGCGGCCCCTAGGCCGGCGTCGGCTCGAGCATCCGCAGGTCGGAGAACGCCCACGCGTGCGGGGCGGTCAGCTCGTCGTCCGACGTCAGTGCGTCGGCCGGCGCGGCTGCCGCGGAGATCTCCAGCTCGGTGACGGTGCCGGCGTAGTCGGCGATGTAGAGCCGCTTGCCGTCCGGACTCTCCACCGCACACGACGGCTGGTCGCCGACCGTGATGCTGCCGAGAACGTCTTGGGTCGCGGTCGACCACACCGTGACGTGCTGATCGCCGACCAGGTAAACCCGGTCGCCGGCACGGCTCACGGTCAGCTGGGCGAGTGATCCCGCGGCGTCACCGATCTTGTAGGTGGCGTTGATGGCCGAGTTCCGAGCGTCCACGATGTCCAGCACGGTGCCGAAGTCGGAGCCGCAACTGCCCACGTAGGCGGTGGCACCGTCCGGGCTGAGCGCGATATCGCGGATCGGCGAACCGATTTCGACGGTGCCGACCACCCGGTAGCGCTGGGTGTCAATCGTGACCAGCTCTGCGGTGGATGCGCCGTTGGCCGCGACGTAGAGCCGTCGGCCGTCGGGGCTCACCCGCACGCAGCCAACGGTGCTGGCGGCGATGCCGACGTAGGTCTGCTTGCCGGTCGCGGTATCCAGGATCGCGACGCCGGCACCGTCCTCACCGGTCCGGCCGGTGTAGACGAACCGCCCGTTCGGGCTGACCACCAAGTCAGTGACGCCGAACTCGACCGGGTAGGTCGCGACGATGCGCTCGGAGTCGGTATCGAAAGCCAGAATCTCGTCGTGCGCCGTGGACACGCTGCTCACGTAGGCACGATTGCCGGCCATCGCAACGGCGGCAGGTTCGTCGACGTCGGTGACCGTCAGCCTGGACGCACCGTCCGTGGTGCCGATCAGCGAGACGCTGTCATCGCCGAAGTGGGTGACCGTCAGCAGTGCGCCGTCGGAGCGGACCGCAATCCCGCTGACCGCGCCGTGCCCGGCAGCGATCGCGCCGACGCGATAAAGCCCGCTGGAAAATTTGCCTCGTTCAGATCAAGAACTGCATCGCTCACAGTGGTACCAGCTTCCTTGTTGGTCCGTGGTGGGCGGACGTTCGGCATCTGAGCCAACAACGCTTCGCGCGGTTCGATGCTTCCCTGAACCGCCGCCCAGATCCCTACTTGGCCCAGCCCAAGCATTCAGGGCATCGAGCGCTACTCCGGGACGAGTCTAGTGGCTGAAATTACCAGAGAATGGCGCGAATTCAACGACTGTCGCCTATGTCACTTGGGTAACTCAGGGCGTCCTTACACAATATTCACCCAGTGCTGCAAACGATTCCAGCGAGCAAACACCACAACCCGTTGCGCCAGGTAGTTCATACTTTTCGCTAACCGAAATTGACCTGGGCTAGATTATTCGTCGATGAGGATTTCTTAACTTTTCTTGCAGAAGAGTCCTACATCACAAGGACGTAAAGACGCGCCTGCCGGGCTTCGATTGCCCGGCCGCCGGGGGTGACCGATAATCCCATCCGACCGCCGGTCACCGGGAAGGAGCCACCGCTGACGTGACGGACGACGCGCGTGACGATGTGGTCAGTCGTCAATACGAACGGTGGCGATACCCACCCCCTATCGACGACCTCACCGCATGGACCACCACCAACTGGGAGTGGTTCGATCCCACGCATGCCCACCGCGTGCTCTGGCCCGACCGGGACTATCGACCCGACCTCGACATCCTGATCGGTGGATGCGGCACCAACCAGGCCGCGGTCTTCGCATTCAACAATCCCGCCGCCAACGTCGTCGCGGTCGACATCAGCCAGCCCTCGCTGGATCACCAGCAATACCTGAAGGACAAGCACGGCCTGCACAACTTGCAGTTGCTCCTACTTCCGATCGAAGAGCTGTCGACGCTGGGACGCCAATTCGATCTCGTGGTGTCGACCGGCGTACTTCATCACATGGCCGATCCACTGACCGGCCTGAAAGCCCTTGCGGGAAGGCTACGTTCGGACGGCGTCATGGCCCTGATGCTCTATGGGAAGCACGGGCGCATCGGAGTTGAGTTGCTGGAGTCGGTTTTTCGCGACATGGGACTGCGCCAGGATGAGCATTCGGTCCAGATCGTCAAAGAAACCATCGCTGCGCTGCCGCCGGATCACCCCGTGCACAGCTACATCAAGTTGGCGCGTGACTTGAAGGACGACGCCGGTCTGGTGGACACGTTTCTGCACGGCCGTGCCCGCAGTTACACCGTCGACGAGTGCATCGACTTCGTCAATTCGGCTGGACTCGAGTTCCAAGGATGGTTCCACAAGACGCCGTATTATCCGCAGAATCTGGCCGGACAACCTGGAGGCTACTTTGCAGCCGTGAATGCGTTGCCGGAGAACAAGATCTGGTCGGTGATGGAGCGGCTGCAGAGCATGAACGGCTGCCACTTCTTCATGGCTTGCCATCCAGAACGGCCGAAATCCAGCTATCAGATTGACTTTTCGGACTCCGACGGCCCTTGACTATGTTCCGGTATTTCGTTACCGGTGCGGCGTTTCCGGGACCGACGTCGTCTGGCCCGGCTCACGCGCCGGTCTGCATGAGGCTCAACTGCCGTTCGTCCAACAGGTCGACGGCCGCCGGTCGATCCGCGAGATCATCGAGTGCGTTCTCGCCCAGCACGGCCTGCCCGACACGGGCTTTGCCGAGCTCGAGCGCTTCGTCCGGGAGTTGTTCGAGGCGCTGTGGCGTGTTGACCTCGTCGCGATGGCGCTGCCCGTGGGCGCCTAGGACGGTTGAGTTGCCCGCTTCGCGCAAAACGGTATGTTCTGTCGGACAGCAGGTTTCAAAGGTGACGCCACCGCTCCCCGTTGGGACGGCGCAGAACAGGCCATCGCGGTACCGTTCCTGACAGTCGGAACTACAGGAGGCGTCATGGCACACGACGAGCCGATGATCGTCGTGTTTGGGACCATAGGCGGCGGCACGTCGGCCGTTGCGAGCGTCCTGCATCACCTTGGCGTCTTCATGGGAACCGAGTTCGGCGCGAGTTATCGCGAGTTGCAACAAAACTGGGAGGACGCGGGCATCGGCCAATTGTGCCGCAGGGCCGTCAATGCGAAGAGCGGACAGCTTCAGATGGAGCCTCATGTGTTTGAGGACAAGCTCAGAATTTGGGCCGATGGGCATCGACGCGCAGCCCGCGCCGTGGACCAACGCCCGGGCGTCAAGCATCCCCTGCTGTGCGCTGCGATCGATCTGCTCGATGAGGCTTGGGGTCCGATCGTGCCGGTGGTGGTGGACCGGCCAGTTGCCAAAGTATTGGCGACTCTGAAGCGGCTCGACTGGTGGCCCGATGAACAGGACGGCGTCGAGTCAACGACTCATCTCCTCGCCGCGCGCGACCTATCGCTGGAAAACAGGTCGAAGGTCCTCATCGACTTCGAGGAACTCCGCGCCACTCCCGTCCCCGTCATCCGTCGCCTCGCCGACGAACTCGGCCTCGTAGTAACAGACGATCAGGTCGAGGCGGCAGCCGATAGCATCGTGGGAACCGCCGGCATGCCCCGCGACGTCGATCCGTTTCAGCGCTTCATCGATCAGCTATTGCCCGCGGTGGAGCGCGACCCAGAAGACGTCCGATCGTTGTCCTTGTTGGGTCAGGTCTATTTCGATTCTGGCGATCACGCCAATGCCCGTAAGTGGTATGAGCGAATGCTCGAAGTCGGCGGCAGCTCCGACGAGGAGACCTTCCTGGCGATGTTTCGGATCGCGGAGTCGATGGAGAAGCTGGGGACGCCATGGCACCAGGTTCAGGACGCGTATCTGCTGGCGTGGGAATTCCGACCGTCCCGCGCGGAACCCCTGTACTGCATCGCTCGACACCACTTCAACGAGAAGCGCTACCGGCTCGCCTACCTGTTTGGGGAGCACGCCGCCGAAATTCCGCGCCCCGACGCCGACATGCTCTTGCCGTATCCCGATATCTACGCGTGGCGTGCAGCAGACGCGCGGGCGAAGTCCGCGTTCTGCCTCGGCGAGCACGTGAAAGCGTTCGCCCTGTGGCGGCAACTGCTGGCCTTTCCCGATATCCCTGACGGCGACCGACAACGAATCGCGGCAAACCGCGATGAAGCGGTGCCGGCCATGATCGAAGCGGCGTCAGGTTATCCGAATCCGTTGGTGTGCAACGCTATCGCCGCGCCAGGCCGTGCTCGCGCGCACCATCGCCGGGCGTCCGACGCGGAGGTCACCGTCAGCCTGATCGCCGGACCGGACCTGGTCGCCACCCAGCAGGCGCTGAACTCATTCCTGAACTGCTGTCAGGACGTGTCACGCGTCGAACGCTTCCTTGTGATCGACGCCGGGCTATCAGCCGCCGACCGCGAAATCCTGACGGCGCTCTACGAATTCGTTGAGTTCGCTCCTCTCGGCTCGGACGATGCAGAAGGCATCCAACTCGCGCAGGTACGCGAACTCATTGGCGGGCGATTCTGGCTGCATCT
>CAVWEO010000054.1:0-45955 GCA_963753995.1 uncultured Actinomycetota bacterium | reverse complement strand
TCCGGGCCCCGGATTCGGCCGGTTCGTCGCGGCCATGCGGCGCTTGCAGGACCTGGCGGTGTCCGCCGACCCCAGCGACGACCTCTGGAACGACGCCGCCGAGCACGCCGAAGCACTGGCCGGCCAACTCGCCCCTTTCACGGCGCCCGAAGGCCAGGCGCCGGCGGGCCGATCGCCACAACTGCCGGGCATGGGCAGCTTGCTGTTGCCGCCGTGGACGATGAGCAGATACGACCCCGACGGTGTGGAGATGCGCGGCCACTTCAGCCGGTTCCATGTCGGCGGCAACGGCGCGGTGCACGGCGGTGTGCTGCCGCTGCTGTTCGACCACGTCTTCGGGATGGTGGTGCACGCCGCTGCCCGGCCGATCAGCCGCACCGCCTTCCTGCATGTCGACTACCGCAAGATCACCCCAACCGACACCCCGTTGGCGGTCCGCGGGCACGTCGCCGCGACCGAGGGCCGGAAGGCGTTTGTCCGCGGCGAACTGCTCGACGGTGACACGCTGCTGGCCGAGGCCAACGGACTGATGATCCGGTTACTGCCGGGCCAGCCCTGACCCGCGCTCAGCCGGCCCACCTATCCTTGAGCACCGTGACCACGCCCCAGAACGAGTCGACGCAGCAGCCCAGCGACGCTGACCGGCCGACGGTGATGCTGCTGGGGTCGGGGGAGTTCAGCCGCGAGCTGGCGGTCGCCCTGCAGCGGCTGGGCGCCCACGTCGTCGCCGTCGAGCGGTACGCCGACGCTCCGGCGCATGGCGTGGCCGACGAGGCCCTGGTGGTCAACATGACCGACGCCGACGAGTTGGGTGCCGCGATCAGGCGGGCCCGGCCGCATTTCGTGGTGACGGCCTCCGACGCGGTGGCCGCCGACGCGTTGACTGCCGCCGCCGAGAGCGGGACCGCGGAGTTCGTCCCCACCGCACGCTGCGCGCGGCTCACCGCCGACCGGGAAGGCATGCGCCGACTGGCCGCCGACGAGCTCGGCCTGCCCACCGCGCCGTTCTGGTTCGCGGGATCAATCGACGAGCTGCGCGCGATCGCCGACCACGCCGGCTACCCGCTACGGGTGCAGCCGGTGGCCGCCATCGGCGGCGAAGGGCAATCGGTTGTTCTGTTGCCCGGCGACCTCGAACCGGCCTGGCAGCGGGCAGTGTCTGCGGGCGGCCGGCTGGCGCACAGCCGGGTGCTGGCCGAAACCCTGGTCGAGATCGACTTCCACGTCACGCTCCTGACGGTGCGCAGCGACGGTCCGTCGGGGCCGACGCTGGACTTCTGCGCTCCGATCGGCCACGGCGAGGCCATCGGCGACGTGCAGGAATCCTGGCAGCCGCAAGACCTGAGCCCGGCGGCGCTGGACGCTGCCAAGTCGATAGCGGCTCGCGTGGTCAAGGCGCTCGGCGGGCGCGGCCTGTTCGGCGTCGAGCTGATGGTCCGCGGCGACGAGGTGTACTTCAGCGATGTCACCGCCCGGCCGTTCGAGAGTGGACTGGTCACTGTGCGCACCCAGCGGTTGTCGGAATTCGAGCTGCAGGCGCGAGCCATCCTGGGCCTGCCGACCGACACCATCATGATTTCGCCGGGTGCGGCCGAGGTGATCTACGCCGGCGCCGACGGTGCTGCAGAGCGCCCGCGACGTGGTGGCGCGCTGGGTGAGGCGCTGCGCGCCACCGAGAGCGATGTGCGGATATTCACTCGCGATGAGTCTGAGGCGCGGCGTCCGCTGGGGGCTGCCGTCGTCACCGCCGCCGACGTGGCAACCGCGCGGGGCCGCGCCCGGAACGCGTCGGCCGCACTGCGCAGGCTCTGGTAACCGCACCGGCTTCCCCGCCAATGATCTCCCGGTTCGGATATGCGAGACTCACGCGGGTGAGCCGCGCCGGCGTCGATCAACAGGCCAGGGCGATCCGAAAGAGCAGGAGGAGCGGCGCATGAGCTACGCCGGAGATATCACCCCCGAGCAGGCATGGAAGCTACTCAGCGAGAACCCCGAGGCGGTTCTGGTCGACGTCCGCACCGACGCCGAATGGCGATTCGTGGGTGTTCCCGACCTGGCCAGCCTGGGCCGCGAGGTGGTGTACATCGAGTGGAACGATGCGGACGGTAAGCGCAACGACAACTTCGTCGGCGACCTGCTCGAGCATGTCCCGGCCGGCGACGATCGCCCGGTCGTGTTCCTGTGCCGTTCCGGTAATCGCTCGATCGGGGCGGCCGAGGCGGCCACCGAGGCCGGTATCACTCCGTCGTACAACGTGATCGACGGCTTTGAGGGTCAGCTCGACGGCGACAGCCACCGCGGCGGACGGGGTTGGCGCGCAATCGGTTTGCCCTGGAAGCAGACATGAGCGCTGCTGGGCCGGATGTGCCTTCGGTCCGCATCCCGGAACCGCTGCCCGAGGGCGTCAGCCAAGCCACCATCGGAGTGCGCGGCGGGATCCTGCGGTCGCAGTTCGAAGAGACCTCCGAGGCCCTCTTCCTGGCCTCGGGCTATGTCTACGGTTCCGCGGCGGAGGCGGAGAAGGCCTTCACCGGTGACGTCGACCGCTACGTCTACTCGCGTTACGGCAACCCGACGATCAGCATGTTCGAGGAGCGCCTGCGTTTGATCGAGGGCGCTCCCGCGGCGTTCGCCACCGCCAGCGGAATGGCGGCGGTCTTCACATCGTTGGGCGCGCTGCTGGGTGCCGGTGATCGACTTGTGGCCGCCCGCAGCCTTTTCGGGTCCTGTTTCGTGGTCTGTAGCGAGATCCTGCCGCGCTGGGGGGTCGACGTCGAATTCGTCGACGGCGACGACCTGTCGCAGTGGGAGAAGGCACTCTCGGACCCTTCCAAGCCGACCCAAGCTGTTTTCTTCGAGACGCCGTCGAACCCGATGCAGTCACTGGTCGACATCGTCGCGGTCACCGAGCTCGCTCACGCAGCCGGAGCAAAGGTTGTGCTGGACAACGTCTTTGCGACGCCGTTGCTGCAGCAGGGCTTTCCGCTCGGCGTCGACGTGGTGATCTACTCAGGCACCAAGCACATCGACGGGCAGGGCCGCGTGCTGGGCGGTGCGATCCTCGGCGACAAGGAATACATCGACGGTCCGGTGCAGAAACTGATGCGGCACACCGGACCCGCGATGAGCGCCTTCAACGCCTGGGTGATGTTGAAAGGCCTTGAAACGCTTGCAGTTCGGGTCGACTACCAAAACAACTCGGCGCAGCGAATCGCCGAATACCTGGAAGGTCACTCCGCGGTGCGGTGGGTTCGCTACCCGTTCCTCAGCTCACACCCGCAGTACGACCTGGCCAAGCGGCAGATGTCCGGCGGCGGCACCGTCGTGACCTTCGAACTCGACGTGCCGGACAGCGCGGCCAAGCAGCGCGCGTTCGAGGTGCTCGACGGGCTACAGCTGATCAACATCTCCAACAACCTGGGCGACTCGAAATCCCTTGTCACGCATCCTGCGACGACGACCCACCGTGCGATGGGCCCCGAAGGACGAGCCGCTATCGGCTTGGGCGACGGGGTGGTTCGCATCTCCGTCGGGCTCGAGGGCACCGACGATCTCATCACCGATATCGACAGAGCTTTGAGCTAGGAATCTGCTGAGAGTTCGCTGGCCGCCGGACAACCGGTGAACTCGACGGCCGATCACCCTGTCTGTTCACTGTGTCGTTGTCGAGTCTTTCCTAGTGATTCGGTGCGGCAAGGCGATTCGACGCGATAGTGGTGTGGTGCGTATTTCCTCCAGCTGCCGTCCGCGGACATCACCTCATCCACTGACCGGCGATTTGTACGAGTGGGCCGTGAGCGTCGACGGCGACGAGATCGGCTGGCAGAGCTACGCCGGCCCACTCAGATTCGACGAGACCGACTTCGCCATCGCGACGCGCAAGTTGCTTTCCGTCGAACCCGGCGAACTCCACGACCTTGTCGCAGAGCACGTCGAATTCGCGTCGCCCGACGAGGACCAACCGCGCTTGATGGTGCATTCGACCACGCCGTACGCGAGCAGCTTCGAAACCGACCTCGCCGCAATGGTGGAGGGCCGACCCGTGCTGGATCTCACCACGTACGTGGAGACCCGCGGCCTGTACCTGGCCCGCAGCGGCGATCTCGCCGTCGGGCGCACCCGCCCGTGGCGCCAGGGCAGCGCAGCCAAAGGTGTTCAGCGACTACAACTTCCGGATAGCAACTATTACTACATGTCGCAGGCGTTGCTACGCCGCGCCGTCGACGGCGGCGACCGCGATCCGGTCATGCGGCAGATCATCGACTTTCTGCGGGAGAACCCGTCGACGGTCGTGTGTCCTTACGACTTCGAGCCTGAATTCCAGCTATTCGTGGCATGGTTGGCACGGACCACCGGGCTCGGGCGAATCCGAGTCGACGCCAATGATTTTCGCCTTGGCATCTGGAACCGAAAGCGGATGCTGCATCCCACCGTCGAGGCCGCGCTACACCTGGAAAGCCAGGTGGCCGGCCGACCCGGACCGACCGTCCTGGAGTGCGAGCACCGGGCCAGTGAAGCATTCGCAGCACTGCGAGCGCCCATTTCTGTGCTGCCCGGCTACGCAGTCACGTGGCAACAAGATCGTGGTGCTTTCGTTCGCGATCTGCTCCGGGCGGGTGCGCTCCTGCAAGAACGGTACGGGCTAGCGCGCGCGTGCCTGAAGCCGTCCGACGGCGGCAACGGCGGACGGATCACGCCGGGCATCGAGCTCGCCGACGCCGGGCGTCTCGAAGAGATCGCCGCCAACGCCTGGCGGCTGGGCGGCGATCAGGTTCTCGAAGCCCACGTCACCTACTTCGAACGGGACGTCGGCGGTGAACGCGTTCTGACCACGCCGTCGGCGCACGTGCGCTCCGGCCGGCTACTCGACGGCCTCACCTTGCAGTTCATGCGCGGCACGTCCTGGAAGGGCAACATCTATGTCGCTCCGGCGGATTGGGAAAGTCTCGGCTTGGCCCCGAATGTGTACGCCGGGCTGCGCGCGACGATGACCGAACTGCATCAGCGCCTGGGTCTGCTGCATTGCGGAATCGACTTTGCCGTCGGCACCCTCGGCGGGGTGTTCGGCGACACGGTGCTGGCCGCAGTTCAGGACATCAACCCGAAGGTCACCGGTGCGCTTTTTTTGCGCGAGTTCATGGCGCGCCATCCCGAGATCGGCACCGGCGCGGCCACTCGCGTCCTGAGTCCGGAGGCGACCGAAAGTGCCGACCGGATCCGCGAGTTGGTTTCGGAATATTCGACTGCCGGACAGCCCTGCGAGGAGGTCGCCGTCGTTCCCGGCCGCTGGGCGATGATCGCCACCTCGGCGGCGACGTCGCTGACGGCAGGCGCCCGCGCGCTGACGATCGAGCGGATGCTCGCCGCCGGGCGCTGATCTCGTTTGGTGACGGCGCGATAACAACTGGCGCGACGCGCTCGCGCAATACCGGGAACGCTGCGGTAGGCAACTTATCGTCATTTTGTGTATCGCCGCACTGTGCTGAAGCTGCCGTTGTTGTTGGCCGCGGGCACGGCTCTGGCACACGCGCCGCGCGCCTCCGCTGAGCCGCCCCGTGCGTCCGCCGAGTCGAGTCGGTGGTCGTCGGATCGGGCCAACCGCTGGTATCAAGCCCAGGGCTGGCCCGTCGGCGCGAATTTCATCACCTCCACGGCGATCAACCAGCTCGAGATGTTTCAGCCGGGCACCTACGACCCGCGACGCATCGACACCGAACTTGGTTGGGCCCGTTTGCATGGACTCAACACGGTACGGGTTTTCCTGCACGACCAGCTGTGGGCGCAGGACGCGCGCGGCTTCCAAACCCGTCTGGCGCAGTTCGTCGGCATCGCGGCTCGCCACCGCATCAAGCCGCTGTTCGTGTTGTTCGACTCCTGCTGGGACCCGCATCCCCAAGTGGGTCGCCAGCACGCCCCGACCCCCGGGGTGCACAACTCCGGCTGGGTGCAGGGCCCCGGCGCCGACCGCATCGACGACAAGAGCTACACCCGGACCCTGCAGGACTATGTCACCGGCGTCATGACCCAATTCCGTAACGATGACCGGGTTTTGGGTTGGGATGTGTGGAATGAACCCGACAATCCCGCACCGCAGTACGCCAGTGTCGAGCGCGGCGACAAGCTGGACCGGGTAGCCGACCTACTTCCCCAGGTGTTCACCTGGGCGCGTTCTGTCGACGCACGTCAGCCGCTGACCAGCGGTGTGTGGGACGGTGAGTGGGCAGATGCCAGCAGCCGCACCACGATTCAGAACATCCAGCTGGCCAGCTCCGATGTGATCAGTTTTCATTCCTACGCTGGGCCGTCGGCGTTCGAGTCGCGGATCGGCGAGCTCACCCCGCACGGGCGTCCCATTCTGTGCACCGAGTACATGGCCCGCCCGCAGGGCAGCACGATCGAATCGATCTTGCCGATTGCCAAGCGGCACAACGTTGGTGCGATCAACTGGGGCCTGGTGGCCGGCAAGACGCAGACATATTTCCCGTGGGATTCGTGGAAGCATCCGTATCCGGCGGTTCCGAAGGTGTGGTTCCACGATTTGCTGCGGCCGGACGGAACCGCGTTCCAGAACAGCGAATCTCAGACGATCAGATCCCTGAGCCTTTCAACGGCCGGCTAGAGCATGACCGTCGCCAGGTCGATCGGGCTGTTTGCGTTGGCCGCGATTCTGGAGATCGGCGGGGCATGGCTGGTATGGCAAGGTGTCCGCCAGCACCGCGGCTGGATCTGGGCGGGGCTCGGTGTCATCAGTCTGGGCGCCTACGGGTTCGTCGCGACCTTTCAACCGGACTCGCAGTTCGGTCGCGTGCTGGCCGCCTACGGTGGCGTGTTCGTCGCCGGGTCGCTGGCGTGGGGTATGGCGCTGGACGGGTTTCGGCCCGATCGCTGGGACATCGTCGGCGCGGCGGTCTGCCTGGCCGGCGTCGGGGTAATCATGTACGCGCCGCGCGGGCGCTGATCACTCGTTGTGTTCGACGACTCCGGTCGCATGCTGCGCGCGGTCCTCATAGCTGCGGCGGACGTGCGAGTCGAAATTGAGAAACACCGTGTCGTTGCCCATCTTCTTGTTGAGCCAGCGCCGGCCGCGGTCCGGCATCAGGGTCGCCACCGCGGCGAACGACTTGCCCCAACTAGGCACGGAAACCCTGGATTTCGGCTTGTCGAGAACTTTGACTATCGCCGCGGCGATCTCAGCCGGCTCGACCGGTTTCTGTGCGGACGACGGCGTTGTTCCCGAGATCAGTTCGGTATTGGTGAAGGTCGGCAGCACCGCGGAGATTTTGACTCCCTGCGGAGCGAATTCGTCCGCCATCGCGGTGGACAACCCGACGACGCCAAATTTTGTTGCAGCGTAGACGATTTGGCCGGGAACGGCGACCATGCCCGCCAGTGACGCGATGTTGATGATGTGTCCGCTGCGGCGCTTGACCATCTCCGGCAGCACCAGCTGACAGCCGGTGAGCACGCCGTAGAGGTTTACTTCGATCGACGAGCGAATTGCCTGTGCTGACTGCTCGAGAAACGGGCCTACCGGCATGACGCCGGCATTGTTGATCAACACATCGATGTGTCCTCCGCCGTCGGCACGGGCCTTGTCGAGAAAAGCCGCGAACGACTCCTTGTCGGTCACGTCGAGGGGATGGCCGCTCACCTGTCCCAGGCTGCTGATACCGGCGACGGCGCTTTCGAGAACATCGACGTCCCGGTCGCCGATGACGACGCGGGCACCCCGGGCCAGTAACGCCTGCGCAGTCGCGTAACCGATACCGCGGGCAGCGCCGGTGATGACGATGGTCTTGCCCCTGATGTTGTCCATCCGACGGACTTTACAGCTGTCAAGTCCGGCGCGTAACCGAGTCGTTCGACTGTGGACAAGGACATACCGAGCCGCCGGCTGCTGCGCGTCCAACTAGTCGGACCGACTGCCTGTTGCGCATGAAGATACCGTCTGATAGTTGTATACCTATAAACGATACCAAACGAATGAAATATGGCCGATTTATGAAGTGTCGGTCTGCCGTCCGTAGAGGAGACCCATGCGACCCGCGTCTGTGCGCACCGCTGTCGGAGGATTCTCCCTCAGTCAAAGTTTCATCTGGCCCGATCCCGACATCGATGGCACCCTCGTCATCTCGCAGCCCGCGATTGATCCCGAGCTGTGGGCCGACTATGCCGCCGGCGCCGTTCGCAGCTACAGCCGGCGCGGCGTCGAATCTGCTCTCGACCTCGAGGCGCTGCGCAACGGCGACGACACGATCATGTTCGGTGCCGTGGTTGACGACTCCGGTCGCGTGGTGGGCGGGTACCGGGCCATCGCGCTGCGCTCGGCCGATGACTCCCATGCGGTCGCGGAGTGGGCAGGCCAGCCCGGCCAGCAGGACGTTCGGCGGATCATCGCCGAGCGCGTGCCCTACGGCGTGCTGGAAATGAAGACCGGCTGGGTGACCGATGCCGCCGGCCGAAACCCGTTTCTCACCACCGCCTTGGCGCGCAGTTGCTTCTACATGATGGTGATCCTGGATTTCCAGTACACCATGTGCACGGCCGCCACGCCGGTGCTCAACAGCTGGCGCTCGTCTGGGTCTGTGGTGGCGCCCATCCCGGCAACGCCGTATCCCAACGAGCACTTCCGAACCAAGATGATGTGGTGGGACCGGCGCGATTTCGTCCGCCATGCGCGGCCGGCCCAGCTCGGCAAAATCGTCAGTGAGACAAGGGAATTGCTTCATGAGCAATTCCGTCGAACCAAGGTCGGCGCCGGTGTTCCCAGTCTGGTATCGCACGTCTTCGAGGTGGCTTAGCAAGTGCCACCGCATCCTCCGCCAATCGTCCAGTCCACAAAACTCCCAGGGGTAAACATCATGGATAACAGTTCAGAACCCGTTTGGATCATGTTCGCAACAGATGTCGAAAGTCGCGACAAGTTGCTCAAATACGCCAGCGGATCACAATGGCAGGTGGATCCCAATACCGCGGCGTCGCTGATCCTGGTCGGAGCGGCCGAGCGCCTGGCGTCTCCGCACGAGGCCCCAGTCGTCCCCGGGGTCAACGGGATGTCGATGATCGCCAGGGAAAGTGCCTGAGCCTCCAGGCCCGCCAGTCACATCGGGACCGTCAGTTGGGTGCGAACCGTTCTAGCGGCCGTAGGCACGAAACGAAAAAGAACGCGACGGCACGCGCGCGACGCGGACGCTTACTCTTCAGATCCCGAGGTCCTTGGCCACGATCGTCTTCATGATTTCGGTGGTGCCGCCATATATCGTCTGGATACGGGCATCGACGAACGCCCGCGACACCGCATATTCCCGCATGTATCCATACCCACCATGAAGCTGTAGGCACCGGTCGGCGGTGCGCACCTGAAGTTCGGTGGTCCACCACTTCAGCCGTGCAGCCCGGGCCGCGGTCAGCTCGCCGGCCAGATGTTCGGCGATGCAGTCATCGAGATAGGTACGCGCGATATCGAGTTCAGTCGCCAACTCGGCGAGCACGAACTGCGTATTCTGCAGACCTGAAATGGGAGAACCGAAAGCCTTGCGCTGCTTGACGTAATCGAGCGTTGCAGCCAACACACCCTCAGCGGCGGCCACCGCCCCGACGGCCAGCGACAAACGCTCCTGCGGCAGGTTGTTCACCAATTGGTAGAAGCCCCGGCCTTCCTCGCCGAGTAGATCGTCGACCGGCACCCGCATGTCGGTGAAGCTGAGTTCACTTGTGTCCTGGGCGTGCAACCCGATCTTCTCCAGATTCCGGCCGCGGCCGAAGCCGGGCGCATCCGGGTCGACGACGAACAGGGACAGACCCTTGTGTCGATCGGGTCCAGTACGCGCCGCGACGACGAACAGATCTCCGGTCTGACCGTTGGAGATAAAGGTCTTCGCGCCGTTGAGCACATAGTGATCACCGTCGCGCACCGCGGTGGTGCGGATCCCGGCCAGGTCGCTGCCGGCGCCCGGTTCGGTCATCGCAATGCCGATCACCGTCTCTCCGGTGACGATGCCAGGCAGCCAGCGCCGCTTCTGCTCGGGCGTCGTCAGGTCGGTGAGATAGGGCAGCACGATGTCGTTCTGCAACGACAACGCGATGGCTTCGGCCGCCGCCCCGGCCCGCTGGAGTTCGTCGACGACGATCGCGTTGTAGCGAAAGTCTTCGACACCCGCCCCACCGAATTCCTCGGGCACCGAAAACGCCAGCAGCCCAAGCTTTCCGGCCTCAACGAACAGCGACCGGTCCACGCTGCCGGCCTTCTCCCACTCCTCGTGGGCCGGAACCACGGTCTGCTGAACGAAGTCGTGCACCATGTCGCGGAACTGCCGGTGCTCGGAGGTGTACTCCAGCCGTGCGCTCATCGGGTCACTCCTGTCAGCGGAAAGCGTCGATGCCGGTGAGTGCTTGACCGAGGATCAGCTGGTGCATCTCCGGAGTGCCTTCGTAGGTGAGCACCGACTCCAGGTTCACCATGTGCCGGATCACCGGGTATTCCAGCGATATTCCGTTGCCGCCCAGAATTGTTCGCGCCGTCCGGCAGATCTCGATCGCCTCGCGGGTGTTGTTGAGCTTGCCGAAGCTGACCTGCTCGGGACGCAAACCGCTGCTGTCTTTGAGCCGTCCCAGCTGTAGCGCCAGCAGCAGCCCCTTGTGCAACTCGACGGCCATGTCGACGAGCTTTGCCTGCGTCAACTGGAAGCCTGCGATCGGACGGCCGAACTGAGTGCGCTCGCCGGCGTAATCCAGCGCGGCCTGCCATGCGGAACGCGCGGCGCCCATCGAGCCCCAGATGATCCCGTACCGCGCCTCGGACAGGCACGACAGTGGACCCTTGAGACCCTTCACCTCCGGCAGCAGCGCATCCTCGGGCAGACGAACGTCGTCGAGGACCAGCTCGCTGGTGATCGACGCCCGCAGCGAGAGCTTGTGATGGATGGTGTTCGCGGAGAACCCCGGCGTATCGGTGGGGACGACGAAGCCGCGCACGCCGTCGTCGGTGACGGCCCAGACCACCGCGACGTCGGCCACCGACCCGTTGGTGATCCACATCTTGCGACCGTTGAGCACCCAGTCCGAGCCGTCACGTTTGGCTCGCGTACTCATCGAGGCGGGGTCGGATCCGGCGTCGGGCTCGGTCAGCCCGAAGCAGCCGAGCAGTTCGCCCGCTGCCATGCCGGGCAACCAATGCTGCTTCTGTTCCTCGGAGCCGAATTTCCAGATCGCGAACATGGCCAGCGAGCCCTGCACGGAGACCATCGACCGGATGCCGGAATCAGCGGCCTCCAGCTCGGTACATGCCAGCCCGTAGTGCACGGCCGATGCCCCGCCGCAGCCGTACCCCTCCAGGTGCATGCCGAGTAGGCCGAGTTGGCCGAAGTGTTTGGCCAGGTCACGTACGGGCAGGTCGCCGATTTCGAACCATTCCGCGATGTGGGGCAGGACGTGCTCGGCGCAGAATTGACGAACCGTGTCGCGCACGGCGATCTCGTCGTCCGACAGCGACGCATCCAGGCCGAGCGGGTCCTGCGGATTGAAAGCGGGAAGTGTGCCAGTGCTCATGGCCTCATACTGCCACCGCATTGACGAAGGCCTAAGCTGCCGGAGGGGGAACCGCACGGAGGAACAGGTATGCCCCCACTGCTTCGAGTGTCGGCTGTGTTGCTGCTGACCGTGGCGCTGGCGCCGGCGGCGATTGCCGACCCGGTCGACCCGATCCCTGGCACCGGCGTCTTCGTCGTCGGACCCGACATCGCACCGGGTCTCTACCACACCGGGGGGTCCGGATCGACGTTCGGCGTGTGGATCAACAACGTGCCCACCCAGGACTCGATGTGCTCGTGGTTCACCTACAGCACGCCAGATGCGGCCAAAGACCATGTCCTGCAGACCAATACGTCCGTCGGTCCGATGTTCGCGAATATCAACACCGGCGTCAAAGCCTTCGAGTCGCAGAACTGTCAACCCTGGACCAGGGTTCCCTGAATCGTTCAGCCACAGGCTAATCGCAGTTGACGCACACCCCGGTCAACGACAACTGCATGCCGCAGCTGCAGAAGCTGCCCTCACGCCGGACATCGGCAGAGCGCTTGCCGCTGAGGCGCACTCGATTCTCCGGATGCTCGACGTACCAGGTTCCCTTTCGCGAACTGGGCCCGTATCCGGCGGTGCTGTTCGTGACGCCGACGACCTCTTGTTCGGTGGCGAAGCCGGTCGTGTAACCGTGGAAGATGTGCAGATCGGGCAGGCCGTCGCGCCTCTTGGCTACGACGTAGGGCTTGTCGCCGCGCAACACGGCTCGATAATCCGTGGTGCCGGCAGCGGTAGTGATCAGGCGGATGAATTGATGATTCGCGGTGGGGATGTGCGCCTTCGCCATCGCTGCGAGCAGCGAATCAGGCGTTTGGTCTGCAATGGTCACATTTTTCAACAATAGGCGCTCAATGGGATGACATCGGACGCGGTAGCCGCTGCGAAGAAGACTTCAACAGCCTTTCGTCACCTGGCTGACCATGATTTACGCCCCGAACATCTGCCGGCCGGCCTTTGTCGATCCGGCTTTTCAGCCGCCCGCTGAGAAACATCCGCATGGTCAGGTTCGTCGACGTGATCATCGGAATGAACCCGAGGTAGGTGCGCTCGGACGGCTGGGCGCCGTGCAGATGCTCGAGGCTGCCGAAGACGTAGAAGCATCCCACCGTGAAGAACGCCGCCGGGATCGAGAAAGCCATCAGCGGTCTGCGGGCGTCGACAACTTGTGTGGCAAGGGGTTTCTCGTAATCCTCCAGCGCCACCCGTTTGCGTAGCTTTCCCAGCACCGTGGGCACGCTGTTGACTTCGTTGGTCAGTGGCACCGGCTGCCGCCGCAGGACGCGCCCGACGTAGACCGACGCGCAGGTGGCGAACACCATGGCAAGCACGAAGGTGATCGCGGTCAGGTAGTTCCACAAGTTCCAGTTCATTGCCGTACTCCTGTCGGCCTCGATTGCGGCGGCAGCGGGCGCGAGCGCACCAATGTCGGCCACCAGAACCACTTTCCGAGAATGGCGACGATCGATGGCACCACGAATGACCGGACGACCAGCGTGTCGAGCAGCAGGCCGATGCACACGGTGGACCCGAGCTGACCGATGGTCCGGAGGTCACTGATGAGCATCGCCAGCATGGTGAATGCGAATACCAGACCCGCTGACGTCACCACGCCGCCGGTGCTGCCCAGCGCGCGGATCAGGCCGGTGTGCAACCCGGCGTGCAACTCCTCTTTGACCCGGGCGATCAGCAGCAGGTTGTAGTCCGAACCGACCGCCACCAGGATGATGAAGGACAACGGCAGGATCAGCCAGTGCAACGGCAGGCCGACCAGGTGTTGCCAGAACAGCACCGAAAGTCCGAAGGCGCCTGCGTAGGAGAACGCCACCGTGCTCGGAATCACGAAGGCGGCGATCAGACTTCTGGTCAGAAACATCATGATCAGGAAGATCAGCACGAAGGCGGCGATGGCCGCGATCAGCAGATCCGACATCGCGTATTGCTTGATGTCCTTGTTGTTGGATGCCGAGCCGCCGATGTAGACCTTCGCGCCGGCCAGTGAGGTCTCCTTCAAGATCGTGGTGATCGCCGCCGGGAACTGCTCGACATGCTGCACGCCCTCGGGCCCCATCGCGTTGCCCTCATGAGTGACGATGAACCGGGCCGCCTTACCGTCCGGCGACATCATCAGCTCCATACCGGTTTTGACGTCCTCGTTGTCGAATCCTTCGTGCGGGATGTAGAAGAAGTCATCGCTGCGCGCCTTGTCGAAGTCGTTGCCGACATTGATCGAGTCATCGAAGGTCTGCTCGGTCTGGATGGTCGCCAGATCCGCTGACCCGTAAGAGTTGACCAGTTTCGCCCGTAGCGCTTCGGTGTCGTCTGCGGTCGCCTTGAGCTGGGCGATGATCTTGGGGAAGGTCTTGTCGATCTCCACGAGCGAGATCCTGGTCCTGTTGATGTCTTCGGCCAGATGGTCGATCTGGTCAATGGTGTCCCACACCGACCTGAAGGCCCAGCAGATCGGGATATCGAAACAGTGCTTGTCCCAATAGAAGTAGCTCTTGAGCGGCCGGAAGAAGTCATCGAGGTTGGAGACCTCCTCGTTTATATCGTCGGCGACGTGCTCCAGATCCTCGACGGTGAGCACGGTGTTGTGGATCTGGTCGGACACCTTTTGGAAGAAGGTAATCTCTTTGCGCAGCACCGCTACCGAATGCTGCTGGATGTCCGCCTGCTGATCGGTGTTCATGTTCTGCTCCCGGTTGAACGGAAGCTGCTGACCGTTCCCACTGCCCTGCGTCGTGAAGAGATAGGGGATGGTGGCGTGTTCCAGTGGCCGTCCCAGCGGCCGGGTGATGCTTTGCACCATCGCCACACCGGGCAGTCGAATCAGCGCTCGCGCAACACGGTCCAGGGAGATGAAGTCCGCGGAATTGCGCATGTCATGGTCGGTCTCGACCATGAGCATCTCGGAGAACAATTTGCTGGGCGGAAAATGCCGGTCGGCGGCAGCGAAACCCTTTTTGGCCGAGGCGCTTACCGGCTGGTACTGACGGTCGTCGTAGTTCTGTTTGTAGGTCGGCACGAACACCGCGCCGAGCATGACGAGGGCCGAACTGGCCGCGAGGATCGGCACCGGCCAGCGCACCACGCTGGCGCCGATCCGCCGGTACAGTGTCGCCTTGACCTGTGTCCGGGGTTCGAACAGCCCGAAGATGCTGCCCAGTGTCAGCAACGCCGGCGCCAGCGTGAGAGCAGCCGCGATGGTGAACAACATGCTGACCGCGACGGCCGGCCCCATGGTGTGAAAGTAGTTCAGGCGCGCGAAGCTCAGGCAGAAACATGCGCCGGCGATCGTCAGTCCCGAGCCGATGATGATCGGGGCCACGCCCTTGAAAGCCGTGTAGTAGGCCTCTTCCTGGCTCTCCCCGTCCAGGCGCGCTTCCTGATATCGGCCCATCAAGAAGATGCCGTAGTCCGTCCCGGCGCCCAACGTGAGCGAGATGACGACGTTCACCGCGAACGACGACAGCGGGATGGCGCCGATGTGCCCGAGGGTCGACACCACGCCCTTGGCCACCAGGATTTCGAACAGCACGCTGTACATGGGTACGACGAGAGTGGTCAGGCGGCGATACACCAGCAGCAGCATGATGAAGATGAGGATGACCGTCACGATCGTGATGTTGTTCAGGCTGGAATCCGCGATCGACAGGGTGTCCGAGGCCAGCGGGGCCGCGCCGCTGACGTAGACCCTGAGCCCCGGTGGTGGAGTGTCTTTGTCGACGAGTTCCCTTACCGAGTCCACGGATTGGTTGGCCTGCAGCTGCCCGATGTCACCGGCGAGTCGCAACAGCACGTAAGTGGATCTGCTGTCGACGCTCTGCGCTCCCGCGGCGGTGAACGGCTTGCCCCACAGGTCCATGGCGTACTGCACGTGTTGGGTGTCATGGCGCAGGCGCACGATCAAGTCGTCGTAGTACCTGTGGTCCTGCTCGTCCAGGAGCCGGTTCGCTTCCAGCACGACCATGGTCAAGCTGGTCGAGGTGGACTCGTGGAACTTCTCGCCGATTTTGAGCATCGCGACCTGCGACGTGGCGTAGGTCGGAACCATCGGGCCGGCCAGTTCTTCGGCGACCCGTTCCACCTGCGGCATAAAGGCATTCGTGGACACAGCGAGGAAAGCCCAGAAAACGATGATCGGTATCGACAGCACCCGAACTGTCCTCGCCACGAACGGCCGTCCGGCCCGGTGTGCGCTCACGCCGATTTCACCCGGCATTGGACGTCGGCGTCGGCATGCGTCGTCGATTGCTGGTCTCGCACAACACCATCCACCAGCATTCGGCAGACGGCCTGCCCGCCGTGAACGTGTGCCGAGATACTGCCCGAGACGACCGTCAGCACGGTCGTCTCGGTGTGCGACCACGGCAGGGACTTGATGTCGACCTTGTGCGGGTGTCCGTCGATGTCGACGTAAACCAGCATTCCGCCGCTGCCGACGGCTCCGGCCACCTCATAGGTCAACCGCTTCGGGTTGAATTCCTCAGGAGCCTGCGGGCCATTGACGGTAATGACCGGCGCCGGTTCGGAGAACTGGTGCACTTTCCACATGCACACCGCGCCCAACCCCAGCGCGACGACGGTGACCACAGCCAGCCACCATCGCTGCAGGAACATGCGCCCGCGCGGAAGTCGGCTCACTGGAGGACCTTTCGGGGTTTGGAGTGACGTCTGTAGTGGGCTGGTCTGAAGCAGGGCTGGTGACCGCTACTTGATTGCCTTGGCCCGGCGTGATTTCGGCGCGGACCGTTTCTTCGTGACTTTGGCACCTTCGGCGCTCGTGGGGTCGCACACCTGCAGGGGATACTTCGCCTGAGTTTGTCGGTTTGCGAGGCCGGTGGAAGCGATGGTGAAGCGGCCGGTCGTAATGGGAACGCCCGTCTTTCGGTCCACGACCTCAGGTTCCGCGATGTCCATTGTCGCTGTGTCCAGCACGACCACCGCGGGTCCGTCGGGCGCGTAGTGCTTGTTCCCGAATTCCAGGATCGCGAACAAGACCGGCATGAAGTCCTGGCCGCGCTCGGTGAGCAGATAGTCATTGCGCGGTGGATGCTCTTGGTAGAGGCGCTTTTCGACCAGGCCCGCATCGACTAAGCGAGTCAGGCGGGTGCTCAATATATTCGGCGCGATACCCAGGCCGGCCTGCAGTTCGTCGAAACGGTGAGCTCCGCGAAACAGCTCGCGGAGCAGCAGGATGCTCCATCGCTCGCCGACGCGCTCTAGCGTCTTCACGACGGGGCACTGCGCTTGCCATGCCGTGTTCGCGGTCATCGCACTCCCCTAGTAACTATTGAATTGCAAGTGACGGTAATCGGGTCGGTTGCAATTTGCAAGTGAACGATGCCGTGCACTCCGATCGCCGATCAAGCTCGGCTGTGCGCCTCTAGCTGAATGCCGCGATGTGGTCGGTGATGAATTGCTGGACGGTGGTGGGCTTCTTTCCGCCAATGTGTTCGACGAGGTCGTTGGTCCCTGCGAAGATCCCGTTCTGATAGTCGACGGCGACATTGGCCAGATGCTGGGCCAGAAATTCTGGAAAGCCCGCAGCTTTGATGCCTTCGATCCACGTCGGGATGTCCGCCGGCTCGTAGCGCACTGGACGGCCCAGGGCCTCGGAGATGGCCGCGGCAATCTCGTAGTGGTTCATCTCGACGGCGCCGAACAACGGATACACCTGATTGGCGTGTTGCCCGGGGTGTTCCAGGATCGCGGCGATGACGCGGCCTTGGTCCTTCGCTGTGATCGGAGCATGCCTGCCGTCACCGAAGGGAAGCCGCAACACGCCCTCGTCGCGGATGCCGGTGGCGCCGAAAATTGTGAACCACTCCGCGAAGTACGTCGGGCGCAGGTGGGTCGTGGCTACCGGAGACCAGTCGAAGATCCGTTCACCCAGCCAGTGGATTCTCGCCGCATCGCTGGCGGCCCCGCGACGTGCGGAGATTTGCGACATGTTGACGATTGCGGTGATGCCGGCCTCGTCGGCGGCTTGGGCGAATGTGGCCGTCGCCTCGAGTAGTCCGGGACTGATCGGGTAGACGAAGTAGGCCGCGCGGGCCCCTTCGGCGGCCTCGCTGACGACGTTGATGTCGTTGAGGTCTCCGACGACGACCTCCGCTCCACGGTCACGCAATGCCGCAGCACGATCGTCGAAACGGTGGACCAACGCCCGCACGCGATGCCCACGCTCGAGCAGGAGTTGGGTGGCGTAGCCACCCGTTCGGCCGGCTGCGCCGGTAACGAGCAACGCAGACTCGTCGGTGGACGGAGTCGGAGTGGGTTCGATGGTCATGGAATTCACTGTCACAGCTAGCTCTAGTTGAGTCAAGTCAAAGGTGTGGGTCGAATCCCGACCAACGAATCACACCGTCAGCACGAATGAAAGCCTCTGAACTGCTGACACAGCCCGTTTCAAACCCTGCGGCCGGCATCCCCGCCGCACGGGCGCGGGGTCTGTGCGAAACACTTCGAGGGGACCTGCACTGAAAAGCATCCTGCAACAAAGAAATCGACATGAGCGCCGCGCACTTGGCTTGACAAGAGTGGAGTAAGAGGTCAGGGTTGTCGATATCGACCGCCGGCGACTCCGCCGCCCACACCCGAGGAGTGTCTCGATGAGCGGCTCACTCTCACCGATCCTGGTGACCGGTGCCACCGGGCGTCACGGGTCCACTGGTGCGCACGTCGCGCGCAGGCTTCGCGCCGAAGGCAGACCGGTGCGAATTCTGGCCCGCAAACTCAGCGAGCGCACCGACGCTCTGGCCGCACTCGGTGCCGAAGTGGTCATCGGGGACTTGCATGATCGACGCAGTCTGGTCACCGCGCTCGCCGATGTCGACTTGGCGTACTTCACCTACCCGGTCGACGCGGGCGTCGTCGCGGCCGCTGCCAACTACGCGGCTGCGGTTCGCGAGACAGCACGCCCGGTGCGAACCGTCGTCATGTCGATGGCACCGTCGCAGCCACACCATCCCAGCGACCTCGGCCGCGCCCAGTGGCTGGCTGAAGAGGTGATGACGTGGGCCGGGCTCGACGTGCTCATCCTGCGCATCGCTGCGACCTTCCACGAGAACATCGTCGCGCTGCACGGTGACTCGATCAGACGAGACAATGTGCTGCGCAACAGTTTCAGTGACAAGCCGGTCGGCTGGATAAACGGTGGCGACGCCGGGGAAGTCGCCGTCACCGCGCTGCTGCATCCTGACGTGTTCGACGGCCCGGTCTGCTACCCGTCAGGGTCGGAGTTGCTGAATCATCACGAGATCGCCGAGATCCTGAGTCAGGAACTCGAACGCCCGATCAGTTTCGAGCCGATCTCACCCGAAAGCTGGCATGAGGAACTCATCGGTGTTTCGGATAGTCATCCCGGCGGAGTGGTCAACCGCGCGATGGCCGGACATATCAGCAAGGTGGGCGCCGCGGTCGCGGCACGAGGCGCGCCGTCGATCGAGTTCACCCGGTTGACGCGGCTGATCAACCGAACGCCGGTGTCGCTGCGAGAGTTCGTCCGAGCCAACCGAGCCGAGCTGGAGGTAACCCGATGACAGACACTGCCGAGGTCCAGTCACGTCATGGTCAGCACGGCGTGTTGCGCACCCGAACCTTCAGCTGGGACGATCCGCTGACCGGCGCGCAGGCGGCCGGCGACATGACCGGCCTGGAGTACCTCCGTGCCATGCAGGCCGGCACCCTGCCGGCACCCCCGCTGTTGCACACGTTGAACATGCGACTGGAGTCGGTCGAGTCCGGGGTCGTGGTCTTCTCCATGGAACCGGCGGAATTCCATTACAACCCAATCGGTTCCGTCCACGGCGGGGTGTACAGCACACTGCTGGACTCTGCAGCAGGTTGCGCGGTGCACAGCCTGTTACCCGCCGGAACGGGTTACACCAGCCAGGATCTGTCCGTGCGATTTCTCGGCGCGATGCGGGTGAGCACCGGACTCGTACGGTGCACAGGGACGGTTCGTCACCTGGGGCGTCGTACCGCGCTCGCCGAAGCCTCCCTGACCACCGAGGCCGGCAAATTGTTGGCTACCGCGACAAGCAGCTGCTTGATCATCCCCGGACCCTGATCAATCTGGCTATATCAAAGTATGGTCAGCGGGTTAGGGTGGGGCGATGAGCGCAGCAACTGCCGCGATGACCCTCACCGGCCGTCTCGCCGACGGTGACAGAACCGGCTATCGGGAGGTGTGCCCGGTCGAACGGGCGCTCGACATCATCGGAACTCGGTCGGCCCTGGTACTGCTTCGCGAAGCTTTCTGGGGCACAACTCGATTCGAGGATTTCGCGCAACGGGCGGGCTTCACTGAACAGATTGCAGCGACCCGTCTCAAGCAGTTGGTGGATGCCGGTGTGCTGGCGAAGCAACCGTACAAATCCCCGGGCCAGCGGACTCGCTACGAGTATGTGCTCACCGGACGTGGTCGGCAGCTGTTTCCGCTGCTGGTCAGCTTGGTCGAGTTCGGCATGCTGCTGCAGGGCGACGCCCGGCGGCTCGACCTGGTGCACGGCGACGGGTGCGGCGCGCCACTGGCCACGCACGTGCAGTGCGCCGAAGGCCATAGCGTCCAGGTCACCCAGGCAGAGGCGCGCATCCGTCCCAAGCAGAAGCGCTGAGCCGCCCGCGGAATGCAGCAAAGCGACGCTCCGGTTGGATTGAATGAACCCGATCGTCGCTGTCACGGTATTCGGCTCGCTGATGACCGTGGCGGCCTACGAGACCTGGATCGGGATCACGAAAATCCGGACCAGGCATGAAAAAGCCCCCGCAGCCGATCCGCTGCGGGGGCTCTTGCCGAGAATGCGTTGAGAGTGTCAGCTGATGCCGACAACCTCTTGAGCGATAGTGGCGACGCGGGCCTGAGCAGCCGACACGACGCGGGGACGGTCCTTGTTGGCCTCTTCATAGGCGACGATTGCGCGGATATCGTGCGGCGCAGTCAGCTCCTTGATCGCAGCCACCGCCTCGTTCTGATTGAGCTCGTCGTAGTTGTCGATGGGCAATTCATCGGCGCTCAGAACACCGGTGACGCTACGTGCCGAGTGGACAACATCGGCCAGTTGCGCGCTACCCCGGTCACGAATCACTCTTTCTGCGGACTGCAGCGCCGCATCACGTGCGGCGACCGCGGCTTTCGCCGCCACGTCGCCGGCCAGCGCACCGCGGCTGAACAAGTCGTTCAGCGCCGGCGCGGTGGAGCGGACGGCTTCCACGGCGCGGTCCACGCCCCGAGCCGACCAATTGACCGGCAGATTAACCAGTTTGACGACTGAGCCAGCCGCCGCCTGCAACGGAGTGCGACGTAGTGCGGCCGGACCACCCAGCGCGTCTTCGGCGAGAACGGTGGTGATCCACTCCACTGTTGCGTGGTGCGCGGCCACCAGGCGGGTAGCCAGGTCTTCGATGTCCTTGCGCTCTGCTGCGACCGCGAGGGCCTTGATGTAGCGCGAGCGATCAAGCAGTTGACCCTCGAGGGCAAGATCGCCCAGCAGCGCCTCGCTGAAAGGTTGAGCCTGCTCGGTGAGAGCCTTGACCGCAGCCCCAGCACGCCCCAGGAACGGGCCGATCACATCGGGAAAGCCACCCAGGTCGCGGATCGCCGACGCGATCGCCAGCGCCCGGTCACGTGCATTCGACGCGTTCTGGGCCAACTCGCGGCGCACTGCGTCGGTGCGGGCCTGCGTGACACGGGTTTCGGCGATTTGAATTTCAGTATTCGTCAGATCCAGCACCGTGCGCAGTTGCGCTACCAGCGAAGCATGTTCGGGTGTATTCACTTACTAACTTCTCCTCACGGATTCATTGCAGTCGATCGGTGCCACACGCACCTACGACTGTGGCTACCCCACGGAGGTGCAAGGTAATCAAGTACCGTGCGGTGTGACAAATGTCATCCATCCGAAATTACTTGGAAATCAAGCGATTTCGCGGGCAGAACTGTCCGTAACTGAATCAGCTGATGGTCAGTCTTTTCCGCGCGGCGGCGGCTCAACCCCGACGCCGCTCGACACATGTTCTGGTCCGGCGTCCGGGTGCTCGGCCGGCAATCGGTCGCGGAACCGCGTCGCCTCACCTGACGCGTGGTTGCCGACACGCCGTTCGTCGCCGTGGTACGGGCCGGGCTTCGGCCGAGGCTTCCCGCCGGGGAACGCCAGCCGGAAGATGGTGCGGTGCACCGAGAACCATTGCTTGAAAAATGGCCCGGTGTTGTACGGCAACTCGTAGCGCTCGCAGATGTCTTTGATCTTCGGCGCGATCTCCGAGTAACGGCTGCTGGGCATGTCGGGATAGAGGTGGTGCTCGACCTGAAAGCTCAGGTTGCCGCTCATGAGGTGAAACAGGGGGCTGCCGTCGATGTTGGCGGCGCCGACCAACTGGCGCACGTACCAGCCGCCACGTGTCTCATCCTCAACCTCTTCTTGAGTGAAGGTGTAGGTCTGATCCGGGAAATGGCCGCAAAAGATGATGGCGTGTGACCACACATTGCGAATGAGGTTGGCCAGCGCATTGGCGGCGAGGGTGCGCAGGAAGGTGCTTTCCACCCCGGGCAGAATCCGGTCTGCGAAACTTGCCGTCGCCCCGAGCCGGCCCGTGCTGGATATCTTGCGAAGTCGGCGGCCGATGCGGGATCCCGCGGGTTGATCGATGCGGCCGCGCAAGGCGAGCTGTGCGAGTGCAAAGGCGCCGGCGCTGACCACCGGCCAGCCGAGGTAGTCCTTCTGAATCTGCTTGCGTGCCTTGCCGCCGATTCCTTTCAGGTCTTTGAGCACTTCGGACTTCGGCTTTTTCCCGGCCAGAATGGCCTGAATGTTCAGATCGTGGATCGCCACACCCCACTCGAACAGCGCGGTGAGCAGCGTGTTGTACAGGAATTGCCCAAGATTGGCCGGGCGCCACTCCTGCGCGGGGTCGATGCGCATGATCTCGTAACCGAGATCTTTGTCCTTGCCCAAGATATTCGTATAGGTGTGGTGGATGTAGTTGTGCGAGTGTTTCCAGGCCTCCGCGGTCGAGGCGGTGTCCCAATCCCACACCGATGAGTGGATATCGGGATCGTTCATCCAGTCCCACTGCCCGTGCATTACGTTGTGGCCGATCTCCATGTTTTCCAGGATCTTGGCCGTGCCCAGACACGCGGTGCCAAGCACCCACGCGGTTTTCGAGCGGGACGCTAGCAACAGCACGCGCCCGAGTACCAAGATCTGGCGCTCCGCTTTGATCACCGCTTTGATGTAGTGCCGGTCGCGGTCGCCGAGGTCGGCGTACACCTCGTCGTGGATCGCGTCGAGTTCCTTCGCCAGCTTTTCGAGTTCTTGTTCGCTCAGCCGAGCGAGTGGGCTTTCCGTCGTTGCCATTACTGTTCCTTTCGATCAGAGTTCGAGTTCGACGTCGCCTTCGGCGGTGTTGATACAGATCCTGACGTCTTGGCCGGTCGGCTCGGTGACCTCACCGGAGCGCAGATCGCGCAGTTTGCCCGACTTCAGCGTGCCGACGCAGGTGTGGCAGATGCCGATTCTGCACCCGTACGCCAGGTTGAGACCGGCTTTCTCGCCGGCTTCCAAAATCGGTGTGCCGCCGTCACACTCAGTAGTTTCTTCACTTTTGAGAAAGGACACTTCGCCACCCTCACCGGCACCTGCGTTGCCGCTGATCTTGGGCTGGAACCGCTCGAAGTGCAGGCGATCGGGATCACCGTTGTCATCCCAGTGCTCGATGAGCGCGTCCAGCAGTTCACCGGGACCGGAGCAGAACGCCTCGCGTTCGCGCCAGTCCGGGCACAACTGGTCGAGCTCGTCCGGCGACATTCGGCCGCGCTCCGAGGTGAGTCGCAAATCGAGCCGCATGTGCTCGTGGCGTCTGTCAAGGTCTTCGAGGACGGACAGGAACATTGTCTGCTCGCGCGTGCTCACGGAGTGTAAGACCACCACGTCGCCGAGCTCGTTGCGACGATCAAGGCTGCGCAGCATGCTCATGATCGGCGTGATACCGCTGCCGGCGCTGATGAACAGCAGCTTGGGTGGCACCTTCTCGGGAAGGGTGAACACGCCTTCCACCTCGCCGAGCCGCACGACCTCGCCGGGTTGGATCTTCTCCACCAGGTAGGGCGAGACGACGCCACTATCCACCTTTTTGGGTGTGACGCTGATCAGGCCGTCGTCGGGCGCCGGATCCGAAGTGAGCGAATACGCCCGCCAGTGATAGCGCCCGTCGATGACCAGACCCAGCCGCACGTATTGGCCCGGCTTGTGGCCCACCCATTCGTAGCCCGGACGGATCAGCACGCTGACCGCCTCCGAGCCCTGCGGCTCGACCCGCTCGACCTTCCCGCGCAACTCTTTCGTCGTCCACAGCGGGTTGATCATTTCCAGGTAATCGTCGGGACGCAGTGGACTGAACAGCTGCCGCACAGCCCGCAGGAACAACCTGCGACCGCGTGGAACCGAGGGTTGTGCGCCGCGTTCAGCCATACTTATTACAGTACACAGTTGTGCACTGAATTAAACCCAATCATCCGAATGTGCCATTCCAGCAGGTCATTTGCCAGTATATGTATAACGGCGATATTGGAACAACAGTTCACTAACGGGGGCGTCCGCCGGGAGCGGCCGCTCGAGTCGCCACGCGCCTATGCGGCGTCCACTGCGCTGCGAGCGGCATCTTTCTCGGTCTTGGCGCCCGCATTGCTGAGGCTTCCGCCGGCGTTCTCGAGATGTGCGCGAATAAACCACTGGAACTTCTCGAGCTCGGTGGCGTGCGCGATCAGCAAATCCTGAGTGACCAGATCCAGATCTTCGAGCCGGGCAACGTTGGTTCGCGTGTCTTCGATGACGCCCGTGTACACCAGGTCGAGGGCTGCCATATGTGCCTCGGTGACGTCGCGGCCCAATGAATAGTCGTTCCAGGTCCGGTCGGCGATGATCGCCCCGGGGGTGCCCTTGGGAGATGCACCCAGCGTCGCGATGCGCTCGGCCACCTCATCGGCGTAGCCGCGGACCAGCAGGACCTGAGGGTCGAGCATTTCGTGCACGCCGATGAAGCTCGGCCCGACCACGTTCCAGTGCACGTGCTTGAGGGTCAGATGCAAGTCGTTGTAGGCGCTGAGCTGCTTTTGCAGAAGCGCAGCGACCTCGGCACCCTGGGCATCAGTGAGACCGGGAACTGTGAAGCGGGGCATGGGTTTTCCGTCCATCATCGACCACAAGGTGCGCTCACCAACTGGTCGCGGGGAGTTTTGGCCTGGGACAGGTGTACCCAGGTGGCGCGATCGTCAATCAGAACCGAGTTCCCGCTGAGCCTGCCCCGGTAGCCTCGTGGGCATGGCGAGTCCGCGGCGGGGTCCGGTGTGGTTGGGCATCGACGTGGCCTGTGTGCTGGTGTTTTGCGCCGCCGGACGGCGCAGCCACGACGAGGGCCTCAATGTCGCGGGCATCGCGGCCACCGCATGGCCATTTCTGAGCGGGACCGCGCTGGGGTGGCTGTTGTCGCAAGCCTGGCGTCGACCGGCCGCGGTGTACCCGACCGGGGTGGTCGTGTGGCTGAGCACGGTGGCTGTCGGGATGCTGCTGCGCAAGGTCACCTCTGCCGGCGTGGCCGGCAGTTTCGTTGTGGTCGCAGCCACCGTCACCGCTGCCCTGCTGCTCGGTTGGCGGGCGATCGCCCAGATCGGGCGGCGCTCGAGACTGCCCGGAAGTCGGGCCTGATATGGCGCGCACCGCCAACGACACTCGGGACGCGGCCGCCAGCGTCGGAACCACCGCCACCTTGGCGGCAACCGCCAGGGCATTGGCGAACCGGGCGGGGTTGATTCACGACCCGTTCGCCGAGCCGCTGGTCAGCGCGGTGGGGCTGGATTTCTTCAGCAAAGTGGCCAGCGGGGAACTGGCGCTCAGCGATCTAGGTGACGACAACGGGATGGCTTTGCTGACAGACCTTTTCGCGGTCCGGACGCGGTTCTTCGACGCCTTCGTCACCGATGCGTGCCGGGCCGGTATCCGACAGGTGGTGATCCTGGCGTCGGGGTTGGACACTCGGCCGTACCGGCTGTGGTGGCCGGCCGGCACGACGGTGTACGAAATCGACCAGCCGCAGGTGATCGACTTCAAAACCCAGACCTTGCGCGGCATGGATGCCGGGCTGGCCGCTCATCGGCGCGCGGTGGGTATCGACCTCCGGCAGGATTGGCCGGAGGCCCTTCGGCGGATCGGTTTCGACCCGCGCGAGCCCACCGCGTGGATTGCCGAAGGCCTGCTCGTCGGTTTTCTTGCGCCGGCCGCCCAGGACCGGCTACTCGACGACGTCACGGCGTTGAGCGCTCCCGGAAGTCGGGCGGCTGCAGACTACTTCCCGGAGGGCCAGCCGCTTGTGCTGAGCCAGGAACACGAGCTGGCGAAGCGCTGGCGGCGGTTCGGATACCGAGGTGACACGGCGCGAACTCACGTATCCCGACGAGCACCACGACGCCGCGGAATCGCTGGCCGCGCTCGGATGGCGAACCGTGGTGACCGAACTCCAGCAGCTGTTCACCGCGACCGGCCTGCCGGGTTTGCGTCGTCATGATCTCAAGGGCGCGCCGGTGGCGGGCCGCTATGTCCGCGCGGTCCTCACCTAGCCGCACCGGAATGCTGCCCACGGCAAGACGTTAGATATGTAGTGATGTCACCGCCCAGTCGACCCGCGCACGCGCAGCAGCTCCGCTTTGTCGCGGTGGCCGCCGACGATCCCAGGGCTCAGCCGCTGCTGGACGAGTTGGCGGTCGAGTACGCGCAGCGCTACGAGAGCACGACGCCGACCGTGATGACCTGGTTGACGTCGGTCCCGACCGCGGAGTTCGCGCCGCCCGACGGTGGCTTTGTGATCGGCGAGATAGACGGCGTAACCGTCACCGGCGGCGCGTTTCAGCGATTCGACGCGCAAACTGCCGAGCTCAAGCGGATCTGGACCGACCGGAGCCACCGTCGCGGCGGCTACGCCACCGCGCTGCTGATCGAGTTGGAGAACACCATTGCCGAGCGCGGGTATCGGCGGGTGTACCTGACCACGGGTCACCGCCAGCCCGAGGCCGAGGCGCTCTACGAGGCGACGGGCTACACCCGACTTCCCCAACCGCTGCCGGCGCGCGGTCCGGTGTTCCCGATCGCTTTCCTGAAGGTGCTGGCATGAAACCCACGCTGCACGTCGGCGTCGCGCTCGACGGCTACGGATGGCACCCGCACGCATGGCGACCGACGCTGGCCGCCGATCCCGCGACGGACTCGGTGCTGTCCGGGCGGTACTGGGCCGGCCTGGCGGCTACCGCCGAGCGCGGGCTACTGGATTTCCTCACCATCGACGACGGCCTGCAACCCCAACCGGGACGGCGCGAACCCCTCAGCCCGCGGCGGCTGGCCGGCCGCGGCGACGCCGTCCTCCTCGCGGCGCGCATCGCACCGGTCACCGCCCACATCGGTCTGATCCCGGTGGCCACTGTCACCCACACCGAGCCGTTCCACATCTCCAAGGCCATCGCCACACTGGACCACGTGTCGCACGGACGGGCGGGTTGGCAGCCGCGGGTGAGTTCGACGCCACACGAGGCCGCGCTCTTCGGGCGGCGAGATGCGGTCGTCGACGCCGACGAGTTGTTCGACGAGGCCGCCGATGCCGTCGAGGTGGTACGCCGGCTGTGGGACAGTTGGGAAGACGATGCGATCATCCGCGATGCCGAGACGGCGCGATACATTGACCGGAAGAAGCTGCACTACATCGACTTTCGCGGCAAGCACTTTTCGGTGAAAGGTCCGTCTATCACTCCGCGCCCGCCGCAGGGCCAGCCGGTTGTGGCTGCGTTGGCGCACGCGCCGCGCATTTACCAATTCGCTGCGGCCAGTGCCGATCTGGTCTTCGTCACGCCTACCGACGATGCATCAGTCGATGCGATTCTCGACGAGGTCAAGGCGGCCGGCGGGCAGCACCTGAAGGTCTATGCCGACGTGGTGGTGACGTTCGGAGGCGACACCGAATTCGGTTCAGACGCCTTGATATTCGACGGCAGTGCCGCCGACGTGGTGGATCTCGCCCTGAATTGGCAGCAGCGCGGCGTCGACGGCCTCCGGCTGCGGCCGGCCGTCAACGCCACCGACCTCCCGGTGATCGTCGACGAGGTGGTTCCACTGTTACAACGCGCCGGCGTGTTTCGCGGCGGGTACACCGACGGAGAGACTTTGCGTCAGCGACTCGGCCTGCCGGTCGCGCGCAACCGATACACAGAGGTAAGCCCGTGACCGTCCCACTGTCCATCTTGGACCTCTCGCCGATCAGCGCCGGCAGCGACGCCACGACGGCGTTGCACAACACCATCGATCTGGCCCAGCACGCAGAGCGGTGGGGATATCGCCGGTTCTGGATCGCCGAGCATCACTTCGTCGGCGTTGCCAGCTCGGCGCCCGCGGTGCTGATCGGGCAAATAGCGGCTGCCACCAACACGATTCGGGTCGGATCGGCCGCGGTCCAGCTGGGCCACACCACCGCTCCCGCGGTCGTCGAGAGCTTCGGCATGCTCGCCGCGTTCTACCCGGACCGCATCGACCTCGGGCTGGGCCGCGGCCAGCGCCGCGATACCGGGTTCAAGCCGAAGCATCCGTCGGCCAAGGATCGCCCACCGCGGCAGTGGCGCGAAGTCGACGGCGTAGTGATCCCGCTGCCGTTCGACCTGCGTGGACTGCTCGACACCGATCGTGTGCTGGCGACCATGGAGATCCTTCAGCAGCCGGAGGCCGTCGCCCCCGACTTCGCCGACCAGCTGCGCGACATCCTCGCGCTACTGGACGGCACCTTCGAAGTCGGCGGCTTCGATGTACACGCGGTGCCGGGGGAGCGATCCGGGTTGGCGCCGTGGATCTTCGGTAGTACGCGAGGGCAGAGCGGGCGACTGGCCGGCGCCCACGGTCTGCCGTTCGTCGCGAGCTACCACATCACGCCGGCGACGGCGCTGGAAGCGATCGAGGCCTACCGGGACACGTTCGTCCCGTCGGCAACGCTGCAGGAGCCCTACGTGGTGGTGTCGGCAGACGTCGTCGTCGCCGAAGACAGCGCTACCGCGCGCGAACTCGCGGCCGGCTACGGGCAGTGGGTGTACTCGATCCGGACCGGGATCGGCGCAGTGCCCTACCCGGCTCCCGGTGAGAGCCGACCGCTGACGGATGAACAGCTGCCGGTGGTGAAGGACCGGCTTGAGACGCAATTCGTCGGCGATCCGGACGAGGTCGCCGAACGGCTGTCGGCACTGCAACGCCTGAGCGGCGCCGACGAGCTCGTCGTCACGTCGGTGACTCACGACCACGAGGCCCGTCTTCGCTCACACGAGCTACTGGCCAAGCGCTGGGGTATCAGCGGATGAACGTCCGAGAAGGACAGCAGCGCAAGCCCATCCATATAGCTGCCCATTTTCCGGGGGTCAACAGCACGACAGTGTGGACCGATCCGCAATCAGGAAGTCAGATCGATTTCGAGTCGTTCGCACATATGGCCCGCACCGCCGAGCGTGGATTGTTCGACTTCTTCTTCCTCGCCGAGGGTCTACGGCTGCGCGAGCATCGCGGACAGATCTACGACCTCGACGTGGTGGGCCGGCCGGATACGTTCACCGTGCTCGCGGCGTTGGCCGCGGTGACCGACCGGCTCGGCCTGACCGGAACGATCAACACGACCTTCAACGAACCTTTCGAGGTGGCAAGGCAATTCGCCACGCTCGACCAGTTGTCCGAAGGCCGGGCCGGCTGGAACATCGTCACCTCGTCGGATGCGTTCACCGGCGAGAACTTCCGCCGCGGCGGCTTCCTCGACCATGCCCACCGGTACCAGCGGGCCGAGGAATTCCTCACCGTCACACGCGAATTCTGGGACAGCTGGGCGCCCGACGCCGTGCGGGCCGACATCGAGGCCGGAATCTACGCCGACCCCGATCGGGTGCGTGTCGTCGAGCACCATGGCGCGCACTTCGACGTGCGGGGGCCGGCGACGCTGGCCAGCGGGCCGCAGGGGCATCCGATTCTGTTGCAGGCCGGCGACTCCGACGAAGGCCGAAACTTCGGTGCGCACTACGCGGACGCCCTGTTCACCCTGCACGGGTCATTGGAAGACGGTCAGCGCTACTACGCCGATGTAAAGAGTCGAGCCGCCTCTTTCGGGCGAGACCCCGATGAGCTCAAGGTCTTCCCGGCGGCGACCTTCGTCCTGGGCGATACCGCCGCCGAAGCCGACGATAAGGCGCGCCACATTCGGCACCAGCAGGTCAGCGGCCCGACGGCGATCGCGATGCTCGAGCAAGTCTGGGGCCGCGATCTGTCCGAATACGATCCCGACGGCCCGCTGCCGGCGGACGATCCGACCGGTGACACCAGCATCACCCAGGGCCGCGTGCGGCACGGCGACCCGATCGAGGTAGCCCGCCGCTACCGCGAACGTGCTGAGGCCGAGAACCTTTCGATCCGAGAGCTGATCATCGCGGTCTCCAGCCGGGAGCAGTTCGTCGGCACCGCCGAGCACGTCGCCGCGGAGATCGACCGCTACATCCAGGCCGACGCCTGTGACGGGTTCATCTTCGTGCCGCACCTGACGCCGCACGGTCTCGACGAGTTCGTCGACCGGGTGGTGCCACTGCTGCAGGAGCGGTCAGGGTTTCGTACCGAGTACAGCGGCACAACACTGCGCGAACATTTAGGTCTGGCAAAGGACGCTTAGCCGGCGGTTCTGATATCGCATGTGGTCATGTTTCTGAAAAGTGTTGTGGCCCAAGGCGCGGTGCACATGTGGCGGTGTGGTTTGCGGCCGTGCAGCTATCGAGCCAGCGCGGTGGCCTGTTGGGCCGCCTCGCGGATCGGACCGCGCCACAGGTCACCGTGCCCGGGCACCAGGATCTCGGTGTCCAGCAGCGCGATAGCGGCCAGGCTGCGGATGCAGCCGGCCTGGTCGTGGCTGAACAACTCGGGCAGCAGTTGCGGTCCGCTGCGCGGCAGCAAGGGGTGTCCGGTCACCAGCGCGTCACCGCTGATGAGCACGCCGTCAACCACATACGAGCAGTGCCCACCGGTGTGACCGGGCGTGGGGATGGCCATCGGGTTGCCGGGCAACATCGCGGCCACCTCGGCAGTCAGGGGTTGCGTGGTGGGGATGCCCTCGCGGCTCAGTCCGCCGTCGCGCACGAGATGGACGGTCCACTGTGCCCAGCGCGGACGCCAGATATTCATCGCCACATCGATGGGCGAGGCCTGCTCGAGATACTCCCGCTTCGCGTGGCCCACCTCGTCGGCGTGACAGTAGACCGGGGTGCGATGGGTCTTGGCGAACCAGATCGCCGAGCCCAGGTGATCGATGTGGGCGTGGGTGAGCAAGATGGCGCGCACATCGCCGGGCTGGTAACCCAGCTGCCGTAGCGAATCCAGCACGTCATCCCGGTCGCCCGGATAGCCGGCGTCGATGAGCATGAGCCCGCGTTCATCGGTGACCAGCGTCCAGTTGACCGCCCCGCCCTGGGCGAGGTGCACGTGTTCGGTGACGGTTTTCAACACCGGAGCCATGCCGGAGAGTCTAGGCATCGGCTCGCGCGCCGACAGGGTGGAGTAGAAACGACATCGTGGCTGAACTCAAACTTGGATACAAGGCGTCGGCGGAGCAGTTCGCCCCGCGGGAACTCGTCGAGCTCGCGGTCGAAGCCGAGGCACACGGCATGGACAGTGCAACGGTCAGTGACCACTTCCAGCCGTGGCGCCAAGAGGGCGGACACGCGCCCTTTTCGCTGGCCTGGATGACGGCGGTCGGTGAGCGCACCCAGCGCCTGGTGCTGGGTACCTCGGTGCTGACCCCGACGTTCCGCTACAACCCCGCGGTCATCGCCCAGGCGTTCGCCACGATGGGCTGCCTGTACCCCAACCGGATCTTCCTCGGTGTGGGAACCGGCGAGGCGCTCAACGAAATCGCCACCGGCTACGAGGGCGAATGGCCGGAGTTCAAGGAGCGCTACGCCCGGCTTCGGGAGTCCATCAAGCTGATGCGCGAGCTGTGGCTCGGGGACAAGGTGGACTTCAACGGCGAGTACTACAAGACCAAAGGTGCGTCGATCTACGACGTGCCCGAGGGTGGCATCCCGATCTACATCGCCGCAGGCGGACCGCAGGTGGCCAAGTACGCGGGGCGCGCGGGTGACGGCTTCATCTGTACCTCGGGCAAGGGTGCGGAGCTGTACACGGACAAGCTCATCCCCGCGGTGAAGGAAGGCGAGGAGGCCGCGGGCAAGAGCCCCGACGCGATCGACCGGATGATCGAGATCAAGATCTCCTACGACACCGATCCCGAACTGGCGCTGGAGAACACCCGGTTCTGGGCTCCGCTGTCACTGACCGCGGAGCAGAAGACCAGCATCCACGATCCCGTCGAAATGGAGAAAGCCGCCGACGAGCTCCCGATCGAACAGGTAGCCAAGCGCTGGATCGTGGCCTCCGATCCCGACGAGGCGGTCGCGAAAGTCAAGGACTACGTCGACTGGGGCCTCAACCACCTGGTCTTCCACGCGCCCGGTCACGACCAGCGGCGCTTCCTGGAGTTGTTCCAGAGGGATCTCGAGCCGCGGTTGCGACGGCTGGGCTGATCCTGAATGCCCACCGCCACTGGGCTCTATATCGCGGCGCCCGAAGGCGATAGCGGCAAGTCCGCCATCGCGCTGGCGATCCTGCATCGGCTGGCTGCCACCGTCGCCAAAGTCGGTGTGTTCCGGCCGATTACACGAGCGCAGCCCGGCGACCGCGACTACATCTTGGACCTGTTGCTGGCGCACAGCACCGCGGGCCTGCCTTACGAGCGCTGCATCGGCGTGGACTACCAGCAGTTGCACGCCGATCGCGGCGCCGCCATCGACGAGATCGTGGAGCGCTACCACGCGATGGCTGACGAATGCGATGCAGTCGTCATCGTCGGCAGTGACTACACCGACGTCGCCAGCCCGGCCGAACTGGGCGTCAACGCGCGCATCGCGGTCAACCTCGGCGCTCCGGTCGTGCTGGACATCCGGGCCAAGGGCCGCACCGCCGAGCAGGTCGTCCACGCCGTCGAGGTGTGCTTGACCGAGCTGAGCGCCCAGCACGCCCACACCGCTGCGGTCATCGCCAACCGTTGTGATTCAACACAATTGACCGCGATTACCGATGCGTTGCGCAGTCTCGCTCTGAAGACCTATGCGGTGCCCGACGAGCCGCTATTGGTAGCACCGACGGTCGCCGATCTGCAGGCCGCGGTGGACGGCACGTTGGTCAGCGGTGACACCGCGCTGATGAGCCGCGAAGTGATGGGCGTGGTGGTCGCCGGCATGACCGCCGATCACGTACTCGAGCGGTTGGGTGAGGCGGTCGCGGTGGTGACGCCCGGCGACCGGTCCGACGTCGTCCTCGCCGTGGCGAGTGCGCATGCCGCCGAAGGGTTCCCGTCGTTGGCGTGCATCATCCTCAACGGTGGGTTCGAGTTGCACCAGTCGACGGGAGCGCTGGTGGCGGGCCTGCGGCTGCGGTTGCCGATCGTCGCCACCAAGCTGGGCACTTTCGACACCGCCACCGCGGTGGGGTCAGCCCGCGGCCGGGTCACGGCGTCGTCGCAGCGAAAAATCGACACTGCGCTACAGCTGATCGAGAGTCACGTCGACCTCGCGGACCTGCTGGCTCAGTTGGCGATCCCGATTCCCAAGGTGACCACGCCGCAGATGTTCACCTACCAGTTGCGCGAACAAGCCCGATCGCACCGCAAGCGCATTGTGCTGCCCGAGGGCGATGATGACCGAATCCTCAAGTCTGCCGGACGAGTGCTGCAGCGCGGAATCGCCGACCTGACGATTCTCGGTGATGAGAGCCAGATACGTTCCCGGGCAGCCGAGCTCGGTGTGAACGTGGACGAGGCTACGGTCTTCGATCCCCGAACCAGTGAGCTGTGCGACCAGTTCGCCGAGCAGTACGCGCAGCTCCGCGCCAAAAAGGGTGTATCCGTCGAGCAGGCTCGCGAGATCATCCACGACGTGTCGTATTTCGGCACCATGCTGGTGCGCAGCGGCATGGTCGACGGGATGGTTTCCGGTGCGTCGCACACCACCGCCCACACCGTTCGCCCTGCCTTCGAGATCATCGGCACCGCCCCCGGAATCTCGACGGTGTCCAGTGTGTTCCTGATGTGCCTGCCGGATCAGGTCCTGGCTTATGGGGATTGCGCGATCGTGCCCGATCCGACGGTGGAGCAGCTTGCCGACATCGCGATCAGCGCCGCTGCGACGGCGGCGCAGTTCGGCATCGAACCGCGAGTCGCGATGTTGTCGTACTCCACTGGTGAGTCCGGCACAGGCGCAGACGTCGACAAGGTCAGGGAGGCAACCGGGTTGGTGCGCAGCCGTGCCCCGCACTTACTGGTCGAAGGACCGATTCAATACGACGCCGCCGTGGAGCCCTCGGTCGCGGCGACCAAAATGCGCGACTCACCGGTGGCCGGCCAGGCCACCGTGCTGATCTTCCCCGACCTGAACGCCGGCAACAACGCGTACAAGGCGGTGCAGCGCAGCGCAGGGGCCATCGCGATCGGTCCGGTGCTGCAGGGCTTGAACAAGCCGGTCAACGACCTGTCCCGCGGTGCGCTCGTCGAAGACATCGTCAACACGGTCGCGATCACCGCGATTCAAGCGCAGGGTGTCGATGGCTAGCACAGTGCTGGTGTTGAACTCCGGCTCGTCGTCGCTGAAATATCAACTGATCGAACCAGATTCGGGCACGTCATTGGCAGTGGGCACTGTCGAGCAGATCGGAGAGCCGTCATCACCCGTCGCCGACCACGGCGCAGCGCTGCGGGTGGCTTTCGACAAGCTGTCCGATCAAGGCATCGATCTCAAGGCCTGCGGACTGGTTGCCGTCGGGCACCGCGTCGTCCACGGCGGGCCGGTCTTCTACCGACCGACTGTCATCGACGACACCGTCGTCGCCGAGCTCAGGCAACTGTCGATGCTTGCGCCGCTGCATAATCCGCCCGCTGTTCAAGGTATCGAGGTCGCCCGCGCGATGTTGCCGCAGGTGCCGCACGTCGCGGTGTTCGACACCGCGTTCTTTCACGACCTTCCCGCCGCCGCGGCGACCTACGCCATCGACCGGGAGCTGGCAGAGAAGTGGCACGTCCGGCGATATGGATTCCACGGGACCTCGCATCGGTACGTCAGCGAACATGCCGCGGCTTTCCTGGAGCGACCATTAGACGAGCTGAATCAGATTGTGCTGCACCTGGGTAACGGCGCTTCCGCATCGGCGATCTCCGGCGGGCGTCCGGTCGACACCTCGATGGGCCTGACGCCGTTGGAGGGTCTCGTGATGGGGACCCGCAGCGGTGACATCGATGCGGGCATCGTGAGCTACCTCCATCGCGAGGCCGGCATGAGCGTCGAGGACATCGAGTCGATGCTCAATAACCACTCTGGGCTGTTCGGGCTGGCCGGTGAACGGGATTTCCGTCGGCTGCGCGAGATGATCGAATCAGGCGACGGCTCAGCGCGGTTGGCGTACGACGTGTTCATCCATCGACTGCGCAAGTACGTTGGCAGCTACTTGGCGATCCTGGGCCGAACGGATGCGATTACCTTCACCGCCGGCGTCGGAGAAAACGCCGCCGCCGTGCGCCTGGACGCGCTGAGCGGGCTGGCTGGGCTGGGCATCGAGATCGACGAGCAGCGAAACTCCCGTCCTGCCAAGGGTGCTCGTCGAATCTCGACCGACGCCTCGCCGATCGCCGTGCTGGTGGTGCCGACCAACGAGGAGTTGGCGATCGCGCGCGATTGCCTGACCGTGACCTGACCCGTCATGTCCTGCTCAGGCGGTGAACAGATTCTGCAGGCTTTCCGCCACCAGGTTCGTCCAGTCGAGCGGTAGCGTCGAGGTGAAAGTGAGCGGCGTGTCGGCGAAGATGCTCGCCAATGTGGAATCGAACAACGTCCCCAGATTCATGAATGCATCTGGAGCCAGAAAGTTGCCGATGCCCTCGCTGCTCACTGTTCCGGTCACCGGTGCGGCGATGCCGGCGAAGCTACCCAAGATCGCCATCTCGTTGTTCGCGAGATCCATGACATATGCCGGCACTCCGGGCTCCGTGATCCCCGGAAGGTTGAACGTGTCGCCCACATTGGGGTCGATGGTGGTGATCGTGGGAATGTCTGACGTGGGAATGCTTGGAATGAGATTGCCACCCAGCGTCGAAATCGTGCTCACGTCATAACCGGCGAAAAGGTCAAGTGCCCCACCGCAAATAGTGTTTTCGACACACCCGTTGTAGATGTCGATGACGCCATTGACGACGGGGGCGATCGTGTCATTCAGCCCGGTGATCGCGGTGTTGACCGCGTTGACGGCGGTTGTCAGTGTGCCGTTGAGGGCCGGAATGACGTCGTCGTTGATGAAGGTGATCACGTTACCGATTACTGGTATCTGCGACAGGTCGAGATTGAAGCTCAGGGTGTCGGGGCCCAGGATGGTCAGCACACCGGTCGGATCCGGAGCCGTGACGCCGCTGCCGGGGACGGTCGAGGTGACCGTCAGCAACTCGTCGGAGAGCGTCTGCTCGGACTGCAGCAGGGCGGCGAGTGTGCCGGTCTCCAGTGGTGAGCTGCCCAGGAAGCTCGAAAGGGTGCCGTCACCGAAGCCGCTGGTGTCCGTTGTGAACACGGCGTCGGGGTTGGTGAGCAGACCGAATTCGGGAGTAATCGAGACGTTGTCGCTGGCGGTGAAGGGCGCGTTGAGTGTGTACGCGTCGCCGATGGACGGAACGGTGCCGGCCAGCGGGTCTGGGGCGGCCGACTGCACCTGATAGCCGTTGAGATAGTCATTCAGGAGCGTGGTGGGCGCCAGCGAAAGAAACTTTTCGACGGTCGTCAAGTCAGTCCCGATGTTGGTGAAGTCAGTGTCAATCGTGGTCATCGAGAAGCTACCGCCAGTGAACAGGTTCTCCAGCTGCGTTGAGATGCCGCTGAATTCGGTGTTGATGTCGTTGATGGACGGCAGCATGTTCTGGTAGATACCGGTCCAGCCGACCTCGAGCGCGTTGGCGCCGAAACCCGAGGCGAGCCCATTTTGCAGCAGCAACGTCAGTGCCGATGCCGGGTTCAGCACCGGGTCGTTATAGAGGTCTGGGAACGTGGGGATGGGCGGGAGGGTGCCCGTCGGATTCAATTCCCCGAGTTGCGCCGCGACCGCCGCGTTGTACGTCGATAACGCGGCAGAATATTTCGCCAGCTCCTGCACGTCGGTCGACAGATCGTTGTACACCTGCGTTAGACCCTGCGTGTATACCGCGTCAGGCAGCGAATAGATGGCGGTGGTGTGGTCGTACATCTGGATCAGGCCGTTCCAGTTGGCTGTGGTGTTCGCGACCAAATCGTTCCAGCCGACCTCGGGGAAGTTGATCTCGCCGGCGGTGGTGAGCTGCACCGATCGGTGCAGCACGTCAGGTAGCGACGTGACTGTCGGCGTGATCGCGATAAGGCCGGCCCCGGCAAGCGCAACCCCGGCGGTGATTCCGGGACGGAAAGTACGCTGCATGACGTCCTCCTTGGACGATTAGTCCGATATGCCGGACGAAGCGTACCTGAGGTTTGGCTGAGAGACTACCTAACCGTCGGAATCCGGGGTGGTGGTCACCTGCCCGCGGTTCAGTCGAGCGACTCGTGGACCCGGCCGCTAGCCGAGAAATCCCAGACTCCGCCGCCCGGTTCCGACCGACGGACTGGGGTCGGTCTGAAGCGTCTCTGCCAGCAATTCGTAGTAGACGTCGCAGAAGTCGGTCGTCGCTTTCAGGTCGCCGTGGTCGAGGTCGGTGAGGCTGGGTTCATCGCCGTAAAAGCCGCCCCGCACCGGCGTTCCAGCGACGAAAACGGGACCGGCGGTGCCGTGATCCGTACCGCTACGTACTGCTTGAGGGTGAGGTGCAGACTCTCGCCGGTCGTTCGGTCACCACACCCGAACGCACTGCCTTCGACATCGGGCGGCGTTCGTCGGCCCGTACCGCTGTGGCAGGGCTTGATGCACTCGCTCGCGCAACAGGTTTCGAGGTCGATAGCGTGCTGAGCATCGCCGCGTGCCACCCCGGTGCTCGAGGTCTCCGCCAGCTGGAAACCGTGCTTGAGGTCGTCGACCCGGGCGCGCAATCACCACGCGAAAGTTACCTGCGGCTGCTTCTCATCGAGGCTGGCTTGCCTCGGCCCCGCACTCAGATTCCGGTGCTTGGCGCGGACGGGCTTCCGATCGCTTACCTCGATATGGGCTGGCCAGATTTCCTGGTCGCCGTCGAATACGACGGTGACCACCATCGACTCGACCGACGGCAGTACCTCAAAGATATTCGCCGGCTGGAGCTACTCGAACGGCTGGGGTGGCTCGTCGTCCGGGTGGTCGTCGAAGACCGGTCCGGTGACATAGTGCGACGGGTGCGCAGTGCGTTGGAAGGCCGGCGTTCGAGCGTGCAATGACGGTCTCGAGGGTGCGAGCAGGGCGCCCCCGCCGGCCGAAACTTCACCGACGATGCACAGTGGGAGCCAACGACACACACTCGACGCAGCGCGGTCTGCTTGCGGCCCAGTTAGAACGTGCTTGTAGGCCGAACCCGGTTCGCCATGTCGATCAGCTTGTAGCGATGCGCCTGAGTGGGCGCCACCCGCGCCAATCCGCGCAGTGACGCCTCGACTCCAAGTCGCAGACCGTGTTCGGTGAACGGGAAGCCGAGGATGTGGTTCGTGCTGGCCTCGTGGTCGCCCAGCCAGTCCAACGCGCTACCCAGCACCAGCGCGCGGATCTGCAGCACTCGCGGCTCGGTGGGGGGTAATGCCTCGACCCGCCGCGCCGCGTCGCGAATCTGATCCTCGGTGATCTCGCTGGCCGACCGTCCAGACAGCAGCGTCACGGCGCTGGTCAGTCGTGCGGTGGTGAAATACCTTGACGTAGCCGGGACTTCGTCAAGCGTTCGTACGGCCCCGCCGCGGTCTCCCTCGACCGACTGAGCCCTGGCCAGACCGAAACCCGCCGAGATCACCCCGTCGTCGGTTTTCCACACCTCCTCGTAGTACTTGTGTTCGTCTGAGGTGCCGGCTAATTCGGCGGTCGCGGCCAGCGCCATCTTCGGCGCCAGCTCCCCGGGAAAGGTGTCCAGTACTTCGCTGAAATGCTTGCTTGCCGAGTCGTAGTCGCCAGTGAGCAATTCAGAGACGCCGCGGTACCACACCAACCGCCAACGCCACCCCACCCGCTCAGCCAGGTCGTCGAGTTTGCGTGTGGCTTTGGCGACATCACCGAGGTCCAGTAGAGCTCGGACCTCCATCAGCGGAAGCTCGACGGAGTCCGACAGGTCGATCTCCTCGGAATCCACTGCGCCGTGCCGGAATGCGCGCAGTGAATCCAGGGTTTGCACCGGCTGCGACAACACGGTTGCCTGCAGCAGCGGCGCTGCGACGTCAGCCGGATCCACCAGCGGCACCTGCAACGCGGTGACAATCTCCTTGGCAGTCAACTTCTCTGAATGCACATGGCCGTCGAGGTACACGTCCGTGTGGGCCACCAATAGGGATTCACCGAATGTCGCGCGGCTGCGGGAAAAGATGGTCGACAGGCTCGGACGTCGCACCCCGGTGTCCTGCGCGACCACCTCACGCAGTACACCCGACAGCTGACCGGACATCTCTTCGGCGCTGGCGAATCGCCGACTCGGGTCCGGATCGATTGCGCGTCGCAGTAATCGGCCGAACGAGTCGTACTCAGCCAGCACTGGGTCATCTTCGGGAAGCCCGTCGACGTAGCGGCCGCCGCGGGCACGCAGCTTCAGAGTCAGCGCCGCAAGTGTGCGGCCGACGGTGTAAATGTCGCTGGCCACCGTAGGGCCGGTCCGCACGATCTCAGGTGCCTGGTAACCCGGTGTGCCGTAGAGGTAGCCGAACGAGTTGATCCGCGACACCGCGCCCAAGTCGATAAGCTTGAGCTGCTCTTCGGTGAGCATGATGTTTTCCGGCTTGAGGTCGTTGTAGACCAGGCCGATCGAGTGTAGATAGCTCAGGGCCGGAAGAATCTCCAGCACGTAGGCGATCGCCTCGGCGACTGGCAGCCTGTCACCCTTGCGTCGCTTGAGTGACTGCCCACCAACGTATTCCATGACGATATAGCCGACCGGTTCACCATGTTGGTCGGTGTGCTCGACGAAGTTGAAGATCTGCACGATCGACGGGTGCACGACCTCGGCAAGGAATCGCCGCTCTGCCATCGCGATTGCCTGCGCTTCGGCGTCGCCGGAATGCACCAGGCCTTTGAGCACGACCGGGCGATCGTTGACGTTGCGGTCAAGCGCGAGGTACACCCAGCCCAGACCACCGTGCGCGATGCAACCCTCGATGACGTACTGGCCGGCGACCACGTCACCGGGATTGAGCTGGGGCAGAAACGAATACGGGCTTCCGCAATAAGGACAATCGCCCTCCGACTGCGCCTTCTCGTCCTCGCTGGACCGACCCACCGGCCGTCCACAGTTCCAACAGAAGCGTTTGGACTCCGGCACAACCGGATTGGGCATCAATGCTTCGAGCGGATCGATGTCCGGAATCCGCGGAATCTCGACCAATCCGCCGCCTAGCCGGCGAACCGGAGCGCGCGTGGCGGGCTTCGTCCGCGCCGTGGGGGTGGTGTCGCCGAGCTGCCCGGAAAAGTCATCGTCGTCGTCGTCGAAGTCCGGCCGGAAGATCGCCTGAGTGGCGATCGGGCGACTCTGCGCGGACGAGTCCACCATCGAATTCGGCAGGCTGGGTACCCGGACCGACGTCGTCCGCGTCCTGGTCTTCCAGATCCTCCGGCTGCTCGGCCATCAGTCCTCGTACCTCGGATTCGGCGGTGCAGGCGCGGGACCCAGAACGGTCAACCACTTGCGGTACAACGTATTCCACGTGCCGTCGCGGCGGACCCGCTCCAGCGTGCCGTTGACGAACTTGACCAGTCCGGTGTTGTCCAATTGGACTCCGATGCCGTAGGGCTGCGTGCCCATGTTCGGCCCGACGATGTGTAGGTAGGGGTCCTGAGAAACCAGGCCGGCCAGAATCGAGTCATCGGTGCTCACCGCATCGACCTGTCGCTGTTGCAATGTCACCAGGCAGTCGGCCCAGTTGACCACCTCGACCACGATCGGTGGCGGCGCGATCTCGCGGATCCGGTGCAACGAGGTGGTGCCCTTCGCCACGCAGACCCGCTTGCCGGACAGGTCGGCCGGCTTGCTGATCGGCGAGTCGCGCGGAGCCAGAATGCGTTGCGACGCATCGAGATAGACCGTGGAGAAGTTGACCTGCTTGCGACGATCACAGGTGATCGTCATCGTCTTGACGACGGCGTCGACCTCGCCCTTCTGCAGCGCGGTGATCCGCTCATCCGACGACAGGATCCGATACTCCACTTGCGACGGGTTGCCGAAGATGTCGCGTGCCACCTCGCCCGCGATGTCGACGTCGAAGCCCACGATCTCGCCGGTGATCGGGTCGCGGAAGCTGAACAGGTTGCTCCCGATATCCAGGCCCACGATCAGCCTGCCGCGGGCGCGGATGTTGGCCACCGCGGCGTCGGCGTCGGCCGGGTTGTCGAACGGGCGCAGGCTCGCGGTGGGGTCGCAATTGTTGGCGGTCTTGTCCGGCGACAGCGGCGGCTGGGGCGGCATCTCCTGCATGCCGGCCGGAGTGGGTGGCGGCAACGTCGGCGCCGGCGGCACCACCATCGAACCCGACTCGCTGCAACCGGCCAGCATCGTGGCGATCGCAAGCGCGGCGAGGCCGCGCGCAGCGGGTCGCCACCGGCCAGTCGTCGGGGCGCTCGCCACAGCGGCGCACAACATCCGGAGCGGCCGCGCCCTCATCGGTACTCCATCAATCGCGGCCACAACCCGAGAGCGACCGCCACCGCCGCGCCCAAGCTGAGCACGATGGCACCCACCGTGGCGCCGGACAGTCCCCGTCGCGCATTCAAAACGTCTTCGCGCAATTCGTGGCGACTCTGCTCCATCGCTTTCACCAACGCGCGGTCGAGCTTGTCGAAGGCGGGCGTGGAGTCGTCCTCGCCGCTGCCCAACGCCACCTGGGTGGCGGCACGGTAATTACCGACCGAGATGTAGGAGTTGATCCGGTCATCGGCCCGCCGCCACTGATTCAGCACTTGGTCGGCGCCCTGCAAATCGTTTTTGTCCACGGCGTCGCCACGAGCGAGGTACTCGTCGAGTTGCTTGTGCATGGCGTCGATGCGTTCGTAGAAGGACTGTTTCCGGACCTCTTCGTCCCCGCGCCGAATCAGAGACAGACGTCTCGTCGGCACGTGCCTGCTGCGCACTGATGGACAGATTGGTAATCGTCTTCAGTGACTCTGCCGCAGTGTTTTTGGCGCTGCGGCTGCCGCTGGTGGATATCGCGAGCGCGGTTCCCACCCACACCACCATAACGAGAATTGCCAGCGCACCGGCGACAAGACCCGGGTTGATCCGCCGTTTGGTGCGGCGGGCCAGCCATCGGTGAGAGAACGCGCCGAATACCGCCGTCGCCAAAACGACCAGGATCACCGGGGCGGGAATCTGGGTCGAGGCCGTGGTCTCGGTGTCCACCCGCTCCGAGGTCTGGCTGTAGAGCCGCGCGGCGTCCGGCAAAATCGACGACTGCATCAGCGTCGACGCCTCGGACAGGTAGGACGAACCGACGGGATTGCCGGCCCGGTTGTTGGTCCGCGCGATCTCGATCAGCCCGGTGTACACCGCCAGCTCGGCGTTGACCCGCCCGAGCAACTGGACCAGCGGCTCGTCGGTCAGACCACTCGACGCCCTGGTCACGGCCACCGCCGCATCGGTGATCGCCTGCTCGTAGCGCTGCCGGACGGTTCGCGGCTCCGCCTGGGCGATGAAGGCCGTTGCGGCGGCGGCGTCGGCCACCGACAGCGTGGTGTAGAGCCGCCCGGCCGCGAACGCCAGCGGCTCGGTGTGGCTCAGCACGGTGGTCAGCGCGTGCTGTCGCTGGTTGATGGTGGTCGAGGTGGCGAACGCGCTGAGCCCACCGAGGATGGCCAGCACAAGACCGATCGACAGGATGCGGCCGGGCGTGGTCGCCACGAACCACCACCGGGGGTGGGCCGGTTCGATCGGCGACCGCGAACCCAGCGGCTCAGTCGACGGGTGCGCCAACTCAACGGTCACGTCTGTTCGGACCTCATCTTTCGGGCGTGGTGTGTCACGAACGGTATTAAGTGAAGTCTAAGAGCCTTTTCCTGAGATGCGGGGACCTGCTTACTCAGATTTCCCGACTCGTTACCGGTCTGCGACACAGGCCGCGCCATTCATGCGTGCTGCTTATCCTGAACGCGTGCGCGGCGACGGTGACGGATGGGTGGTGTCCGACACCGGCAGCGCTCATTGGGGTCGATTCGGTGCGGCCGGCCTGTTGCTCCGAGCGCCGCGGCCGGACGGCTCACCGGCGGTGTTGCTGCAGCACCGCGCGCCGTGGAGCCACCAGGGCGGAACGTGGGGTCTGCCGGGCGGCGCCCGCGACAGCCATGAAAGTCCCGCAAGAAGCCGCGGTCCGGGAGGCTCACGAAGAGGCCGGCCTGCCGGGCCGTCTCGTGTCGGTGCGAGCGAGCGTGGTCACCGCGGCAGCGAGTGGCACGCGACTGGACGTACACCACCGTCGTCGCCGACGCGTCTGAACAGCTGCAGACCGTGGCCAACTTCGAGAGCGCCGAGATGCGCTGGGTCGGCGAGGACGAGGTGGACGCGCTGCCGCTGCACCCCGGATTCGCGGCCAGCTGGCAGCGGCTGCGCACCGCGCCCGAGATTCTGCCGCTGAGCCATGACGATCAGCTGCGCCGCAACCTGCCGCGCACGATCGAGATCGAGCAGGGCGTCTTCATCTGGTGCACCGCCGGCAGGCCCGATCATGAGCCGTCGCAGCTGAGCTCCCGGATCAGCTCGCTGCTGCAAGTGCCGAACTGAGCTGCTGCGCCGCGGCCAGCGGATCCTCCGCGGCGGTGATCGCCCGGACGACGACGATTCGCCGCGCGCCGGCCGCCAGCACTTCCGGCAGGCGATCCGCGTCGATGCCGCCGATGGCGAACCACGGCTTGTCGCACGCCAGCGCGGCGGTCGACCGCACCAGCGCCAACCCGGGGGCGGAGCGTCCCGGTTTGGTGGGCGTCGGCCAACACGGCCCGACGCAGAAATAGTCGACGTCCTCGGCGATCGCGGCGCCGACCTGCGCCTGATCGTGCGTCGACCGGCCGACCAGCATGTCCGGCCCGATGATGTCGCGCGCCACGGTCAGCGGTAGGTCGTCTTGGCCCAGGTGCAGGACGGCGGCTCCGGCCGCGCGGGCGATGTCGGCACGGTCGTTGACGGCCAGCAGTGCGCCGTGCCGGCGCGCGGCGTCGGCGAGCACCTCGAGCGCCGCCAGCTCGTCACGCGCTTCCAGCGGGCCCAGCCGCTGCTCAGCGGCCGAACCCTTGTCGCGCAGCTGAATGATGTCCACCCCGCCGGCCAGCGCGGCGTCGGCGAATTCGGCCAGGTCACCGCGGTCACGACGGGCGTCGGTGCAGAGATAGAGCCGCGCGCGGCGAGCCGATCACTTTGGTGCACACCGAGACGCTAACGACTAGCGTGGTGAGTCGACACGGGAGTCCCGCGCACGGGGGCTGAGAGTGGGCACGCCGGCCCTTACCGTCTACCTGATCCGGATCATGCCGGCGAAGGGAGCGAAAGATGCCACCGGACTCGGGATCGCTGGCCGTCATCGGCGGCGGCGTGATCGGGCTGTCGGTTGCGCGCCGCGCGGCTCAGGCCGGTTGGTCGGTGCGGGTGCACCGCTCCGGGCTACCCGGCGCGTCATGGGTGGCCGCGGGGATGCTGGCACCGCACAGCGAAGGCTGGCCGGGCGAGGAGCGACTGCTGCAGCTGGGCCTGGATTCGCTGCGGCTGTGGCGCCAAGGCGGATTCACCGACGGCCTACCCGCGCAGGTGATCACCGCGCGAGAGTCGTTGGTGGTCGCCGTCGACCGCGCTGACGTGGCCGATTTGCGTACGGTCGCGGACTGGCTGACCGCGCAGGGGCATCCGGTGGCGTGGGAGTCGGCGGTGCGCGACGTGGAACCGATGCTGGCGCAAGGTATTCGACACGGCTTCCGGGCGCCGACCGAACTCGCCGTCGACAACCGCGCCCTGCTCGACGGACTGTCGGCGGCCTGCGAACAGCTCGGCGTCGAGTGGGACGGGCCGGTCACCGACCTGGCGTCCGTCGCGGCCGACACGGTCGTGATCGCCAACGGTGTCGACGCTCCGTCGTTGTGGCCCGGTCTGCCGATTCGGCCGGTGAAAGGCGAAGTGCTGAGATTGCGCTGGCGCAAGGGGTGTATGCCGTTGCCGCAGCGGGTAATTCGCGCTCGCGTACATGGACGTCAGGTATACGTGGTGCCACGCGCCGACGGTGTGGTCGTCGGCGCCACCCAGTACGAGCACGGCCGCGACACCGCGCCCACGGTATCCGGAGTGCGGGATCTGCTCGACGATGCGTGCGCGGTGCTGCCACCGCTCGGCGAGTACGAGTTCGCCGAGTGCGTCGCCGGTTTACGCCCGATGACGCCGGATAATCTGCCGTTGGTGGGACGACTCGATGCGCGGACGCTGGTCGCGGCCGGCCACGGCCGGTCGGGTTTCCTGCTGGCGCCGTGGACGGCGGAACAGATTGTGTCCGAACTCAATGTGGTTGGAGCGCCATATGTTGACCGCCGGCGACGATGCAGAGCGTAGCGATGAGGAGGAGCGGCGCAAGATGATTTGCGTGTCAACGCCGATGATCTCGAGGTCGACGATCACATGACCGTGGCGGGGCTGCTGCAGTCGCTGGGCTACCCGGACCGCGGCATCGCGGTCGCCGTCGACCAAGCCGTCCTACCGCGATCAAGCTGGGCCACAACACTTTCCGACGGCGCGAACATCGACGTCGTGACGGCGGTGCAGGGTGGTTGATTCCAAGCTGACCATCGCGGGCCGCAGCTTCACCTCGCGGCTCATCATGGGCACCGGGGGCGCGTCCAACCTCGCCGTCCTCGAGGAAGCCCTGATCGCGTCCGGCACCGAGTTGACCACGGTCGCGATGCGCCGCGTCGACGCGGAGGGCGGCACCGGCATGCTCGATCTGCTGAGCCGACTGGGCATCACGCCGCTGCCCAACACCGCGGGTTGCCGCAGCGCCGCCGAAGCGGTACTCACCGCGCAGCTCGCCCGCGAGGCGCTCGGCACCGAATGGGTCAAGCTGGAAGTGATCGCCGACGAGCGCACGCTGCTGCCGGATGGGATCGAG
>CAVWEO010000053.1:0-18507 GCA_963753995.1 uncultured Actinomycetota bacterium | reverse complement strand
GCGCGTCATTAACTGCATTAAGTGAAGTCTAAGAGCCTTTTCCTGAGATGCGGGGACATGCTTACTCAGATTTCCCGACTCGTTACCGGTCTGCGACACACGCCGCGCCATTCATGCGTGCTGCTTATCCTTGAACGCGTGCGCGGCGACGGTGACGGATGGGTGGTGTCCGACACCGGTAACCCGTATTGGGGTCGATTCGGCGCGGCGGGCTTATTGCTCCGGGCGCCACGGCAGGACGGCACGCCGGCGGTGTTGTTGCAGCACCGCGCACCGTGGAGCCATCAGGGCGGCACCTGGGGTTTGCCCGGCGGCGCCCTCGACAGCCATGAAAGTCCCGAAGAAGCCGCGGTCCGTGAGGCTCATGAAGAAGCCGGCCTGCCGGGCCGGTTCGTGTCGGTGCGCGCGACCGTGGTCACCGCTGTCGCAAGTGGCACGGACTGGACCTACACCACCGTCGTCGCCGACGCGCCTGAGCAGTTGCAGACCGTGCCCAATTTCGAGAGCGCCGAGATGCGCTGGGTCGGCGAGAACGAAGTAGACGCGCTGCCCCTGCACCCCGGATTCGCGGCCAGCTGGCAGCGGCTCCGCACCGCACCCGAGATTCTGCCGCTGAGCCCCGACCATCAGCTGCGGCGCAACCTGCCGCGCACGATCGAGATCGAGCAGGGCGTCTTCGTGTGGTGCACCGCCGGCCGGCCCGATCAGGAGCCCTCGCAGCTGAGCTCCCGCATCAGCTCGCTGCTGCAAGTGCCCAGCTGAGCTGCTGCGCTGCGGCCATCGGATCCTCCGCGTCGGTGATCGCCCGGACGACGACAATCCGCCGAGCACCGGCCGCCAGCACGTCCGGCAGGCGATCCGCGTCGATACCGCCGATCGCGAACCACGGCTTGTCGCACCCCAGCCCGGCAGTGGACCGCACCAGCGCCAACCCGGGGGCGGGGCGTCCAGGTTTGGTGGGAGTGGGCCAGCACGGCCCGACGCAGAAATAGTCGACGTCCTCGGCAATCGCGGCAGCGACCTGGGATTGATCGTGCGTCGATCGGCCGACCAGGATGTCCGGCCCGATGATGTCGCGCGCCACGGTCAGCGGCAGGTCGTCTTGGCCCAGGTGTAAGACGGCGGCTCCGGCCGCGCGGGCGATGTCGGCGCGGTCGTTGACGGCCAGCAGTGCGCCATGTCGGCGCGCGGCATCGGCGAGCACCTCGAGCGCCGCCAATTCGTCCCGCGCTTCCAGCGGTCCCAGCCGCTGCTCAGCGGCCGAACCCTTGTCGCGCAGCTGAATGATGTCCACCCCACCGGCCAGCGCGGCGTCGGCGAATTCGGCCAGGTCACCGCGGTCACGACGGGCGTCGGTGCAGAGGTAGAGCCTCGCGCCGGCGAGTCGGTTCATTGGCGCCCCGGCGACGACGCGGCTGGTTTCGGGCCGCGGAGGAGTGGGGCCGTGTGGTTGGTGCACACCGCGACGCTAACGACTACCGTGGGTAACCGACACGGGAGTCCCGCGAGCGGGGTCTGAGAGTGGGCACGTCGGCCCTGACCGTCACACCTGATCCGGATCATGCCGGCGAAGGGAGGAAGATGCCACCGGACTCGAGATCACTGGCCGTCATCGGCGGTGGCGTCATCGGGTTGTCTGTCGCGCGCCGCGCGGCCCAGGCTGGTTGGTCGGTGCGGGTGCATCGGTCCGGGCTGCCCGGCGCGTCCTGGGTGGCCGCAGGAATGCTGGCACCGCACAGCGAAGGCTGGCCGGGCGAGGAGCGGCTGTTGCAGCTTGGGCTGGATTCGCTGCGGCTGTGGCGCGACGGCGGATTCACCGACGGCTTACCCGCGCAGGTGATCACCGCGCGGGAATCACTGGTGGTCGCGGTCGATCGCGCTGACGTGGCCGATGTACGCACGGTCGCGGACTGGCTGTCCGCCCAGGGGCATCCGGTGATGTGGGAGTCGGCGCCGCGTGACGTGGAACCGATGCTGGCACAAGGTATTCGACACGGCTTCCGGGCGCCGACCGAACTCGCAGTCGACAACCGTGCTCTGCTGGACGGACTGGTGGCAGCCTGCGAACGGCTCGGAGTCGAATGGGACGGGCCGGTCACTGACCTGGCCTCCGTTGCGGCCGACGCGGTCGTGATCGCCAACGGTGTCGACGCGCCGTCGTTGTGGCCGGGTCTGCCGATTCGGCCGGTGAAAGGCGAAGTGCTGAGATTGCGCTGGCGCAAAGGCTGTATGCCGTTGCCGCAGCTGGTCATTCGTGCTCGCGTGCATGGACGTCAGGTTTACGTCGTCCCGCGCGTCGACGGTGTGGTGGTCGGCGCCACTCAGTACGAGCACGGCCGCGACACCGCGCCCACCGTGTCCGGAGTGCGAGATCTGCTCGACGATGCCTGCGCAGTGATGCCCGGGCTCGGCGAGTACGAGTTCGCCGAGTGCATCGCCGGTTTACGCCCGATGACGCCGGATAACCTACCGTTGGTCGGGCGGCTCGATGCGCGCACGCTGGTCGCTGCCGGCCACGGCCGGTCGGGATTCCTACTGGCGCCATGGACGGCCGAACAGATTGTGTCCGAGCTCAATGTGGTGGGAGCAGCTATATGATTGTGCGGGTCAATGCCGATGATTTCGAGGTCGACGATCACACGACCGTCGCGGGGCTGCTGCAGTCACTGGGCTACCCTGACCGCGGCATCGCGGTCGCTGTGGACCACGCTGTTCTACCCCGATCAAGCTGGACCACAACACTTTCCGACGGCGCAAACATCGAAGTCCTGACGGCGGTGCAGGGTGGTTGACTCCAAACTGACCATCGCTGGCCGCAGCTTCACCTCGCGGCTCATCATGGGCACCGGGGGGGCTTCCAACCTCGCTGTCCTCGAAGAAGCCCTGATCGCTTCCGGCACCGAGTTGACCACGGTGGCGATGCGACGGGTCGACGCCGAGGGCGGCACCGGCATGCTCGATCTGCTGAGCCGCCTGGGCATCACACCGCTGCCCAACACCGCCGGATGCCGCAGTGCCGCCGAAGCAGTACTGACCGCGCAGCTTGCCCGCGAGGCGCTCGGCACCGAATGGGTCAAGCTGGAGGTGATCGCCGACGAGCGGACGCTGCTGCCCGATGCGATCGAATTGGTTCGCGCCGCCGAGCAATTGGTCGATGACGGCTTCGTGGTGCTGCCGTACACCAACGACGACCCGGCGCTGGCCAAACGGCTGGAAGACACCGGATGTGCGGCAGTCATGCCGCTCGGTTCGCCGATCGGGACCGGCCTGGGAATCGCGAACCCGCACAATATCGAGATGATCGTCGCTCGAGCCGGTGTACCCGTCGTGCTCGACGCCGGTATCGGAACCGCCAGTGACGCCGCGCTGGCAATGGAATTGGGCTGCGACGCAGTGCTATTGGCTACCGCGGTAACCCGTGCTGCCGATCCGGCCACGATGGCCACGGCGATGGCCGCCGCCGTCACCGCAGGCTACCTGGCCCGGCGCGCCGGGCGCATCCCGAAGCGGTTCTGGGCGCAGGCGTCGAGTCCGTCCGAATGACGGGCCGGTACGTGGCGCTGGGCAGCTCGATGGCCGCCGGGCCCGGGATCCGGCCGACCGCACCGGGTGCTCCGTTCGGATCGGGCCGCTCAGCGCGAAACTACGCCCACCTGGCCGCCGCGCAGCTCAGGCTCGATCTCCTCGACGTCACCTTCTCCGGGGCCACCACCGCGAACGTGCTCAGCGAGCGCCAGCGCAGCGCCCCGCCTCAGATCGAAGCATTGAACGGCTCCGAAGATGTGGTGACCATCACCATCGGCGGCAACGACGTCGGATACGTGCCGATGCTGATGGCGGCGTCACTACCCGGTGTGGCCCGGAGGCTGCCCGCCATCCGCGAGCTCCTCGACCGCGACGCCCGTGTCAAGGCGCTCGACCGGATCGGTGACGCCCTGAGCGCAGTCGGGACCGCCGTACGCCAGCGGGCGCCACAAGCCCGGGTGATGTTCGTCGACTACCTCACGTTGTTGCCCGCAGCCGGTGTACCTGCGGCTCCGCTGTCGGCGGAGCACGTCGAGCTGGGTCGGATGGTCGCCACACGTCTGGAGGAAGCCACCGCGGAGGCCGCCGAGGCCACCGGATGCGGGGTTGTGCGCGCCGGGCAGGCCAGCCGTGATCACCACGCCTGGTCGGCAGATCCCTGGACAGTTGCGGCGGGCTGGCCGCTGCCGTGGCGCCCGGCGCCGTTCCATCCCAACGCGGTAGGTATGCGGGCGGTAGCCGACTTGATCTCGGCGCGGGCCGGCGGCGCCTGATTAGTTTCGGAGCGCCTGGGTAACTCAACGGGCGACATGCTGCAATTACTGCCGAGGGATTCATCCATCGACATGACACTGGAAGCTCACGTGCACCGTCGGGGATTCGATCATTCAGCGCTCTTCTACGAGTCAGAGCGCGAATACGTCGATTCGCTGGTGGATTTCATCGCCGAAGGGCTGGCGCAGGGTCAACCCATTCTGGTCGCGGTGCCAGGCGATCGGCTGGATTCGTTGCGCCGCGCACTGGGCGATGACGCAGACGACGTGACGATGGCCGACATGGTCGAGTTCGGCCGCAACCCCGGGCGGATTCTCGCCGGGCAGTACTCCTTCGTCGAACGCCACCCTGACCAGCACGTCCGCATCATCGCCGAACCGGCCTGGGCGGGCCGAACAGAGCACGAGTATCTGGCCTGCATGCAGCACGAGGCGTTGGCCAACATCGCGTTCTCGGGTTCGAGCATCACGGGTCTGTGCCCGTACGACGCATCGTGTCTGAACGAGAGCGTCCTGGAGCACGTACGCCTCACCCATCCGCAGGTGTGGATGGGCGGGTCGCGCCGACACAGTCCGGAATACGCGGTCGACGCCGCTCTCGAGCGGTGCAACCAACCGCTGGTGACCAGTCCGGCTGCCGTCACGCACACCGTCGAGCACGCGCACGACCTGGCCGGTGCCCGCAAATCCGCCGAACGCTATGGCCGGCTACTCGGAATGGCCCCGGATCGCGTGGCCGACCTTCTGCTGGTCACCACCGAGCTGGCCACCAACAGCCTCGATCACGCCGGCGGGCCGTGCGAGCTGGCGTTCTGGTACGACAGCGGGTTCGTGGTCTGCGAGGCACGTGACACGGGCCACTGGGCCGATCCGCTGGCCGGACGACGGCCACCGGGCCCGGCCGGCGCTGGTCCGTACGGGCTGTTCGTGGTGAACGCGATCGCCGACCTGCTACGCACGCACACCACGTCCGAGGGAACCACCGTCCACGCCTATCTACGGCGCCAAGACCCCTCCGAAGCGGCAAGCTGACACGGGCGCCAAGATGCGGGGTGCGATTCGACGCCTGCGTCTAACCTGGGGCGCAATGGCTACTAAATCAAAATCCCTGCTCGTTGCCGCCGCGACACTGATGCTGGCTACCGGCGGATGCGCATCCTCTGATACTGCCAACTCGATGAAGCCGATATCGGTACCGGACTTCGCCGCCTCGCTGCGCGGCCGGGTCACCACCGACGCGATGATGGCCCACCTGACGAAGTTGCAAGACATCGCCAATGCCAACAACAACACCCGCGCGGTCGGCACCCCTGGTTACGACGCCAGCGTCGACTACGTGGCAGGGAAGTTGCGGGACAAGGGTTTTGACGTACAGATGATGCAGTTCGACGCGCACGTGTTTCATGCCGAGCCGGGATCGGTGACGGTCGCTGACAAGAAGATCGAGGCGCGCGCGCTGGAATACAGCGTGGGCACCCCACCGGTCGGGGTCACAGGTCCGCTGGTCGCAGTGCCGGCCGATGGAACCCCGGGCTGCAATCCCGCCGACTTCGACAACCTCCCGGTCAACGGTGCCGTCGTGATGGTTGATCGCGGGACCTGCCCGTTCACGCAGAAGGCCGGCGCCGCGGCCCAGAAAGGCGCGGTCGCAGTGGTCGTGGCGGACAACGTCATCGAGGAGCACATCGCGGGCACCCTCGGTGAGTCGAACGAGGTCAAGATCCCGGTCGTCGGTGTCACCAAAACCGACGGCACGCTGCTGCGCACGATCGCAGGACCGGCGACGGTGCAGGTGGCCGCCGAGACCAAGACCGTCTCGGCCCGCAACGTGGTCGCGCAGACCAAGTCCGGTTCCGGCAGCGATGTGGTGATGATCGGGGCTCACCTCGACAGCGTCCCCGAGGGGCCCGGCATCAACGACAACGGATCCGGTGTGGCGGCGGTACTGGAAACCGCACTGCAACTGGGTAACTCGCCGGGAATTCACAACGCGGTGCGGTTCGGCTTCTGGGGTGCCGAGGAACTCGGGCTGATCGGATCGAGAAAATACGTGGAGTCATTGGATGTCAACGCGCTCAAAGACATTGCGTTGTATCTGAACTTCGACATGCTCGCCTCGCCGAACCCGGGCTACTTCACTTACGACGGCGACCAGTCACTGCCCGCCGACAAGCGAGGCAGTCCCGTTGTGCCCGAAGGCTCGGCCGGCATCGAGCGGTCGCTGGCCGCCTACCTCAATTCCGCCGGAAAGACACCGCAAGACACCTCGTTCGACGGCAGATCCGACTACGACGGCTTCACTGTCGCCGGCGTCCCGGCGGGCGGCCTGTTCTCCGGTGCCGAGAACAAGAAGTCTGCCGAGGAAGCCAAGCTGTGGGGCGGTCCCGCGGACCAGCCATTCGATCCGAATTACCACAAGAGCACCGACACCCTGGAGCACATCGACCGTGCCGAGCTGGGCATCAACGGCGGCGGGGTCGCCTACGCCACAGGCCTTTACGCGCAGGATCTGTCCGGCCGCAACGGCGTCCCGGTCCGTGAAGACCGAACCCGCCACGAGCTCGCCAAGAAATGAGCCGAAGCTAGAGGCCCGGCAGACAGATCGGCGCGCCATAGCAAGGACCCGGACCGTGCGGCGGCGGAGTTTCTCCGTCCCACACGAACTGGCCGACATTGCCCATGCCGCCAACCGGAACCCAGTACCAGGTGTGGCAGATGTTGGTGTCCCAGTGGACGTCTCCCTCGGGTAGGGGTTGTCCCGGACACCAGCGGTGCGGTTGCGAGAAATTGTCTCCAGGCTGAGCCTGCGCGGTACCCGTGGCCAGGGCTATGCCGGCGACCGCGACGCCGCCTGCGAGCAGTGCGGCGGCAACGGCCCGCCGCGACATGTGTGCTGCGTTCATGGCGATCACGGTAGGACGTGGCATTGAATGAATTCTTAATGCCGCATCTCAGTCGCCGGTGCGCTCGAACTTGTCCTCGAAATCGCCGCCGGCACAGGTGCTCCCGCTCGTCTCATTGTGTCCGTGGCCCGTGAGCACCGGAATCGGATCCTGCAGTGGGTCGGGCAGCGGATACTCGGCGCTCAGTTTGATGTGCGCGGTGCCCCCGGTGTTGCAAGGGACGGTGCCCTCGTCCTCGCGGGTCCACTTCCCGCCGCTGAACACCAGTGGCACCACCCCGTCGATCGCATGGAACAGGCTCATGCACCGATCGCCGGTGCGCAGGCACGCGGTGCGTACCGTGAGATCGTCTTGGCCCGGCGCGGAGCCGCCGCTGGCGTAGGTGATCGTCTCGTGGTAGCGGCCGTGCAGCGCGGTCGACGGAGATGCCGCCCGTGGCGGCAAGGACGCTGGGTCGGGGACTTTGGTGAGATCGGGATCGCCGGTGCGGGTGAAGGTGACCGTGCGCTTGGCCGCACTGCAACTGTTGACGGTGGACCGGGTGGTTTCGCCGGTCAGGGTACCGTCGGGTTGTGGTTGCAGGGTGAACACCACCCAGACCTCGGTGGGTGCGTCGTTGCACGACGTTGAACCAAGGCCCACCGCAACCCAATTGGCCCCCACCTGGTCGAACACCAGGTTCGAGACGAGCACGATTCCGCTGCCGCCGGTGTAGGCGGCGGTTGCGATGCAGCCGCCGGCGCCGCAGTTGGAGCGTACGTCCCAGGTGCCTGTCATCGGCGGCCCGCCGATGGCCGGTTTGCCCTCGAGATCGGTGCCTGGACCGTAGTCGGCACGGTAGGTGCCCGAAAACGTATGAACCGCGGCGCTCCCTGCCCGATCGTGTCGCTGGACCAACAGCACGGCGGCCAGCACAGCCACCACGAGAACCGCGGCGCTGACCGTCAGTGCGGCAATGAGTTTCGGCCTCGCCATCCGTCGTGTCGGAGTCATCAGAGTGGGTGCCGGGCTCGGCGCGCTAGGCGGCGGCGGGGGAGCCCTGTGCACCTGGCCGGACGGTGGGTTGAGGGCGTAGTTCAGCTCCCTGGCGAACTCTCCGCAGCTGGCGAACCGGTCCGCCGGCGACTTGGCCATCGCCCTGGCCAGCACCGGATCCAGCGCGGACAACTCCGGGCGGCGTTCCCCGAGCGACGGTATCGGAGCCGCAACATGTTTGGTGATCACCACCGCGGGGTTGGAATCGACAAACGGCGGCGCACCCGTCAACAGGTCAAACGCGGTGCAGGCCAACGCGTACTGGTCAGTACGTCCGTCGAGGGATTCGCCCCGCAACTGCTCGGGCGCCGCGTAGGCCATGGTGCCGACCGCCATGTTCGTCGCGGTCAACCCGGCCGGATCGTCGATGAGGCGCGCAATGCCGAAGTCGGCCAAAAAGATTCGTTGCGCCTTGGGATCCAGCAGGACGTTGGCGGGTTTGACGTCGCGGTGCAGCAGCCCCTGCTGGTGTGCGTAATCCAGCGCCGATGCGACGGCGGTGACGATCTCGACCGCTTGATCGGCGGGCATTCCCTGCCGATGATGCTCGCGTACCAGTCGGGATGCGTCGGTGCCCCCGACATAATCCATCGAGATCCACAACTGTCCGTCATGTTCGCCGCGGTCGTGGACACCCAGAATGTTGGGATGCGACAGGCTGGCGGTCAGATCCGCCTCGCGCAGAAACCGCTCCCGGTACTGCGGGTCAGCGGTCCACTGCGGCGGCAACACCTTCAGCGCGTCCTGGCGCGGTAACCGCGGATGAGCGGCCAGATACACCGTGCCCATCCCGCCCGCGCCGAGCACGCGCAGGATCGTGTATCCCGCGAATGCTTCGCCTACCGAGACCGGCATGGGCAGATCCTAACCGGAAGCTAAGCTGTCAGTTATTTAGCTGGCGAACCTGGTGAACGCGAAAAACAGCATGATGGCCGATGAGTTGGGTACTGGGCAGCCCTTTGCGGCAGCCCAGTTCGGCGTATTGGGCCCGTTACAGGTGCGCATGGGCGACCAGTTGGTGCCGTTGGGCACGCCGAAGCAGCGTGCGGTGCTGGCGATGTTGATCGTCAACGCGAATCGGCCGGTGAGCATCGACTCGCTGATCGGTGCCGCCTGGGATCAACGGCCCCCGCAGGGAGCCCGGGCCACGTTGCATGCCTACATCTCCAATCTGCGACGGCTGATGAGCAGCGCGGGCATCGACCGTTCCGTGCTGGCCAGCATGCCCCCGGGGTATCAGCTGTCCATCAGCGACGACCAGTATGATTTCGGCCGGTTCATCGCCGAGAGGAACGCCGGGGTGCAGGCCGCTGCGGCCGCACAGTTCGAACAGGCCAGCCGGCACCTGTTGGCGGCCCTCGATCAGTGGCGCGGCCCGGTTCTGGAGGATCTCAGCGACTTTCATTTCGTGGAGACCTTGGCCGCCGCGCTGGACGAGGAGCGGGTGTTGGTCTACATCGCACGTGCCGAGGCCGAAATTGCTTGCGGCAGACCACATACCGTGATATCCGAACTCGAGTCACTGACCACCAGGCATGGCTATCGAGAACCGTTGTGGGCGCAGCTGATCACCGCCTACTACTTGGCAGACCGCCAATCGGATGCTCTGGACGCCTACCTGCGGCTGAAAGCTCTGCTGGCGGAAGACCTGGGTATCGACCCGGGATGGACGCTCCGCGAGCTGTACGAGCGAATCCTGCGCCAAGAGCCGTTGGACACGCGCAAGGTTGCCCAGGCACATGCCGAAGACACCCTCGTCGCGCAGTCGGACAACGCAATCCGTGTCCGGCGCCCCGCGACCGCGGCTTTGGTCGGCACGGACGGGCGACGGCATGCGTTGACCGGCACAGCCACCCGGATAGGCCGAAGCCCGGACAACGACATCGTGCTGTCCGACGCCAAGGTCAGCCGCCATCATGCGGTCATTGCCGATGACGGCCGCACGATTCTCATCACCGATCTGGGGTCGGCAAATGGAGTGCGGGTGCGCCGCACACGAATCGACCCCAGCGCCGAACTACACAACGGTGATCGCATCCGGATCGGTGACGAGGAATTCACTCTCGACACCGGCGCCGACCCCCCGGTGCATTAAGGATCCACCAAGCGCTGTCCCGGACAGTGAGCGAGTGCAGGTGCTCCCACGCAGCACCGCCACCTCACGAAAGGACAACGCACATGAAGATTCTGCCTCCCAACATCGAAGGACAAATCGACCGCGTCGATCGCAACCGCGCCCTGATCATCGGGATCAGCGCAGGGCTGCTTGCCTTTTGGTGCCTCTGTCGAGTGTTGTGGTCGATCTACCTCTCGATCACGTACGACTTCATGATCGGGTCGCTGGTGTTCTCCGTCGTCCTGTGGGGTGTGGTCGGCGCCGTCGCGACGATTGCCGCCACCGCTTTCCTCGCTCGCTACGCCAAGCGTCCCTGAGCCGCGACGATGGTCAACTCCGCCTATCGGCCCGAGCCTCCGCAGCTACTGCCCAGCACCGTCGCCGACGGGCGCGCCCCAGGCGTGTACTACCGCATCGACGGAGAGTTGGTACCGGTGCTGCACATCTGGCTCGACGGCAGCGTGCCGGTGTTTTTCGAACATCACGTCATTTTGTGGAAGGACCCTGGGCTCGACATCGGGCTCAGAGGCAAGGGTGCGCTCAAGCGGATGGTCGCGGGCATGCAATTGCTCATGACCGAGGCACGCGGACCGGGCCAGGTCGCGTTTTCCCGCGACGGCACCGGACATGTCTTTCCACTGCATCTGCGACCCGGTGCCGCCATTGAAGTGCGTGAGCACCAATATCTGGCGGCCACAGGCAATTTGGAGTACGGATTCACTCGCCAGAAAGGGATCCGGAACATGCTGTTCGGCTCGACCGGGTTCTTCGTGGACCGGTTCGCCGCAACAGAGTCAGAAGGCGTGGTGTGGCTGCACGGGTACGGCAACGTCTTCGAAAAGGTCCTTGCACCCGGTGAACAGATCGATGTGGAGCCGGGAAGTTGGGTCTACCGCGACGAGGGTGTCCGAATGGATCCGCAGGTTTATGGATTGCGGACCGGGATCTTCGGTGGCACAGGGAATCTCGTCTTCAACCGGTTCACGGGTCCGGGTCGGGTCGGCCTCCAGTCGATGTACCTGGACATGGCGGCTGACGCATCGACGTGAGCGCGTCGATCCGACGGCCGCCTGACTGGGTGAATCCACATTAAGGATCCATAAAGCTCACTCCCGCAGAGTGATAACGCACCACATCCGCAATACAAACAAGGAGCTACACAATGAAACGCGAAGTCCTGATCATGGCCGGCACGGCGGCCACTCTCGCCACGGTGGTGGTGGGCTGTTCACACAGCGACAAGGCCACCAGCATCGGCAACGCCGCGGTCGCACCGGCCGGAGCGTCGAACACCAAGGTGCTGGTCGACGGCAAAGATCAAAACGTCAAGGGCCAGGTTGCCTGCACGAAGGCCGCCGGCACCATCAACATCGCCATCGCCGGAGGGTCTCCCGGTACGCCAACCGGTATCGGCGCCGTACTGACAGACGCCAGTCCTCCTGTCGTCAAATCGGTTGCGCTGGGCAATGTCAACGGCGTGTCGTTGGGCGTCGGTGGCACCACCGGCAAAGCCGATGCCACCAAGGACGGCAGTTCGTACAAGATCAGCGGCACCGCCAGCGGTGTGGACATGGCCAACCCGATGGGAGGCCCGGTCAACAAGCCGTTCGAACTCGACGTCACCTGCCCCTGACCCCCGCCGGTCGCCGGGTGCCGTCCAAACGCGCACCCGGCGGCCGTGCCGTATCGACTAAAGCCGGAGGGGACCCCTCCGCCAGCAGCTGAACCAACGGCGGCTCAACCGATCTCAGACAGCCTCGGCATCACTTCGTCGCCATAGCGTTGCACGAAACCGGCGGGATCCGGTGCGCCCGGGACCGGGCCGGTGTTGATCATGTCGACACCGAGCTCGGCCATCCGCTCGACCTTCTTCAGATATCCGTCGAGGTCGGAAAACGGGTCTTCAAAGAAGCCAACGGTTTTGCGGATCTCGGCGACGTCGCGACCCACGGTGTCACAGTGGCGCGTCAGCACATCGACCTTGTGGGTCAGCACGTCGATCTCAGAATCAGTGGAATTCCAGACATCGGCGTACCGCGCGACGAGTCGCAGCGTCTTCTTCTCGCCACCGCCGCCGATCACGATGGGCGGGCGCCGAATCGGCTGCGGCTGGCAGATCGTCTCGGCCAACTGATAGTGCTTGCCGTCGTAGGAGCCGTCGTTGTCACTCCACATCTGCTGACAGATCTGCAGCGTCTCCTCGAGCATCTCGAAACGTGTGCTCACCGACGGATACGGAACTCCGAGCGCGAGGTGCTCACGTTCGTACCAGGCGGCACCGATACCGAACATCGACCGGCCCTGCGAGAGCACATCGAGCGTCGTGACCGTCTTGGCCAGTAGTCCCGGATGCCGATAGGTGACGCCGGTAACCAGTAGTGACAGGTTGATGCTGCTGGTCCGGCCGGCCAGATAGCCCAGCGACGTGTAGCCCTCCAGAAACGGATCTTCGGCGCGCCCAACATTTTCCATCTGGAAGAAGTGGTCGGCCAGGGTGAACAGCGTCGCGCCGATGTCTTCGGCGGCCGTCGCGGTCGACAACAGGGTCGGGGTCAGGGCAGCGGCGTCCCCGGGCAGAAAATCGATGTAGTGTATGCCCAATTCCATGGGTAAATCCCTTCGCTAGTCGGTCAGGCGCGCAAGCAGCGACAACGCATCGTTGATCACGCGTCGTTCCCGCTCTGAGTAGCGCTCTTGCATGGCACGGGCCAGCCATTCCCCGCGGATCTGACGGTCACTTTCCGCCCGCCGGCGCCCAGCTGTGGTCAGCGAAATCACCTGCCGCCGACCATCAACGGGGTCGGGTGCACGCCGAATGAGGTCGTGCTGATCGAGTGCGGTGAGGATGGTCGCCATCGACTGCGGCCGAACCTGTTCGGCAGCGGCCAGCGCACTGGTCGACGATGGGCCGTCTTTCCACAGCCGGTTCAGCACCGCGGTCTGCGACGGCGTCAGGTCGCCCCCGGTGGCGACGGTTTTGAGTTGGCGCCGCAGCCGGCTGAACACCACCCGCAAATCACGGGCCGCTGCGCCGGCCGACTCGCTGATCCCGTCCATGTATCCGAAGATACAGTAGACAGTCCAGACTGTACAGTTATTACTGTATATTTACGACTTCTGAGATTGGCGGATCGCGCTGCCCCCCAGGTAGGCGAGGTAGCCGATGATTCCGACCACGCCGAGGCTGCGGGTCTGCCGACTCGCGAAACTCAGCCCGAGCACCGTCTCGATGCTGCCGTTGGTGTAGACGTGCTGGCGGGTGTTGCGCGGGAACGCCGACTTGGTGATCGGCTCGAACAACCCCGGGCTGGTGAAGTGCGCCAAACCGGCGCCGGCCAGGGCCAAGCCCGAGTAACGGGCAACGCGGTTACTTTTGCGCGACATGCTTCTCCTTAACTGATCGCGTAGTCGCTCAGCGGAAAGTTCGATGCCTCTTCGATTGCCGTCGAGGTGGCCATCGGGCGCAGCAGCGACGGTTCGCCGCTCGGATTGAAATAGTAGGAACGTGAGCTGGCGCAGTTGCCGAGGATCCACAGCGAATCACCCAGCAGTTCGGTCATTCGGTCGAGGTAGCGCGAGTTTGCCTCCTCGGTCACTTCGAAGGTGTCTGCGCCCTTGCGTCTGAGCTCGACGAAAAGCCGTTCCATCAACCGCATCTGATACTCCATGGTGTTGAAGAAGTTCAGACCGAGGAAGGCGAACGGGCTGGCCAGGCTCAGGTAATTGGGGAAGTAGGGCATCGATACGCCCTGATATGCCTGAAAACGGGTGTCGCGCCACCACTTTCCGAGGTTGCGGCCGTCACGGCCAATCACCTCGATGGCCGGGAAGTTCGCCTCCCACAAGTCGAATCCGGTGGCCAGCACCAGCGTGTCGATGCGGGTCTTCGATCCGTCGGCGTTGACGATGCCGTCGGCTTCGATGCGGTCGATTCCCTCGGCCTGCAGGTGCACATGTGGCTTGGTGAAGCTGCGGAAGTAGGTGTTGGAGAAAGTCGGTCGCTTACAGCCGAGGTCGTAATCCGGGGTCAGCTTGCGGCGCAATTCCTTGTCGCGAATGGCGACGAACTGGTTGATCTTGCACAGATCCATCGCGGAGATGTTGAGTCGCCGGTTGAGTGGAACCCGGTATCGCACCAGGCCGACGGTGATCATCAGCTCGTAGATGGTGTCGGTGATCGACCGGATCGCCCGCTGTGTCCACGGGAAACGGGCGAACATTTTTCTGGCCCGCTCCGAGAAGCGCAGGTCGATCTTCGGTGCCACCCAGATCGGGGTGCGCTGGTAGACGGTGAGTTCCGCGGCTTTTTCCGCGAGTTTAGGAATCAGCTGCACCGCGGTCGCGCCGGTCCCGATGATCCCGATCCGCTTGCCCGTCGGATCGAAGTCGTCCTCCCACTCGGTGGTGTGGATGACCTTGCCCTCGAACGTCGTAATCCCAGCTATGTCAGGCATTTTCGGCTGTGACAGGAACCCCGTCGCGGTAATCAGGTAGCGCGTCGAGATCACCTCGCCGCCGGCGAGCGCGACTTCCCAACGGCGGGTCTCCTCATCCCAGCGGGCACTTTCCACCACGGTGTTGAAGCGCATGTGCCGGCGAACGTCGTACTTTTCGGCCACGCCCACGGCGTACTGCTTGATCTCCGGTCCCGGGGTGAACAACCGCGACCAATTCGGGTTCGGTTCGAAGAAGTACGAATACGTGGTGGTGGGGACATCGACGGCCAGACCCGGGTAGTGGTTGACATGCCAGGTCCCACCGAGGTCGTCCTCCCGGTCGAGGATGACGAAGTCTTCGATACCCAGGCGCTTGAGCTGGATTGCCGCCCCGATACCGCCGAAGCCGGCGCCGACGATGAGAACCTCGAACTGCTCCGAACTCATGGGACGACAATATACCCGGTACCTCTGGTACTGGTAACCCGTCGGACTAGCCCGCCTCCGATTTGCGCGTCGCCTTCGCGCTGGATGCGCGGTTCTCGGCGACGAGTGCCGCGTTGTCGTCCTGCAGGTCGAGGATGTGCTTGATGCCGGCAAGATTTACACCGGCCTCGACAAGTTCGCTGATCCGTCGTAGGCGAGCCAGATCATCGGCGCTGTAACGGCGGGTGCCCCCATCGCTGCGAATCGGAGTGAGCAGTCCGTGGCTCTCGTAGAGCCGCAACGACTGCACCGGTATCCCGGACAGTTCGGCGGCCACTGAGATCCCGTAGACCCCCTGGCTGGCGGCGGGCAGGCCCGGCGCGTCAGATCTCTGGTTCGTCACAATCATCCTCGGCGATAGTTATAGGAAACCTTTGTAGCATACTTGCGACTTGCTTTGACAGATGATATATAAAATCTGTGTCGCTAGACACAGGTTATGAATACCAGGATCACAAGATTGGAGAGGCAGGGTGACCACCATGCTGATGCGTACCGACCCATTCCGCGAGCTGGACCGTTTCGCGCAGCAGGCGCTGGGCACCGCCGCCCGTCCGGCGGTGATGCCGATGGACGCGTGGCGTGAAGGCGAAGCGTTTTTCGTCGAGTTCGACCTGCCTGGCATCGACCAGGGCTCACTGGACCTCGACATCGAGCGCAACGTAGTGACCGTTCGGGCCGAACGGCCGGCTGTCGATCCGGATCGAGAGATGCTCGCCACCGAGCGGCCGCGGGGCGTATTCAGCCGCCAGCTTGTTCTCGGCGACAACCTCGACACCGACCGTATCGATGCCACCTACCAAGAAGGTGTGCTGCGCCTCCGCATTCCGGTGGCGGAGCGAGCCAAACCACGCAAGATCACGATCGGCCGCGGTGACGGACACCAGACATTGAATGAGAAAACCACCAAGCGCGAGGTCATCAACGCTTGACCCGACGGTGGGCGGCGGCAGGAGCGTGAACTGTGAGCTCCGCTGCCGCCCAACGCATGTCGCGTTCGGAACAGGAGGTTGAGGTGTCGTCCCCAGAGCTGCCCGGCGTGTTCACGTCGCTGGCTGAGATCGCCCGAGAAGCCTCAGGACCCAAGGAGATGTACGCCGCGATCTGTGTGGCGGCAACGCTGACGATCCCCGGATGCGATCACGCTAGCCTGATGATCCATCAGAATGGCGCCTTCACCACGGCGGCTGTCAGTGACGCCATCGCTCGCCACATCGACAAGCTGGAGTTGGCCCTGGGCAGTGGGCCCTGCCTCGACGCCATCGAAGAGCGCACCCCGCAAATTGAGACGAACCTGAGGGCGGGCGGCCGGTGGCCGGCTCTGAGCAGTCGCGTGCTCGCCGACACGCCGGTTCGCGGCGCGTTGAGCGTTCGGTTGTCAGTTGACCGGGCCCGAAGTGGCGCGCTCAACCTGTTCTCCGACACGCCCGATGTCTTCGATGAGCGATCGGTCGAGCAAGCCCACGTGCTGGGCGCGTTCGCGACCGTCGCCACCAATGCCGTGGCGCAAGGTGAGGACGCCGCGTCGCTGCGACGCGGGCTCGCCAGCAGTCGGGAGATCGGGAAAGCCATCGGCATGCTGATGGTGTTGAACGACGTCTCTGACGACGATGCCTTCGCTCTGCTGCGCAAAACATCGCAGGCGACCAACGTCAAGCTTGCCGACATCGCGGCCGACGTCGTGCGAACGCGCAACCGTCTCGCGGTCTGAGCGGCTAGCGGCGGCCGAGCAGACGTAGCGCCGCGGCGACGGCCAGACCGGGCACATCGAGGGTCTTGGAGCCCAGGTCGTGTCGTGCGCCCGCGATCTCGACGATCTGGGTCGGTGCGGCAATCAACGCCGCAGCATCGCGCACCTCGGCCGGCGTCCCGAACGGGTCCGATGTGCCATGGGTGAATACCGTCGGTACCGCGATGTCGGGTAGGTGTTCGGTGCGGGCCCGTTCGGGCTTGCCGGGTGGATGCACCGGGTAGGAAAACAGCGTCAGCACGTCGACCTGCGCTTCTTTCGCGGCTACCACCATCGAGGCCATCCGGCCGCCGTAGGAATGTCCGCCTACGATCACCGGGCCATCCGTCAGTCCGCGGCACACGGCGATCGCCTCGACTACGCCCACCCGGTCGCTTGCGCCCGAATTCGACGGCGGCCCGTTGGGCCGTCGCCGCCGGTACGGCAGGTCGTAGCGGACCGCCAACCAGCCACGTCGGGCCCACTCATCGCAAAGTCGTTGCAGCATAGGCGATTCCCGGTTGCCTCCGGCACCATGCGTCAATACCACCACTCCGGCCGGTGGGCCGTCAGGTTCGTGGGCGATGCCCGCAATCTGGTCCAGGTTGATGGCGCCGCTCCTCCTCATCGCTTCGCTCTGCATCGTCGTCGGCTCAGCGCGCTCACGACTGCAGCCTGAACAACGGAGACACCGGACCGTGGCCATGCCCGAGCGGGTAGGAGGCCCGCAGGCCCTCGGTCACCCAGCCCTTGGCGAACGCGACGGCGTCGATCACGGGGTAGCCGTTCGCCAGCGCGCACGCGGTAGCCGCGGCCAATGTGTCGCCGGCACCGTGGTCATGGGCGGTGCTCACCCGTGGCGATTCGAACTCGTGAAAATCGCTGCCGTCGAACAACAAATCGGTGCTGCTGGCCGACCCGGACATATGCCCGCCCTTGACCATTGCCCATTTCGGTCCCAGCGCATGCAGGGCGCGGACCGCGTCGGCCTGGCTGGTCGAGTCGACGACGTCGATGTCCACCAGAAGTCGCACCTCGTGCAGGTTCGGTGTCACCAGGGTGGCCAGCGGAAACAATTCGGCGCGAAGGGAATTGAGGGCCTCGCTGTCGAGCAGCGGGTCGCCGTGCATCGATGCGCAGACCGGGTCGACCACCAGGGGCACGCCCGCACCGTGCTCGCGCCAACTCGTCGCGACGGCCTCGATGATCTCAGCCGTCGCGAGCATCCCGGTCTTGGCGGCCTGCAATCCGATGTCGTGGCACACCGCAGCGATCTGAGCCGCGACCACGTCGGGGGGCACTGGATGGAAATCCTTGACGCCCAACGAGTTCTGCACCGTCACTGCGGTCACGGCGCACAGTGTGTGCACGCCCAGCAGGGTGCAGGTTCGGATATCGGCTTGCATCCCCGCGCCGCCGCCGGAGTCGGACCCGGCGATCGTGAGCACCCGCAGTGGCGTCGCTCCGGGCGGCGCCAGCGGCAGGTAACTCACTGCTGGGCGAG
>CAVWEO010000052.1:0-42268 GCA_963753995.1 uncultured Actinomycetota bacterium | reverse complement strand
AACGGGAAGCCCTACATCCTGCCGACCAACCCGGTCCAGTTCGACGGCCACCAGGTGCAGCCGACCGGTGCACCCGAACACGGCCAGCACACCGAGGAGATCCTGCTCGAGGCCGGGGTGGACTGGGACAGAATCGAACAGTACAAGCAGGACGGGTCGATCCTCTGAGGAACCGACCCGCCCGAAGTACGTCTAGATCTGCATTGCCGGTTAGGCGCTGCGGCGGATACCGCGCGACCGGCCGATGTCGCGCTTGAGCAGCAGTTCGCGTTCGGCCTCCGACAGACCGCCCCAAATTCCGTACGGCTCGCCCACGTCGAGGGCGTGCGCGCGGCACTGAGCCATCACCGGGCAGCTGCGGCACATTTCCTTGGCGCGACGTTCGCGCTGGAGGCGGGCGCGGCCGCGTTCGCCGTCCGGATGGAAGAACACCGACGAGTCGACGCCGCGGCAAAGGCCTTGTAATTGCCAGTCCCAAATGTCTGCATTGGGACCTGGTAGTTGCTCCGGTTGCGGCATTGAAGTCCCTCTCTACACGCCCATGTTCAGGCCAGTTCGCGATCTAGTTGGTCGTCAACTGAATCGAGCGGGTCGTCGGTGACTACTCGTCGGAACTAAACGTAGGGGCGCTAGGGAATTGCCGTCAACAGGCTAAAGTCTGCTGAATACTCAACTGCGGCTTGGGAATTTACGCTGCGTTCATAGAGGCGATGACGCTTCATGAGTCGAGGAGCCCATGTTGGCCGCCTGCTGGCCGGAAATGTCGCAGTTCGCGGCCAAATCGGGCGGCCTTCGCCACAAATTCGATCCTCGTTGGATTTAATACCGGTGTAACTCAGAAACCATGAAGTCTTAACAGATTACCGACCGTGATACATATCTCCCACGACCCGTCCGGCGAGTCAGACTTATTGGCTGCCGCTTTTGGCGACGAGCCGGGGCGCTGGCCGCTGCCGGCACCGACGACCCCGCATCGGCAGTGGTTGCGTGCGATCGCCGCCGCAGGACAGGGCCGCTACGGCAGCGCCTACGCCGACCTGGCGGCGCTGAAGCGGGCCGCGCCGTCGGCACGGCTGGCATCGCTCGCGCACAGCGCACGTGCGTCGTTCCTGCGGCAGCTGGGCTGGCATGGCCTGGCCCGCGGCTGGGACGGTCGCGCCTGGGCGCTGGCCGGGGACGACCCCGAGGCGGCCGGCGATGCGCTGACGGGGCTCGCGGCCGACGCGCTGGGTGTCGGGCGGCTGGCCGCCGCGGCAACGCTGCTGGTGCGGGCGGAGCCCTTCGTGGCGCAGGCGCCGCCCCGGCTGGCGGTACGGCGGGCATGGGTGGCTGCCGAGCTGGCGATGGCCGGCGGCGAAGGTGACGCCGCGGTGCGCCACGCCGAGGCTGCCGTCGAGCTGGCCGCGAGCACCCTGGACGGCGGGGCCCGGCATTGCGCGAAGAGCGAGGTGGTGCTGGCCGCGGCGCTGTGCAGCGCTGGTGCCCTCGAGCGGGCGCGGGAAGTCGCCGACGCTGCCTTCGAGCTCACCGGCGGTCTGGGTCTGGTGCCGCTGCGCTGGGCGCTCGCGTGCCTGCTGGTCGACCTCGCCGACACCGACGACCGGGCCGCGGATCTGCGCAACGTCCGCGACGAGTGCGCTTGCCGCATCGAGCACTGGGGCGGAACGTGGCGGCGGCCCTGAAATCTGCCGGAGCGCTACTGCGCCCGCTCAGCGGCGAGCCGTGCTATTCCCGTGATCTCGACGTGTCCGAGGTCGCCTCGTTGAGCGAAGCGTCGGCGTATCCCCGGCAATAGTCCCAGGTCACGTAGGCATCGGGCTCAGGGTCGTAGGCCGGCTCGTGTGGCCGCACGGTGCCGTCGACCAATAACTGAAGCAGGTTGGCGCGCAGCATGTCCCAGTCGTGGTAGTGGTCCTGTTGACATTCGTCGCAACACACCACCAAACCGCGAATACCTTTGTGCGCCAGAAGGGCTTCATATACCGCGAGATCGGCCAAGTCGGCCTCGACGGCCATCCGCTCCTGGGGATCAAGCGGCTGGCCGGGCTCGACAGCATCCAAAGCCGCCGACGGATCGCTCGGGTCGTCGGCAAATGGGTCAGGCGGCAGCCCGGGCGGGAGGTGGTCGCGCACGAGTCCACATTACGCAGCCTCGCCGGTATCACGCCAGCGCTACCCCGCAGCGCAGCCACCATGTCGCGCCTCGTGCGCACGCCGCGTGCGGCGTGCATCGTCACCGGGCACGGAGCCGATAGGATGGCTCTACTCACTCCGCGCGCGTATGGGAGGGCCCCGGCAATGTCATCTGGCTTGTCCCGTCTGGAAAACAGTGGCGACCTGATCGTGGCCTCCTACCCCAGCGTGGGTGGTTTCCCGGAAGATCCGGTACCGACCGGCGGCGACGATCCGCAGAAGATCGCGATGCTGGGGCTGACCTTCGACGACGTCTTACTACTGCCTGCTGCGTCCGATGTGGTGCCGGCCACCGCCGACACATCGAGTCAGCTCACCAAGAATATCCGGCTGAAAGTGCCGCTGGTCAGCTCCGCGATGGACACCGTGACCGAGTCGCGGATGGCGATCGCGATGGCCCGTGCCGGCGGTCTCGGGGTGCTGCACCGCAACCTGCCGATCTCCGAGCAGGCCGGACAGGTCGAAACGGTGAAGCGCTCGGAAGCCGGTATGGTCACCGATCCGGTCACCTGCAAACCGGATCACACGCTGGCCGAGGTGGACGCGATGTGCGCCCGGTTCCGGATCTCCGGGTTGCCGGTCATCGATGACGCGGGTCAGCTGGTTGGCATCATCACCAACCGCGACATGCGGTTCGAGGTGGACCAGTCCAAGCACGTCGCGGAGGTGATGACTAAGTCCCCGCTGATCACCGCCCAAGAGGGGGTCAGCGCGAACGCCGCCCTGGGTTTGCTGCGCCGGCACAAGATCGAGAAGCTGCCGATTGTCGACGGACATGGCCGGCTGACCGGGCTGATCACCGTCAAGGACTTCGTCAAGACCGAGCAGCACCCGCTGGCGACCAAGGACAACGACGGCCGGTTGCTGGTCGCGGCCGCCGTCGGTGTCGGTGACGACGCGTGGGTACGCGCGATGACGCTCGCTGACGCGGGCGCCGACATCCTGGTGGTCGACACCGCGCACGCGCACAACCGGCTGGTGCTGGACATGGTCCGCCAGCTCAAGGGTGAGGTCGGCGACCGGGTCGAGATCGTCGGCGGCAACGTTGCCACCCGGTCGGGGGCCGCCGCGCTGGTCGAGGCCGGTGCGGACGCGGTCAAAGTCGGTGTTGGTCCCGGGTCGATCTGCACCACCCGTGTGGTCGCCGGTGTCGGCGCGCCGCAGATCACTGCGATCCTGGAAGCGGTCGCGGTGTGCCGCCCGGCCGGAGTGCCGGTGATCGCCGACGGCGGTCTGCAGTACTCCGGTGATATCGCCAAGGCGCTGGCTGCGGGCGCGTCCACCGCCATGCTGGGGTCCCTGCTGGCCGGTACCGGTGAAGCTCCGGGCGATCTGATCTTCGTCAACGGCAAGCAGTACAAGAGCTACCGCGGCATGGGCTCGCTGGGCGCCATGCAGGGCCGGGGCGAGGCGAAGTCGTATTCGAAGGACCGCTACTTCCAGGACGACGCGCTCTCGGAGGACAAGCTGGTGCCTGAGGGCATCGAGGGGCGGGTGCCGTTCCGCGGTCCGCTGACGTCGGTGATCCACCAGCTGACCGGCGGCCTGCGTGCCGCGATGGGCTACACCGGTGCCGAGACCATCGAGGCACTGCAGCGGGCGCAATTCGTCCGCATCACCGCGGCCGGCTTGAAGGAAAGCCATCCGCACGACATCACGATGACCGCCGAAGCGCCCAACTACTACGCTCGATGAACTGATCGAAGGACCGCTCATGCGTGACATGGTCGAGATCGGCATGGGCCGAACAGCCCGACGCACATACGAACTCGGTGACATCAATATCGTGCCGTCGCGACGCACCCGCTCGTCGCAGGACGTCACGACGGCCTGGCAGCTCGACGCCTACCGTTTCGAGATCCCGATCGTGGCTCATCCGACCGACGCGCTGGTGTCGCCGGAGTTCGCGATCGAACTCGGCCGGCTCGGCGGGCTGGCTGTGCTCAACGGCGAGGGCCTGATCGGTCGCCACGCGGACGTCGAAGCCAAGGTCGCGCAAGTCATCGAAGCGGCCGCCAAAGAACCCGAACCGTCGGCGGCCGTCCGGCTGCTCCAGCAATTCCACTCCGCCCCGCTGGACCCCGAGCTGCTGGGTGCCGCGGTGGCCCGGATCCGCGACGCGGGGGTCACCACCGCGGTCCGGGTCAGCCCGCAGAACACCCGGGCGCTGACACCGGTGCTGGTGGCGGCCGGCATCGACCTGCTGGTCATCCAGGGCACCATCGTCTCTGCCGAACGTGTCGACAGCCACGGCGAGCCGCTCAACCTAAAGACCTTCATCTCCGAGCTCGACGTGCCGGTGGTGGCGGGTGGCGTGATCGACCACCGCAGCGCACTGCACCTGATGCGTACCGGCGCGGCCGGCGTCATCGTCGGTTACGGCTCGACCAGCGGAGTCACCACCAGCGACGAAGTCCTGGGCATCAGTGTGCCGATGGCCACCGCGATCGCCGACGCCGCCGCGGCCCGCCGTGAATACCTCGACGAGACCGGCGGCCGGTACGTCCATGTGCTCGCCGACGGGGACATCCACACCTCCGGGGATCTGGCCAAGGCCATCGCCTGTGGCGCCGACGCCGTGGTGCTGGGCACCCCGCTAGCCGAGGCCGTCGAGGCGCAGGGCGAGGGCTGGTTCTGGCCGTCCGCGGCCGCGCACCCGTCACTGCCCCGCGGTGCTCTGCTGCAGATCGCGGCCGGCGAGCGGCTGTCACTGGATCAGGTCCTCAACGGCCCGTCCGACGATCCGTTCGGCTCGCTGAACCTCGTCGGCGGTCTGCGCCGATCGATGGCAAAGTCCGGCTACTGCGACCTCAAGGAATTTCAGAAGGTCGGCCTGACCGTCGGTAGCTAGCGGCAAGGGCCAATCCGGGCTGTTGACCAGGTTTTCTGGCTCATTACCGGCCGGTAAGTACATACTGGGGGCGTGGAACCTGACTACGACGTCTTGATCATTGGTTCGGGTTTTGGTGGCAGCGTCACCGCCCTTCGGCTGACGGAGAAGGGCTATCGCGTCGGCGTGCTCGAGGCCGGCCGGCGCTTCGCCGACGAGGACATGGCCAAGACCTCCTGGAACCTCCGCAAATTCCTCTGGGCGCCCAAATTCGGCATGTACGGCATCCAGCGCATCCATCTGCTGCGCAACGTGATGATCCTGGCCGGCGCCGGGGTCGGCGGTGGTTCGCTGAACTACGCGAACACGCTCTACGTGCCCTCGGAGCCGTTCTTCGCCGACAAGCAGTGGTCGCATATCACCGATTGGCAATCGGAGTTGATGCCGCACTACGAGCAGGCCAAGCGGATGCTCGGTGTGGTCACCAACCCGACCTTCACCGACGCCGACCGCATCCTCAAAGAGGTTGCCGACGACATGGGTTGCGGCGACACCTTCGTGCCCACCCCGGTCGGCGTTTTCTTCGGCCCCGACGGCACCAAGACCCCGGGCAAGACGGTGCCCGATCCGTACTTCGGCGGCGCCGGTCCGGAACGCACCGGCTGCCTGGAATGCGGCAGCTGTATGACCGGCTGCCGCTTCGGTGCCAAGAACACGCTGCTGAAGAACTATCTCGGCTTGGCGGAATCCAATGGCGCGGAAGTGATTCCGATGACGACCGTCACCAATTTCGAGCAGCGCGACGACGGGATCTGGGAGGTTCGCACCGCGCGTACCGGACGTGCACTGCGTCGCAAGAAGCGCACCTTCACCGCCAAGTACCTAGTGTTGGCCGCGGGCACGTGGGGGACCCAGCACCTGCTGTTCAAGATGCGCGACAAAGGCAACCTGCCCGAACTTTCCACTCGGCTGGGTGAGCTGACCCGGACCAACTCGGAGTCCATCGTCGGCGCGGGCCGGCTGAAGGTCCGTGACGATCTGGATCTGACCCACGGGGTGGCGATCACCTCGTCCATTCACCCGTCGTCGGACACCCACATCGAGCCGTGCCGGTACGGCAAGGGCTCCAACGCAATGGGTCTGCTGCAGACGCTGATGACCGATGGACAGCTGCCGGACGGCACCGGCGAACCCCGATGGAAGCAGCTGCTCAACAATGCCGGGGGCGATCCGCGGGGCACCCTGCGGCTGCTCAACCCGCGGCGCTGGAGCGAGCGCACGATGATCGCGCTGGTGATGCAGAACCTCGACAACTCGATCACCACCTACACCAAGCGCACGAAGTTGGGCCGGCGCCGGTACGTCAGCAAGCAGGGCCACGGTGAACCCAACCCGAGTTGGATTCCGGTGGGCAACGAGGCCACCCGGCGCATCGCCGAGAAGATCGACGGCGTCGCCGGCGGAACCTGGGGCGAGCTGTTCAACATCCCGCTCACCGCGCACTTCCTCGGGGGCGCGCCGATCGGGGACAGCCGTGAGACCGGCGTCATCGACCCGTACCACCGGGCCTACGGCTACCCGACGTTGTACGTGGTGGACGGTGCCGCGATCTCGGCGAACCTCGGGGTGAACCCGTCACTGTCGATCACCGCGCAGGCTGAGCGCGCGGCATCGCTGTGGCCGAATAAGGGGGACAACGACATTCGCCCCCAACAGGGTGAGGCCTACCGCCGGCTCGACCCGATCCCGCCGGCCCACCCGGTGGTGCCGGAGGGGGCGCCCGGTGCGCTGCGCTGGCTGCCCATCGAATCGATCAGCGCGGTGGCGCAGCAGCAGAGCCCCGGCGGTGGCGATGCAGAGCGCAGCGATGCTGAGGAGCGCCGCAATAAGAGCCCCGGCTCGGTCAGCCCAACTGGTTGACCGACCGGTACGCGTTCCGGTGCATCGGAGCGCGTCCCGGTGGCTGTTGCGGCGTGGGCAACAACGGCTCACGCTTGATGATCGTGACCGTCGTCGGTTCGGTCGTGCTGAGTTCCAGTTCCTCGCCGGCGTGCAGGATGGTCAACCGTTGATCCTCGGGTCCGTCGCGGAGTGTGTAGGTGACCTTGTCGTGGATGACGTCCACGGTGAGCCGGAAGTCGCGCCAACGCAACCGAAATCGCAGCCGGGAGATGGCGTCGGGCAGATACGGGTTGAGTGACAGCGCACCTTCGTCGTCGCGCAGGCCGCCGAAGCCGGCGACCAAGGCGGTCCAGGCGCCGGCCAGCGACGCCATGTGCAGTCCGTCCTTGGTGTTGTGGTGCAGATCGCGGAGGTCGACCAACGCCGCCTCATAGGTGTAGTCGAGCGCCAGGTCCACATGCCCGACGTTGGCGCACATCACCGCTTGAGTGCAGGCAGACAACGACGAATCGCGCACCGTGCGGCGTTCGTAGTAGTCGACGTTGCGTGCCTTCTGTTCGTCGCTGAATTTGTGGCTCTGCCAGTACATCGCGAGCACCAGGTCGGTCTGCTTGACAACCTGGGCCGAGTACAGCAAAGCGTAGGGCTCGTGCAGTAGCAGCGGATATCTGTTTCTGGTGTCGAAATCCCATTCCGCGTAGGTGGTGAAGCCTTCGGACTGCGGGTGCACGCCGAGCTCTTCGTCGAACGGAATGTGCGCGGCATCGGCGGCGTCGCGCCACGCCGCAGTCTCTTCGGTGCTCACGCCTATGTCACGGGCGCGCTCGGAGTGCCGTGCACACGCATCGGCCGCAACCCGCAAGTTGTGCGCCGCCATCATGTTGGTGAACACGTTGTCCCGCACGATCGCGGTGTACTCGTCTGGGCCGGTCACGCCGTCCAAATGCCACACCCCGTGGCGGTCGTGGTGTCCGAGTGAGTTCCACAGCCGCGCGGTCTCGACGAGCACCTCGAGCCCGCATTCCTTCTCCAGCGACTCGTCGCCGGTGGCAATTCGATAGCGTTCGAAGGCCATGGCGATGTCGGCGTTGATGTGCCACGCGGCGGTCCCGGCCGGCCAGTAGGCCGAACACTCCTGACCGCGAATAGTGCGCCACGGGTAGGCAGCGCCTTTGAGGTCCAGCTGCGCGGCTCGTTCCTTCGCCAGATCCAATGTCGAAGCGCGCCAACGTAATGCGTCGGCGGCGGCGTGCGGCAGGGTGTAGGTCAGCACCGGAAGGACGAACCCGTCGGTGTCCCAGAAGATGTGGCCGTCGTAGCCGGTGCCGGTCAAACCCTTGCTGGCGATACCACGGCCCTCGGCGCGTGCACTCGCCTGCAGCAGGTGGAACAGCCCGAATCGGACCGCCTGCTGACAGATCGGATCGCCTTCGACCTCGACGTCGGCGCCGTCCCAGTAGTCGTCGAGAATTTTGCGTTGGGCGTCCAGCAGGCCCTGCCAGCCGCTGTAACGCGCGCTGTGCAACGCGGCGGCGGCCTGGTCGCGCAGGGCCGGCCGGGATCGTTGGCTCGACCAACCGTAGGCCAGGTATTTCACGATGCGTAGTCTCTGGCCTGGTCGCAGTCCGCAGATCACGGTGGTGCGGGCGAGGTCGTCGCTGGCGTCGGTGCTGACCTCGTGGCGGCCCTCGACCTCGATCTCGTGGTCCATCGATGCGGCCATCATCAACGCACTGGCGCGCGTCCGGTGCATCATCAACGCACCGCATTCGTGTTCCTCGTGCTGGACGGCCTCCAGCGGGTTGTCCAAGATGGCGGAAACGCGCGGATCGCCCGACGTCGTCGGCAGCTCTTCGTTGGCGACCAACTCGGATTGCACTGTGACACGGACGAATTGGTCGACAGCCTCGACGATGTACTCGATCGCGACGACGCTGCGCTGTGACAATGAGACCAGCCGGGTCGAGGTCACCCTGACCTGCTTGCCGACCGGGGACTGCCAGTGCGCGTCACGGGTCAGCGTGCCGGCCCGGAGGTCGAGGATCCGTTCGTGGCTGATCAGCTTGCCGTAACGAACGTCGAACGGTTCGTCGTCGACGAGCAGGCGCAGGATCTTGCCGTTGGTGACGTCGACGACGGTCTGGCCGGCTTCGGGGTAGCCGTAGCCCGCTTCGGCGTAGGGCAGCGGGCGCACCTCGTAGAACGAGTTGAGATACGTGCCGGGCAAACCGTGGGGCTCACCTTCGTCGAGGTTGCCACGAATTCCGATGTGCCCGTTGGACAGCGCGAACAGCGACTCGGTCTGGGCCAGCACGTCGAGGTTTAGTTTGGGCTCGCGGACTTGCCACGGCTCGATGGGCAGTGTGTCATCGGGGATCATGATCGCTCCTCGAGTAGATCGCCGAGGTCGGCAACCACGACATCGGCTCCGTGGCGGCGTAATTCGTCGGCGTGGCCTACGCGATCGACGCCGACCACGTAAAAGTTGCCTGCCCGGCCGGATTCGACGCCGGACAGCGCGTCCTCGAAGACCGCCGCCGCGGCGGGTTCGACGTTCAGTAGTTCGGCGGCGCGCAGGTAGGAGTCCGGCGCAGGCTTGCCGGCGATGTGTTCCTCGCGCAGCGTCACGCCGTCGACACGCTGCGCAATGAACTTCTCCAGCCCGGTGATCTCCAGTACCTCACGGGTATTCGCGCTTGACGACACCACTGCGGTGGCCAGACCCGCCGCGGTCACCTTCTCCAGATAGCGCCGCGAACCCTCGAACACCTTCACACCGTCGGAGTGCAAGGTCTGTTGGAAGGCATCGTTTTTGCGAGTGCCCAGTCCGTAAATGGTGTCCTTGTCCGGGCCGTCGTCGGGGTCGCCGTCGGGCAACTCGATGCCGCGGCTGGCCAGAAACGAACGCACGCCGTCTTCGCGCTTCTTGCCGTCGACGTAGCTCAGGTAGTCCTTGTCCGCGTCGAACGGGACGAATTTCTCACCGCTCTGTTCGGCATGTTGCTCGAGGAACGAGTCGAACATGACCTTCCAGGCCTTGGTGTGAACGCTGGCGGTGTCAGTCAGCACACCGTCGAGATCGAACAGGCAGGCGTGCACCGCTTCCGGTAGACCCAGCATGACGGACTTCCCCTCCCGGATGATTTCGGCCCTGGTCGGTACTACCTCACCATGACCGCACCCGGTTCGCCATCCGTTCCGGCCGACCGAATGTTTCCGCGCTGCTTGGGGGCCTACCGCGCAACGGGCCATGAGGTCGGTGTCGCCGTTGCGGCTCAGCTCGCGGCAGGCTCCACCACCTGCAGCGGTGTGCCACTGATCACCCGGCTACGTTGGCCGTGCACGTCGACGGGGACATCGCCCTGCACGGTGACGCGGTGCATGAGCCGGTACTGATCGTCGTAGTCGTCGACGGCGCGGTGCTGGGTCGCGCGGTTGTCCCAGACGGCGACATCGCCGGGCGCCCAATTCCATTGAATAGTGTTCTCGGGCACGGTGATTCGACGTTGCAGCAGCTCGAGAAGGGTGTGCGACTCGTAGTTGTCCAACCCGACGAACCCGCGAACGAAGTCGCCGGCCACCAGGGTGCGTTCGCCGGTCTCGGGATGGACCCGCACGACGGGGTGTTCGGTGCGAAAGTCGATCTTCTCGAAGCGGGCTCGATGCGACTTCTGATCGTCGGTCTGCGCGCCGGGCGCGGCAACGTAGTCGAACCGGTTGCTGTGCAGCGCCCAGAGATCCTCGGCGAGGTGTTTGAGCGATCCGGGCAGCGCCTCGTACGCCGCAGCGGTAGAGGCCCACAGCGTCGACCCCCCGTAGCTGGGCAGCGTGACGGCGCGCAGCACTGAGGCAGCCGGATAGTTGGCGACGAATGTGACGTCGGTATGCCAGCGATTGGCCTTGCCGTACTCGGAGTTGATCGGCGTGATGATCGGCATGTTCTCCTGCTGTACCGCCGGGTGCGCGATGGGCGTGCCGATGCGGGCGGCGAAGGCGTGCTGCCCGGCGTCGTCGAGATGGTGTTGGCCGGGCAGGAAGATCACTTTGTGGCGCAGCAACGCTTGTCGAATGTCTGCGACGGTGTCGGCGTCGAGATCGCCGGATAGCTGAACACCGTCGACGCGGGCACCGATACGGCTGCCCAGCTGGGTCACGGTCATGGCCATGAGTTGTCCTCTCACCTGATGTGTAGTCGATTGACTACAGCGGCATATCCGCAAGTGTAGACATATGACTACACTGCGTCAACCTGCGGTGGCGAGCTCTGAAAAACAGGCAAAACGACCGGTGCGCGCCGCCGGCCGTCTCCGCTATCCCGGCTGCGCTGGACGCGACACCCGTTCAGGTCAGTTCGTGGCCGGTTTGGCGTGTCGAGAACCCACCCACGCCGCCGTGCACGTACACCGGCCCCGCGCCCCGGGCGAGCTGACGTTTCCGGGGTCGGTGGCAACGAACGCGCAGCCGCTCGCCTCTAGACTGTTGCGGTGGAGTCAGCATCGCCCCGTCCCGTGCTGGTCGTGGATTTCGGCGCGCAGTACGCCCAGTTGATCGCCCGCCGGGTGCGAGAGGCGCGGGTGTTCTCGGAGGTGATCCCGCATACCGCGTCGGTCGACGAGATCAAGGCCCGCGATCCGCTGGCGGTGGTGCTGTCCGGCGGTCCGGCCAGCGTGTACGCCGACGGCGCGCCGCAACTCGACCCGGCATTGTTCGAACTGGGCGTACCGGTCTTCGGGATCTGCTACGGATTCCAGGCGATGGCTCAGGCTCTCGGCGCGACCGTCGCACGCACCGGCACCAGCGAGTACGGCCGAACAGAACTGAATGTCGTTGGCGGTGACCTACATTCGGATCTGCCAGGCACGCAGCCGGTGTGGATGAGCCACGGTGACGCGGTCACGTCCGCGCCGGAGGGCTTCGAGGTCGTGGCCACCAGCCCGGGCTCCCCGGTGGCAGGGTTCGAGAACCGGGCCCGACGGTTGGCCGGCGTGCAGTATCACCCCGAGGTCTTGCACAGCCCGCACGGACAGCAGGTGTTGACCCGGTTCCTGCACGAGTTCGCCGGTATCGCTCCGGATTGGACGCCGGCTGGCATCGCCGAGGCGCTGATCGAGCAGGTGCGCAGTCAGGTCGGTGACGGCCACGCCATCTGTGGGCTTTCCGGCGGGGTGGACTCAGCGGTCGCGGCGGCGCTCGTGCAGCAGGCCATCGGCGATCGGTTGACGTGTGTGTTCGTCGACCACGGCCTGCTGCGCGCCGGCGAGCGCGCGCAGGTGCAGCGCGACTTCGTCGCCGCCACCGGTGCCAACCTGGTGACGGTCGACGCCGAGTCGGCGTTTCTCGAGGCGCTGTCCGGGGTCACCAATCCTGAAGGCAAGCGCAAGATCATCGGACGACAGTTCATCCGGGCGTTCGAAGGCGCCGTGCGGGATGTGCTGGGGGACAACGACACTGAGTTCCTGGTACAGGGGACGCTGTATCCCGACGTCGTCGAGTCCGGTGGCGGAACGGGCGCAGCGAACATCAAGAGCCACCACAACGTCGGTGGCCTGCCCGATGATCTGAAGTTCAGGCTCGTCGAGCCGTTGCGGCTGTTGTTCAAGGACGAGGTGCGCGCCGTCGGACGTGAATTAGGCCTGCCCGAGGAAATCGTTGGGCGCCAGCCTTTTCCAGGGCCGGGCCTGGCGATCCGCATCGTCGGGGAGGTCACCGCGGCGCGGCTGGAGATGCTGCGGCGGGCCGACTCGATCGCGCGCGAGGAGTTGACCGCGGCCGGTCAGGATCAGCAGATCTGGCAGTGCCCGGTGGTGCTGCTCGCCGACGTCCGTTCGGTGGGCGTGCAGGGCGACGGCCGGACGTACGGACATCCGATCGTGCTGCGTCCGGTGTCCAGCGAGGACGCCATGACCGCCGACTGGACCAGGGTGCCCTATGACGTGCTGGAGCGGATCTCGACCCGGATCACCAACGAGGTGGCCGAGGTCAATCGGGTGGTGCTGGACGTGACCAGCAAGCCGCCCGGCACCATCGAGTGGGAATAGTCGGCCATGGCTACCGCTGTCGACCCATCGGTGCCGCCCGGTGGATCCGGCTGTAGCGAGTGCGACGCCACCGGGGGTTGGTGGGTGCACCTGCGGCGCTGTGCGGCCTGCGGTCATGTCGGCTGCTGCGACGATTCGCTGTCCAGGCACGCAACGCAGCACTGGCGGGAGACGGGACACCCGATCATCCGGTCGTTCGAACCGGGCGAGGACTGGTTCTGGAACTACGAGACCAACGACTACTACGAGGGTCCCAAGCTTGCCCCGCCGGAATGCCATCCCGTGGAACAGACGGCCCCTGGGCCCCGCGGTCGAGTGCCGCGCGACTGGGCCGAACTGCTCAGTCGGCGCGCCGACTGACGCGCGCCCCGATCCGGGGTGCAATGCCCGATTGGTTGACTGCTCTACCTGCGGCGTGATAGCAAGTAATCAAGTGAAAACGTCATTTTCAATTCCGCTGGGCTGACTTGGCTGGAGGGCAAACGTGGCCGGTGAAGGCGGTGAACAGGCCCAACCTGCCTGGAAACAGTCCATGGCATGGCTGCCGCACTCGATCGCGGAGGCGGCGCTGTCACCCGGTGATGGCGGGGCCGCCGACCTCACTGAGGCGTGGGCACATCTGCAGGAGCGGTTGAACGCGGCCGAACAACTCGTACGGTCGGCCCCGGTCAACAAGAATCGCCTCGACTACGGATCAGGGATGCGGCACCTGATGGTGCTGCTGGCCGTCGGCACGGACATGGCATTGCGGGCCGATCCGAATCCGGTCCTGGCCGTCAGCCGGGCCAGCATGGACGACATCGTCACCTGGGGCCTGGAATGCCCGGACTGTGTGTATCTGACTGCGAGCCTGCGCGCGGGCGAGACGTATCGGATCTTCGGCAACCGCGGCACCGCCCGATACGTCGGCCTGCAAACGATGGACGGCATCGCCGCGACCGCCAACTGCCTCGTCGACGAGCTCGAGGTCGATGCCGACGGGAACTTCGAGGCGATCTTGTCCGCCGACGAGCACAGCGGCAACTGGCTGCGGCTGACGGGTGATCATCCGACGCTGACGGTACGAAACTTCTTCTACGACTGGGACACCGAGGTTCCCGCGTCATTGAGCATCGAACGCATCGGTGACGAAGTGGCACCAGCGGGGCAAACTGTCGAACTGGATGTCTCGGTGTCACGTCAGCTACATGCGCTGGGCGACTTCATCTATGACAACCTGAAATTCTTCCTCGACTTCGGTGCCATGCCGCCGGCCAACGGCTTCATACCCCCGATGGACATGAGTGACATGGGCGCGGCCGCTGAAAACCGGCCTGTGATAGGACGATTCGACTTGGCACCGGATGAGGCTCTGATCCTCGAGGTCCAACCACCTGAGGGCGTGTATTGGAGCATCTCGTTGGGCAATCCGTGGTTGGAGACGATCCACTACGGACGCCATCAGTCCAGTCTCAACGGACACCAGGCGGTGATCGATTCCGATGGGATCTTCCGCGCTGTCGTCTGTGCGACGGATCCCGGGGTGGCGAACTGGCTGGACACCGCCGGTCACAGTAACGGCGCGATGTTATTGCGTTGTGTGCGAACCGAAACCGCGCCGGTGCCGAGCGTGCGCGCGGTCAAGATCGACGAGGTCCTGTCGTCGTTGCCCACCGACACCGCCATGACCACCCCCGAGGAACGCTCTGACGTAATCGAAGCCCGGCGCCACGCCGTCTACGAAAGGTTCTACCGGTGAGTTTCGCTGCTGACGATCTCGAAGACGGCGCCCGCGCCGCCACTGGTCTCGACGATTTCGGCTCGGTCTATTACCGCGAGGGTCTCGAGCGGACGGTCGCCGCGTTGAACACCGAAGCCGATCTCAACGATCTCGGCCGGGTCATGCAACACGCGACCATCAGTAACGCTCTGATCCAGCGGCTGAAGATCGTTGAAACCTACAAGCAGCATCCCGAGATCGGCGACGAGGTCGTCGACGGCCCGATCGTGGTGCTGGGTCTACCCCGCACGGGGACCACCGCGCTGGGTCAATTGGTTTCTGCCGATCCACAATTGAGATCGTTGCGTACCTGGGAATCCCAGGCGCCGACCCCGCCGCCGGAGGCCGCGACCCAGCACGACGACCCGCGGATCGCGCAGTGCGCCGAGGGCATCGCGATGATCGACCAGATGTTTCCCGAATTTCGGACCATGAACAGTTTCGACGCCGAATCCGCGACGGAATGCCAGGACCTGATGGGCATGAGCTTCCGCACCTTTCACTTCGACGGGGTGGTACGGGTCCCGAGCTACGTCGAATGGCTGCTGCAGAGCGACATGCGCGAGACCTACACCTTTCACCGCGATGTGCTGAAACTGCTGCAGTGGCACTGCAAGCCGAGCCTGTGGCACCTGCGGACGCCGGTGCACATGTTCGCACTCGAATCGTTTGTCGAGGCGTACCCGAATGCCAAATTCCTGTGGAGCCACCGGGATCCGGCAAAGGTCCTCGGGTCGGTCTGCAGTCTCATCGCCTACGTCCGGAGCTGGAGCAGCGATCATCGGGATCCTGAAGAGCTTGGCGCCGAGCAATTGGCATGGTGGGCCGAGGGCATGGGCCGAGCCATGGAGTTCCGCAAGAAATTCGGCGACGACCGCTTTGTGGACGTGTCCTTCGCCGACCTGCAGACCGACCCGGTCAACACGATTGCCCGCAGCTACGACAAGCTCGGTCTCACGTTCACCGATCCGGCGCGCGCGCGAGTGCAGGAGTGGGCCGATGGGCACAAGCCCGGTCAGCATGGCACCCACACCTACGAGCTGGCCGATTACGGGTTGACCCCGGAAATGGTGCACGACGCGTTCGGCGATTACATTGCCACCTACGATGCTTCGGCATGATGGCGTCGACGCCCACGCCGGCGGGCGCCGAAAGCTCGAACCCGATCCGCACACGCATGCGGTAATTCTCGCCGCCGCCACCGAAGTCGTTCGGAGCGAAGGTGTTCAGGCGCTGTCGATAGCCCGGGTGCTCAGTAGCACGCAGCTGGGTACCCGGGCGTTCTACCGGCACTTCGAGTCGAAGGATCAGCTGGTTGCCGCCGTATTCCTGGAGATGGCCCGGGCCGAGGTAGAGCGCCTGGAGCAGCGGATGGCCAACTGCGACCCGGTTCGCGCGGTGGCGGCCTGGATCGACGGACGGCTGGATCTCGCCTTCAATCAGCAGGTCCGCTCCGATCTACGCCAGATGTCGCTCGAGGCGCAGAACCAGATGGTCGCAGCACCCGAACTCGTTGGCCCTGCCTACCGGGAAATTCTGCGTCCGCTTGTCGAACAACTCACGCGCGGAGACAATCTGGGGATATTCGGCCAGATCGATCCCGACGGTGAAGCGCTGTCCATCCACGGTGTGGTGTGGACCAACATCGAACGGCATTGGGGGATCACCCAGCGCGATCCGGCCGAAATCCGCAGGCGAGTGCAGTCTTTCTGCTTGCGCGGTCTCGGGGTAGCGACCGAGGCGATCGAGGCCGTACTCAGTGATGCGCGGCCGAATCGACCTGGTCGGGGGAGTAGTCGATGACCGGGATCGAGTCGCCGTAGATGTCGAGGGTGTGCAGGAAGCGATGCAGCCCCATGGACGAAGCGCAGGTGAAGCCGAGTTCGATGATCTGTGCAGCGGTGAACTGTTCGGCCAATTTTCGGTAGAACGCGTCGTCGATCAGGTGATGATCACCCGACAGCAGGTCTAGGAACTCCACGGCCAGTTGCTCCTGGGGCGTCAACGATTCATGCCCCGGCGCCAGCAGGCATGCGACGTCGTCATCGGTGATCGAATCATGCTTGCGCGATTGACTGCACGGCTCGCACTCGCCTAGCTGGGCGCTGCGGATGCGCAGCAGCTCGAGTATCCGGCCGCCCAGCAGAGAGTCGGCGCCCAGGTGTGTCCTGGCCATGTCCACCTGCGCGAGTTGGGCACTGCGATAGGCGAAGATCTGCAGCGGAACCGGGGTTGCGTAGAGTCCGGCCGCGACGCCGGCCTGCACGATTTCGCGGGAGTGTGCGCTGAGTCGATCCATGGGGATCGGTGCGATGCGTGGCATCAGCTCGGTCCGAGCGCGTAGACGCCGGTCTCCGGATGGTGGTACCACCCGCTGGCCGCCTGGGTGCCCCCGTCGACGTGAATTGTCTGCCCGGTGATGTAGCTGGACATCTCCGAGGCGAGAAAGACTGCGGCGCCTGCCATCTCGTCGACGTCGCCGGGGCGTCCGATCGGAACCGTGCGGCCGAACCGCTCTTCGGAACCCGGGGGAGCGATACTCATGATGCCTTCGGTCAGGGTGATGTCGGGGGCCAGGGCGTTGACCCGGATGCCGTAGGGCGCGAGTTCGAGGGCCGCGGTCTTGGTGTAGTTGATGACTCCGGCTTTGGCTGCCGCATAGGTCGCGTAACCGGGCGCGGCACGGACCCCTTCTATAGAGGTCACGCTGATGATGCTGCCCGTCATCTTCTGCTCGACGAGGCCGCGGGCCACCCGCTGGGTGCACAGGTAGACGTGCCGCAAATTGGATTTGTACAGTGCGTCCCAACCGTTTTCGCTGGTCTCGAGTATGCCTGACCAGAAGACGCCGCCGGCGTTGTTGACCAGGATGGAGACCGGCCCGAGTTCGCTGACCGTCTGCGCGAGAGCGGCATCGACCGCGGCGCCGTCGCGGACGTCGGTGATGATGCCCAACGCGCCGACCTCCTCGGCCGTCGACGCACACGATTGCGGGTTGCGCTCCCAGATCGCCACCTTGGCGCCGAATGCCGTCAACCCCGCCGCGATGCCGCGGCCGATGCCGGCGCCGCCACCGGTGACAACCGCGACACGGTCGGTGAGGAGGACGCTCGACGGATCAATTCCCATGAATGTAGACGATATATTTGCAGTTCAGACATTACAAGATTTACTATTCGTGTTCGATATGTAGTCATAGGAGGTTCGGCGCGTGGCCGACACGATCTTCGTCACCGGCGGCACCGGCCAGACCGGCGGCAACGTCTGCGAACAGCTCATCGAGCGCGGTGACCACGTCCGCGCACTGGTTCGCGACCCGGCGGAGGCCACGGCGCTGGCCGGGATCGGCGTCGAATTGGTCAAGGGCGACATCAGCGACGCCGACGATGTGCAGCGCGCGGCCAAGGGTGCCCAGGCGGCCATCCACTGTGCGGCCCTGCTGGGTGGAGCCAGTCAGGACCTCGAAGACTTCAGGGCCGTCAACGAGGTCGGCACCACCAACGTTCTCGACGCGGCGAAGAAACACGGCATGCGTCGCGTCGTCGCCCTCAGTACCGCCACCTTCATCAACCTGACCACCGACCTCGACTTCGAAGAAGCCCCCGTTCTGGAGAATCCGCCGAACGACCCGTATACGGTCACCAAGCTCGCCGCATTCTCTGAGGCCCACCGGCGCGCGGCCGCGGGTGAGGACGTGTTGACCTGCCACCCCGGCGCCATCTACGGACCCGGCCTGGTAGCGCAGCGGGCTCTGCACCGCACCAGTTTCAACCGGGTGTTGTTGGCCGGCATGCGCGGAAAGATCAGGCGCTATCTTGCGTTTCCGGTGACATGGGTGGCGGGAAGGATGTCGCGAAAGGGTCTATCTCGGCGCTGGATCGCGGCGTGGCCGGCGAGCGGTACCTGTTGATCGGACAGCCGCAAGCAAATATCACCACCGCCGCCGGTATCAACCGCGCCTGCGAAATAGCCGGAATCGACCATCGCGTAGAGGATCTCGATTATCGCTCCGATCCGGAGGCACTGACCGCCGAGTTCGGGCCCACGTTGATGGCGATCGCTGAAGCCGCTGCCAAAGACGTTCGCAAGCCCAGATCGAAAGACAACCTCACCACCAAGCGCCTGGGTTACGACCCGATGTCGTTCGATGACGGACTGCGCCTGCTGATCCCATGGCTGCGTGAACTCGGCCGTCTCGAACCGATGTCCGCCTGAATCGCCGGGTCAGACCTAGGAGTGTGCCTCGTGCCGATTACTGAACCACGTGAATCCCGTTCTGATTACGGTGATCTGGCGGATCGAATACTTGATGCGGCCGGGCAGCTTCTGCTGAGCGTGGGTGCCCGGAAATTCTCGTTGTCTGACGTGGCAACGCTGGCCGGGGTGTCACGGCCGACCATCTATCGCTACTTCGTCTCCAAAGAAGACCTCATTGATTCGCTCGGGGCGCGGATACGCCGCCGTTTCGACACGGCAATGGAACGGGCGATGAACGGGATCACCGGTCTCGCGCGATGGGAAGCCGCTGTCGATGTCGTCGTGATGTTCATGGAGGACCAACCACCCGGGCGTCAACTCGACCTGGACCCGGGCTTCGCGCACGGGCAGATGGCCCGGGCATTGCCGATGATCGTCGAGAAATTGACGGATGTCTTGCAGCAATGTGTTCGTGAGGGTGGTTTCGACTCCGCATTGAGCACCCGGGGTCTCGCCGGTGCGGTCGCGCGAGTCGCGCTGAGCCACTACATGTTTCCAGACACCGATCCAACAGCAGGGTGCCGTGAGATCCGTGCGGCAGCCGGTTTGACTGCCGACCGGACGTCGCGTTCGGATGTGAAGACCAGGAGGATGCGTTGACCACTTCCAAAGTCGTGTTCGACCCGTTTTCCAGCGACTTTTTCAATGCCCCGTTCGACACCTACCGTCGGATGCGCGACGAGGAGCCGGTCTATTACAGCGAGAATTACGATTTCTACGCGTTGACCCGGCACGCCGATGTGGTGGCGGCCATCAAGGACCCCGAAACGTTTTCGTCGTCGCGCGGAGTCGATCTCGAGATGGTCCAGTCCGGTAATCCGGTGCCGCCGCTGATCATCATGATGGATCCGCCCGAGCATCGCCGGATGCGCAACCTGGTCAACAAGGTGTTCACCCCGCGCGCCGTCGAGCGCCAACGACAGTTGGTCGTCGAACAGGTCGAAAGATTCCTCGCCGCGGCCAATCCCGACGAGTTCGATGTCGTGCAAGACTTTTCGGCGTTGTTCCCGGTCGAAGTGATCACCCGGATGCTTGGCGTACCCGCGGAGCTTCGCCAGCAGGTCCGGCTTCTCTTGGACAAGATGCTGGAACGGGAGTTCGGCAACGTCGCCACCCCCGAGGAAGGCGTGCAGGCGGGTATCGAGACCGGCCTGATGTATTACAACATCATTCAGGAGCGGCGGGCCGATCCGCAGGATGACATGATCAGCGATCTGATCGCTGTCGAAGTCGAGCGCGACGGCGTGGCGACCAAGCTCGATGACGTCGAAATCGCGGCCTTCGCATCGATGTTGGGCGGGGCAGGCGCCGAAACGGTGACCAAGTTGGTGGGCAACGCGGTGGTCACCTTCGCCGAGCATCCAGATCAATGGCAGATGCTGCTCGATGACCGCAGTCGGGTTCCTGCGGCGGTGGAGGAGTTGCTGCGGTGGGAGGCGCCCGCCCAGTACCTGGTGCGGTACAGCATGAAAGACGTTGAGCTGCACGGCACCACAATTCCTGCCGGAAGTCCGGTGCTGCTGTGTCTGGGTTCGGCGAACCGGGACGAACGGGCGTTTCACGACGCGGATACCTTTGACATCAACCGGGATCGCGGCCAGGCGCAGAACCTGGGGCTGGGGTATGGGACGCACAGTTGTCTGGGTGCTGCACTGGCCCGAATGGAGAGCACTGTGGCGTTGGGCAGCTTGTTGGATCACATGCCGCGCTACACGATCGTGTCGGAAGGGCTCAGGCGGGTGGCGATGACGAACGTCATCGGCTGGAACAACGTCCCGGTGCGAGTGCTGGGCTGAGTCGCCGTTGAGCGCACCGCGCTGGTAACGCGAGTTAGCTGGGCGACGCCTGCGGCAAGCATCCGCTTGACGTTGTCGGTGGGTGGGTATTGACTACTGATATTCGAACATGCATTCGAACATCAGTAGTCACACCCGTACCGCAGGAGTAGTTGATGACGGCGATGCTTGCTCCCGAAGAGGCGCATCACAACCGTGCTGAGCAGCTAAAACAGCTGCGGCGGCAGATGGCGGCGGTATCCGGAAAGATCGGCTCCGCACGGCGCGGTCACGCCCAGGCGGACAACCTGCTTCCGGCTTCGGAAGCCAGGCTCCCGGTTCCGCAGTTGCTGACGGATGTGTTGCCGGATGCGTTGCCACGGGGAACGGTCGCGGTGCTTTCAGGTGCCCGGTCGCTGCCGCTGAGCATGGTGGCCGCGGTGACGGCCGCCGGCGGAAACGCGGCCATCGTCGGCCAGCCGGATGTCGGCCTGCTGGCCGCAGCCGAAATGGGAGCCGATCTGAGCCGGCTGGCGGTGATCCCGGATCCCGGGACCGACCCGGTAGAGGTCGCCGCGGTGCTGATGGACGGAATGGACCTGATCGTGCTGGCGCTGAGAGGGCGCTCGGTGCCACAGACCCGGGCTCGGGCCGTGGTGGCCCGGGCTCAGCAGAAAGGCTGCACGCTACTGGTCACAGACGGCGACTGGCAGGGCGCCTCGATACGACTGAAGGCTCGCGTCTGTGGTTACGAAACTAGCTCGGAAAAGCCGGGTTTCGGGCGGATCAGCAAGGTTCGGCTCGAGGTGTGCGCCGCGGGGCGGGCGATCAGACGGGCTCGGACGGGGTGAGTGTGGACTCCCGGGTATTGGCGATGTGGTGCATGGACTGGCCTGCGGTCGCCGCGGCGGCGGCCGCTGGACTACCCGCGACGTCACCGGTCGCCGTCACGCTGGCCAACCGGGTGATCGCCTGTTCGGCGGCGGCCCGTTCGGTAGGTGTGCGGCGGGGGCTTCGGCGGCGCGAGGCGTCGGCCCGCTGTCCGCAACTGCATGTCGTTGCCGCCGATCCCGACCGCGACGCCCGCTACTTCGAAGGAATTGTCGCGGCGGTCGATGACCTGGTGCCTCGTGCCGAGGTGCTGCGCCCAGGCCTGGTGGTCATGCCGGTCCGCGGGGCGGCCCGGTTTTTCGGGTCAGAGCACCAGGTCGCCGAGCGGTTGACCGACGCAGTGGCGGCGGCCGGCGCCGAGTGTCAGGCCGGAATCGCGGATCGGCTGTCGACAGCGGTCTTCGCTGCGCGCGCGGGCCGGATCGTGACGCCGGGGGATGACGCGCGTTTTCTGTCGGCGCTGTCGATTCGGCAACTCGCCACCGAGCCCAGCCTGTCCGGTCCGGGGCGGGACGATCTGGCGGATCTGTTGTGGCGAATGGGAATTCGCACGGTCGGCCAGTTCGCCGCGCTGTCGCGCACGGATGTCGCCTCCCGATTCGGCGCCGACGCGGTGAGCGCACACCGGTTCGCCCGCGGCGAGCCGGAACGCGGGCCGTCTGGGCGCGAGTTGCCGGCCGAGCTCGATGCGGTGCTGCAGTGTGACCCGCCGATCGACCGGGTCGATGCCGCGGCGTTTGCCGGACGCTCGCTGGCCGGCGCGCTGCATCAGACATTGCTGGCTGCCGGGGTGGGCTGCACCCGACTGGGCGTTCATGCCGTCACCGCCAATGGTGAAGAGCTGAACCGGGTTTGGCGATGCGCCGAACCGTTGACCGAGGACGCCACCGCCGATCGGGTGCGCTGGCAGCTGGACGGCTGGTTGAACACCCGGATCGTTGTGGATCGGCCCAGCGCGCCGGTGGTGCAGTTGCGGCTGCAGGCGGTGGAGGTGGTGTCGGCAGGGGCGCTGCAGTTGCCGCTGTGGGGCGGACTCGGTGAGGAGGGCCAGCTGCGGGCCCGACGAGCGCTGGTCCGGGTGCAGGGGTTGCTCGGTCCGGAGGCAGTGCAGGTGCCGATGCTGTCCGGTGGTCGCGGGCCGGCAGAGCGCATCACGTTGACACCGCTGGGTGACGAGCCGGTGCCGCTCGCCGAACCGGATCGGCCATGGCCCGGTCAGCTGCCGGAGCCATCGCCGACGGTGCTACTCGACGATCCGGTGGAACTGCTTGACGTCCAAGGCAATTCAATTCGGGTGACCAGCCGGGGATTGTTCTCCGCCGACCCGGCCCGGCTGACCGCCCGCGGTCGCGACGACCGGCTGCGCTGGTGGGCAGGCCCATGGCCGGTCGACGAACGGTGGTGGGATCCAGGCTGCGCGGGGGGTCGCACCGCCAGGGTGCAGGTGTTGCTGGCGAGTGAGCAGCCGTCCGACCCTGGTACTGCGTTGCTGCTGTGCTACCGGCAGAGGAGGTGGTATTTGGAGGGAATCTACGAGTGAAAATCCGCGTCACCAGCCCCTTGGGCGCAGGTACGATCAACCTCAATCCACCAGCGGGCAAGGGGAAGACGCGTCTTGTCGGACACCGAAGACGAACACGAGACGGTCGCCGAGGACCAGCAGACCGTCTGGCAGCGGCTCTCCCTCAAACAGCTGCGCTGGACCGCTTTAGCCCTCATCCTCGTCGTCACCGCGTCATTCGGTGGATTGAAGACCGCGCACCACGTCACGCTCGTCTCGTTCGGCCAGACCTATACCGCCGGGGCGGTGCGCATCACCCCGCATTCGGTTTCGCTGACCGATAACTGGGCCGGGTTGCCCGACCAGAAAAGGCTCTGGGATGACAGACCGGCGCAGTGCCACTACCTGGTGTTGGCAGTCACGGTCCAGAACACCGCCACGGAAACCGTGCCTTTCCCGCTCGCCGGTGCGATCGCCGGAATGCCTGAGGACTGCACTCCCCGTAAAATCAAAAACCCCCAAATGTTTGACATGACCGGTGTCACCAACCGCTACGCGGCGACTTTTCGCGGCCGCGAAAACATCTCCGTCCCCACCATCGAACCCGGCTTCACCAATGACTACTCGGTGGTCTGGGCGGTGTCCCGAGCCGACCTGAAGCGCCACCCCCAGATCACCATTCGCTTCAACAACATGTACCAGTTCATCTCGACATTCCTCATTGCCCGCACCTGGGCCGGCGATGCCGACCACTACGGTGAGCTGCGGTTCCCAACCCCGGACATGTCATGAGCACGCGCACGACGCTGCTATCGGCAGGCCGCTACGTATTGGCCGCCGCACTGCTGTTGACCGCGGGCCTGATGTGGTCCTGGCTGCCGACGAAGCTGCAATCCTGGGCGCCGATCGAGGTTCCCGGCACAGTCGGACAGCGTGTCGTCGGTCGCGACCTTGCCGTCACCGTGCAGAGTGCCTATCTGGCTCACGAGGTGACCGCCAACGGTGAAACCGGGCTGAACCGCTTCCCGTCCACAGGAGTGTGGCTGGTGATGATGATCAGCTACGAGCCGCTGCACGAGCCGCAGTCACCCAACTTCCAACTCCGTGCCGACGGTCGAACCTTCAGTACCAATGTTTCCGGAATCGGTTCCCGCTCAACGCAACCCGTGACGCCAGCGCGCGGTCCAGTCGCGTTCGAACTGCCTGCAGCGCCGCGAAACGCGACGCTGCTGGTGGCCAACAGGCTCGTCGACAACGACTTTCAAGAGATGATCGCTCCACTGGATTCCCAGATCGCTGTGACGATTCCGCTGACCGGCACCATGATTCAGGCCTCGCTGAACCTCAGTGAGTTGAGCGACTGATGACCACGTGGATGCGCGGTAACGGTCGGGCACTGCTGATCATCGCGCTGATGGTCGATTTGATCGGCATCACCGTGACCCGCCCGGCGTGGCAGAACAACATCGGGTACCGGCAGCCGAAGATCACGGTGCCCTACGGACAGGCGGTCACCATTGGCGGTGTGCGTTGGGAACTCAAACCGCTGACGCTGCCCGACAAGTCGGAGTTGGTCAAATATTCGTTCGGCATCTCGGATCTCGATCTGCATCCACCGGGCGGCCGGCTGGTCACCTACCTCTGGCAGCGGACCAAAGATGGCAAACCCGCGGGCGTTCCCGCTGGCTATGTTGGGTGCGAATCGAGCGCCTTGTCCGGCGGGCGACGATTGACGAAGCAGTCCAGTTCACTGACCTTGGACGATTGGGCCCAGCACGTTGGCTACACAACGATATGTACGCCGAAATACACCGGACCGTTGCTGTTCGTCATGACCGTGCCGAACGACGTTCAACTCAGCGCGATCGACATGAATTTTCTACCTGAGTCGTGGGATGACAAAACTCGGATCTCGAAGAACTCCGACCTACTGGTGGTGCGCTTCAACACTCCCTGATTCTCGACCGTCCCGTTCGGCGTCGTCCTGCTCGGTGTTGTCCGCTTCATCGTGGTGTTGCGCGGTGCGAACCTGGTCGACGCAAAACCAGAATGCCGCTGCCACCAACGAGATACGCAGCGGGTCGACCACGGCGCCGATCAGCGCGCGGATGAGTGAGTCGTAGGTCTGCCACCACGGCCAGTCGTGCGGCCCGATCAGGAGCGCAATCCCGCGCCACAGGTACCCGTCGGTCACGCGTGCATCGAAGTAGGCACCGTTGGGCGCCAGCAGCACCAGACTTGTGTAAGCCACAACGAAGAATGCAATCGGCAGCGCGCCGCCGTGCAGGATCAGCCGCGTCGCGTCCGCGATCGGCCCGAAGCGGCCCAACTGCGATCGGGCGAATTCGGTTACCCGCCTGCGTACCTCGGCCGGCACCCGCTGCCAGCGGGGCTGTGCGGCGCGTCGGCCGCGGTCGATCGCACTGCCGACGGCGTCCCCGGCGCGCTCACCCAACAACACCCGTCGCGCGCCGGCCCAGGTGGGAGTGAACGGTGTCCCGTAGATCACGCTGGCGATGGCAAGCCAGGCCAACGCCAGCGCCAGCACCGAAGCCACCGAGCCCAGCACCATACCCGCGGTGTTCCACACGTGCGCGAGCCAGGCGACGTGCGAGAACGCCGAGTCGCGAACACTGCTGAGCCACACCATGATTCGACGTTCCCGAATCCATCGCGGAGACCCGAACAGCACCACATACGACGCTTTGGCCGCGAAATAGAGCCATACCACTTCCAGGTAGGCGGCGATGATCATCGACCACTGCGGAAGGCGGTCCCGGAATCGGGTCATCGATTGACGCAGGGTGAACGCGACCAAAATCGCAAGCCAGAGTTTGGCACCGATATTCGAGCTCTGCAGTTGCCGCGCCGCATCGAACTTCCAGTCGCTGAGCAGGGTGTGGCCCACGCTGGTGAGGTAGACGTAGTAGTCCTCGACGATCAGCTTCCATGCCGTGTAGATCACCAGGAACGGCAAGATCGCCGTCATCACCACGTCGGCGACACCTCTGGCCTGTTCGCCGTCGGTCTCGACCCGCTCCAACCCCGGCGCGACGGTGCGGATCACCAGGAACATGGCCAGGTAGGTCAACAGCCGTGCCAGCGGCGCGAGCGGCAAGATCAGACTTCCCCAGAAGTCACCGTGACTCAGCGCGACGTGAATCGCGAGGTGCAGCGCCCAGTACCGCAGGAACCAGCCGATCAGGTAGATGGCGGCCAACCACGGCCAGGTCTGCCACCACAGGCTGATCGTCCGCCGAAGGATCGTGAGCACCGCACCTCCCAGGGGCCTAACGATAGCGGCTCGACCGCCGGGATGACGACGCCTTTTTCAGCCCAGCCCGGCGGCGAACGGCCCCACCCGATCGATGAACCTGTCGAAGAACACGGTCTGATCGGCGTCAACGCCGATCAGCGCGTTGGGCTTTCGCCCCCAGCGTCCCGGCCAGTCGGTGACAGTCATGCCGCGGGTCAAGGTGCCGGTCAGTTCGATGTCCACGGTGGCCTGACTGGTGGCGACGAGCTGCGGGTCCAGCGCGACGGCGGCGGCCAGCGGATCGTGCAGGTGCGCCAGGTACCCGTGACCCAGGCGGTGGTACGACTCCAGGTAGAAGCGGGTCGCATCCTCGATCACCCGGATCACCGGATTGGACGACGACGACCGGGTGCCTGGCTCGTCGTCGACGCTCAACACGGTGGACGTCGCGCCTGCGCTGGCGGCCAGCCTGGTCAGGACTTCCGGCGTGAGGGCAATCTTGCGAGTCACGTCCAACCCACACAGGATCGGAAGGCTCAGCGGCTCAATGTTTTCCGTCGGCGACCAGGCGGCCAGGACTTCGGCTGCCGCCTCCGGGTCGAAAGCGATGTTCCATTCCGCCACCGCGTTGGTGTTGCCGCGATAGTCGTACGCGCCGCCCATGATCACCAGCCGGCGCAACAGCTTCGGCAGGGCCGGCTCCTTACGCAACGCCAGCGCCAGATTGGTCAGCGGCCCGGTCGCCAGACCGATCAGCTCGCCCGGGTGCGCGTGCGCCGCACGCACCCACGCCGTGGCGGCGTCATCGGCGTCGAGTTGCCGATCGGTCGGCGGCAGTTCGGCGTATCCCAGCCCCCGTGACCCGTGGACCGCGCTGTCGGCCGGTGCGACCGAGTTCAGCGGAAGCTCGACGCCCCGCGACACCGGCACGCCCTCGACGTTGCACAGGTCCAGCAGGCCCAGGTTGTTTTCGCAGACGTGGTCCACGCCAACGTTTCCGGCCGTGGATGCAATGCCGACCAGTCGGGCGTCCGGACTGGCCAGCAGGTAAATCAGTGCGATGGCGTCGTCGACGCCGGTGTCGACATCGGCGAAAACTGGTGCGGCGGCCACCGCGGAGACGATACCTGCTTCCAGCTAATCGACCCGGTCGGCAACGGCCTCGGTCGTCAGCGGCAACCCGACCAGCATCAACACGTGGTGAGCCGGACTCCCCGGTACCGCGACCAGCCCGAGTTCGGTGCCGTGGTGGCGTGCGCGTTCCAGCGCTTCGGCCAAGACCCGCAGCCCCGAAGAACCCAGGTGGGTGGTCGATGACAGGTCCACTGTCAAAGGGTAAGTGCCGGAGCGGCTTTTGCGCGCGATCTGTGTCTTCAGGCTCGGTGCCGTCGCGTTGTCGACGTCTCCGGTGACGACCAGGCGATCGTCGACGATGTCGGTGGAGAATTCGTGGGAGGCGGGAGGTTCGGTGACGGGCACGACGTTCGGATCGATCACGATGCGCGGGGGCCGACACAGCCGGTGGGTGATCGACGCGGTGGTACCGCTGTCGCTGCCGACGATGCGGCTCTCGGTGGCCAGTGCATCCGCCAGCATCAGCCCACGACCGCGCATGCCGGGGTCCGCCGACGGAGCCTTCCACCGGCCACGGTCGGTCACCGAGGCATGAACCCTGCCCTGCCCGTCCAGCGCTGCCTCGACGTCGATGCTATCCGCGCCCGCAGACCGGTAGCCGTGCTCGAAGGAGTTCTCGACGAACTCGCACAGGATCTGCACGATGATCATGACGTCGACGTCGTCGGCGCCGATGTCGGACAGCCACGCCCGCAGCGGCTCGCGCACCTCGCGGGCCGCCGCCAGGCTGGCGGGGACCGTCAGCTTCAGTGGCGGCGGTGGTGTACGTCGCTGCGCGGCAAGCAAGGTCACGTCGTCGTTGTAGCCCGTGGTGCGCAGCATCAACTCCAGCGTCTGCGAGCACAACCTCGCCACTGGACGTGATGTCGTCTCGATCGGGAACGCCGAACCGCTCAGGACGCGAGAAGCGATGTCGGCGAATTCGGCGGTGCTGGCGGCAAGCGGACGGCCGGGACGCTCGATGATGCCGTCGCTGTAGAGCAGCACCGCATCATCGATGTCCACGGTTTCGGTGCGGGTGGGGAAGCCGAGCCCGCTGCCCAGCGGGCCCGCGCCGGTCGGCTCGAGAAACCGGGTTACGTCACCACTGATCAACAGCGGGGGAGGATGTCCCGCAGTGCAATATTCAAAGTTCCCGGTCCCGGCGTTCAAGCGGCCGATACACAGGGTTGCCGCCTTCGACCCGGGTACGAACTCACTGAAATCATCTACCGCTGTGAGGGTTTCGTGAATGTCTTTGCCGGCGAACAGTGCCATCCGGATCGCGGTCCGTAGTTGAGCCATTACCGCCGCGGCTTCGATACCGTGCCCCACGACGTCGCCGACGACCAGGAAGACACTTCCGTCGTCTCCGGGCACCGCCTCGAACCAGTCGCCGCCGGCCCCGGCGTCCTGGGTGGCCACCAGGTATTCGGCCGCAATGTCGGTGCCCGCCAGCACCGGCAGCGCCGGCGAAAGAAGGGCGCGCTGGACGTGAATTCCGAGATCCCGCATCTGCGTGTACCGCTCGGACAGTTCTGCTTCCCGAGCTTCCCCGGCGCGGCGTTCCTGTACCCGAGCGGTGACATCGGTCAGCATCACCTGAGTACCTTCGATGCTCCCGTCATCAGCCGAACGGGGACTGACCACGATATCGCCGCAGATCTCCTGCATCGTGCCCGATCCGTCGAAGTCGAATTGAAAGCGCCACTCCCGGCCCTGCTGGATCTCTCCCGTGCGGTAAACGCGGTCGAGAATCTCGATCAGGTTTTGATCTTCGAATTCGGGAAATAGTTCGCGCGCCGGAACTCCCAGTCGCACCGCGGGAAACGCGGTCCGGGTGGCGGCATTTGCGGCGACGTAATGGTGCTCCGGACCGGCGAAAGCGACGATGAACGTGGGAAGGCTGTCGAATGCCCGTCGGACCACGTCGGCTTTACCGATCGTGTTGTCCAAGTCCGGGTCGCTCCCCACGGACTTCAGGGTAACCCGAGCGGAATGACCGGCAGTATCACCAGTGCACGCCGGGAACCAGCCGCACGACGCGTTTGACCGGACCCGGGACCCGAACGCGGCTGACCGCGGCGCGCGCCGGTCGCCTCGGCTGACGCGACGACTGCTGTTCCGCAACGTCTTTCGAATCGGACGGCGCCATCGACGCCGCCGTCTCACCGCGGGCTGCGGCCGAATCCGGGTAGCCGAGGTACACCTGATGCAGGATCCGCCGCGACAGTTTGGGCGTGAAGTAGTGGCCGGCCTCGGACAAGGTGCCCAGCGGCGTGTCGATCCGTAGCGGCTTGTCGATCAACCCGCGAACCACCATCGCCGCGGCGTGTTCGGCCGTGATCGGTGGAACCGGGTTGAGCCGTCGTGACGGTTTGATCATCGGGGTGGCCACCAACGGCATGTGGATGTTGGTGAATGTGACGTGATCCGAAAGCGTTTCGGTCGCGACCACTTCGGAGAACGCGTCGAGCGCCGCCTTGGTGGGCAGGTAAGCGCTGTACTTGGGGCTGCGAGCTTGCACCCCGGCGCTGGAGACGTTGACGACGTGACCGAATCGGCGCTCGCGCCAGTGCGGCAGCAACGCCAACACCATCCGCACCGCGCCGAAGTAATTGACCGCCATCACGCGTTCGTAGTCGTGCAGCCGGTCGGTTTGGTTGACCACCGATCGGCGGATCGACCGGCCCGCGTTGTTGACCAGGTAGTCGACGTGACCGAAGCGGCCCAGGATGTCTTTGACCGTGTGCTCAACCGACCCGGAGTCGGTGATGTCGCAGGTAAAGGCGTACGCCTGACCACCGTTGGCGCGAATCTCGGTAACCAGATCGTCGAGCGCGTCAGCGTTGCGGGCCAGCGCGAACACGCATCCGCCGCGTTCGGCGACCGCGATCGCGGATGCCCGGCCGATACCGCTGGACGCTCCGGTGATGATCACGTGCCGGCCGATCAGCGCGCCCGCCGGATCGTCGCGGCGGGCCCGGTCAGGATCGAGATGCTCGGCCCAGTAGCGCCACAACGCCGGCGCGTAACTGCCGAACTCCGGCACTGCAATTCCGGTGCCGCGCAATGCTTTCTGTGTCTGTTCGGAAATAAACGTGGGAGCAAGGTCTACGACGTCGAGCACCTCACCGGGGATGCCCAGCTGGGTGGCGACCATGTTGCGCCACACCTTGGGCCGGCCACGCACCTTGAGCACCGGGGCGGCCAGCGATCGTGGCAGCGAACCGCGCAGCGGCGGCAACCCCGCAGCGGCCGCGACTCCGCGGTAAATGCCGCGCAGCCCAATGGTTTTCGGTGAAGTGAGGTGGAAGGTTCGGCCGTCCCCGCCGTCGGCGTGTATCAGCGCCACCAAGGCGTCGGCGACGTAATCGACGGGCACGATGTTGGTGCGGCCGGTGTCGGGCAACATGACCGGCGTCAGCCGGGGCAGGACTGCCAGCTTGGCCAGCATGCCGAAGAAGTAGTACGGCCCGTCGATCTTGTCCATTTCGCCGGTGCGCGAATCGCCGACCACCACCGCCGGCCGGTAGATCCGGTATCGCAGCTGCGATGTCGAGCGCACCAGTAGTTCGGCTTCGAATTTCGTCTGGTGATACGGCGTCGGGAGCTGCTGACCGATGTCGAAGTCGTCCTCGGTGTACTCGCCGTGGAAGTCGCCGGCCACCGCGATCGACGACACGTGATGCAGCGTCGCATCGAGTCGGCGCGCCAGCTCGATGACGGCCTGGGTGCCCTCCACGTTGGCGGCGCGCTGCTCGGGTTCGGCGACGGTGATGTCGTAGATCGCCGCACAATGCACGACGTGGTCGACGTCCCCGAGTTCGGCGACCGCCTCGTCGGCGAGGCCCAGTGCCGGCTCCGTCAGCTCGCCTACCAGTGGCTTTGCCCGGTCTCCCCAGTCTGCGGCCAGCCGTTCGAAGCGGCCGAGCGACGCGCGGCGAACCAGAATCCACACTTCGGCGTCCGGGTGGGCGGCTAGCAGACGGGACACCACGCGGCGCCCGATAAACCCGGTACCGCCGGTAACGACATAACGCATGCATGACATCGTGCGCCCGGCACGCCCGCACGTCAACGCAGTGTGACGTGATCGTGTCATCAGCGCGGAGACGCTGCCACGGGGTCTTTTTCGTCCGGGTCGTCCCACAGCAGGAGCTGACGGACGGCGGGACGCGATCCGTAGGGCTGCAGCATCGAGCTGGCCGGGCGCGGGCGCACCCGCAGCGGCCACCAGAACCACCGGCCCAGCAAGGTCGCGATCGACGGCGTCATGAACGAACGCACGATCAGCGTGTCGAACAACAGGCCGAGGCCGATCGTGGTGCCGATTTGACCGAGCGTCTGCAGACCGCTGAAGACGAAGCCACACATCGTGACCGCGAACACCAGGCCCGCGGCGGTCACCACCGAGCCGGAGCCGGCCATCGCGCGGATGATGCCGGTCTTCAGCCCCGCGGGAATCTCTTCCTCGAACCGGGAGATCAGCAACAGGTTGTAGTCCGATCCGACTGCCAGTAGCAGGATGACCGCCAAAGGTAGTACCACCCAATACAATTCGATACCCAGCAGGTACTGCCACAGCAGCACCGACAGGCCGAACGACGCGCCCAGCGACAACGCCACCGTGCCGACAATGACGATCGCGGCCACCAGGCTCCGGGTGATCAGCATCATGATCAGCAGGATCAGGCTCAGCGAGGCGACGGCGACGATCAAGATGTCGTAACTCGCCATGTCCTCGATGTCCTTATAGGTCGAGGCGGTACCGCCGACATAGAACCTGGAGCCCGCCAGGGGAGTGCCCTTGACGGCTTCGCGCGCCGCGAGCTTGATCGGCTCGACGCGGGAGATGGCGGCGGGCTCGGCCGGGTCGCCTTCGTGGGTGATGATCATCCGAGCCGCCTTGCCGTCGGGCGACAAGAACAGTTTGAGTCCGCGTTTGAAGTCCGGATTGTCGAAAACTTCGGGCGGCAGGTAGAACAGGTCGTCGTTCTTGGATTTGTCGAAGGCCTGACCCAGCGCGGCCGGGTTGTCGTTGGCGACCTCGGACTGCTTGTTGATCCCGAGGTTGGTGGCGAAGTTCTTCAGCGTCAGCTCGCGATTGACTTCCTGGCTGGCGATCTGCGGAGGTATCAGCCCGACCAGCTGTGGCTGAATCGTGTCCAGCTTGTCCAGGCTGACCACCAGGTCTTCGAATTTCTCGCTGAGCTGGTCGATGCTGTCGATCGCCTCAAAGGTGTTGCGCAGCGCGAAGCACGCGGGGATGTCGTAGCAATGCTTTTCCCAGTAGAAGTAGCTGTGCAGCGGCCGGAAGAAGTCGTCGAAATTCGCCAGCTTGTCCCGTACTTCGGAGATGATCGCCAACGTCTCGTGGAACTTCTGAGTCTCTTCGTGCGTGGCGCCGGCGAGTTGTTGTTGCAGGGCATATTGCTGCTGCAGGATGCCGATGGTTTTGTCGAGTTCTTGGGACTGTCGTAGCAAATCGTGCGCGCGGTCCGATTGGTACTTGAGGTTCTGTACCTGCCCGACGCTCTGCTGGCTGATCTGGAAGGCGATCGAGCTGTGGTCCAGCGGTGTGCCCAGCGGCCTGGTGATGGTCTGCACCTGGGCGATCCCGGGAATGTGGAAGATGCCTTTGGCCACCTTGTCCAGCACGAGCATGTCGGCGGGATTGCGCAAGTCGTGGTCCGCCTCGATCATCAGCAGCTCGGGTTCCAGCCGCGAACGCGGGAAGTGCCGTTCCGCGGCGGTGTATCCCACGTTGGCCGCGGCCGTACCCGGGATGTAGGGCCGGGTGTCGTAGCTGGTCTTGTAGCCGGGCAAGGCCAACAGGCCGATCAGGGCAATGGCGATGGACACCACCAGGATTGGCCCGGGCCACCGGACGATCGCGGTGCCGATTCGGCGCCAGCCGCGAGTTTGCAGCACCCGCTTGGGGTCGAAAAGACCGAAATGGCCGGCGACCACCAGCACGGCCGGACCCAGGGTGAGCGAGGCCGCCAGGGCGACGAGGATGCCGATCGCAGCGGGTATGCCCAAACTCTGGAAATAGGGCAGCCGGGTGAAGGCGAGGCACGCCACCGCGCTGGCTACCGTCAGGCCCGAGCCCAGCACGACGTGAGCGGTGCCGCTGTACATGCTGTAGTACGCGTCTTCTCGTTCTTCGCCGGCCGAGCGGGCCTCTTGATAGCGGCCGACGAAAAATATCGCGTAGTCGGTGCCCGCCGCGATGACCAACAGCGTCAGCAGATTGGTCGCATAGGTGGACAGGCCCAGGATTCCCACACTTCCGAGGAAGGCGACGAATCCGCGCGCCGCCGCCATCTCGATGAGAACCGTTGCCAGGACCAGGGCCGTGGTGGCGAACGACCGGTACACGAAGAACAACATCACCGCGATCACCGCGACGGTCAGCGCGGTGACTTTGTTGGAACCCTTGCTGCCCTCGGTGAATTGGTCCGCGATCAGCGGGGCCGCCCCGGTCAGATACGCCTTGACGCCCGGCGGTGGCTTCGTCTGGTCGACGGTCGTGCGGATGGCGTCGACGGACTCGTTGGCCAATGCCTCGCCCTGGGCCCCGGCGAGAAAGAGCTGCACGTAGGCGGCCTTGCCGTCGGTGCTCTGCGAACCCGCCGCGGTCAGGGTGTCACCCCAGAAATCCTGGATGTGCTGAACGTGCTTCTTGTCCTGCTCCAACTTGTGGATCAGCGCGTCGTAGTACTTGTGCGCGTCGGTGCCGAGCGGCTTGTCGCCCTCGAGCACGATCATCGCCGAACTGTCGGTGTCGAACTCGTGGAACACTTTTCCGATGTGTTTGAACGCCTGATACGACGGCGCCTCCGGGGAGCTGAGGCCGACGTTGTGCAGTCGGCCCACCTCTTCCAGTTGCGGCACAAGGATATTCGGGAGAGCAGCCAAGGCCACCCAGAACAGCAGGATCGGTACCGCAATGCGATGGATGGCGCGCGGGACGCGCGGGCGGCGGACGCTGTGATTACTCATCCGGACTTGTCCAGGCAGAAGGTGTACGCGCTCAATTCGTTCACGGTCCTCTCGTCTTTGACGACGCCGTTGACGGTGATGCGGCACCCCAACGTGTTGCCGTTGCCCTGAGCGACGACGTTGGCGATGACTGCGGGATCGGTGGTGGTGATCGTGTACGACCATGGCAGCGGGGCGTTGTCGACCCGTTGCGGCGCGGCATGGACGTCCTGGTAGTTGATGGTCGCGGTGGCTCCGGGAGCACCGAAGACTTCGTAGACGACTTCCTTGGGGTTGAACGGAACGATCTCGTTGGAGGCGCCGCCGCCGAGCGCGGCATTTTTGGCCGAGCCGAATGCGTCATGCAGTCGGTAGACGGCGAACCCCGCGAGGGCTACCACCACGATCGCGACCATCACCATCCAGCGCCGCCTGACCAGACGTGAAATACGGCTCATCCGTTCGCCTTTGGTGAAACTGGGCGGGTGAGGCTCGGAATGATGACCTCGTCGACGAGTGCCTGCACGGTCGCCTGGGTCGGGGGTCGGCTCGGCATGACAATTCGGAAGATCAGGTAACCGGGTAACACATCCCAGAGTTCGTCGCTGATCACAGTGGCATCGATCTCGCCGCGATCGGCCGCGTCCTTGAGTATTTCGTGAATCAGGGCTTTTCGTTGATCGAGAAACTCATTTTGCAGCGCCTCGTTGAGGGCGGGGTGCCGCGACGTCTCGACGAGCACTGCGCGGATGGTGCCGGCCTGGGCGGATGCCTGCACCCGGCACGATTCACCCAACTGCAGGAGATCGCCACGCAGTGTGCCGGTCTTGGGGTGCACCGCGACCTGGCGGACGCCCTCGATGAAGGCGGCCAGTACCAGTTCCGCTTTCGACGGCCAGCGTCGGTACACGGTTGCCTTGCTGGCGCGCGCCATGGCCGCCACGGCGTCGATGGTCAACCGTTCATAGCCGTGCTCCTGCAGCAGCTGCAGCGTGACGTCGAGCAGCTCGGTCTCCCGCGGCGACCAGGGCGAGCACCCCGCGCTGGGACCGGCAGTCTGCGTCACAGCGCCTAACCCTAGAGCCAACGGGGCAGTACTGTCCAGTACCGTACTGTCAGCGTGCGACGTCAGTAGCTGAAGTCCCGGATCCCGTCCCAGTCGAGCAACGTCCAACCCGCTACCGGGCTGCCGGTGATCACCACGCGGCCGAGGTTGGGCAGCGGGTGGCTGGTCGCCAGGCTGTCCTTGGGGTTCTTCACGTTCATCAACGTCCAGTACATGATTGACTCGGCGTGCGAAAACGCCACTGGCTTGCTGTTGCCGCTGTCGTAGATCTTCTGCACTGCCGCGGTGAACTGATCGTTGAATTGTTGACCGCTGATCGAGCCGGGAACGGCGTCCTGGACGTCGCCGTTCAGCCACAGCGACGGCGCGACCAGATAAGTCAGGTCGGAGCGCTTGGTCGGCGAGTTGTTGTATCGGCCGGCATCGATTTCGCGCAGACCGGGCAGAATCTCGACGTGCTTGCCCAGCGCATGGGCCAGCGGCTCGGCGGTCTGTTGGGTGCGGACCATGTCGGAGGCGTAGATGCCGTCGAAGTTGTTGCGCGACAGCTGATGAGCGAGCTGTTCGGCCTGGCCCTGGCCCTCCTCGGTGAGGCTCGGGCCGGGGATGTCGGTGTTGATGACGTGCTCGGCGTTGCTCAGCGACTCGGCATGCCGGATGAAGGTCAGGGTAATGCTGCGCACCTGCGGTGATCCCGAGCAGGCGCCGACGGTGATGACCGCGGCGAGTACGGCAACGGCCTTCCAGATGACGGTGCGGGTGCGATTGCGCATGGCGACAGCCTGCCTTGCCGAGGCCTCCGGCGTGGCGCGTTTGCCAGGGTTGGGTCAACAAATCACAGCGGCGGCCGAGTGGTGGAATGGCGGGACGAAGAAGATGCGCGTAGCGCCTACCGACGAGGAGACCCGAATGGCGATCGACCCGAATGCCGTGGGCGCTGACACCGAACCAGTGCTGTTCGAGTGGACCGACCGCGACACGTTGCTCTACGCGCTCGGTGTCGGCGCCGGCCGCGACGATCTGAAGTTCACCACCGAGAACAGTCACGACATCGACCAGCAGGTGCTGCCGACCTACGCGGTGATCTGCTGTCCGGCGTTCGGCGCGGCCGCGAAGGTCGGATCGTTCAACTGGGCGATGCTGCTGCACGGTTCGCAAGGCATTCGGCTGCACGCGCCGCTGCCGCCGGCGGGCAAGCTGTCGGTGGTCACCGAGGTGGCAGATATCCAGGACAAGGGCGAGGGCAAGAACGCGATCATCATGTTGCGCGGCCGCGGCAGTGATCCCGACACCGGCACGCTGCTCGTCGAAACGCTGACCACGCTGGTGATCCGCGGCGAGGGCGGTTTCGGGGGGCAGCCGGGCGAGCGCCCGGTCGCGCCGGAGATACCCGACCGCGAACCCGACGCCCGGGTCGCGCTGCCCACCCGTAAGGACCAGCCGCTGATCTACCGGCTTTCCGGCGACCGTAATCCGCTGCACAGCGATCCGTGGTTCGCCAGGGAACTGGCCGGCTTCCCAGAACCGATCATGCACGGCCTGTGCACCTACGGATTCTCCGGTCGCGCGCTGATCGCCGAACTGGGCAACGGCGACGCCAACGCGATCACGGCCATCGACGCCCGCTTCACCAAGCCGGTGTTCCCCGGCGAAACGCTGACCACGTCGATCTGGCGCACCGAGCCCGGTAAAGGGGTCTTCCGCACCGAGGCGGCCGCGGCCGACGGCAGCAATGCGCGACTGGTGCTCGAGGACGGCGCGGTGGAGTACACCGAGGTTTAGCTGGGCCACCAACGTGGCAGTCCCGGGCATGGCATTCAAACTCACCTACAGCGACGGACAATCGACGGACTACGACGACAGCACCAAGTGGGAAGTCGACAACGGGGTCGTGAAGCTGGGCCGCGACGAGGGGGACTGGACCGTGTTCGTCTCCCCGAGTCACTGGGCGACACTCGAGCTGGAGACTGGCGACGACAAGAAGTCGGATGACAAGAAATCCGACGACAAGAAGTCGGATGACAAGAAATCCGACGACAAGGACGACTGACATCCTTACCTGACAGGTAATCGTGGTGCTGACCGGCCGCGGCTAGCATCGGGCGATGACGACCCTGACCCGAAGCGCACGGGCAACGCCGGCAGTCGGTCAGCTGTTGCGCGAGTGGCGTGAGCGGCGCCGGATCAGTCAGCTTGACTTGTCGATCCAGGCCGAGATCTCGGCTCGGCATCTGAGCTTCGTGGAGACCGGACGCTCGCAGCCGACCCCGGGAATGATTCTGCGGCTCAGCGAACAACTCGACGTGCCTCTTCGCGAGCGCAACGCGCTGCTGCTGGCCGGCGGATACGCGCCTGCCTATCCGGAACATTCGCTCGACGAGCCGGAGTTGAGCAGGCTACGAGCCGCGTTGCGGCAGATTCTCACCGGCCACGAGCCGTACCCGGCGCTGGTGATCAACCGATGGTGGGACATGCTCGACGGCAACGCGGCCGTCGCGGTGCTCGTCGAGGGATGCGACCCGGCACTGCTGACGCCGCCGATCAACGCGCTACGCATCTCGCTGCACCCGGATGGCATGGCGTCCCGGATCGTCAATCTGCCGGAGTGGCGAGCGCACGTCCTCGAGCGGCTGCATCGTCAAGTCCGGGCAACGCGCGACCAGCGGCTGACCGAGTTGCTGTCCGAACTGTCGGGTTACCCGGGCGGCGAGGCCGAGCGTCCCGAGCCCACCGATGTCGCTGTGCCACTTCGGTTGCGGCACAGCGGAGAAGAGTTGGCGTTCTTTTCCATGACCGCGGTGGTGGGCGCTCCGCTGGATGTCACGGTCGCCGAGGTGGCCATCGAGTCGTTTTATCCCGCCGACGCGGACACCGCAGCGGCCCTGCGCGCATGGGGAAAGTGAGCCGATGACCGACACCGCCGCGACGGAGATGATCCACGGCCTGGTTCCGTTGGCCGTAACCCTGGGCATCACTGCGGACGCGGCTCGCCCCGAAGAGGTTGTGCTGAGCCTGGATTGGGCGCCCAGCCTGACGACGGGCGGCGACGTGCTGCACGGCGGAATCGTCATGGCGCTGGCGGATACGTCCGGCGCCGTGTGCGCGTTCCTGAATCTTCCGCAGGGTGCTGGTGGCACCACGACCATCGAATCCAAAACCAATTTCTTTTCCGCGACCCGCTCCGGCACGGTCAAGGCGCACAGTCGACCGTTGCACGTCGGCAGGCGCGTCATCGTCGTCGAGACGGAGATCCGCGGCGAAGCCGGCAAGCTGGCTGCCAAAACCATTCAGTCGCAAGCGGTCCTGTGATCAGTCCGCGAGCCGGTGCGCGAGCCGCTCGGTGAACTCGCGGACCCCTTGCGGGTCGTCCAGCGCGTAACGGGCGGCGGTGGCGCGATCACCGTCGTCGCTGTGGCGCACCAGGATCGCGATGCCGTCGTCGGCCACCGCGTCGAAAGCGTCCTCGTCGGTGATGTCGTCGCCGAGGTAGACCGGCAGCAACGAGCTCGACCCGTCGTCGTCGCGGATGTAGTCGAGCACCCAGCGCAATGTTTTTCCCTTGTCCCAGTCGACATCTGGACGTAGTTCGATGACTTCACGACCGGTCGTCACGCGCAGGGCGGTCCGCTGCCCGGCGCTTCGCACCGCCGCGGCCACCTCGCCGACGCGGTCACGCGCGGCATTGCGGTAGTGCACGGCCACGCCGAACCGCTTGTGCTCCACGGCGACACCCGGAATGTCGCCGATCTGGTCGGCCAGCGCGGCTGCCGCCTCGGCCAACACCGGGATGCTCTCTGCGGCCCCGGCGTTCTGGTGGTGCTCGCCGTCGGGTCCGGTCAGCTCGAACCCATGACTGCCCGCGTACCAGAGTCCGGGCAGGCCGACCCGCTGCCGCACGTCGACCAGGTCTCGGCCACTCAGGATCGCCACGGGGCATCGGGCGCTCAGCGAGGTCAGCGCGTCGGCTGCGCCGTCGGCCAGCCGCGCGGAGTCGGGGTCGTTGACGATCTCGGACAGGGTTCCGTCGAAATCGAAGAACACCGCGAGCGGTCGATCGGTCAGAAGATCCAGAACCTGTAAGCCGTCGGGCAGCTCGGACATCCTGCGGTCTCCGGTGCGGACGTCGATGTCGGTCACGTCTGTGACCACGGCGTCGGCGCCGGGATTGTGCTGCGTCCCGGCCGGATCGACCGCGATTACCAAGGCGAACCCGCCGGCTCGCGCATCCGTCACACCCTGTTCGGTCGAGGTGACGACGGCGCAACGGCCGGGCCGCACCGCTAGCGCGTCGGCCCTTTCGATCAACCTGGCGGCATCGGATCGGTCCAGGCGCACGCCGGCCTCCCGTAGTCGCGCCGCGAACGCGGTGCCGGGTCCGCCGCCGAGGTCGAAGAGCACGGCGTCCAAGCGGCGCGGGTCGATGATGACCGACATTCGCCGTCCTGCCTTCCCGGCCCGCCGTCGCGGCGCCGGTAGCCAGGTTAGCCGGTGAGGGTCAGACCGATTTCCTGTCGAACAGCAGGATCGAGTCCTGGCTGAGCATGTCCAGGCGTGCCACGCCGATCTTGATACCGTCGGCCAGCGTACCGATGTCGGCTCCCGCGTCGTAGTCGGCGGTGATCCCGAACACCAGGTCGTCGGCATAGCTCGTCACCGCGACACCGGTGCGCAGCTGCATGGCGATCGGCGGGATGGGCAACAGCCGACTGACGGTGTGACCCATCATCTCCAGCCGGCGGTGTGGACCCGGGACATTGGTTGCCAGTGTGGCGATGCCGCGTTGCGGCAGACGAGTGAGCAGTCGAATCAGCCACGAGGACAACAGGAACGGGACGTAGCCCGTCATCGAGACCGCCATATTGCCGGCTTGGCGCTGCCCGCCTTGCTTGGTCCGGGTCATCCGGCTGTGCACAGTGCGCAACTGCTGAATCGGGTCATCTTCGTCGACCGGGAGGTAAGGCAGCATGATCGAGATTCGGTTACCCGGCTTGTCCGCGGAGTCGGCGGTGCGCACCGATACCGGCACCAGCGTGCGCAGCGAATCGGGCCGGGGTTTTTCGCCGCGGTGCAGCAGAACGGATCGATAGCCTTCGGTGATCGCGGCCAGCGCAACGTCGTTGATGGTGACGTCGAACTTGCTGCAAACCCGCTCGACATCGGCGAGTGGGACTCGGACGGAACGATAGCGGCGTATCGACGTCACCGGTCCGACCAGCGACGATCCCTCACTCGGGCGCATCAGACCGGTGGCGATCTCGGTCGCGCCGCCGACCGTTCGGGTCACTGCGTTGGTGATTCCGGCGGCGGTCCGCCAGAGGTCTGTCAGCGGGTTGGCACGCGGTGTGTGCTCGGGCACCGGCGTCAGGTGTGGGCGTCGCCCTGTCCGCCGGGTGACAGGCCGTGCGAACACATCGCCGTCGACTTCGTCGCACAGGCGGGCCAGGATGCGAAGTGCCGAGACCCCGTCGGCCATGCAGTGATGGACCTTCATCAGGATCGCCCACCGGTTGCCCTTCAGACCCTCGATGACCCAGCACTCCCACAGCGGGCGGTCGCGGTGCAGGCGGCGCTCCAGCACGTCGGCGACAACCTGGAACAGTTCAGTGTCATCACCTGGCCCTGGTACCGCAATCCGCCGCACATGACGGTTGATGTCGAATGCCGGGTCGTCGACCCACTGCGGTGCACCGACATCGAAGGGCTGAGTGCGCAGCATCTGCGTGCATCGGGGAACAGATCCAATGCGCTCGGCCAGAACGGTTTTGAACGTGTCGTATTTGGGCGCAGCGCCATCGACGATGGCGATGCCGCCGATTGCCAAGCTGACGTTGCGGTCTGAATCCTCGGCCATGAGGAAGCCTGCATCGAGCGTGTTGAGTTGCTCCACGAGCTATCACCGCCGTTCATCATCTGGATTGCATTTGAGTATCGGCGGTGACCGCTGGTCAGAGGTGGCGACAGGATTAATTCATGTAAACAACTGGAGTCGGTTGTGTGGCAAGGCAGTTGGGCAGACGCCCAGTACTGTTCGGTCTCTCATTGGCTGAGATTCTCTGAGGGTTACACCAAAGCCTTTTCAGTTCAGCATAATTCAGAATTTACGCTAACTGGCAAGGGCCACCACGATCCCATTCAACGCCGTAGGCGAAAGACCTTTGAGGGTCAGTTCAGCCCATGTCAACCCAAGTGGTCAGGGCTAGAGCTCCAGCGCCCGACACGGCCAATAGGAACACATCGAACGGGCGAAGGCGCGGAGGCTCTGCGGCGCCGATCCGAATCTCGCGAGCGATGAGGAACAGCGGAACTGTCACGCTGATAGCGACAAAGACTCCGCCGACGATGTAGAGCCAGACGAATCGCACTCCGTACTTCCTGGCTTCGACGACCATGAGGATGACGACGGACATGCTGAGCATCAGCGCGTCGGCGGTGATGTTGCGCGAGGCGGCATTGATCTTGGTGTCTCGCCAGAAGGTGCCGAAGAAGGAGGCGCCGCTGTGTGTGTACGCGACGGTCTGGCTCCATGTCGCGACAAGCGCCAGGAGCGCAATAAGCGCGTACACGGCGCACAACACTATGCGGGCGAGGGGCATCGATGCAGGTTGAACTGTCTCGGTTGTTGTCATGGACACACGCTAGGGAACGCCGACCCGCAACTGGCGGGTTTTATCCGTCGTGGCGTCGGGTGGAGCTATTCGAA
>CAVWEO010000051.1:0-5070 GCA_963753995.1 uncultured Actinomycetota bacterium | reverse complement strand
AGCTCAAGCTGGCCAAGATGGAAGTCGCGCGGATTAACGTGCAGAACATGGTGTTCCAGACCCTGGAAAAAATCCAAGCCGGCAAGATGCCGTCGCTGGCCGAGGCGTCAGCCATCAAGCTGTACTCCTCGGAGGCCGCCACCGACGTGGCCATGGAGGCCGTTCAACTGTTCGGCGGTAACGGCTACATGGCCGAGTACCGCGTCGAACAGTTGGCCCGTGACGCGAAGTCGCTGATGATCTATGCCGGCAGCAACGAGGTGCAGGTGACACACATCGCCAAAGGGCTGCTCGCCGGATGAAGGCCAGTTCGACAGCAAAGGTGCTGCGGCGCAGAACGATGACCATGGTCGAGCGATTGACCTACGTTCCCGTGTCGCGGCTGACCTTCAACATCATGCTCAATGTGTTGGTGTCGCAACAATGGTTGTTCACCGGGCTGCGCCCGGCCGCCGACTTCCTGATCGCCCGCACCGCCCCGGTGGTGGCTGGCGTCCGGGTCAAGGAGGTTTCCACACCGGTGCGGGGGGAGTGGGTGTGGGCCCGGAAGCGGACGACGTGGCAGCGGCGGGTGGTCTTGGTCTTGCACGGCAGCGGCTACTTGATCTGCTCGTCTCGTACCCACCGCGGGTTCGCCTCGCATCTGTCTGAATATTCCGGCATGCCAACCTTCACCGTGGACTACCGGCTCGCGCCGGAACATCCTTTCCCTGCAGCCGAAGACGATGCTTTCGCCGCCTACCGTTGGCTGCTGGCGCAGGGGCACGATCCGGCGAAGATCGTCGTCGCCGGCGACTCGGCCGGTGGGCACCTCGCGGTCGCGCTCGCCGTGCGACTGCGCCGCGAAGGTCTGCCGGCACCGGCGGCGCTCGCGCTGTTCGGCCCGCTGATCGATCCGTCATACCGCGCCTCCATCGCCGACCCGCGGGTCCGCAGCCAGCCTCTTGATCCGCGCACGGCCAAACGTGCCGTCGCGTTGTATGTCGGAAATCACGACGATCAGGATCCCCGGCTGAATCTGTTGAATGCCGACCTGTCCGATTTGCCGCCGATCCAAATACACTTCGGATCAAGGGAAGTCATGCGCGCCGATGCGGAGGCCTTCGCCAAGCAGGTGCTGGAATTGGGCGGTCGCTGCGACGAGCAGTTGTGGCCGGGTCTGATGCACGGCTATTGGCTGTGGCCGCGCGACGGAGGACTCACCAGCTTGCAGGTCGCCGGGCGCTTTCTGCGTGCATCGATCGCCGAGGCCAACACCGCGTGAGCCGCTCTGGTCTGGCCCGCGTCCGCGACCGACTGGCCGCGGCCCGAGTGCTGCAGCACCGCGGCCTGGTCGACCTACGTCGACCTGACGAGGCGGTGCGGGCTTTCCTGGCCATCCGCCGCCATGGCGCGTTCGGCGGACTGCTCAGCCACGCCGCAGCCCTGCACGGGGACGCACCCGCCATCACCGATGACCGCGGCACGGTCAGTTTTCGCGAACTCGACGAGATGTCCAACGCGTTGGCACGCGGCCTGGTGGTCAAAGGAATTCGGGCCGGCGCGGTTATCGCGGCACTTCATCGCAACAGCCGCGATGTCATGGTGACCCTCAGCGCGGCGAACAAAATCGGGGTCCGGACGGTGCTGATGAACACCGGCTTCGCCGGCCCGCAACTGGCGGATGTGTCCGCGCGGGAAAACGTCAGCTGCATTCTGGTCGACGATGAGTTCGAGGACCTCCTCACCACGCTGCCGCCGAAGACCCTGCGCTTCACCAGCAGTCGGCAGCACGAGCTGACCGACAATCAATCGACGTCGCCGCTGCCCGCCCCGCGACAGCCGGGCGGAATGGCATTACTGACCAGCGGAACCACCGGTACTCCGAAAGGTGTGCCGCGCAACAGAATTGACCCGTCGCAGTCCGCCCAGCTACTCGATCGGATTCCCTGGCCGCGCGACGCCGCCTACTACATTGCGGCGCCGCTGTTCCACGCGACAGGGTTGGCCACCTGCGCGCTGGGTCTGGCTCTGGGCAACCGCGTCGTGATGACGCGGCGCTTCGACCCAGAGGCGACGCTGAAGGCGATCGCCGACTATCGAGTCGGTGCGGTGGTGCTGGTACCCACGATGCTGCAGCGCATCCTCGACCTGGGTCCCGAGGTGCTGGCGAAGTACGACACCTCGTCACTGACCGTGCTTTTCGCTGCGGGCTCTTCACTGTCACCCGACCTGTGTCGTCGTACCCATGATGCGTTCGGTCCCGTCCTGTACAACCTCTACGGGTCTACCGAAGTGGCCGTCGCCGCCGTCGCCACGCCGGACGAATTGCACCGTGCGCCAGGCACAGTCGGTCGCCCGCCGGTCGGTTGCACGGTGGCCATCTACGACGAGAATCGCCGCAGGGTCACCGAAGCCGGCAAGGTCGGAACGGTGTTCGTGTCCAGTGGTCTGAGTTTCTCGGGCTACACCGACGGCGGTAACAAGGAGATCGTCGACGGGCTGCTGTCCAGCGGGGACACCGGGCACTTCGACGACACCGGCCTGTGGTTCATCGACGGCCGCGACGACGACATGATCGTGTCCGGCGGAGAGAACGTTTTCCCGCTGGAGGTCGAGAATCTGCTTGCCGACCATCCCGACATCGTTGAGGCGTCGGTGGTGGGGGTCGACGACGCCGAATTCGGTAAACGGCTGGCCGCCTATGTGGTCAGTCGGCCCGAATCCGGATTGGATGCCGACGCCGTCAAGTCGCACGTACGCACACATCTGGCCCGGCACAAGATCCCGCGCGACGTGGTTTTCGTAGAGCAGTTGCCGCGCAACGAGACCGGCAAGGTCCTGCGAAGGCAACTCGCCGGCAAGTAGGCGGAAGAGAGCGTCAGCGCCGTGTCTGAAGGTGTCAAATCGGTGTCCGCTTTCCTCATTCGCTTTCGCTCGCGGCGGTCATAGTGTCATGAGGGTGAGTCGCAATCTGAGCCACAAAGTCGTGGTGATCACCGGTGGCGCGCACGGGATCGGCGCGCAGGTGGCCCGCGACCTTGTCGGCGCGGGCGCGCGGGTTGCGCTGCTCGATCACGACCTGCCCGGCGCACAAATGCTGGCGAATGAACTCGGTTCTACTGCAGTGGCATTCGAGGCCGACGTCACATCGGCGGACTCCGTACAGGCCGCGTGCGCGGCCGTTGTGCAGCATTTCGGGACGATCGACGTCGTGGTCGCCAACGCCGGCATCGCCGGACCGGGATCCTCTGTCGCGGTGGTCGATCCGGCCGACTGGCGCCAGGTCATCGACGTCAACCTGGTCGGTGCATTCCACACACTTCACGCCGCGCTGCCACATCTCAAGCTCAGCGGTGGATACGCGATGGTGGTGGCCTCGATCGGCGCGGTGATTCCGGGACCGCTGGTGAGCGGATACGTGGCGTCGAAGGCGGGCGTCGAGTCACTGGTGCGCGCGGCGCGCATCGAGGTCGCCGCCGACGGAATCGGGATCGGCATCGCGTATTTCGGGTTGATCGACACCGGACTGGCCGACCAGATGCTGACCCGGTCCGGACTGGCCGTCGTATTACCCGGGCCGCTGGGCAAACTCGCCCCGGTCGCGGCGGCTGCCTCGGCCATCACCGCGGGAATCGCGCGCCGTGCGCGACGGGTGTACGCGCCCTGGTGGGTCGCGCCGATGCTCGACCTACGGCCGTTGCTGTTCCTCGCGGACCGACTCTTGGCGTTGTTGCCGAGCATCCGCCGGGCGGTCCGCGCCGCCGACCACGAGGGAGTGCGCTGATGCAGCAACGACAACCGTCAGTGGGCATCATCGGCGCCGGCATGTCCGGACTGTGCCAGGCCATCGTGTTGCGGCAAGCCGGCATCACCGACGTCACGATCTACGAGAAATCTCGCGACGTGGGCGGAACCTGGCGCGACAACACCTATCCCGGGTTGTCCTGCGACGTGCCGTCACGCTTCTACCAGTTCACCTTTGCGATGAACCCGGGCTGGACCAAGTTGTTCTCGCCGGGCCCTGAGATACACGAGTATTTCCGCGACCTGACCGGTCGCTACGGGCTGAACGACGTCATCCGATTCGGCGTCGAGATCGTCGACGCTCGGTTCGCCGGAGGCCGCTGGCACCTCACCACCGATGCCGGACAGGAGATGTCGCACGACTTCCTGATCGCGGCGACCGGCATCCTGCGTGAGCCACGTACACCGTCGATCAACGGTCTGGCTGAATTCGGCGGTCCCGTCATGCATTCCGCGCGCTGGAACCACGAGGTCGGCCTCAGCGGTAAACGGGTCGCCGTCGTCGGAACCGGATCCACGGGCGTGCAGATCGTCTGCGGGCTCGCCGATTCCGTGGGCCGTCTCGACCTGTTTCAGCGCAGCGCGCAATGGATTCTGCCGCTGCCCAACCCCCGCTACCGCCGCTGGTCGGGACCGATGCACCGCCGGGTGCCGATGCTGAGTTCGATGGCGTATTACGTCTACCACCTCGTGTTTGAATGGTTGGCCGGCGCGCTGGTGCGGCCGGGTTGGCGCCGTCGCTTCATGAGCAGCCTGTGCCGGGCCAACCTTCGGTCCGTCCGCGATTCCGATCTGCGCCGCCGCCTCACGCCGGACTATCAGCCGATGTGCCGACGGCTGGTCGTTTCCGCGGGCTTCTACCGGGCCATGCAGCGCGACAACGTACGTCTGGTCGACTCCGCGATCGACCACGTCGAACAGCGCGGAATCGTCACCGCCGACGGGACTTTGCACGAGCTGGATGCCATCGTGCTGGCCACTGGCTTCGACGCTCACGCCTTCATGCGGCCGATGTCGTTGGTGGGCCGAGACGGCCTGACCATCCAACAGTTGTGGGAAGACGGGCCCAGGGCATATCTGGGCGTGGCGTTGCCGGGATTCCCGAACTTCTTCATGCTGATGGGTCCGCACAGCCCGGTCGGCAACTATTCGCTGACCGCGATCGCCGAGGCGCAGGCCGGGCACATCCTGGGCTGGATCCAGCGTTGGCGCGCAGGCGAGTTCGACAACGTCGCACCCACCCCGGCCGCCGCGGATAGGTTCAACGCGAGCATGCGCCTGGCT
>CAVWEO010000050.1:0-20343 GCA_963753995.1 uncultured Actinomycetota bacterium | reverse complement strand
TGTAATCAGCGCCCGGCAAACTCACGAGCCGGTCCGGGTGCAGATAGACCCGCTGCACATCGGCTAGCGGACAGCTCGCTACTCGGCCGCGCAGCGTGTGTCGGCGCGCGAAGTCGACGCTTTCCATGCGACGATGCGAGTGTCAGCCGAGCGCCAACGACGCCTACCGGTCTTTCATTCCCGTGTCGAGGGAGGTCAGATATGGCAACGATCGCAGACACCACGCGGATTGGCCGCTGCCTTGTTTTCGTGCGCGATCACCTCAACCAGGCCCGCGCCGCCGGCGACGATACCCGGGCCATGCAATGGCACGCGGTGATGGACGAATTCATCGTCGACTGGCCGCGGTCGGCGTGATCATCGATCCCATCCAGTGCGCCGAGACGGGCTGCGTCCGTCCCGGTGACCGCTGGTGGGCCGGCTGGATCGGACCCCGTGAAATACATGTCGTCCCGGTCGACGACCTGCAGCCACATCGCGTTGAGGAATGCGGCTGCGACCCGCAGATCGTGCTGCACGTCGCAGGCGATGGATTTGCGTCCTGGCGGGTGATCCACGACAGCTTCGATCGCCGCGAACTCGATGAGGAAGCGGGTTGATCAGCCGCGCCGGGCCGCTTCCTGGGCGAGTTGCACGCGGGAGGCCAGGCCGAGCTTGGTGTAGACGTGGGTGAGGTGCGTCTGCACGGTGCGGGGTGAGATGAAAAGCCTTGCGGCGATGTCTTTGTTGGCGAGCCCTTCGCTGACCAGTCGCACGACGTCGCGCTCGGTTGGCGTGAGTGAGCCCCAGCCGCTGGCCGGGCCGTTTGCGTTGACCGCGGCCCCGCTGCGCGTAGGCGATCGCATCCTCGGTGGACAGGCCTGCGCCCTCGGCCCATGCGGAGTCAAAGTCCCTCTCACCCATGGCGTCTCGCAGCGCCGCCATCGATGCGTGGTAGTCGGCGTCGTAGATCTTGAAGCGGACCGCGCCCGTGCGCTGCCGGATGGCGTGTGCCGCGCCGAAGAGGCGGGCAGCTTCGCGGTGACTGCCGGCCTCGCCGGCCAGAGCGCCGAGGCATTCCAGGATGTCCGGGATGAGCAGGTACGCCTGAGCTTCGGCGGCACGTGCGAGCGCGTCCTGGGCGTCGCGCTCGGCCTGCTCTGGCTCACCCTGCGCGATCGCCACCCGGGCGCGCGCCGTCAGTGCGTCCGACAGGAACATGCCGGTCGTTGTCGACACGGCTTCGTCGGCCCAGCGGCGGGCACGTCGAGATCCCCGCCCGCCAGCGCGGCTTCGGCTCTGAACCGCAGACGTACGCCCCGCTACGCGGGGCAGAGCATTTAAAGGCTGCCACGCCGCTCGCGCGTCCAGCGCCGCTCGGAACATCCCCGGCGGCCAGGGCCGCGACAGCCCACGCCGAGTAGCCGACGGCCGCGTACCGCCCGCTAACCTCGGCGCGGCCTCGATGGCCGCCTCGGCCGCGGCTCGGGCCGCAGCCGCCTCACCCCGGTATGCCAGTGCCATGCTCTGACCGACGAGGCCGTCAGCCTCGAGATCTCGTCGTGACCCGCCTTGGCCTCGGCGGCCAGCTCGCCGAACTGTGCGACGGCTCCGGCTAAATCGCCGCTCATCATCTGCGCCGAACCGAGGCAAAAGCGGCACTGGCGCGAGCTCGAGCCTGTCACCGATCGCGTCGGCGAGGTCGCGCCCTTCCTCTGCGGCCGCGCGTACCGCGCGCGGGTCACCCGCGGTGTGCTGCCGCCCATCGCCTGCAGGTGAGGATCTGGCTGAGCCGCCAACGATCGTCCAAGACACGGGCCAGGCCGATCGCCTCGGCGAAGTACTCCCGGGCCAGCTCGACGTCGATAGCCGGTCGGCGATGAAGCCACAGGCGGTCAGCGCCCGGGCCAGCAGGGCCGGGTCATCGAGTTCGCGGGCGATCGCCAGGGCCTGCTGAGCCTGATCGAGGCTGTCGGCGGCGCCCACCCGGATGGCGAGCAGGGCCCGGTCGGCAAGCGCCCGCGCCCGCACCGCGGGCGCCACCCCGGGGTGCTGGGCGTCGAGGTCGGCCAGGGCGGCGTCGAACCAGGCCCGCCCTTCCCGGATGCGGCCCCGCGCGAGCCACAGCGGCTGCAGCGACGACGCCAGCGCCAACGCCAGCTCGATGTCGGAGTTTTCCCGGCTCCACCCGAACGCGGCGCGCAGGTTGTCGATCTCGAGGTCGGCCTGCTCGATGCGCTGCTCATAATCACCGCCTGCCGGGGCGTCGAACAGGGCGGCGATCGCCGTGTAGTGGTCACGGTGCCGGGACCGCACGGCGTCGGCCTCGCCGGACTCGCCGAGCTTTTCCAGCGCGTATTGGCGCACGGTTTCCAGCAGCCGGTAACGGGTTCGGCCCCGGCTGTCGTCGGCCACCACGAGCGACTTGTCCACCAGTAGCGTGAGCTGGTCGAGCACCTGATAACGCTGTACGTCGCCGCCGCCCGCGACCGCCTGGGCGGCGTCGAGGTCGAATCCGCCCAGAAACACCGCTAGCCGGCGAAACAAGACCCGTTCGGGTTCGGTCAACAGCGCGTGCGACCAGTCCACCGAGGCGCGCAGGGTCTGCTGGCGGCGTACCGCGGTGCGCGCGCCGCCGGTCAACAGCCGGAACCGGTCATGCAGGCTGTCGAGGATCTCGGCCAGCGAGAAGGCACGGACCCGTGCGGCGGCGAGCTCGATCGCCAGCGGCAACCCGTCGAGGCGCGCGCAGATCTCGGCCACGACTGCGGCGTTGTCGTCAGTGACGGCGAAATCGGGGCGAGCATGGCGAGCCCGGTCGGTGAACAGTTCGATGGCTTCATCGGTCAGCGACAGCGATGGCACCCGCCAGCTCACTTCGCCGGGCACACCGATCGGCTCACGGCTGGTGGTTAACAGCGTCAATCCCGCGGCCGCCCCGAGCAGCGCATTGATCAGCGCCGCGCTGGCGTCCAGCAGGTGCTCGCAGTTGTCCAGCACCACCAGCATCTGCCGGTCGGCGACAAAACGGGTCAGGGTGTCCATGGTGGAGCGGCCGGGCTGATCGGGCAGCCCGAGCGCGCGGGCCACTGTGACTGGCACCAGCTCAGGGTCGGTGATCGGCGCCAGATCCACATACCAGACCCCGTCGCCGAATTCGCCGGCCATCTGGGCCGCGATCTGGATGGCCAGCCGGGTTTTACCCGCTCCACCGGCACCGGTCAACGTCACCAACCGGTTCCCGCTTAATATCTCGCGTATCTGAGTCAGCTCCGCTTCGCGGCCCACGAAACTCGTCAATGCCACCGGAAGACGCTGTACTGCAACATTTTTCAGCGTTCGTAGCGGCGGAAATTCGTTACACAGATCCGGATGGCACAGTTGCACGACCCGTTCAGGGCGGGGAACACCGCGCAACTCATGAGCGCCCAGATCGGTCAACCACGCGTCGGGCGGGAGCATGTCGACAACTAATGCCTCGGTCGTGCCCGACAACAGGATCTGGCCGCCATGCCCGAGATCGCGCAGCCGCGCTGTTCGGTTGATGGTGGGGCCGATGTAATTGCCTTCATCGCGCAGCTGCACCTCACCGGTGTGCACACCGATGCGCAATCGGATCGGCGCCAACGGGGCACGCTGCAGTTCCAGCGCACAGGACACCGCGTCACTGGCTCGCGCGAATGCAACGACGAAGCTGTCGCCCTCACCTTGCTCCACCGGCCGCATCCCACCATGAGCGGCGATCAGATCCGATCGTGCATCATCCAGCCGCGCGAACGCGGCCGTCATCTCGTCGGGTTGGGTTTCCCACAGCTGCGTGGAGCCCTCGACGTCGGCCAACAGCAACGTCACGGTGCCCGTCGGTAACAGACCGCTCACGCTCAGCTCGCTCCAGTCCACCAGCGGCGTCATCCGCGCGTGGATCGATTTCGCTCATGCTAGCCAGCATGCGGCCACCACGGACCGCAAAACATCGGCGAAACCGCGTAGATCGACGCACCGACGCTTTAGTTGTGGCGGGCCGCTTCCTGCGCGAGCTGCACGCGGGAGGTCAGGCCGAGCTTGGCGTAGACGTGGGTGAGGTGGGTTTGCACGGTGCGGGGTGAGATGAAAAGCCTTGCGGCGATGTCGTTGTTGGCCAGCCCTTCGCTGACCAGACGCACGACGTCGCGCTCGGTCGGCGTAAGTGAACCCCAGCCGCTGGCGGGTCGTTTGCGTTGGCCGCGGCCGCGCTGTGCGTAGGCGATCGCCTCCTCGGTGGACAAGGCCGCGCCCTCGGCCCAGGCGGCGTCAAAGTCGCTGCTCGCCCAAGGCGTCTCGCAGCGCCGCCACCGAGGCTTCGTAGTCGGCGTCATAGACCTTGAAGCGGACTGCGCCCATGCGTTGCCGGATGGCTCTCTGCCGCGGCGAAGAGGCGGGCGGCTTCGCGGTGACTGTCGTCCTCGCCGGCCAGAGCGGCGAGGCATTCGAGGATGTCGGGAATGAGCAGGTATGCCTTGAGTTCGGCGGCGCACGTCAGCGCGTCGTGGGCGTCGCGCTCGGCCTGTTCCGGCTCACCCGCCGCGATCGCCACGCGGGCGCGCGACCGTCAGCGCCCACGCCGAGTACCAGCCGGTCGTGGTCGAGACGGCCTCGTCGGCCCAGCGGCGGGCGGCGGCGAGATCCTGGTCTGCCAGCGCGGCCTCGGCATTCCAGATGCGCTGCAGTGCCGCCGTCGCCGCCACTCACGACAGTCATGTCTGTAGGCGGCCTCGCGCGCCTCGTGCGCCGCCGCGCCATCCCCGGCGGCCAGGGCCGCGAATCCCAGACGCCGTGTGCGCCGAATACCGCGAACCTTCCGCCAAGCTCCGCGCCGCCCTCAAGGGCCGCCTCGGCCGCCGCCCGGGCCGCCGCCGCCTCACCCTGGTATGCGAGTGCGAGGCTCTGACCGCCGAGGCTGATCACCCTCCAGATCTCGTCGTGAGCCGCCTCGGCCTCGGCGGCCACCTCGCCGAATTGCGTGACAGCTCCGGCCAGATCGCCGCTGCGTCATCTGCGCCGTCCCGAGGTAAAAGCGACACACACGCGAGTTGGACCGGTCGCCGATCGCGTCGGCGAGGTCGCGTCCTTCTTCGCGCAGCCGCGCGCATCCCGAGCAGGTCACCCGCGACGTGCGCGCCCTGCGCCTGCAGGGCGAGGATCTGGCTGAGCCGCCACCGATCGTCCACGGCACGGGCCAGGCCGATCGCCTCGGCGAAGCATGCCCGGGCCACCTCGGCGTTATAGCCCGGCCGGCGACGAAGCCGCAGGCGGTCAATGTCCGGGCCAGCAGGGCCGGGTCATCGACCTCGCGCGCGATCGCCAGGGCCTGTTCGGCCTGATCCAGGACTGTCGGCGGCGCCCAGCCCAGGTATCGAGCACGGCCCTGTCGGCGAGCGCCCGGGCCCGCACCGCGGCCGCCACCTCGGGGTGCTGCGCGTCGAGATCGGCGAGGGCGGCGTCGAACCAGGCCAGCCCTTCCCGGAGGCGGCCCCGCGCTTGCCACAGCGGCTGCAGCGAGGACGCCAGCGCCAACGCCAGCTCGATGTCGGAGTTTTCCCGGCTCCACCCGAACGCGGCGCGCAGGTTGTCGATCTCGATGTTGGCCTGCTCGAGACGCTGCTCATAATCACTGCCCGCCGGCGCGTCAAGCAGCGGCGGCCATCGCCGTGTAGTGGTCGCGGTGGCGGGCGCGCACGGCGTCGGCCTCGCCGGACTCGCCGAGTTTTTCCAGCGCGTACTGGCGCACCGTCTCCAGCAGCCGGTAGCGGGTTCGGCCCCGGCTGTCGTCGGCGACCACGAGCGATTTGTCGACCAGCAGGGTGAGCAGATCCAGCACCTGAAAGCGCTCGATGTCACCACCGCTGGCGACCGTTTGGGCAGCGTGGAAGTCGAAGCCGCCCAGGAATGCGGCCAGCCGACGGAACAAGCACCCGCTCGGGTTCGGTCAGCAGCGCGTGCGACCAGTCGACCGAGGCGCGCAATGTCTGCTGGCGGCGCACCGCGGTGCGCGCGCCGCCGGTCAACAACCGGAACCGGTCGTGGAGGCTGTCGAGGATTTCGGCCAGCGACAACGCGCGCACCCGTGCCGCGGCGAGCTCGATCGCCAGCGGCAACCCATCGAGCCGCGCGCAAATCTCGCCCACCGTCGCGGCGTTGTCAGCGCTGAGGGTGAAGTCGGGCCGAGCGCGGCGAGCCCGATCGGTGAACAGTTCGATCGCCTCGTCGGCCAGCGACAGCGACGGCACCCGCCAACTCACCTCGCCGGCCACCCCGATCGGCTCACGACTGGTCGCCAACAGCGTCAACCCCGCCGCGGCGCCGAGCAGCGCATTGGTCAGCGCCGCACTGGCATCCAGCAGGTGCTCGCAGTTGTCCAGCACCACCAGCATCTGCCGGTCGGCGATAAAGCGGGTCAGGGTGTCCATGGTGGAACGGCCGGGCTGGTCGGGCAGCCCGAAGGCGCGGGCGACGGTCAACTGGCACCAACTCGGGGTCGGTGATCGGCGCCAAATCCACGCACCACACCCCGTCGCCGAATTCGCCGGAAAGTCTGGCCCGCGACCTCGATTGCCAGCCGGGTTTTACCCGCTCCACCGGCACCGGTCAACGTCACCAACCGGTTCTCGCTCAGCAGCTCGCGTACTTGGGTCAGCTCCGTGTCGCGGCCCACGAAACTCGTCAGCTGCGCCGGAAGATGTTGAGAAATAACAGCTTTCGACACCCGCAGTGGCGGGAACTCGTTGACCACATCGGGATGGCATAGCTGTACCACCCGCTCGGGGCGGGGCAGATCCCGCAGCGCGATGGGTGCCCAGATCGGACAGCCACGCATCGGAAGGCAGCGCGTCGAGGACCATCGCCTCGGTCGCGCCTGAGAGCAGGGTCTGGCCGCCGTGGCCGAGATCGCGCAGCCGCGCGGTGCGGTTGATGGTGGGGCCGGCGTAGTTGCCTTCGTCGCGCAGCTGGATCTCGCCGGTGTGCAGGCCAATCCGCAGCCGGATCGGCGCCAACGGCGCGCGTTGCATTTCCAACGCCGCCGCCAGCGCGTCCGATGCGCGGGCGAACGCCGCCACGAAGCTGTCACCCTCGCCCTGCTCGACCGGGCGCACGCCGTCGTGGGCGGCGATGACGTCCGACACGATGCTGTTGAGCCGAGCCAGCGCGGCCGTCATCTCCTTCGGGCTGGCTCTCCCACAGCCGCGTGGAGCCCTCGACGTCGGCCAATAGCAACGTCACGGTGCCCGTCGGTAACAGCCCGCTCACGCTCTAGCTGACTCCAGTCCATCAGGGGCGTGTCGGCGCATGGATCGATTTCGCTCATGCTAGCCAGCATGCGACCCGACGAACCGCAAAACATCAGCGCAAACGCGCAGATTTGCGGCCAACGGAATATACGACCCCGACTCGGCGCAGATCTACGCGCCTTGGCCGACGTTCTGAGCCTCGTGGCGCCGGATAGTCGAGTCAACCGCCGGACCCAGCGGATTTAGGTAGTGCACTACTGAGGTCCTCAGGGCTGGGCGTTGACACAGTTGAATTTCCAGAAAGGTTGACGGCCATGCTTCAAACGCCTGTACCGACCGATGTCGCCACACTGCCCTTGGCGCCGAAGAATCCGCTGCCGTATCGGGACCAGCTCAGGGCCGTGCGGTCGCTGATCGACGGGCACCAGGAGTTGCTCGACGCCGGCGGCCCCGTCACCCGAATCGTGCTCGGGCCCAAATGGCTTTTCCCGACGGTGGTGTTGATCGCATCGCCGCAGGGAGCGCGCGACGTTCTGGGCCGCACCGACGAGATCGCCGATCGCGGCACAACGACGACCTCGATTCAGCTGCGCCGACTGATGGGTGGCAATCTGCTGGTCCTGCCGCACCACGAATGGGTGCCGCGGCGACGGACCCTTCAGCCGATGTTCACCAAACAGCGCATCCCGCGCTACGCCGGGCACATGGCCGCGGCCGCGCAGTCCGTGGTCGACGGCTGGCGCGACGGCGCCACGATAGATCTGGACACCGAATGCCGCACCCTTACTTTGCGGGCGCTCGGCCGGTCTGTGCTCGGCATGGACCTCGACGCCCGGGCCGATGCCATCGGGCAGGCGTTGCGACCCGCCCTTTCATGGATCGCGGATCGTGGGACCCGGCCCTTTAATCTGCCGCAATGGGTGCCCACTCCCGGCCAGCAGCGGGCACGGAGGGGCAATACGACGCTGCATCAGCTCGCCGCCGAGATCCTCGCGGCGGTGCGAAAAGATCCCGACCGGGATGCGCCACTTGTGCGTGGGTTGATCACCGCAGCCGATCCGCAAACGGGCCAACCACTTTCGGACGATGAGATCTGCCACGAGCTGGTGCTGTTCATCCTCGCCGGCCACGACACCACGTCGACCACACTCGCGTACTCACTCTGGGCGCTTGGGCGCCACTCCGAAATCCAGGACCGAATGTTCGATGAGGTCAGCGCACTCGGCGACCGGCCGCTGACCCCCGACGACGTGCCCCGGCTCGGTCACACCGTGCGGGTGCTGCACGAGGCCCTCCGACTATGCCCGCCTGCCGCCGGAACGCCCCGCATGCTCAACAAGGATGTGGCCGTCGACGGCTATCGGCTGGAGGCCGGCACCATGGCGGTGGTCAGTTTCTACGCCATGCACCGAGATCCGGAACTGTGGGACCGCCCGCTGACATTTGACCCGGATCGGTTCCTGCCGGAGCGATCGCAGGGCCGAAGTCGTTGGCAGTACCTGCCGTTCGGCGGCGGACCTCGCTCATGCATCGGCGACCACTTCGCCATGCTGGAAGCCACTCTCGCACTGGCCACCATCGTCCGAGCCGCCCGGATCGAATCGCTCAAGGGCGACTTCCCCCTGGCCACACCCTTCACTGTCGTCGCCGCCGAACCGGTCGATGCCCGCGTTCGCGCGCGGACCTCAAGCCAGCGGAGATCAGCGTGAGGGGTGCCGCGCCGCCTCCTGAACAAGTTGGACGCGCGAGGTCAGATTGAGCTTGGTGTAGACGTGGGTGAGGTGCGTTTGCACGGTGCGCGGTGAGACGAAAAGCCTTGTGGCGATGTCGTTATTGCTCAGTCCTTCGCTGACGAGTCGCACGACGTCCAGCTCGGCCGGCGTGAGTGACGCCCATCCGCTGGTGGGTCGTTTGCGTTGACCACGGCCACGCTGCGCGTAGGCGATCGCCTCCTCGATGGACAACGCTGCTCCCTCGGCCCATGCCGAGTCAAAGTCGTTGTCGCCCATGGCGTCTCGCAGCTCCGCAACCGAGGCCTCGTAGCCGGCGTCGTAGATCTTGAAGCGGACCGCGCCCATGCGTTCCCTGGCTGCCGTATGCCGCGCCGAACAGCCGGGCCGCTTCGCGTTGGCTGCCGGCCTGCGCCGGCCAGAGTGCCGAGGCATTCCAGGATGTCGGGGATGGACAGGTAAGCGTCGACTTCGAGCGGCACGCGCGAGTGCGTCGTGGGCGTCACGCTCGGCCTGCTCTGGCTCACCTTGTGCGATCGCCACGCGGGCGCGCGCCGTCAGCGCCATCGACAGAGCCGCGCCCGTCGTTGTCGACACGGCGTCGTCGACCCAGCGGCGGGCCGCGACCAGATCCCCGCTCGCCAGCGCGGCCTGCGCAGCAGTAATGCGCTGCATCGCCGCAGGCCCCGGCAGGGCGCTCACGTGCGGCCAGGCCGCCTCGGACGCGGTCTGCGCCGTCGCAGCGTCGCCGGCGGCCAGCGCCGCTGAGGCCAACGCCGCGTAGGCGACGCCCGCTTTAAGCCCGACCAGCTCGGCAGTGGCCTGGATGGCCGCTTCGGCGGCCGCCCGCGCCGCCGCGGTGTCACCCTGGTACGCCAGCGCGATGCCCAGGCCAACGAGGCCATCCGCCCTCCAGATCTCATCGTGAGCCGCCTCGGCCTCGTCGGCCACCGCAGCGAATTGTGCTACCGCTCCGGCCAGATCGCCCTGAAATGTCTGTGCGAATCCGAGGTACCAGCGGCACCGGCGCGCGTAGAACCGGTCACCGATCGCGTCGGCGAGGTCGCGTCCCTCTTCGGCGGCTGCGCGCATCGCGAGCGGGTCACGCCGCAATGCCGCGACGGCTTGCGCGGCGAGGATCTGGCTGAGCCGCCACCGGTCGCCCAAATCCCGGGCCAGGCCGATCGCCTCGGTCAAGTACGCCTGCGCCGCCTCTGCGTCGAAGTAGGCGGCGATGTAGCCGCAGGCGGTGAGCGCCCGGACCAGCAGGGCCGGGTCGTCGATCTCGCGGGCGATCGCCAGGGCTTGCTGGGCCTGATCCAGGCTGTCGGCGGCGCCCGCCCATAGGCCGAGCGCTGGCGCTGTCGGCGAGCGCTCGCGCCCGCACCGCGGGCGTCACCCCAGGCTGGTGCGCGTCGAGGTCGGCGAGGGCGGCGTCGAACCAGGTCAGCCCTTCCCGGAGGCGTCCCCGCGCTTGCCACAGTGGCTGCAGCGACGAGGCCAGCGCCAACGCCAGTCTCGACATCGGAGTTTTCCCGGCTCCATGCGAACGCCGCACGCAGGTTGTCGATCTCGGTTTCGGCCTGCTCGATGCGCCGCTCATAATCACTGCCTGCCGGGAGGTCGAGCTTGGCCGCGAGTGCCGTGTAGTAATCGCGGTGGCGCGTGCGCACGATGTCGGCTTCGCCGGACTCGCCCAACTTCTCCAGCGCGTATTGGCGCATCGTCTCCAAGAGCCGGTAGCGCGTTCGGCTTCCACTCTCGTCAGCCACTACCAGCGACTTGTCCACCAGCAACGCGAGTTGATCGAGCACCTGATAATGCTCGACATCGCCACCGCCACAGACGCTTTGCGCGCCGACGAGGTCGAAGCCACCCATGAAAGCCGCCAGCCGACGAAACAAAACCCGCTCGGGTTCGGTCAGCAGCGCGTGCGACCAATCGACCGAGGCGCGCAAGGTCTGCTGGCGGCGCACCGCAGTACGCGCACCGCCGGTCAACAGTCTGAACCGGTCGTGCAGGCTATCCAGAATCTCTGCCAACGACAGCGCCCGCACCCGTGCGGCCGCCAATTCGATCGCCAGTGGCACCCCGTCGAGGCGACGGCAAATCTCCCTAACCGTCGCGGCATTGTCGTCATCGACGACGAAGTCCGGTCGAGCGCGGCCGGCACGATCGACGAATAGCTCGATAGCCTTGTCGGCGAGTGGCAACGACGGCACCCGCCAACTCAGCTCACCGGCCACGCCAATCGGCTCTCGGCTAGTCGCCAGCAGGCTCAACTTCGGACCGGCTTCCAGCAGTGCCATCATCAGCGTGGCGCTGGCGTCAAGCAAATGCTCACAGTTGTCCAGCACCACCAGCATCTGCCGGTCAGCGACGAACCGACGCAATGTGTCCGTCGTGGACCGGATGGGCTCTTCGGGCAGGCCCAGAGCGCGCGCCGTCGTGATCGGTACCAGATCGGGGTCGGTGATCGGCGCCAGATCGACGTACCAGACCCCATCGGCGAACTCGCCGGAAAGCTCTGGCCCGCGATCTGAATCGCCATCCGGGTCTTGCCTACTCCGCCGGCGCCGGTCAACGTCACCAACCGGTTCTGGGTCACCAGATCCCGTACCTGGTCGATATCTGCTTCGCGTCCCACGAAGCTGGTGAACTGCGCTGGAAGGCGTTGGGAGATAACAGCTTTAGCGACGCGCAGGGGAAGAAAGTCGTTGACCAGATCGGGATGGCATAGCTGCATCACCCGCTCGGGGCGGGGGAGATCACGTAGTGGTGCGTGCCCAGGTCGGACAGCCACACGTCGTCAGGAAGCCGGTCGAGCACCATCGCCTCGGTGGCGCCCGATAGCAGGGTTTGGCCGCCGTGGCCGAGATCGCGCAGTCGCGCAGTGCGGTTGATGGTCGGGCCGGCGTAATTGCCTTCGTCGCGCAGTTGGATTTCACCGGTGTGGATACCGATGCGTAGCCGGATCGGGGCCAGGGGAGCGCGCTGCAACTCCAGGGCGCAGGCCACGGCGTCGGAGGCGCGAGCGAAGGCCGCCACGAAGCTGTCGCCCTCGCCCTGTTCGACGGGTCGCACTCCGTCGTGCGTGGCGATGGTGTCCGACACGACCTGATTCATTCGCGTCATGGCCGGGGTCATCTCCTCAGGCTGGGTTTCCCACAGCCGCGTGGAGCCCTCGACGTCCGCCAACAGCAACGTCACGGTGCCCGTCGGTAACAGTCCGCTCACGCCTACTTCGCTCCAGTCGACCAAAGGCGTGTCCACGCGTGGATCGAATTCGCTCATGCTAGTCAGCATGCAGTCGCCGCAAACTGGAAACATCAGCGAAAACGCGTAGATCGCGACCGCCAAACAGCGCGATCTAGGCTGGATCGGGAAAGCGCCGATAATTTATCCCGTGGCGAAGCTCGATCGACAGGAGCTAGTTGTAATGGAGCGGACAGCGGCACGCAGCGGTGCGGCGATCGCGATCGTCGCGGTAGCCATCGGGTTGGCTGGGTGCAGTTCCTCGCCGAGCAGCAACAATGCGGCGAGCAAGACGTCCGCCGCGGGAAGCGCGGCCACCTCGTCGACCGCGCAGAAAGCTCAGTCGAAAGTGGCGCAGCGGATCGCCGCCGACGGCCCGAACCCGTCCATCGCGAGCTATTTCAAGGACAGCAAGATCACCGCGACGCCGGTTCACCGCGGCGACCCCGGTGCGCCCACGATCAACTTCCCGATCCCCGACGGCTGGGCCGACGCCGGCCCCGATACCCCGGCCACCGCGTACTGGGCGATCGTCGACACCGGTCCGGAGGCTGCCAAGTACACCCCCAGCATCGTGGCGACGCTGTCCAAGCTCGACGGCGATGTAGACCCGCAGAAGCTGATTGAGCTCGCCGGCGGCGCAACGAAAAACCTGCCCGGCTTCGCTCCGCACGGCGACGGCGCCGACGACAACCTGGGCGGTTCCCCGGCCTATCAGCTGGGCGGCACCTGGACGCAAGACGGCCAGACCAAGGCGGTTGCGGACAAAGTTGTCGTGATCAACGGCAACGACAACATCTACCTGCTGGAGCTCAACGCCGACTGCCTGCCGGATCAGGTCGAGAAGGCGCTGCCCGCGACGGCCACCATCGACGAGAAAACGACGATCACGCCCTAGCTCTAGCGGGGCCCTTTTTTGAGCGAGTTGTACCCGCGAGGTCTGTTCGTGCCCGCTTGCCTGGACCGGGCTGAACCTACGACCCCTGACCGCGCCGATCTACGCGTTCTGACCGATGATCTGAACCTTGCGACCTCGGATAGTCGACTTGTCGAATCCGAGGAGGCCACCATGACCGTCGACGCCATCGGCACCAACAGCCCCAACGTCTTTGAGGCCGGGCTACCACTTATCGCCTATGAGCACGCAGCCAATCCTGAGGAAGCGCATCAGCTCATTGGTCAGGCCCGCCTGCAGCGGCCGATCGCGCTTGGCCCGCACGGACCAGAAGTGTTGAGCTACGACCTCGTTCGGAAAGTTCTGCGTGATTCCCGGTTTCGCATGCCGAAGGGGATCGCGCTTGCGGCACAAGGCATTACCAGCGGCCCGGTCTGGGACAAGGCCACCGCAGGCCTGTTGAGTCGGGACGGCGCCGATCACAATCGGCTGCGTCGGCTCGTCTCCAAGGCGTTCACGCCACGGTCGACCGCCCGACTGAAGACCACGATCGCCGGGGTCATCACCGAACTAGTCGACCCGGTCACCAGCACGGGGCGCTGCGACGTGGTCGCCGACATCGCGCGGGAGTATCCGATTGCGGTCATCAGCGGGTTGCTTGGCGCCCCACGTCACGACTGGCAACTGTTTTCTGACTGGGCTGACGACATCTTCAAGATGCTCACGTGGAACGTCGCCAACGACACTCCTGTCATCATGACGGCCTTCGGCGAACTCGATGCCTATATCGAGGACATGATCGCCAGGCGGCGCCACAGCCTCACCGACGACCTGGTTTCAGAGCTGATTCGTGCCGAAGATCACGGGGATCGGCTCACTGCCGATGAGCTGGTCATGCTCGCAGAGGGCCTGTTGATGGCGGGCACCGACACCACGCGCAATCAGTTGAGCGCTGCCGTGCAGGCTCTGTGCGATCACCCCGAGCAATGGGACCTGCTGGCCGCGCATCCCGAACTCGTACCGCAGGCAGTCGAGGAGCTAATGCGCTACAACCCGGTCATTTTCGGCACCATCCGCCAACCCATCGAGGATGTCGAACTCGACGGGGTGACGGTGCCTGCCGGCACGCACCTGATGGTCAATACCGCCGCCGCCAACCGCGACCCCGCCGTCTATGACGATCCCGACCGCCTCGACATCACCCGCGAGGGGCCGGCCAGCATGCTTACGTTCGGCGGCGGCATTCACTACTGCCTTGGAGCACACCTCGCCAGAGCCGAACTCGCCGAAGCCCTCATCGTCATCACCCGCCGGATGCCCAACCCGCGCCGCAGCGGCCCGGCCCCATGGAAGCCATTGATGGGAATTACCGGCCCGCTAACCCTTCCCATCGAATTCGACGCCGGACACTGAGTTGGCTGGAGGTCACAATGCCAACCTAATCTGCGCTGGCCAGGCTACGATTCGCCGACAGGGGCGTCCCGCCTGCAACTGACAGGAGCTATGTCATGCAGCAGTCGGCATTTTTCACAGTGCGACAAGATCTTTCGCCGTGCGAGGTCAAAGATGTGTTGACCGGCGGACTGATTTCACCGCTCGCCGAAGACGACAAATAGCGCGTAGGCTGTGGCGGTGACAGACCCGATGTCACCGGCCGTCGGCCGGCGTCACCTCCTCGGAATCTCGATATCCGCAGCCAGCGTGATCGCGCTGTCGGCGTGCGGCAGCACGCCACCCAAGCCACGCCCAACTCAGGCTGGCGCACCCGACGCACAGGATGTGCCAGTTACGCCACCCGAGGATCTGATGCGCGAGCATGGCGTGCTCAAGCGCATCTTGCTGATCTATCGAGAAGGCATCCGCCGCTTGCAGGCCGACGAGCAGGATCCATCGCACGCGCTGAATGCCAGCGCGGGCATCATCCGAAGTTTCATCGAGGACTACCACGAACACCTCGAGGAGCAATACGTCTTCCCCAAGTTGGAACAGGCAGGGCGCCTAGCCGAAATCACCAGTGTGTTGCGTACTCAGCACCAGCGCGGCCGTGTGCTCACGGATCGAATGCTCAGTGTTACCGCCGGCGCGGCTGCGCTTGATCTACCGGCGCGAGAAGCGTTGGTGCAGGATATGTCGGCTTTCATCCGGATGTATGAGCCGCACGAGGCGCGCGAAGACACTGTCATATTCCCGGCCTTGCGGGATGTGCTGGCGCCCAAGGAGTTCAGCGAGCTCGCGGAAACCTTCGAAGACGAGGAGCACCGGCGGTTCGGTCAGGCCGGCTTCCAAGGGGTGGTGGACAGAGTTGCCGATATCGAAAAAAGCCTCGACATCTACGACCTGAGCAAGTTCACCCCGGCCTAACTAAGGCTTGTCCGACTTGGTCAGTTCATTTCCCCACACTGACTGTGCGCCGGAGTCGCCGATCCGGATCACCTGGACGATGGACGCCAGCCCCACGATGATCCCGACGACGGCCACCAGCACGCGGACGACGGACCCGGGTTGGGTCGCCCGGCCTTCGCGACGGTGCAACAGTGCCAATGCCACGGCGACGACGAGCAGTGCGATCGAGAAGTAGATGAGCCAACTACCGCGGTCGGCGTGGGTGTTCAAGATGTCGCGGTGATGGTGTTCCTGCTCGTATAGCCACCCCCCGGCACTGGCGGTGATCGGCGTCAGCACGGTGGTGATGACGGCGAACGTGAGTACCAGCCAGACCAGTCGCCGCCGCGCTGCCGGCCACACCGCGCACAGGATTTCCAGCAGTGCCGTCAGCGGCACGAAGACCACCAGGGCGTGTACGAGCAGGACGTGGGCGGGAAGCCCCGAGATCGTGGTCAACGTCAACGCGCGCTCCTCAGCCAGCGAGTTCGATGGTTTGCCGCGACTTCTTCCTACACTGTGCCGGTGCGTCTTGTCTTTGCCGGAACCCCCGAGCCCGCGCTCCCCGCGTTACGGAGCCTCATCGACTCTCCGCGCCACGAGGTGATCGCGGTGCTCACCCGTCCCGATGCCGCGTCGGGCCGGCACGGCAAACCCAAGCCGTCACCGGTCGCCCGTCTGGCTCTGGAACAGGGCATCCCAGTGCTGCGACCGGAGCGACCGAACTCGGCCGAGTTCATCGCCGAGCTGTCAGATCTCCACCCCGACTGCTGTCCGGTGGTGGCCTTCGGCGCGCTGCTGCGTGACGACCTTCTGGCGGTGCCGGCGCGCGGATGGGTGAACCTGCACTTCTCGCTGCTGCCCGCCTGGCGCGGAGCGGCTCCGGTACAGGCGGCCATCGCCGCGGGCGACACCGTCACCGGCGCGACGACGTTCCAGATCGAATCCGGTCTGGACTCCGGGCCGGTTTACGGAGTCATCACCGAGGCGGTGCGCCCGATCGACACCGCCGGGGATTTGCTTGACCGGCTGGCGATTTCGGGGGCGGGGTTGCTGTCGGCAACGCTCGACGGGATCGCCGATGGGGCTCTCACGCCGGTTCCGCAGCCGGCCGACGGCATAAGTGTCGCGCCGAAGATCACCGTCGAGCAGGCACGGGTCCGCTGGGACCTGCCGGCCGAAGTCGTCGAGCGGCGCATCCGGGCCGTCACACCGAATCCAGGGGCATGGACCCTGATCGGCGAACTGCGGGTCAAACTTGGCCCGGTGTATCTCGACACCGACAAGGAGAACTTGCCGAAACCATTGGCACCCGGCGATATTTACGTCGATCGCCGCAGCGTGCGGGTTGGCACCGGGTCGCAGGCGGTGCGACTCGGCCAGGTTCAGGCGCCGGGAAAGAAGCTGATGAGCGCCGTCGACTGGGCCAGGGGAGCCCGCCTCGACGCATCGGTGCGAGCCTCGTGAGCCCGCCGCAGGACAAACCGCGCGGCGGGCGGCCGGCCGCTCGCACTCCACAACGCTCCGCGCGGCCGCAGCGGCGCAAACCGTTGGACCCGGCTCGTCGCGCTGCGCTGGATGTCCTACAGGCCGTGCGCGAGCGCGACGCGTACCCCAACCTACTGTTGCCAGTTCTGTTGCGCGAGCGCGGAATCAGCGGACGCGATGCGGCTTTCGCCACCGAGTTGACCTACGGGAGTAGCCGCGTCCGAGGGCTGCTGGACGCCATCATCGGCGCGGCCGCCGACCGGTCGCCAGACACCATCGATCCGGTACTGCTCGACCTGCTGCGGCTCGGTGCATATCAACTGCTGCGCACCCGCGTCGACGCACATGCGGCTGTCTCGACCACAGTCGAGCAGGCTGCCATCGAATTCGATTCGGCGCGAGCAGGTTTCGTCAACGGTGTGCTGCGAAAGATCAGCACCCGCGACGAGCAATCGTGGCTCGACGAGTTGGCGCCCGACCGCTCGGTCGACCCGGTGGGCAACGCCGCGTTCCTGCATGCCCACCCGCGTTGGGTCGCACAGTCATTCGTCGACGCGCTGGGCGCCGCCGCCGGCGAACTCGGCGCGGCGCTCGCCGCCGACGATGAACGCCCCCTGGTGCACCTTGCGGCCCGGCCCGGCGTCCTGACCGCCGAAGATCTGGCCGCGGCCGTCGACGGCAGCGTGGGCCGGTACTCGCCGCACGCCGTGTACCTGAACGCCGGCGACCCGGCGAAGATATCGGCGGTGCGCGACGGCCAGGCACTGGTCCAGGACGAAGGCAGCCAATTGGTCGCTCGCGCACTCACTCTGGCGCCGGTCGCCGACGATGCCGGCCGATGGCTGGATCTTTGCGCCGGCCCCGGTGGAAAGACAGCGTTGCTGGCCGCGCTGGCGGCCGGGTCGGGTGCCCGGGTCACCGCGGTGGAGCCCGCCGACCATCGCGCCGACCTCGTCGTTCAGAACACCGGCGGACTACCTGTCGACGTGTTGCGGGTCGACGGGCGCAGCAGCGGCCTCGACCCGGGATTCGACCGGGTGCTGGTCGACGCACCGTGCACTGGTCTTGGCGCGCTGCGGCGGCGCCCCGACGCGCGCTGGCGGCGTCAGCCCGCCGACGTGCCGGCACTGACTCGGCTGCAGCGCGAATTGCTGGCGGCCGCGATCGCGCTGACCCGCCCTGGTGGCGTGATTCTGTACGCGACCTGCTCGCCGCATCTGGCCGAGACGGTCGGAGTGGTCGCTGACGCGCTTCGCCGGTACCCGGTGTCCGCGTTGGATACCCGGCCGCTGTTCGAGCCGGCGACCGATCTGGGCGATGGCCCTTACGTTCAGCTGTGGCCGCACCGCCAGGGCACCGACGCCATGTTCGCCGCAGCGCTGATCAAGCTGGACGGCTAGTCCCCAGTAAGGTGACGAACATGTCAGGCAAGACCGACCGGCCGCTGATTGCACCTTCGATACTGGCCGCCGATTTCGCCCGGCTTGCCGACGCGGCAGCCGACGTCGAAGGCGCGGACTGGTTGCACGTCGACGTGATGGACGCACATTTCGTGCCGAACCTCACGCTCGGGTTGCCGGTGGTGGAAAGCCTGTTGGCCGCCAGCGACATTCCGATGGACTGCCACCTGATGATCGACGATCCCGACCGCTGGGCGCCGCCGTACGCCGAAGCCGGGGCCTACAACGTCACGTTCCACGCCGAGGCGACCGACAATCCGGTCAGCGTGGCGCGCGACATCCGCGCCGCCGGCGCAAAGGCCGGGCTGAGCATCAAGCCCGGCACACCGCTTGATCCCTACCTGGACATCCTCAAGGACTTCGACACGTTTCTGGTGATGTCCGTCGAACCCGGTTTCGGTGGCCAGAAATTCATCCCCGAAGTACTGAGCAAGGTGCGCGCGGTCCGAAAGCTCGTCGACTCCGGCGAGTTGACGATCCTGGTCGAAATCGACGGCGGGATCAACGCCGACACGATCGAGCAGGCCGCTGAGGCCGGGGTCGACTGTTTCGTCGCCGGATCGGCCGTCTACGGCGCCGATGACCCGGCCGCAGCGGTCGAGGCATTGCGGCGGCAGGCCGGTGCCGTGTCACCGCATCTGCACCGATGACCGAGCCGGCTCTCGGCTATGAGGCCGCCATGCAATTGGCCGTTGAGCAAGCCGATCTGGTCAAGGGAAAGACGTATCCCAATCCGCCGGTCGGTGCGGTGATCCTGGACCGTGACGGCCGAGTCGTCGGCGTCGGCGGCACCCAGCGGACGGGCAGCGCCCACGCCGAGGTGATGGCGTTGCGCCGGGCGGGACGACTGGCGGCCGGTGGAACCGCGGTAGTCACCCTGGAACCCTGCAACCACGACGGCAACACGCCGCCGTGCGTCGATGCGCTGATCGCTGCGGGCATCGCGTCGGTGGTCTACGCGGTCAGCGACCCGAATCCGACTGCGGCCGGGGGCGCGGCGCGGTTGGCCGCGGCCGGTGTGGACGTCATCGGCGATGTGCAGGCCGATCTGGTCACCGCCGGACCGCTGCGCGAATGGCTGCACAAGCAGCGCACCGGCCTGCCCCACGTGACGTGGAAATACGCCACCAGCATCGATGGCCGCAGCGCCGCCGCAGACGGTTCGAGCCAATGGATCACCAGCGACGCCGCCCGAGCCGACGTGCACCGCCGGCGTGCAACTGCCGACGCGATAGTGGTGGGCACCGGCACGGTGCTCGTCGACAATCCGACGTTGACCGCCCGGCTGGCCGACGGCAGTCTCGCGGACCGCCAGCCAATGCGCGTGGTGGTCGGGATGCGTGACATACCTTCGGAGGCAAAGGTTCTCAACGACGATTCACGCACGATGGTGATTCGTACGCACGAACCGGCCGAGGTGCTCAAAGCGTTGTCCGATCGCACCGACGTGTTGCTCGAAGGTGGCCCGACGCTTGCCGGGGCATTTCTGCGGGCCGGGGTGATCGACCGCATTTTGGCCTACGTCGCGCCGATCCTGCTCGGCGGACCGATCACCGCGGTCGATGACGTCGGGGTACCGAGCATCGCCCGGGCCCTGCGCTGGCGCTACGACGGCGTCCATCGTGTCGGGCCAGACCTGCTATTGAGCTTGGTGCCGCGTGAGTCCGCGCTCAGGAATGACCGCCCAGGCCCGGGATGAGCATCGGCACGCGGCGCCGGTAGTCGCGGTATCGATCCCCGAAGATGTTGATCAGATCGCGTTCCTCGAACTGCACTGCCAGCAGGATGTATGTCGTCATAGTGGCAGCAAAGATCAAGTGCCCCAATGTCATTGACGGCGTCACCCAAAACGCGATGATGAAGCCGGTGTATATCGGGTGCCTGACCAT
>CAVWEO010000049.1:0-100851 GCA_963753995.1 uncultured Actinomycetota bacterium | reverse complement strand
TCAGCACCTGGCCGAGCAGCGACCGCTGCACGGTCTGCACCTCGCCGCGACCGCCGCAGGTGTCGCAGGTCACCGGGGTCGAGTCGCCGTGGTGCCGCGGCCCTGGCAGCGGTCACACAACACCGCGGTGTCGACGGTGACCTGCTTGCTGACGCCGGTCGGCATTCGGTCAGATCCAGTCGCATCCGCAGCAGCGAGTCCGATCCCGGGCGGACCCGGCCGACCGGTCCGCGCGACGTCGAACCGCCGCCGAAGAACGCCTCGAAGACATCACCCAGACCGCCGAACCCGCCGAAGCCACCGCCGCCGCCGGCGGCCGCGTTCTCCAGCGGGTCGCCGCCCATGTCGACGATCCGCCGCTTCTCCGGGTCGGACAGCACCTCGTAGGCGACGCTGATCTCCTTGAACTTCGCCTGCGCGGCCTCGTCGGGGTTGACGTCGGGGTGCAGCTCGCGCGCGAGCTTGCGATACGCGCGCTTGAGCTCCGTATCGCTCGCGTTCTTGCCCACCCCGAGCAGACCGTAATAGTCGCGTGCCACGCTTGACCTTCCTGAACTTTCCTGGGCCCTGCGGCCCAGATCCGCCGTGAGATGACGGCCATCTATGAATTGTGCCTGGAATGCGGGCTCATCGTGTACCCAGCACTTCGCCGATGTAGAGAGCAACCGCGGCGACACTGGCAATAGTTCCCGGATAGTCCATTCGGGTGGGGCCGAGCACGCCCATGCCGCCGTAGACGGTATCGAGGGTGCCATAGGTGGTCGACACGACCGAGGTACCCATCATCTGCTCGGCCTCGGTCTCGTGTCCGATGCGCACGGTCACCTTGCCGGCTTCCTGCTGGGCGGCCAGCAGCCGCAACACCACGACCTGTTCTTCGAGCGCTTCCAGGATGGAGCGCAGCGAGCCGCCGAAGTCGGCGGTGTTGCGGGTCAGGTTGGCGGTGCCACCCAGCAGCAGCCGCTCCTCGGTGTGCTCGACCAACGACTCGAGCAGCACCGTGGCAGAGCGGCCGACCGCGTCGCTGAGGCTCTTCGACTGGCCGCCGCGACCGTGGAGCTGCGCGGCCAGGTCGGCGACCGCGACGGACGCCGCCGCGAGCTTCTTGCCGTCGAGCGCCTGCCCGAGCATCTCGCGCAGCTGCGAGAGCTGATGGTCGTCGATGACGTCGCCGAGTTCGACGACGCGCTGGTCCACCCGGCCGGTGTCGGTGATCACCACCATCAGCAGCTTGGCCGGGGTGAGCGCGATGACTTCCAGATGGCGCACCGTCGACGTCGACAGCGTCGGGTACTGCACGACGGCGACCTGCCGGGTCAGTTGGGCCAGCAGCCGCACGGCTCGGCGCAGGACGTCGTCGAGGTCGACGCCGGACTCCAGGAAACTCTGGATGGCGCGCCGCTCGGCCGCCGACAGTGGCTTGACGTCGTCGAGCCGGTCGACGAACTCGCGGTAGCCCTTTTCGGTCGGAACCCGCCCGGAGCTGGTGTGCGGCTGGGTGATGTAGCCCTCGGCCTCGAGGACGGCCATGTCGTTGCGGACCGTCGCCGACGAGACTCCGAGGTTGTGCCGGTCTACCAGCGACTTCGAACCGATCGGCTCCTGGGTCGAGACGAAGTCCGCGACGATCGCACGCAGCACCTCAAAGCGTCGCTCATCGGCACTTCCCATCCCAATCGTCCCTCCTCACCCGACCAGTTTACGGGGATCACCAGCAACTACCGCCGCGTCACCGCGCTAACCTTGGCCGTTATGTCCAGGTCGGGGGAAACGAGCGGCGGGTGATCTTCAAAGGTGTGCGGGATGGCAAGCCCTACCCGGAGCACGGCCTGTCCTACCGGGACTGGTCCCGGATCCCGCCGCGGCAGATCCGGCTCGACGAACTGGTAACCACCACGACAGTGCTGGCCCTCGATCGCCTGCTGTCTGAGGACTCCACCTTCTACGGCGACCTCTTTCCGCACGCCGTGAAATGGAAGGGCGTCTGCTACCTCGAAGACGGCCTGCACCGCGCGGTGCGCTCGGCGCTGCGTAATCGCACCGTGCTGCACGCGCGGCTGCTCGACCTCGACGCTGTCACCCAGCACGCTGAGTGACAGCGCCCACCCGTCAGTTGACGGCGGTGGCCGCCTGCACCAACGCGAGCGCGGCGTCGTGCTGCAGCACCCAGGTACCGCCCTGGTCGATGAACACCAGCGTCTTTTCGACCGGCCCGGCGAACTTCGGTCCGGTGATCGCGACGTCGGCTTTGACCCCGTTGCCCGGAACCGGCTGGATGTTGCTGACGGCGAACTGCTCCGGGAAGTTTCCGTTGCGGAAGGCCTTGCGGAGGTCGTGGTCGGCGACGTGGCCCTCGCTGGCGGGATTCCGTTTTCCACCAGGCCGACTTTGGTCTCGTAGCCCACGCCGGGGTCGGTGACGCGGTTGCACACGTCGGACAGCTGTTGCGGGCTCGGCAGCGGCGGCTGGCCCGGCGCGGGCGGCGGCGGGTCGAGCGGCGCGCTGAACACGACGGGTACCACCTGGGCGTGCGCCGCTGGAGGCCAGTGCGGTCGCGCCGGCTGCGGCGGCTCCGACTGCGGCCACGGCGGCCGCACAGGTGGTGAACATTTTCAAGGTCATCGTTGTCCCTTCGATTTGATATCGGGTGTCATTCTGCTGGTCATCGCGTGATCGCCGGCAACCAGACACCGGCGTGTCGTATTAACTGTTGTGCTACATCAAAACCACCCACGAGCAGGGCAGGCAAGAAATTGCGCCTACCTGACCTGGATTCGCCACTCGGCGGCGTCGCGCTGCTGGCGCCAGAAGTCCTCGAAACGGCCACCCGCGGTGAGCAAGTCGTCGACCGTACCGTCTTCGACGATCTTGCCCGCATCGAGGAACAGCACCCGGTCGGCATGGCGGATACTGGCCAGCCGGTGAGCAACGATCACCTTGGTGCGTGATTGCGGATCCGCGGTGAGCGCGTCGACCACGGCGGCCTCGTTCTCGGTGTCCACGCACTGGTGGCCTCGTCGACGAGCAGTATCGGCGCCGGTTTGAGCAGGGCGCGGGCGATGCTTACCCGCTGGCGTTCACCACCGGACAGCGCCGAGCCGGCTTCGCCGACCACCGTGTCGGCTCCGGCGGCCAGCCTGCCGGTGAGTTCGTCGACCCGGGCCAGCGCGACGGCGCGGCCGAATTGGGTCTCTGCGGCGGTCGGGTCGCCGGCGGCGATGTTCTCACGAATGGTTCCGTGAAACAGGTAAGGATGTTGAAACACCACGCTGGTCGCCGCGCGGCGGGCGTCGGCGTCGAGCGTCGCGACATCGACACCGTCGATCAGGACGCGACCGTTGGCGGGCTGGTACAGGCCGGCGATCAGAGCCAAGATCGTGCTCTTGCCCGAACCGGACGGCCCGACGATCGCGGTGGTGCTGCCCGGGCGCAGCGCGAAGCTCACGCCGTCCAGCACCGGCTCGCTCGCGCCGCCGTAGCCGAAGGTGACGTCATCGAACTCGACGAGCGGCGCATTCTGGGACCGCGACGGGTTTCGGCCCCGGCGGTCATGACCGGGGCGCTGAGCACGGCCCGGATCCGGTCCAGCGTCGCGCGGGTGCTCTCGAGCGCCGGTCCCAGCTCACTGATCGAGGTGAACGGCTCCAGGTACCGGGCGATCACCACGATCAGCGCGACCGCCTCCGGAACGCTCAACGTGTGGGTGATCGTCAAAAGAGTTGTCGCACCGGCGAACAGGATCAGTGCGAGCTGGCTGGCCAGGCTGAACAACAGCTGGCCGGGAACCTGCATGGTCAGTAGCCGCATCGTCGCGCCGTGCTGGGCGGCCAGCGCCTCGCCGACCATGCTTCGGGCCGGCTCGACGCGCCGCGCAGCGCGCAATGCCTGCTGGGTGCGGGCGAATTCGATGATCCGCTCGGTCAACGACGTATTCGCCTCAGCGGCAGCATGATCGGCACGACGGGCCAGCCGGGCCGAAGCCCACAGTGCGGCGAGGAGCAATGGCACACCGCCCATGGCGGCGGCACCGAGTTGCCAGGACACCGGCAGCAGGGCCACCGCGATGGCGGCCGGCAGCAGCACGGCGGTGACCAGCGGGGTGAGCAGGTTCACCGCGAGCCCGACCAGTTCCGGACCGGTCGCGGCGATCGCCTGCCGTGCCGTCGCGGTGTTGTCGGCGCTGAACCACTCCAGCCGTACCTCCGGTAACCGATCCGCCACGTCGTGCTGGGTGTGGTCGAGCACCGCGAATCCGAGGTCGAAACCGATTCGCGCCGTGGCGGTGTCGATCACCCAGCCGGCTGCCGTCGCAGCGGTGAGCCAGCCCAGCCAGCCCAGCGCGTGCTGCGGCGTGCCGCTGAACAACGCTCCCACCAACGGGACCAGCAGGACGGTGCCGACGGCCCGCACGATGACCGAGATCAGCGCGAGCACGCTGTACAGCAGAACCTTGCCGCGCCGCTCGACCGGGACCAGGCCGATCCAGGTGCGGATCATCGAGTTGCCTCCTGCACCGAGGTGGCGGTGACCGGGTCACGACGGCCGCTGTCCCACAGCCGGCGGTAGCGTCCGTCGGCGGCCAGCAATTCGTCGTGGGTGCCTTGTTCGGTGATGCGGCCGTGGTCGAGCACGACGATCTGGTCGGCGCCGACGATGGTGTGCAGCCGATGAGCGATCACCAGCACGGTGCGGTCTCGGGTCAACCGGTTGAGGGCTTGTTGGACAAGGTATTCCGACTCAGGGTCGGCGAAAGCGGTGGCCTCGTCGAGGATCAGGACGCCGGTGTCGGCGAGGATTGCGCGGGCGATCGTCAAGCGTTGACGTTCCCCGCCGGACAAGCCGCCGGCAGCGCCGAGCATGGTGTCGTAGCCGTCTGGCAACCGGAGGATGCGCTGGTGGATCTGAGCCTCCCGTGCCGCGGCCTCGATCTGAGCGGGCGTGGCGTCGGGGACGGCCAGCGCGATGTTCTCGGCGACGGTGCCGTGGATGAGCTGAGTTTCCTGCAGGACGAACCCGACTCGGGTGTAGAGCCCGTCCGCGGTCAACGATCGAATGTCGTGTCCGTCCACGGTGATCGCGCCCTGCTGCACGTCGTAGAAGCGGGCCAGCAGCGCGGCCAGGGTCGACTTCCCCGACCCGGACGGGCCCACCAGCGCGGTGACCGTGCCGGGACGCAGCGTCAGCGACACGTCGTGCACGACCGGCACGCCGGGTCGGTAGCCGAACGTCACCCGGTCGAACACCACCGAGTCACCGACGGCGGCGCGCGGCTCGTCGCGCACCGAGAGCTCCGGCTCGTCGAGGGTGATCTGCAGGCGGCGGGCGGCCAGCAGACCGGCGCGAATGCCGCCGAGGCCGTAAGCGATGTTGAGCAGCCGGGCACCGAATGTGGTGCCCAACAGCATGAACGGCAACAGGTTGACCGGCTCCATCTGGCCGCCGACGACCAGCAGGGTGCCGGTGCCGACGATCAGCCACAGGAAGGTGGTGGGTCGGGTGACCAGATCCATCAGCGTCTTCTTACCGGCCAGCGGGCGCTGCCAGTCGGTGAGGAAGCCGACGTATTCGTCCAGGCGGCGGCGGAAACTCGACGCGGCGGCACCGCCGAAGACGCGGATCACCGGCTGGCCCTCGAGGTAGGCGCCTGCCTCGCTGCTCATCCGCTCAGCCCAGCGTTGCGACTGCGGGATGCGCGGGCCGGACTGAATCGTCATCGACGAGGTCAGCACGAGATAAACCAGCACCGGGACGAACAGGACCAGAGCCACCCGCCAGTCCACGACGAACAAGTAGACCAGCACCGCCAGCGGTGCGATCACCGCGGCGACCGCATCCGGAATGGCGTGCGTGACCAGATAGTGCAGTGCCAGTGTGTCGTCGGCGACCAGCTGTTTGATCGAACCCGAACCCCGAGCAGTGAACCACCCCAACGGTAATCGCGACAGCTTGCACAGCAACCGCGAACGCAGGTCGCCGGCGAAGCGGGCGTCCACGACGTGCAGCCACAGCGTCAGCGCGGCACCCAGAAGGGTGCCGATCCCGAGCAGCGCCACCGCCGCGACGCCGATCTCGCGCAGTCGTGAGGGCTCGGCGCCGGACACCAGAAGCCTGGCCAGTTCGACCAGCAGCAGGAACGGCACCAGCTGTACCAGCGTGATGATCGCTTGCAGCACACCGGAGGCGATCAGCGCCGGGCGCAGCGGTGCGAGCAAGCGGCCCGCGGCCTGGGCACGCCAGCTCCCCTTGGCGGCCGGCAGTTCGTTTTGGATCACAACGGTTTCCGGCGCTCCGGTCACCGGGGCGCTGCTGAGTGCGACGATGTCGGGGTCTCCGGCGACCGTCGCCTCTTTGTCACCGCGGCGGATACCCATCGCGCGCCCGGCACTCCAGTAGGCCTGCGCGTGGATCACGGACTTGGGAAAGCCGAAATCGTCGCGCAGCCGCGCCCGGACGTGCTTGAGCGTGCTGGCTTCCGGTGTCGCCCAGGCATACCAGTCCGACCAGTCCCGGGTTTCGATGGCCGCCGCGAGCGATTTCTCGTCGCGTCGGCTGACCCAGTGCAGCCCCAACCGCGGGTGCGCGGCGATCGGGATCTGCCTGTCGTTGTCGTCGTGTTGTTCGAGGTACACCTCGATCGGCACGTCATCGGGGACGATTCCGATGATGCCGTTGATCCCCGGGATCGACGCGGAGTCACCGATCAACAGGTAACCGGCCGGCTGCTCGTCGGGTGTGTCGAAACGCGACGACCCCATCAGCGACATCACCGCGATGGTCGCACCGGGTTCGACGGTGCGGGCCCACGACGACGCCGGCCCAGCCGGGTCGTGCAGCACCACGTCGACGGCGAAACGACCGGCGGCCACGTCAGACTCGGAGATGGTGTAGGCGCGCTGGAATTCGGTGGTCGACCCTTCAGGGTCGGGAAACCAGAACCGAAGCCAGGCGGCCGGTTCGGCTTGGGCGTCTTGGAACAAGGTGGGCGATTCCATCCGGATCCGCACGAAATGAGGTGCGATGCTGACGGTTTCGATGACGGTCGCGGTGTGGTCGCGGGCGCCGAATCCCCGCAGCATCGCACCCTGCAAACCGCGCGCCATCAGATGTCCATCGACTCGCGGAGACTCCGGGGCCGCATGTCGGTCCAGTTCTCCTCGACGTAGGCCAGGCATTCCGCGCGACCGGCCTCGCCGAAGACCTTGCGCCAGCCCGCCGGGACGGCGGCGAACGTCGGCCACAAGCTGTGCTGGTCTTCGTCATTGACGAGGACGACGAACGTACCGTTCTCGTCATCGAAGGGGTTGGTGCTCATCATCTCTCCTGGTCGAGGATCTCTTGGTCAGAGCTCTGTTGGTCGGTGAAGGGGCGCTGCGGCCCAGATCGGCACCCAGCACCCGGTCGGACAGCAGCCCCAGGCAACTGAGGTTGGGGAAACCGGGTCCTTGGTTGAGCCCGGCAAGGTTGGGCAAGAACAACTTTGGGGCGACGTCGACGACGGCGAGGTCGTGCCCGACCGCATCGGTGACGCGATCCCCGGTCAGCGGGCCGCCCAGGCCCAGCTCCAGCAGGTCGAGCGCGTCCTGGCTGAACAGCGAGGTGAACCACAACGGGTCAGCGCCCGAACCGTCGATGACCAGGTCGAAACCGTGGACAGTCTCGAGGTTTTCGCTACCCCGATTGGTGGACAGCGTCAACCGGATCTGCTCGTCGCGGCCGACCGCGTGGGCCACCCGGCCGCGTAGGTGACGAATGCGGTCGTCCGCCAGCAACGCGTCCTGCACGTTGGACGAGAACACCCCGCGGTCGGTGCGAGCGATCGCGTCGCGCCGCTCGTCGACCGTCAGCGCCGTCCAGTCGCTGGGATCGGAGAACAGCGCGTTCTCGAAGAAGCTCTCGCCGCGGGTGAACAGGGTTACCTGTGGCGAGATGACCGTAATGGTGGAAACCCGGTGCCGGAAAAGCTCATTGAGCATCGCGGCGGCGGTCTCGCCGCCGCCGATCACTGCCACTCGCTCTGCGTTGATCCGGTCCTGCTGTCCGGCGCGATGCCAGAACTGCGCTATCGACAGCACCCGCGGATTGCCCGGCAGCAGCGATCGCTCGGCTTGTCCGGGGCCGGTGATCATCAGACCGTCGGCGTGCACGCAGTCTTCGTCGGTGTGCAGCGCCCACTGGTCACCGTCCACTGCGAGGCGTTCGACCTCTCCGTAGACCACGGTCATGCCGATCTCGTCGGCTACCCAGCGCAGATATTGACTCCACCGCCGATGGGTCGGCGCCGGACGGCCACGGTCGATCCACTGAGCGAACTGACTGGTGGCGATCAAGTAGGACTGCCAGCTGTGCCGGGTCATCCGTTCGTCGAGCTCGGCGTTGCGGCGCGGCACCAGCGACGAGCGGTACGGGAAGCCCACGTCCTTTTCCGGACTGGTACCCAGCCGCTGAGCACCGTCGGTCCAGCCACCGCTGGCCTGCCAGTTGGCCCCGACTCCGGTCCGCTCGATGGCCACCACGTTCGGCGTCTCGACGCCCATCTCACTCAGCACGTGCGCCTTGGCGGCAACAGCCACCGCTTTGACGCCGGCGCCCAGCACCGCAAGCGTGGTCATGACACCGTCTCCTCGAGCGCCTGCGTCCAAAGCCCCTGCAAAGCAACGATGTCGGCTTCACTGAGTATGTCGGGCAGCGCACGCCACTGTGTCACCAATACCTGGTGATCGCCACTGCCGAGCACAGTGGCTACCAGGCTCAGCTCGTAGCGCACCGCCAGGCCGGGTTCGGGCAACGGCGAAACCCCGGTCAGCAGACCGCGATCCAGCCACAGTCCGCTGGTACCGCCGACGTCGGCGCGACCGAGATAGTTCAGCAGCAGCTGCGGTTCGCGCAAGGCGGCGAGCCGGTCTGCGGTGTCGCGGCGCAGACGACGCAGCAGGCCATAGTCGACGCCGTCACCGGGAATCGACGTCAACAGGTCGCGCACCTGCCGCGGGTCTTCGGTGCCGACACGCAGCGGGTAGATCGCACTCAGCAGCCCCACTGTCTCGGTGGTGTCCGCCACGTCGTCGAACAGCGCGTCGGCGCGGCCGTGGGTTTCCAGCGCGAGTAGCGGCTTCGGCGTCGGCTGCCCGCGGCGCTGCCGCCACCTGGTGACCATCCGTGACGCGGCGGCGATCAGCACGTCGAACATCGGTAGGCCGGATTTCAGCAGCCGCGCCGTGGTGTCCACGTCGAGCATCGCCGTTCGCACCAGCAGTCCCGCGGCGACGTCAGTGTCCGGCCTCAGCCGCCGACGACCGAGTTCGGGATCCGCACCGGCCAGCTGTGTAGTCCAATATGGCTCATTGTCAAGCGATTCCGCGCGTTCGCTCATGATGTCGACCCAGCGTCGGTAGCTGGTGTGCTCGCGGATGGGCGCCGGGGCGTTGCCGGCCATCAGCGCGTGCAGGGTGGCGTCGAGCTCGCCGAGCACCACCTGCCACGACACCGGGTCCAGGGCCAGCACATGGGCGGCCAGCACGAGCACACTCTGGCCGCTCGGTGGCCGTAGCCACGCTGCCGCTAAGAGTCTGCCGCGTTCGGGGTCAATGCTCTCGATCGCGCGCCCGGTCTCTTCGGCGACGGCGGCCTGCAACTCACCGGAAACCGTGATCTCGGTGAGGAAATCGCGCGGCTGATCCGGGTGCAGCGTCATGGTCGCGCGGTCCAGACGGCTGCGCAGCACTTCGTGCCCGTCGACGATGGCGGCCAGCGCCGCTTTCAGCTGTTCACCGGTGACACCGTCAGGCAACCGGATCGCTTCGGCCTGCGCCAGTCTGCGCGGCTCGCCGAACTCATAGAGCCAGTACGCGTTGGCCAGCAGCGGTATCGGCCCGCTGTCGGCGTGCGCGTCCGCCGTCGGGTGGGCGGCCTCGGCGGCTTCGGTGTCGATGGCGGCAGCGAGTTCACGCACGCTGCTGCATTCGAGAACGAGACGGGCACGCAGCGCGATGCCGCGCCTACGGGCCGACTGCACGACCGACAGCGCCACGATGCTGTCGAGTCCCAGCTCCAGAAAATCGGAGTTCGGGTCGATGTGGGTGACGCGCAGGATCTCCGAGAGCACTTCGGTGAGCGCATTTTCTGTCGCGGTGTCCGGCTCGAAACTGTGCGGGTCCGTCGCTTCTTCGGAATCGATTGCGGCCAAGGCGGCTTCGTCGAGTTTGCCGTTGGCGGTCAGCGGAATCTGGTCGACGACGACGATGCGTTGCGGGACCATGTAGCGCGGCAGCCGGGCAGCCAGCGAACGCCGCAGCTCGACGACCGAGAGCTCACCGCCCGCGACGTAGGCAACCAGCCGCGGGACACTGTGGCGGTGCCGCACGACGACGCCGGCATGCCGCACACCCGGATGTGCCTCGAGCACGACGGCGATCTCGCCGGGCTCGACGCGGTGGCCACGAATCTTCACCTGCGCGTCGGCGCGGCCCACGTACTGCAGCGACCCATCGGGCTGGCGGCGCACCAGATCGCCGGTGCGATACATCCGTCCGCCGCGGACGTTGGGGTCGGCGACGAAGCGCTGCACGGTTTCTGGTGCGCGGTTCAGGTAACCGCGGGCCAGCTGCGCGCCGCCGAGGTACAGCTCCCCCACGACGCCGTGCGGCACCGTGCGCAGCGCGGAGTCCAGCACGTAACCCCGGGTGTGACTGGTCGGACGCCCGATCGACGGCTCCTCGTAGCGGTCCACGGCGGCCACCACCGCCTCGACCGTGGTCTCGGTGGGGCCGTAGCAGTTGAAAGCCGTCATGCCGGTGCGGGCGCACTGGGCGCGGATGAACGACCAGGAGCTGCCGCCCAGCGCTTCACCGCCGAGGGCGAGCACCGCCAGCGGCACCTGCGTCAGCAAACCCGCTGACCGCAGTTGAGCAAACATCGACGGGGTGGTGTCGATCATGTCGACGCCGTGGTCGGCGATGGCGGCGACCAGTGCCTCGGCGTCGGTTTGGGTGTGTTCGTCGACGACGTGCACGATGTGGCCGTCGAGCAGGGCGACCAGCGGCTGCCAAGCCGCGTCGAACGCGAACGACCATGCGTGCGCGATACACAGCGGGCGACCCAGCCGCGCTGCCGCCGGTCGGAGCACGTGGTCGAGATGATCGTCCGCGTAGGCGCCGACTGCCGCATGAGTTCCGATGACGCCCTTGGGTTCTCCGGTCGTTCCCGAGGTGAACACCACGTAGGCGGCGTGCCCGGGGTCGACCTCGACGGGCTGGAAGTCTTCGGCCCCGTCGGCTGCCAAGTCGTCGTCGATGACGATAGTGGCGCCGCTCTGCCGCAGAATCGAACTCACTCGTTCTGCGGGCATTCCCGGCTCCAACGGCACATAGGTGGCGCCGGCTTTCAGTGCCGCGAGAATCGCCACGACGTAGCGCGGTCCGCGGGAAAGCTTGATGGCCACCGGTGTTTCGGCACCCACGCCGCGCGCTGCCAGCGTGCCCGCGAGCCGGTTGGCGGCGTCGTCGAGCTCACGATAACTCAGTGAGCCGTTGGCCCACGTCACTGCCGGGCTGTCGGGCATTCGCGCGGCGACCGCGGCGAACCGGGTGTGAATCCCGGCCAGCGTGGCCGGTTTCGGCGAGCCGGCGCCGAGCGGAGCGGCTTCCTCGGCCAGCAGCACGCTGACCTCGCGCAGCGGACGGTCCCACTGCTGCAGCAGTTGCTCGGCGGTGCCCAGCAGCCGTCGGCCGAGTGCGGCCGCGCTGGTATTCCCGAGCGCGCCGTCGATGACTTCGACCATCAGCACCAGACCCTGGTCGGCCATGTGCGCGGCAAGCACGATCGGGAAGTGGGTGAGGCTCTTTACGGCAGCGGGCCGGAAGGTGACACCGGTGCCGGTCAACTGGTCTCCCGCGGACATGCCGCCGGTCGGGAAGTTCTCGTAGACCAGCAGGGTGTCATACATTTCGCCGACGCCACCCATCGCGCGCAGTTGCGCATGGCCCAGGTAACTGTGCTCGCGCAGGATCGCCGAATCCTGTTGCACGGCAAGGCACTGCCGGCCGACCGCAGCGGAGGCGTCGAGGCGCACCCGGAGCGGGACGGTGTTGATGAACAGGCCGACCATGGTCTCGACGCCGGCCAATTCCGCGGGCCGGCCGGACACGGTGACACCGAACACGACGTCGTCGCGGTCGGTCAGGCGCGACACGACGGTCGCCCACGCCATCTGGAGCAGTGTGTTGAGCGTGATCCCGCGCGAGCGGGCGCCCGTGACCAGCTGTTGGGTGGCCTCGGTATCCAGCTGCAGCTCGGTGCTGTGCGGCAGACGCGTCGACGCGCGGACGGCGCCCTCCCCGCCGAAGGCGGCCGCCACCAGCGTGGGGGCAGTCAGACCGGCAAGGTGCTCGCGCCAAACCCGTTCGCTGGCTTCCTTGTCGCGACCGGCGAGCCAACCGATGTAATCCCGGTACGGGCGCGGCGCGACGGGCAGCGCGCCGAGGTCGCCCCCGGCGCGGTAGAGGACCATCATCTCGGCGACGAACACCGGCAGCGACCAGCCGTCGATCACGATGTGGTGGGCGGTGATCACCAAGCGCCAGCGCGCATCGGGTAACGCGATGAGCAGGAAGCGAAGCGCCGGCAGCCGCTCGAGATCGAAGGGCCGTCGCCGCTCGTCGAGTTCGATCGCTTCGATGTCTGCTTCCGCCGCATCGACATCGCGCCAAGGCAGATCGACTCGCGACGGCACGATCTGCACCGGACGGGCGATCCCCCGACTGAAGAAGCTGGCCCGCAGATTCGGGTGCCGGACGAACATCTTCGCCGCGCAGTCACGAAGCAACGGGACGTCGAGGGAACCGAAGATGTCGGCGGCCATGCCGATCACGTACGGATCGTCGGCGGGTTGGCCTTCGGTGAACTCCGCCAGTGCAGTCAGCGAATACAGACCCTCCTGCAGAGGGCTCAGCGCCATCACGTCCTCGATGTCGGGCGTGGCTCCGGCTTCGTCGGCCTCGGCGGCTCGGACTCCGGTGGCTGTCACGACATTCGATCCCGCGACTTCGACCACAGCTGCGTCACCGCGGCCAAATCGGTCGCCGACAGGCCCGACGTCGTCATCGGCTGGAACCTGATCTCGGGCGCGTCGTCTGTCGAACCGCGCGTCACCGTCCACCCCGAGCGCGTCCACCGCTGCCGCCAGTTTCGCGGTGCGTCGGGTTCTCGAAAACCATCCGCGGATTGATCGGACAGCCCGGCCGCCCTTGCCCGCGAGGCTAATTGGACCGACAAAATGCTGTCTCCCCCGAGCGCGAAGAAGTCGTCGAATCGCCCCACCTCCGAGGTGGATAGTAAGTCGGCGAAGACCGTGGCCAGCACACGTTCGGTGTCGGTCTGCGCCGGCTCGGTGTGGCCACGGGTGCTGACCGCCGGCCGCGGCAGCCCCGGACGGTTCAGCTTCCCCGACTCCGTCTTGGGCATCGCGTCGAGCACTGTCAGCGATGACGGCACCATGTACCCGGGCAGGGTGGCGCTGATCGCGGCGCGCACCGCGGCCGCGAACGCGGCCTTGTCGGCATCCCCGGCGACGAGGCGTTGCGGCACAACGTATCCGGCCAGGCTGGTCCCGTCGTGCACCTCCCAGGTCCGCGCGGCCGCGGCAGCGACACCGTCGGCAGCCGCCAGGGCGGCCTCGACCTCGGCGAGCTCGACGCGGAATCCGCGCACCTGCACCTGATGGTCGGCGCGGCCGGCGAATTCCAATCGCCCGTCTTCGGTCCACCGGGCCAGATCGCCGCTGCGGTACAACCGGCTACCGGGTTCAGCCGCAAAAGGGTTGGCGATGAATCGCGCCGCCGTGAGTGCAGATCGCTTCCAGTAGCCGCGGGCCAATTGGTCACCGCCGTAGTACAACTCGCCCACCACGCCGACCGGCACCGGCCGCAAACCATCGTCCAGCAGATAAGCCTGCGCCCCAGCCACGGGTGAACCGACCAGCGGGGTGGGCAGGCTCAGCCACCCGCGGGACACCGCGCCGGACGTCTCGGTGGAGCCGATGTTGTTCAGCAGCTCCGGGCCTGGATCTCCGGCGTCGGCGCATGCGGTCGTCAATCGCTGCAGCAGAGAACTGCTCACCGGCTCGCCGCCGCAGACCAACCGCGCCAACGACCGCACCGCGTCGGGCGCGCTGTCCACCAACGCGGACACCAGGCTCGGTACCGCGGTGACCTGGGTGACGGACTCGCGTTTCATCAGCGCGCCGAGCGCTTGGGCGTCGCGGTGCTCGACGTCGTCGGCCAGGATCATGGTGGCACCCGCCGCCAGACCGGCCAGCAGTTCCATGCCGCCTTCGAGGAACGTCATCGAGGCCTGGGAGAGCCGGATGTCGTCGGCCCGCGGCGGATAGTGCCGGAGCTGCCAATCCAGTCGTGCTGCCATCGCGCGCTGAGTACCGATCGCGCCCTTGGGCTTTCCGGTCGATCCGGAGGTGAACACCAGATACATCGGGTCGTCGGGATGCGGCAGGCGCGGTGTCGCGGCGGGCGGCACGGAATCCTCGATCGCTGCCCGCACTTCGGCGTCGTCGAGCAAGACGATGCCGGCCCCGGACTCGGCGGGCATGGTGTCGAGCGCTTCGACCGTTGCAATGACGACCGGAGGGCGTACGTCGTCGAGCATGAACCGCTTGCGCGCCAACGGATAACCGGGATCGATCGGGAAATAGGCCGCGCCGGCCTTGACGATGGCCACCAGCGCCACCACCATGTCGATGCCCCGCCGGGTGGACAGCCCGACGAAGGTCCCCGGCCGCACGCCGCGTTCGGCGAGCAAAACCGCCAGATTATCCGAATTCCGGTGCAGTGCAGCGTAATCCAGGTCATGGCCGGCGCAGCGCACCGCCACCCGCCCGGCGTCGAGTCGACGGCTCGCCTCCAGCAGTTCTGCAACGGTACGCGGTCGATCAGCCGGTGGCCGCTCGCCACAGCTCCACTGGTTCAGGATGCGTTGTTGTTCCTGTGGGTCGACCAGCACCACATCCCGCAAACTCCGGTCGATGTCGCTGGCAAACTCGGTGACGACGTGAGTCAGCCAGCCGGCCAACCGCTCGATGGTGGTCCGTCGGTACAACTCGGTGCGGAAGATCAGGTTGCCCCGGTAACCCGCGGAGTCGGATCCGTCGGTGCCGAAGAAGTTGATGCTCAGGTCGGCGTGGGCCATGTCGAAGACGGGGTCCAGCGACGTGCACACCGTGTCCTGCCCGTCGCTGCCGGGCGGCGCCGTTTCGACGACCCGGGTGGCCGGCAGATGGTCGCGGACGTGCACGATCACCTGGAACAGCGGGTTGCGCGACAGCGATCGGACCGGGCTGACGCTGTCGACCACCCGGTCGAACGGCAGGTCCTGATGGGCGTAGGCGGCCAGCGCGGTCTCGCGTGCGCGGGTCAGCACGTCGCGCAGCGTGGGATTGCCTCCTAAATCGTTGCGCAGCACCAGAATGTTGACGAAGAAGCCGATCAGCTGATCCAGCTCGGCCTCACTGCGCCCGGCGACCGGTGTGCCGAGCGGGATGTCGACGCCGCTTCCTGCCTTGTGCAGCACCACGGCGACCGCAGCTTGCAGTGCCATGAATTCGGTGACGCCCAATTCACGGCATCGCTCGGCGAGCTTGGTCCGGGTGGCCGCGTCGATGCTGAAGGCCACCGATTCGCCGTCGCCGCTGGGCAGTGGCGGGCGCGGGAAGTCGGGGCGCAGGCCGCTGTCCTCCGGAAGGCCGGCCAGCTGGCCGGTCCAGTAGGCGCGTTGCCCGGCGGCGACCGCAGTCTCCTGCCCGCCCGGCTCGCCCAGGTAATCGCGTTGCCAGGCAGCGTAATCGGCGTACTGAACCCGCAACGGCGCCCACGACGGAGCATCACCGTCGCGGCGGGCCCGGTAGGCGGTCATCACGTCGGCGAACAACACGCCGGCCGACCAGTGGTCGGACGCGATGTGGTGAACGACCAGCGACAGCACGCGCTCTCCGGTGCCGCCGGTGTCGAGCACGGCGACCCGGATCGGCCATTCGCGATCCAGCTCGAAGCAGTGCCTGCGCTCGACCTCGAGTTGTTCGTGCAGCCACTGTTCGCCGTCGCCGGTGGCGCGACGCACCGCCAACTCGGCGACCGGGCTGACGACCTGGTAAGGCACTCCGTCGTCGTCGACATAGGTGGTGCGCAGGATTTCGTGACGCGCGACGACGTCGCCGACCGCGGCGACAAGAGCGTCGATGTCCCACGGCCCGGTCAGCCTGGCAGCGAACGGGATGTTGTTGACCGGGCTCGGACCATCCACCCGGAAGGCGAACCAGCTCCGAAGTTGCGACGCCGACAGTGGCAGCGGCTCGTCGTGCGTGGTCGCGACCAGCTTGGGCCGGCTCTGGCCGCGGGCACCGGAACGCAATTCATCGACCCGCTCCGCCAGCAATCCCACCGTGCCGAGCTCGAAGACATCACGGATACCCAGCTCGACACCGCATTCCGCTCGGATGGCGGTGACCAGCTTGGTGGCCACCAACGAGTGACCACCGAGATCGAAGAACGAGTCGTCGACCCCGACCCGGTCGTGACCCAGCAGCCCGGAAAACAGTGCGGCTATTCGGCGTTCGGTGACAGTGGATGGCCCCCGGTATTGCGCCTTCGCCGTGATCTCCGGCTCGGGAAGTGCCGCCCGGTCGATCTTGCCGTGTGCCGTGATCGGGATTTCGTCGATCACCACGTAGGCGGCCGGGGTCATGTATTCCGGCAGCGCCGCGGCGACGCGGGCGCGGATCCGCTCCAGGTCGACAGTGTCGCAGTCGGCGCCGTCAGCCGGAGTCACGTAGCCCACCAGGCTCTTGCCCAACCCCGGGAGGTCGCTGGCCAGCACGACGGCCTGGCCGACGCTCGGGTCGACCGAGATCGCCGCGCCGACTTCGCCCAGCTCGATGCGGAATCCACGGATCTTCACCTGCTCGTCGGCGCGGCCGACGAACTCGATGTCGCCGGCGGCGTTGCGGCGGGCCAGGTCTCCGGAACGGTAGAGCCGGCCACCCGGGGTGAACGGGTCGGCGATGAAGCGTTCAGCGGTCAGGCCGGGCCGCCGGTGATAGCCGCGCGCCACATGTGTTCCACCGATGTAGATTTCGCCGATCACGCCGACCGGGACAGGCTGCAGGGCGTCGTCGAGCAGATGTATCTGGGTGTTGATCTTGGGCCGGCCGATCGGCACCACGCGGGTGCCCTGTGCGCCCTCCACCGGGTAACTGGTGGCGTTGACGATGGTCTCGGTCGGTCCGTAGAAGTTGTAGAGCAGCGCGTCGAAGGTGGCGTGGAACTTGTCGGCGATCTCCCCGGGCAACGGCTCACCGCCGATCGGCACCCGGCGCAGGGTGCGCCACTGGTTGACCCCGGGCAGTGACAGAAACAGTCCGAGCAGCGACGGGACGAAGTGCATCGAGGTGATGCCTTCGCGGCGCAGCAGCTCGGTGAGATAGCCGATGTCGCGCAGACCGTCGGGCCGCGGAATGACCAGTCGCGCACCGCAGATCAGCGTTCCGAAAATCTCACCGATCGACACGTCGAAACTGGGTGAGGCCACCTGAAGCAGTCGGTCGGTCTCGTCGACCCGATACTCCTCGCCGAACCAGACGAAGTACTCGGCGATCGGCGCATGCGGCACCGGGACACCTTTGGGCAGACCGGTGGAACCCGAGGTGTAGATCAGGTAGGCGGTGTTCTCCGGGCCCAGTGGCCGCACCAGGTGGCTCGGCTCGGCGGTCTGATAATGCTCCAGGCCGGTGACCGGTTCGCGCAGGACGAGTTTCGCTTGCGCATCGTCGAGGATGAACGCCAGCCGGTCGTCCGGATAGGTGGGGTCGACGGGAAGGTAGACACCGCCGGCTTTGAGGATTCCCAGCGCGGTGATGACCAGCTCAGGTGACTTGTCGAGCAGCACCGCCACCCGGTCCTCGGTGCCGATCCCCTGCTCGATCAGCCAGTGCGCCAACCGGTTTGCCTGATCGTCGATCTCACGGTAGCTGTACTGGCGACCCTCGTAGACGACGGCGATCGCATCCGGGGTTACGGCGGCGCGCCGTGCCACCAGGGTCGGCAGGGTGCTGGCCGGATTGCTGAAGTCTTCGCCGGCCGAGACCTCCCGTAGCCATTCGGCGTCGGCGTCGCTCATCAGTCCGCACGCGGAGAGCGTGGTGTCCGGATTCGCCAGCGCGTGGTCCAACAGGACGCCGTAGTGCCGCAGCAGTTGGTCCACCAGTGGGCGGTCGAGAACTTCGACCAGGTATTCGGCTTCGACCTCAGCGCCGCGGCCCGCGCCGTCCAGCTCGACCATCAAGCCGAGCGGCAACTGGCTGAAATGGCCGCGCAATTCGGCTCGCTCGCAGTGCACCCCGGGCGGGCTGAAGCCGCCGCCGTCGGCCTCGCGTAATCCGAAGCTGACCCGCGTCATGCGTTCGGCGCCGTGTCGGCGGTCGGGGTTGGAAGCGCGTACCAACCACTCCAGGTCGACGCGCGAATGGGCCAGTGCACCCACTGCGCTGTCCCGTGTCTGTATGAGCAGCTCGCGGAATGTCAGCTGCGGCTTCGGGCGCATCCGCAGCACCAGGGTGTTGCCGAAGTAACCGATCGCGTCCTCGGTCCCGGCACCGCGATTGAGCACCGGGGTCGCGACCAGAAAGTCGGATGCGTGGGTGTACCGATGCACCAGCGCGCCGAACGCCGCCATCAGCACCATGTACGGCGTGGCACCGGTCTCCCGGGCGAGCGCGGCGGCGCGGTCGATGGTCTCCGCCGACAATGGCGCCGTGGCGCGCTGGGCGCGCCAGGTGCTGGGCACCACCGAGCCGTTCGGACCCGGAAGTTCAAGCGGCTCAGGCAGATCGGTCATCAGCGATCGCCAGTACGCCAGATCGTCGTCGCTGCTGCGGACCGGGTCGCCCGCGACAGACCTCACCGGCGCGACCGTGGTGTCCTCGTCGTCGGTGTAGGCCTGCACCAGGTCGGTGAAAAACGGCGCCCAGGAACCGTCGTCCCAGGCGATGTGATGCACGGTGAACAGCAGCATCAGCTCGTCGGCGCCGAGTCTGGCGATTTCGATCCGAAGCGGTGAGTCCTGGGTCAGATCGAACGGCTGCCGAAATTGCCGTTGCGCCAACACTTCCAGCCTGAGCCGGCGAGCCTGCTCGGCGAGGCCGGACAGGTCGTGCTCAGCCCAGGCCGGCCGTAGATCGTCGTGGACCACCGGATACGGATCGCCGGCGCTGTCGGTCTGGTAGGTCGTACGCAGCACCGGGTGACGCAATGCCACGCCGTCGACCGCCCGGTGCAATCGTGCGACATCGACGTCGCCGGTGACACGATAGGAGACACAGATGTTGAGCAGCGCACCGTCGGGATCGACGGACTGGACCAACCACATCCGGCGCTGGCCGTCGGACATCGACGGCCGCTGCTCGCCGTCGTCCGCCGCGGCAGCCGGTCTGGTCAGGCCGCGTTCGGCGATCTTGCGGCGCAACAATTCCAGGCGCTGCGCGTCCAGCGTGTCCAAGCCGGTGGTGTCAGTCACGCGTGGATTCCAACCTTCCCCATGTCCTGGCCGTTGGTCGCGCCTGCGCCCAGGACGTCGATCAGTTCATTGACGGTGATTCCGCCGAGCATCCGCGCCACCGGAGCCGAATGGCCCACCGCCCGGCGCAGTCGGCGGCGCAGATCGAGCGCCAGTAGTGAGTCCAGCCCGAGGTCGATCAAAGACGCGCTCGCATCGATCGACACCGCGTCGCCCGAATGCAGCGTTGCCGACAACTCGGCGCAGACGATCTCGACCAGCGATCTGGTGTCCGCATCGCGGTGGGGTACGGCGTCGTCGACGTCGGCGGCCAGATGCAGCGGCATCGGGATTCCCTGGCTTTCGAAGAATACCCGGAGCCGATCGAAGTCGGCGTCGAAGATCAGCGGGTCACCGGCGAACCGGCCGAGACCGGCGATCACCGCCGATTCCGGTCGCATCGCGGTGAGCCCGGAGCGTTCGGTCCGCACGATCTCCCCCGCCGCCACCACCCCGGCACCCTGCCAGAGCCCCCAACGAATCGCCGTGCAGTCCAACCCCGTTGCGCGCAGCTGCGCGGCCAGTACGTCGAGGATCCGGTTCGACGCCGCATAGGCGGCGTGGCCGTGGCCACCCCAGACGCCGAACACCGACGAGCACGCCAGAATCCGGCATTCCGGTTGCAGCGGCCACACGTCGGCCATCGCGGCCAAGCCCGACACCTTGGCCGCACACACCGCCGCCACGTCCGCACCGGTCAGCTCGGCGCGCTGGGATGCCGCAGCGATTCCGGCAGTGTGAATCAGCAAAGACGCACCGGCCCCGGCATATTCAGCTGCGACGGCCGCGACCGCGGCCCGGTCGGTGATGTCGCAGCGCGGGGCGAAGACGTCGACGGGATGCCCTCCGATCAACCGGTTGAGGACGCCCGCCTCGACACCGTTGCGGCTCAACAGGATTACCCTGCGGGCTCCGTGTTCGATGCAGTACTGCGCGTATCGCAGGCCGATGGCTCCGCTTCCGCCGGTAATCACCACGTTCTCCAACGCGGCCGCGTCGAGCGTCCGCGTGCCAGTCGGTTCGCGGTGCTCGCGCAGGGTTCGGGCGTAGCGGCGCGGCGTGGTACTGCCGTCCTCGGCGCGCAGCGCCAGCACGCCGGCGTCGCCGAGCAGCACGTCGAGCGCCGCGGTCGCGGTCTGCTCGCCGACCTCGCCCACCGGCAGGTCCAGGCTGCCGAACGTCTGGTCACCGTATTCGAATCCGACGCTGCGGTGCATGGCGGCCAGCGCCGCCTGGGCCGGCCGGGTGGCCGGATCGGCGGACAGGACTCGTTCACCACCGGCGGTGAGCAGCCACACGGCGCGGCATCGTGAGCCGATGATCGCGTCGTAGTCCGGCAACCCGACGTCGGCGCGGCCGGCGATCTGGGCCACCGCATCTGGCGCATGGAGCTCGTTGAGCGAAGGCGCCACCACCGCAACGATTTCCGCTTCGTGCGGCGGCACCACCTGGTATCCGCGGTGGATGGACGCGGCAGCATTCAGCAGTGCCGTCAGCGTGCTGTCGCCGACGATCGCAATACCGCGCCGGCTCGCCGCGGCGGCGGTCGGAACGTCGGCGGGCTGCCAGTCCTCGACGGCGATGGTCAGGGCGTCGCGTGTGTCGGTGAACCCGGTGGTGACGGGTTCCGGTGCGGCCCAGAGGTGCACTGACCGCATCGGGGCATTGGGGAACCCGCGCAGCGGCGGCCGGAGCTCCCCGGGGAGCGCCTCGGCCCAGGGGTAGTGCGGGTCGGTGACCGCGGCGGCAGCGATGTTGGCCGACAGCACGTCGGTGATCGACCTGTCACGGTGGTCCGAGCCGAGGATCACCGCCGCCTCGTCGCCGACCAGGTCGTTGAGCGGGTACTGCAGCGAGGGATGCGCCGACATTTCGATGAAAGCGTCCGCTCCGCACTTCTGGGCGGCGACCACGGCGCGATCGAAGCGCACCGTGCTGCAGAGACTTTCACGCCAGTACTGCGAGAAGTCCACATCGCTGCCGACCTCTGCGCCGACGGCCGAGCCGATGAATGCCATCGGCCCGTCGCGGAAGGCGGACCGGGGTTGTCGTGCAATCAGCTCGGCGCCCAGCGGCCGCAGCGCGCTGGTGTGGCCCGGATAGTCCACGACAAGTTGCTGGGCGAAGATGCCGCGCGCCTGAGCCAGTTCCGTTGCCGCGGCCACCGCGTCACGGTCACCCGACACGACGGTGGCCGCCGGCCCGTTGACCGCTGAAATTTCCAGCCAGCCAGGTGTTTCGGCGATCAGCGCGTGCGCCTCGTCGAGGCTGAGGCCAAGGACCACCATGGCGTAGTGGCCGGTCAATCGGTCGATCACGGTGGCGCGGGCGCCGACCAGAGCGACGGCGTCCGGCAACGAAATCTTCTCGGCCACGTAAGCCGCTGCGACCTCGCCGAGGCTGTGCCCGACCGTGATCGCGGGCAGCACGCCGCAGAATTTCCATTGCCTGGCCAGGCTGACCGCATGGACGAACTGCGCACCCTGTATCTCGGTCCGCGACCAGTCCTGTTCCCGGTCACCCTGTAGATACGGCAACGGCGACGGTAGGCCGGCCGCGACGAAAGCTGCCGCGCAGCGATCGGCCTCGGCACGATAGGCGGCCAGTCTCCGGTAGGCGTCTGACCCCATGGACTGCCATTGGTTGCCCTGCCCGGGAAAGACGAACGCCACCGACGGCGCAACACTTTTCGATGACCGGGAGATCAGCGGGTGTTCTTCGTCGTGGGCCAGCGCCGCCAAAGCGGCCATCAGCTCACCACGGTCCGCGGCCCGCACGACAGCGCGGTGCCGCCGAACCCGCCGAAGACGGAGCAACGTCGATGCGACGTCGACTGTCGGATCACGGTCGGCACCGAGTCCGTTGATGTATTCGAGAATCGCCCAGGCGTCCCGGCCGATCAGCTGTTCGTCGTGGGCCGACAGCAATACCGGGACGCGGCCGTCGGGCAGGGGGTGCGCCAGCATCACGCGACCTCGGGCAGCGCGACGATGACGTGAGCGTTGGTGCCGGCGATGCCGAAGGCCGAGGTCGCCGCAACCCGACGGCCATCGGCGGCAGGCCACGGCGTCAGCTCAGTTGCCAGCCGCAAACCTTGTTCGACCCAGTCGATCTCGGTGCTCGGTTGGTCGGCGTGCAGCGTGGGCGGTATCGCGCCGTGTTCGGCGGAGACCAGGATCTTGGCCAGGCCCAGTGCACCGCTGGCGGCCAGCGCGTGACCCAGATTGGACTTCACCGAACCCAGCAGGGCTCCGCACCCGGGTTCGGTGTCGCCGTAAGTCTGCGACAGGGATTGCAATTCGGTGCGGTCACCCAGCCGGGTGCCGGTCCCGTGTCCCTCGACCATGCCGACCTCGTCGGGGCGGATGCCGGCCTCGGCGATGGCGCGGCGGAACAAAGACACCTGTGCTGTGCCGCTGGGGGCACTGAGGCCCGCGCTGCGACCGTCGTGGTTGATCGCGCTACCGAGGATCTCGGCGAGGATCTGTCGGCCGTCGCGTAGTGCCGCCGACTTTCGTTGCAGCACAAAGATTGCTGCTCCTTCCGCCCAGACGGTGCCGCTGGCCTGTGCGCTGTAGGCCCGGCAGTGGCCGTCGTCGGACAGCGCGTGCTGCTTGGAGAACTCGACGAAGAAGCCGGGCGAGCCCAGCACGTTGACCCCGCCGGCCAGGGCCAGGTCGCAGTCGCCGTTCTGCAGTGCGCGGACCGCGGCGTGAAATGCCACCAGGGCCGATGCGCACGACGAGTCGATCGTCACGGCCGGGCCGGTCGATCCGAGCGTGTAAGCGATTCTTCCGGAGATCACACTCAAGGCCGTGCCGGCGAGCAGATGGCCGCTGTATTTCGAGAATTCGGCCATCTGCGGTCCGTAGCCGGTGGCGGATGCACCGAGATAGCAGCCCATGTCATGGTCGGCCATGTCGTCGGGATTGATGCCGCTGTTCTCCAGAGCGCGCCACGACACCCGCAGAGCAACCCGTTGCTGCGGGTCCATCGCGACCGCTTCGCGCGGCGAGATGCCGAAGAATTCCGGGTCGAACATCGTTGCACCGCTGAGGAACCCGCCGCGGTCGTGAATCTCTTTGAAACCGCTGCGTCGTGAGCCGGCGAACAGCTCGCGAACCGACCAGCCGCGGTCGACCGGGAATGGCGTCAACGCCTCTCGGCCTTCGGCCAACAGTTCCCAATAGGCGGTCGCGGTATCGATTCCGCCGGGAGCCTCTACCGCCATGCCGACCACCACGACCGGATCGGTAGCGGCCGCGAACCTGTCCTCAGCCACCGGCATTCACCCGCGCGGCGATGTCGTCGATATTGTCGTCGAGGTAGAAATGTCCGCCGTCGTACCACTCCAGCTCGAATGCACCCGCGGTGTGACTTTCCCACCGTTGCAGTTCCGCGGCGTCGACGCGGAGGTCGCCGTGGGCTCCCAACACCGAGATATCGGCGGCTATGTGAACGTCGGGTCCGCAGGTATAGCGGTTGATCGCCGCATAGTCGGCGCGCATCGCGGTGATCAGCAATTCGGCGAATTCCGGGTCGGCGAGCAATTCGGCATCGGTCCCGCCGAAGTCGGTCATGTCCACGAGCAGATCGTCGTGACTGGTCGGCAAGTCCGGTTTGGCCTCGACGGCGGACGGGGCGGGAGCCGCCGAGGCCCACAGCCGTTCCACTGCGGCGCCGCGGGATTCGGCGATCCTGGCAAATTCGAAGGCGACGACGGCACCCATGCTGTGGCCGAAGAGCCGCAACGGTGCCACCTGCCGCCAGGGACCGGCGACGAACAAACTGCGGGCGAGATCTTGGACGCTGTGGGCGGCGGGCTCGCTCAGCCGCTCGGCACGCTGCGGATACTGAACGATGTACACGTCACCACCGTCGGCGGCCAGCGCGGTCGCGAACTTGCGGTAGCCGGTCGCTGCGCCGCCGGCATGCGGGAACACCACGGTGACGCCGCGTGCTGCCCCGCCCCGGCCGGGGATCCGCTTGATCCACGGCGGGAAATCTTTCTTCTGCACCGAGGTCAGGTTGTCGAAAATCATTGCACTGCTTCTTTTCCGGCGATCGCTGCCACCACATGGCCGGCGTCCATCCCGATGACCTCCAGGTAGAGCTCGGCGACCTGGTCCAGCCGGCCGGGGTCGGACTCGCGGCGGCCGAGCAGGCCGGCCAACGCGCAGACGGTTCGGGTGGCGAAGATGTCAGCGACGATGGCATCGGGGATGTCCAGCCAGGCCCGGATGCGGGCCACGGCTTGTGTCGCCAGCACCGAGTCCCCGCCGAGAGCAAAGAAGTCGTCGTCGGCACCGACCGAGTCGACACCAAGCACATCCCCGACGATCGCCGCGATTGCGGATTCGAGCGGCGTCGAGGGCGCGCGGTGATCGGGTGCCGTCGAGTCGGCCACGGCGGCAGTCAATCGCCCGGCGACGACGCGCCTGTCGATTTTGCCGGCGAGCGTGTACGGCACGTCATCCACCAACGACAGGTGCTGCGGAATCATGTGGGCGGGAAGAAGTTCAGCCAGCATCGCCTGCACCCGATCGGTGGTGAGCTGTGGATCGTCGGCGCGAATGGCCGCAGCCAACACCTCGGCGCCGCCGGCCGCGGTGACCACGGCCGCGACTGCTGTTGACACGCCAGGTATCTGACGCAGCGCGACCTCGACCTCGCCAATTTCGACGCGGTAGCCGCTGATCTTGACGCGGTGGTCGGCACGTCCGACGAATTCCAGCACGCCGTTCGGCCAGTACCGCGCCAGGTCGCCGGTACGGTACCAGGTCCGGCCGTCATGCTCGACGAAACGCTCTGCGGTGAGGTCCGGGCGTCCGCGGTAACCGCGCGCGATGCCACGTCCGGAAATCCACAGTTCGCCGGCGACCCAGTCAGGGCAGTCACCGCCGCGGTCGTTGACCACCCGGCAGACGTTGTTGCTCAGCGGTAGTCCGAACGGCAGGGCGGTCAGCTCCGGCGGGAGTTCGTCGAGATCCCCGACCTCGAAAATGGTGTTGTGTGTCGCAGTTTCGGTCGCACCGCCCAGCCCGGCGAAGCGCAGCGCAGGCGCATCCAGGCGCAGGCGGCGGACCAACTCGGGTCGCACCCAGTCGCCGCCGGTCGGCACCACCCGTACCGACGACAGCCGTCCCGCACCGACTTCGGTCAGCATCTCCAGCCAACCGGGCATGAAGTGCAACACCGTGACGTCATGGGTGTCGATGAGCCGGGCCCAGGCGTCCGGATCGCGCCGCTGCGCTTCGTCGACCACCACGATCGACCCACCGGTCCGAAGCGTGAGGAAGATATCCATCACCGAGATGTCGCCCTCGAGCGTGGACAGGGCGAGGCAGCGATCCCTGGGTCCGATGTCGAAATGCTGTGCGATGAATTCCACCGTGTTCATCGATGCGTCATGGGTGACCTCGACACCCTTGGGCTCTCCGGTCGATCCCGAGGTGAACAACACGTAGGCGAGCTCGGCGGGATCGGTTGCGGCGGGCTGGAACTCCACATCGGCGGACGCGGTGTCCAGCAGGTCGGCGATGGTCAGCGCGGGCACCGGCAACGAAAGCGGTTGCCCGCCGCAGACCAGGGCGAGCTTCACCTGACCGGCCCGCAGAATGCGCTCGGCACGGTCGCGCGGCTGGTCGACACTGATCGGTAGGTAGACACCGCCCGCCGCCAGGATTCCCAGCACGGCGGGCAACTGTTCCGCGGTCTTAGGGCCCACCACCGCAACCGTGTCCCCGTCGCCGATTCCGTTGTCGCGCAGGGCTGCAGCCATCGCCATCGCCTGACGCCGCAGCTGACCGTAGGTCAGATCACCGGAGCTGGACAGGACGGCCGGCGCGTCCGGTTGGCGTTGGGCACATCGAAAGAAGCCGTCGTGCAGTGCTTCTCCGCTGGGCCGGGCGGTACGGCCGTTGACCGCTTCGCGCACCGCTCGTTGGTCCGCGGGTAATGCCGGCGGGTCCGGCTGCCTCCAGGCATCGCTGGCGGAGGCGAGCCGTTGCAATTCGTCGAGATGATGGGCGAACATCGCATCGATCACGCCCGATGGGAAAACGTCCTCGCGGACATCCCAATTCACCATGATGCCGCCGTCGAATTCGCTGACCTGGGCGTCGAGCGAAACCTGCGGTCCCTGCGAGATGATCCAGCTGGGCTTACCGAAAGCCTCCGTGACGGAGCCACCGAACAACTCGCCGAGTCCGAGCGCACTGGTGAACACGACCGGGGCCAGCACCGGAGTACCGCGGTAACGGGCCAGATCCCGCAGTACCGACAGACCCGGATAACCCGCGTGCGCGGCGGCGGTCCGCATGGCGTCCTGCACGGCATGGGTCCGCGAGGCCGCGTCGGTCGTACCGGTCAGGTCGATGTCAAGCAGCAGCGACGAGGTGAAATCGCCGACCAGACTGTCCACGTCGGGGTGCAGAGACTCGCGACCGAACAGTGGCACGTTCAACAGAAAACGCGAGGTGCCCGACCAGTTGGCCAAGGTGTGTGAGAACGCTGCGGCGAACATCATCGCGGGTGTCACCCCGACGGAGCGGGCGTGGGTGAACAGGGCATCTCGGGTCTGCGCACCCAACCACTGCCAGCGCCGAGTACTTTTACGTGACAACGTCTTTCGACCCGCCGACGGGAGCGCGGGCGGGTCCGGGAACTCGGGGATGCGACGCAACCACCATTCCCGGTCGGCGTCGTGAGCCGGCCGCGGCTGCGCCTCCCGGCGCACGATCTCGTTGCGGTACTCCTGGTAGCTGTAACCCAGTTCTGGCAATTGCTGCCCCTGGTACAGCTTCGCCAGGTCGGTCATCAGGGTGCGATAGCTCATCGCGTCGGCCGCCTGCATGTCCAAGTCGACGTGCAGGCGTGTTTTCTCGCCGGGCAGCAACGACAGGGTCAGCTCGAATACCTGTCCGTCGAGTTGCTGGTGCGACTTGGCTTCCCGAAGATCCAGCAGCCGATCACCGGCGGCCTCTTCGGCGAGGTGGCGAAGGTCGTGGACGGTGACCGGGAAGCGCACCTGCCCCGAAGCCTCGTCAATGTGCTGGGTGCCGTCAGAGAGAAACCGCACCCGCAGCATCGGATGCCGCCGGGCGAGCGAGGTCGCGGCCTGCGCCAGGCGTTCGGAATCGACTGGCCCGCCGTCGAATTCGACATACAGGTGGCCGGCCACCCCGCCCAGCGGTTGACTGTCGTGACGGCCCACCCACATGGCGTGCTGCATGGGCGCAAGCGGAAAGGCGCCTTCGGCAGCAGAGACCGTCCGCGGCGCCGGGACGGCGCATTGCGCAGCGCCTGGGTCCGCGTCGGTGCTCACAAGTCGCGACCACGCCTCGACGGTGGGGTCGGCAGACAAAGTGGCGAAGTCGACATCGATCCCTCGACGGCGCCACTTCCCGGCCAGGGACATCATCCGAATCGAGTCGAGACCTTGGCCGATGAGGTTGCTTGTGGGGTCGACAGCGTCGGCGCCGACGCCGAGCAACTCGGCGACCTCAGCGCGCACATCACTCGGGCTACCAGCAATGGAAGCCCCGGCCCCGCCAGTCAATAGTCAACCTCCTACTGGTTAGTTGAGGCTAGCCTAAATTGCTGGTCACTTTAATAGTCGGGGTACCCACGACGCCACCGCCCTCGTCGTTCGTGCTTCGACCCTGTTGGGCGTGACGCCCACCCGGATGGTCGATGCCTCGCCAAGTTAGGTTAGCCAAGCCTATTGTGTCTTATTCGTTTCTCAGGTAGCGTCCGTCGCGCCTCGAAAGGCAGTTGGTCCCCGTGACGGTTACTTAAGGAGATGCCGTGCATCTTGCTCTTCCCTCCGACTCGAAGGTGGCGCACGCAAGCCGCCTCGTGATCGCCGGTGCCGCGGTCGTAGGCGCTGGGCTGTTCGCGCTGAACGCGCCGACTTCCACCGCTCCGCCGGCCCAGCGCCACGACGTGAAGCTGGTTGCCGGGGAGGTCGATTGGACGGACTTCCTCTCCAACACCGAGGCGAGCTTGGCGACCCTTCAGGACGAGGGCACGACGGCGAGCGGCGAGCTGTCGTCGGCGCTCGGAAACGTGTCGGAACACTTCAGCACGCAGATCAGCACGGCTCTGACCGGGTTCGAGACCGGTGTCAACAACGCACTGTTCGGCGGTTGGTACGGCGGCGATGACGGCTATGTCTTCGGCCTGTTCGGCGGCGAACCGGTGACGGGAGCCGACGGCGTCGAGACCGGGAGCCTCCTCCAGGTGCTCTCGGACGACTATGCGGCAATCTCGACGAACCCCAACGGTGCCGAGCAATTGTTCAGTGACCTCAACAACTATGAACTCGAGGTGCTGGACCACACACTCAAGCCGCTGCTGGCCCCACTGCTCGACGAGACCAGCAAGGGCGTGACGACTCTCTCGATCCCGGTCGAGTTGTCGCAAATCCAGACCAACCTGCTCACGGCGTTCGGCGACTACAACGAACTCAAGGGTGTCTCGGAGACCGTGCTGTCGCCCGAGATCAGCGGCTTTTTTGCCCTCTCCGGCGACCTGGACAACATCAGCGCTGCGTTCACCGCCGGCGACAGTGCCACGGCCCTGACCGACCTGAACAACCTGGGGTCCGATGTGCTCAACGCCGTGTTCAACGGTTGGGAACCCCCCACTGGCGCAGAGGGAGACCTGTTTCCCGGTTTGATCGGCGCGGGCAGCTTCCTCGACGAGCTGTACACGACGTGGACCACGCAGTTCATCGACGCGCTCGGCACGCTGGCGACCGAATCTGCGACGGCCGGCGCCTCTGAGGCGGTTACATCGGCGGCTCCCGATTTCCTCACCGGGCTGCTTAGCTTCTAGGCGACGAATGCCCAGGGCGGGATGGACGTTCGTCGTCCATCCCGCCTTTTGCGTCTCGCAGATCCGACCTGGAGGCTGAGGATGATGTCGTCTTCCATCTTGGAGGGCTTTGTGCCGTTCCCGCCGGACCGCGCGGCGAGCTACCGGGCCGCCGGTTACTGGAGCGGCCGGACCGTCGACTCGTTGCTGACCGGCTCCGCACACCGCTGGCCGAAGCAGGTCGCGGTGGTCGACGCCGACGGACCGGGGCTGCTGACCTTCGCGCAGCTGGACGAACGCGCCGACCGTGCCGCCGCGGGTCTGGCTGAACTGGGCATCGCGGTCGGTGACCGAGTGCTGTTGCAGTTGCCGAACAGCTGCGAGTTCGCGGTGGCGTTGTTCGCGCTGCTGCGGGCCGGCGCGATCCCGGTGATGTGCCTGACCGGCCACCGTGCAGCCGAGCTGGGACATTTCGCCGCGGTCAGCGAGGCGACAGCGCTGCTGATATCGCACAGCGCAGGCGGTTTCGATTATCGACCGATGGCGCACGAGCTCTCGCGCGACCATCCCGGGCTGCGCCACGTCATCGTCGACGGCGACCCGGGGTCGTTCGTCCCGTGGTCGCACGTCTGCGCCGGCGACGCTGCAAAGCCACAACACCAACCAGATCCGGAATCCCCCGCGTTGCTGCTGGTTTCCGGAGGCACCACCGGCACACCGAAGCTGATCCCCCGTACCCACAACGACTACGTGTACAACGCCACCGCCAGCGCTGAGCTCTGCGGGATCACCTCCGAGGACGTCTACATGGCGGCTTTGCCTGCCGCGCATAACTTTCCGCTGGCCTGCCCCGGTCTTCTCGGCGCCATCGCGGCCGGCGCGCCCACTGTCTTTCTCGCCAACCCGAGCCCGGAGTCGGCGTTCGGCGCCATCGCGCGTCACGGTGTCACTGTCACCGCGCTGGTGCCGGCATTGGCCAACCTGTGGGCACAGGCCACCGAATGGGAACCCGAGGCGCCAACGTCGTTGCGGCTGTTACAGGTTGGCGGTGCCAAGCTGCAAGCAGGCGATGCTCGACGGGTCCGCGAATCGCTGACCCCGGGCCTTCAGCAGGTATTCGGCATGGCCGAAGGACTGCTGAATTACACCCGCCCGGGCGACCCTCCGGACGTTGTCGACCACACCCAGGGTCGGCCGTTGTGCGGTGATGACGAACTACGCATCGTCGACGACGCCGGCCGACCCGTACCGGCCGGCACCGAGGGTGAACTGCTGGTCAGGGGTCCATACACGTTCAACGGCTATTTCCGCGCCGACGAAGCCAATGCGCTGTCCTTCGACCCTGAGGGTTTCTACCGCAGCGGCGATCTGGTCCGTCGGCACGCCGACGGAAACTTAGAGGTCACCGGCCGGGTGAAGGACGTCATCCACCGTGGCGGGGAGACCATTCCCGCCGCCGGCCTCGAAGAACACCTGCGTGCCCACCCGGCGATCTCGTCAGCCGCGGCGGTAGCGCTACCCGATCCGTACCTGGGCGAAAAAATCTGCGCAGCAGTTGTTTTCGCCGGTGATCCGTTGACGCTGGCAGAGCTGCACACCTATCTCGACGAACGCGGCGTGTCCCGGCACGCTCGGCCCGATGTGCTGAGCGCTATGGCGTCGTTGCCGACTACGCCGGTCGGCAAGGTCGACAAGAAGGCGATTGCCCGGCAATTACAGTCTTAAGATTCGCCGCCGAATTCACCGAGTTCGGACAGAGATCCTTTAGCTTTCGTCATTACTGTCAACAGCATGAAGGCAATTGATGACAGCACATCGTCCGCGGTAAACGGCCGCTTGGAGGCGAAGCGGTCAGTCATGTCGATCGCCTTTTCGCTGCTTGCCACTGGTGGAGCGTTCTTGGGAGCCGGTGCGGCGATGGCCTCCCCGTCCAGCATGGTTCCCGGCGACGCGCTGCTGGCGTTCCACGGCAAGTAATTCCGGAGTAGCCTCCCAGCCGCGACTCGCCGACCGGCGATGCCGAGCGAGCCTCGCGGTGGTTGTCGGCACTCAGTCGGTGGTCGAGCAGCTGCGATCAGAACACGGCCAGACATACCGCGACGAAATGGCACGTCGCCGCCAGTGCGGTGCATGCGTGGAAGACCTCGTGGTAGCCGAAAGTCGACGGCCATGGGTCCGGCCGGCGGAGCCCGTAGGCCACCGCACCGAGACTGTAGAGAACGCCGCCGACCGCCAGCAGCACAGTCGCCGCGACGCCGGCGTTGTGCAGAATCAGTCCGGTGTACCAAACCCCGACCCAGCCCAGCAGTAAGTAGAGGCCCACGCTCAGCCAGCGGGGCGCATCGGGCCAAAAGAGCATCAGCGCAATGCCGACGGCTGCCGCGCCCCAGACGATGGCCAGCACCACATGCCCGGTCGGGCGAGGCATGTCCAGCCTCGCGAACGGTGTGTAGGTGCCCGCGATGAAGACGTAGATCATCGAGTGGTCCAGACGTCGCATCCACGACCTGGCCGCATCCGAGCCCCACTCGACGCGATGGTAGGTGGCGCTGACACCGAACATGGCGACAATCGCCAGCGTGTATGCCAGTGTGGCGTGTCCAGCAAGCTTGGAGGCGACCGCCCACGACACTGCCACCAGTGCCGAACCGGCCACGAAAGCCGCGGCGGCGCAATATACGTGAATCCAACCGCGCAGCCGAGGCTTCGCGCCAGGCGTGGATGCCGTCACCGTCGTGGGCGACTGACCTGCACTGATCTGATGAGTCACTGCCCCTCTCCCCTGTGGTCGTTAATCGATTGCGCTGAAACGCCTTCGCACCCTTGCGTTAGTCGGGTCACCCGCAATCTCCTACTGCACGTACACGATTGGTTACATGCCCTAGGCAGGCGGGCCACTGATCGCGCTCCGACCGCCGGCCTTTGTCGTCTCTCGAACCTCGACATCCGCATCAATCGTCGGCGCCCACGTCGGCGGTTCGGTGATCTCGAGGTAGTCGGGATGCGATTGGTAGAAGGCGCTGATGACGAGGGCCTGGCAATCATCAGGGCCTTCTTGATGACCCGCGTGAAGAAATGTTCCCGAGATGCGGCGGTCGAAATGCGCCGGAGCCAAATATAATCCTGCGCCTTGCATCCAACCCGCCGCGGAGTCTTCGACCACGACCGGGAGGAAGCCTGGAAGATCCTTGAGAATGCGCAACAGTTGGTCGACGTTCATCGACAACACCACCCGTCAAAATTGTGCGCGCCGCCGGACCGCGACCAGCATTCACGAGGTGCCGCAGTCGTATCCGGCGATCGCGTCTCGGCGGCGTGAAACAAGTTGCTCAACATGGAAGTGCCAGAGTAGGAGCGGACCGCTGAGAGAACGTTGAGAGGCATGGGGGGTACGCCAAAAGCTCTCAAAGCTACACGATTAACGGCGAACAGGTTAGCGCGGAAGGTCTGATCGACTACGCCCGCGCACTGTCGCAGGACTTCCCGATGGTGTTGGCATTAGGACTGGGGCGCCGTTCCAAGAAAAACGGCGCGCCGCGGTCGGGCGAGCGGATCGAGAAGCTCGAGTTCCTGCTGCCGCGGCCGACAATTTTGCGCACTGGCCGACGTGCGGGCGTTGGTGGGGTTCTGAGCGGAGTCAGCAGTTAGCCGCCTATCGTCAGCTCTGCCGCCAGTGCGGCCGCGCAGAACGCGAACGTGATCGAGAGTGCAACCCAGTCAGCCTTTTTCGGTCGCGAAGGGGCGGCCGAGATCTGACCGGTGCCGCCGCGGGCGGTGATCGCATCGCCCATCTCGTCAGCACGGCGCAGCGTCACAGTCATGACCGCGACGATCAAGTCGATCATCTCTGTCATAAGGCGTCGCAGCCGGGTCCTGACGGTCCGCACTGCTTGTTTGGGCCGCAACCGGCGGGCCGCGTGAAGCACCCGGAATTCGTCGATCAGCATCGGGAAGGTGCGCAGTGCGAGCGCCAAAGCTACCGCCCACTCGTCGACCGGGATCCGAACCAGCCGTAGTGGTCGGCCTAAAGTTGCAACAGCTGGCGCGATTTCGGCGACATTGGTGGTCCACGACACCATCGCGCCCAGGCCAAGCAACACGATCGACATCGCGGTGATGCGCAGGAAGTTCAACAGGCCGCCCAGACCGATTGAGACCGTGCCCATCTGGATCACCGGGCTCCCGCCGGCCAATACCGCAGTGATACCGACGATGGACAGCAGGATCCACAAACCGCGCGGCACCGACGGCAGCGCGCCTCGCGGAATGCGCGCGACCCGAGCCGCCACCAGCACCAACGCGGCCAACAGTCCGATCGGCGCCCATCCCGGATAGAAGATCAGCAACACCGAAATAGCGAAAACGACAATCAGTTTGCTGCCGGCCCACAACTCGTGGATGGCCGAGCGCCCGGGTACCGGGCGCAGCAACACAACGGGGCGCGGTGGGCGGCGGGTCGGGCGCTTGGCCGGTGCGGTCGCAGTCACGACGTCCCCTCGGCCGCGGCTGACGCCGATTCCAGCACACCGTCGCGCAAGTGCAGCGTGCGCGGGCACAGCTCCTCCAGCCCGGCGAAGTCATGTGAAATGACCACCACGGTCAGACCGGTGTCACGGCGCCGATCCGCGAGCAACCGCACCAGGCGACGCTGGCTGGCGGCGTCCAGCCCCGCCAGTGGCTCGTCGAGGATCAACACCCGCGGCGAACGCGCCAGCAACCCAGCCAGGACCACGCGGCGCATCTGCCCGCCGCTGAGCTGGTCGATGCGTCGCTTCGCCACCGCGGCCTCCAAGCCGACCACGGCCAGCGCCGCGGTCACCCGGTCGTGATCGTCAGGCGAAAACCCAGCCGCCGAAGCCACTTCCAGATCGACACGGGGACGCATCAACTGCAGCCGGGCCGCCTGGAATTTGAGTGCGACAACGCCGACCTGCTCAGAGACGGGGCGCCCATCCAGCAGACAGGTGCCGCTCGTCGGCGTCGTCAACCCGGCCATGATCCAGGCCAGCGTCGACTTACCGGAGCCGTTGCCGCCATGGATGAGCAGCCCGTCGCCTGCGTGCACGGCAAAGCTGATGTCGCGCAGCGCAGTCTTGGCCCAGGGGGTGCCACAGGCGTAGTCGTGGCCGACACCGGCGACGTCGAGCACCAGCGCCTGCGATTGGTGGCCTACCGGGACCGTCGGCGCCGGCGCGGCCGCGGTCTCGACCATCGCGGTGTTGTCCAGTGAATCGCTGAGGTTGATCGTGCGGTCGGCGGACTCAGCCTCGTCGTTGTAGTGGGTGATGTACACCAGGGCCGTTTTGTAGCGGTCGGTCAGACCGGACAGCACACCCAGCAGCGCCTCGCGGCCCCGCTGATCGACCATGGCGGTGACCTCGTCGGCGATGAGCAGCGCCGGCTCGCGCGCCAGCGCCGCGGCTACGGCCAGCCGCTGCAGTTCACCGCCGGACAGCCCGCCGGTGTCGCGTTCGGCCAGGCCGGCCAGCCCGACTTCACTCAGTAAGCGGTCGACGTCAGTGGTCTTGCCGGGCGGCAATCCCCAGACCACGTCGTCGGCCACCCGGGTGCCCAGCACCTGGCTTTCCGAGTGTTGCATGACGACCGCGGTGCCACCGAGTTGACCGAGGCCCACCGCGCCGGGTCGTTCGGCAATACCCGCCGTCGGTTCGCGGCCGGCCAGAATGAGCATCAGCGTGGATTTGCCGGAGCCGTTTTCTCCGGTCACTGCGATATGTTCGCCTGCCCGCACCTCGAGGCTGATCGCACGCAGCGCGTCGTGCTCGGTGTTCGGATAGCGGTAGCGCACCTTGTCCAGCAGTACCGGGACCGGCTGGATCGGCCCGCTACTGACGGGCGCGTCCAGTTTGTGCACATCGGGTATACCGCCGAGCCGGTCCAGCACACGCGAAAGCGCCCACCAACCGATCACCGACGCGCCCATGATCGCGACGGCAGCGTATCCGAGGACGAGCCACGGCCAGTAATTCAGCGCTTCGACGACGAACCGCTTGAGCTCCTGCGCGGCCGCCCGCAGGTACGGCACCCACGCCAGGGTCGCCGCGATCCCGTCGACGGTGGCCGTAATCGCGCCGAATACCAGCTGCCTTAGCCGCGCCAGCACAGTCAACGCGATGACCACCACGGCACCGATCGCGGCACCGGCGGCTAAGGACACGACGATCACGGTCAGCGTGCCACGGCCGCGGCGTTTTACGGCGCCGGCGAGCCCGCCGACGTAGGCGCAGAGCGCGACCGTCATGAAACCGCTGACGCCGGCTACCAGGAAGCCGATCGCAGCAGCGGCGACCGTCGCGGTGATCAGAACGCGGATCCGATATCGATAGGCCAACAGCCCCATCGGCACGGCGCCCAGAATTCCCAGCACTCCTGCGTGCGGGAGGACGACCGCGACAATCGCGACTGCCGCACACAGGGCACCCATCACTGATGCGTGTGCCATTTCACTGGGCCGTAGTGATCGAGGTCGACCAGGTCCGCTGACCAACGGCGCATCATCCCGCGGACGGGTCCTGACCATCTGCCGTGTCATTCGATCGGGCCCACAACCGAGCGGCAGATCGGCGAAGAATGTGTTTTGAACATGGGAGCGCCAGCGTATAAACGGGCCACTGAGAAGTCGTTGAGAAAGTCGCTGACCTCGACGCACCCGCGCATCCCGCCATATCGGGCCTGCCAGGGGCCAAGGGTGCGGTCAGCGTAACGCGCAGGAGGCGTCCGCTGTTCTCAGCCGATTCTCAGTGCTATCCGATCAGACTGGGTAGATGTCTGGCGGGCGGTCGTTTCGGTGCCGCGCGCTCACGCACCGATGGCGGCTACCCAAGCTGGGTATCGCGGCTCGCTCGGCGACCGTGTCGGCGGTGGCCGTGTTGATCGCGCTCACCCTGGCCGGATCGGTCCTGGACGTCGCGCTTTACCGTTACTTGTTGGCCGGTGTCGACGATGCGACCGCAGGCAGGGTTCGCAGCATTGCCAGCGCGTTGAGCACGACCCCACCCGACGGTCTCGACGACGCGCTACTGGCCACCAGCCAGCGCGTCGTCGCCATTCAACTGGTCGGGCCGCACGGCGATGTCGTCAAACGGGCCGGCGCGGCCCCCGCCACGCCGCTGATACCGGTGAGCCGTTTCGACAGCCACCTACTGCGCGGGCTGTCCGACGACGAGGTGGCGGACGACGATATGCGAGTCAGCGGCCAGCGGGTCGACACGCCCCGCGGCGTGTACACGGTCATCGTGGGAGGGGGCAGCGAAGCGGTCGAGGCCACCGCCCGGACGGTCGCACTGCTATTGGCTTGCGGCGCACCGATTATCGTCGGTGTCGCTGCGGCGGCGACGTACCGGCTCGTTCGACGGTCGTTGCAGTCGGTGGATGCGATTCGCACCAGGGTCGCCGAAATCTCGGCCTCGGACTTGGCCGAGCGCGTTCCCGTTCCCGGTAGCAACGATGAGATTTCCGCGCTCGCTGTCACGATGAACGAAATGCTCACCCGACTCGAAGCGAGTCATCGCGCCCAACAACGCTTTGTCGGCGACGCGTCTCACGAATTGCGCAGCCCGCTGACCACCATCATCTCCGGATTGGAAGCAGCCCAGGACCATCCCGAGCTTCTCACCACAGGGTTGGCCACCACCACCCTGCTCCCCGAGGCGCACCGCATGCGAACCCTGATCGACGACTTGCTGCTGCTGGCTCGAGCCGACGAACAACGGTTGGTGACCAAGATGACAGAAGTGTTCATCGATCGCGTTGCCGAAACCGAAGTGGCGCGGGTGCGCCACAATGCCGGCTGCGCAATAGAGTCCGTGATCACCCCGGCGCGCATCGTCGGTGACTCGACCGCAATCTCCCGCGTCATACGCAATCTGTTGGACAACGCCGTCCGGCACGCGACGTCACGGGTCGAGGTCTTCGTCGGTCAGCGAGGTCGAGAAGCGACGATCGCCATCAGTGATGATGGCCCGGGTATCGCCACCGAAGACCGGGTGCGGGTGTTCGAGCGCTTCGTGCGCCTGGACTCAGATCGATCCCGCAGCAACGGAGGAGCAGGCCTCGGGCTGGCAATCGTCGCCGAACTGGTGGCCGCGCACGGCGGCGCCGTCGCCATCGAAGGTCGGCCCGGCCGGGGTACGACGCTGCTGGTGTCGTTGCCTCAGCACACCAGTCGGTAACCAACCCCACGTACTGTCTCGATGGTGTTGGTACCAAAGGGCACATCGATTTTGCGGCGCAGGTACCCCACGTAGACCTCGACCACGTTGTCAGGTCCCTGGTAGTGCTCGTCCCACACGTTGCGCAAGATCTCGGTCTTGGTGATCACCGCGTCTTTCTTCCGCATCAGGAACGCGAGCAAGCCGAACTCGCGTGGCGTGAGCGCGATCGGGGTTTGACCGCGCTGCACCGTGCGTCGGGTGGGATCCAGCGACAAGGTGCCCGCGGTCAGGACCACCGGCCGCTCCGGGGCGCCCCGTCGCGCCAGTGCACGCAGTCGCGCGACGAGCACCCTGAAGGAGAACGGTTTCGTCAGGTAATCATCGGCCCCGAGATCGAACGCATCAGTTTCCTCGTTCTCGCCGTCCTTCGCGGTCAACATCAGCACAGGCGTCCAGGCCCGCGCCGCCCGCATGCGGCGCAGCACCTCGTACCCGCTCAGACCCGGCAACATGATGTCGAGAATGACCACGTCGAAATTATTGGCCGTCGCCTCCTGCAGTCCCTCGGTACCAGTGCCAACCGCCACGACGACGAAGCCCTCCGCCTCCAAGCCCGCAGCCAGAGTTGCCGACAACCGCACTTCATCCTCGACGAGCAGGACCCTCATGCCCGCACGCTACTTCTTCGTGCACACCCGCGGGGCACCCAGTCGCGTTATAGAGCTGCGGCCAGACTCCACAGCGCTTCGCGCTCGGCCGAGTCGGTCCGCTCCAGCGGGCTGAGTGTCAGTTCGGTGGCACCGGCGTCCAGGTACGAAGATAGCTGGCGCACAACGGTTTCCTCAGATCCGATGGCGGCCAGGTCGACGACGTTGTCGATGCCTTCTCTGGCGATGACCTTGCGGTACGACGGTACGGCCTCGTAGAAACTCAGTTGTTGCGCGGCGGCCGCGCGGGCACTCTCGACATCAGCGGACAGCTGAACCGGCACCGCGGCGATGACCCGCGGGGCCGGGCGGCCCGCATCGGCTGCGGCCTTGGCGATGGTCGGCACGATGAAATCGCCGATCGTCTTGGGGCCGGCCAGATAGGGAATCGTCCCGTCCGCGAGCTCACCGGTGACCTGCAACGCCTTCGGGCCCATCGCCGCTACATACACCGGGACCGGAGTGCCACCGGCGACCTGCACCGGCCAGGTCGGGCCGGCGCTGATCTGGCTGCCGCGAAAGTCGACACGTCCGGTATCGAAGACCGACCGCAGGACCGTCAGGTGCTCACGGAGCCGCGTGATGACGTTGGTCCAGTCGCTACCGAAAGCGGGACGCTCGATCAGGCGAGCCCCCAGACCGAGCCCGAGGCTGAAGTTGCCGTGGGTGGCCGCCTGCGCCGTCTGCGCCAGTTGGGCGACGATCAACGGGTGCCGCGGATTGATCGGCACCACCGACGTGCCGACCCCTAATCCGGGCACGGCGGCGCCGACCAGCGCCGCCAACGAGATCGCGTCGTAATTCAGCTGCTGCGCCAGCCACACTTGCTGGACGCCCAGCTCGTGAGCTCGCGCGGCCTGCGCGAGGACATCGTCGACGAGATTGGCTGCACCGGGACGTGGAATGAGCAGGACTCCAGCAGGCATGCAGCGCGCAACGCGCTCGTTCGGTCGGCTATTCCTAGCGATCCGAGGGATCGGTGGTCGACTGGCCGCGCTTGGTCCGCAGCCGCTGCACCTGCCCGTAGGTGTCGATCGGGCTGTGCAGCGCCAGCCCACCGTCGGCCAAGACGGTTTGCCCTGTCACCCAGCTCATCTCGAGTACCGCGACAATGGCCTCGGCCACATCGTCGGCCTCACCCACTCGACCCAAGGCCGTTCGGTGACTCAGACCGTCCAGCCAACCCGGAAGCTGCTCGGCTCCGGCAAGCATCGGGGTTCGTGTGACGCCCGGTCCCACGGCATTGACCCGGATGCCGTGCGGCCCCCATTCGCTTGCCGCTACCCGGACCAGCATGTCGACCCCGGCTTTGGAGACGCAGTAGGCGCCCATGTCGCGGTCGGCGACGGTGCCGCTGATGCTCGACACGGCGACGATAGATCCGCCGCCGCCGTTGTCGATCATCGCCTGTGCGACCGCTCGCATGGTCAGCCAGGTTCCGGTGAGGTTGACGTCGAGCACGCGCTTCCAGTCGGCCGGATCCTGCGCGATCAACAGGCCGGAAGCGCCGACCGCGGCGCAGACGATCAGACGATCCGGGACCCCGACGTTCGCCAGCGTCTGCTCTAGCGCCGCGGCCACCGCGTCGGAATCGCTGATGTCGCAGGCGATGTCACCGCCGCGCAGATCCCACGTGATGACGTCGTGCCCGGCTTTGCGCAATCGGTCAGCGGCGGCGGCACCGATACCTGAGGCGCCGCCCGTCACGATCGCACTCACCGTGCGGACCCGATCAATTCGACGCGGACACCGTCCGGCGCTGCGACCACCGCCATGTCGACCTGTTTTCCTTGCGGTGCGGCCACAACGATCTGCCGTACTCCGTCGGCGAATCCCAAATCGGCCAGCCGGCCAAGTGTCGGCTCGACGTCACGACTCAACGAGACCAGGAAGAAGCCCGGCGACGGGCCCGCGGCCGGCTCGCGGGCAGGCGCCGGCTCGTCGAACACGACCAGCTCGACGATTCCGGTGTCCACCTTCTCGGGGTCACCGAGAAAGATCGACCGAAGCTTGTCGGTCTTGGCGGCGAAAAGAGTGGGCCAGTCACCGATGAAGACATGGTCGAAGAGGATCGTCAGACCTAGCCCATCCTGCCAAAAACGCAGCGCGCGTTCCACATCCGTCGTCACGATCGCCGTGTGATGAATTCCGTTCATGCGCCACCCGCCTTTGCGGTTTCGAAGACATCCAGGTTCACTGCGGCAAGTCGCTGCACGAACATGCTTCCGCTGTAGGGGTACTGGGTCACTAATTTGCCGCTTGGATGGCGGAAGTAGTTGCTGCAGTTAGCCGCCCAGACAGTCGTGTCCAATGCCGCCTGGATCTCGGTGTTGAACTCGTCGTGCGGGCCGCGCTTGATCTCGACCGAGGCGATGTCCTCGTGGGTCATCGTGTCCAGCAGACGTCGCACGAATTCCGCCTGTGCTTCCAGGATGTAGATCATCGAGGTGATCCCGTTGGTGTTCGGCCCGTACAGCGTGAACAGATTCGGATAGCCGGGCACCACCGTGCCCAGGTAGGCCTCGGCACCGTCGCGCCATTCGTCGTGCAGTCGCCGGCGACCGCGGCCGTAAACCTCAAGACTGCTCAGATAATCCGCAGCCTTGAAACCGGTCCCGAAGATCACGGCGTCGGCCAGATGCTCGACGCCCTCCGCGGTGCGCAGACCCCGTTCAGTGAAGGCAACGATCGGCGCGGTCTCCAACGTGACGTTCGGTAGCGCAAACACCGGAAACCAGGTCTTGGACTGCAGTGGACGCTTGCAACCAACGGGGTAGTCGGGCAACAACTTCGCGCGCAGTTGCGGGTCCTGCACCTTCTTCATCAGATAGCCGTACGACATGTCGGTCAGCATCTTGGTCATGTCGGATTCGGCATCGAAGTCGGCCGCCTCGTACTGCTCGAAGGCGGCGTCTCGCAGCTTGAGCGCCTCGGCCGGATCGCTCGCGAACAACTCCTGCTGGTCCGGGGTGAACGGATCGTCGAAGCGCGGGGCCACCCAGATCGGGGTGCGCTGGAACACCGTCAGGTGCTCGGTCTCCGCGGCGATGGCCGGGACATACTGCACGGCGCTGGCGCCTGTGCCGATCGACGCAACCCGTTCTCCCGCCGTCGATTTCGAGTGATCCCAACGTGACGAGTGGAAAACCCTTCCACTGAAACGCTCCCGGTCCGGGATCTCCGGAATGTTGGGCACATCGAGCATGCCCACCGCGCTGACGACGACGTCGACCTCGTGTGCCTCTCCCTGCTGGGTCTCGATGGTCCATCGCGAATCGGTGTCCGACCACCGTGCAGCGGTCACGACTGTGTTGGTCCGCAGATGCTTTCCGAGGCCATGGCGGTCGGCCACCTGCTCCAGATAGGCGAGGATTTCGGGCTGGTTGGCGTAGGTCTTGCTCCAGTACGGATTGAGCGCGAAGGAAAACGAGTAGAAATGTGACGGCACATCGCACGCCGCACCTGGATAGGTGTTGTTGCGCCAGGTGCCGCCGAACCCGTCGCCGCGCTCGAATATCGTGAAGTCGTAACCACCCTGGGCCAGTTGGATGCCCATCGCAATACCGCCGGGGCCGGCGCCGATGACGCCCACTCGCGGCTTCCGCGCCGGCAAGACCATAATCAGCCATGTTACATACGTGGTCTGATATGTAAAGCAGTGGTACACCGCGTCGCGGTAGAGCAGAGTTGACCAGGTGGAATACCGCAAGAGCATGACCGGCCTCGTCGTGATCGATCCCTACAACGACTTCATCTCCGAAGGCGGCAAGGTGTGGGACCGCCTCAAACCGGTGGCCGAAGCCAACGGGTGCATCCAGCACATGAGCGAGGTCCTGGAGTCGGCGCGAAACGCCGGCATCCAGGTCTTCTACGCCCTGCATCACCGGTACCGGCCCGGTGACTACGAGAACTGGAAGTACATCGCACCGATCCAGAAGGCGGCGTGGTCGCGCAAGACCTTCGAGGAGGGAACCTGGGGCGGTCAGGTGCGCAGCGAATTCGAACCGCACGAGGGCGACATCGTTGCGCAACAGCATTGGTGCTCCAGCGGCTTCGCGAACACCGACTTAGACGTCTTGCTGAAAAGACAGGGAATTCATCAACTCATCATGATCGGCTTGATCGCGCACACCTGCCTCGAGGCGACCGTCCGCTTCGGAGCCGAACTGGGTTATGAGGTCACCGTCGTCAAGGATGCGACGGCTAGTTATTCCGACGTGGAGATGCATGCGGCGCTGGAGGTCAACATCCCCAACTATGCGACCGCCGTCGTCTCGACCGACGAGGTCCTCGCCGCCGTCGCGCGGGCGAGGGACTAGCTCACTACCAGCAAAAGGGGCGGGCCAGCGTCAACGTCTGCTCGGACTTCTCGTACCAGCCCTGCGGGGCGTATTGACCGGTGTGCAGGTAACACTGCACCCGCACCTCAGTGCTGCCCGGCTGGAATGTCAGCAGACGGCTGATCGGCAGGGTGGTGCGGGGCATGTGATGCCGGCTCAGCGACGCCACGTTGAGAAACCATGTCCCCCAACGCTGTTCGATGTGGGTCTTCCCGCCGAATGAATCTTCGGGATGGGTGTGCGTGTGGCCGGCGAGCCACAACGCGACCCGCCCCGGGCGCGCCGCCAGGAATGACTCGAAAGCAGCCGAATCCGGTTTGCTGTCCACCCAGTACAGATACGACGCGCCATTCGGCGTGCCCTGCTCGAACGGCCGGTGGTAGTGCTCCACTAATTCGCCTGTGGCGGAGCGGCGTATGCCCTCCCATTCGCCTGAGGCGACGGTCGTGTCCTTGAGCACGTAATGATGGACCGACACGACGACAGCGTCGGGATTGTCGTCGACCATCGATGTCCACCAGTCGAAGGTCTCGCCGCTGACCACCCCACCGGGGTTTCCGCCGAGCGTTCCGCGGCCGATCCGTTGAGTGGGCTCGTTGCGATCGCTCATCATCAGGAACAGCAGGTTGCCCACCCGGAAGCTGTACCGCTCCCAGCTGCCCTCCACCCGGTACTGGCGGGCCGTCCCGTCGACGCCGGAGAACTCGGTGTTCTGACCGAGCGGGTCGATCCACTTCTGCCACCACCACGCCTCGGGTTCGTCCAACCCGCTGCGGTCGTGGTTACCGCACACACTGTAGATGTCTTCGCGACGGTGGGTCCGCAAGGCAGCGAGCTGCTTGACGACTTCCTCGCCTTCGGCGTCGTCCGGCAAGGCGTGGTGCGCCCCGGACATGTCACCCACGTCGATGGCGATGTCCCATTGGAACGGCGGACCACCCTCGGCTCCACCGAACTCGGACTGCGAAATCGCCTCGGCCAGACTGCTTCTGCCGTGCTGCTTGTCGGTGCCGACGTGGGCGTCGCCGAAGGCCCACAGCCGCAGCGGCTGTGTCTCGGAGGTCACGATTCGTCGGCCCCGATCAGGCCCCAACGACGGCGGACCACGTTGTCCAAGGCGGTGAAGAGCCCGTCGATGAGGATTCCCAGAGCAAGGATCACGATCATGACCGCGATGGCCGAGGGCATGTCGGACAGGTTCTGCGCGTTCTCCAGCAGCACGCCGACGGACGCTGTGTTGGTCACGATCACCACCAACTCACCCGACATGAGGCTGCGCCAGGCAAAGGCCCAGCCCTGCTTGAGACCCGTCACGAACACCGGCAGCGAGGCGGGCAGGATGATGTATCGGTAGAGCGCTAATCCCTTGAGCCCCATCATCTTCGCGGCGCGTCGTAACAGCGGGGGTATCTGGTCGCTGCCGGCGATCACCGCGACTGCGATCGCGGGCGCGGTGCCGATGACGATCACGAACAGGATGGCCGACGTGGTGAGACCGAAGAAGATGATCGCGAACGGAAACCAGGCGATCGCCGGCATCGTCTGCATGCCGGTGATGATCGGGCCGAACGCACCCCGCACGATCTTGTTTCGCGACACCACGATCCCGACCGCGAGGCCGATCACTACTGCCAGCCCGAATCCGTAGACAGCCCTGCCCATCGTGGTCGCGATGGCCTGCCACAGCAAAGGCTGATGGGCTTGGGTCCAGAGACTGGCCAGAGCGGCCGCCGGGCTCGGCAACACGAACGAGGGCTTCCAGCCACTCAGGTACACCGCCTGCCACAGCGCGAGAACGAGGAGCAGGCCCACCCCGGGCGCCCAGAGCGAGCGTACCCGCCGCCGCAGAACGGACTCAGCGGGCCGACGCGATCCGTCCGTCCGCGGGTGGTCGTGCTGCACCTCGCTAAGTACCATCGCGCAGCCCCTGCCCCTGCAGGCCGGCGGTGATCGCGGCGGTCAACTCCGCGGCCTCTTTGCCGTCGATGCGGCGCGGCCGCGGCAGATCCACGGTGTGTTCGGCGATGATCCGGCCGGGTCGATCGCTGAGCACGATCACCCGGTCGGCGAGCCGCACCGCTTCGCTGACGTTGTGGGTCACGAACAGAACCGTCAAACCTGTTTCGGAAACGATCCGCTCGAGTTCACCGTGCAGCAGATTGCGGGTGATCGCGTCGAGTGCGCCGAACGGTTCGTCCATCAGCAGGACGTCGGCGTCTTGTGCCAACGCGCGTGCCAGAGCGACACGCTGGCGCATTCCGCCGGACAGCTGGTGTGGGCGGGCACTGGCGAAACTCGCGAGGCCCACCACGGCGAGCAGTTCCGCCACCCGGCTGCGCCGTTGGTCCCTGGGCACCTTGCGCGCGCGCAGGGCCAGATCGATGTTGCCGGCCGCGGTCAGCCACGGGAAAAGGGCCGGCTCTTGAAACATGAAGGCTATTTGTCGATCTCCGGTGTGGACCTCGCCCGAGCTGGGCTGGTCGAGCCCGGCGACCAGCGACAGCAGAGTGCTTTTGCCGCAGCCCGAGGCCCCGACGAAGCAGACGAACTCGCCAACCGCCACGTCGATCGACACCTCGGTCAGCGCGGCGACCGCCGAGTCGCCACGGCCGTAGGCCTTGGATACAGCCGAAAGCCGAACTATGCCGTCAGCCATGGCTTTCCGTTCGACGTGCGATTTCTGCTCGGTGGCCGTGGTCAGGCTCATGAGTTGACCTCATGGCGACCGGTCGATTTCAGCACGTTGTTGAGCGGGCCCAGATCGAACAGACCATTGAGGTCGAGCGGGTCGAGCAGGCCAACCGAAACCGACTTGCGCGCCAGATCGCTGAGCGATGCAGCGTCGGGATCGTTTGTGAAGGTGGTTTCCTGGAACGACGCATCGAGCACATCGGCGTCCAGGCCCTTGCCCACATTCTTCGCCAGCGCGTTGTTCGCCGACTGTTTTGCCGCGCTCGGGTCGTTGTGGATGAGCTCGTCGGCTTCGACCTGTCCACGGAGCAGCCCGGCCACCGCGTCGGGGTGAGCGGTCAGGAACTCTTGGCGCACAACCAGAATGGTGATCGTCCCCAGATCGGGCCACAGTCGGACGCCGCCGGCCTTCACCATCTGCACGTCGTACGGAGCAGACTCCACCGCGCCGGCGATCTGGTTGGCGCTGAACTCCTGCACGATCGCCGACTCCGGTTTGGTGGGCTTGATGAACACGTCACCGCCACCCTGCTTGTTGGTCTGCAAACCGTTGTCTTTCAGCCAGCTTCGCAGCAGCACATCGTGGTTGCCGCCCAAGGCCGGGTCGGCCACCGTCTTGCCCCGCAGGTCCTGCGCGGACGTGATTTCGGGCCTGACGACGAATGACGTTCCACCTTGGGCGGATCCGGAGATGATCTTGATCGCTGTGCCCCCGGATTTCTGCCAGGCATTGAACGCGGGGTTGGGCCCGACGTAAGCAGCGTCGATCTGACCGGACAGCAGCGCGGTGGCTTCGGCAGTTCCCTGCCCGAAGGGCTGAGGCGCCAGCGTCGCACTTGGTCCGAGGTTCTTGGCGAACAGGCCCCGATCGACCCCCACCAACGCCGACGCGTGGGTGATGCGGGTCAGGTAGCCGAGACGCAGCGTGACGGGTGCGCCCGAGCCGGTAATCGCGGCGTGCCCGCAGCCGGTCAGCATCGCGGCGGTGAGCGCGACAGCCATCGTCAGCGCGGAACGTGTCAGCGTACGAGGCGCCATGATTCTCCTTCAGTCACGAGGGGAGCATTATTCGGCGCGCCGGTGGTTGACGAAAAGCGGGCTGGTCCACACCTGATGTCCGTCGGATTGCCGTGCTCGCAGGTAAACGGCACTGTCGGCAGGCGGCAGGTCGATGGTCAGCATTCCGTTCACGGTGACGGGAAGGGCTGCCGGTTCGGCGATGCGTTCCACCCGCAGCGTCAGATTGAGCCCGCCGACGGCGAGTTCGCGGTCGCCGGTGACAAGCAGTTCGGCACCGGTGATCGACAGGTCGGCTTCCAGACCATCCTCTTCGACGACGGCATGGATCTGCAGCCGGGCGTCTGCCAGGTCGGCGAGGCGGACAATGACGCCGATGTCGCCACCGAACGTCTGGGTGTGCCAGCTGATGGTGTCACCCTCGCGGTTGAACAACTGCTCAGGATGTGTTGCCGCCCAGGGAGTGACGCGCTCGATGGAGCTGCCGTCGACCGTGAGCCGTCCAGTCCACGTCGCCCACCGGTAGCGGTCTTTGTGCCGTGCGCCACCCCACCGGACACGCACCAGCGCATCAGACAACCCGGTTTCGGCGTTGAAGTCACGGCGATACAGCAACCCTGCCGCATCCCAGACCCGGAGTTCTTCCCAGCCCGTCGTGCCATAGAGAGCGTACTCGGCGCTGAGTTCATCAGCGGCGCAGTCGATCTCGTCACCCATCCAGTGCTGATCGCTGCGCAACAGCGCAACCGCGCGCGCGCCGGTCGTCGCCCAGGTGCGCCGGGCCCGCAACGACCGTCCGACATCGTCGCGGGTGAGCTCGGTCGCCAGCACACCGGTGAGCCCGCCGTGTCCACCGAAGATGTTCGCCCCGGGCGCACCGCCGCCGGGGCGTCCGCGGTGCTCGTCGCTGGCGGCGCTGGCGCCCAGGCGCAGTCCACGTGCCACCGCATCTTCGAAGAACCATGGGCTGGTTCCCCACGCGGAGTGCACCTCGATCAATCGCTCCAACTGCGGGTGATGCCAGTCGAGAATCGCGCGACGCCCCCCGACATGCGGGATCAGGAGATAGGAGTCTGGATCTTTGTCGTAGGCGGCGTACAGCTGGGTGATCGGCCACGTCTGCGGGACCGGCGCCGACGATGCCATGCCCTGATGCCATTCCAGCGAGCGCGCCAATGTCGTGTCGTGACCGAGGAATACGACGTTGTGATCACCCCCGACACCTGCGGTTCCGCACCATTCGACACCGGGATAACAGACCAGTCGCCCGTCATCACTGACGTCGCGACAGGCCGCGACGACGTCGGCCCACACATCATCGGTGATCTGAAAGTCGTTGGCGGTGTAGCCGATCACGTCCAGCGCGCCGACGTCGCGTCCGTAAGCCAGGTTCGACGGGGTGTCCTGGGTGCCTACCGTGTCGTTGGAATGCACGTGCAGGTCGGCGAAAAATGCTCGCGGCGAGGGAAAGTCGTCAACCTGGTTCAGGTAGCACTTCTCTTCGCCGAGCGGGCCGGACGCGGTCTGTGCGACCACGTCGATGCAGCGGTGCTCGGCGGGGACGGTCATCGTGGCGGTCGCCCAGCCCTCGGTCGGGAAGTCCGCCGACGCGACCGTCGTCTCGCCCACTCGCGCCTGCGCGGTGGCGGCGATATCGCGGCACGCGTTGCCCCAGCGGTCCTGCAGGTGCACACGCAGTTCGGCTCTTGCAGAGTCGGAACGCACCAGGCGCGGACCGTTCACGGCCAGACGGTGGGGCGGGCCCGGGACGATTGCGAGCAGCGACCGCCCCGCGCGCGCCATCCGCGATGTCCCCAGCGGATCCACGAACAGATGGAACTCGAATTCGTCTTCGACAAAAGTCTGTACCCGGGTGCCCGGCCCACCGAAGCGACGGTCGCCCAAACGGATTTCGACGACATCGCCGGGCCGCAGGTACCCGTCGACGACATGGATCAACAGCGCCTTCTGGAACGGGCGTTCGCCGCCTTTGACGTCGTAACGGATCTTGAGCTGTTGCGCCGTGGCCGCCGAGTCCGCCGATGCGCGCCCGATCAGCGATCGGCTGAGCAGTCGCGCCGAGGCGAAATCGCGCGATTGCGGATCGGCGGTCTGCAGATCCCAGTCCGAATAGAAGCGGAAGCAGAGCTTCAGCCATCCGCTGTCGGCGATTCCCGACTGTCCGACGGTGTAGGTGAAGACCAACTCCTGCGTCGATCCCGCGACGATGCTGGAGGTTGGACACGTCAACGAGCCCAGAAATGGCAGCGCGGTCAACTCGGCGGTGACGGCCTCGCGCACTTTCAGGTCGGAGCAGTCGTTGGTATCCAGGGCGCCGAGCGCTCGCGCGGAGACCCGGACCGGCGACGCGGAGGACTCGGACATTTCCCAATTCTGGCGTCGTGACACTTCTCAGTCCAACGCATAGATATGATGGAATTCATCACTGAAAGTGACCAATCATGAATCTTCAGCAGTTGCGTTACGCGGTCGCGCTGGCCGACGCCCAGAGCTTCACCAAAGCCGCCGTCAACGAGTACGTCGTGCAATCGGCGCTCAGCCAGCAACTTCGTAAGCTCGAGGACGAGCTGGGTGTCGCGCTCTTCGAACGCACCACCCGGACGGTCGCGCCGACTCCGGCCGGTGAGGCGCTGCTGCCGTTGATGCGACAGGTGCTGGCCGGTATCGACCAGATCAAGTTCGGCGCGCAGTCGCTCAGCGGCACAATCGCGGGCCGACTCACCGTCGGAATGATGGAAGTGCCGTCTGAAAGCCTCGATGTCGCGGCGCTGATGGCGACGTTCCACACCCGCTATCCCGAGGTCAGCGTCACGCTGCGCAGTGGCGGCAGCGATCTGCTGATCGACGCGGTCCGCGATCGCAAGCTCGACGTCGCGATCGTCGGGTCCAACCTGCCGTCGACGACAGGGCGGCTGACCTTTACCGAGCTGTTCGTCGAGTCGCTCGTCGCGGTGTTGCCGGCCGGCCACGCATTGGCCGGCGGTGGCGCGGTCCACCTCGATCAACTGGCGTCGCTGCCGTTCATCGACTTCCCGCCGGGCTACGGCCTGCGCCACGAAACCGACCGCGGATTTGCGAACGTCGCGCGGCGGGTGGCGTTCGAAGTGACCCGGGTTGACGAGGTAATCCATTTCGTCAGAAGGGATCTCGGGGTCGCGCTGTTGCCGGAATCGGTCGCGGTCTCGCGGGTGGGCGACGATCCGGCACTCGTGCTGCGCCCCGTGGCAGGGACCGACCTCTACCGCCAGGTCAATCTCGTCGCGCCCACCGAAGCGCTGCGGTCAGCGGCCTCGCAGGCATTCATCGGCTGCGTCGACGACCACATCCACCGCAGGTCGGGCTGACTTCCGGGAGAAACACCGAACGTTGCCATTGACGAATGTCACCATTTTGTGTTGACTCTGTCGAATGACGGAGTCAGTGCCGACCCGCGGATCCCTGCGATCACGTTCTGCAGCGATGGTGAGCTTGGCGACCTTGCGGCAGGTCAGCGCGGTGCTACCGCCCGAGCAGGCCTGGGGCTTGTGGGCGTCACGACGGATCGTCGCCGGCATCATGGACGCCTTCGGACCTTCACTGGCCGGGACCCACATCGAGCACATCGACGTGCAACACGATGGGCGTCGCGTTGTCGGTGAGTGGGTGCGCGCCCCCGGCGTCTCGACGAGCCGGGGCGCCATCTACTTCGTGCACGGCAGCGGCTTCGCGTTGTGTTCGCCGCGCACGCACCGCCGATTGGCATCGTGGCTGTCCCGGCTGACCGGACTGCCGGTGTTCACCGTCGACTATAGGCTGGCGCCACGATATCGCTTCCCCACCGCGGCCGACGATGTGAGCGCCGGCTGGAGCTGGCTCACCGCCCAAATGCCGGCGGATCGCATTGTGATCACCGGTGATTCGGCTGGTGGCCATCTGTCGGTGGATCTGCTGCTGCAAACCGACGTGGCCGCGCGTGGCCCGGCCGCGCTGGTGCTCTTCTCGCCTCTGATCGACCTCACACTCGAACTTGCCCGTGCCCGTGAAGATTTGCGCCGCGACCCGGCGATTCGTGCCGCCGATGCCGCCCGCCTGGTCCGGTTGTACAGCCGTGGTGTGGATCCCGCGCATCCGAGACTGAAACTCGATGTCGCCGGCGGACCGTCGCTGCCGCCCACACTCATCCAGGCCGGCGGCGCCGAGTTCCTCCTCGCCGATGCGCGGCACCTGGCCGCCGACATCCGTACCGGCGGTGGCCGATGCACCCTACAGGTGTGGCCAGACCAGGTGCATGTATTCCAGGCCCTGCCCCTGCTGACGCCCGAAGCCGCCAAGGCGATGGCGCAAGTCGCTCAGTTCATCGGCACTGCTCTGCGCGACAACAACATTGAGAACGTCACAGGAAAGGCGGGCTGACCATGATCGGGCCGTTCGGCAAATCACCCAAGGTCAGCCACAACGCACGTGCGGTGGTGACCGGCGCGGGCAGCGGGATCGGCGCGGCATTCGCCATCGAGTTGGCCAACCGCGGCGGCCGTGTCGTCTGCAGTGACATCGACGAAGTCGCGGCGAAACGAACAGTCACGACCATCAACGACCGCGGCGGTGATGCCGTCGCGATCACCTGCGACGTCACCCAACTCGACGATGTCGTCGATCTGGCCACGCAGTCGCAATCATGGTTCGGCAGCGCACCCACGCTGGTGATCAACAATGCCGGTGTCGGCTCCGGCGGTGCTCCGATCGGCCAACTCCCCATTGAGGACTGGCAGTGGGTGTTGGGTATCAACCTGTGGGGACCCATTCACGGCTGTCACGTCTTCGCGCCGATCCTGCGGGCAGCCGACGCTTCGGATACACCGCGCGGCATCATCAACGTCGCCTCGGCAGCAGCATTCGGCGCCGCACCCAGCATGGCGGCCTACAACGTCAGCAAGGCCGGTGCGCTGTCGCTCACCGAGACGCTGGCCGCCGAATTGTCCGGCAGCGGAGTCAAAGTCACCGCCCTGTGCCCCACCTTCGTCAAGACCAACATCCTAGAAGCCGGCCGTATCTCGAGCGAGACGAATCAGTTCGCCCACAAGATCATGCGCTGGACCGGAGTCTCGGCGCAGAAAGTGGCGCAGACCTGCCTGGACGCCAACGATCGCGGCGACCTGTACTGCATGCCCCAACTCGAAGCCAAGATCGGCTGGAGCATCAAACGTCTGATCCCTGGTACCTACACCCGCGCCATCGGCCTGGTGTCCAGAGCTGCCCCGCTCTGATCAAATCGCATTCAAAGGAGAATCCGATGACTATCGACATGGACGCAATGCTGGCCAAGATCAAAGACCGCCAATGGGCGCTGGCCGACATCGACTGGGACGCACCGGGCGCCGAGATGATCAGCGACGAGCAGCGGCCGCAACTCAAGGCATTCATGGCCGACCTGTGCTGGATCGAAAACATCGGCGCCCGAGGCTTCGCGGCGCTGGCGAAGAAGGCGCCTACGCCGACCATCGGTGAGATCTACCGCTACTTCCACGCCGAGGAGCAGCGACACGCCAACGCCGAACTGGCACTGATGAAGCGCTGGGGCATGCTCGAGGACGGCGAGGTTCCCGAGCCCAACGTCAACATCCGATTGGCCATCGACTGGCTCGATCGCTGGGCCGACGACATGCCACTGTCGCTGCTCGGGACCGTCATCCCCATGCTGGAAGTCGCGCTGGACGGCGCTCTGTTGAAGTTCCTCCTCGACGAGGTGCACGACCCCGTCTGTCACCAGGTGTTCGAGAAGATCAACAACGACGAATCACGGCATCTGGTCGTTGATTTCGAGGTGCTCGACATGATCGGGCACGCGAAGATCCGACGCTTGCTGATCGACTTCGTCGGCCACAACGCCACTCCGGGTCTCATCATCGGCGCGATCATGGGCGCACCGCTGATCAACCGGATTCGCAACGAGATCGTCGGGATGGGCATGGAGCCCGAGCGGCTTTACCGGGCTGTGAAAAGATTCAAAGAGCTCGGCGACCGCGGCCAGCACACCGGTCGGGTACCGACGTATCGGTTCCTGCGGCGCTACGCCGGCGTGGTCACCAACCCGCGCCACCCGTATCACCTGCTGGCGAATTCGATGGTGTGGCTTTCCGATCGGTATCCGCGGCCGCTACTGCCCTCGGTGCCCACCTGGGTCCGCGAAGTCACGCACGAGCCGGCGGCGTGATCATGACCAAAACACGTACCTACGCGACGCTGATCATCGGAGCCGGGTTCAGCGGTCTCGGGGCGGCGATCAAGCTGGCCGAGGCCGGGGTCGACGACGTCGTCATCCTGGAACGCAGCGACCGGGTCGGCGGCACCTGGCGAGACACCAGTTATCCCGGTGCCAGCTGTGACATCCCGTCGCTGCTCTACTCGTTCTCGTTCGTCAAGAACCCGGCCTGGTCGCGGACCTATTCACCGGCAGAGGAGATCCGCAACCACATCGAGGACATGGCCGATCGGTTCGACATCCGTCGCCACATCGAGTTCGGCCAAGAGGTCACCGGACTGTCTTTCGACTCCGAGGCCGGCACGTGGACGGCAACCACAGCCGGCCGCAAGCGTTTTCGTGCCCGCACCGTGATCCTGGCCTCCGGTCCGCTGCCCGATTCCAGTTTCCCCGACATCCGGGGCATCGACACCTACGAGGGTCACAAGATTCACAGTGCCCGCTGGGACCAGGATTACGACTTCGCCGGAAAGCGGGTCGGTGTCATCGGCACCGGCGCCAGTGCGATCCAGATCATCCCCGAGCTGGTGAAGCAGGCCGATTTCGTGAAGGTGTTCCAGCGCACCCCGGGCTGGGTGCTCCCCCGCTTTGACTTCGAGACACCATCCGCCGTTCAGACGGCCTTTGCCAAAGCTCCTGCCGTGCAACAGCTTGCGCGCCAAGCGTTGTATTGGGGCCACGAGGCCAGTGCGACCGCGTTGGTGTGGAACACCCCGTTGACCTCGGTGGTGGCCCGGCTCGGCCGGATGCACCTGAACCGTCAGGTCAAGGATCCGTGGCTGCGCCGTCAGCTCACACCAGACTTCACCCCGGGCTGCAAGCGGATGCTGGTATCCAGCGACTACTACCCCGCGCTGCAGCGCGACAACTGCAAGCTGATCGACTGGCCCATCGCAACAATGAGCCCGGTGGGCCTTCGCACCAGCGATGGCATCGAGCACCACCTGGACTGCATCGTGTTCGCCACCGGTTATGACGTGCACCTGACCGGTCCGCCGTTCCCGGTCACCGGGTTGGGCGGGCGCTCACTGAGCGACGAATGGACCGATGGCGCACAGGCTTACAAGAGTGCCAGCGCGCACGGTTACCCGAACCTCTTCATGATGACCGGCCCGAACTCAGGACCCGGCCACAACTCGCTGCTGGTTTACATCGAGGGCCAACTCGACTACGCCGTCCGCGGCATCACCACCATCCTGGACAATGAGTTGCGATATCTCGACGTCCGTGCGGATGTGCAGCGACGCTACAACGAACGCATCCAGAAGAGGCTCACCAAGACGACTTGGATGTCGGGCTGTAGCAGTTGGTATCTGACTAAGGACGGCCACAACGTGTCGATGTACCCCGGATTCGCCACCCAGTATCTTCGACAGATGCGCGATTTCCGATATGCCGACTACCAGGCGGTCGAACACGCCGCTCTGCGCGCGAGTTCGACTGCCTGACACGATGACGCCCGACCGACCGCCCCGCGCTGAAACCGGCACCATTGCCGGCATTCTGGCGAACCTGAGACGCGCCCCCAGACGCGTCCGCCGCCAATCTCGGGAGGTCATCGAAAACGCCGTCTCGCAGTTGTTCGACGCGGCGGTCCGTTATCCCCACGGCGCCCTGGGCTCCGGGGAATACCGCATCGAGGACCTGGCCCGGCTGGCCGGCACCACCACCCGCAACATTCGGGTCTACCGCGACCGTGGGCTGCTGCCGCCCCCGCTGCGGGTCGGACGGATCGCGCTGTTCAACGACACCCACCTGACCAGGTTGCGGCTGATCACCTCCATGCTCGACCGGGGATACAACATCGCGCACGTCCGGGAAATGCTCAGCGCCTGGGAGGAAGGCAAAGACCTCGGCGACGTACTCGGCCTGGAAACGGCCATCGTCGGTACCTGGACCAGTGAGAAATCCCAGACCATGCCGGTGGCCGACGCGCATCGACTGATCAACGACCCCAAGGCTTTCGACCGCTTGGTGCGGCTTCAGGTGATTCACCTCGACGACGGACAGGCCACCATCACCCGCCCGAAACTGATCGAGGCCTTCAACGAGATCCGCGGCTACGGCATGGGCCTGGAGACCATGATCGACCTGCACGAGAACATCGTCCCGTTGATCGACCAGATCAGCGAGATGCTGGTGCGTGCCGGAGCCGAACACGTCCGCGACCGGATCAAACCCGGGGAGGCCCTGCCGGCCGACACCGAAATCGCCGAGCTGATCACCATGCTGGTTCGATTCCGTACCCAGGCGGTAGCGTCGGTGACCGCCACGTTGGCGTCGTCGATCGAGACGACGATCGAGTCGTTGGTCAGCCAGATCCTGGCCGAATATCTCGAGCGCTCACCCGAAGCAGACGCCGGCTAGGACGTTTCGCGCCGCGCGACCAGATACGGCGCCAATGTGGTCAGCTTCTCGCACGTCTCCTCGAATTCCCGGTCGGGGTCGGACGCGGCGATGATGCCTGCGCCGGCACGCAGCCAGGTGCGGCCGTCACGTTCGTAGACGGTCCGAAGCGTCAGCGCCGCATCGAGCCCGCCATCAGCCGAAAACCTGACCACCGCACCGGAATACAGCTCGCGTGGACAATCGTCGAGACGCAGTATCGCGTCGACGCTGGCCGCCTTGGGAATGCCCGAGGCGGTGACCGCGGGGAACAGCGTCTCCAGCGCGTCCATCCGGTTCTTGGAACTGTGCAGTCGTCCAGTGACCGTCGAGCCGAGGTGCTGCACGCTGCCGCGTTCGCGCACCGTCATGAAATCCACCACCGCGGAGCTGCCGGGTTCGGCGACCTCGTCGATCTCCTGCACCGAGCTGCGCACCGACATCGCGTGCTCGACAATCTCTTTGGTGTTCGATTCCAGGTCTGCCCGGGCCGCACGGTCAAGATCGGCGCCACGGCCCAACGCCCGGGTGCCGGCCAGCGGTTCGGTCACCACCACGCCGTCGTGGTGCACCGCGGCCACCAATTCCGGGCTGAAGCCCAGAGCCCGAAATCCGCCGAGGTGCAACATAAATGAGCGCGCTGGGGTGTTTTCCTGGCGCCCAACGCGGTACGTCGACGGAAAGTCCAGCGCAAAAGGCACATTGACGCAGCGGGACAAGATCACCTTGTGGTAATCCCCAGCGGTGATCTCGTCGATCGCGGCACCGACCCGGGCACGGTAGTCGGAGGTGTCAGCGGACACGTCGACGGCCGAAGGCGTTGGCAGTGGCGGGATACCAGAGCTGAGCAGCCGGCTCACGTCCTCGACGTGGCGGTCCTCGGCGTCGAACAACGCGACCGAATCGGCGGAAACGACGACACGGGTGCGCGGCCAGAACACCCGCGCCAACGGAGTCTGTGGCGCCAATCGCTCCTGCAGACCGAACCGATACGCGCCGAATTCGAAGGCGATCCAGCCGAAAGCCTCGACGGTTTCCAGCAGTAGGCGATCGACGGCCTCACCGAGGACCGGGCCGGGCCGACCGGACCACGTCTGCCGCTGGGTGACACCGTCCTGGATGATGCGCAGTTCGTCGCGGTCCAGCTCGACGATCGCCAGCGCGCCGATGGCCAGCACCCACTGTCCGTCGCGCTCGTAGAGCAGGTACTCCTCGCCGTCGGCCTCGGCCAACGCGGCTACCAACTCGGCCGCCAAGTCGGCTGGAGCCACACCGGCGGGCAGCGGAAACGACAACGAAGCGGCGCCTGCCGGACTGGTCTCGACACCAACTTGGGTCACGGTAAGTAAATTTAGCCTAACCTATGCAGCGTCGGGCAACTCCGGTTGGTGAACGGCCTCACCGACGCCGCCCTTGCTGTTCAGAGCAGCTTTGCGGCGCCTCGTTTCCGCGCCGTTCACGCCCCGGCCGCACCATGGGTCCAACCTGCGGCGGATCGTCCAAGCCCGCGGCGACGAGAGGACAGCATTGTGTTCGTTATCCGACTGCGCGACGGCGAGGAAATCCGCGGCTCCGCAGACGACGCGCTGACCGTCAACGAGAACACCGGCGTCCTGAGCGTGCACCGGATCGACGGGTTCGAGGACGTCACCACGCACTACTCACCGTCGGCGTGGGCATGGGTGACGCAACGGGTCAAGGAGCCGGGTGTACGTCGGTAGGGGGCGCGCCTCTCAGCTGGGCACGGCTTCGATAACGCAGAGCGGCCCTGCCGTCTGCACCACGCGCTGCAGCTTGAATCCGCCCCGACGAAGTAGGTCGGTCCACTGCTGGCGGCCGCGTTCGAGTGCGCCCGCCAGCACCAGCATCTCCATATCGGCGTAATGCCCGAGGTATTCGCGGTCGTGATCAGGGACGACCATCTCCAACAGCAGCAGTTTCGCACCCGGAGGGGCCGCGGCCTTGATCCTGCCGAGGATCGCGATGGCTCTGTCGTCGGGCCAGTCGTGGATGACGTTCTTCATCACGTAGGCGTCAGCGGACGGCACGCTTTCGAAGAACGACCCGCCCATCACGGTGACCCGGTCGGCGACACCGTGCGCGGTCAAGATGGGCGGCGCTCCCTGCACTGCCTCGGGAAGGTCGAACAGCACGCCGCGGGAATCGGGGGCTGCGGCAAGAAGGGACGACAGCAGCCGGCCATGGCCGCCGCCGATATCGGCGATGACACCGAACTTGCTGAAGTCGTACGCCGCGACCACCGCCGCCTCCAGCACCGCCGACGTTGAGGTCATCGCGTCGTTGAACAGCTGCGCCCACTCCGGATCGTCAGGAAGGTAGTCGAAGACGCCTTTTCCGAACACTTTTGGCGGGTTCGGCTCTCCGGTGCGCACCGCATCGACCAGTCGCGTCCAGTTCGCTCGATGCTGCGGCGAGCCGTAGAACATGGCAGCTCCACGCATGGAGATGGGCGAATCGGTCCGCAACGTATCGGCCAGCGCGTTGAGCGCAAAACGGCCGTCGCGGCTCCTACGGAACACGCCTCGGCTGATCAGCAGCCGCATCAGCCGCGCCACACTGTCCGGGTCGGCGCCAACGCGGCGCGCCAGCTCCTCCTTGGTCAGCGGACCCTCGGCAAGGGCGTCGGCGATGCCCAGCTGCGCGGACGCCGAGACCGCCTGCGACAGAAACGCCCCGAAGATGATGTCGATGACCGTGATCGGCGCAGGGGCCAGCCGCAGGTACAACCGTCCCACGTGATGACGTAACCGCTCGACCGCGCGAGCCACCCGGGCGGGCGGCAGCTTAGGGGTTGATGTCGGCGACTTCGGCGGCATCCTTTTCCTTCGCTCGGGGACTACGTGTTCGAAGAGTAAGTATCCTGCGCGGAATATTTCCGCGCGCTGAATCTGCACTGTTCGCTAACCGCACATCGTTGTCGGGGGGTCGCTGTACGAGCAAGCAGTCTCTCTTCCGCAGGATCTTCGGGTCGCGACCGAACATGTCCTCAACCCCTCAGCCTCAGCGGACAACGCTATCATCGAATGTATGTTCGAATCATTGGTGTCGGTCGACCCCTCTGCCGACGAGTCGATGCTGGTCGAGCGCATTGCCGAGTTGGAGCGGATCAAAGCTGCCGCGGCGGCGGGTCAGGCGCGAGCGGCGGCAACCCTGGATGCCAGCGTCGTAGCGCGGAGGCCGCAGCGGGCATGCCGGCCGCACGGCGCGGACGCGGCGTCGCCAGCGAGGTCGCGCTGGCACGACGAGATTCTCCGGCCCGCGGGGGTCGGCATCTCGGCTTCGCCAAAGCGCTGGTCTACGAGATGCCGCATACCCTGGCCGCATCTGGAGACCGGGGTGTTGACCGAGTGGCGGGCCACCCTGATCGTGCGCGAAAGCGCTTGCCTGGATGTCGAGGACCGGCGCACTCTGGATGCCGAGTTGTGCTCCGAAGCATCAACTTTGGACGGGATGGGCGACGCGCGAGTAGCGGCGGCGGCCAAGGCGATCGCGTACCGGCTTGACCCGCACGCGGTCGTCGACCGGGCAGCCAAAGCCGAAACCGAACGCACGGTCACCATCCGGCCCGCCCCAGACACGATGACCTATCTGACCGCACTTTTGCCTGTCGCGCAGGGTGTCTCGGTGTATGCGGCATTGCGCCGTGCGGCGGACACCACGTTCGACGACAGATCCCGCGGACAGGTCATGGCCGACACTCTCGTCGAACGCGCCACCGGTCGCAGCGCCGCCTCGCCGACACCGATCGCGGTCAACCTGGTGCTGTCGGACCGCACGCTGCTAGGCGACGACACCACGCCGGCGAGTGTCAGTGGCTACGGCCCGATCCCCGCAGAAGTGGCTCGTAAGTTGGTGTCAGCCGCGGCGTCTGACTCGAAGTCGCGTGCGACGCTGCGGCGGCTGTACGCCCATCCTCGGTCCGGTGCGCTGGTGGCAATGGAGTCAAGAGCCCGAAGCTTTCCGAACGGACTGGCCACATTCATCGGACTGCGCGACGAGCGATGTCGCACGCCGTATTGCGACGCACCGATCCGGCATCGCGACCATGCCACACCACGTGCCCGCGGTGGGCCGACCACAGCGGCCAACGGACTGGGTTTGTGTGAACGCTGCAACTACGCCAAGGAGGCTGCCGGCTGGCAGGTCCACACGCAGGTTGACGAAACCGGTGTACACACAGCGGAATACACCACCCCAACCGGCGCGCACCACCGGTCAGCGGCACCGCCGCGCGTCGCGACGTGGGTGATCAGTGAGCTCGAAGTCAGCGTCGGCATCGCGCTGGCACAGCACGCCGCCTAGCTCACCCCAGCAGGTTGCGAACGACGCCGTCGGCCAGCAACCGTCCACGGTCGGTGAGCACGAGCCGCTCGCCTTCGCGCAGCAGCAAGCCGTCCTCGACCGCGACGTCGGCGCGTCCTCGCTCGGCCTGGTCCAGCAGGTCCACCCGCAGACCCTGACGCAACCGGATCCGCAGCAGCACGTCCTCGGTGTGACGGCTGGCGGCGTCCAGCTGCTCGAACCCGGCGACCGGCAACGCCACATCGCCCAGAAGCTGGGCATATGCATTGGGATGCTTGACATTCCACCAGCGGGTCCGGCCGACGAAGCTGTGCGCGCCCGGGCCGGCGCCCCACCATTGACCGCCGTCCCAGTAGCCCAGATTGTGTCGGCACTGGCCGCCGGGGCGACTCCAGTTCGACACCTCGTACCAGTCGAGGCCGGCCTGCGACAGCTGCTCGTCCACCAACTCGTAGCGGCGAGCGAGCACGTCGTCGTCCGGGGCGGCCAGCTCACCGCTGCGGACGCGGCGCGCCAGCGCCGTACCGTCCTCCACGACGAGCGCGTAGGCGGATATGTGGTCGACGCCGGTCTCGATCGCCGTCTCCACCGACCACAACAGGTCGTCGTCGGACTCTCCGGGCGTGCCATAGATGAGGTCGAGGCTGACGTGTTCGAATCCTTCGGCCAGCGCCTCGCGGGCCGCCGCCGCCGAGCGGTTCGGTGTGTGGATCCGGTCGAGAACGCCCAGCACATGCGGCGCCACCGACTGCATGCCCAGCGACACCCTGGTGCAGCCGGCCGTCCGAGCCGCCGCGAAAAAGTCCGGCCACGCCGACTCCGGGTTCGCCTCGGTCGTCACCTCGGCATCGGCGGCCAGCTCGAAGTTGTCGCGCACCGACTTCAGCACCTGCGCCAGCCGCTCGCCGCCAAGCAGCGACGGCGTCCCGCCGCCGATGAAGACGGTCTGCACGGTCGGCCCGCCCAGCCGGGCGGCGGCCAACTCGAGCTCCGCGGCCAGCACCTCCAGCCACGCGTCCGGGTTGACGCCGCCCAGCTCGGCCGGTGTGTAGGTGTTGAAGTCGCAGTAGCCGCAGCGGGTGAAGCAGAACGGCACGTGCACGTAGAGGCCGAACGGGCCGTCGGGGTTCAGCTGCAGGTCAGGGAGCTCGACCGGCGAAGTGGATGCCGTCACGTCTTCCCAATATTCCAGTACGCCGCGCCGAACCTCCAACGGGAGCCCTGGCGCAGGCGTTTCGCTCACGGTGAGGGAAACTCGGCCCTGGTCGCGGAGGCAGGCAATATCCGTGGCACAATGGTCGGGTGACCGCTACCCGCCACAGCCAGATTCGCATCCCGTTGGTGGCGCGTCGTCATGTCGACTTCAAGCGCGTTTGCAGCTGTCGCTGTCTGCCTTGACTTCGTAGACCCGACCACTGAATTCCAGCTGGCTCCCGGATCTGCGCCGCCGGGTCAGCCACCGGTGGTCTGCGTGGTCCAGCCGGCTACTCCACAAGAGGAGATTGCCGCATGTCGTCCCCCCGCCCGACCAAGAGCCAGGGCCAGTGGGCGCTCGGTGAGCGCGAACCGCTCAACCCCAACGAGCAGTTCAAGCAGGATGACGACGCGCTCAACGTGCGCGACCGGATCATCAACGAGTACTCCAGGACCGGCTTCGACAGCATCGAGAAGAACGACCTGCGCGGTCGGATGCGGTGGGCCGGGCTCTACACGCAGCGCGAGCAGGGTTACGACGGCAGCTTCACCGGCGACGAGAACATCGACCTGCTCGAGGCCAAGTACTTCATGATGCGGGTGCGCTGCGACGGCGGGGCCATCTCCACCGCGGCGCTGCGCACGCTCGGAGAAATCTCCATCGAGTTCGCCCGCGACACCGCCGACATCTCCGACCGGGAGAACATTCAGTACCACTGGATCCGAATCGAGGACGTTCCGAAGATCTGGGAGCGCCTGGCCACCGTGGGGCTGCAGACCACCGAGGCGTGCGGCGACTGCCCGCGTGTGGTGCTGGGCTCCCCGCTGGCCGGGCGGTCCGTCGACGAGGTGCTCGATCCCACGCCCGCCGTGGACGAAATCGTCCGTCGCTACATCGGAAACCCCGAGTTCTCCAACCTGCCGCGTAAGTACAAGACCGCCATCTCGGGTCTGCAGGACGTTGCGCATGAGATCAACGACATCGCGTTCATCGGCGTCAACCATCCCGAACATGGCCCGGGCCTTGACCTTTGGGTTGGCGGCGGCCTGTCCACGAATCCGATGCTGGCACAACGGGTTGGCGCGTGGGTGCCGCTGGACGAGGTCCCCGACGTCTGGGAGGCGGTCACATCGCTGTTCCGTGACTACGGTTACCGACGGCTGCGGGCCAAGGCCCGATTGAAGTTCCTCATCAAAGACTGGGGAATCGAGAAGTTCCGCCACGTGCTCGAAACCGAGTACCTCAAGCGCAAACTCGTCGACGGGCCGGCGCCTGAGCCACTCACCCGCCCGATCGACCACGTCGGTGTGCAGCGACTGAAGAACGGGCTCAACGCGGTTGGCGTCGCGCCGATCGCGGGTCGGGTATCCGGCACCGTCCTGGCCGCGGTCGCTGACCTGGCCGAGCAGGCGGGGTCGCACAAGGTCAGCTTCACCCCGTACCAGAAGCTGATCATCCTCGACGTCGCCGACGACAAGGTCGAGGAATTGGTTGCCGGTCTCGACGCGCTGGGGCTGCCGTCACGGCCGTCACACTGGCGTCGAAACCTCATGGCGTGCACCGGGATCGAATTCTGCAAGTTGTCGTTCGCCGAAACCCGGGTGCGTTCGCAATCGCTGGTGCCCGAGCTGGAACGCCGGCTCGAAGACCTCAACGCCCGACTGGACGTGCCGGTCACCGTCAACATCAACGGCTGCCCGAACTCGTGTGCCCGCATTCAGATCGCCGACATCGGCTTCAAGGGGCAGATGGTCGATGACGGCGACGGGAATTCGGTGGAGGGGTTTCAGGTTCACCTGGGGGGCAGCCTGGGCCTCGACAGTGGTTTCGGTCGAAAGCTGCGTCAGCACAAAGTCACCAGCGACGAGCTCGGTGACTACATCGATCGGGTGGTGCGCAACTTCGTCAAGCAGCGCGACGGCGACGAGCGGTTTGCAAACTGGGCCCTGCGTGCCGAGGAGGCAGATCTGCGATGACGGCACTGGCGACGATGCGGAGCGAAGCGATGCGAGAGGAGCCGTGCCGATGAGCACAGCGGAAGTGGGCGGCTTGACCGAGGCCGAACTACGCGAACTTGCCGACAAGGGCGCCGCCGAGTTGGAGGGCGCCAGCGCCACCGACCTGTTGCGCTGGACTGACGAGAACTTCGGCGGCGTCGGCGGGCCCCGGTCCTCGGCGACCTGCAACTACGTGGTGGCCTCCAACATGCAGGACGCGGTGCTGGTCGATCTTGCGGCCAAGGTTCGCCCCGGTGTGCCGGTGCTGTTCTTGGACACCGGATATCACTTCGTGGAGACCATCGGCACGCGCGACGCAGTCGAGGCGGTCTACGACATCCGGGTGCTCAATGTCACGCCCGAGCACACCGTCGCGGAGCAGGACGAGTTGCACGGCAAAGATTTGTTCGCCCGTAAGCCCAGCGAATGCTGCCGGATGCGCAAGGTCGCCCCGCTGTCCAAATCGCTGCGCGGCTACTCGGCGTGGGTGACCGGCCTGCGCCGGGTCGAAGCGCCCACCCGGGCCAACGCACCGCTGGTCAGCTTCGACGAGGCCTTCGGCCTGGTGAAGATCAACCCGCTGGCGACATGGTCCGACGACGACATGCAGAACTACATCGACGAGAACGACGTTCTGGTCAATCCGCTTGTCTACGAAGGATATCCGTCGATCGGCTGCGCACCTTGCACGGCCAAGCCGGTCGAAGGCGCCGACCCGCGCAGCGGTCGCTGGCAGGGGCTGTCGAAAACCGAATGCGGGCTGCACGCGTCGTGACCACCCTGGTGCTCGCGGCACACGGCAGTCGCGATCCACGATCGGCCGCGAACGCCCGGGCGGTGGCCAACCGGATTCGCTTCATGCGACCCGGTTTGCGTGTGCGCGTCGCATTCTGCGACCTCAATACGCCACGGCTCGTTGACGTCCTCACCCCGGGCGCGGTGGTCACACCGTTCCTGCTGGCCGACGCCTACCACGCCCAGATCGACATTCCGCACCAGATCGAAAGCTGCGGCCTGTCCGTCCGACAAGCAGCCGTCCTCGGGGAGGACGACCGCCTGGTGGACGTGCTGCACGAGCGGTTGGCTGAGCTGGGCGTCGACAAAGGCGACCCGGAGCTCGGCGTTCTGGTCGTCGCGATCGGCTCCACGCATGCCGCGGCCAACGCCCGCACCGCGCAGGTCGCCAACAAGCTCATTGCGGGAACCCAGTGGACTGGCACGACAACGGCATTCGCCACCGGCGCAGGGCCGTCGCCGGCCGAGGCTGCGCATCAGCTGCACCGTGTCGGCGCGCGCCGTGTGGTTATTGCGCCGTGGTTTCTCGCCCCCGGCCGACTGATCGATCGAGTCGCGAATTTGGCTGCAGCGCAGGGTATTTCGATGGCAGCGCCGCTCGGCGGGCATCGACTGGTGGCCGAGACGGTGCTGGACCGCTTCGACGCGGCGATCGCTCAGCGCGCCGCCGCCTAGCAAGAGTTCGCGTGCCGATGGTTGCCGATAGATTGATGGAGCCTTAACAGAGGGTTACGGTAGCCATCACCATGACATCGCCACCCGCAGCACCCGACCCCACCACCGCGCAACGTCCCACGAGCAGATGGGCGATCGCGACATTTCTGCTCGGCTTGGTAAGCCTCATCCCGCTGAGTCTGCTTGCCGGGATCGTCGCGCTGATCAAAACCAGGAGCGGCAAGCAGCCCGGACGAGGCCTGGCCGTCGCCGGAATCGTGATCTGCGTACTGTGGGGCGCGATCTGGGCGTATAGGTTATGGCCCAGAGACGTGCTGATCACCGGGACACTGCAATCGGATCGGGTGGGCACGTGCTTCCGCGGGGACGTCAATTCGCCGGTGAGCTGCGAGAAACCACACTCCGACGAGCTCTTCGCGATGCTGTCACTGTCACGCTTCCCCGACAGCGACTCCGAACAGCGAGAAATCCAAAACCGTTGCAAAGCCGAGCTGCGGAAGTACTCCGCCACCGCCGACCGTGACCCGGGCATTCAGGTCGACGCCTGGTCGCCGGGCGCCGAGTGGAAGCAGCTCGACACTCATGCCGCCGGGTGCGTCGCACATTCCAGCGCCGACCGAGACCAATCGATCAAGGTCGGACCAGCCTTCAGTTGGAACTCACCCTGAGCTCGCCGGCGTCGACGTCAGCGTCGTTGGGTGTCAACGGTGTCTCGGGGAGCGTCGGTACCCGGGTGGCCCGCACGTAGACGGTGTCGCCCTGCTTCAGACCGAGTGCCTCGGCGTCACCGCGGGTGATCTGAGCAATGAACGGTCCGCCGGTGGCGGCGTTAGTCAGCTCGACCCGAACCTCGAAGCCCAGAACGACCACCCGGTCGATGGTTGCGCGGACCACGCCGGTGGCTGCGGCGGTGCCGTCGCCGGCTGCGATCGCCATGTCGGGGCTGCGGCCTACCCGGATGTCGTGCGGGCGAACAAGAGTCCCGTTCAACGACGAAACCGCGCCCAGGAACGACATCACAAACGGGTTGGCCGGGGTGTCGTAGACCTCGCTCGGCGACCCAACCTGTTCGATACGCCCGTCTTTGAGCACAGCAATCCGGTCCGCGACGTCCAGCGCCTCGGACTGGTCGTGGGTGACCAGCACGGTGGTGACGTGAACGTCGTCGTGCAAACGGCGCAACCAGGCCCGCAGATCGTCGCGAACCTTCGCGTCGAGCGCGCCGAAGGGTTCGTCGAGCAGCAGCACCTGCGGATCGACCGCGAGCGCGCGTGCCAATGCCATGCGCTGACGCTGGCCTCCGGAAAGCTGACTGGGGTAACGGGTCTGGAATCCGCTGAGGCCCACCACCTCGAGCAGATGGTCGACCTTCTCAGTGATCTCGGCCTTGGGCTTCCGCCTGATCTTCAGCCCGAAGCCCACATTGTCACGCACGGTCAGGTGCTTGAAGGCGGCGTAATGCTGGAACACGAAACCGATGCCGCGCCGTTGCGGGGCGACGGTGGTGACGTCCCGGCCGCCGATCGTGATCGTCCCGCTGTCCGGCTGGTCGAGTCCGGCAATGGCACGCAGCAGGGTCGACTTCCCCGACCCGCTGGGCCCGAGCAGTGCCGTCAAAGATCCTTCGGGCACGTCGAAGTCGACGTTGTCCAGCGCGGTGAAGTCGCCGTAACGCTTGTTGGCGCCCCGCACTGTGATGGCGTTGTCGGTCATCTGGCGCCACTCCTCCCTGTCATACCTGCTTGGCTGCCCGGTTGCGGCGGGCATCGAGAATCACCTGAACGATCAGAACCAGTACGGATACCGCCATCAGCAGCGTCGAAAGTGCGTACGCGCCATACTCGGCACCCCGGTTGTAGCGGTCGGACACCAACAGCGTCAGCGTCTGCGATTGACCGGGCAGGTTGGACGACACCATGATGACCGCGCCGTATTCACCCAGCGTGCGCGCGATGGTCAGCACAACCCCGTAGGTCAAGCCCCAGCGAATCGACGGCAGGGTGATCCGCCAGAACGTCTGCCACCAATTCGAACCCAGCGTGGCAGCCGCCTGCTCCTGGTCGTTGCCCACCTCGTGCAGCACCGGCTCGACCTCGCGCACGACGAACGGCAACGTCGCGAAGATGCTGGCCAGCACGATGCCCGGTAAGCCGAAGATGATCTTGAAGCCGAAGTCTTTCTCGACGAAGCCGAGCAACCCTGCCGAGCCCCACAGCACGATCAACGCCACGCCAACCACCACCGGCGACACCGCGAACGGCAGATCGATGATCGCCTGCAGCACGCCCTTGCCGCGGAACCGGTTGCGCGCCAACATCAATGCGGTCGGGATACCGAAGACGACGTTCAGCGGCACCACGATCGCCACCACCAGCACCGACAAGTTCAGCGCGGAGACCGCCGCCGGGGTGCTGATCCAGTCAAAGAACTGGCCGACACCGGGTGCAAAAGTCCGCCACAGAATCAGCCCCACTGGGACGACGAGCAGCACCGACACGTAGGCCAGCGCCAGGAAACGAAGCAGGTAGCGGACTTTGGGTGAGAGGGTCATCAGGCCAACTCCTCCCGCTTGGCCGCGCGCGATCCGAGCGTGCGCAGCACCAAGAGCACGACGAACGAGATCGCCAGCAGCACAATCGATATCGCGGCGGCTCCGGTGCGGTCGTCGTTCTCGATCAAGGTGCGGATCCACTGCGAGGACACTTCGGTCTTACCGGGCACCGCGCCGCCGATCAGCACCACGGATCCGAATTCGCCGATGGCCCGGGCGAAGGTCAGCCCGGCACCGGTCAACAGAACCGGGGTCAGCGAGGGCAGCACGACGGTGGTGAAGATCGTCGCGTTGTTGGCCCCCAGTGACGCGGCCGCTTCTTCGGTCTCGTGGTCGATCTCGAGCAGCACCGGCTGCACGGCCCGCACCACGAACGGCAGCGTGACGAACGCCAACGCCACACCCACACCCCACCCGGTGTGCTGCAGGTGCAGGCCCACCGGACTGTGGTTCCCGTAGAGAGCCAACATCACCAGGCTGGCCACGATCGTGGGCAAGGCGAACGGCAGGTCGATGAGGACGTCGACCACCCGCTTGCCCGGGAAGTCGTCGCGCACCAAGACCCAGGCGATCAAGAGTCCGAAGAACATGTTGAGCACCGTGACGCCCGCAGAGATCGTCAGCGTCACCCGGAACGACTCCAACGCCGCATTGGAGGTGACCGCGAGCCAGAAGGCCTGCCAACCCCCACCCACCGATTGCCACAAGATCGCGGCCAGCGGCAGCAGCACGATCACCGAGAGCCAGACGACCGAAACGCCTACCCGCAACGATGTGCCGTTGTTGACCAGCTTGTTGCGGCCCCGCGGTTTACCACCCCCGTGGCCGGCTACCTCGCGCCTGACTGCCGTCGTCATCCGGTGGCCTGGGTGTAGATCTTGGTGATGCTGCCCGATTTTTTGTCGAACAGCTCGGTGTCCACCGACGGCCAGCCACCGAGATCGGCGAGCGTCCACAGCTTTTGCGGTGCCGGGAACTGGTCGCGTACCTCGGCCGCGATCGCGGGGTCGACAGGACGGAATCCAGCAGCCGCCCAGACCTTTTGGGCTTCGGCTGTGTACTGGAAGTTCTTGAACGCGACCGCGGCATTCAGGTGGGGGCTGGTGGTCACCACAGCCACCGGGTTCTCGATCTTGATGGTCTGCGGCGGGTTGACATGAGTGATCGGCTTTCCTTGTCGCTCGGTGGCGATCGCCTCGTTTTCGTAACTGATCAGCACGTCGCCGCTGCCCTGAACGAACACATCGGTGGCTTCGCGTCCCGATCCGGGGCGCAGCTTGACGTGCTGGCCGACCAACTTGTGGATGTAGTCGAGGCCCGCTTTGGAGTCGTGGCCGCCACCGCTCATGACCACATACGGCGCGAGCAGATTCCACTTCGCCGAACCGGAGCTCAGCGGGCTGGGTGTCACGACCTCTACATCGGGACGCAGCAAGTCGTCCCAGTCCTTGATGTTCTTGGGATTGCCTGGTCGCACCACCAGGGTCACGATCGATCCGAACGGGATGCCCTTAGTGGCGTCTTTGTCCCAGTCTTTGGAGACCTTGCCCGCCTTGACCAGTCGGGTGATGTCGGGCTCGACGGAGAAGTTGACGATGTCGGCGGGCTTGCCGTCGACGACACCGCGGGACTGGTCACCCGAGGCGCCGTAGGAGGCGATCACCTGGATGCCCTTGCCCTCCGGCGAGGCGTTGAACGCCGGGATGACCTTGCTCCAGCCAGGCTCGGGTACCGAGTAGGCGACCAGGGTGATGCTGGTGTTCGCACCGCCCGGGCCGCCACCCCCGACGACATCGCTGGCGCCCCCGTGGCACGCGGCGATCATGCCCGCGGCGAGGGTCAGCGCGACAGCGTGCCGCCACCTCACGGGGTTTTTGTTGTCGTCGAACAATGGTCGACCTTTCGGAAGTGAACGTGGCGTCTGACGGGTCCCGATGCGAAGGAAAGCGAGTTTCGGCGCGCGGGCAGAAAAGGTCAGCGACAACAATGCACGTCAGCGACAGCGCAATCGCCGACGGCAATGAGCGCCAAGACATGGCACTCGGTACTGCCGGGCGCTGCGTGCATGGGCGAAAGCGTAACAGAATCGAACTGGCCCGCAGCAGCAGCCGGTGCAGGTCAGCGGGTCAAGAACCAGGCGACGATGACCAGCACAACCAGTGCGATCAGTATCAGCGTCACCCTCGATCGCGGCATGCCGGTGTTTCGGCTCATCCGGCCTCTTTGTCGCTGTGCCGCACCCGGCGCATCACCTGGATACCGCGGCCCAGCGCCGCGTCCAGTGCTGCCGCGATCGCGTAGGCCAGCGCCAGCACGACCGGCATCACCACGATTGTCTGGAAGACGAACCCCAGCCCGGACAGCCACAGCTCGACGCCGTCCCACCAGCTGAGGATCGCGTTCATCGCGCTCACCCTACTAAGCTGATCCCCGCACGTCTCGTGGCAACAGGAATCCGGTGAAACCCCGGGGCGGTTCCGCCACTGTGAGGGCTCCGGTGTCCAGCCGTCGGCCCGAGCCAGATACTGGTCGCGAGGCACTCCACCGGACGGGGCGAGAACCCCGGGGAGGACCTGAGTGAACACTGTCGACACACCACAGCGTGTGCACCGCATCGCGCTGCTGTCCACGTCGGACACCGACCTGCTGTCGGCGCGCGCGTCACTCGCGGCGTACAGCCTGGGCAACCCCGCGCGCCAACCCATCGAGGACGTTCTCGGCGACGCGGAGGTCGTGGTGCTCCGGGTGCTCGGGTCCTCGGCGGAAGTCGCAACGGAACTCGGCACGCTGCGCGCCACCGGTTTGCCCTTGGTCGTGCTTGGCGGCGAACGCGCGCCGAGCGCCGAACTGATGGAGTGTTCGACGGTCCCGATTGGGCTTGCTGCGCAAGCACATTCGTACCTCGCCGAGGGCGGACCGGCCAATCTCGCTCAGCTGCATGCTTTTCTGTGCGACACCGTGCTGCTCACCGGTCATGGATTCGACGAACCGGTGGTGATTCCCGAGTGGGGATACGCCGAGCGGCCTGGCGGCGCGGCCACCGACGATCAGGCACGGATCGGCGTGCTGTACTACCGGGCCCACGAGGTCAGCGGCAACTCCGGTTTCGCGCATGCCCTTGCCGACGCGATCGATGCCACCGGCAGTGCGGTCGGTGTCCCGATTTTCGCGTCTTCACTGCGCAGCGCGCCCGACGAGCTGTTCGGCGCGCTGGGCGGTCTGGATGCCGTCGTCGTCAGCATGCTGGCGGCCGGGGGGTCGAAGGCAGCCTCAGCCGGTGCGGGTGAAGACGACTCGTCGTGGGACATCGAACGCATCGCCGCCATGAACATCCCTGTGCTGCAGGGACTTTGCCTGACGTCATCCCGCGAGGAGTGGGAGTCGAGCGACGACGGCGTCACCCCGCTCGACTCGGCTACGCAGATCGCGATCCCCGAGTTCGACGGGCGGATCATCACGGCGCCGTATTCCTTCAAGGAAGTCGACAGCGACGGGCTCCCCCACTATGTGGCCGACGCGGAGCGCTGTGCGCGGGTAGCCGCCATCGCGGTCAACCACGCGATGTTGCGTCGAGTTCCCAACGCGGACAAGAAGCTGGCGCTCGTGCTCTCGGCTTACCCCACCAAGCATTCTCGGGTCGGCAACGCCGTCGGCCTCGATACCCCGGCGTCCGCGGTGCGGCTGCTGCGTCGTCTTGCCCTGGACGGTTATGACGTCGGCGACGGGTTCGGTGTGCTCGGCATCGAAGACGAGACCCAGGCCGGCGACCGGTTGATGCACACGCTGATCGACGCGGGCGGCCAGGACGAGCAGTGGCTCACCAGCGAGCAGGTCGCCGGTGCGCAGGTGAAGGTCAACCCGGCGCAGTACGCCGCATGGACCGCCGCCCTTCCCGCGCAACTGCGCAGTGCGATGGAACAGGCGTGGGGCCCGGCGCCGGGACGGCTCTTCGTCGACGGAGACGGCGATCTCGTGATCGCGGCTTTGCGGGCCGGCAACGTCGTGCTGATGATCCAGCCGCCGCGCGGATTCGGTGAGAACCCGGTGGCGATCTACCACGACCCGGACCTGCCGGCCAGCCATCACTACCTGGCGGCGTACCGGTGGCTGGAGCACGGCTTCGGCGCCCACGCGGTGGTGCATCTCGGCAAGCACGGCTCGATGGAATGGCTGCCGGGCAAGAACGCCGCGCTGTCGGCGGCGTGTGCCACCGACGCCGTGCTGGGGAACCTGCCGCTGATCTACCCGTTTCTGGTCAACGATCCCGGCGAAGGCGCGCAGGCGAAGCGGCGCGCACACGCCACCATCATCGACCACTTGATCCCCCCGATGGCTCGCGCCGAAAGCTACGGCGACATCGCACGACTCGAGCAACTGCTCGACGAATACGGGAACATCGCGGCGATGGATCCGGCCAAGTTGCCGGCCATCCGCGGCGAGATCTGGAACCTGATGCGCGCCGCGGAGATGCATCGCGATCTGGGGCTCGATGACCGGCCCGACGACGAAGAGTTCGACGACTTCTTGCTGCACGTCGACGGCTGGCTGTGCGAGATCAAGGACGCCCAGATCCGCGACGGGCTGCATGTGTTGGGCGAAGCGCCGACCGGAGCGGCGCGGATCAACCTGGTGCTGGCGATCTTGCGGGCCGCCCAGGTGTGGGGCGGCGCGGACCATGCCGTTCCCGGGCTGCGCACCGCCCTCGGCCTGAAGGAGGGCGCCGAGCTTTCAGCGGTCGACGACATCGAGGACCAGGCGCGCGCACTGGTCGAGGCGATGGAAGCCGGCGGATGGAATGCCGGGGCCGACAGCATTGCTGCCCTGCACGATGCGCCGGATGTGCAAGCGTCGTTGCGGTTCGCGGCGACCGAAGTGGTACCGCGGTTGTCGGGCACCGCGGGTGAGATCGACGCGGTGATGTGTGCTCTTAACGGCGGTTTCGTGCGACCCGGGCCGTCCGGTTCGCCGCTGCGGGGTCTGGTGAACGTGTTGCCCACCGGCCGCAACTTCTACACCGTGGACCCACGCGCGGTGCCGTCGCGGCTGGCCTGGCAGACCGGGCAGGCGATGGCGGAGTCGCTGCTGCAGCGCTACCTCGACGACACCGGCACCTACCCCGCGTCGGTCGGATTGTCGGTGTGGGGCACCAGCGCGATGCGCACGTCCGGCGACGACATCGCGGAAGTGCTGGCGCTGTTGGGCGTTCGGCCGGACTGGGACGAGGCGTCACGGCGAGTCAGCCGGCTGGAGGTGACCCCGATCGAGGAACTCGGGCGGCCGCGCATCGACGTCACCATCCGCATCTCCGGGTTTTTCCGCGACGCCTTCCCGCACGTGGTGATGATGCTCGACGACGCGGTGCGCATGGTGGCGCTGCTCGACGAGCCCGACGAGGACAACTACGTTGCCGCGCACGCGCGCGCCGACCTTGCCGACCACGGTGACGAACGACGAGCCACCACAAGGGTTTTCGGATCCAAACCAGGATCCTATGGCGCGGGCATCCTGCAGGTAGTCGAGGCGGGCACCTGGCGCGACGACAAGGACCTGGCCGAGGTCTACACCGCCTGGGGTGGATTCGCCTACGGCCGCGGGCTGGACGGCAGTGCCGCCGCAGATGACATGCGCATCAATTACAAGCGAATCAAGGTGGCGGCCAAGAACATCGACACCCGTGAACACGACATCGCCGACAGCGACGACTACTTCCAGTATCACGGCGGCATGATTGCGACGGTGCGGGCGTTGACCGGCTCAGATCCCAAGGCTTACGTGGGCGACTCGACCACACCGGACGCGGTGCGCACCCGCACGCTGGCCGAGGAGACCGCACGGGTGTTCCGGGCCCGGGTGGTCAATCCGCGCTGGATCTCGGCGATGCGCCGGCACGGCTACAAGGGCGCATTCGAACTTGCCGCCACCGTCGACTACCTCTTCGGTTTCGACGCGACAGCGGGTGTGGTGCACGACTGGATGTACGAAAAGCTGGCCGAGTCATACGTTCTCGACCCGCAGACCCGGGAATTTCTCAACCAGTCGAACCCGTGGGCATTGCACGGCATGGTGGAGCGTCTGCAGGAGGCCGCGGACCGAGGGTTATGGGCCGACCCGTCGCCGGAGACATTGGCCGCGCTGCGGCAGGCCTACCTAGAGGTGGAGGGCGACATCGAGGGCCGAGCCGGTGTCTGATCCGGTCCGGGTCCGCATCCTGGGGGTCGGCATGGGCCCCCAGCAGGTCACGCCGGAGGTCGCCGACGCGCTGCGCTCGGTCGATTACGTGCTGGCCGCCGACAAGGGTTCTGACGGTGACGACGATGGACTTCTGGCGCTGCGGCGGGCGATCGTCGAGGCGCATACCGACGGCTCGGTGGAGATTGTCGGGGTCCGTGATCCGGAGCGGGACCGTGCCACGGACCTCGGTACCGCCGGCTACCTCCGGGCGGTGACCGACTGGCACCGTGCCCGGGCCGCCGCCTATGCCGACGTGCTGAGGAGGCGTGGCGGCAGTGCGGCGTTCCTGGTGTTGGGCGACCCCTCGTTCTACGACTCGACCATCCGCGTGGTCGAGAAGATCCAGCAGCTCGGTGTGCCAGTCGAATTCGACGTGTTGCCGGGAATCAGTGCGCTACAAGTACTCGCCGCGCGCCACCGCATCGTGTTGCACGAAGTGGGCCGACCGGTGCACATCACGACTGCTCGCATGTTGCAGGACGCCGTCGCCGCCGGGCAGGACAACATCGTCACCATGCTCAACCCGCCGCCGGAACGGCTCGACCTGACCGGCCTGGACGACTGGTCGGTGTGGTGGGCCGCCAATCTCGGGGCCGCCGGCGAGCAGCTGATCTCCGGACGACTCGGCGACGTGACCGCGCAGATCGCCGCCGCCCGTGAGCGCGCACGCGCCGACACCGGCTGGGTGATGGACATTTATCTGCTGCGCCGGCGCTGATGCGTGTTCTGCTGCTGGGCGGGACATCGGAAGCCCGCGCGCTCGCCTCGCGACTGGCCGCCGAGGGCGTCGACGTGACAAGCTCGCTGGCCGGCCGGGTCGCCCGGCCGCGGATGCCCGAGGGATCGGTTCGCATCGGCGGATTCGGTGGTGTCGACGGGTTGCGAAAGGCGTTGGCCGACTTCGACACCGTGGTCGACGCCACTCATCCCTTCTCGGCGACGATCTCGGCCAACGCCGTGCGGGCCTGCGCCGACGAAAGAGTTCCGCTGCTGCGCGTGCAACGTCCCGGCTGGGCTGAGCGGGCCACGCCGTGCTGGCATTGGGTGAGCACACACAGCGAGGCCGCCGACGAGGCGCGACGGCTGGGCACCCGGCCGCTGCTGACCGTCGGCCGCCAGCAGCTGCCGGCATTCGTCGGAGTGCTCGGGGAGCACGCGGTGTTGGCGCGGGTCGTCGACGAGCCGGACTTCGCACTGCCACCGGCGTGGCAGCTGATCCGCGATCGCGGGCCTTACGCGCTGCCCGGCGAGTTGGCGCTGCTGGCTGAGCACCGAGCCGATGTGTTGGTCACCAAGGACTCCGGTGGTGAGTACACCTGGCCGAAGATGCGGGCCGCCGACGAATTGGGAATCCCGGTGGTGATCGTGCGACGGCCCACCGTGCCGTCGGACGTAAGGGTCGTGTCCGGGGTGGCCGATGCCGTCGATTGGCTGCGCGCGCACCACAACTCGCCGCGGCTCCGACCGCTGCGCTAGGTCCCTTACGTAGAGGATCTACTGCGTTGTGCGCCCTGGGGCCCAGGGAATGCCGGCACCCCAGAGCACTGACTCCACGACCGCTGCACTGACCGTGTCGGTGTCGACGGTCAGCGGGCGTTCCGCTGAACGGCGTCCCCAAATGGTGAGGTAGCGGTTGGCGATGTCGGTGGTGACGACCGCGTCACCAGTAGCCGGGCCACCCTCGACGACCTCGAAGCGTGCTCCCGCCGGCACGTGTTCGTAGACGATGTCGGCGGTGTTCGGGCTGCGAAGCACGATCCGTAGTCCACCGGTGACACCGGCGAGCTTGGCGCGCCAATCAGGCGACTCATACAGTGCGGGCATGGAGTCGAGCACTTCGACTGCATGGCGGCTCAGGTCCAGCTGGGTCAACAGTTCTTCGGAGAGATCATCGTCGCCGACGATGTCCCAGCGGTGCAACGCCATCTCGCTGCGCATGTGGGTCGCGAATTGCGCGACGGTGAGATTGGTCCCGGTGAACAGAAAGGTGGGATCGTCGGTAGCGGCGAGCGCCGCAATGGCTGTCGTCATTCTGTCGCCTTCAGCGGCGACTGCCCGGACCAACTCGCCGTCCTCCAGCTCGAGGAATGGTGCTTCGCGCTCGTCGAATCCCAGGGTCGGTCGCTGCCGGTGGTGATTCGCCTTCAATTCGAGGAGATCCGCGACCTCCTTGGTACCTCCTGCGAAGTGCGCCAGGATATGGCGGACCGTCCAACCCACGCAGGCCGTCGGCGCGTTCGGCGCAACCTCGGCGAGGGTGGCCATCAGTGCCTCCGCTTCCCGCGACGGCATTTCCTGAGATGAGATCACTGTTCTGCTACCTCCGACAGGTCCGTTGGGTCAGCGCAATTCGCGATGCCCAGTGGCCGGGTTGTGGCCACTAATGTGTAGACGCGGACGCCGCCAGAAACGTGAGACGGCGTTTCGGCGGGGCTTGCGGTTAACCGACCGGGGCGGATCCGCAGCCTCGAGGGTCAGCCAACGTCGCCGACGTTGGGGCCGCGATGACAATGTGTCTGGCCGTGGACGGCGTGGGCGAATCGTTGCGCCAGCGCGGGGTGACCGGCCCAGTGCGTGTGCAGGTAGGCGGCGTGCAGCGTCGGGGTGGCGAAGCCTTCGGGGCCCACAGGCAGCTGCCATGCCGGCTGACCTTGCAGCCCAGTGACTTTCGTGCGATGGAATTCGTGTCCGGTGACCTGCTCCCCCGCCGCGCTGAGCACGGAATCCGCCGGGCTGGTGGCGGTTCGGTAACCGAGAGTGAGCCGCGGTGTCATCTGCGCGTCAGCGGGCACCGCGCCGACCATCGGTGTCCCGTCCAGCGACCGGCACAGGTAGAGCAGCCCGGCGCACTCGGCGACGGTCGGCACACCTGCGGCGATTGCGGACCGCAATTCGGCTATCAGGCAATGGTTCTCGGCGAGCTCAGCGGCGTGCACCTCGGGGAAACCGCCGCCGAGGTAGATGCCGGCGGTGCCCGCAGGCAGGGCCGCATCGGCCAGCGGATCGAAGTCGGCCACGTCGCATCCGGCAGCGCGCAGTAGTTCTTCGGTTTCGGCGTAGCGGAAGGTGAACGCCCGTCCGCCCGCCATCGCGACGACGGGCCGGGCTGATGTCGGCGGCGCGATCTCCTGCGTCGGATCCCACGGCGTCGCATGTAGCGTCTGCGCGCCTTTCGCCAGTCGCAATATCGCGTCGATGTCGACATGCGCGGCAATCACTTCCGCCATCCGAGCCAGGGTCTGCGCCGACTCGGCGCGCTCGGCGGCGGGTACCAGGCCCAGGTGACGTGACGGCGTCTCGATGCCGCCGTCGCGGGGAAGGACTCCCAGTACCGGAATACCGCTCGGGCCCAACGCATCTCGAACCTCGTCGGCGTGCCACGAGCTGCTTGCCTTATTGAGGATTACCCCCGCGATATGAACGTTCGCATCGAAGGCCGCCAGTCCGGCGATCGCCGCCGCATGTGTTCGCGACGCGTGCGAGATGTCGACGACCAGCAGCACCGGCGACGCCGTCAGTGCGGCAACGTGGGCGGTCGATGCTTCCCCGTTGGCGCCCAGGCGGCCGTCGAAAAGGCCCATCACACCTTCGATCACCGCGACGTCGGCGGAGCGTGCGCCGTGCAGCAGCAGCGGAACCACCTTGTGCTCGCCGATCAGGAACGGGTCCAGGTTGCGGCCCGGACGGCCGGTGGCCAGGGCGTGATAGCCGGGGTCGATGAAGTCGGGGCCCACCTTGTGACCGGATACCGACAGACCCCTGCCCGCCAACGCGGCCATCAGTCCAGTTGCCACAGTTGTCTTTCCGTGGCCGGATCCCGGCGCTGCGACAACAATGCGAGGAAGCTCGGTGGCTACCACTCGATGCCTCGCTGGCCTTTCTGCCCGGCGTCCATCGGGTGCTTCACGTTGGTCATCTCGGTGACCAGGTCGGCGATGTCGATCAGTCGCGGATCAGCCTTGCGTCCGGTGATGACGACGTGCTGATGGCCCGGCCTGCCGGCGAGTGTCTCGACGACATCGTCGATGTCGACCCAGCCCCAGCCGATCGGGTAGGTGAATTCGTCGAGCACGTAGAGGTCGTGGGTCTCGGCGGCGAGCCGCCGTTTGATCTCGGTCCAGCCGACTGCGGCCTCCTGCGCGTGGTCGACATCGGTTCCGGCTTTGCGGCTCCACGACCAGCCCGACCCCATCTTGTGCCATTCGACCGGCCCGCCTTCACCGGTTTCGGTGTGCAGTGCGCCGAGTCGCTCGAGCACGGTCTGCTCGCCGATGCGCCACTTGGCCGACTTGACGAACTGGAACACCCCGATCCGGAATCCCTGGTTCCATCCGCGCAGCGCCAATCCGAAGGCGGCGGTTGACTTACCTTTTCCGTCGCCGGTATGCACCATGAGCAGTGGCCGGTTGCGGCGCTGGCGCGTCGTGAGCTGGTCGTCAGGCACGACGGACACCTGACCCTGCGGCATCAGGCCGCTCCCGGGGTCGTTGCGCCGCGGACGATGTCGGCCAGCGCCTGAGCATTCACATGTGCGAGCGGCACATGCTCGGCATGCAGATGCTCAGCCAAGTTCGCCGGCCAGACCCATTCGCATCCGGCCACTTTCGCAGTCGACGACGATGCTGCCGACGCCTTCGTTCGCCAGATGTGCCGCGGCCTGCTGGGCCCGGCCGACGGCATCCGGGCCTGCGGTCGCGCGACCGTCGGTGACGACGACGAGCAGCGGCCGCCGACTCGGGTCGCGCAACCGTTCGCGCCGCACCACCTCGGCCGCCTTCATCAGCCCCTCGGCGAGCGGTGTCCGGCCGCCGGCCGGCAGGTCGTCGAGTCGCTTGGCTGCGATGTCGATCGAACCGGTCGGGGGAAGCGCGAGCTCCGCCGTCCGGTCGCGGAAGGTGACGACACCGACCCGGTCACGTCGCCGGTAGGCATCGAGCAACAACGACAGGATGGCCGTCTTGACCTGGTGCATCCGTTCCCGCGCCGCCATGGAACCGGAGGTGTCGACGACGAACACCACCACGTTCGCTTCGCGTCCCTCGCGGACCGCCCGGCGCAGATCGGTGGGCCGCAACAGCAGTCGACCCGTAATGCGCCCGCGGGCGGCTTGATGGGGCGCGGCGGCCCGCACGGTTTCAACGAGATGGATACCCGCGTCGGACAGCGGGGTGGCCCCGGTACGCCGACCGGTTGTTGTGCGGGCGCGGCTGCGACGGCCGGCGTGCCCGTCCCCCACTCCGCGGACAGTGAAAAGCCTTGTCCGGTAGGGCTCACCGGCGCCGACCGGCGGCGTGGACGCCAGCTGCTGACCGCCGGAGCCCGGCGGGGCGATGTCCGGGGTGTCGTCGGAGTCGTGTCCGCCACCCGGGTCGTCGGGGTCGGGGTCGGGTTCGGGGTCGGTGTCGGGCGGCAACAGCTCGTCGAGTTCGTCGTCGTCGAGCCCGGGCGCGTCGAAGGGGTTGCGCCGACGGCGGTGTGGCAGTGCGAGTTTGGCAGCGGCCCGCAGATCGTCGATGTTCGGGTGGTCGCGGCCGTGCCAGGCGGCATGGGCGGCGGCGGTCCGCGCCATGACGATGTCGGCTCGCATGCCGTCGACGCCGGCCGCCGAGCAGACTTCGGCGATCCTGAGCAGTGCCGCATCGGTGAGCTCGATTCGGTCCAGCACCGACTGGGCGTGTTGGATCCGATCGCGAAGTCGCTCTTCGGCATCCGCGTAACGCGCACCGAAGGCCTGCGGGTCGGCGTCGAACTGCAATCGCCGACGCACCACTTCGGCGCGTTGCGCCGGGTCCTGCGGGGCGGCGACCTCGACAGCGAGGCCGAAGCGGTCGAGTAGCTGCGGGCGCAGTTCGCCCTCTTCGGGATTCATCGTGCCGACCAACACGAACCTCGCCGCGTGGGTCACCGATATGCCGTCGCGTTCCACGGTGACGGTGCCCATCGCGGCTGCGTCGAGGAGCAGATCGACCAGGTGGTCGTGCAGGAGGTTGACCTCGTCGACGTAGAGGATTCCGCGGTGCGCCTTGGCCAGCAGGCCCGGCTCGAAGTGCACGGCGCCATCGGCCAGCGCCTGTTTGAGGTCGATGGATCCTGCGACGCGATCCTCGGTGGCTCCGACGGGAAGCTCCACCAAGCGGACGGGTCGGGTCTGCACGGGTGCGTCTGGACCGAAGGATCCGTCAGGTGAGGCCGGGTTGGGCTCTGCCGGGTCGGTGGAGAAGCGGTCGCCGGCCACCACGTCGATCGGCGGCAGGATCTGGGTGAGGGCACGCACCAGGGTGGATTTGGCGGTGCCCTTCTCGCCACGCACGAGCACGCCCCCGATGCCGGGGTCGACGACGCTGAGGACAAGGGCCAGCGCCATGTCGTCGAGCCCACCGGGCACGTCGGGGTCGCCGCCGAGCACGGCGGGAAACGGGTACAGCTGACCGGTCGAGGTCACAGTGAGGCTCCGCTCTTGGTTGCCAACTCTGGCACGCGAGGCCGGTATTCGGACTGACCGTTCGTGCGCCCGTTGAGCGGGCGGCGCGACGGATCACCGTAGCGGGCCTGTGCCGGAATCTCACCGGCTTCCCTCGTTGCCCCGGCGAACCGATTGCGCCTGTTCGCGGGGTACCTCGCGGACCTTAGGCTAGCATCGCCGCCGTGCCGACCTCGGACCTGCGGGTAACTGTCGTCGGCGTCGGCGCCGATGGTTGGGACGGGCTGACGCCGGCCGCGCGGGCCATCATCGGTTCGGCGGAAGTCGTGTTGGGCGGTCGGCGGCAACTGGCGCTGGTGCCCGTCGCAGATGGCCAGATCCACCAGCCGTGGCCGTCCCCGCTGAGTGCGGCGTTGCCGGACCTGTTGACGCAATTCGCCGGCCGGCAATGTGGTCGCGCTGGCCTCCGGCGACCCGATGTTGAGCGGAATCGGGACCACGTTGGTCGACATCGTGGGCGCCGAGCGGGTCACGGTCATCCCGCATCTGTCCTCGGAGACGCTCGCGCGGGCCCGGCTCGGCTGGTCCGCGGAGTCCACCGCGGTGATCAGCGTCGTCGGCCGCGATGTGCACGCGGCGCTGCGGGAGCTGGCCCCCGGCCGCCGGGTGCTGGTGCTGTCGTCCGACGAGAAAACGCCTGCTGCCCTTGCTGATCTGCTTGTCGCGCGCGGGTACGGGCCGAGCCGCTTCGTGGTGCTCGGCGGCCTCGGCAGCGACCACGAGACGATCGAAGAGACGACAGCCGGTGAATTCTCGGGCGTTTCGCCGCGGCTCAATATTGTTGCGCTGCAATTGAACGGACCAATGCTCGTCGGGTGGGCGACCGGCTTGCCCGATGAAGCTTTCGAACACGACGGCCAACTCACCAAGCGGGATCTGCGCGCGGCCGCGCTGGCCCGGCTGCTGCCTGCGCCGGGTCAACTGTTGTGGGATGTCGGCGCCGGCGCGGGTTCGGTGGGCATCGAGTGGATGCGTGCACACCCGCTGTGCCGAGCCGTTGCGGTGGAAGCCGACGCCGTTCGCGCCGAGCGAATCGGCCGGAACGCCCGGTCGTTGGGTGTACCCGCGTTGCAGGTCGTGTGCGCGCCGGCTCCGGAGGCCCTGAGCGACTTGGCCACTCCCGATGCGGTTTTCGTCGGCGGCGGTGCGAGTCGTCCCGGGGTTGTCCAACGATGCCTCGACGGGCTGCGCGGCGGCGGCCGGATCGTCGTGCACGGGGTGACCGTGGAGACCGAGGCGGTGCTCGCCGCGGCGTATGCCGAGCACGGGGGTGAGCTCACCCGCATCCATGTCGAGCATGCTGCGCCGGTGGGGTCCTTCACCGGCTGGACTCCGGCGCGCGCGGTGACCCAGTGGGCGTTCACCAAGCCGCCTGGTTGAACTCACCGGGTGGCCGATCGGTCGCGCTGGGGGTCGTAGAGATGACTCTCCCCCGCACGCGTGTCCGCACCGAGCGCTTCGCCCACCAGGATCACTGCGGCCTGGCGCAATCCGGCCGCCTCGACCTGGTCGGCGATGTCGGCGACGGTCCCACGAAGAATCAGCTCCTCGGGCTGAGACGCCCGGTACACCACTACGACCGGACAATTCGGGCTGTGGGTCGGTGCCAGCTCATCCATCAGCGCACGGATGGCGGTGATCGCCAAGTGCAGCACCAGGGTTGCGCGGGTCGCCGCGAATGCCGCCAGCGACTCGGTGTCCGGCATCGCGGTGGAACGTGCCTGGGTCCGCGTCAACACCACCGATTGCGCGACCAGCGGAACGGTGAGCTCGCGACCGGCTCGCGCCGCTGCGGCAGCGTAGGACGGCACACCCGGGGTGATCTGCCAGGGCACGCCGGCCGCGTCGAGTCGTCGAGTCTGCTCGGATACGGCGCTGTAGAGCGACGGGTCGCCCGATACCAAACGCACGACCCGTCGGCCCCCGCGGTGCGCCTCGACGATGCGCGCGACGATCTGGTCGAGGTTCAGATTCTGGGTGTCGATCAATTCGGCTGCCGGAGAGCAGCTTTCCAGCACGTCTTTGTCGAGATAGCTTCCCGGGTACAGGACGGAGTCGGCCGCTTCGAGCAATCGGACCGCGCGGACGGTCAGCAGGTCAGCGGCGCCCGGGCCGGCGCCGACGAACTGCACCGCGTTCATCGCACCCACCGCGGCGTCCACACCCGGCCGGACGCCGTCGCGCGGGTGCTCGATGCTCCAACCAGGACAAGGCTTTTCATGTCGATGGCGTCGGTATCGAGGTTGCCGAGCGTCGTCACGGTCAGCGACTCCTCGGCTCGTCCGACGTCGCGTCCGACAACGACCACGGTTTCGGTGCGGCGGTGTTCGAGCAGGATCTCGCGGGCCAACTTGATCTGCTCGGGCCGGGATCGCGAGGCCGGGTTGTAAATCGCCAGAATGAGATCGGCCTCGGCGATGGCACGCAGTCTCTTCTCGATCACCGACCACGGCTTGAGCCGGTCGGACAGGCTGATCACCGCGAAGTCCGCGCCCAGCGGCGCGCCGGCCAGCGCGGCGACGGCGTGGACGGCCGACACGGCGGGCAGCACCCGGATCGGAACCTCGGCGAATCGTTCGTCGTCGGCGGCCTCGAACACCGCCGAGGCCATCCCGAATACCCCGGCGTCGCCGCCGGAGACGACGGCGACGGACTCGCCGCGCAGTGCGAGGTCGAGCGCGAACCGCGCCCGGTCGACTTCGACGGTGTTGCCGGATGCGTGCCGCTGCAGGCCTTCTCGCTGTGGCACCCGCGCCACGTACGGCCCGTAACCGACCACGTGCCGCACTTCGGCCAGCGCGGTCGCCGCCTCCGGCGTCATCCAGCCGTCCGGCCCTGGCCCCAACCCGATAACGAGCAGTTCAGCGATACCCGTCCCGGTAGAAACTGTTGCGGGACTGGGCTCTTCGACCATGACGCGGGATCGCGGACCGTTGATCGAATCGCCGTTGACCACGATCAGCGACAGATACGGCACTGTGGACTCGTCGACATCGGCCACCGGCATCCAGCGCTGCTGGGGGTGACTGGCCCGCTCGACGTACATCGCGTGATCGAGCCGTCCGGCAGCGGCGAGCGCGCGGCGCACGGCCGGAAACGTCCGGCCGAGCTTCATGATGATCGCGCCGTCGGTGTCGGCCAGGCGCCGGGCGAGTTCGGCTTCCGGCAGGGTTCCGGGCAGCACGGTCAACACGTCGGTCTGGCGGACCAGCGGGGAGGCGACGGCCGCCGTCGCGGCCGCGAAGGCCGGTATGCCGGGGATGACCTCGGTGGCGAAGCGGGGGCTGAGCCGGTCGTGCATGTACATGAAGGAGCCGTAGAACAGCGGATCCCCTTCGGCGAGAAGGGAAACGGTGCGACCGGCTTCCAGATGCGCGGCGAGTCTGGCCGCCGATTCCTCGTAGAACTCGGCGAGCGCTCCGGCGTATCCGCCGGGATGGTCTGTCGTCCCGGTGGTGAGTGGGTAGCGCAGCTCCTCCTCGATGGCATCCGCCGGAATCAGGTCTGCCGCGATGGTCCGCGCGTAGGACTGCTTGTTGACGCCCGCGTGGTAGGCGATGACGTCGGATTCGCCGATGACCCGTGCCGCCTTGAGCGTGATCAGCTCGGGATCGCCTGGGCCCAAGCCGATTCCGTAGAACCGGCCGGCCGTCACTCTGCCTCCGAGGCCAGCGCGTTGATCGCCGACGACGTGATCGCCGACCCACCGCGCCGCCCCCGCACCGTCACGAACGGGATGTCGATGCCGTGGTCGCGGGACAACGAGGCCAGCGCGTCCTTGGATTCCGCGGCACCGATGAACCCCACCGGGCAGCCCACGATGGCGGCGGGTCGAGGCGCCCCGTCGATCAGCATCTCCAAGAGGTGAAACAGCGCGGTCGGGGCGTTGCCGATGGCGACGACCGCGCCGTCCAGCAAGGGTTCCCACAACGAGACCGCGGCCGCGGTACGGGTGGTGTTCCACTGCTTCGCCAACTCCGGCACGCCGGGTTCGTTCAGGAAGCAGTGCACCTCGTTGGCGGCCGGGAGTCGCCCGGCGGTGATGCCGGTGGCGACCATGCGTGCATCGCACAGGATCGGCGCGCCGGATTGCAGCGCGGAACGCGCGGCAGACGCCAGCGCGGGGTGAATCACCAAGTCGTCGACCAGGTTCGGCTGCCCGGTGCCGTGGATCATCCGGACGGCCAGTTTTTCGGCGTCCGCCGGGACTCCGGACAGGTCGGCTTCGCGGCGGATGGTGGCGAACGAATCCGCGTAGATCGCGGGGCCGTCGGCGATGTAGTCGTAGCGCCGGGTCGGCCGGCGGGCATCGCTCGTCTGGGTCACTCGGATACCTCCGGGGTCGTTCGGGACGAGGACGCCGCGCCAGGGCGTGACGACGACATATGTTGCATCAGTTGCTTGTTCGAGTATCGACTGAACGAGTTCGGGAGTCAGGGCACCGTCCTCGGCCGGCACGTGGCTGCCGCCGGGCACCGGGCCGTACGGCAGCGGCGGGGCCGGAGCAGGGATCCGCGGGTCGGCGGCGACCGGCGGTTGCAGTGGCCGAGTGAGTTCGCGGATGTGCCACGGCGCATCGGTGCCGGTTCCCCGGGCGTCGAGGAATTGCGACGCCAGATCGGCCAGCCGGTCGGCGACGTCATCCAGCGCGGCGACCGCTCCCCAGTGACCGCCGACGCGCAACTGAGCCACGTCATCGCCGAGCGCCACGCAACCCAGGTCGGTGCCACGCTTGCCGGCTCCGGTGAGCCGGTCGAGCAGATCGCCACGGCCGTCGTCGAGCGTGAACAGGAAACGCCCCGGCAGCCGGCCGAGGTCGGGATCTGCGCACAGCAGCGAGTCGAGGCGGTCGATCACCGGGCGCAGATCGGCGCGGCCACCGGCCAGGCCCGTCTGTGGTGAGGCGAGCACATTGCGCACGAGTTCGTGTGTGCGCGTTGGGATCAGACCGGTCGACTCGAGTGCCGCCGCGGCGGCCGCAGTCAGCTGCGGTCCGTCGCCCGGCAGCCCGCGCAGTTGCAGATTCGCACGCCGGGTCAGGTAGATGCGACCGTCGGCGTGATGCCGGCTGACCTCGGACAGTCGTTGCAGCGCCGCCGTGGGCAGCAGGCCACCCATCAGCCGGATGCGGACCAGCATCCCGTCGTCGGCCTGCCACGGTCGCCACACACCGGGGCACATGTCGGCCCGTGTGCGAGTGTCCGGGGTCATCAGCGATTACGGGGTCAGCTGAGGTGGCTGACCTTCTCCATCATTGCTCGGGCGACGTCGACGGCGCTGCTGTCCGGGTCCGCCGATCCTGGATCGGTTGGTTGCCGGTCGCCGAAGAAGACGATCTCGACCTCGACAATGCAGTTCATCCGGACACCGATGGCACGGGCCTGGGGTGTGGGCTGCAGGGCCGGCATGTTGGGCAGCGTCGCGGTCGCGGTATTCGTCACTGCGACAACGGAATCCAGGGACTGGACTTCGCCGATCTCCGTCGTCGTGCTGATCGGGCCGGTCTCTTCGGTCATCGTGCGGCCTTTGCACCGCTGCCACTGGTCGGGGAACTTCGCGAACAACGCCTGCGCCTGCTCCGCCGAAGGCAAGCGCGACCACGCCCTCCATCACGCTGATCACCTGCGCCGGGTCGCCGTCGTTCCACCACGACACCGATGCCACGTTCTGCACGTCGGCGGAGCCGTACACGCTCTTCTGCAGCATCGCCGAGACGCCCAGGCAGTCCGCCGATTCCGCGGGGACCTCTCGCTCATCGAGCCTGTCGGCCCCACCGAATTTCGCGGGCTGACGCGCGACGAACGGCTGGCCGAGCATCCGCGACAACACCTTGCCGTCGAGCAATACATGTTCGACGGTCCGGCCGGACAAGGGTCGCGGCTTCAGGTTCGGCGCCGGCTTCGCCGTGCCGGCGACGACCGAACTACAGCCCACCGCGAGCGCGGCAACCACCGCGCACGCCGTTGCCGCTGCGAGCCCCCGCATGGCTACTTCTTGCTGCCTTTGTCCCCCGCGGCGTCCGTGGACAGCGCGGCGACGAACGCCTCCTGCGGCACCTCGACCCGGCCGATGGTCTTCATCCGCTTCTTGCCTTCCTTCTGCTTCTCGAGCAGTTTGCGCTTACGGGTGATGTCACCGCCGTAGCACTTGGACAGCACGTCTTTGCGGATCGCGCGAATGTTCTCGCGCGCAATGATTCTGGATCCGATGGCGGCCTGTATCGGCACCTCGAACTGCTGGCGCGGAATGAGCTCTTTGAGCCGGACGGTCATCTTGTTGCCGTAGGCCGCGGCGCCGTCTTTGTGCACGATCGCACTGAACGCGTCGACGGCCTCACCCTGCAGCAGAATGTCGACCTTGACCAGTGCCGCCTCCTGCTCGCCGGATTCTTCGTAATCGAGGCTGGCGTAGCCGCGGGTGCGCGATTTCAGCGAGTCGAAGAAGTCGAAGATGATCTCCCCCAACGGCATCGTGTAGCGCAGCTCGACGCGTTCCGGTGACAGGTAGTCCATGCCGCCGAGTTCACCGCGCCGGGACTGGCAGAGCTCCATGATCGAGCCGATGAATTCGCTGGGCGTGATGATGGTGGTCTTGACGATCGGGCTCGTAGACGGCGCGGACCTTGCCTTCGGGCCAGTCCGACGGGTTGGTGACGACGAGTTCGGAATTGTCTTCCTTGACAACGCGATACACGACGTTCGGCGACGTCGAGATCAGGTCGAGGTCGAACTCGCGCTCCAGGCGCTCGCGGGTGATCTCCATGTGCAGCAGCCCGAGGAAGCCACAGCGGAAGCCGAAGCCGAGCGCCACCGACGTCTCGGGTTCGTAGGTCAGCGCGGCGTCGTTGAGTTGCAGCCGCTCCAACGCGTCACGCAGGTCGGGGTAGTCGGAGCCGTCGACGGGATACAGACCGGAGTAGACCATCGGCTTGGGTTCGCGGTACCCGACCAGCGCCTCGGTTGCGCCGTGCCGCGCGGTGGTGACGGTGTCGCCGACCTTGGATTGGCGGACGTCCTTCACACCGGTGATGAGGTAGCCGACCTCGCCGACGCCGAGGCCGACAGATGCCTTCGGCTCAGGAGAGACGATGCCCACTTCCAGTAGCTCGTGGGTGGAGCCGGTGGACATCATCGTGACCTTCTCGCGCGGCGTGATCTTGCCGTCCACGACGCGCACGTAGGTCACCACGCCGCGGTAGATGTCGTAGACGGAGTCGAAAATCATTGCGCGCGTGGGTGCGTCGGCGTCGCCGGTCGGCGCCGGCACCTCGCGCACCACGTGGTCGAGCAGTTCGGTGACGCCCTCCCCCGTCTTACCCGATACCCGCAGGACGTCGCCGGGCTCGCATCCGATGATGTGCGCGATCTCGCCGGCGTAGCGGTCGGGGTCGGCGGCGGGCAGGTCGATCTTGTTGAGCACCGGAATGATGTGCAGGTCGCGATCGAGGGCCAGGTACAGGTTGGCCAGCGTCTGCGCCTCGATGCCCTGCGCGGCGTCGACCAGCAGCACGGCGCCTTCGCAGGCCTCCAGCGCGCGGGACACCTCGTAGGTGAAGTCGACGTGGCCGGGAGTGTCGATCAGATGCAGGACGTAGTCCGTGCCGTCGAACGTTCCACGGCAGCCGCACGTTCTGGGCCTTGATGGTGATGCCGCGCTCGCGCTCGATGTCCATCCGGTCGAGGTACTGGGCGCGCATATCCCGGTCCGCGACGACACCGGTGAGCTGCAGCATCCGGTCGGCCAGCGTGGACTTGCCGTGGTCGATATGGGCGATGATGCAGAAGTTCCGAATCTGCGCCGGCGCGGTGAAGGTCTGGTCGGCGAAACTGCTGATGGGAATCTCCTGGTGAAGCCGGGCTTAGGCGCTACCAGCGTATCGAGGTACAGCCGTGCTGCAGCACAATCGCGGGACCGGTGGGCCAAAACGAAACCCCCGGAGTCGCCTCCGGGGGTTTGTGGTGAAGCGGAAGCTATCCCGGCGTCAAGGAGGTGAAGAACCCGAAAAGGTCGGCTATCCCTGTGTTGAGGAAGTTGCCGAAGAGCGCGGCATCGGTGAGCGAACCGTCATCGAGCGCGGCATCTGCCAGCCCCAATCAGGTCGGTGGGCGAAATCAGGGCGTCGCCGGTGAAGAGCAAGGACGCGAATGTGTTGTAGGCGTCGTCAAACTCGACCAGCGCGCCATTGAACACGTCGTAGGCACCCGGCTCTGGGTCGAGCGTGGTCAGGACGCTGGCCCACGGCCCGTACAGCTCGTAGTCGAGCGTTGTGAAAGGGGCTGCATCGGGCGCGTCCGCCGGCAGGATGGTGTCGAAGGCGCCGGTGCCCCCCAGGGTGACGTCGGCGGAGTCGCCTGCGAGGGCGGCTTGGCTCTCGAAGATCGAGTTCAGCGACGCGATCTCGCTGTCAACCGTCGTTGTCAGATCGTCCGCCGCGGCGAGCGGCGCGAATGCCAGTGCCGCACCGGCCACGAAACTGCCGACCGCGGTGATTTTGCGGATGTTCATAGGTCTGCCTTTCACGAGCTCTCGCGGCGGCGGAGCAGTGCACACGTCGAAGTTCTTCAGCGTCGCTGCTGATGAAATCTGAGCGTAGCTACGCAATTAGCTGAGTGAATGTTAAGTGTGTGCCGAACACGTTAAATCTCGTGAGTGCCGGTTTGGCCCGCCTCAGCGAACCCCCGGGACTCGCCTGCCCAGGGTTTCGTTCGTAGAGCTGACTGATCTGTCTGACCCGATGAAGCTGCCCCCGGATGGCTTACGAAAGAACCCCCGGAGCGGTAGGCCCCAGGGGTTCTTTCGTGTGGTGCAGCGTCAGAACATAGTGGTCGTCGCCGGCAAGAAGTAGCCCAGCAGATCCTGGAAGCCCAGGTTCAGGTAGTCGCTGAAAACGGTTGCGACCGAACCGGTGAAATCGTGAGTTCCGAACACGAGATCGGACGGCAGCAGATTGCCTCCGTTCAGCAGTGCATACAGTGCGACGTTGTCGGCGTTGAAGAACTCGGTTAGCGCGCCGTTGAACACGTCGTACGAACCCGGGTCATTGCTGGCGCCGGCCGCTCCAAACACCAGGGAGGTGAACGTGGAGTTCAGGTCGGTCGTCGGGATCGTGTCGAAGCCGACGTTGGTGCCGACGGCCGTGTGCGGCACGATGTCGCCGTAGACATTGGCGAGCTTGCCGTCAAGCTCAAAGAGATTGTTGAGCTGAACGATTTCGTTGGCCTGAGTCGGGAGGATGTCGCCGGCGCTGGTCGCGTTCGGTGCGAAGATCGCGTCGAACCCCTTCAGGTCACCCTCACCGCGGTCGAGGAAATACAGCGCCGCGCTCTGAATGGAGCCGGTGTTCAGCGCGTTGGTGATCGTGGTGGTGGATCCGAGGTAGTCGCCGACGTTGGTGTCCAAGCCGTTGTTGGCCAACCCGTATGCGACAACGTTGTAGGCGTCGTAGATCTGGGTCAGGGCGCCGTTCAATTCGTTGTACGGCCCAGTCTCGCCCGAAATGCCAGCCAGGATCGGGTTAGCCCCGTAGATTTCGGTCTCGAGCGGAGTGACCTGACCGTAACTTGCCGTGCCGGCAATCAAGTGCGGGGCGTCTTTAGTCAGGTTGGTCAAAGAGTCGTAGGTGCCGGGCTGCGTGGCCCTGGTGACCTCGGCGCCCGCGGAAGCGGCTTGCAGCTCGAAGATCGAGTTCTGCAACGCAATCTCACTGTCCTTTGTGCTGGTCACGAGGTCGCTGATGTCCGCCGAGGCGAGCGGAGCGAACGCCAGTGCCGCCCCGGTCGCGAAGGTGGCGGCCGCTGCGATTTTACGAGTACGCATAGTTTTGCCTTTCTATGATGTCCGCCGACGAATCGGACTCACCGTCCGAAGGTCCCCCCAGCACCCCTGCTAGAAATCTCAACCCCGCTGCTGGAAACCTGAGAGAAACATAACAGTTACCCGTGACGAACGAAAGGATTTTCCTGAGGAAATCTCAGATTTTGTGAAAACGGGGACGACCGTATGCAGAGGACGCCACGGATGACATGACCCCTCTACGAACGAAACCCCCGGAGTTGCCTCCGGGGGTTTCGTTGTAGAGCTGTGAACTGCAGGATCAGAAATAGCCCAGCAGGTCCTGATAGCCCAGCGTCAGGTATTCCGCAACAGACGCGGCGACAGTGCCCAACTCGGCGTGGGTTCCGAAGATGTCCGCGGCCGGGAGCAGATTACCGGCGTTCAACAGCGCGTAGTCCTCGACGTTGAACGCATTGAAGAACTCAGTCAATGAACCGTTCAGCACGTCGTACGAACCCGGGTCGCCCGAGACGCTGGCCGGGTTGAGCCCGGTCACCAGGTCGTTGAACGTTGCGTTCAGGTCCGTGGTCGGGATCGTGTCGAAGCCGACGTTGGTGCCCGCGGCCGTGTGCGGCACGATGTCGCCGTAGACGCCAGCGAGCTTGCCGTCGAGCTCGAAGATATTGTTGAGCTGGACGATCTCGTTGGCTTCAGTCGGAAGGATGTCGCCGGGTCCGGTCGCGTTCGGCGAGAAGATCGCGTCGTAGCCTTTCAGGTCGCCCAAGCCGAAGTTGATCAGGTAATTCTCGGCGGCCGTCGGGCTGCCCAACGTCAGCGCGTGGTTAAGCGCATTGTTTTCGATGTAGTCGCCCTGGTTGGTGTCCAGGACGCCGCCATTGGCCGCCGCGTAGACCGCGACGTTGTATGCATTGTCGAATTGAACCAGCGCACCATTGAATTCGCTGTAGGGCCCCGTGTCCGACGAGATTCCCGCCAAGATGGGGTTGGCCCCATACAGCTCGGTCTCAAGGGGGGTGACGTGGCCGTAGTCAGTTGCCTGCGGAGCGTCTTTCACCAGATCGCCGGCCTTGAACGTGTCGAAAACGCCGGCACCGCCCTTGGTGATGTCGGCGGAATCACCCGCAAAAAGGGCGTCCAGCTCAAAGCCGGAGTTCAACGACGCGATCTCGCTGTCAAGGGTGTCGGTGACCAGCGTGGGGTCCGGTACCGCAGCAGCGAGGGGTGCGAACGCCATCGCCGCCCCGGTCGCGAAGGTGGCAGCTGCCGCGATCTTACGAATGTTCATTTCAAGCCTTTCAAGAAATCCGCCGACGGTTCGGGCGTACCGCCGGAGGTCCCCCCAAAGCCTCCCCTGGGTGAAAACCTGAGAAGAAGATAACAAGAAGATGTGCGCTTTGAAAGCATTTCGCCGAAAATTTCTGTGTTTCGTACGTTCGTACTAACGGTCAACCCGTCCCCGCCATACCATCCGTGAACTGCATAAACGCGCCCCGTCCAGCGACCGGCGCCAAGACTCAATCCTCGTTCGACGAGAGTGTCAGGGTGAGACGCCCCGGCGCAAGCTGAGAAAAGCAGCTCCAACTCAACTGATAGCTGAGAATGCGATTTGTAGCGCTGACCGACAGACGCGTCGGAAGCCTCGAGAGTTCAGGGACGGACTGCTTCGACGCGCTGAGAGCGATCCTCCAGCGCTCGGCTTCGGGTACGCGGCGGCTTGGACCGCACAAGTCGCCGGCAGGCTCACGGCGAAAGCGAAGCCCCCGAAGAAATCCCCCGGGGCTTCGGTTCTGAGCAAACCGAGCTAATCCACCACGACCGTCCCGACGCCGACGTACAACAGCAGCTCGTGCCACCCTTTCCGTAGAGAACGTGCCGACCGCTCCCGACATGGTTCCGGTGTCCAAAGCAGCGGTGATATCGCTGGCCGATCCGACCAAGTCGGCAGATTCGAGATCTAAGACACCGTCCAGCAGCGAATACAGCTCGATGTTGAAGGCATGCTCGAAGTTGGCCAACGCACCGCCGAAGAGCTCGAAGGACCGGGTCCAGGCTGGGAATCAACGGATCCGATCTGTAGAGGAAATGATCAAAGGTAGGGACTGCGGCGGCATCCGGCGCCACGACGGCGGTCCGTCCTAAACTGCGAAGATGGCGTCAGGGTGGAGGACGTTCCAGCGACTAGCTGAGAATCTGGTGTTCGGCGAGGGGCCGAAGCTGATCCGACAGCTGCAGCAGTCGCCGACTGTCCAACGCAGCATCAGGATCGGGCTGGAGGTACTCGCGGGTTCGGTGGCCGAATCGCCGGCCGAGATCACCGCGGGCCGGCCGGTGACCCGATCCAGCGTGCCGACCGCGCACCGAGCCCGAAAGCTGGTCTACGCGCCCGATTTGGACGGCCGGGCGGATCCCGGCGAGATCGTGTGGACCTGGGTCAGCTACGAGGAGGATCCGACGCGCGGCAAAGATCGTCCGGTGCTGGTGGTGGGCCGCGACCACGCCACCCTGCTCGGCTTGATGCTGTCGAGCCAGGAACGCCATGCCGCAGACCGCTCGTGGGTGGCCATCGGCAGCGGCAGCTGGGACGGCGAAGGCCGGCCGAGCTGGGTGCGACTCGACCGCGTGCTCGACGTCCCCGAAGAGGGCATCCGACGCGAAGGCGCGATCATGGAGCGCACCATCTTCGATCAGGTCGCCGCGCGGTTGCGCCGCGACTACTCCTGGAGCTGAGCTACCCCTGGGTGATGTAGGACTGCAGCTGCTCGTGCTCGCTTTCCAGCTCCTGCATCCGCGTCTTCACCACGTCGCCAATGCTGACGATGCCGATCAGCTTTCCGTCCTCGAGCACCGGCACATGGCGCACCCGGTTCTCGGTCATCAACAGCGTGAGGCTGTCCACGGTGTCCGACTTGCTCGCAGTCGAGACCACCGAGGTCATGATCGCCTCAACCGGCCGCGAAAGAACCGACGCCCCATGGGTGTGCAGCTGTCGCACCACGTCACGCTCGGAAACGATCCCTTTGACGCCGTCGGGGCCGACCACGACCATGGCGCCGATGTTGTGACTGGCCAGCCCGTCAAGCAGCTCGGTCACCGTCGCATCGGGGTTGATCGTCACCACCGCGCCACCTTTGCCGCGCAACACATCTGCAATCCGCATGAAGCCTCCCGCCGAGTGTGATCAGGTTCACACCCCAGGCTACGGCGACTTCGTCCGCAATGTCAGTAGCTGAGCGAAATCGAACGAACAGGTCAGCAACGCCGGCCTAGGCCAATCGGGTGATTTCGACGACCACGTCCAGATCGGTGGCGCCCTGCCCGTGGTAGATGCCTTTCAGCGGCGAGACGTCGGAGTAGTCGCGGCCAACCCCGACGGTGATGTACTGCTCGTTGATCTCGGTGTCGTTGGTGGGATCGTGATCCCACCAACTTCCGGTCCATGCCTGGATCCAGGCATGGCTCTGCCCGTCAACGGTCTCGCCGACTGCCGCGTCAGAGTCGGGATGGTGGTATCCCGACACGTACCGCGCCGGAATTCCCATGCTGCGCAACACCATCAGCGACAGGTGAACAAAGTCCTGACAGACACCCTTGCCTTCACGTAAGGCGTCCGAACCTGATGTGTGCACGCCGGTGCTGCCCTTGACGTAGTCGAGTTCGCCGCGCACCCAGTCGGCGGCCGCGATCACGGCGTCGGCGGGTTCGTGCTCTTTGGCGATCCGCTTGCCCACGGCCGCAACACGTTTGCTCGCCGGCGTGTAAACGGTCGGACCCAGCAACTCGTCGTAGCGATCGATCACGGCCTCTTGCTTCAGGTCAGACCAGGACAGCTTCTCGGTCACGGGATCGGGCCGATCTGTCTCGACGATCGACGCGGATGTCACCGTCAACTCGGTGTGCGGCGCGTGCAGGTCGAACGCCGTCACCGCAGTACCCCAGTAGTCGATGTAGCGGTATGACCTTGTGGCGGGCAGGGTTTCGACGCGGTTGAGGACGACGTTCTGCCGCGAGTCTGATCGCGGCGTGAGCCGGGCTTCGTTGTACGAGGCCGTGGCCGGCGACGGGTAGGCGTAGCCGGTCGCGTGAAGAACGCGGTTGCGCCACATCAATTCTTCTCCCGCCCCGCCAGCAGCGGATCCCGATAACCGGCGTCAGACCAGGCAACCCACGGCACAGCGTGGAAGTATTGCGTCGCCAAGGCTTCTCCGACGTCGAAACACGATTTTTGCAAGCCGGCCAGCCGCATCTCCAGGGATTCGAGCAGCACCCCGGGCCGGACGAATTCGAGCTCGCTGCGCGCCCGTCCCAGCAGGCGCTGAGCCTCGGACGTGGCGCCCACCCGACTGCCCCGACTGTGCAGCAATTCGTCGAGGCTGTGCTCGGCCAACTTCAGCGAATAGAAGATCGACCGCGGAAAGAGCCGGTCCAACAGGATGAACTCGACAACCCGATTCGCGTCCAGCACACCACGATACGTACGCAGATAGGTGTCGTGCGCGCCGGCGGAGCGCAGCACGGTCACCCATGCCGGAGACACCGCGCTGTCACCGACTCGGGACAGCAACATCCGCACAGTCATGTCCACCCGCTCGATCGCGCGACCCAGCACCATGAAGCGGTAACCGTCGTCGCGGGACAGCGTCGAGTCGGCCAGCCCGGCGAACATCGCGGCACGGCCCTCGATGAACGACAAAAACTCGTGCGGCCCAAGCCGTTTGGCCGCCCGCTCACGTTCGCCCAACGCATTGAAGGTGGTGTTCAGGCACTCCCAGGTCTCGGTGGACGTCACCTCGCGGGCAGATCTCGCGTTTTCCCGGGCGGCCGTGATGGCGTCGACGATGGAGGATCCGTCACCCGGCGCGTTGTGGCTGAAAGCCACCAGGTCGGTCAACGACCACACGTCCAGCTCGGTGTCGGGGGGTTCGATTCCCAGGACCTGCAACAGCACTCGTGAGGTGTGGTCGGGGTCGACGCTGGAATCCTCCAGCAGCTGGTGGACGGTGACGTCGAGTATGCGCGCCGTGTCGTCGGCGCGCTCGACGTAGCGACCGATCCAGTAGAGCGCCTCGGCATTGCGTGCGAGCATCAGCGAATCACCGCCTGCTGTTGTAGCTGCTGCTGTTGACCCGGCTGTTGCTCCATGGCCGCCGGTTGCGAATTCGTCTGCCGTTGCTGCTGGAATTGCCTTTGTGTCTGCAACTTTTCGCCGTCCACTTCGCCGTTGGTCGACGTGGCCGCTTTGGGCAGCTTCTTCACCACCTGGGCGGCGCCGAGCTCGCGGTCGGCGCCCGAGGTGCGCGACGCCAACACCCAGGTGTCCTTGGATCCGCCGCCCTGGCTCGAGTTGACCACCCGCGAGCCTTCGACGAGGGCGACCCGGGTGAGCCCGCCCGGTAACACGAACACGTCGTCGCCGTCGTTCACCGCGAACGGCCGCAGGTCGACGTAGCGGGGCGTGAGCACGTCGCCGACCTGGGTCGGAACGGTCGACAGCTGCATCATCGGCTGGGCGATCCAGCCCCGCGGGTCGTCGCGGATGCTCTTGCTGATCGCGTTCAGCTCCTTGGTGGACGCTTCCGGGCCGAAGACGATGCCGTAGCCACCTGAACCCTCGACGGGTTTGATCACCAGCTCGTCGACCCGGTCGAGCACCTCTTCGCGCTCGTCGTCCAGCCAGCACCGGAACGTGTCCACGTTGGCCAGCAGCGGCTTCTCCCCCAGGTAGTACTCGATGATCGTGGGCATATAGGTGTAGACGAGTTTGTCGTCGCCCACCCCGTTGCCGATCGCGCTGGAGATCACCACGTTGCCCGCGCGGGCCGCGTTGAGCAGACCCGCGACGCCGAGCACCGAATCGGGGCGGAAATGCATCGGGTCCAAGTAGACGTCGTCGATCCGCCGATAGATGACGTCGACTTGCACCTCGCCCTCGGTGGTGCGCATGTAGACCTGGTTGTCCCGGCAGAACAGGTCGCGGCCCTCGACGAGCTCGACGCCCATCTGACGGGCCAGCAACGAGTGCTCGAAATACGCCGAGTTGTAAACGCCGGGGGTCAGCACCACCACGGTCGGGTCGGCCTCGTTGGTGGCCGCGGACTTACGCAGCGCCCGCAGCAGGTGTGACGCGTAGTCGTCGACGGCGCGCACCCGGTGGCTGGCGAACAGGTTCGGGAAGACCCGCGCCATCGTGCGACGGTTCTCCATCACATAGGACACCCCCGACGGTGACCTCAGGTTGTCCTCGAGCACCCGCCAGGTGCCCTTCTCATCCTTGATCATGTCGATGCCCGCGACATGGATGCGCACGCCGTTGGGCGGGACGATCCCGACGGCCTGGCGGTGGAAGTGCTCGCAGGAGGTGATCAAACGGCGCGGGATGACGCCGTCGCGCAGGATCTCCTGGTCGCCGTAGATGTCGTCGAGGTACGCCTCGAGGGCTTTGACGCGCTGGGTGATGCCGCGCTCCAGCCGCGTCCACTCAGCAGCCGAGATGACCCGCGGGACCTGGTCCAGCGGGAACGGCCGCTCCTGACCGGACAGCGAGAACGTGATGCCCTGGTCGACGAATGCCCGGGCCAGCGCCTCCGCGCGGTCCTTGAGGTCGGTGGCGTCGGATGGCGCCAGTTCCTTGTAGATGCCTTTGTAGGGTCCGCGGACATTTCCCTGCGCGTCGAACATCTCGTCGAACGCTTCGAGGTAACAGCCGCTGGCGGTGTTGTAGCCGTCGAAGATGGGCTCATAGGGCGGCGGTTCCTGCGGCTTGCTGCGTTGTTGACGTTTGGTTTCGCCAGGCAAAGTTCGGAGGGCCACTGTGCCATGCTGCATCAATTCGTCCTGCTCCGCAGGTCCGGGGTCTTCGCTTTGGTTGAAGGCATCGGGGACTGATACCCTGGGCAGTCGTCGCTTAAGCGTTGAGTCGCTAGAGCAAACCGTGACACCACAAGCCATTCAGATTTGCGAAGGAATTACGCGTGGCCAACATCAAGTCGCAGCAGAAGCGCAACCGCACCAACGAGCGCGCTCGACTGCGCAACAAGTCGGTGAAGTCGTCGCTTCGCACGGCTGTCCGCCACTTCCGTGAAGCCGCCGAGGCCGGCGAGAAGGACAAGGCCGCCGAACTGCTCGTCTCCACCAGCCGCGAGCTGGACAAGGCCGCCAGCAAGGGTGTCATCCACAAGAACCAGGCCGCGAACAAGAAGTCGGCGCTCGCCCACGCGCTGCACAAGCTCGGCAGCTAGTCAGCCACCAACTCGGCGACCTTCCGCACCGTAGCCTCCAGCGCGTAGCCCGCATCCGCGGCTGCGCCCTTGACGTCGGCGTTCAGCGCCGCCACCAATCTCATCGCCGTCGCCACTGAGTCGCGCGACCAGCGCCGGGCCTGCTTCTGCGCTTTCTGCACCCGCCAGGGCGGCATTCCCAACTCGGATGCCAGACGGTAGGGATCACCCGACAGCGACCCGACTCTGCCGATGCTGTGCACGGCCTCGGCCAGCGCGTCGGCCAACACCACATGTGGCTCACCGCGCAACATAGCCCAGCGCAACGCCTCCACCGCGCCTTCGACGTCCCCGACAACGGCCTTGTCGGCGATGTCGAACCCCTTCACCTCGGCCTTGCCGTGGTGATAGCGGCGCACCGCCGCGACGTCGACGTGCCCACCCGTGTCAGCGACCAATTGCGAACAGGCCGAAGCCAATTCGCGCACGTCAGAGCCGACCGCATCGAGCAGCACGCTGAGCGTGTCGTCGTCGACCTTGACCTTCAGCGCGCGAAATTCCTTGCGCACGAAGTCGAACCGTTCACCGGCCTTGGTGATGCGTTTGCAGGGATACTCCTGCGCGCCCAACGCTTGCAGTTGACTGGCCAGCGCCTTGGCCCGCCCGCCACCGGAGTGCACCACGACCAGTTCCGTGCCGGGGGGCACGTCCGCGGCGGCTCTGGCGATCAGTTCGGCGGCTTCCTTGCCAGCCTCGCCGGCAGATTCCAGGACGACGACGCGCTCGTCGGCGAACAGCGATGGGCTCAGCAGTTCGGCCAGCTCATAGACCCCGACATCGCCGGCCCGCACCCAGTCGACCGGAACGTCGTCGGTGCCGGCCCGCTTGCGTGCCGACCGCAGCACGTCCGCGACCGCGCGCTCGACCAGCAGTGCCTCATCTCCCAGTACGAGATGCACTGCCGAATCCTGCTGGCTCACCGGTTGATGGTGTCATGTTCGGCCGACAGGTCCACCGGCCCCCGCCACCACACCGGACAGCGACCAGGCCAGCAGTGCGCACGCTGCCAGACCAGCGCCGACCCGGAACCACCGCCATCGCCACAAGAGCACAGCCAGCACTCCTCCGGCGCCGACGACCACCACGCCCGAAAGGCCCGAGGGCACCGGCACGCTCGCGCCGGGCACGCTCGCCGCCCAGTGCGCGATCCGCAACAGCCACCACAGCTCCGGGCCGGTGAATCGGATCAGCAGCTGCGACCCGGCCGGCCAGAACAGGCACAGTGCCGCCGCCGCGCTGCCCAGCACGGTGATCGGAGCGACCAGCGCCGCCACCGCGAGGTTTGCCGCCGCAGACACCACGCTGAGCCGTCCGGAGATACCGGCGATCAACGGAGCCGTCACCAACTGCGCCGCGCACGCCACACAGACGGCGTCGGCGAATGGCTTGGGCCAGCCCGCAGCCACCAGGCGTCGCGACCAGATCGGCGCGATCATCACCAGCGCCGCCGTCGCCACCACCGACAAGGCCAGCCCGACATCCACGGCCAGGTGCGGCGCGACGGCCATCAGCAGCAGCACGGTGGCGGCCAGCGCCGGAATCGCCTGCCGACGCCGCGACGACAGCACACCCACCAACGCGATCGCGCCCATCACCGCGGCACGCAGCACGCTGGCCGAGGGTTGCACCACGATGACGAACAGCGCCAGCGCGAATCCGGCCAGCCCGACCGCGGCCCGCGGGCCGATCAGCCGCGACGAAAACAGCACCGCGCCGCAGACGATCGTCACGTTGGCCCCCGAGACGGCGGTCAGGTGCGTCAACCCCGCGGTGCGGAATTCTTGGCCGGTGACCGGCGTGACGGCCGACATGTCACCGAGCACCAGCGCCGGCAGCATCGCCGCCTGATCGGCGGGCAGCACCCGGTGAGCCGCGTCGGCGAACCCGGCCCGAACCGCGTATGCGGCGCGGTTCAGCGGCCCGGCGCGGCCCGTTGTCGGCGCACCGATCGCGGTGATGACAGCCACGCTCAGATCTCGACGTGTGGGGGCGCTGATCCGCGCGCGAAAGCGCATCGGCCGACCGACCATCACCGCGCCGAACTCACGTGCCTGCGCGAAAACCACTGCGCGCCCGGATATCTCGTCACGTCCGAGCTGCCGCAGCGTGGCGCGGAACAACAGCCGGCTGTGACCGACCGATACCGGACTTTCGGTCGGTGTGACGGCCACCTCCAGTGTGGTGCCGAATGCCGCGGTAATCGGGTGGTGTGCGACCGCGTTGGCGCGCAGCGCGATCGCGAATCCGAAGCCCGCACCGACAACGCCCGCAGCGACAACGCCGATCCCGATCGCCCGAATGCGAGGATGCCGGGGCCCGAAGCGCCACAGCAGCGCGCCGCAGGCACCGGCGAGCAGACAGATCGACCCGGCGACCGCGCCGACCGGCCAGACGATTCCGGCGGCGGTCACGATCCAACTCGTCAGCGCCGCCGGCACCAGGCGTGCATCCAACCGCGCTGCCGCAGGATCGGTGGTGGATGGTTGCGCCACCGGCCTCAGACACGGACCAGTGGGCGCAGCTTCTCCAGTCGCCCGGGGCCGATGCCGTCGACCTCGCCAAGTTGGTCGACGCTGGTGAACTTGCCGTTGGCCTGCCGCCAGGCCACAATCGCCGCGGCCATCACGGGCCCAACCCCGGGCAGGGTGTCCAGCTGCTGCACGGTCGCGGTGTTCAGGTTGATCGGCTGCGCCGGGCCGCCCTTGGCCGGGCGGGACGCCGAACTGGTCGGTCCGGGAACGGTCGATCCGGGGCTCACCGAACTCCCCAACACGGTCGGCTGACCGTTGACCGGGGTCAGCCCGACCACGATCTGCTCACCGTCGTCGACCTGGCGGGCCATGTTGAGCCCGATGGTGTCCGCGCCGTCCGTCGTGCCCCCGGCCGCTTTGAGCGCATCGGCGATTCGCGACCCGGGCGCCAGCGTGACCAGCCCCGGCGTGTGCACCAGTCCCACGACGCTGACCACCACCGGCTGGTTCGGGTGCGCCGCCGGGCTGGGAGTGCGGCTCGCCGTGGCCGCCATGTCGACGGGCGGCAACTTCGCCGACGCCACCGGTGCGGGCTGCTCGCGCATCAGCGTGAAGATGGTGACCAGCACGGCGATCGCGGCGACCGCGGCCAACGCGATGGCCCCGGCGCGACCGGGGTCGGCACGCACCTTGGCCAGCCAACCGTCGTGCGGTGCTGAACCGTCCGGAAGCCAGCGCGGCAGAAGCGAATTGGGGTCGGTATCGGCATCGACGCTGTCGCCGGTGTCGCGGTCGGATTGCCCCACCGCGCCCGGTTGAGCATCGAGTCGCCGGCGCAATCGCTCGGCGGGCAGTTCTGTTCGCATGTAACCGACGGTAGGGCCGCCCGCTGCCACGGAAGCACCGTCGCGGTGCCCGTCATGCCCCCGCTGTGCATCGGCCGCAGACTGTGCATGAACGATTCAGCGACGAGCCGCCTGACTGGTTGGTTGGGCAGCCGGATACCGTGCAATACAGGACCGTGTGATCCAGCTAGAGGAGACTGCCGTGCAACTGGCGCTCACGAAGGACGAAGCCGCCTTCCGCGACGAGCTACGCGAGATTTATACGACGAAGATCCCCGCGGAAATCCGCGAGCGGACCCGCTCGGGCGAAGGCCTGGACCGCGACGACATCGCGACCAGCCACAAAATCCTCAACGAGCACGGCCTGGCGGTACCCAGCTGGCCCGTGGAATGGGGCGGCAAGGACTGGACCCCGACCCAACACCAGATCTGGCTCGACGAGATGCAGCTGGCCTCGGTGCCGGAGCCGTTGAACTTCAACGCCAAGATGGTCGGCCCGGTCATCGCCGAGTTCGGGTCGCAGGAGATCAAGGAGCGCTTCCTGCCGCCTACGGCCGCCCTGGACATCTGGTGGTGCCAAGGTTTCTCCGAACCCGAAGCCGGCTCGGACCTGGCCTCGCTGCGCACCACCGCGCTGCGCGACGGCGACAGTTACGTCGTCAACGGGCAGAAGACCTGGACCACGCTCGGCCAGTACGCCGACTGGATTTTCTGCCTGGTGCGAACCGACCCGCAGGCGCCCAAAAAGCAGGCCGGTATCTCGTTCCTGCTCATCGACCTCGACACCCCGGGCATCACGATGCGCCCGATCAAGTTGATCGACGGCAGTGTCGAGGTCAACGAAGTCTTCTTCGAAGACGTCCGGGTGCCCGCCGATCAGCTTGTCGGAGAAGAGAATCAGGGCTGGAGCTACGCCAAGTTCCTGCTCGGCAACGAGCGGACCGGTATCGCCCAGGTGGGCCGCACCAAGGTCAAGCTCGCTGTCGTGAAAAAGCGTGCCGCCGAGTGCGGCCTGCTGGACGATCCACTGTTCGCCGCCCGGGTCGCCGAGGCCGAAAATGACTTGCTGGCACTCGAACTCACCCAGATGCGGGTCGCGTCAGGTTCCAAGGGCGGTAAGCCCAACCCGGCGTCGTCGGTGCTCAAGCTGCGCGGCAGCCAGTTGCAGCAGATCGCCACGGAGCTGCTCGTCGAGGTCGCCGGGCCGGACGCGCT
>CAVWEO010000048.1:0-51127 GCA_963753995.1 uncultured Actinomycetota bacterium | reverse complement strand
GCGACATGGCGTGACCATGAGACTGGATCAGGACGCATGCGGGGGATGGTTGAGCACGCTAGGACGAGTGGTTTGTCAGTTCGAGTAGTCGGGTAGCACGAGAACGCCGGTTCAATCAGCAGCCACTTTCGCTCGTTCGCTCGAGCGCATTGATTGCGCTGTGGTTGCATCTGCGGCGCTGCGAGGAGGCGCGCCATGCGTGCAGTGACGTGGCAAGGCAAGCGCGACGTGCGGGTTGACGACGTCCCCGATCCGACGATCGACGAACCCACCGACGCGATCATCCGCGTGACCAGCACGAACATTTGCGGCTCGGACCTGCACCTGTACGAGACGCTCACGCCGTTCATGACCGCCGGCGATGTGTTGGGGCACGAGGCGATGGGCGAGGTCATCGACGTCGGCAGCGCGGTGGACACGCTGCGCGTCGGCGACCGGATCGTCGTTCCGTTCCAGATGTCGTGCGGGCACTGCTTCATGTGCGGCGAACAGCTCTATTCGCAGTGCGAAACGACTCAGGTGACCAAGTACGGCAGCGGCGCTGCGCTGTTCGGGTACTCGAAGCTGTACGGCCAGGTGCCCGGTGGGCAGGCCGAGTATCTGCGCATCCCGCAGGCACAATTCACCCACATCAAGGTGCCCGACGGCCCACCGGACGAGCGGTTCGTTTATCTGTCGGACGTGCTGCCCACGGCCTGGCAAGCAGTCGACTACGCCGCCGTCCCCAACGGGGGAACGCTGGCGGTGCTGGGGCTTGGCCCGATCGGTGACATGGCGTCGCGGATCGCGACACACCTCGGGCATCGCGTGATCGGCATCGATCTGGTTGCCGAACGACTCGAACGCGCGCGTTCGCGCGGCGTCGAGACGATCGACCTGCGTGAGCATCAGAACGACGTCGGTGACGTGGTCCGCGAACTAACCGGCGGTCGTGGCGCGGACTCGGTCATCGACGCGGTCGGGATGGAGGCGCACGGCTCGCCGCTGCCGAAGTTCGCTCAGACCGTGGCTGGGCTGCTGCCCGACGCGCTCGCCAGGCCGATGATGCAGAAGGTGGGGGTGGATCGTCTTGCGGCGTTGTACTCCGCGATCGACATCGTCCGCCGCGGCGGGACCATCTCGCTGTCGGGTGTATATGGCGGCGCGCGGGATCCGTTGCCGATGCTGGTCATGTTCGACAAGCAGATCCAGCTGCGCATGGGCCAGGCCAACGTCAAGAAGTACGTCGACGACATCATGCCGCTGCTCACCGATGGCGATCCGCTCGGCGTGGAGTCCTTCGCCACCCACCGCCTCTCACTCGACGAGGCGCCCGACGCGTACAAGTCCTTCCAGCAGAAAGCCGACGGCATGGTCAAGGTCGTCATGCGCCCATGAGCGAACGATGCGAATGAGGGCGAAGATCACGTGATGCTCGGTAATGTCGGTGAGTCGCGAATTACGACATAGCGGGCAGTCACTGCTCGGGCATACGGACTGGCGAGGGGATGAAGCTCGGGTGGCTGACGGCGAGATTCGGATCGGCGCGCGGTACCGCCTCGTCCGACAGATCGCCGCCGGCGGCATGGGCACCGTTTGGGAGGGTTGGGATGAGCAGCTAAAACGGCGCGTCGCCGTCAAGCGGCTGCAACTCCAATCTGGCCTGAGCAAACCCGACTCGGATCTCGCCGCGGAACGGATCATGCGTGAGGCCCGGCTGACCGCACGGCTGCACCATCCCAACGCCGTGCAGGTCTTCGATGTGATCGACGACGAGGGCCGGCCATGCCTGGTCATGCAGTACGTGCCTTCGCGCAGCTTGCACGACATCGTGCGCACCCAAGGACCGCTCCCGCCTGCAGCCGCGGCCCGAATCGGCATCCAGGTCGCCGCTGCTCTCGCCGCCGCTCACCGTGCCGGGATCGTGCACCGTGATGTCAAGCCCGGCAACATCTTGATCGACGAGGAGGATGGGACGGCGAAGATCACCGACTTCGGCATCTCCCATGCTGTCGACGACGTCTCCCTGACCTCGACCGGCCTGGTCACCGGCACCCCCGCCTACCTCGCCCCGGAAGTCGCTCGCGGAGCACGGTCAGATTTCGCCTCGGACGTCTACTCCCTTGGCGCCACGCTGTACATGGCCGTCGAAGGCGAGCCACCGACCGGCACCGACACCAACCCCATGGCAGTGCTGCACCGCGCGGCCTCAGGGGACACAAACCCTCCGGTGCGCAGCGGAGCGCTCACCCCGATGCTGCTGTCGATGCTCGCCATCGACCCCGCACAGCGCCCCCGCATGGTGGACATCGCCGCGCGCCTGACCGACGTGAGGGATTCGGCCGCGAGCGACCCCACCGCAGCAATCACCCGACTCGCCGGGCCCGTGCAACCTGCTGCGCCGCTACCCGCCGAGCTCTCGCCGCGCACGCGTGCAGTCGAACCGTCGGATGCGGCCGACTCCGATGCTCCGGCCGGTGCGTCCGGTCCGACCGTCGCCGATGTCGACAATGCCGAACCGCGCCGACGCCGGCGATGGCCGCTCGCCCTGCTCGCCACCGCCGTGCTGGCCGCACTGGCTACCGTGCTGGCCATCAGCCTCCTCAGCGGACACGACACGGCAGGCCGCACGGCGGCAGGGCGACACACCTCGTCCGTGCACAACAGCCGGACGGCCCGGGCTCCTTCATCGCAACCCAGTCATCCCACCGCCACCGTCTCATCCGTCTTGCAGACAACGCACACGGCACCTGAACCGCGCACGAGCCAGCCGCGCGCTGTGAGCGGCTCGCAGGCGGCGACCTCGGGACAACTCGCGAACGCCGTCACGCACTACTTCAGCGTCGTACCAGGCAACCTCGACGAGGGCTGGTCGCTGCTGACCCCGAGCTTTCAGCATGGACGCGCCGGCGGCCGAGCCAACTACGACAGCTACTGGAACACGATCACCCGCGTCTCGGTCAACAACGTCTCGGGCAGCTCGCCCCACGACGCCGCAGCGACACTGACCTACTACTTCAAGAACGGGCACACCCACACCGAGTACACGACGTTCCGGCTCGTCCGGCAGGACGGCGTGCTGAAGATCGACGCCGAGAGCTGAACCCGCGTTTCGATCTGTCCGACACTCATCTCAACGGAACGAACGAGGGCCTCCGCCGCACCGCGGGTACGTAGCCACCGACTCGACCCACGCACCGCTGGGCGGCCGGTGGCCGGCCAAGGGGCCTTCGATTCGTGGCAGAATTCGCCTGGCGCCGGGATCAAGAGGAGATCCATGATCGACGTGGACGCTCGAGCTGCAGTTGTCGAGACGGCACGACGTGCTCGGACACTGCGTGCGGTCCGCCGGTTGACTGGCTGTGTCGCAGTTGCAGCGGTAGTGGTCGCGGGATGTGGCGCGGCGGCGCGCGGGGTCGTTACAACCCGTCCGAAGCCGCCTCAGTCGGCTGCAACGAGCGACGACAGCCACTCGTCCGTCCCCACGACTCGCACGACGGTTCCGAGCAAGGTCCTGGTCGTCATGGAGGAGAACCACTCCGCACGGCAGGCACAGGCAGGAATGCCGTACCTGATGAGCCTTGCTCATCGCTACGGGTACGACGCCAACTACCACGCTGTGGGGAATCCGTCTCTGCCGAATTATCTGGCTGTCGCGGCGGGCTCGACGTTTGGGATCAGCGACGACGACGATCCGTCCGCGCATCCGATCGGCGCACAGACGGTGTTTGACCAGGCGATCGCAGCGGGGAAGCGGGCGAAGGCATACGTCGAATCGATGCCTCGCTCGTGCGACCTGACGAATGCCGCGCCGTACGCGGTCCGTCATAACCCGTGGACCTACTTCACCTCGAGCCGGCGGCGCTGCGCGGCCGACGACATGTCGACCGCATCCCTCCTGGCCAACGTGCGATCAAACTCGTTGCCGAACGTCGGCATGGTCACTCCGAACCTGAACGATGACGCTCATGACGGCACGCTCGCGCAAGCCGACTCGTGGCTGAAGAAGCGGGTACCAGCCATTCTTGCCAGCTCCGACTTCACCTCCGGACGCCTCGCAGTGATCGTCGTTTTCGACGGCTCGAACGGCGGCCATGAGTCGAGTCCGGTGCTCGCGGTGGTCTGTGATGCGAACCTTTCGAGAAAAGTGGTCAGCCAGAGCCTGGACCAGTACTCCCTGTCGCGATGGCTCTCGGAGACCGTCGGCGCACGTCCGTTGAACCACGCGGCCACAGCCACGGACATGCGTGGCGCCTTCGGACTGTGATTCGGCTGGCGTCCCGGCACGGCTGGCCGGCAGTGCAGCAGTTGCGGTTGCATCTCGACGGACGTGACCCACTGCGGACGTATGGAGCTGCGCGTTCTGTGCCGCGTCAGGCGATGATCCCGCGAACCCTCAGGACCGGCTCGGTGAGGACGTCGGGGCCCGACCTCGTGATGCCGTTGGTTGGCACGTCCGCGCCGGTGAAGCATCGCCAGGCGGCATCGGAGGTGAACGAAACCGTCGCATCCGCGTCTGGGTTGGCGTCCTCGTGAAGGGACCAGCGGCCAGTGTCCTCAGCCAGCAGCCGCCAACGGCCACCGGCGTCTAGGTCGATGACCACTGCGGTTCCCGGCTCGGCGAGGACCCGGTACTGGTGTGGAAGGGCCCACACGAAGGTGCGTAGGACCGTGGGTAGTCGTGAGGTGCTGACGGGACGGCCGAGCGCGGCGCGGATCTGCTGATGGTGCACCCACGTTTCGGTCAGTTCCCGGGCCAAGTCGAGCCACTCGGGCACAGGCTGGTCGCTGGCCCAGCTCACGATGCTGGGCGCGAGCAGGTCTGCCTTTGCAGTCCACTCGTCAAGTCGGGTCGTCGAGTGAGCCAGGAGATCGTGAATGACCCGGCCGCTCAGGTGACGCGAGGCGTCGATCCATCGCTGGTTCTTCACCGACAGCATCGCGGCGAACGCCGCGCTGCCAGCGCCCTTCGCGAGCACACCGGCCGCGTCGCCATCGCGGCCGCGCGAGAGTCTGCTGAGGTCACCATCGAGGAGATGCAAGGCAACGTCCTTCACCGTCCATCCCGGTGCGGGCGACGCCGCGGCCCAGTCATCAGCGGTTAGTCCCTCCAGCGTGGTGAGGAGGTCGGCGCGCTCATCCAGAAAGAGTCCGCGGGTCTCGATCGGCCGAACTGCCCAAACGTCCATCGCAATACCGTGACAAGACAACCCCGCGAAAGCCAACCGATAGCCGAGTCCCGGCGGATCAGTTCAGTTGGCTCGCTGACTGCGACAGATCCGGCTGCGCAGCACTGCGGTTGCGTTTGGCCCGCTTTGGGTATTGCCCGGTAGTCGGTGACATATGCGTCGATGACACGAACGTCTCTGGGCTCAGGAAGCGGGCTGGGATGTGTTGGGGGGCCAGTCAGGCGTATGCGAGTAATGACCGTGCGCCAGCGGCTGGCCGGCAGTTTTGTATCGAGCAGCTACGTGCCGCGCTCACGGACATGCCCGGCCGCGACCGGCTTGTCGATGATGCGACGCTGATCGTGAGTGAATTGCTGACGAACTCGGTCCGGGCGGGCAGCCGCGTTGCGAGGCTTTCGTTGGCGTTGCACCGCGACGTGCTTCGCGTGATTGTGGACGATGACGCTCCTGGTCAGCCTTTGGTGCGCTCGGTCGAGAGCGCTGAGACCACGGGTCGTGGCATGGCCATCGTTGCCTCGATCGCGACCGCGTGGTCAGTGGAACGTTTGATCCCGGGCAAGCAGGTGTGGGCTGAACTCGACGTGGCGCCAGCACTGACTGCGGATCTGCCGAGCTGTCATCGGCCGACACGGTTCGAGTTGGACATACAGACAGACCCCGTCGTGACTCAGGCGGCGCCCGCGCGGATCAGATCCGACGCTGACGCCGATGAACCGCCAAAATTGCCGGCACCGCTGACAGAGTCGTAGTCCCGGCTCTGCGAGCTGCCGGACCCACGCTGCGCGTGATCGCGCAGATGCCTATGCCGATGCGATGTGCCGATGACGAGCACGTAGGCGTCGGCGCCGATCACTGGTGTGCAGCGCACCAGGCCTGGACTCGACTCGGCAAGATCACCACCTGCTGCGGACGGCCTTGATGCGAGACTGCGCGTATGGCAACGCGCGGCGATCACCGCATGCAGGAGCGCCATTGGATGGGGCGATGGACGTCGAAGACTGGTTCCTGAGCGGGCACGAGCGCGGTAATGCAGCGACACGGATCGATCGTCGGCATGCGAGCGGCGCTGCGTGGACCTCGGGCAATGCTGTTTACCCGCTCGTTCATGGCCAGGTGTACTTCGCGGAGTTACTCAGCCGTTTGAACCGCGTGGGTGCGGGCGACCTGGTCTTGTTCACCGATTGGCGTGGAGATCCTGACCAAGTGCTCGACGCCAGCGGTGCCCAGGTCGCGCATGCGTTGTGCGAGGCAGCTGGACGGGGCGCGGTTGTCAAAGGCCTGATCTGGCGCTCGCACCTGGACCGGCTGTCGTTCAGCGAGCAGCAGAACCGCCATCTCGGTGAAGAGATCGAGGCGGCGGGCGGCGAGTGTCTGCTCGACATGCGTGTGCGGACCGGAGGGTCCCACCATCAGAAGTTCGTGGTTATCCGTCACCCCGGCCGCCCAGAGCTCGATGTCGCTTTCGCCGGCGGTATCGACCTTTGCCACAGCCGGCGCGACGGCCCCGACCACGAAGGTGATCCCCAGAAGCAGCCGATGGCCAAGGTCTACGGCGACCGACCACCGTGGCACGACATCCAGCTGATGGTGCACGGACCGGCCGTCGCCGATATCGAGACAACCTTTCGCGAGCGGTGGGAAGATCCCGCGCCGCTGACGCGCAATCCAATCAATCTGATCAGCGAACGGTTACGCCGCGACGACAGAACTCCAAGCGTCCTGCCCGAACAACTCCCTGACCCCGCACCGGCCGGGACGGCGCATGTGCAAGTGCTGCGCACCTATCCGAATCGGCGCCGCGGCTACCCCTTCGCTCCCGAAGGGGAGCGCAGCGTCGCTCGCGCCTACGAGAAGGTTGTGCCCCGCGCTGAACGTCTGATCTACATCGAGGATCAATACCTCTGGTCGCGCGAGATCGTTCGATGCTTCGCCGAGGCATTGCGTTGCAACCAGCGCCTGCACCTCATTGCAGTGCTGCCGCATCATCCCGATCAGGACGGCCGGTTCTCGATGCCGCCCAACCTCGTCGGGCGCCAACAGGCGCTCGACGAGCTGCGCGCTGACGCCCCGGACAGGGTCGCGATCTACGGGATCGAGAATCACGCGAGCACTCCCGTGTACGTGCACGCCAAGGTATGCATCATCGATGACGTTTGGGCCTCGGTCGGCTCGGACAACATCAACCGCAGATCATGGACGCATGATTCGGAGCTCTCGAGCGCGGTGATCGACGAAACCCGTGACACCCGCGCACCTGAGGTGATCGACCGGTTCGGGCACGGTGCAAGAGTCTTCGCGCGCGACCTCCGCCTCGACCTCGCCCGCGAACACCTGGACCGAGAGGCCGACGACGACGCCGACCTGATCGATCCAGATTCCGCCTTCGAACAATTCGCTCAAAGCGCCGCCCGGCTGCAGCAGTGGCACGATGACCGACGAGATCGGCCACGACCCCCCGGACGGTTGCGGCCCTACCAGGCACAGCGACTCACCCGCGCAACCCTGGCCTGGGCCACGCCGCTCTACCGGATCATCTACGACCCGGACGGACGCCCGGCCACGATGCGCTATCGACACCGATTCTGACTGGCGGGCGGCCCCACTCGAAGTCGTCGACCGGCCGGGAATTTGCAATCGCAAGTCGGCCCACTTTGCCGGTTGGTCGGTTTGCGGATCGAACACCGCCCGCCATCCATGTCATCTACCCGCCAGTGACCGAGCAACAGCGGGCGAGGAGTTGACCGACGTTCTGTCGTCAGCCCGCTCGCCAGCGACCTGAGCTTGTCAATTCCGCGGCGAACGCGTCCGCGTCCGAGTCGGTCGGAAACCACGCGTTTCGTTGGGCAGGGTCGGACTCCATCACCAACTCGGAAAGCTCGCCATTGTGGCGAGACACGACTGCGGCTAGCCAGGTCTCGTCGGGCTGGGCGTCGTCGAACGGGATAGCCGATATGAACTCTGATTCCCGCGTTGGCCGACACCTTGAAATCGTAGACGTGTGGAAGTTCCTTCACCTTGAGCAACGGATCAGTGCGCACGATGGGCGGCAGATCGGGTAGCGGCCGCTGCACGCTGAAAGCGCCGACCGGCTCTCCGGCAGGATGACCACTGTGAATTCGTCCCGGGCCGAGGCGTTCAGTGACGGCGTGCTGGCGGTCGTGATCACCCTGCTCGTACTGGACCTGCACGCCGACGCGACCAAGGGCGATCTGGCCGCCCAGCTGCGTCACACCTGGCCTAGTTTCGTCGCGTATCTGGTCAGCTTCTTCGTCGTCGGCGTCATCTGGGTCAACCACCATGCGCTGTTCGCGCTCGTCGACCGTGTGGACCGGGTGCTGCTGTTCGAGAACCTGCTGCTGCTGATGTTCGTGACAACGCTGCCTTTCACCACAGCCACACTCGCCGACTTCCTGCGAGAGGGGGGCGCGAGCGCCCGATGGGCCGTGCTGCTCTATGGCATCTCCAACATGGGCATGGCATTTTCGTTCACAGCGCTGCTCGCCCGCATGGCCAGACACGGCCTGCTCCGCACGCCGGTGTCCGATGAGGTCGCCAAACGCGCCATCCGGCGCTTCGGCCTCGGCACCATCGCGTACCCCGTGGCCACCGTGCTCGGGCTAATTTGGCCGCCGCTCGTGTTGGTCGCGATGGCGCTGCTAACCGTCTACTACATGAGGGAGCACACGCCAATCCTGCCGACAACGACCGCCGCACCGTAACCCGTACGGCGGGTTTCCTCGCTCGTCGTGCTGACCTCGACACACTCGATCAACTGCAGGCCCTGACGGGCGACAAAGTGCAGCGCCGAGCACTGGTTCGGCAAGCCGTGGCGGAAACGTCGGTGGGCCCGGCCCACCGACGCCCCAGTACAACTCGCGTTATCGCGGCAGATGAATTTGTGCTGCTTCTGGCAGCGAGGTTCTCTTCAGCCGCGGCGCCGTCACGTCTTTTCGCAGGGCGACAATCCGGTAGGCGAACGGTGTGTTGGCGACACCGTTGCCACTCTCTCGCACGACGAAACTGTTGGCGCGCTTGCTGCTCACGATGAGACCGGCACACTCGCCTTCGGCTTGCAGGAACACGTGATAGTCGCTGGTGTGGATGGTCTGCGCGAATTCGGAATCGATTGTCACGGTGGCCGAGCCTCGCGACAGCGTGGCCGAGCCGAAATCTTCGAACCAGCACTCGGGACTTTCCACGCAGTACAGCGTCATGTGGCCTTGTCCGTCGGCGGCGGGCACGACGGCCGACTTGGTGCCGCTCGCGCCGATATTGCCGTAGCCGTACAGCGCCCAGTTCCCGGCTGAGTCCAACTGTCTGCCGATGACTCCTGCCTGGCCCGCGGCCGAGACCTGACCGTAGACGCCGTTGCCGGAGTTAGTGACCCCGATGACGCCGTAGTTCGACGACGTGTGGCCGTACACCCCGTAGCCGGACGTGCTGGCGCCCTCGACCCCGGTCCCGCCCGATGACGTTCCGTGAACGCCACTGCTGGAAGTCGATGATCCGGATACGCCGGTGCCACTGCCCGAGGACCCCGTGACGCCCGTGCCGTTCGAGGAGCCGCCCGTCACCCCGGTGCCACCGCCGGCGTAGCCGTAGACGCCGATGCCGTCGGGCGTCGTCCCGTACACGCCCCAACCGGATCCGGCTTGAGAGCCGTACACCCCGATGCCCAAGCCGCCGGTTCCGTTGTTCGTGCCGAGGACACCGGCCGACGAGCCACCCGGTGATGTGCTGGTAATGCTTCCGTGCACCGCGGACGCTCCACCGTCGGTCGACGCGGTGGTCCCTGTCACGCCGGTACCGGTCGACGATGAACCGGCGACGCCGGTACCGGTCGACGATGAACCGGCGACGCCGGTACCGGTCGACGATGAACCGTGCACGCCTGTCCCTGAAGGGGAAACGCCTTCGACGCCTTTGCCCGTGCCCGGGTGCGCACCGCCGATCGTGCCGCGTACTGCCGCCGCACCCGATCCCGTGCCCGTCTGCGTTGCCATCACGGTGGTCCCGGACTGTGCACTGGCCACCACAGCCGAGCCGTTGCCGGTGTTCGTCGCTTTCACCGCTGGCGTCTGCGTCCCGCTGCTGAACGATCCGGTGTGGGTGGTGGCCTGGGCGACGCCCTCGGGGACGACGACCATGGCCCCGACCAGACCGGCGGCGCCCGCTGCCGCAGCTTTGAGAACGCCGCGACGAGTTCGAGGCTCGTCTGCGATGTCGTCAACGATCGGACTCTCGGCCGGGCGCGGCTGCGCCATCGCCTCAGCCTCGAGATGTTCGATGCGAGCCTGCTGCTCATCGAGCCGCGACAGGAGCTCCTCAATAGTTGGTGACGTCATGCGTTCTTTCCCCCCAAGAAATGCGGGCGCTCGTCGGATGAGCGCGCCAATTTCGGGGCACAGCGTCCCGCATATAGCCGCCGGCCGGAAGGGGGCAGGCTGTCGACGATCTCGCTGCAATCGCCCTACGCGGCAACCGCCGCCGCTGACGCGATGACTGGTCTCGACCGAATCCGCGACCGCACTGAGCCCGAAACCCGAGGACTTCCCGCCGCGACTTACTGTCTTCTGAAGAGCTGGGTGCGTGGAACCCAAGCCAGCCGCTGCGCCGCAACGGGCAGGTGTTCGGCGATGGCATCGCCACCTACCGCATCGACAGCAGCGATCAGGTGACGTTGACGTGGGAACCGCGTTCCGGTCAGCGTCGCGAGTACCACGGGGGAGTTCCGGAACAGATCGACCCGGTCACCCGGACCAGCGCAAGCGGGCGGTGGTGTTACGCGCCGCAGGCATCCGCTACGCGGTCGCCATTCTCGGCGGGTTCGCGCTCGGCTACGTCGTCGCCTCCGGCGCGCCGAGCCACCGGGTTGGGTTCGGGCTGCTCGGAGTGTTCGTTGCCATGGTTGCGCTGTGGTTCGCCATTACCGCGTTCTCGGTGGCTCGCTGCGCGGCAACCGGTCGAGCACGAGCACACGCACGTGCGCCTCGTTCCCGTGCAGCACCAATACGGGGCAGGTCGAATGCTCGGCGACTTGGCTGACGGATCGGAAGGCCGATGAACCCACCGTGGGCGCGGCCGTCGACGACCAATATCTGCGCACGGTCGATCTCGTCGAGCAACACGCTCGCCGGCTGACCCGATGACACCCCGCCAACCGCATCCTCTCCGAACGAGCGCCATCGACCCGGGCGCGCGCCATTCGGCACAGGCTTATGAAGGTGCGGTCGCGCAGGGATCTACAGGCCGGATGGCGCGATTCAGGGTCGTCCCTGATGTTTTCGGCATCAGGTGAGACCACCCTGGAGCGCGGCCCACGGCACGCGACTTTCGACGCGAGGTATTCATGCCGACGATTGCAAGACCGGTGAAGTCCGCGGCGGCGCTTTCGCCGGCACGGCCGGTGAGACCCGCGCGGCCGGTGACATTGGTGCGCGCCGGATGAGCACCGCGGTGTCCGCTCGCCTGGCAGGCCGTGGTCCGGGCCGCGTCACGCAGCTCGGCGTGATCCGGTCGGAGTGGATCAAGTTGCGCTCGCTGCGCTCGACGTGGTTCTGCCTGCTGGCCGCGGTCGTCATCACCGACGGTCTCGCAATGTTGTTCGGCGCCGCGCAGGCTTACCAGATCATCCATGGCGGAGACCCCAAGCATCGGTTGATCTTCGGACTCGACGCGACCCAGGTGAGCCTGAGTGGCGTCTTCCTCGCCCAGCTGGCGATCGGTGTCTTGGGCGTGCTGGTGATCACCGGCGAGTACAGCACCGGGATGATTCGCTCATCGGTTGCAGCGGTGCCGCGGCGTTACCCATTGCTGGTCGCCAAGTCCGTGGTGTTCAGTACGGTCACCTTCGCGGTTTCACTCCTCGCCGCCTTCGTCGGCTTTCTGCTCGGCCAGCAAACCCTGATGAGCACGCACCTTCAGGCAACTCTGAGCACTCCTGGTGCCGTGCGGGCGATCTTCGGCGCAGCGGTCTATCTGGCCCTGATCGGGCTGCTCGCGGTCGGGATCGGATTCCTCGTCCGCAACACTCCCGCCGCGATTGCCGCGCTGTTCGCGATCGTGCTTGTGTTGCCGCTGCTCACCAACACGCTCCCGACCCCTTACTCGACCGACGTGGCGAAGTTCCTGCCACTCAATGCCGGAGGCCAGATCATCGCCACCTCCGGCACCGACCCGAACCTGCTCGGGCCCTGGGCGGGGATTGGTGTCACCGCGGTCTACGCGGCAGTCGCGTTGGTAGCCGGATTGTTCGTCCTCAACAGGCGCGACGCCTGAGCTGTTCGGCGGTCAGCTGGCGCAGCTTTCGCTCACCCCCGCACTTGGCCAGGCATCCGAGGCTCCTCGTCCTGGACGAGCCGCCCGCGAGTTGGACCCGCTCGCACGACACGACCGGGGTATTCGCAGGGCACCGCAGCCGGTAGCCGTAGCCTCAGGGATCGCTCTCAGCCAGGGCGTTCGGCGATGGTCGGTTGCAGGCGTCAGTGGCCGTAGATCTCGGCCAGTTCGTGGCGCTCGAACGAGTTGATGCGATCACAACTCCAGGCGGTCGGGTTCATGATCCCGTGATAGGACGTGTCATGCCCAAGACCCAAGGCATGACCGAGTTCGTGCTCTGTCGCGACTTTGCGGACGTTCGCAGGTTGGGCCTCATCTGAGGCGTTCATCTCGATGTCGACGCTGGTCATCGTGGTGTTCGTTGCGTAGATGAATGTTTGGCCGAACGGAGCGGACTTTCCGCGAGCGGGGCTGGAGATGCTGATGCACCCGGCGCCCGCACGGCACGCGCCGACCCTGAGCCCACTGCCCCAGGCAGCAACAGAGCCGGAGACCGCCCAGCGGCCGTCGGTGTCGTCTTCGACGTAGACCACGGGCCAGTGGCCCGCTGCGTGCGTCCAGGTGTAACCCTCGGTTGATGCGGCGGCCGGTTGGGCTGCGATGAGCAGACTCGCGAGGGTGGTGAATGCGACAACCACGGCGACGACGATTCGTGTCACTTGACAGCTTTCGTTTGTGGCGGTCGCTCGCCTGCCGCGGGTTCCTCGCTAGGAAGTATCTTCCGGGGAAGTAATATCTGTGTCAAGTTTTGGCGAAGGAGTGACGTTCGACCATCGCGTCCCCCGGTTCTTGGGGCGTCGCCGCGCAGCGATGTAAAGGTGGCGTTTGCCACGTGCTGTAAGGTTGTGCTCAGGTCGAACTTGTGTTCGCCGCGAGTTAGCGGCGGGCACGCGGCGCGGGGGCGTTGTGACCGCCGGGGTTTGCATGAGCTGGACGAGCAATCTTGCTCGCCAGAGACGCAACCGAAGGTCCGAAAATTATGCCCGCATCACTGACCCGTACCCGTAGCAGACACGCTCGTCGCCGGGCTCCAATCACACAGGCGCGCCGCCTGGTTTCCAGCGGGCTGGGCCTGACCGGCCTGGTTTTGCTGTTGTGGGGTGTGGTGGCAGGCGCCGCTCTCCCGACCAGCGCGCAGGCCGCAGTCGCACATGCCATCAACCAATGCAACGGCACGGACAACGTCGGCGGTGAGGCCGTCGAATGCACAGTCACCGTTACGAACAATCGTGACCTGACGACTGGCACCACCAGCTCGACAGTGACAGTCAGGGAGTGTCACGGCGCTGCCCACGCTCCACCGACGTGCACCCGGACAACGACCCCATTCACCGCCTTGACCACGTCGGTGACCCAATGTAACGGCTCGGGAAGTGGGGGCGGAGGGACTGTCACCTGCACCGTAGCCATCATCAACAACATCACCGGTCCGGCGACAACCAGCCCGGCGACCGTCAATCAATGCATCGGGTCTGGCCGTGGCGGTGGTACGCAGCCCACGCAGGTATGCACACCCAAGGGCAACACCACTGGCGCCACCATCACTCAGTGCAACACCTCCGGTAACGGCGGTGGCGGCACGAGGCGTGTGAGGTGCACCGTCACCCCGTCCACTCAAACCTCCGCCCTGCCCGTCACTGTCAATCAGTGCAACGGTTCGGGTAACGGCGGCGGCGCGACCGTGACCTGCACCGTCTCAATCACCAACAACGTCATCCCTGCGACATCATCTCCGCCAGTGAGCACGCCACCGGTGAGCACGCCGCCAGTGAAGACACCGCCGGTCAAGACCCCGCCGGTCAAGACCACCGCCCGTCAAGACACCGCCGGCCAAGACCCTGCCGGTGAAGGCGCCGCCAGTGAAGACGCCGCCGGTCAAGACCCCGCCAGTGAAGACACCGCCCGTGAAAACACCACCCGTGAGCACCCCGTTCACGCCACCGGCAGGCCTGACAGGCGACACTCCGCCCCAGAGCGGCCCAGACGGCGGACCGAATGAGTTGGTAGTGGGCCTCGGTCTGAGCTTCCTCGCTGCAGGACTCCTGACGCTGGTCGCTCGATCGGCACGCTGAGCAGGTCACGCTCGTTTCCCGGTGCCGCGGTAGCCATCGCTTTCATCTCGATAGCTACCGCGGTCCTGGCGGGCGGGGCGTTCCAGCATTCGAGCGGTCCACAGGCGCAGCGCTGGTTTGGAGTAACGAGCGTGCCCTGGAGTTCTCGCAGCACGGATGCGACTGTGCCGCCTGGGGCATCGTCGGCGTCGAAGTCGCTGGAACGCCGCGCGCATGCCAACTATCGCGGCGCGTTCTCCCTTGACGTGCACACCAGTCAGGGCGAGATCCACGCTGCCGTTGCCCCGCTGTCCGCCACGATTCGTTCCGACGGCACCCCGGAACCGATCGACCCGCCTCACAGCAGCGCGCGGCAGTGGGACACGGCAGCGTGGATCGAGCAGTCGGCCTATCCCGAAAGGCCCGCACGCGGGCCGAGCTACATCTATGGGCACGCTTGCCATTACCACGTCTGCCCGTTCACCCGACTTCTCAACTCGCGCGTTGGTGACACCATCACGGTGCAGACCACCGCAAAGCCGATCAGATATCGGGTGTGCGCCACGGGGGTGTCCTCCAAGGCCGGCAATCTCGTCGTACCAACGTGCAACTCGAGCACCGATCTAGTTCTCGTCACTTGCCAGTACGAGCATGGCGACACGAGCACGAACAACCTTGTCGTCGTAGCCACCATGATCGAGACGCCAAACCCGACGAGGTAAACGCGGCCCCGGACAGCTCAGATCCGGGCAATGACGTGGCGTGCCAAGGGCTGGTAGGCGCGGCGCCGGAGCTTCGCTTGTCTTCGTGCTGGCGACCTCCGTTCGAGTTCCCTCGCCGAACCTCCCGCTGTCCAACGGCCTGTTCCCGGGCCTGGCCGGCGTGGTGAAGATGCTCGCCGGTGAACTGGGCCCTCGTGGCATCCGACTCAACGGCCTGTTGCCCGCCAGGATCGCCACCGACCGAGTCCGCGAACTCGATGCACTCGCCGGCGACCCGGATGAGGTACGTGCGCTCCAGTCCCAGTTGATCCCGTTGCGCAGGTACGGCGAACCGGACGAGTTCGGCCGAGCTGCCGCGTTCCTGCTCTCACCCGCGGCGTCCTTCATCACTGGGGCGATGGTTCCGGTGGACGGCGGCGCTATTCCGTCCATTTGAGCGCATACGGCGTCGCTCGAGCTTCCATCCGGAACAAGGCTTGCTGCCGAACCGAGTCGAAACAATGGCACGGCATGATCGACCTCAAGGCGATCTTGCGCCGGGTCAGGGGATGGTGGTGATGCGGTCCGCCTCGATTGTCACCACGAGCCGAGTCTGCGTCCGGCCGCCGTACCAGGCGTACGGCTTGCCGGTGTATTTGTGTGCCAGGGCGTTGATCGACTCTTCGCCACCTTCATCGGTCATGGTGATCACTCGTCCGCGCACCTGCGTGAAGACGATGGGGTTGGCCGTATCGGAGATCGCGAGGGCGACCCGGGGGTCGCGCTCGAAGTTGCGTGCCTTCTGCATGCCCTCGACGATGTTGATCACGGCATGCGTTCCGTCGGTATCGATCCATGTCTGGGTCAGCTGCGGCGACCCGTTCGGCATCACGGTGGCTACGTAACACAGCGCTGGGGTACGCAGCATCGCAACAAGTTCGTCCGGCAGGTCCATGCGGCGTCTCCCGAGTCGGTGTCCTGCAAGCGACGCTATACGTGGCGTGTGCCCGTGCAATCGCAGGACGGACCGCCCTCGTCGTCCGATGAGTGCTGGCAACACCTTCGTCCCGGCTGCCGCACCTGACGGCGATAGGTCGAATACTGTCGCAGCGGTGAGTCCGAGTCTGCCGCGGCGATATTTCGAGCGGATGTATGGCGAGTCCGTGGATCCATGGCTTATCTCTGACGGCTGGTATGAGCAGCGCAAGCGAGCGCTGGTCCTCGCGGCGCTGCCGTTGCCGCGGTTCTCGGTGATATTTGAGCCTGGTTGCAGCAACGGGGAGTTGACCGTGCTGCTCGCAGCCCGTTGTGATCGGCTCATCGCCTGGGATGTTGTTGACGCTGCCGTGACCCGCACGCGCGAACGCACCGCCACGATGAGCGGAGTCGAGGTTCGTGAAGGTGGCTTGCCTGACGATTGGCCCGATGAGAAGGCGGACCTGATCGTGCTCAGCGAGGTGGGGTACTACCTCGATGAGGCTGACCTCACCCGAGCCGTGGACGAAGCGACGAGGCACCTCGTGGAGGGTGGAAGCGTGCTGGCCGTGCACTGGCGCCATGACGCGCCGGACTATCCGCTGTCCGGTGACCGGGTGCACGACATCATCGCGGCTTCTCCGAACCTGGCGCGACTGGGCGGCTACCGCGACGAGGATGTGCTCATCGACATCTTCGGCCACGGTGACGACGAGTCGGTCGCGCGGCGAGAAGGATTGTTGTAACGCGCGAGTGGCGGCATCTGGGCGACTATGGTGGGCCCAGCTTGGCCCTGGGTGACTCAGCGTGGGCGGCACAGCGGGGGTGGACGTGACAGATGGCCCTGAACCACCGAGCGGCCATCTGAGCGCTGGCGATGTCTCCCGTATCGCCGCTGACGTCTTGGGCGCAATACCGTTCCCGGCGCTGGTGCTCGAGGTGCCCTCCGAGCGAATCGTCGCCGCCAGCCCGGCCGCTACGCAGCTGCTTGACCCCGGCGGGGGCATGATCGTCGGGCATCTTCTCGAAGCCTTCACCGCGGACAGCCCGATACTCGGCCACGACCTGTTCGCCGGCGGCCGCTTGAACGGGTTCGAGACCTCTCGTCTGCTGAGGCGTTCCGACGGTGCAGATGTCAAGGTGCGGATGTGGATCCGCTCCTTCGGTCAGCAACCCTCGTCCGACTTCGTCGTCGTCGTAATCGTCGCCGAGGAATCGACCGACGCGACCGCTGCTGATGTCGGATGGCGCGACGCGCCCGCGGTATTCGGGACGGCCGATGCGGGATTGTTGATCGAACGGATCAGCAACGATGCCGAGCAGCTGTTCAATGTTCCGGTAGCTGCGCTACTGCGCGGGTCATTTCTCATGCTGATTGCGCAGGACGACGTCCCGCGCTGTCTTCGAGCACTCAGTGAAGCCTCCGCGAATCAAGCCGGCATCACCTTGCACCTCGACATCCGGGCTCGGCCGACCGAAACGGTTCTGCGCTGCGAAGTGGTAATCCTTCCACTTCAGCCCTCGCCGAGCTGTGCCTTCGTCTTCTTGCCCATCCCCGAAGGGGACGGCCCGGATGCGCACGTGTCAGTAGAGCTTTCGGCGATTCTGCTCCGTCTGGGCCGCGGTGCCGAACTCGCCAGGCTGGCCCGCGGCGTCTTCCGCGGCGTGACCGAGAACAGCCTTCCTGGGCTCAGCCTGCTCACCACGCGCGAACTCGAAGTTGTCAGCTTCCTATTGGACGGCGACCGACCACCCGCCATCGCCGCGAAGCTGTTCGTCACCCAGAGCACCGTTCGTAATCACCTCGCCGCCGTGTTCGCCAAGCTCAACGTGTCATCGCAGCAGGAACTCGTGAATCTCTTCCGCAGCGCGGAGAGCGCCGTCGACGATTCGTCTACCCGCACGCACTAAGACGTGGTGATCCGTCTATGGGCTTTGCCTATCGCCGGTCTTACGCTTAAGGCACACCAGAACGGCAAGCACGCAAGTTGATCAGGATCTTCGATCGACAATCGCGCGCCCCCCACCGTGCTGGGACGCCTTCTCGGCGAGGTCACTGCAACGCCTGCTGATGCAGGAATCCTGGCGACCTCACCCCCGCAGAGAAGCCAATCGCCCCATCCCTCGCCCCCACCGAGGGATGGGGTCTCATCATGGCGGTCAAGATCGCCGACGCAAGCTCCTCGAAGGAAAGGCTTTTTCGTGCTCGTCGCCTCACCGACAAAGACCTTCGCCCGCTCCGCCGAGCAGCCCCGTCACGGCAACCGAGTCGTTCTTGCTGAGGATGACCCGGACATTCGGCGACTCGTGGCGAGTGTTCTGACGAGGGCGGGCTATGAGACCGAGTCACATCCCGACGGAGGCTCCGCGCTCGCCGCCAGAAACTCTTCGCACCGCGACGACACGGCCGCGCCGACGCTGTTCCTGCTCGACATCCAAATGCCCAATCTCACCGGGCTCGAGCTGTGCCGCCGGCTCAGGGCAGATCCGGCCACGAGCCAGAGCCGCATTGTGCTGATGAGCGCCGGCTCACCCGAGACGGCGACCGGGGCCCTCGCCGCAGGTGCCGACGCCTACTTGCCCAAGCCGTTCTCATGTGCAGAGCTGGTCCGCCAGATTGATCACCTCATGGCGCTTGATCGCCCTGTCCCGCAGCGCGAGGAACTTGCCGCGACGGCCTGATTGCGGCGATCGGCTCAGGGAGCCGGATCCGGCGTCGGATACGTCAGGTGATGCGTCGCGGTCATGATCGGTTCGCTTTGCCGCGACCGCCGCTGTCCTTGTCCGCGCGCAACTGGGTGTTCTCGTCCTGCAGATCCAGGACCATTGCGATGCCGGCCAGGTTCAGCCCCGCTTCGAGTAGGTCACCGATGCGGCGCAGCCGGTCCAGGTCCTCGGCGCTGTAGCGGCGCGTGCCGCCCTCGGTGCGCTCGGGCTCCAGCAGGCCTCGCGCCTCATAGGCACGCAAATTCTGCACGCCGATGCCCACGAGCTCGGCGGCTACCGAGATGCCGTACACGCCGCGAGCGCGGTCAGGATCACCAACCGCCATGGCGCCACGTCCTCCTGAAGAAGTTCTTGACATCGACCTCTTGCGCGAGCATGCCACGCATGCTAAATAAAAGCTATAGCGCACACCATAGATCCTTCTCGGGTCTGTGGCCCACACGGAGCATCCGACAGAACAGGAGTCATGGAGGTGGACACGATGCTGATGCGCACCGACCCGTTCCGCGAACTGGACCGGCTCACCCAACAGATGTTCAGAACGGACGGTACTTTGGCCCGCCCGTCGGTGATGCCGATGGACGCCTGGCGAGACGGCGACAGCTTCCACGTCGAGTTCGACCTGCCCGGCGTGAACCCGGACTCGATCGACCTCGATGTCGAGCGAAACGTGGTGACGGTCAAGGCCGAACGCCCGGCTCGCGCCAGCGACGCCGAGCTGATCGCCGCCGAACGGCCCCGCGGGATCTTCAGCCGGCAGCTGATCCTCGGCGACAACCTCGACACCGAACACATTGCCGCCAGCTACGACGCCGGCGTGCTCACCCTGGTGATCCCGGTTGCCGAACAGGCCAAGCCGCGAAAGATCTCCGTCACCAGCAAGGGTGAGAACCGCCAGGTCATCGACGCGTGAGCCGAGAGGGCCGGTCATGCCACCCTCACCCGCTCTCGGCTACACGACCACGCGCAGCGTCGATGAGCAGTTCCTCGACCTGATCTGCGGCGATACGGACCTGCTCGCGGCAGAGTTCGACGCGATCATCGCTGCTGAATGGCCGCCGGGCGGCACGCGTGGTCGCAGCACTCCTGGCAGGCACCCGGGTCGGGGTGCGCGCCGTCGCGCGGCCGACGCCGTCCGCGTCCCGATAGCGCGACCCCGCCATCCCGGCATCGACGAATCGGCCCGGCAGCGCTCACCCCCGTACGGCTCTCCTCGTAGTGGCCCCGGCTCCGGCCGGGGCCACGGCCGTCACCGTCGCGAGTCGCGCCGTGATCAGCGCAGCGACACGAGAGCCTTGACATCTTCGGTGGGGAGGTCGCCTTCGACCGTGGCGGTGACTTCCAGGTGCGTCATTGTGATCTGTCCGCCGTAGCTGGACAGGAACGAGGTGTCGGCTGCGTCGCGTCCGGTCGTGATTCGTGCCAGCGAAGCGCGCGGGGCGAGCAGTGTGCCGTCGACGACGTACCAGACGTCGTCGATCAGTGCCTCGGCGACGGCGTGGAAGTCCATGGGGTGCAAGCCGGGTGCGTACACGGCGGCAAGGCGAGCCGGTGTTCCGAGAGCTCTGAGCAGGCAGATTGCCAGATGGGCATAGTCGCGGCAGACGCCGCGTCCGGCCAGGAGGGTGTCGACGGCGCCGTCGGTGGGTCCGCTGCTGCCGGCCACGTACTCGAGCTGGGTGCCCACCCAGGACGAGACCGCAGCCAGCACGTCGCCTGGCTCGTCGATGCCGCGGAACAACCGGCTGGCCATTCCGATCATGCGGTCGGACTCGCAATATCTGCTCGGACGCAAGTAGATCAACTGCTCATCGAGTCGTGCCGGCGCGAGGGGCGGGGTGTCGTTCAGGACAGCGCGGTAGTTGAGTTCGAGCTTGCCGACAGGTGCATCGATGACCCATGCACGTCCACCGGTCGGGGCAGCGACCTGCTCGTAAGCGATCGGAGCGTCGTCGAGCAGCACTGCGATGTCTTCCTGCGCCGCGTGGGCGGCCGGATCGGATATCGCGATCTGCACGGCAAGGCGCGACGGCGCGATGATCTCGACGGCAAGCTCGGCCGACACAGTTCTGTTCACAGCACCATTCAACAGGGCTGAGCAGTAGTTCGGCGCTGTCGTTACGGCGGATCGTGGTGCGGGTCGGAATTGTGCCTGTCGACGGCGTTGAGAATCGTGGCGACGAACCATGCTTCCCATTCGTCGGGCACCCATCCGCGGTCGGCAAGCATGAACCACATGGCGCGTGAGCCGAGGGCCCAGACCTCGTCGACGAGCGCTGGGGGTGGGACGTGTCCGCCGAGGACGAGGCGGCACGCGTTGGCGAACTCGTCGTGACGGCGGTTCTCCATCTGGGTTCGGGTGTTGGCGGCCTCCGGGGTCGTTGCTGCCGCTTGGTCGAGGACGCGTTGAATAGCCGCCGATCTCTCATAGGCGTTTCGCAGCCAGCGGGCGGCAACAGTCGCTCGTTCGATCGGTGTGCCCTGGCCCATCGCTTGGTAGTCGGCGCGCTCGCGGACCGGGACCGTCGAGAGAGAGGCGTCGATGCAGGCCGTCAGCAGATCGAGTTTCGTGGCGAAGTGCAGATACGCGGTCGGACGGCCCACGCCAGCCGTCGCGGCGACCTGCGTCATCGTGGTTGGTGTCCACCCCTGACTCAGGAACAGTTGCCGGCCCGCGTCCACCAGCCGCTGCCGGGTTTGCTCGGCTCGTTGAGCGCGGACTGGTGACTGGTAGCTGCGACTCACCTGCTCACCCTAGCCAGATTCGCTAGACAGTGGGTACAGTGAATTATGCGTATCGAGACGGAGCTGGGGCAACTGTCGGCGCGGGTGGTGACCGGGCCGCCCGAGGTGGCGGTGTTGTGGCACAGCATGTTCACCGACTCGCGAAGCTGGGACCGCGTCGTCGACGCCTTGCGCCTGGCACGCACCCTGGTGTTGGTCGACGGGTACGGCTTCGGTTCCAGCGACGGTTTGGACCGAACCGTCACCGAGTTCAACGAAGGATGCGCCCGCGCGGCGGCGGCGATCGTCTCGCACGTCCAGGGCGAGATCGCCGCAGGCCCGGTCGATTGGCTGGGCAGCGCATGGGGTGGCCACGTGGGGTTGCAGTTGGCAGCAACCCGGCCGGAGCTGGTCCGCAGCCTGATCACGATCAGCACGCCAGTGCTTGCCCCCAGCGCGTCGATGCGGCGTCAGGTGCGGATGCTGCTCCCGGTGTATCGGGCGATCGGCATGCGCGGTCCCGTTCGCGAAGGACTGCTGAACGGCATGCTCACCGACTCGACGAGGCGAACCGACCCCGTCGCCGTTGATGCCCTCGTCGCCCCAATGGCCCGTCCCAACAGACGGGCCATCGTGCGATCCGTGCGAGGCGGCGTCCTCAACCGAACCGACTTGACCTGGGCCACCGCTCGCATCAGCTGTCCCACCCTGATGATCGCCACCGATGACCGTGGCGAGTGGACCCCTGCCGAGTGCAGCGCGGCAGCGGCCAGAATGACCAGTGCCCGCACGGCGACCATCGCAGGATCGCGAAGCCTGCCGTCCCTCGAGAGGCCGACCGAATTGGCCGCGGCTGTCACGGATTTTTGGCGGAAGACATGACGGGGTCGGGTTCGCGGCTCAGCTTTGCGGCGAAACGAACCCTGACCGTAAGCAGGCCTGACTGTTCGGATCTCAGATGGTCGCCACGCAGTCGACCTCGATGTCGAAATGTCCGGGCCACGCCGGCACGTTGACGAAGACGCGAGCGGGCGGTTCGGTCGCGAAGTAGCCGGCGTAGACCTCGTTCACTGCGGCGAACAGGTCGACCGATGTGCAATACGCCGTGCACTTGAGAACTTTGTCGAGGCTCGAGCCGGCCGTTTCGAGGCACAACTTCAGTTGGTCCATCACCAGCTTGGTCTGACGCTCGATCGGTGCGTTCACGACGTCGCCGGTGTCGGGGTCGAACGGTGGCAAGCCGGAGACGTAGACGGTGTCGCCGGCCCGGACGACAGCGGACGTCGGGGCTTTCCAGCGGTCCAGGTAGGTCGAGAGTGGTTCGACGCGGATGGATTCTCGGGCGGCCACGGTTTCTCCTCTGTCGTCGGCTGTCGTACCGGTTGCGCGATCGTGTCGTGAACGGTCAGGACCGTGGTCGTCGACGAGACTTCCTGAGTGTCTGCGCCGCACCAGCCGGGTCGGTTGCGTATGTGCTCACATAGGTCAGGGCGGCGTCCAGCGACGCCCGTAGTGGCGCGACATCGCGCAGGGTCTGGGTCAGCAGCATGCCGCCTTGCATCGCTGCGAGGACAGCTGACGCCAGCGACTTCGGGTCCGCGGCCGCAGTCAGATCGCCGCGCCGCTTCATCAGCATGAAGCCGTGTCGGAAAAGTGCGAGCCACTCGGTGAATCCCGTGGCGAGATCGGTGCGAGCGTCCGGCTCGGCCTCGACGAGCTGTCCCGCCAGGGACCCGAAGCTGCAGCCGCCCTGGCAATCCCGCTCGAGTTGTCGCTCGATGTGCAGATCGGCCCACAACCGCAGCGCCGCAAAGGTGTCGAGTTGACCGAGGTCAGGGGCGTGATGTTGCTGCAGTGTGGACTGCGCCTGCCAGGCGATCACGTCCTTGATCAGTTGCCGCTTGTCGCCGAAGTAGTGCGTCATTTGTGAACCGCTGACCCCGGCTGCTCGACGCACGTCCTCCAGGCCGGTGCCGGTCACGCCATGGCGCAGGATCAGGTCAGCCGCGACCTGCAAGACCCGCGCCTTCGTTGCGCGACCCTTTTCAGTCGCCGGCCACTCGATCGCCTCGGCCAACGCTGTCACAGCGAGAACTCTAGCAAATATTTGGGTTTGATTTCCCAATTGGTCGTGACTACTTTGGGTTTTGAAACCCATACGCAACGGCAACGATTGGACCCACATGAACTCACCCGTCGTGCTCATCACCGGCGCTCTCACCGGCATCGGGCGCGCCACCGCACTCGCGTTCGCCGACCAGCACGCCTCGGTCGTCATCTCTGGACGACACCCGGACAAGGGCACCCTGTTGGCCGATGAGCTGCGCGGCCGCGGAGCCGAGGCCGAGTTCGTCGAGGCCGATATCCGTTACGACGAGCAGGTCCGCAACCTCATCGACGTGGCCGTGGCAACGGTTCGGGCGCCTTGACGTCGCGGTGAACAACGCCGGTACCGACGGAGAGTTCAGCCCCATCCCGGACATCACGTCCGAGCAATACCACGCCACCTACGACACCAACGTGCTGGGAACGCTGTTGAGCATGAAACACGAGCTACGCGTCATGCAGCCCCAAGGCTCGGGCAGCATCATCAACCTCACCTCGATCTACGGCGACAAGGGTTTCCCGAACGGCTCGCTCTACGTCTCCAGCAAGCACGCGATCATCGGCCTGACACGGTCGGCAGCACTCGAAGCCGCAGCCGACGGAGTCCGCGTCAACGCGATCGGCCCCGGACCGGTCCAAACCGACATGCTCGAACGCGTCACGGGTCACGACGCCGACGCCAAGGCCGCGTTCTTGGCCACCGTCCCCATCGGGCGCGCCGGCGACCCCGGCGAGATCGCCGCCGCCATCACCTTCCTCGCCTCCCCAGGCGCCGGATTCCTCACCGGGCAGACCGTCTATGTCGACGGCGGCATGAAAGCCGCGTAGCTGGGTGGGTGGTGCGGTAGCTATCCATGCATGCGTTCGTCGATGATCAGAGCCAGTCCTTGCGTTTGAACATGATGTACAGGCCGGTGCCGATGATCAGGATCACGGCGACGCTGAGCAGGAAGCCCCATTCCTTGGCGAAGCCGGGGTAGGGGACGTTCTGGCCGAAGTATCCGGTGACGGCGGTGGGCACGGCGATGATCGCGGCCCACGAGGTCAACTTCTTCATCACGTTGTTGAGTCGGGCGTCTTGCAGCGACAGGTTCGTCTCGAAGACCGTGGTGACCATGTCGCGCAGCGACTCGGTCCACTCCGAGGCGCGTAGGACGTGGTCGTAGAGATCGTCGTACCAGGGGTCGAGTTCGGTGGGGGAGTGGAAGTCCTTGCGGTGGCGCAGGACGGCATTGATGACTTCGCGCATCGGCAGGACGACGCGGCGTAACTCGACGAGGTCTTTCCGGACCTGGTAGGTGGCACGCTGAACCTCGCCGTTGAGGGCCTTGTCGTCGAACAGGTCGTCCTCGAGTCTTTCGATGGCGTCGTCGAGGATCTGGACGGCCTCGAAATGTCCGTCGACGATCGTGTCCAGCAGACCGTGCACCAGCGCACCGACCCCGTACTTGAGCAGGTCTGTGTTGTCGTCCCAGCGTCGGACGACTTCGTCGATGTCGAAGTGCGGATCCGAGCGCACGGTGATCAACCCACGCGGGAAAACGAACGCAGACACCTTGTGTATCGACAACCGACCTTGTGGCGCGGCCATGGTGGAGTCCTCGTGCAGCTCTACGGCGTAGATGGTCATGAACGTGTGCGTCGCATAGCGCGTCGCCTTGGCACGCTCGGCTTGGGCGATCGCGTCCTCGACCGCCATCGGCTCGAGCACCAGCTCACCGGCCAGCTCCTGCAGCAAGCGGTGGTCCGGATCGCAGAGATCGACCCACATCAGGGTCTCGTCGTCCTCGAGATGGTCCGAGATCGCCTCGAAATCGAAGTTCTCCAGCACCACCTGGCCATCGCGCCACACTCTGCTGCGTATCGACCCGTCGGTATCGCCCATAGATGAAGTGTCCCCTCCCACCACGCCGTGTCCTGTGACGACGCTGGCGGCAGTCGTGGCCGTCTCACGTCCGAGCCTCACGATGGCCGTATGGAATCGGTCTCGTGACCGCGTTACCCGTCGCGCGGGAACGGGCGGATCTTCGCGCTGCTCAGCTGTGGAGCGTCGCCGTGGTCGCCGCGGTCAGCGTGCTGATCGTGTGTGCGGCGCGCTGGGGTCCGGATTGGCCGGCGCAAGAGTTCCGAGCATGGATCGCGGGTCACGACGGCCTGTCGGTGTGGACGACGCGCTGGTACGGCGGCTCGGCACTGCCGGGCTATTCCGTCATCTACCCGCTGGCGACAGCTGTGTTCAGCAATGCGGTCGTGGGGGCCGCCGTCGTCGGTGTGGTGTCTTGCGTGGCGGCGACGTGGGTCGCCGTGCTGCTGTCGCCACGCTCGAGTAGAACGCGCATGCTCGTGTTCGGGCTCGCCGTGGCGGTCAGCGTCTGCGAGAACCTGCTCATCGGTCAGGTGCCGTTCCTGCTCGGCGCGGCCTTCGGCGTCGCAGCGATCGCGTCGGTCGTGGGTTCGCGGCACTGGGGACTGTCCGCGATGCTCGCAGGAGGCGCTTCGCTGGCAAGCCCACTGGCCGGGGCATTCGTCCTGCTCGTCGCGCCCGCGGTCGCGACGTCGGCGGGGTGGCGGCGCACGGCGCCGCTTGCTGCCGGGCTGATCGGCTCTCTCATTGCGATGGTCGTCGGCGGCGCGGGCGGTCCATTCCCCTGCCCGTGGCTGACCTTCGCCGGCGTGGTTGCATTCTGCGGGGCCGTCCTGGCGTTCGCGCCGCGCACGAATCGGACGGTCCGGGTCTTCGCCTGGTGCTACCTCCTCTTCGCAGTGGTCATTTTTGTCGTGCCCAATCCGATAGGCGGCAACGAGGCGCGGCTGGGCAAGATCATCGCGATTCCGATGGCCTGCTACTTCCTGTCCGCGCAGGGAAGTTGGCTTCGCATTCGAAACGGTCTGGTCGCGGTGGCCGCCTTCATCTGGCCGACGGTTGCCTTTGTCTCGTCGATGACTCTCGGGGCGACCGATCCCGCGAGTCAGGCGACCTTCTACACCGGCTTAGTGCGTTATTTGAGCCATCAGCCGGCAACTGGGCGACTCGAGATCCCCTTCACCGCAGGACATTGGGAGGCCTACTTCGTCGCCCGCACCTACCCGATCGCGAGGGGCTGGGAGCGTCAGTCGGATCTGCAGTACAACCAAGTGCTGTACCGCCCACTCACGGCCGCTCGATACCGGGCGTGGCTCACTGACAATGCAATCAGTTTGGTTGCCTTACCGCGCGCGCCGCTGGACTACGGCGGAACGTTCGAAGCTCGCTTGTTGCGGCGTCCGCCCGGGTACCTGATCCCTGCGTGGCACGACCAGAACTGGCAGGTTTGGAAAGTCGCGCACCCGACGGCGATCGTGACCGGGGCGGCCAGCCTCGTCGATGAGGACGCATCGTCGCTGACTCTTCGCTTCGCGCGCGCAGGAGTCGCGGTCGTCCGGATCCATTCATCACCGCTGTGGACGGCGCAGGCGCCCGGACAGTGCGTCGGCGCGACAAGGGCGGGCTGGCTGCTCGTGCGGTCCGGCAAGGCGGGCACGGTCGATATCGCGGCACGCATCAACGATGCATTGATCACCGGGCGGCGCCCGTGCCGAGCGTGAGCGATCTACGAGAATCGGGCGCCGAGTCGAGGCCTGCTTCGTCGTCCATTCGCGTCCGCCCGCTGAGGTTCGCCTGGACGGTGGCGCGCCGTCATCCGGTCGTGACCATTGCGTGTGCGCTTGCTTTGCTCGCCCTCGCCGCTGGCATCTCGGCTGCGGTCGCAGGGGGCGACACCAGGGAGGACCTCGGCGAGGCGCTCAGCTCGACCGCGCGCACGGCCGGTCAGCTTCGCTGGCAGTTCGGTGCGATCGTCGTTGTACTCGCCGCCGCGCACTACTTCGCGGCCGCAGTCGCCGCACGCGCCGCCGTTCCGGAGTATCTGCCGTACGCAGAGACGTTCTTGGTACAACTCGCGGCCGCGGCGGCCAATCGCCTCACGCCAGCAGGAATCGGAGGGTCGGCGCTGATCGCCCGGTACTACATGCGCCGAACCGACATCGGCGTTGCAAGCGCCGCCGGTGCGGTGGTCGTGCTCAACGTGCTCGGCGGTGTGGCAGATGCTCTCGTGCTGGCTGTGGTCGTGTTCGCGGGACAGTGGCTGGGACTGGGCAGCGGCACACACGAGTTGGGCTTCCTGCTGGGTCAGGTACAGAGCACGCTCGGTCCGGTGCGTTCGCCGTGGCTGTGGGCGGCGGTTGGCGCGCTGCTCGTCGCCGTCGTCGGCATCTGGTTCACCCGCCATCGCGACCGCATCGCCGAGTGGGCTGTCAGTTTCGTGCGGCCCGCTTCGCAGTTGGTCCGCCGACCGCGCTCCTTGTTTGCCCTGTTGGGCGCGTCGGGTTCGACAACGCTGATCCTCGCGTTCGCTTTTGCGGCATCGTCCGCGATGGTTCCTGGTCCACAGCCGAGCCAGTCGATGGCTGCGTTGATCGTCGCCTTCATGATCGGATCGGCCGCCGGCAACGCCGTCCCGGTACCCGCCGGGCTCGGCGCGACCGAGGCGGCACTGACAGGTGTGCTCGTCGCAGCTTCCGTACCAGCCACGCACGCGATCGAGATCGTGCTGCTGTTCCGGTTGATCACCTTCTGGGCTCCCGCAGGAGTCGGCATCCTCACCGCCGGCCTGCTGCGCCGCCGCGGTGCGATCTGACAATCGGCACGAGCGACCAGACGCGTGTCATGCGAGATTTGATCTTGGTCGCTGGTGGGCCGCGACCGAGTCGGCAGAGAAGTCAGAGTAAATAATCGGACGGGCCGGCGCGTCGAAGGAGTGTGATGGACTTCGACACGTACGCACGCAGCGCGCGTCCCTCTTGCCGGCCGATCGAGCGCCGGCCGATGACGGCGCGTTCGACGTCGAGGTCAGCGACCTTTCCGCATTGACCAAAGGTCCGATCGCGTTGGTAAGGCGCAACCTGAACGGAGCTCCCTCGTTGTTCTTGGAGTGGGGGCAACGCTTGCGTCGCGCTCCGTCCGGATCTTCGAAGGAGTTTGTCTTGCGTCGAGTCGTCGCTCTTGTCGTGGCGTTCATGTCCGCAGCTGCCTTGTGCTTTGCCGGACCGGCGAGCGCGAGCACCGCGCCGTTGCGTTACGTGGCGCTGGGCGATTCGTACAGCGCCGCATCGGGAAACGTGCCGCCTGATCCGACAGCGTCCCCGGCGTGCCTACGTTCGACGGCCAACTATCCCCACGTGATCGCCAGCGAGATCCCGGTCCAGCTCACCGACGTCACCTGCGGCGGAGCAGAGACCAAGGACTATTTCACCGCGCAGTACCAGGGGGTTGCCCCGCAACTGGACGCGGTGCACGCCAACACGCAGCTGATCACGATGACCATCGGCGGCAATGACAGCGGAGTGTTCATCGACTCGATCGTCGAGTGTGGCGCCGCCGGCCTGTCGACCGGTGGGCAGGGCAGCCCGTGCAAGGACAAGTACGGCTCGTCGTTCGAGAACACCATTCGCTCCACTACCTACCCGGCCCTGGTCAAGGCACTCAGGGCCGTGCGGACCAAGGCCCCGCACGCCCGGGTCGCGATCCTCGGCTACCCGTGGATCCTGCCGGCCACTGGTGGTTGTTTCCCGCAGATGCCCGTGGCGACCGGAGATGTCCCTTACCTGCGCCACCTGCAGGCCACGCTCAACGACGCGGTGCGCCGCGCAGCTGCCGCTACCGGCGCGACCTATGTCGATCTGAGCAAGGTGTCCAACGGTCACGACGCCTGCCAAGCGATCGGCGTGCGCTGGATCGAGCCTGTCCTGTTCGGCACCAACCCGGTCATCGTTCACCCGAACGCCCTCGGCGAGTCGCACATGGCGACACAGGCGCTGAAGGCGTTGCACCTCGGCTGACCGCTGGGCGCCGTCGTTTCGCTCTCTCAGCGTCTGTCTCCGCCGAGCTTGCCGTCGAGATCGTCGCGCGGTCGCGTCACAGCATTTCCGATCCAGTCAACGCGTAAGGTTCGCGGGCATCGTGTCGTCGTCGGTTGCCGATAACGAGACGCCTGTGCGGGCGCACAGGCGTGTTCTTACGTATGCCCCGGCTGCATCGATCTTTGTGATCGGAGCGCTGGCCCGGGTGGGTTCGATCCTGCTCAGCGCCGGTGGAGTGCGCGGTGATTACGGCTACGACGCCTCCGTCTACTACGCCGCCGCGGATTCGTTCATCCACGGTCGCATGCCCTACCAGAACTTCCTGCTGTTACACCCGCCAGGAGTGATGTTCGCGGTGGTTCCGTTCGCCGCGCTCGGCACGGTGACGACCGACCTGACCGGATTCGTCGCGGGCAATCTGGCCTTTGCGTTGCTCGGCGCTTTCAACGGCGTGCTGGTCTACTTGATCGCCCGTCGCCTGGGCCTGTCGGTCAGCTCCGCGTGGTTGGGCGGCGTGTTCTACGGGGTGTGGGCGGGTGCGGTGTTCGTCGAGCTGTCCAGCCGCCTCGAGCCGCTCGGCAGCTTCGCATTCCTGTGCGGCATGCTCGCGCTCACCGGCGGCCGCGTCGGCCGCCGCCACGCGGTGTTGGGTGGAATGGCGCTTGGCTTCGCGGTCTGCGTCAAGGTCTGGTGGCTGCTCCCGCTGGTGGTCGTCGCGGGATGGCTGTGGCGTGAAAGCGACGGCAAGCGGCGGTTGCGCGCGTTCCTGGCCGGCGCGGTGGCAGTCGTCGCGGTCGTGGTGGGGCCGTTCCTCCTGCTCGCCCCGCGGGCGATGACGCACATGATCGTGTTGGATCAACTGGGTCGCGACGGGCAGGCATCACTGGCCGCGCGGTTCCTCACGTTCTCGACGGCGCCGGTCGCGGTACTGCACATCCGCGGCGTCGCATCGGCGGCATGCTCAGTGATCTTTACCGTCATCTTCGTCGGCATCTGCATCGCTGCGTGGCGGTACAAGGCGGCCAGAATCTTCGTGGTGCTCGCGGTTGCGCACCTGCTGCTTCTGGTGGTCACGCCCTCGTTCTTCGCGACCTACATGGACTTCGTCGCGCCGCCGCTTGCGCTTACCGTCGCCGCGGCGGCGCATGCCCGCATCCGCAGGCATTCAATGCGACCGGTGATCGCTGGAGTGTTGGTCGGGACGACAGCGATCACCGCGGGGGGCACGTTCGCGCACCCCGACATCGCGATCTTGCCGTTCCCCACCCGACAACTCGCCGGACACTTGCCGACAGCCAGATGTGTCACATCGATCACGCCGCTGCCGCTGATCGAACTCAACGTGCTCAGCCGCAACCTGGCCCGTGGGTGCAGGCAGTGGGTCGATTCGTACGGACGGACCTACGGTGTCGACAAGAGCGGGAACCTTCCGCGCGATGAGAATGCGAAGTGGCAGAAGGACCTGCGGCACTATCTGTTGTCCGGCGGCGCAATCGTGCTCGACCGCCCCGACGAGTCCGTGGGCTCGAGCACATTGCACATGTTCGCGCACAACCCACGTCTCGCACGTATCGATCGGGCCGAGGCGACGTATCGAGACCGCACCTACACCTTCACCATCTACGCGGTAGCGCCGAAGGGGCGGGCGGGGCACACACGGTCTCGCTGAGTGAGCGCTGCGAGCGGGCGTTAGCATCTGCTCGCATTTGACGAGTCTGAACGGGTGGATCAATTGGGCATCGGTCGCGCCGACGACACTGCCGTCGACGCTGAGGCTCCCAGCGATGCTCCGCCGGACGGGACGAGCCGCCGCGCCGTCATGACCCAGGCATTACGCCGGTGCGCGACGCACCGTGTGACCCGCCAGGTCTGGCTCGTTGCCGGATACATCACGCTGGGCGTCGCCGTGACCTGGCCACGCGCGAGCTACCTCGCCGGTCGGTTGCCGAACACTCGCGATCAAGGTAGCTATACGTGGGACCTGTGGTGGATCGCCCACCAGTTCACGCATCTCGGCAATCCATTCAGCACGCAGATGATCTACGCGCCCGTCGGCACGCCGCTGGCCTACAACTCGATGATGCCGCTCCTGGGGCTCATCATGGTTCCGGTCACCCTGCTCGCAGGAGCGGCGTTCTCGGCGAACCTCCTGTCCGTTCTCGTGCCGGGGCTGGCGGCCTATGCGATGTACCGGGCCGCCCGGCTCTGGTTACCCCCGGTGGGTGCCTTCGCCAGTGGCGCGTTGTTCGGACTGTCGTCGATGCTGACGTGGCGGGCCTGGTTTCATCTCAATCTCGCCGCCGGCGCGGTCTTTCTTCCGATCGCCTTGGAAGCTGCGGTGCGACTGCGGCGTGCCCCCTCGGTCGCGCGCAGCGTCGTGCTCGGCGTCGTGGTCGGTCTGTGTCTACTCGTCGACACCGAGTCAACGATCTTGTGTTGTTTCGTCGTCGCCGCCGTGCTCCTGCCGTGGATCCTGGTACGGCCGAGCCGTCGCAAATCAGGATTGCTTGCGGTCGCACTCGTCGCCGGAATGGCAGTTGCCAGCCTGCAGATCATCGCGATGCTCCGGCAGACATATGCACTCCACCAGGACCCGGCGAAGGTCGCCGGCCACTACACGCAGTACGGCGTTTCGCTGACACAGATCGCCGCGCCGTCGCCGCGTGTCGCTGCGTTCGGGCTCGACTCGCTCGGCAATTACTACTTCCACGGCATCACGACCGAAGGCATGCCGACTTTCGGGATAACGCTGACGGTATTGGCATTGTTCGGTGCTGTCGTGAACTGGCGGCGCCGGCACACCCGGACGTGGCTGGTGCTGTGGCTCATCGGGGCAGCTACCGCGCTCGGCCCGGTGCTCTACATCGGCACCCATGCCTACGCGCCGCTGCCGTTGCACGATCATGGCCAGACTCTGTCTTGGCTCATGCCCTACACATGGTTCACGCGCCTGCCGGGGCTGTCCGGCTTCTATGAAGCCAATCGATTCACGGTCCTGGCGCTCGTGCCGGCGACGCTTCTCGCCGGCGGCGCCGTGGTGTGGATCGGGAAGAGGTGGGCCCCCGCGCTGGTGATCGTTGCGCTGATCGCAGTGACCGAACTCGGCTGGTCGGGCGCACAGTTCGGTGGCGGCGTTCCCCACCTCACCTTGTCCACCCAGGTTCCTGCCGGCGCTGCCATGCCAACCGACTTGCCTGCCGTCGACAGGGGAATCAAAGCCGATCACTCGCACTCGCTCGTCGTCGATGTTCCGCTTGGCTTCCGAAGCGGCACTCTCGAGTACGGCGCGCCGTTCGAACCCGAAGCGCTGGTGCTCGCGACTCTCGATGAGCATCCTCGCGCTGTCGGGTACGTGGCTCGGCTACCGGAGCACACCGTGGCGCGACTCGCGCGACACCACTTCTACACGGGGATGATGACGGCCCAACACGGTGCTCGTCCCACCCAGAGCGAAGTGCGCGAAGCGGCCGCCGATGCTCGCGCGATCCATGTTGGCTGGGTGGTCGTGTGGGAGAAAGTCACCCCGCGTCTGGAGCGGTACCTCACCGAGACGGGCTTCCATCTCGCGTACACAGCGTCCGGGGTGTCGGTCTACCACGCTTGACGGCGCTTGGAAGCGTCGAAGTATCGATCCGGCTGGAAGTCGACCGATCGACCCGACCGTGGCATCGGTCGGTCTCACCAGGGGATGGTTTCGCCCTGGTAGTCGAGGTAGTGCAGGCCGCCGGTGCCGGCGTGTGCCTCGATGACGTCGACGACGCCTCGGGTGCTGTGCTCAACCGTTAGTGCTGCATCGCTGCCGCCGAGCTCGGTGCGTACCCAGCCGGGTGCGATGAGCAACAGGGTGCGTGGGTCGTCCGGGTGACGGGCTGCGAAGCTGCGCATCAGCTGGTTGAGCGCCGACTTGCTTGCGCGGTAGATCTCCCAACCGGTCACGCGGGTGTTGTTGGTGATGCTTCCCTGCCCGGACGACATGACTGCGATGGTGCCGGCGGCGGGCACCAGGTCGCGAAAGCGCTCGACGAATCGCATCGGGCTCAGCGCGTTGGTCAGCATGACTCGCTCGAACGTGGCCGTCGACACGTCGGCGACTGTTTCCCACCGATCATGGGTCGTTCCAGCGTTGACGAACACCAGGTCGAAGCTTGTTGCGGCGAGGCGGTCGTGCAGCTCTGCGACCTGGTTCTCGTCGTTGATGTCGACCGTCTCGACGTGCAGACGTCCGTCCGCTCGGTCGGCGAGATCGTCGAGGTGGTCGGCCGCGCCGCGGCGGGTGGCTGTAACTTGCCAGCCGCGTTCGAGGAACCGTTCGGTCAGCCCGAAACCCAGGCCTCGCGATGCGCCGACCACCAGGGCTGTCTTCGTCGTCATCGTGCGCCGCGGTGCGAAGCACCCAGCTCACCGTCGTGATCCGACCTTGGTCGCCGTGCACAGAAATATCCCGAACTCCCGCTCGCCCTTGACGACGGTGGTCGCCTCGACGAAGTTGACGTCGGCGAACCCTGCGCGGGTCAGCTGCTTCGCAAGATGTTGCCTGTCAAATCCATGATGTCCGTCGAAGTCGGCCCTCTCGGCGTGGAAGGCGCCGTCCGGATCCTCCTCGAGGTCGGCGATGCACAGCCGGCCACCGTCGACCAGCAGGCCCGCCACTGACCGCAACAGCGCATCCAGGTCTCGAACGTGATGCAACGCCATCGAACTCCACACCACGTCGTAGGTCCCATCGAGTGCGTCTGTCGTCAGGTCTGCCTGGATTGCGCGCAGACGGTCACCGAGCCCGGCCTCCTCGATCCGCTGCCGGGCGACCTGCACCATTCCGGCGGACGGGTCGGTGACCACGACGGTGCCGACCCGGTCGGCAAGCAGGATGCTCAATCGGCCAGTGCCGGCGCCGACGTCTACCGCGGACATCTGTGGGCTGAGATTCACCGCTTTCTTGATGGCCTGGGCGACCTCGGCCTGCCGCTTCTCGTGATTGCGGTCGTCGTCCCACGTCGCTGCTTCGTCGTCGAATCGCTTGTGTTCGTGCATGTCTTCGACCCTAATCCTGATGCTGCCGGCTGAGACTGGGTCGGCCCATACGGGCTTGTGCAGGGGAGGGTTTGCGCGCGGTCGCGTTAGCAACAGCCAGGATCGGGGGATCGTCTTGCTGTGCTCCTCGTAATCCTGCTGATCATCCTCGCCGCAGTCACTGGCGTTCTCGGGTTCCTCATCAAGGGAGCGTTCTGGCTGCTTGTCTTCACGTTGGTGTTCCTGGTCGCTGCCTATTTCACGGGCCGGGCCAGCCGACGCTAGGAGCGATGCGGCTGTACGTAGACCAGGATGGCGGCGTCGTCCTCGTGGCCTTTCGCGAGTAGATCGATCGTGAGCTGCTCGATGATGTCGGCCGGGGCAAGACCCCGGCAGCGTTCCAGCGCATCGGCTGCGCGGGCGAGACCGACGTCGATAATCTCGGTACGGCGTTCGATGACTCCGTCGGTATAGAGCAGCAGGGTCGACCCGGGCGGCAGAGTAGTGGTCGCCGACGGACGTTTGCTCGACGGAAAGACCGCGAGCGGGGGAGCCACGGCACGGTCGAGGAAATGGTGCTGACCTGTGCCGTCGGCGATCATCGCGGGGGGATGCCCGGCGCTGCTGTATTCGAGACGTCCTGTCGCGGGCGTGATCACTGCGCAGAAGACTGTCGTCGCGAGGGCTCCCGGCAGCAGTGCGGCAAAGGTGTCCAGAGAGGTCAGGACATGGTCTGGACCGTGGTCTTCCAGAAGTAGTGCTCGCGCCGCACTTCGCAGTTGGCCCATGACAGCGGCGGCTTCCAGTCCCGACCCGACGACGTCACCGACCATCACGCCATAGCGCCCCTCGGACAGCGTTACGACGTCGTACCAGTCTCCGCCGATCTGTTCGACCGCCGGCTCGTAGCGCGCGGCGAAGGCCGCTGGGAGAGTTGCCGGTCCGAGGATTGCCTGCTGCAGCGTCAGCGCGATCTGAGCGATCTGCCGGACGTGCGTTCGCTCGCGTTCCTCGGCTTCGACCTTCGCCGTGATGTCGTGGAACACGATCCCTAGCTGGTCGCGGGCCTCGGGGTCGATGCAGAATGCGAAGAGTTCCAATTCCCGGTTGTAGCTACCCAACGACTGCTGGAACCTGCGGCTCTGTCCGGTTGAGAGCACTCGGTCGAAGATCTCGTACCAGTCCTCTGGCTCGACCGGTATGACCTCTCGCATCGTGCGGCCGACAACGTTCGTCACTCCGGACTGAGTCTCGAGAGCCGCGTTGGCTGCTACATAGCGGAAGTCGAGTTGCCCGGGGATCGCAGTGACCGCACGCTCGAGAACGCAGAACCCTTCGTCGAGCGCGTCGAACATTGCCCGGTAGGTCGCTTCGGACTTCCGAAGTGCAGATGCGTCCCGAGACGCCTCAACCTCATGCGCCACGGTGGAGCGTGGAGAACCGTCAGCGTCCGGCAATCGGTCCTCCATCCGCACATCGACGAGCCTGGGTCCCTCGCTCGGAATCCCAGCTTCGCGGCCTGGAACTTACACGCGGTTACGGCGCCACGCGAGTACGTCAGTTGCCGATGATCGCGGCGGTCGGCTCGGTCGCCGCGACGCGGCTGGCCGGGTGAGGTGGTCAGGCCACGCTCTGCGCGAAGGCCAGGACGTCGTCGGGGTCGTACTTTCGTGCGACGGCTCGAACGCGGGGCAGGTTGGTCGCGTAGTACGCGTGCGCCCATCTCGGCATCGATGGGTCGATGTAGTTCACATACCCCCAGTCGCCGACGAGTCGACCGAGGCGGTCGCGCAGTCCGTTGATGACGTCGCGGCTCGTGCCGGTCGTGTAGAGCTGGATGGTGGCCAGCGCGTTCCGGTGCGGAAAGGCGGTTGCATCAGCTCGCCACTCGTCCGGCCGCGCCGCTGATCGGGTCGAAGAGAAGTGCGACGGGCTCACCGTGGATCGCTTCGATCAACGCAGCGGGATCGGTTGCGTGATAGAGGATTCTCGACGTCGCGGCGAACGCCTCCCGTCCCACCACACCCGTGCTGCCGACCGTCCAGTCCGGACTGCATTGGGCAGCGGACAGTCCGCTGCAGCCCGCGAATCCATACATTGCATCGGCCACGTTGGTGACGGCGACCTCGCGTGCAGTCGGCTGCGCGCCGGTTCGGCGGACGAGGTCGTCGAGGTGACCGGACAGGGTGGATTCGCGGCCGAGGAACAGGCCGGAGACCACGCACCGGTCGGGTGAGTTGATCGTGAGTCCGGCGGTCAGTTCGTCCGGCCGCGTCTGGATCCAGTTCTGCCACGCGCCGAACACGTCGGCGGCCGCGGTGAAACCGAACTCGAGGAAGAAGCTGACGACCGGTGGCGCCGGCGCGGTGCGGAAGGTGAACGAGGTGGCGACGCCGAAGTTGCCGCCGCCGCCACCGCGCAGCGCCCAGAACAGGTCCGGTTCGCGGGTGGCGCTCACGTGGCGCAGCACGCCGTCGGGCGTGACCAGGTCAGCGGCGACGAGCCGATCGCAGGTGAGCCCGTAGGCGCGCGTCAGAAAGCCGACGCCGCCTCCCATGGTCAGCCCGCCGATCCCGACAGTGGGGCACGAGCCACCGGGTAGGCAGCGACCGATCCTGCCGAGCGCAGCGTAGACAGCGGCGAGCCGTGCTCCTGCGCCGATCCGGACCGTGCCATCGACGTTCGCTCGGATGGCGGCGAACCGACTCAGATCGATGACCAGACCATCCGGCGGCGTCGAGTAGCCGGCGTAGCTGTGCCCGCCGCTGCGGGCCGCGACCCTGATCGCATGCGTCGAGGCAAAATCGAGGCAACGCTGGACGTCCCCGACCGAGCTGCACTGCGCGATCGCAGTTGGTCGGTGGTCGTCGTAGAGCGTGTTGAAGCCGAGCCGCGCCGAGGAGTATCTGGGGTCGCCGCGCCGAATCAGCCGTCCGTCGAGTTGCCGGGCCAGGTCTTTCAACGACGCAGCGGCAACGGCAGTATCGGACGACACGGGTGTGGTCGGTGTGCGGGTGGACGCCGTGCTGGTCGACGACGATCCGGACGCCGGCCCGGGCGAACGCGGTGCTACGTCCGAGGTGGTCGACGCAGTGGGGGCATGCGTGCGCGCGAGCCGACCCGAGGCCGAACTCGTACAGCCGCTCACCGGCACAGCACCGAGCGCCGCGAGTTGAAGAAAACGTCGACGACGCACACAACCTAGACATTGCAAACCGTATCTGCGTTGCAGTGTCGGTCGTCGAAGCATGCTCGCTAACGCCGAATATGGCCGGTCGGTGTTCCTGCTGGTTGCTGTCGGCGCTGCTGTTATGAGCGCTCCTAGGCCTTGCTGACCACAAGCGTGGGTGGGTGGCTCAGTTCGAGCCGGTCGGGGTCGGTTGGTCAGCCGACAGGCGCCGCCAGATCCGGCGCAGTGCGGTGCGGTCGGTGGTCGAGGTGCTAGCCAGCAAGGTCCGACGGAGCACGTCGTTGTGCGTGCGCCGGGCGGCTTGGAGCATGCGGTCGCCGTCCTCGGTGAGCACGGCGAACCACTTGCGACCGTCTGCGGGATCGACCTCGCGGCGCAGCAGTCGATCACGCTCGAGGCGAGTCACCAGGTGCGTCGCACCAGCTGGGCTGAGCAGCACGCGTTCTGCGAGCACGGACATGCGTAGACGTTTGTCCGGAGCGTTGAACAGGGTGATGAGCACGTCGAACTCGGTGACGGCGAGGCCGTGCTCTCGGCAACACGATCAAAGTATTCCAGCCCGAGTGAAGCCGGACCGTAGATGATTCCTTCGGCCAACGCCACAGTTCACCGATTAAATCCGTCAGTCCGATCGGGCCTCCATGCAAGCTCTCGGGTCAGGCACGATCGGCCTGGCCGGTCGCTCGTTATCGTTGCGCTATGGCGGCCTCGTGGGGCGGATCGACGGATCGTTTCGTGGGCCGCGCCCGCGAGTTAGTTCGGGCGGAGTCGTGGCTGTTGGACGCGGTTGCCGGTCACGGGCGGCTGGTGGTGTGCACCGGGGAAGCTGGGATCGGCAAGACGCGGCTGGCGGAGGAAATCGCCGTAGCTGCAGTAGATCATGGGGCAGTAGTGGTGTGGGCCCGATCGACAGATCCGGGTAGCTCGCCGCCGTATGGCCTGTGGCGGCTCGTGGTTGACGAGTTGGTCAGCCGCTCGCCGGAGACCTGGTCTGAATTGCGGGGGGTGCTTGAGCGGCCGACGTCGTCCGACGGTCTGGAATCGGGCTCATCCCAACGGTTCGCGCTGTTCGCGATGCTGCGGACGGCACTTCGCCGGTTCGCTGATCGCACCGGACTGGTTCTCGTCCTGGACGATCTCCAGTGGGCCGACGAAGCGTCGATGGTCCTGCTCGCGGATGTGGCCCGGCAACTGCGGGGCACCCGCATCTTGATCTTCGCGACAGTACGTGCGGCAGTCGACTCGGAGGACGAGCTGACGATCGTTGCCGCCGATAGTGACGTCCAGCGGGTGAACTTGACTGGCCTGCCGCGCGATGCGGTGTCGGAGTTGCTCACCGGTCTATCAGCGACACGAGATCGGGTCGAGTGGATTCTTGAGCGGACGGGCGGAAATCCGTTTCTGGTGCGGGAGCTGGCGCAGCTGCTGGCCGAGACCGGGTCGGCGACGACGTCGGTGCCGGGTCGGGTGATGGATGCGACCATGTATCGGGTCGGGCAGCTCTCGGATCCGGCGCAGACGCTGCTGCGGGCGGCAGCGATCGCGGGCAACGGTTTCTCGATCGGTGTCGTCGCCAAGATGCTCGGGCGGCCGTTGCTCGCACTGCTCGACGTATTGGACGAGTGCCGCGGCGCCGGCTTCCTGGTGTCGGGTGATCGTCGCGGCGACTACCGGTTCTCGCACGCGCTCGTCCAGTCGGCGGTTGTGGCGCAGTTGGGTGCGGCCGATCGACGGCGACTGCACACGGCGGCTGCGGACGCCATCGAGGAGCTGTTCGCGGGTCAGTTGCGGTCGCGGTTGGCCGAGATTGCCGGGCACCGGGTCGAAGCGGCGCTGCCGGGCGATCGGGCATCCGCAGTGGCGGCGTGCGCCGCGGCCGCCCATGCAGCGAACGAGATGTTGGCCTATGAGGACGCCGTCCGTCTCTATCGCGAGGCGCTGTTGGTGGGCGGCCCCGAACTCGACCAAGGGGTCCGAGTCGATCTCGAGTTGGGCCTGGCGTTCGCTCTGTTCAGCAGTGGCGATCTCCCGGGCTGGCGGGCGATCGCAGCCGAGGTCGGGCGACGGGCCGAGCGTTCGCGAGACTGGACAAGGCTGGCCCGGGCTGCGCTGGTTCTCGAGGCGACGGGGGAGCCGGAGTGGGATATAGAACTGTGCCGGATGTGCGAGGTTGCCTTGGACTCGCACGAGCTGCCGCTGAATCTCGCCGCGCGCGTGTCATGCCGCTACGCGCAGGCGCTCGCGTACCGCGGGCTGAGCGACCAGGCACGAGAGGTCAGCAATAGGGCGCTCCTCGCCGCGCAGTCATCGCACGACACGGTGGTACTCGTCGAGGCCCTGCACGCCCGACAGCTTGCCTGTAGTGCGTCGGACGGGGTCCTCGAGCGCACGGGGCTGGCCGCGCGGATGCTGGAGGTGGCGACGGCGGCCGGCAGCGCCGTCAACGAAATGTGGGGCCGGCTGTGGCGAATCGACACCTTGTTCGAGATGGGCCAACTCGCCCTCGTCCGCGACGACCTCGTCGGCCTGGATCTCTGTGCCCGGCGGCTCGGCGGTCCGCTGAGCCGATTCCACTATCTCGAAGTCTCGGCGACGCTGGCACTCGCGACCGGCCGATTCGGTGAGGCTCGCCGCTATGCCGAGGAAGCCTTTCAGTTGATGGATGGCATGGGCCACCCCGTCGCGTTCGGCGCCTGCTCGACAATTCTTGGTCAAGCCGGCCTACACGTCGGATTCGACGCGTCGGGTCTGACTGTGCTCTGGCAGAGCCTGCCAGCGAAGTTCCAACCCGAGAGGAGCGATTCCGCGCAGAAGATCGCTAGTGTCTTCCCGGCCCTCACCGCCGCACTGATGTGCCTGCAACGCGGTGACCGCGTAGGCGCAGAGACCGCGTATGCGCATGCCGGTCCAGCGCGCTCATGGGCGCCGAATGCGGCGTTACTACTAGCGTGCTGGGCGCACGGGCTACCCGTCGCCATCGGCCTCGGCCAGACCGAAGACATCGACTATCTCGCCACCCGCTTCGAGGCCTTCCGCGGGCAGCACGTCGCCAACGGCGCCGGCGTTGGCACGTACATGGGCCCAGTCGAACTACAACTCGGCAAGGCGGCCGCCGCGTTGGGACGCCTCGACGCCGCGGTCGATGACCTGTGGTTCGCAGTCGAAAGTTGCGGCGCTAATGGCGCCCGCGGGTACGGTGTCGAAGCCGCGACCGAACTCGCCGCGGCGTTGCGGCGCCGCGATGAGCCGGGTGACCGTGCCGAGGCGTTGCGGCTGCTCGACGCCGCGTCGCCGGAAGCCGAGCGCCTGGAGATGGCACCGTTCATCCAGCGAATCGCCGCCCTGCGGGTCAAACCAGCGACTACCGCCCCCGAATCACCGTTGAGCCGCCGGGAACGTCAGGTCGCGCAACTCGTGGCACGCGGGCTCACGAACCGACAGATCGCCGAGCAACTATTCGTGTCCGAGCGGACGGCCGAGAACCACGTCCAACACATCCTGGCCAAGCTGGGCCTCCGCAACCGGACCCAGATCGCGACCTGGGCAGGCGCCACCCTGAAATGAGCACGGCGAAATGAGTACCCGAGATGAGTGGAATCCCCGATGTCCGACGCGGCGTTCGCCCATAGCGTTCCTCCTGCCAACCCACCGCCAGAAAGGCAGGAAGCAATGACCTTCATCCACATCGCAACCTCCAAGGACACCACAGTTGAAATGGTCCAGGGTGTCGAGCAAAAGGTCGGCCCGCGCGAAGAAATCGAGGGTCTGCTGATCGAGACCTACGGCACCGACGGCGACGTGCTTCGCCACGTCACCGTGTGGGAGTCGCAGGCGCACAAGGACCGCTACGAGGCCCAGCAACTATTGCCGGTGTTCGAGGCGCTCGGCATGGCGTCAGACGTAGCAGCCAACACCCAGTTCGCTACCTGCGATGCAGCTGGCCTCTACGTCCGCCAGAGCTGACCGTCTTTGAGCAACGTTCTGGGATGGCGGCGCTACCAACCATCCCAGAACCAAGACCCGAACGACCTTCCGACCGATCCCGCAGACCGACCGAAGCAAACCGGCGCCCTATCCGACGAGTCGGCACCTCCGATCGGATGCGTCGGCGGTCCCTTTTCAGCAGCCAACCGCGTGGTCGTACGGGTCCTCTTGCCGATGTAGTTAAGGTGACAGCTACCGAATTCAGGGTCCGGGAGAACATCACCTTCAGGATCGGCCGTCAGATCCGGGGAACTGGTCGCCGAGCGGATCTTCGCCGTATCCGAAGGGCGGCTGCGCGATGGTACGTTGCGCGCATCATCACCGCAGCCGCTTAGATCGCCCATTTCGAGGAGGCACCCGTGCCAACCGTCATCGTTCACCACGACGTGACTGACAAGGACCATTGGCTTGCCTCGGGGACCCGTGAGGCGTTCTTCGGTCCCCTAGGGGTTACGAACATCCGGACGTTCGTCAATCCGCAGGACCCGACGAAGGTCGCAGTCCTCATGGACGTTGCTGACATGGATACGGTGATGGCCGCGGTGCAAACCCCGGCAGGGGCGCAGGCGATCGCGGACGACGGCGTCGTAGCCGAAACTATGGTAATCCTCGTTGAGGAGTAGCCAGCTCGATGAGCGATTCGGCGCGAACGATTTGTTCGACGCCGACGACATCGACAGTCGCCGCAATACCTCGAGCGGCACGAGAGCACCGAAGCACGGTGTACTGCGCTTCGGTCGCCGCTCGCCGATGCACGCGCTTCGCCTGCTACCCGGTTGACCTTCACGGCGGCACGCACTGGGGAACTCATATTCGCTGGATTGGTTCCGGCGTTGCCGGCTTCGACGCGCCGATGACGGCTGTCGCGTGCGTTTGTTCGCGGCAGATCCGGTTGAGCCGCTTCGCGGCAGAGCGGCTAGATACGCTCGGGTTACCGTGGCTGCACCGGCACCGGCAAGCCCCACTCGATCGAGAGCCCCGAAGCGATCGAAGAGATCCGCCCCACCCTGGCCGTCCAGCTACGATGAGCGCCGCCCGCTCATGCCACACCACGCGCAATAACCCAGACGACTTGACCCGCCGACACGGCAACGCACGCGCCCCCGATTCGGCGAGTCACCTATTACGCAGGGTGATCGGTAGGGCCTGCGGGCCTACCGGAGGTAGCGGATGTCCGGCACGGCGCAGCGGCACAGGAAGCGGGGTCAGCGCGGTACGCCTGCGTCGAGTCGGGCCATGACTCTCTCCAGATCGGCGAGGTCGCGATCATCGAGCACGTCGCCGACGATGTGCTGCAGGAATGCGTGGTGGCGCTGGCGGGTCCTCTTCACCACCGCACGGCCGTGCCTGCTGATGGCAGCGAAGGTCGAGCGGGCATCGTGGGGATCGGGTTGCCTCTCGATGAGTCCGGATTCCTGCATGCGGTCGAGCAGCTTCGACAACCCCGACGGTGACAAGACCATGGCTTGCGCGAGGTCGCTGAGTCGGAGCCGCCCCCCTGCCATATCCAGGTGCATGAGCACGTCATAGCGCGCAATGCTGAGCCCGCTGATGCGCCGGAGGTCGAGTTCGAGCTGGTCGCTCAGCCGGGCGTGGGTGCGAAGCAGGGCGAGGAAGGCCGGCATCCATCTGGCTGACTCCTCGTCGGACACGTCGTCCAATCTAAACCAAATACTTGACATACCAAACACGCAGGGCTATTAGTTGGCATGCCAAGTGTTCGGGAGGGTCAGCCAACGGTCGCGCGCGACCATCGATGCAACCGCCGCCCCGCCAGGAAATGGAGAACAACCGATGCCGACAATCGCCTTCACCGCCCCGCTACTACCGGGCATGGCCGAACTCGACCGAGAGGTCATGCAGTCCTTCCAAACCGGCGAACGCAAGACCGACTATGAAGAAGCCCGCCGCCGGGCCGGAATCACCCGCGAATCGGTGTGGATACAGACGACACCAGCGGGTGACCTCGCAATTATCTACCTCGAGGCCGACGACCTCGACGCCGCCTTCACCACCCTCGGCAAGTCAAACGAGCCCTTCGATCAATGGTTCCGCGACCACGTCCAACGCGTGCACGGATTCTCACTCGCCGACGACTTCCACACCCCGGAACCGGTCCTGGACTTCCGCAGCTGACTGCCTCTTTCGAGACACGCCAGCCACCCACGGCGACCCAACTCGGCGCCAGCAGGCGCGCTCGGTCAGAGCATCTCGCGCCACCCTTGTGACGGCGTCCACCGCCCGTGCAGCCCGCAGAACGACACCCGATTCGCGCCGCCGACGACCCGACAGGATGTTCAGTAATCGGCGATCGGGTATGGCTGCACCGTGAAGTCGGCGAGGACCCAGGCCGAACCCCCCTGCATGAAATGTCGTTGCCCGAATGTCAATGCGTCACCGCGACCCATGACATTCGGCATGAGCGGATGGTTCACGCAAAGGCATAGCGAGGCCTCTTTGTGTCAAGTGCAGTTGGCGGGTGCTTGACGATTCAGGCCTCGCGGTCGGCGGCTGCGGGTGAGGCGCGATGGTTCTAGGCTCGTGGTGGGACCCGGGAGTGGCTTGTCCGAAGAGCTGGTGTTCGGGGTGTGAGCCGGCCGCGCTGGAGACAGAGTCGTTCCCCGGTTGCCCTCCCGGGTTCCTGTTCATTTCGGTTGCTCGCGCTCGTCTGGCGTCGTTGATCATCGCCTTGTAGAGGGCGTCGCTGACTCGGCGTTTGAGGGCGCGCAGTGCCATCTTCGGGCTCATCCCTTCGTTGATCTTGCGGTCGTAGTAGGTCCGTCCGACGCTGTGTCGGTTGCGGATCTGGGTGACGGCGGCCATGTGGATGGCATGGTTGAGCTGCCGGTTGCCGCGCTGGGACAGGCGGTAAATCTTTCGGGGTCCGGAGGACGCTTCGATCGGGGCGGTGCCGGTGTAGGCCGCGAACCTGTCGGCAGTCGGGAACCTGTCCACGTTGCCAGTTGCCCCGATGCACGGTGGCGGCGATGATCGGCCCGACGCCGAAGATGTCGGTGGTGCTGGTTTGCGCGGCAGCAACGATGCTGAGCAGGCGGGCCCGGACGTCTTTGAGTTGGCGGTCGAGTCGTTGGAGGTCCTCGACTAAATCGGCGGCCAGCTCGTGGCGTGCGGTGTCGGCTGCGAGTTCAGGGTGGATCGTGTTCAGTACGGCAATCGCTTGTGGCGCCGAGATTTCGCCGGCGAACCCTCCGGGCACGAGCTCACATAAAAGAGTGTGCAAGCGGTTCGCGACGCGGTTGCGGGTGCGGGCGATGTCGCGGCGACGTCGGACCCAAACCCTCATCACTGCCGCCTGCCCCTCGCTATGCACCAGCGGCAATTCGTGGCCGCGCAGTGCGGCGACTGCGACTGATCGGGCGTCGTTGGGATCGTTCTTGTTGACCTGTCCGGTGTTGAGCAGACGGACCCGGGCGGCGAGCTTGGGTTGCACGTCGACGACATTCTCGCCGGCGGCGACGAGCTGCTGCGCGAGCAACAGTCCAAGTCCGGCAGCACCCTCGATCGCCCACGCGTGGTCCGGCCAGGTCGCGCCCCAGGCCCGTAGCTGCTCGGCTTGTCGGCCGCTGGCCTGAACACGCAATCGGCCAAGTACGTTCTCATGATCATCGACAGCCACTGCGGTGTGCGACGCCTTGTGCGGGTCGACACCGATCATCACCACAGACATCCGCGAGCCCTTTCAATTGACGGTCGGAATAGTGATCGCAGCGGGCAGATCTGATTCCAGAACAGTCAGCGTTCGCGCCTCTTACGAACCACGCCACGACGAAGCCCGGCAGGCTCGCACCTCGTTAGCAAGCCAGACCGTGCAGTCGGCAGATTCATCGCGAGCAAGCCAACCGGGCATCTAAACGCTACGGCCAAGACCGCAGCGCCTACGTAGATCCTCAATCAGATCCATCTGCGCGGCGCGAGGTACCGGCTGAGCTGCTTGATATCGACGGCTCTTGCGCGGTGGACGGAGCGAGTGAGCGATGTAGGACGGACGATGGGATCGTCGCTCGTAGGCTCGTCACACGGGTGAGACAAGAGAGGCCAATATGTTGACGGTTGGAGTCTTGGCCAGATTCGAGTTCAAGGCGGGGAACGAGGCCGCGGTCGAGCGGTTCTTTCGGCAGGGTCAGCTCGTCGTCGAGGGACAGCCGGAGTCCACGCAGTGGTTCGCCTTTCGCCTCGGCCCGACTACGTACGGCGCGTTCGCTGCATTTGCCAATGCTGAAGACAGGGACGCGCTCCTGTCGGCGGGGGGCCCGAGGGCGTCGCAGGAGAATGCGGACCTATTCGAGCACGTGCCATCGTTTGAGAAAGTTGACATTGTCGCGGCTCGGGCCGCGGTGTCACGTTCGGCCGAGCTCTGGCTTAGGGCGGCGGCAGTTCTGGCGCGAACGCCGTGAAGGAGCCAGCCGAGTCCCTGGTCGAAGGTTGAGTCGTTACTGCTCGGTGCGCCGCCGCTGCTGTCGGCGGCGACGGCGGCGAGGGTCCAGTGCGCGCAGGTCAGGAATGTTCTGCGGGCTATACGCTTAGGGATGCCGAGCCGCACCAGGGCATTGATTTGTGCCGTGATCAGAGCTCCGCGGGGGCCGGGTCGTTGGTCGCGGTCGGCGAGCGCGCTGGCTTGCATCAGGGCCGCTAGGCCCGGGTGAGCGAGGTAGAACCGTCGTAGTCGCCGACTGCCGGCCGCGGTCAGTGACAGCCACTCCTCGAGGTCGCTGACGGCGGCGTACGCGGCGCGGTCGTCCTCGAAGCGTAAAAAAGCATGCGAGGTCACGAGCTGCAGCAGTGTCTGCTTGCTCGCGACATGGTGATACAGAGAGGGTGCCCGCACGCCGAGTCGATCGGCCACTGATGACATGGTGAGTCCGGTGATGCCGCGTTCGGCGATCACCGCGAGAGCTGCATCGACGATCATTGCGGTGGTTAGTCCGACGGCCGCGTGCGACCCGTATTCCGGCTTCAGTCTCTGCTCCTCTCGCTCCTGCGGGGCTAGTCTAATGTCATTAGACAGAGATAGTCGTGTCGATGCGTCGGAGGATCTGTGACTGGTAGCTCGTCTGCAGCGGGGCTGTTTCCGGCGTATCCGGTGCGCACCGCTCGGTTGAACTTGCGTCCGCATCGCGCTGGCGATCTTGATGATCTGGTGGAGTTCCACGGCTCGCCGGAGGTGGTCCGTTATCTTCCGTGGCCAGTGCGGCACCGAGATCAGACTCGGGCCGTGTTGCAGACGAAGCTGGGCCAAGACGCGCTTCGAGTTCCGGGTGACTGGCTGGTCTTGGCGATCGAGCTTCGTGAGACGGGCATGGTCGTGGGCGAGGTGTTGCTGAAGTGGGTCAGCGAGGAGAGCCGTCAAGGTGAGCTGGGGTTTGCGTTCCACGCGGCCTATCAGCGTCAGGGTTTAGCCGCTGAGGCGGCGCGGGCGATGCTGGGACTGGGTTTCGACGGGCTGGGCTACACCGAATCACCGCGATCTGCATAGCCGACAATCACCGCTCGGCCCAGCTCCTCACTGCGGCTGGGGATGCGCCAGGAAGGCGCGTTTGTTCACAGCATCATGTTCAAAGGCGCCTGGGCGGACCAGGCGCTGTTCGGGCTGCTCGATACCGAGTGGCGCCGAACACGCCAAATGGACGCGGACGTTACCGACGCGGGCGGCCGACATGACCTCGCCGTCGCCGGTCACCGATGTTGAGCCGCATCTTGCCGAGATCGCTCGTATCACCGGGGTCTTCTTCGCTGCTTTCACGTCCGGACCCGACTGTGCAGCACGGCTAGCGGCGCTGCATGGCGTGTTCTTACCGCAGGCGGTGCTGGTGCGGACCTGCGGTCAGCAGCCCACCGCCTACGACCTCGACTGGTTTCATCGCCCCGCGGCAAGCACTGCTGACGAGCAATGCGCTTAAGCGAGTTCCGGGAATGGGAAGTGACCGGACGAACACAGCTGTTCGGCAGCGTTGCGCAACGGTTCAGTAGCTACGCCAAACAAGGGATACAGAACGGAGCACCATTTTCGCCCGTGGGATGAAGACGCTGCAGTTCGTCCTTACGGAGGCCGGGTGGCGCATCAGCGCCGTTGCCTGGGACGACGAGCGCGACGGACTAACCGTGCCATCACTGGTCAGCTAACCGGCCGAGCAGCGCTGAACACGATGACCCCATCAACAACGGACAGATCCGACTCGGCCTTCGGCAGTGCCGGTCGGTGTGTTGCTGATCGCTGCGGCGCAGTTCGCGGTGCTGCTCGCGACCAGCACGCGGTATGGCTATCACCGCGACGAGATGTACTTCATCGTCGCTGGGAGTCCATCCAGCGTTCGGCTACCCGGACCAACCGCCGACTCGTTCCGCTTCTCTGCTGGACCATGAACGAGATCGCGGCGGGTCGCTGACCGTTTACGGCTCCCGTCAGCCTTAGCCGCGGTCACGACCACGATCATGGCGGCGCTCATCGCCCGCGAGATAGCCGGCGATCGCCGCGCACAGGTCATCGCGGCGCTGTGCACCGCCTCGTCCGGATTCGCTCTCGCGACCGGCCACTTCGTCACCACGACGACGTTCGACCTGCTCGCCACCACCCTTTTGGGCTGGCTGCTCATCCGGGCGATGTTCGGCGCAGCGGCCCGTCGCTGTTCGCTGGCCGGCGTCGTCGTCGGCGTCGGCTTCGAGGCCAAGCCCCAGGTGGGCGTTCGTCGCGATCGTCGCCCTGGCCGCGATCGCGGCGATCGGCCCCCGCTGGCCGCTCCGGACCGTGTGGCTGGCCGGCGGCGTCCTCGCCGCGCTCGCCCTGGCCGCGCCGTACGTCGTCTGGCAGCCGCCCACGGCTGGCCGCAGCTGACGGTGGCAAGCAACATCGGTGGCTCAGCCGAGGGCGGCCGGATCGGCTTCATCCCGTTCCAGTTCCTGATGGTGAGTCCCGTTCCTCGTCCCGGTCTGGATCGCCGGGCTTCGCGACCCTTGCGCAACCGTCCCTGCGCTCGCTGCGGTTCGTTCCGCTCAGCTACGGCGCGCTCGCCGTTGTCTACCTCGCTCGGCAACGGCAAGGCCTACTACCTCGCGAGCCTCTACCCCGTCCTTCTCGGCCTCGGCGCCCTGCCCGCCGCGGACTGGACTCGTCGCGCGCGCGCACGATTCACCACCTCCGTTCAGCTCGCCGCCGCGCCGTCAGCGTCGCGATCAGCGCGCTGATCGCGCTCCCGCTCCTCCCCGAGACGCCGCTACAAGGAAGCGCCGTGATCGCGCTCAATCCCGACCAGGGCGAAACCGTCGGCTGGCCCCGCTTCGTCACCACCATCAAGCCGCCTGGCAGCGATCCCGGCCGCCGAGCGCGCGGCACACGGCGATCTTCACCTCAAACTACGGCGAGGCCGCCGCTATCGACCTGCTCGGCCGCCCACGGCCTACCGCGCGCCTACAGCGGCCACAACGGCTTCAGCGAATGGGGCAACCCCCGGCCGAGGACGACCCAAGTCCTGCTGCTCGGCTTCGACGGCCCGGCCGACGCCGCACCAGAATTCGCCGACTGCACCACGCCGCGACGATCGACGATGGTGTCGGACTCGACAACGACGAGCAAGGCCTCCCCGTACAACTCTGCCGACCGACCGGGACCTGGGCACAACTCTGGCCCAAACTCCGACACTACGACTAACCCGTCGCGACCGCAGCGACCGGAATCGGAGTCTACTAGCTCGGTGCCAACCGAGGTTGCGGTCACAGCAACCTTCGACTTGTGGGCGATACCTTTTCTGTGTCCAGCCGGCCGCATCGCCGGCGAATCATCGACGCTGGTCGGGGGTATGCCCCGACCAGCGCGACGAGCCCACAATCAATTCCGAATCGCGCTGACCAGCGAACGTCGTTGTAACGTGAAGCGAACTTCGACCGAGAGGCAGCGCCATGTTTCGTCAGGTAGTAGCAATCCGTTGGGCTGATGGTGTTTCGACTCAGGCGAAGCAGGAATACCGTGATGCGCTCGATGCGCTACGCGCCATCCGGAATTGCTCGCGCTGACCTGGGGGGACGATGCCGGCCATTTCGAGGGCAACTTCGACTTCGTGGCCATAATGGACTTCGAGGACTTCGCCTCTGCGCGCGTCAGTCGAGCACCCGCTCCACCAGACCTACATCCGAGACCACGCGAGCAAAGTCACCAGCGAACGAGTGATCGTCCAACACGACTGGAGCCCCCCGCCCCCGTAGCATGTCGCTGGCGTTGCGACTCAGCGATACCCAGCGAACCAGCACAATGAACTTGGCAGTTGTGCCGATGGTGTGGTGAGACGGGGAGGCTGACCCGCCTGAATGTGGAATTTGACGAACTGGGCGTTTCAGCGAGGAGGCAAAGTTGTCTGTAAGGCGCCGTTGTCCGCGTTAGGGTTTCGTGCCGTTGAGTCCCACTGGTGTCTGTTTTTCGGGTGCGTGCGTGCCTGTGCAGGTTTCGACTCGGTCGCGGCCGGCGTTTTTTGCAGCGTACAGGGCCCGGTCGGCGGCTTGTTCGAGGGTGTCGGAGTCCAGCGCGTGGTCGGGGAATACAGCGATGCCGACGCTGAGGGAGATGGTCTTATCGACGTTGGGGACTCGTATTGCGGCGACAGCGGCGCGGATTTTCTCAGCAAGTGCGATCGCGCCTTCGACGTCGGTTTCCGGAGTAGGACGATGAACTCTTCGCCGCCGTAACGGCCGGCGAAGTCGCTGGCCCGGATGGATGAGCCTATTGCCGCGCCGACAGCGGCGAGGAAGTCGTCACCGCGGCCGTGGCCGTATTGGTCGTTGATGCTGTTTGAAGTGGTCGAGGTCGCACATGAGGGCCGCGAGCGGGGTCATGGTTCGACTCGATTGGGCGACCATGCGCCGGATGGTGTCGCGATCGCGCGCCGGTTCGGCAGTCCGGTGAGTCCGTCGGTGGCGGCGCGCATTTCGGCGATCGCGAGGTTGCGGAGGTTTCCGATAACGGGGGCGGCTTGGGTGACGGCTTCGCGGATCGCCCGCTGGTCGTTGTCGTCGAGAGGTGTTGGTGGTTGGCCAGGACACTGCCGATCACTTCGCCGCCGACGACGAGGGGGGTGCAGGTCGTCAGGCCAGGAGAGCCGGAGCAGACGGTGCAGGCGAGCAGGCTGCCGTGCGCGTCACCGGAGGTGTGGGGGCGGGCCTTGCGCACGGCGAGACAGGAGCGCGGTTTCGCGGAATCCAGTCCGGCCGCGAGCGGACTCGCGGGGTCGACAGTGGTCATCGCTTGGAGTC
>CAVWEO010000047.1:0-260965 GCA_963753995.1 uncultured Actinomycetota bacterium | reverse complement strand
CAGCGTAAGGGCTATGTCGTCGAGACCTTCAAGGAGACGCCATGCGGTGTAATCGTCAATCGTGAACGGCACCACCACCGTTCCCGCCGACACATTCCGATCTTGAAGATTCACAGTGATTTCCAACCCTGGGTTGCTCTCGATGAGCTTCCAAAGAAGTTCGACATCATCTTGAGCAACTTCGGCAGCCAACAGACCCGACTTGCCGGCATTGCCCCGAAAAATGTCGCCGAAGCGCGACGAGATCACCACTCGGAAGCCGTAGTCCATAAGCGCCCACACTGCGTGCTCGCGGGACGAGCCGGTGCCGAAATCTGGTCCGGCGACCAGTACTGAACCTCTGTCGAATGGGCTGAGATTGAGGATGAAGGACGGATCGTTGCGCCATGCCGCGAACAATCCATCCTCGAAACCTGTTCGGGTGACTCGCTTCAAATAGACCGCGGGAATGATCTGGTCGGTGTCGACATTGGACCGCCGCAACGGCACTCCGATCCCGGTGTGGGTGTGAAAGGCATCCATTGATTTCTCCCTGTCGTCAGTTCAAGTCGTCCGGCGCGGAGAGCTTTCCGCGCACCGCGGTGGCGGCAGCAACCGCAGGTGAGACCAAATGCGTACGGCTGCCCTTACCCTGGCGGCCCTCGAAGTTGCGGTTCGACGTTGCCGCGCAGCGCTCCCCTGGCGCGAGCTGGTCGGGGTTCATGCCCAGACACATCGAGCAGCCGGCCTGACGCCACTCGGCGCCCGCGGCGGTGAAGATCTGGCCCAGGCCTTCACTTTCGGCCTGCGCACGGACTCGCATCGACCCTGGCACGACCAGCATCCGCACGCCGTCGGCCACTTTTCGACCACGCAGGATCTCGGCGACCGCACGAAGATCCTCGATGCGGCCGTTGGTGCAGGATCCGACGAACACCGTGTCGACCGCAATCTCCCGCATCGGCGTCCCGGGCCGAAGATCCATGTACGCCAGCGCTTTCTCGGCCGACTGTCGCTCATTGTCGTCGGTCATCAGCTCCGGGTCGGGGACAGCGGCCCCCAGCGGCACGCCCTGGCCAGGATTGGTCCCCCATGTCACGAACGGGGTCAATGACACGGCGTCCAGATAGACCTCGGTGTCGAATTCGGCGCCGTCATCGGTGCGCAATCGGTCCCAATATGCCTGCGCCGCATCCCACTGGGCACCCGTTGGGGCATGCGGGCGGCCGCGCAGAAATTCGTAGGTGGTGGCATCCGGTGCCACCATGCCCGCCCTGGCGCCGGCTTCGATGCTCATATTGCAGACCGTCATCCGTGCTTCCATCGACAGCGATTCGATGGCGCTGCCGCGGTATTCGATGACGTGCCCCTGGCCACCGCCGGTTCCGATCTTGGCGATCACGGCCAGGATGATGTCCTTGGCGGTCACCCCGGCCGGCAATTGGCCATCGACGTTGACGGCCATCGTCTTGAACGGTCGCAGGGCAAGTGTCTGGGTGGCCAGGACGTGTTCGACCTCGGAAGTTCCGATGCCCATGGCGATTGCGCCGAATGCACCGTGCGTCGAGGTATGGCTGTCACCGCACACGACCGTCATGCCCGGCTGGGTCAGACCCAGTTGCGGCCCGACGACATGGACGATGCCCTGTTCTATATCGCCCATCGGGTAGAGCCGAATCCCGAATTCTTCACAGTTGCGGCGAAGCGTCTCCACCTGGATGCGGGATACCGGGTCAGCGATCGGCTTGTCGATGTCGATCGTCGGCACATTGTGGTCTTCGGTGGCCAGTGTCAGATCGGGGCGGCGCACCGGCCGGTCCGCCAGTCGCAGACCGTCGAACGCCTGCGGACTGGTCACTTCGTGCACCAGGTGCAGATCAATGTAGATCAAGTCCGGTTCGGTGCCGTTGCCCGATGCCACCACGTGGTCATCCCACACCTTTTCGGCGAGCGTGCGCGGGCGCGCAGTGTCGTGCCCTGAAATTTTTGTCACGAGCTCATCCCAATTCGTTGATCCCACTATGCGAGACGCTAGTATCTCTCTGTGAGACAGGATAGCGGCATCGGCGTTCTCGACAAAGCCGTGGGGGTATTGCACACGATTGCGGAATCACCGTGCGGGCTAGCCGAATTGTGTGATCGAACCGGCCTGCCCAGGGCCACTGCACACCGGTTGGCCGCGGGCCTGGAAGTTCACCGCTTACTGGCGCGCGACGGCGAGGGACGGTGGCGCCTGGGGCCCGCGGTCAGCGAATTGGCGGCTCAGGTCAACGACCCGATACTGGCGGCCAGCGCGACGGTTCTGCCGCGGCTACGGGAAATCACCGGCGAGAGCGTGCAGTTGTACCGCCGCGAAGGCACGTCGCGGATCTGTATCGCCGCGATGGAACCTCCTGCGGGCCTTCGCGATACCGTCCTGGTTGGCGCACGATTGCCGATGACGGCCGGCTCCGGCGCGAAGGTGCTGTTGGCCTACAGCGACGACGCCACCCGGGCAGCGGTGTTGCCCGGCGCCAAGTTCAGCGACCGCACACTGGCCGAAGTACGGCGGCGCGGTTGGGCGCAGAGCGCCGCAGAACGCGAGCCGGGAGTGGCCAGCGTGTCGGCGCCGGTGCGCGATGCCGGTGGTTCGGTGGTCGCCGCCATCTCGGTGTCGGGCCCCATCGATCGCATGGGCCGTCGGCCGGGTGAACGCTGGGCCGCGGATCTGCTGGCGGCCGCAGACGCCTTGACTCGGCGGTTGTGAGTCACACCGCATCGCCCGCGGTTCGGGCGGCGGTTCGTGACCTGAGACACTGTCGCGATGGGAACGAACCAACGTGCGCAGATCGTCATGTCCGAAGCGGAGATCACCGACTTCGTCACCAGTAGCCGGACCGGCACGCTGGCCACCATCGGCTCCGACGGGCAGCCGCACCTGACCGCCATGTGGTACGGCGTGGTCGACGGCGAGATCTGGCTGGAGACCAAGGCCAAGTCGCAGAAAGCCGTCAACCTCAAGCGCGATCCGCGCGTGAGCTTCATGATCGAGGCCGGCGACACCTACGACTCCCTGCGCGGCGTGTCCTTCGAGGGCATCGCCGAGATCGTCGACGACCCCGACGCGATCTTTCGTGTCGGAGTCAGTGTGTGGGAGCGCTACACCGGGCCCTACACCGAAGAGGTGAAGCCTGCGGTCGACATGATGATGAACAAGCGGGTCGCAGTGCGCATTGTCGGCCGGCGCACCCGTTCGTGGGACCACCGCAAGCTCGGAATCCCGCACATGCCGGTCGGCGGTTCGACCGCGCCCGCGGCCAGCTAGCGCATGGGCGCGCCAGCTGGATGAACAAGGATGAGTAGCCCCGATGGGATTCGAACCCACGCTACCGCCGTGAGAGGGCGGCGTCCTAGGCCGCTAGACGACGGGGCCGGAACCGATCCGAGGAGCCAGCATAGCCGACTGCCCTACGCCCACCTAATCGCTAGGGGGTGGAACGACTTTGGAAAAATACTGCTGGGGTACCAGGACTCGAACCTAGAATGGCTGAACCAGAATCAGCTGTGTTGCCAATTACACCATACCCCATTGGCTGCCTAAAACCGCTGGTCAGCAGCTCTCCCGAGGCCGCTGAGCGGTCGTTCGGACACTGCTGCCAGCCGTGATGGGCCGACGAGCAGACTACCAAACAAACAACGCACCCCTCACCAGCGCCCGGCTCCACCCGCTCGAAACGCCGCGCGCTGGTGTCGACATCCGGCGACGCTTGGCGCCGCTGACGACGGCGAGGGCGACCGAACCGGGAAACCACTGCTGCGGGCGTATCGCTACGCTACGAATCCTGTTTCTTGACAACAGGATTCGAGAGCGTCCCGATGCCCGAAATGGTGATGCTGACGGTGTCGCCGTCGACGATGGGGCCCACGCCGGCGGGTGTGCCGGTCAGAATGAGATCGCCCGGCAGCAAGGTCATCACCGCTGAGATCCATTCCACAATCGCCCCGACGTCGTGGATCATCAGCGACGTTCGACTGTCCTGCTTGACCTCCCCGTTGACCTCGGTGCGCAGTGCCAGATCGGCCGGGTCGACCTCGGTCTCGATCCACGGTCCGACCGGGCAGAAGGTGTCGTGGCCCTTGGCTCGCGTCCACTGACCATCAGACTTTTGTTGGTCGCGGGCTGAGACATCGTTGGCGATCGTGTAGCCGAGGATGCTCTCGGCAGCCCGGTCGGCCGTGACGTCTTTGCAGGGCCGGCTGATGACCGCCGCCAACTCACCCTCGAAGTGCACCGGCGATGCGTTGGCAGGCAGTCGAATCGGCACGTTCGGTCCGATGATCGCCGTGTTGGGTTTGAGGAAGATCACTGGGTCGGCCGGTGCGGCGCCGCCCATCTCGGCGATGTGGTCGGCGTAGTTCTTGCCGATGCAGACCACCTTGCTGGCCAGGATCGGGGCCAGCAGTCGCACATCGGCCAACGGCCAGGAACGACCTGTGAAGGTGGGGGTGCCGAAGGGATGCTCGGCGATCTCGCGGACGGTCTCATCGTCGTGCTCACCCTCGACGGAGACGAACGCGACGCCGTCGGGACTGGCAATTCGGGCAAGGCGCATTCGCCTTAGCCTAGTGAGCGGTCGCAAGCGCGGCGAAGCCGGGCGCAGCGGGCCGCGACCCGTGGCAGCTGAGCGGTCGCAAGCGCGGCGAAGCCGGGCGCAGCGGGCCGCGACCCGTGGCAGCTGAGCGGTCGCAAGCGCGGCGAAGCCGGGCGCAGCGGGCCGCGACGCCGGTGGCAGCTTCGACCCGACAGTCACGGTGCTGTGCGAGCATTGATCGATGCCGACGAACCCGACCGGCACGGTCGCACTCAGTGCGGGCCGGCGCTGGTCAGTGGTCGTCGTCTCGCTCCTGGTGACCGCGAGCGCGTTCGTCTTCATCAACGGCGTCGCATTCCTGATCCCCGCCCTGGAGGAAGATCGGGGCGCACAGTTGGCCGAGGCGGGACTGCTGTCGTCGATGCCGAGCCTCGGCATGGTGGCGACGCTGATCCTGTGGGGGTATCTGCTCGACCGAGTCGGCGAACGGATCGTGTTGACGCTCGGTTCGGTGCTGACAGCGGGCGCCGCCTTCGCGGCCTCTCACGCGCACTCGACGGTTGCGTTCGGGGCCTGGCTGTTCGTGGGCGGCATGGCGGCGGCAAGCTGCAACTCGGCGGGCGGCCGGCTGGTCTCTGGATGGTTTCCGCCGGAGCAGCGAGGCTTGGCCATGGGCGTCCGGCAGACCGCCCAGCCGCTGGGAATTGCGTTGGGCGCCTTGGTTATTCCCGTACTCGCCGAACGCAGCCGATCAGCGGTGTCGGGCATGATCTTCCCGGCCGCACTCTGCGCGGCGGCGGCGGTGCTCAGTGTTGTGGCCATCAAGGATCCGCCACGCAAGGAACGGGCTCACGCCTCCGAACAGGAGCTGGCCAACCCCTACCGCGGGTCGTGGGTGCTGCGCCGAATCCACGCGACCTCAGCGCTGCTGATGGTGCCCCAGACTTTGACCGTGACGTTCATGCTGGTCTGGCTGATCGCGAATTACCGGTGTTCGGTCTTCGCGGCGGGCTGTGTCGTCACGGTGTCGCAGGTGCTCGGCGCGGTGGGCCGGATCGTGGTCGGCAAATGGTCGGACCGGGTCGGCTCCCGGCTGCGTCCGGTCCGCGTCATGGCCGCTACCGGCGTCCTGATCATGGCCGGGCTGGCAATGGCCGATTATCTGCACTGGGTCGTCGCGGTGCCACTGATGGTCGCAGTGGCCGTCGTCTCGGTGTTGGACAACGGTCTGGAGTCCACAGCGATCACCGAATACGCCGGACCGTTCTGGAGCGGACGGTCGCTGGGCCTGCAAAACACTTATCAGCGGCTGATGGCCGCCGGTGCGCCACCGGTGCTCGGCGATCTGATCACCGGATCGGGCTATCCCGCGGCGTTCGCGCTGTGCGGAATCTTCCCGCTCCTGGCGGTGCCCATCGTGCCGGCCAGAACGTTGCCGCCCGGACTGGAGACTAGAGCGCGGACACAATCCTTTCGCCGACTTCGGCGGTGGATAGCTTTTCGTTCGGGCGACTGGCCAGATGGGCAGCCACGGCCCGGTCCACTCGCGCGGCGGCAGCGTCTTCGCCGACGTGGGAAAGCAGCAGCGCCACGGACATAACGGCGGCGGTCGGATCCGCTATCCCCTGCCCGGCGATGTCGGGCGCACTGCCGTGGACGGGTTCGAACATCGACGGGTTGGTCCGGGTGGCATCGATGTTTCCGCTGGCCGCCAACCCGATACCACCGCAGACGGCCGCGGCCAGGTCGGTGATGATGTCGCCGAAAAGGTTGTCGGTGACGATCACATCGAAGCGCCCGGGGTCGGTGACCAGGTGGATGGTCGCGGCGTCGACGTGCTGGTAGGCAACCTCGACGGCGGGATACGTCTGGCCGACCTCGGCCACGGTCCGCGACCACAGCGACCCGGCGAAGGTCAGCACATTCGTCTTGTGCACCAGCGTCAGATGTTTGCGACGCTGCTGGGCCCGCGCGAATGCGTCTTCTACGACCCGGCGGACCCCGAACGCGGTGTTGATGCTGACCTCGGTGGCGACTTCGTGCGGAGTTCCGACGCGGATCGCGCCGCCGGTTCCGGTGTACGGACCCTCGGTACCCTCGCGGATCACCACGAAGTCGATAGTCGGGTCACCCGCAAGGGGGCTGCTGACGCCGGGGTACAGCCGGCCCGGACGCAGGTTGACGTGGTGGTCGAGCTCAAATCGCAGCCGTAGCAACAGGCCTCGTTCCAGCACGCCGCTGGGTACCGACGGGTCACCGATCGCGCCCAACAGGATGGCGTCGTGCTCCCGCAGTTCGGCCACCGTCGTCTCGGGCAGCACCTCGCCCGTCGCGTGGAATCGCTTGGCGCCCAAATCGTAATGCGTCTTCTCCACGCCGGGCAGCACCGTGTCGAGCACCTTGACCGCTTCGGTCACAACCTCCGGCCCGATCCCATCGCCCGGGATGATGGCCAGCTTCACGACAGGTCAACCACTTCGAGCTTGTTGGCCGAAACCGCGGACCCGATCTCGGAGCGGACGGCGGCGGGCACATCGCGATCCAGCCGCAGCAGGATCGTCGCGCCGGGCCCTTCGGCGTCCTCGGACAGCTGCGCGGCCTGAATGTTGACCCCGGCGGTGCCCAGCAGCGTGCCGATCTTGCCCAGCGCTCCGGGCTGATCGCCGTAGTTGATGACGAGGTAGATGCCCTGTGCGCGCAGATCGAAGTTGCGGCCGTTGATCTGCACGATCTTCTCTACCTGCTGCGGCCCGGACAGCGCACCGGCCACGTTGACGACGGAACCGTCGGCGGCCACCGCCCGCACGTCGACGACGCTGCGGTGGTTGGGGCTCTCGGTGGCGGTGCTGATGTCGGCGGCCACGCCGCGCTCCTCGGCGATCGCCGGTGCGTTGACGAACGTCACCTGGTCCTCGATGACTGCCGAGAACAGTCCCCTCAGCGCTGAAAGCCGAAGCACCTCAACATCTTCGCTGGCCAACTCGCCGCGCACTTGCACCGACAACGACGTGGGCAGTTCCTCGCTGAGGGCACCGGCGAGAACGCCGAGCTTGCGCACCAGATCCAGCCACGGTGACACCTCTTCGCTGACCGTCCCGCCGCCGACGTTGACCGCGTCGGGGACGAATTCCCCCGCCAGTGCGAGCTTGACGCTGGCCGCGACATCGGTGCCGGCCCGGTCTTGGGCCTCCTCGGTCGACGCGCCGAGGTGCGGCGTCACCACGACCTCGGACAGCTCGAACAACGGGCTGTCGGTGCACGGCTCCTTGGAGTACACGTCGAGGCCGGCGGCGCGAACGTGTCCGCTGGTGATGGCGTCGGCCAGCGCGGCCTCGTCGATCAATCCACCGCGGGCGGCGTTGACGATGATGACCCCGGGCTTGGTTTTCGCCAGCGCCTCTTTGCCGATCAGCCCCGCAGTCTCAGGCGTTTTCGGCAGGTGCACAGAGATGAAATCGGCGCGGCCCAGCAGGTCGTCAAGAGACAACAGCTCGATACCGAGTTGAGCCGCGCGCGCCGCCGACACGTAGGGGTCGTAGGCCACGATGTGCGCCTCGAACGCGGCCAGTCGCTGCGCGACCAGCTGCCCGATGCGGCCCAGCCCGACCACTCCGACTGTCTTGCCGAAGATCTCGGTGCCCGAGAACGACGAACGCTTCCAGGCGTGCTCGCGCAGTGAGGCATCGGCCGCGGGGATTTGGCGGGCGGCCGACAGCAGCAACGCCAGCGCATGCTCGGCGGCACTGTGGATGTTCGAGGTCGGCGCGTTGACCACCAGCACACCACGCTCGGTGGCGGTTTTGACGTCCACGTTGTCCAGGCCGACGCCGGCGCGGGCGACGATCTTCAGTTTGGGCGCGGCGTCGAGGACCTCGGCGTCGACGGTGGTCGCCGACCGGACCAGTAGGGCATCGGCTTCGGGCACCGCCGCGAGCAGTTTCTCGCGGTCCGGGCCGTCTACCCAACGCACCTCCACCTGGTCGCCCAGGGCTTCGACGGTTGATTCGGCAAGTTTGTCAGCGATGAGAACAACAGGCAGGCTCACGCGGGCAAGCCTAATGGTCGCGATTGTGCCGGATTGCGGAGCCTATGTGTCGGTGGCGGGGCGGATCCTGTCGACAAGCGCGACGACAGGAGAAACACCGATGTGCTGGAAATGCGATCACCCGGATTCCACCGTGCAGGAGTGGCTGGAGCTCATCTACGAGAAGGTCAAAGAGAACGGTTGGGTTGTGCAGTACATCCTGGGCCGCATGCCGTTCGCCTACACGATTGGTTTGCACGAGCGCGGCTTGCCGGAATTATTGGTGACGGGAATGCCGCCCGAGCGGGCGAACCTCGTGCTCAACAGCGTCGCCAAATATCTCGTGGATGGTGGACGGCCGGTACCGGGCGAGCGGATCTCGATCGGTGATGAGCCTTTACCGCTCGATCTCGTCCAGGTGCAACACCCAATCGCCCACTTGAAATTCGCGTACTCGATCTACGGCCCCGATCTGCGCGCCCTACAGCTGGTCTGGCCCGACGACCACGGGCACCGGCCGTGGTGCGCGGAGTTCAGCAACGATGGGGTGCGGCAACCGGTGTTCGGGGTCCGAGTCGACCCACCGGACACGCCACATCGACGTTAGCGCGACGACACGCCGAAACTTGTCGCGCCAACGTCGATCTCGACGAAGCTTGGAGCTAGGCGGTCTCGGTGATAGGCCGGTCGACCCAGCTCATCAAGTCGCGCAGCTTCTTGCCGGTGACCTCGATCGGGTGCTCGGCGTTCTCCTTGCGCAGACCCTCGAGTTCCTTGTTGCCGCCCTCGACGTTGGCAACCAGCTTCTTGGTGAAGGTGCCGTCCTGGATGTCGCGCAGGATGGCGCGCATGCGCTCCTTGGTGTCGGCGTCGATGACACGCGGACCCGACAGGTAGCCACCGAACTCCGCGGTGTCTGACACCGAGTAGTTCATCCGGGCGATGCCGCCCTCGTACATCAGGTCGACGATCAGCTTGAGCTCGTGCAGCACCTCGAAGTAGGCCATCTCCGGCGGATAGCCCGCCTCGACCATCACATCGAAACCGGTCTTCACCAATTCTTCTGTGCCACCGCACAACACGGCCTGCTCACCGAACAGGTCGGTCTCGGTCTCGTCCTTGAAGGTGGTCTTGATGACGCCGGCGCGGGTGCCACCGATGGCCTTGGCGTAGGACAGCGCCAGCGCCTCGCCGGTACCGGTCGGGTCCTGGTCGACGGCGATCAGCGCGGGCACACCCTTGCCGTCGACGAATTGCCGACGGACCAAGTGCCCGGGACCCTTCGGCGCGACCATCGCGATGGTGATGTTGCCGGGTGGCTTGATCAGGTCGAAATGAATGTTGAGGCCGTGGCCGAAGAACAGTGCGTCACCGTCGTTCAGGTTGGGCTCGATGTCGTTTTTGAAAATGTCGGCCTGCGCGGTGTCGGGCGCCAGCAGCATGATGACGTCGGCCCACTTGGCGACCTCGGCCGGGGTGTCGACGGTCAGGCCCTGCTCCTCGACCTTGGCCCGCGACTTCGAGCCTTCCTTCAAGCCGACGCGAACCTCGACACCGGAGTCGCGCAGGCTCAGCGAGTGCGCGTGTCCCTGGCTGCCGTATCCGATCACACCGACCTTGCGGCCCTGAATGATCGACAGGTCGGCGTCGTCGTCGTAGAACATCTCCAAAGCCACGTGAATGTCTCCTTCTTTTCTCTAGCCGTCTTGGCTTTACTGAGCTATTGGGTTATTTGGCGGTACCGATGGCGCGTGGCCCTCGGGAGAGTGAGACCACTCCGGACTGAACGATTTCGCGGATGCCGAACGGCTCGAGCACCTTCAGCAGCGCTTCCAGCTTGCCGCGGTCACCGGTGGCCTCGATGGTCAGCGATTCCGGCGACACGTCGATGACTTTGCCGCGGAACAGGTTCACCGCCTCGATCACCTGGCTACGAGATCCGGCGTCAGCGCGGACCTTGATCAACGCCAGCTCACGCGACACCGAGCTGTTGTCGTCCTGCTCGATGATCTTGATGACATTGATGAGCTTGTTCAGCTGCTTGGTGATCTGCTCGAGCGGCGTGCTCTCGGCGGAGACCACGATCGTCATCCGCGACATGTCCTTCTGCTCGGTGGCGCCGACGGCCAGCGACTCGATGTTGAACCCGCGCCGCGAGAACAGCGCCGCGACACGGGCCAGCACACCGGGCTTGTCCTCGACCAACACCGAAAGGGTGTGTGTCCTCGTCGATCCGCTCATCAGGCGTGCCCCTCGACACCGTCGTCGAACAGTGGGCGGATGCCGCGGGCGGCCTGGATCTCGTCGTTCGAGGTACCGGCGGCCACCATCGGCCACACCTGCGCGTCGGCGCCGACGATGAAGTCGATCACCACCGGGCGGTCGTTGATCGCCCGGGCCTGGTTGATCACGTCGACGACGTCTTCCTCACGCTCGCAACGCAATCCGACACAGCCCAACGCTTCGGCCAGCTTGACGAAGTCGGGGATTCGGCGCGAGTGGGTGGCCAGGTCGGTCTGCGAGTAGCGCTCTTGGTAGAACAGCGTCTGCCACTGACGGACCATGCCCAGGTTGCCGTTGTTGATCAGCGCGACCTTGATCGGGGCACCCTCGATCGCGCAGGTGGCCAACTCCTGGTTGGTCATCTGGAAGCAACCGTCGCCGTCGATCGCCCACACCTCAGCCTCCGGGCGGGCGAACTTGGCACCCATGGCCGCGGGAATGGCGTAGCCCATGGTGCCCAAACCGCCTGAGTTGAGCCAGGTTCGGGGCTTCTCGTAGGAGACGAACTGCGCGGCCCACATCTGATGCTGGCCGACACCGGCGACGTAAATCGCGTCGGGCCCGGCGATCTCGCCCAGCTTCTCGATGACGTACTCCGGGCTCAGGCTGCCGTCGCTCTGCGGTCCGTAGCTCAACGGGAAGGTGGCCTTGACGTCGTCGAGGTAGGTCCACCAGTCGGCGATGTCGATCTTGGCCGGCGCGTCATGGTGGCGCAGTGCCGAGATCAGTTCGGTGATCACGGCTTTGACGTCACCGACGATCGGCACGTCGGCGTGCCGGTTCTTGCCGATCTCGGCGGGGTCGATGTCGGCGTGAATGACCTTGGCGTCGGGTGCGAACGAGTCGAGCTGACCGGTGACCCGGTCGTCGAACCGGGTGCCCAGTGCGATCAGCAGGTCGCTGCGCTGCAGCCCGGCCACCGCGGAGACGGTGCCGTGCATGCCCGGCATGCCCAGGTGCTGGCGGTGGCTGTCGGGGAAGGCGCCGCGGGCCATCAGCGTGGTGACCACCGGAATGCCGGTCAGCTCGGCCAGTTCCCGCAGCTGCTCGGTGGCCTCGCCGCGGATGACGCCACCGCCGACGTAGAGCACCGGCTTGTGCGCGGCGGCGATCAGCTTGGCCGCCTCGTTGATCTGACGGTTGTGCGGCTTGGTGTTCGGCTTGTAGCCGGGCAGATCCATCCGTGGCGGCCAGCTGAACGTGCACGGCGCTTGCAGCACGTCTTTCGGGATGTCGACCAGCACCGCGCCGGGCCGTCCGCTGGCGGCGATGTGGAACGCCTCGGCCATCACCCGCGGGATCTCGTCGCCGTCGCGAACCAAAAAGTTGTGCTTGGTGATCGGCATGGTGATGCCGGAGATGTCGGCTTCCTGGAAGGCGTCCGTCCCGATCAACGCACGACCGACCTGGCCGGTCACCGCGACGACGGGAATGGAGTCCATCTGCGCATCGGCCAGCGGGGTCACCAGGTTGGTGGCACCGGGACCAGAGGTGGCCATCATCACGCCGACCTTGCCGGTGGCGTGCGCGTAGCCGCTGGCCGCGTGGCCGGCACCCTGCTCGTGGCGCACCAGGACGTGCCGCAGCTTCTCGGAGTCGAACAGCGGGTCGTAGACCGGGAGCACGGCGCCGCCAGGGATCCCGAAGATGACCTCGACGTCGAGCTCCTCCAATGATCGGATTACCGACTGCGCACCGGTAAGTTGCTCCGGCGCAACATGTTTCGGCCGAACCGTCGGCGGCTTGGTGGCGGACTTGGCTGCATCTGTGGCGATGCGGGCCACATCCGGCGACGCCGGCTTGGCAGCCGGTGTCGCCGGCTCGGAGTGCGATCTGGTGGGTGCGCTCACGGTGTCCTCTGTCCCTCTTGTCACTGCTTGGTTCTGTGCGTCTTACTCTGGAAAGTCGACGGGCAACAAAAAACCCCCGTCAGCTCAGCAGCTGCACGAGGGTTGCGCGTCGGTCTGGCTTGATCAGTCAGGCACCAACGCGCAGGCGGATTACTACGAGCTCTCCAGAAGTGTTCATCGCCCCACGACGGTAGCCGCCGTACTGGTCAAACGTCAAATCCAGGTACTGCCGGAATCTCGGGGGCGACCCCGCTCAGACGTCGATGTCATGATGCTTGCATGGCAGGAGATTCACCGCAGGAAACGGCACCCACACCGCCGCTGGTGATCACCATTTCGCCGATGGCCCACTTCGCGGTCGGCTTCTTCGCGCTCGGTCTGCTCATACCGGTCCTGACCTGGCCGGTCACCGCGCCGTTGCTGATCATCCCGGTGCTGTTGTCGGCGTTGATCGTTCGGCTTCGGACCCAGGCCGACGACACCGGGGTCACCGTACGCACGCTTCTTGGCAGCCAATCGGTTCGCTGGGAGGACATCGACGGTCTGCGATTCAACCGGGGATCGTGGGCCCGCGCTCAGCTGACGAACGGGCGCCAGGTGCGGCTGCCGGCGGTCACTTTCGCGACGCTGCCGCAGCTGACCCGGGCCAGCGCCGGCCGAGTTCCCAACCCGTACGCGGACTAGCTCACCGGGTTCGCGCCATTGAGCAGGATCCACAGCCCGACGCCGGCGCCGATACCCACCACCAAGGCGGCAAACGACCCGATGAACGGCCGGCGAGCCCAGCCGCGACCGGCATCGAAGCCATAGCGTCCAGGTCCGGCCAGGATCACGGCGATGCAAAGCACGATCAGCGTGATCTCGTATTCGTGCCCGCTGGGCAGGAAGTACGGGAACGAGCGCGGGTTGTGCTGGGCCGACATACCGGCGAGCAGGCTGTTGGTCAGATACGCGAGCGCGCCCGCCGCCGCCAGCGGGGTGAACAGCCCGAGTACCAGCAGCACGCCCGCGGCGATCTCGCCGCCGGCAGCGCAGTACGTGAGGACGTCGGCATGCTGGTAGCCGATGTCGGACAGCTGGTTCTTGAGTCCGCTCAAGCCCTGGCCACCCCACCAGCCGAACAGTTTCTGCAGCCCATGCGCGGCGAAGACGGCACCGAGGCCGATGCGAAGAACCAGCAGACCAAGGTCCTGCGTGCCGCGACGGTTGGCGGCGCGAATCGCCACGTCGTCGTAGTGCTCGTGCTCATCGATGCCGTCGGGCGTGAAAATCGAATGTTGACCGGTGGGCTGAGGCTGATACGGCAGCGGCTCCTGCCTGCCGCCGATCAGGCCGATTCCGCTGCTGGACGAGCGGACACTGCCCGAGTCGGCCGAGTCGTAGTGCGGAATCAGCGTGGTCTCGAAATCGCCTGCATAGGTGTCTGACGGCAGGTCGTCCTCGGGGTCGACCAGGCTCGCGGACGCCGGCCGCGCCGGAGTCGGCACCGCGGAGGAGTCCTGTCGTTGCCAATGCGCGTCATTCGGTTGACTGCTCACCCGTGCCAGGGTAAGGGCAAATTCCGTCGAATCGGGGATTTGAGCGGCGCTTTCGCGGTTGCGATTTGCACGACGTGGGGCCGGCATCGGTGTTTGCCGGCCGGCGCAGGCTTCGCGCGGTACCCGTCACGGGCGCACGCGCGGACATATCCGTAATCTGGCAGCTATGCGGTTGTGGTGGTCGGGACGGCGCGGCATGCCTGTGCTCTGCTCGGCGATGCTCGTTCTGGCTGGTTGTGCCCAGTTCAACGACGTCCAGTCGGAGCCGTTCACCACCGAGCCCGAACGGCATGGCGCGCCGAGCTCGCCACCACCCCCGCCACCACCGCTTCCCGACAAACCATTCCCGAAGGAATGTCCCGCGCCCGGGGTGATGCAGGGCTGCCTGGAGAGCACCAGCGGCTTATTGATGCAGCCCGACAGCAAGTCGGCACTGGTGGCCGAGCGGACCACGGGCGCGGTGAAAGAGGTGTCGGTCAGCGCCGAGCCGAAGGTCAAGACCGTCATCCCCGTCGACCCGGCCGGTGACGGCGGACTGATGGACATCGTCCTCTCGCCGACGTACTCGCAGGACCGGTTGATGTATGCCTACATCAGCACGCCCACCGACAACCGCGTCATCCGAGTCGCCGACGGCGACACCCCTAAAGACATCCTGACCGGAATCCCCAAGGGCGGCAACGGGAACACCGGCGCTTTGCTGTTCACCAGCCCGACCACGCTGGTCGTGATGACCGGCGACGCGGGAAACCCCGCGATGGCCAACGACCCGGCATCGCTGGCAGGCAAGGTGATTCGCATCGAGCAGCCCACCACGATCAATCAGGCGCCGCCGACAACGGCACTGAGCGGCGTCGGCGCGGGCGGTGGCCTGTGCACCGACCCGGTCGACGGCTCGCTCTTCATTGTCGACCGGACGCCCACCTCCGACCGGCTGCAGCGAATCACCAAAGACTCCAAGGTTTCCACGGTCTGGACGTGGCCGGACCGGCCCGGGGTCGGCGGCTGCTCGGCGTTGGACGGCACCGTGCTGGTCAACCTGGTCAACACCAAGCAAACAGTGGCGGTCCACCTCGCGCAGGGCACCGGCGCTGTCACCGGTCCACCAGACGTCGTCCGCCAGGACACGCACGGACACGCGTGGGCCCTACGGATGTCGCCGGACGGCAACATCTGGGGCGCGACCACCAACAAGACCAGCGGCGACGCCGAGAAGTTGGATGATGTGGTGTTCCCGCTGTTCCCGCAGGGCGGCGGCTTCCCGCGGGCCAACGACGACAAAACCTGACTCGGGGTTATGTTGCGGCAGTGTCGCTTTCGCTACCGTTGAACAAGAACCGTTCGACCAGGGCGCTCACCAGAGGCGGATTCTCCAGGCCGGCGAGGTGAGCCACCCCGTCTAGCACCTGAACGGATGCGCTGGGGATGGCCTTGGCCATGTCGATGGCGTCGCCGGGTGGGAACGTCGCATCCTCGGCGCCGCCGACCACCATCACCGGCGTTCGTATGCGGCCCAGCAGTGCCCGCTGGTCGGGCCGGCGCGGCACCACACTCTTGACTGCCCACGAAGCGGACGCGATGTTGACCGACTTCACCGTGGCAGTCACGTGCGCCACCACCTCGGGACGGTCCCGCATGGTGGTCGGACCCAGAAAGGCTTTCAGCACAGACCGATTGAGCAGCGATCCGATCCCGCCGGTCCACTCGGCCACCCGAAGCAGCACGGCGAACTCGAGTTTCTGGCGGAGGCTCGCGCGCCCAGCGGTGCAGTTCATCAGCACCGCTCCCCCGATCCGTTCGGGGTACAGGGCGGCGAAGGTCGCGCCGATCATGCCGCCCCAGGAGTTGCCGACGAAGTGGGCCTTCTCGAGGCCGAGTGCGTCGAGAATGTCGGTCACACACCGAGCGCAGTCGTCGAAGCTGAAGAGGTCGGTCAGCGGCTGGCTGCCGCCCTGTCCGGGCGGATCGACGAGGATCACCTGTCGGTGTGCGATGAGGTCGGCGGCCACGCCGTGCCACATATCGCCGGTCATCAGCAGGCTCGGCCAGAAGACGATCGGCGAGCCAGATCCGCCGATTTGCAGCCGAATTCGGCCGAGCACGGTGTCTACCGTCTGTTCGCGAAGCCGATCACCGATGCTCGTCATCGCTGACCACCATACCCAGGGGCAACTCGGGCGTTAATGCGATCCTCAGCGGGATCTCAGTTAATATTTAGCTGCTTGTCGGAGGCCAACGCGCAGGAGAGACATGGACATCGCCGCACGCCCTTGGGCCACCGCAGGATTCGCCGTCGCCGCGCTGGCTGCGAGCGTGGTCGCGGCGCCGACGGTTCCTCCGACAGCCCACCTTCCCGCTGCGCAGACCCGCGCCGTGCAGCTCGTGTCCGGCGACGTGTCCTGGGATCAGGTGCTGCAGACCGCGTTTGCCAACGGCGCGGATATCTACGACCACCTCTCACCGGCGGCGTTCGCCGACATCCAGCAATTCGCCGCCAACGTGCCCGCTTACCTGGACGGCAGCCGGAACTTCGAGACCGATCTCGGCTTGGCGTACAACGCAGCCACCAGCCCGTTCGTACCCACCGACCCCGAGCCCTACATCTACAGCTCGCTGGATCCGACGCAGAGCGAGATCGGCATCAGCGCCGTAGGGATCCAACTCGCCGACATCCCGCTGCCTGGCAAAGACGACCTTCTCGACATCCTGGCCCACGGGCTCAACGTCAACCTCGCGATCACGACGGTCAACATTCCTGTGCTGCCCCTGCTGGTCGGTGCCGACCAGGCGGCGCAAGTCGAGGCCTACCTCCCGTTCTCGGGCTCACCGTTGAGCGGAATCCTCTGGGGCAGCTTCGGAACGACGCTGAGCCCGATTCTCCAGCTCAACGACGACATCGCCGCCATCACGGCCGCACTCGGCGGCGCCAGCCCCGACTACACGACCGCCTTCAACGACCTGGCCGACCTGCCTGCCAACGTCACCAACGCCTTCCTCAACGGCTATGGCGACATCAATCTGGACTCGTTGCTCACCGATTTCGGGGTCAGCACCCAGGACATCGACACCAAGCTGTTCGTCGATCTGGGAGGGCTGCTCAGCCCGGCCGGCTCGCTGATCGACGGCATCGGCATCACTGATTCGCTGGGCGATTGCAGCATTGTGTGCGCGTCACTCGATGTTCCCGCCACCGCGGTCGGACCGATCGCGTCGTTGTTCCTGCAGGACCAGGCGATCGCCGAGTCGATCGGTTGGGACGGCGTCGGTCAGCCCCTGGCCCATTTGTTCACCGACCTGACGACGTTGTTCAACTAACTGCAGGCGGCCAGCACCAGTTCGCGCACCTGCGCCGCATCGGCCTGCCCCTTGGTCGCCTTCATCACGGCGCCGACGATCGCGCCGGCGGCCTGTACTTTGCCGCCGCGAATCTTCTCGGCCACATCGGGATTGGCGGCCAGCGCTTCGTCTACCGCAGCCTGGATCAGCGAATCGTCGCGCACCACGGCCAATCCGCGAGCTGCCATCACCTGGTCGGGTTCACCCTCGCCGGCCAAGACGCCCTCGACGACCTGGCGGGCCATCTTGGTGGTGAGCTTGCCGTCATCGACCAGCGCCGCGACCGCGGCCACTTGCGCTGGGGTGATAGGTAATTGATCCAGTTCGATGCCGGCCTCGTTGGCCTTTTGCACCAGGAAGTTGCCCCACCAGGCCTTCGCTTGATCACTGGATGCGCCCTCGTCCACGGTTGCGATGACCAGATCGACAGCACCGGCGTTGACAAGGTCGCGCATCACCTCGTCGGAGATACCCCAGTCTTGCTGAATCCGCTTGCGGCGCAACCACGGAAGCTCGGGAATGGTCTGGCGCAGCCGCTCGACGAGCTCGCTGTCCGGCGCGACGGGCTCCAAGTCGGGCTCGGGAAAGTACCGATAGTCCTCTGCGGTTTCCTTGGTGCGACCCGAGCTGGTGTAGCCGTCCTCGTGAAAGTGCCTTGTTTCCTGGATGACCCGGCCACCCGAGGCCAGAACAGCGCCCTGGCGCCGCATCTCGTAGCGGACGGCGACCTCGACGCTTTTGAGAGAGTTGACATTCTTGGTCTCGCTGCGCGTGCCGAACTCGGTGGCACCGATCGGTTTCAACGACACGTTGGAGTCGCAGCGCATCGAACCCTGGTCCATCCGCACGTCGGAGACTCCCAATGCGCGCAGCAGGTCCCGCAGCGCAGTGACGTAGGCGCGGGCGATCTCCGGCGCCCGCTCGCCGGTGCCTTCGATGGGCCTGGTGACGATCTCGATCAGCGGCACGCCGGCCCGGTTGAAGTCGGCCAGTGATGTTGTTGCCCCGGCGATCCTGCCGGTGTCGCTGCCCAGGTGCGTCAGCTTGCCGGTGTCTTCTTCCATATGGGCGCGCTCGATGTCGATTCGCCAGGTGCTGCCGTCGTCGAGCGGCACATCGAGGTAGCCGTTGATCGCGATCGGCTCGTCGTACTGCGAGATCTGGTAGTTCTTCGGCTGGTCCGGATAAAAGTAGTTCTTCCGGGCGAACCGGCCCCACGGCGCGATATCGCAATTGAGCGCCAGTCCGATCCGGATCGCCGACTCGACCGCGGCCTCGTTGAGCACGGGCAGCGAACCGGGCAGCCCGAGGCATACCGGGCACACCTGGGTGTTGGGCTCGGCGCCGAACTCGTTGGCGCAGCCGCAGAACATCTTGGTGGCGGTCGACAATTCGACGTGCACCTCCAAGCCGAGTACCGGCTCGTAACGTGCGAGCACGTCGTCGTAGTCGAGCAACTCACCCCCGGGAGCACTGGGAACGCTCGCCAAAGAAGTCATGGCGACGATCCTAATTGGCCGCCGGGGAACCCGCGCCATCGCCAGTCTGAGCCGTACCGCCACTCAGCAGCGCGTGGTCGAACGCCGATCGGGAGGTGATGGCCTCGTCGCGGGCGTTTCGGAAGCTTTCGAGGACGATCTCCGCCAGTCGTCGCAGCTTGACGTTGCCCGATTGAGAGCGCCAGCGCAACAGGTCGAACGCGGCGTCCTCGTCCAATCCGTAGACCAGCATCAGCATTCCTTTGGCCTGCTCGATCACCGCGCGATTCTCGGTAATCTCTGCGACCCGGGCGGTGATGACCTCCTCGCGGGCTCGGTCAGCCGTCGGCGTGATGTCCACGTAGTAGCCGTGGGTGCCGATGACCGCACCTTCGTCATCGTTGAGGTGATCGCCGACCACCACCACCTGGTGAACGGTGCCGTGGGTGTCGATGATGCGGTGCCGGGTACTGAACGGGCGGCGGGAGATCAGCATGTCGTCGATGGTCTTCTTGACTTCGCGCCGGTCGCTGGGATGTTTGTGATCCAGCACAAGTTCCGTCGTCGGCGTCACAGTGCCCGGCTCGTAGCCGTGCATGCGCTGCACCTGTTCCGACCACTCCCAGCGCTGGTCGTCGAAGTAGAAGCGGAACCACCCGACGCGCTGCGGTGCACCCGACAGCGCCTCCTCGAGCTCAGCTGCGTGGTCCTCCAGCTCGGACGCCATTACCGGCGACCTGCAGGATCGGCTCGTAGCATGCGTTCGCCCACCGCGCGCCGCTGCGCGGCCAGTATCTGGCGTTGGGTGGCGGCCGCTGTGCGACACAGTTCGCGAGCTCGACGCTGTTCGAGCTGAGCGCGTCTGATGGTGTCGGCGACATCAGACCGCGCAAATGTCCGGCGTACGGGCGGTGCGGGGCGGTGTTGCTCGGCCAGCGCCGCGATGCGACGGGCTGCGCGTCCCCGGTGCGCCTTCTGTCGACAGGCCGACGAGCAGTAGATCGCGTCGGATCGGCCGCGAAAGCCGATGCCGCACAAACTGCAGTTCAGAAGCCCTATCACAGGGTCGAAGCCTACAGCCAGCCGTTACGTAACGGGTATTTTCGTGCGCGGCTCGGTGATTCGAAGTCGCCGCAGTGCTAGCCGAAGAAGGCTGCCGCGTCGTCGTAACGGCTCTGCGGAACGAGCTTGAGTTGACGAACCGCATCGGCCAGCGGCACCCGGCCGATGTCCTGGCCGCGCAGCGACACCATCTGTCCGTACTCACCGGCGTGTGCGGCGTCGGCCGCGTTGACGCCGAATCGAGTCGCCAGCACGCGGTCGTAGGCGGTCGGTGTGCCACCACGCTGCACATGGCCGAGGACGGTCACCCGGACGTCTTTGTTGATCCGCTTTTCCACTTCGATGGCCAGTTGCGCGGCGACGCCGGTGAACCGCTCATGACCGAACTCGTCGGTGCCGCCTTGGGCCAGCTTCATCGAGCCTTCGGCCGGCTTTGCACCCTCGGCGACGACACAGATGAAGTGCGAATCGCCGCGCTGAAAACGCCGCTTGACCAGACGGCACACCTCGTCGATGTCGAAGGGCTGCTCGGGAATCAGAGTCATGTGCGCGCCAGAGGCCAACCCGGAGTTGAGCGCAATCCAGCCCGCGTGGCGGCCCATCACCTCGACCAGCATCACCCGCTGATGCGACTCGGCCGTGCTGTGCAACCGGTCGATGGCGTCGGTGGCTACCATTAACGCGGTGTCGTGGCCGAAAGTCACGTCGGTGCAATCGATGTCGTTGTCGATGGTCTTCGGCACCCCGACGACGGGCACGTTCTCTTCGGACAGCCAGTGCGCGGCGGTCAGCGTGCCCTCGCCGCCGATCGGGATGAGCACGTCGATGCCGTTGTCATCCAGCGTCTGCTTGACCTGCTCCAGTCCGGCCCGCAGCAGGTCCGGATTGACGCGGGCGGTGCCCAACACCGTCCCGCCCTTGGCCAGCAGACGGTCGTTGCGGTCGTCGTTGGCGAGCTGGATTCGCCGGTTCTCCAGCAGTCCTCGCCAGCCATCCTGAAATCCGACCACCGACGACCCGTACCGGGAATCGCAGGTGCGCACCACCGCCCGAATGACGGCGTTCAGCCCAGGACAGTCACCGCCACCGGTGAGAATTCCGATCCGCATGCCCTCATCTTGCCCCGCGGACGCGGTCCGAGCAGCGGATCCGTCCGGGCGACGATTCCGGGCGGAACAGCCCGGGGAGAAGCCGGACAGCAATACCGGGGTCGGCTCGCGACTAGATCGCTGCGGGCAGGACTCCCCGGGCGGCCTCATACGCAGCGCCCACCCGATAGATCCGGTCGTCGGCCAGCGCTGGAGCCATGATCTGCAGGCCGACCGGCAGGTTGTCGTCGTCGGACAACCCCGACGGCACCGACATTCCGCAATGCCCGGCCAGATTGAGCGGCAGCGTGCACAGGTCGAACAGATACATCGCCAACGGATCGTCGACCTTCTCCCCCAACGGGAACGCCGTCGTCGGCGTCGTCGGCGACACCAGCACGTCGACCGACTGGTAGGCGGTGTCGAGGTCACGCGCGATCAGGGTGCGCACTTTCTGAGCTTGGTTGTAGTAAGCGTCGTAGTACCCGGCCGACAGCGCGTACGTGCCGATCATGATGCGGCGCTTGACTTCTGGTCCGAAACCGGCCGCGCGGGTCAACGCCATCACTTCCTCGGCGCTGTGGGTGCCGTCGTCGCCGACGCGTAGTCCGTAGCGCATCGCGTCGAAGCGGGCCAGGTTACTCGACACCTCCGACGGCAGGATCAGATAGTAGGCGGCCAACGCGTGATCGAAATGGGGACAGTCGACTTCGGACACGTCGGCGCCGAGCGCGGTCAGCTGATCGACAGCTTTGTTGAACGACGTCAGCACGCCGGGCTGGTAACCCTCGCCGCGCAGCTGCCGGACCACGCCGACGCGCACGCCGCTGAGATCGCCTGCGGCGCCGAGCTTCGCGGCGCCGACGACGTCGGGTACGTCAGCCTGAAGTGAGGTCGAGTCGCGCGGGTCGTGTCCGGCGATCACCTGATGCAGCAGCGCGGTGTCCAGCACCGTGCGTGCGCAGGGTCCGCCTTGGTCGAGCGACGACGCGCAGGCCACCAGGCCGTAGCGCGACACCGTGCCGTAGGTAGGTTTGACCCCGACGGTCGCGGTCAGCGCGGCCGGTTGGCGGATCGATCCGCCGGTGTCGGTGCCGATGGCCAGGGGCGCCTGGAACGCCGCGAGCGCGGCGGCGCTACCGCCTCCCGATCCGCCGGGCACCCGGTCGGTGTTCCACGGATTACGGGTCGGCCCGTAGGCCGAATTCTCCGTCGACGAGCCCATCGCGAACTCGTCCATGTTGGTCTTGCCCAGGATCGGGATGCCGGCGGCGCGCAGTCGCGCGGTGACGGTGGCGTCGTACGGCGAACGCCAGCCTTCGAGGATCTTCGACCCGCAGGTGGTCGGCATGTCGACGCTGGTGAAGACGTCTTTGAGGGCGAGCGGGACGCCTGCGAGGGCCGATGCCGGCTGTTCACCGGCGGCGAACGCTTTGTCCGTGGCGGCGGCTGCCGACAGCGCCGCGTCGGCCGCGACGTGCAGGAATGCTCTATACCGTTCATCGGTCGCCGCGATCTGATCCAGGAACGCCTGGGTGACTTCGGTTGAGGACAGCTCCTTGGCGGCGATCTTCGCGGCCAGCGTGGCGGCATCCTGCCGAATGATGTCGGTCATTCCGCTTCTCCGAGAATCTGCGGAACCGCGAAGCGGCCGTCGAGGGCTTCGGGCGCGGCGGCGAGCGCCTCCTGCTGGGTCAGGCATGGCGCGACCTGGTCCGGGCGGGTGACGTTGACCGCTTTGAGCGGGTTGTCCGTTGGTTCGACGCCGGCGACGTCCACGGCCTGGATCTGACCGACGTGGGTCAGGATGGCGTCGAGCTGGCCGGCGTAGCTGTTCAGCTCGTCGTCGGTGAGCGCCAGCCGGGCCAGCTTGGCCAGATGGGCTACCTCGTCGCGGGAGATCTGGGACACGGCTGGAAAGCCTAGCCGGGTGACGATGCGGCCCGCGCCGGGCCGCTGAGGAACACGGCCCCCAGACCTAGCCGGGTGACGATGCGGCCCGCGCCGGGCCGCTGAGGAACCCGGCCCCCAGACCTAGCCGGGTGACGATGCGGCCCGCGCCGGGCCGCTGCCAGCACGCTCGGCACCGACTGTGACAACGGGTGAACGCACGGCCACCCGCCGACATGCCGAGGGCGCAGCACTGTGACACAGTGGCCGCGTGTCGTCGTATCTGCTGCGAGTTCAACTCGCCGACCGACCGGGAAGCCTCGGCTCGCTGGCCGTGGCCCTGGGATCGGTAGGCGCTGACATCCTTTCGCTGGATGTCGTCGAGCGCGGACCCGACTACGCCATCGACGATCTCGTCGTCGAACTACCACCGGGCGGCATGCCGGACACACTGATCACGGCGGCCGAAGCGCTGCAGGGTGTCCGGGTGGACAGCCTGCGGCCGCACACCGGACTGCTGGACGCCCATCGCGAGTTGGCGCTGATCGACCACGTCGCCGCCGCGGGCAACACCGCCGCCAAGCTGCAGGTGCTGGTCGACGAGGCGCCGCAGGTGCTGCGGGTCAACTGGTGCACGGTGCTGAGCAAATCCGCCGACGAGTTCGAGCGGGTTGCGGGCAGTCCCGGCGCGCCGGAGACGCGCTTGACCGCCGCGCCGTGGATGCCGATCGAGCACGCCATCGCGTTGGACGCCACCGAGGATTGGGTGCCGCAGGTCTGGCGGGAGATGGACACCACGCTGATCGCGGCTCCGCTGGGCACCCCGAACACCTCGGTGGTGCTCGGCAGGCCCGGTGGCCCGGCGTTCCGACCGTCGGAGGTGGCCCGGCTCGGGTACCTGGCCGGGATCGTCGCCACCCTGCTGCACTGAGGATTCCGGCAGACGGGGTACTCATGGAGCTGTGAGCCCGCTATCCGACGCCCAGATCGCCGCGCTGTCCCCCGCCGAGCGGCGACAGTTGATCCAACGCCTCGAGCGCCCGCTGTCCGAGCTTCTGCCGGTCGCCGAAGCGCACCGGATCCGGTGGGGCTGGCTAGGGGTCATGACCAGCGGAACGTTGGTGCTCATTCCATGGATCGTGTACCTGGCTTTCGCGTTGCCCGACGATTACCTGGTGCACGACTGGACGGCCACCTGGGTCGGATTCGACCTGTTACTGCTTGGCCTGATGGCGGCCACGGTCGTGTTCGGAATGCTGCGGCGGCAGGTGATGCTGTTGACCGCGTTCGCGACGGGCGTGCTGTTGATCTGCGATGCCTGGTTCGACCTGATGACGGCCGGCGCCAACGACTTTCGGATCGCGATCCTGACCGCGGCGCTGGGCGATCTCCCGCTGGCCGCCATCCTGATCACCGGCGCGCTGCGACTGATCAGGTTCACCGTGGTCCGAATGTGGCTGCTGGAACCGAAGACCCCACTGTGGCGGTTGCCGCTACTCCCCTGACTCAGAAGGCCCCTCTGCCAACAGCTTTCGGAACCCGTCCTCGTCGAGGATGGGCACGCCGAGCTCGACGGCTTTGTCGTACTTCGAGCCGGGAGCGTCGCCGGCCACCACGTAGTCGGTCTTCTTCGACACCGAACCGGCCGCTTTGCCGCCGCGGGTCAGGATCGCCTCTTTGGCGTCGTCGCGCGAGAAGCCGGGCAACGACCCGGTGACCACGATCGTCACGCCCTCCAGCGTGCGCGGCACGCTGGCGTCGCGCTCGTCGGCCATCCGCACGCCGGCCGATCGCCACTTGTCGACGATCTGGCGATGCCAGTCCACGGTGAACCATTCGGTCACCGCGTCGGCGATGGTCGGGCCGACGCCCTCTACCGCGGCGAGTTGTTCCGTGGACGCCGAGGTGATCGCATCCAAGTTGCCGAACTCGGTGGCCAACGCCCGCGCCGCCGTGGGTCCGACGTGACGAATGGACAAGGCCACCAATACCCGCCACAGCGGCTGCTTCTTGGCGGTGTCCAAGTTGGCCAGCAGGCGTTTGCCGTTGGCGGACAACGTACCGGCCTTGGTGGTGAACAATTCCGTGCGCAACAACTCGTCCTCGGTCAGGCCGAACAGATCACCCTCGTCGTCGATCACCTGCGCTTTCAGCAGCGCCGTCGCCGCCTCGTAGCCGAGTCCCTCGATATCGAACGCCCCGCGCCCGGCCACATGGAACACCCGTTCCCGCAGCTGCGCCGGGCAGGAACGGGAATTGGGACAGCGAATGTCGGCGTCGCCCTCCTTCGCCGGGGCCAGCGTCGTGCCACACTCGGGACACGTTGTGGGCATGACGAATTCGCGCTCGGAGCCGTCACGCAGGTCGACGACGGGACCGAGTACCTCGGGGATCACGTCACCGGCTTTGCGGATGACCACGGTGTCGCCGATCAGCACGCCCTTGCGTTTGACCTCGGCGGCGTTGTGCAGGGTGGCCAGGCCGACCGTCGATCCGGAGACGGTGACCGGCGTCATGAACGCGAACGGCGTGACCCGCCCGGTCCGGCCGACGTTGACCCGGATGTCGAGCAATTCGGTCTGAACTTCCTGCGGCGGGTATTTGTACGCGATCGCCCATCGCGGCGCACGCGAGGTCGAGCCGAGCCTGCGCTGCAGCATCACGTCGTCGACTTTGACTACCACACCGTCGATTTCGTGATCCACGTCGTGTCGGTGCTCGCCCCAGTAGGCGATCCGCTCCAGGGCGCCGCCCGCGTTCTCCACCCGGGTGGTGTGGTCGGAGACCGGCAGTCCCCACGCGGCCAGCGCGAGGTAGGCGTCGTGCAGGGTGTCCGGCCGGTAGCCCTCCACGCGCCCCAGCCCGTGGCAGATCATCCGGAGCTTGCGACGGGCCGTGACGGCCGGGTCCTTTTGCCGCAACGAGCCCGCCGCGCTGTTGCGGGGGTTGGCGAACGGCGTCTTGCCGTCCTCGACGAGGGCGGCATTGAGCGCCTCGAAATCGGCGAGCCGGAAGAACACCTCGCCGCGCACCTCGAGCACGTCGGGCACCGGATGATCGTCGCTGGGCGTCAGCCGCTCGGGCACGTCGTCGATGCTGCGTGCGTTGAGCGTGACGTCTTCGCCGGTGCGCCCGTCGCCACGGGTCGCGGCCCGAACCAACCGGCCGTTTCGGTACACCAAAGCCAAAGCCACGCCGTCGATTTTGAGCTCCACAGATACGGCACGTCCGCGCCGACTTCGCCTCGAACACGACCGGACCACAGGTCGAATTCCTCGGCGCTGAACACGTTGTCCAGCGACAGCATCCGCTCCAGATGTTCGGCAGAGGTGAAATCCGTGGCGAAGCCGGCGCCGCCGACGAGTTGGGTCGGTGAGTCCGGTGTGCGCAACTCGGGATGCTCGTCCTCGAGCGCGGCCAGGCGGCGCAGCAGCGTGTCGAAGTCCGCGTCGGAGATGACCGGCGCGTCACGCACGTAGTAGCGAAACTGGTGTTCACGCACCTCGTCGGCCAGTTCCCCCACGAGCGACGCACCTCGGGCCCGGAACGGGGTCGGCCTCTGGTGAACTCACCTTGGCAGGCTATCGGAGGTCGCCGACAGCTTAAACGCTAGTCGCGTACAGCTCCGGAAAGTCCGCCCGTAGCGCGCCCAGCTTGGGCAGGTCGTTGGCAACGATGTAGCGTTGTTCGGTGCAGGCTGAGTAGTCCTGGTGATAGCCTCGGCGGGTAGAAATCGCTCCCGCGTCACGGTGGTGACGATCGGCGAGGAACGCGCCCGCCTGGTTCAGCTGCGCGATGTAGGCTTGGCGATCTTCTGCTGGCTGTTCTGCAAATCACACTACCCACTCACCCTATTATTCTCATCCTACACCCAAAAACCCCACAGCTCCATCACCTCCCCCCATTTTGATTCGCACAGATAGGGCACGTCCGCTCCGACTTCGCCTCGGACACGGCCGGACCACAGGTCGAATTCCTCGGCGCTGAATACGTTGTCCAGCGACAACATCCGTTCCAGATGTTCGGCCGAGGTGAAATCGGTGGCAAAGCCGGCGCCGCCGACGAGCTGGGTCGGTGAGTCCGGTGTGCGCAACTCGGGATACTCGTCCTCGAGCGCGGCAAGACGGCGCAGCAGCGTGTCGAAGTCCGCGTCGGAGATGACCGGCGCGTCACGCACGTAGTAGCGGAACTGATGTTCACGCACCTCGTCGGCCAGTTCGCCCCACGAACGACGTACCTCGGGCCCGATGGGATCAGCCACCGGCGGATCAGCCTCTGGTGAGCTCACCTTGGCAGGCTATCGGAGGCGGCCGACAGCTCAGGAACGGCTAGTCGCGGTACAGCTCCGGGAAGTCCGACCGCAGCGCGCCCAGCTTGGGCAGGTCGTTGGCGACGATGTACGGGTTGTTCGGGTGCAGGCTGAGGTAGTCCTGGTGGTAGGCCTCGGCCGGGTAGAAATTCGCCCCCGGCGTCACGGTCGTGACGATCGGCGACGGGAACGCGCCCGCCTGGTTCAGCTGCGCGATGTAGGCGTTGGCGATCTTCTGCTGGCTGTCGTTCTGAGCGAAGACCACCGAACGGTAGGACGGGCCCACGTCGGGACCCTGGTAGTTGAGTTCGGTCGGATCTTGGACGACGCCGAAAAATACCCGCAACAACTGACCGTAAGTGATCTGAGTCGGGTCGTAGGTGATGCGTACCGACTCGGCGTGCCCGGTGGTCTCGGTGCTCACGGTGTCGTAATTGGCGGTTGCCGCGTCTCCGCCCGCGTATCCGGATTGCGCCGACGAAACCCCTTTGACGTGCTGGAAAACGCCCTGCACACCCCAGAAGCAGCCACCGGCCAGAACGGCGGTCTCCGACTTGGGCCCCCCGGTCGCCGGCTCGTCGACGGTCGGTGCCGGCAGTGCGCTCGCGGCCGTCCCGTGCGCGTACGGCATCACGGGGCTTCGGACGACGAACGCCGCGGCGGCCAGCCCGATCACCGCGAGCCAACTCGCCAGTACGGCCCGCTGACGCCCGGTTTCAGTCCTGCGAAACATGTTCATCCCTCGTCCCCTCCCCAGAGACCGCCAGCTTATAGGAGTTCCCGCAGCGGCGTCGCGGACGAAATGGCCAGCGGCCCAGAACTAAGCCTGTCGTGGCGACCCCAGCAGCGAAAAGAATTCGTGGGACGGATCGTCTGGCCCGGGACGGCCGCGAGGAGTGTCCCGGGTCATCGGATGGCTCATGTCGACCGTGGACGGATCATTGACATGCGCCCAGTCGGTGACGATGCATCGCGTCGTGAATTTCCATGTGCCGTCCCGCTTTTCATACCTGTCCAGATAGCGCCCGCCCACCACGACCTCGGTTTCGCCATTGCGTGCGGCGAACGAGTGCGTCGCGATGCTGTAAATCTCCCCCTCCGCGGTGTCACCACTGATGGCGAAGTTGGTTGTGGTGATGTGGTGTTGCATCGAGCGCACATAGGGCCGGGCCTCGGCAAGGGTGCGCAGGAAGGTATCGACCGAGCCCGAGGAGAACGATCCGTGGCTGTCTTCGGCGTCGTGGTGATAGAGACCGCGCAGGGTCGCAAGGTCGCCGCGATCCACCGCGCGACAGTAGCCGTGCACGAGCTTTCGCAGCGCGTATTCATCGAGCATTTCTTGAACGTCGGGTGGGGCGGTAGCCATCGTGCAACGCTAGCCGCCTCAGGGCAGGCGGGGCTCAGTCTTCGACGAAGGCGCGCAGCCGATCGACTGCGGCGTCCCACCGACGTGACAGCTGATCGAGGTAGTCACCCGCTTGTACGAGGGGCTGAGTCTGCAGCGTCCAGATGCGTTCGCGCCCGCGCCGGCTGCTGACCACCAACCCTGCCGCCTCCAGCAGCCTCAGGTGTTTGGTGGCCGCTTGGCGTGTGATCGAAACCGTCTGCGTGACTTGGGAAGTCGAACTCGGGCCGCCATCGCACAACCGGGTCACGATGCGTAACCGATTAGGGTCTCCGAGCGCGTCGAACAGCGGCGCTGCGGCGAGCGCGGCGGTCACACCGACTGCCCCACCGACAGGTATCTGCGCACCAGCTCGGTTTGCTTGGACCAGCCTTCGCTGTTCGCCTCGAACGCATCAGCGCGACGCGTTTCGGGGATGGCGTCGAACCCGGACTCGACGATGCTGAGCAGCACGCCATCCGGTGTCTCGGTCAAGGTGAACTCGACGAGGGTGGTGGGTTCGGCGTCGTAGTCGACGTTGGCCTCGACCGCGAAGGGGTGCCAGCGGTAGGCGAACCGGCGTGGCGGTTCCACCGCGACGACCTGCCACGTCGCCCTCGCCCCGGCGTGTGGGCGCTGCATCTCCGCGACCTCGTCGTCAACGGTGGTTCCCGTGACCGTCGCGGTCACCGACTTCCCGGCGACGAACGGCCCGTCGACGCGGACACCGAACCACAAGCCGAACTCGCGTGAGTCGCTGATTGCCCGCCAAACCCGGTCCAACGGCGCGCGCAGCACCACCTGCTTCTCGATACGATCCGTACCCATATGCAACCTCCTGGTTGCCTATCAGCCAAGCATGTCGGTCCGCGATATGCAACCTTTTGGTTGCCTTTCTAGACGGCCTCGGGATCGTCGGCGAAAGCGTCGGCGACGCGACGGACCAGTCCGATGGCGGTGCGGGCCCAGTCCGGAGTCGCCGCGGCCAACCCACATGCCGGGGAGACGCCGATGCTCTCCCGCAGCACCGACCGACCGAATCCGAGTCGATCGGTGATGGCCGCGGCGCTGGCCGCGACCTCTTCCAGCGCGGGCCGGAGAGCCGGTGCGCTGGACGCCACCACACCCAGCATGACGACGCGTCCCGATTCGACGAATTCTGCGACGGCATCCAGATCAGCCGCCCGCAACGTTCCGGCGTCGACGGCGACCGCGCTGATCGTGCTGTCCCGCAGAACTTTCCACGGAATCGAGGAGGCGCAGCTGTGCACCATCACCTCGGAGCCGGCGGCGGCCGCGCAGATGTCGAGCATCGTGGTAGCCAGCGTCTCCTCGACGGCGGCTACCGCGCTCAGCGAAGTCACACCGGCGAGGCGACCTGCGACGGCGGCGGGCAGCGACGGCTCGTCGAACTGCACGACCACCGGCGAATCGAGTCGACGAGACACCGACGCCCGGTGGGTGGCGACCCCCTCGGCCAGCGAGGCGGCGATGTCGTGCAACGCCCCCAGATCGGTGATCGCCCGGTGCCCGTTGGACAGCTCGAGTTCCGCGGCCAGCGTGATCGGCCCGGGTGCCTGCACCTTGACCGGTCGCCCGCTGCCCCGCAGCCCCGCAAGCTCCCAGGCCTCCTCGAGGGCGTCGATGTCCTCGGCGAGCAGGCTGATCGACCGCCGGGTGACCGCGCCGGGCCGGGCCGTCAGCCGGTAGCCGCGCGGCACGGTGTCGATGGCGATGTCGATCAGCAGTGCGCCGGCTCGCCCGATGATGTCGGCGCCCACTCCCCTGGCAGGCAGCTCGACCAGATGCGCCATCGCAGCACCCAACTCGCCGACGACGACTTCGGCCGCCGGCCGCGCGGCCGTACCGGGCCATGACCCGATACCTGTGCCGGTTGCGAAAACGCTCACCGGAGAACCGTATTCGATCCCGTTTTCGGCGCGTGGTGCCAGGGCAGGTCAGGGCGATTACGCTCAGATCACGATGGCGACGCGACGGCTGATGCTGTGTGCCGCGGCCCTGCTGGCCGCGGCTTGCACCCGCGTGGTCGACGGCACCGTCGCTGCGGAATTCGGCGCCGCCGCAAACCTTTCCGGTGTCGACGTCGAACGGGTGCTGCTCGATCAGGCGCGGATGCAGGCGATCACGGGCGGCGACGAGCATCTGACGATCATCCCGTCGATGGATGCCACATCCCCGGTCGACATCGACACGCTCGCCGGTACTGCGCCGCCGGAGTGCCGCTTCGTGTTCGCCGACACCGCGACCTTCGGGCCTGACATCGAGGCGTTCCACAAGACCACATTTCAAGACCCCCCGCACGGCGCCCTGATCTCGGAAGGTGCGGCGGCCTATCGCGACATCGACACCGCTCGGCACGCGTTCGGCGCGTTGACGACGACGGTTCGTCGCTGCGCCGACAGCTCAGCCGGGCTGGGACTCGTCGGCGCCTGGAAGGCCGACGACCGGTCGCTGCAGACCAGGCCCGGCGACTGCGGGCGCGACTACCTGCAAAAGTCGGTGGTGTTGATCGAGGTCACCTATTGCGGCTTCGCGGACTCGGTGTCGACGATCGTGATGTCCAACATCGCCGCCAACCTGCCCGGATAGCCCGGCAAGGGAGCTACGACGCCTCGGCGATGGTTGCGCTGCCGAGCACCTCGTCGCCGTGTGGGTCGCGCCGGTACAGCACCAGTGTCTGGCCCGGTGCCACGCCCCGCAGCGGGGTGCGCAGTCGTACCGTCAGCTCCTCGCCGGCCGGGTGCGCTTGCGCGTCGACCGCTTCGCCGTGCGCGCGGACCTGCACCGCGCAGTCGATGGGCCCCTCGGGCGCAGCGCCCGCGGTGAACACCGGCCGGTGGCCGGTCAGCCGTGATATCTCCAGGTCAGCCACCGAGCCGACCTGAACGGTTCCGGTGTCGGCATCGATCGCGGTGACGTATCGGGGCCGGCCGTCGGGCCCAGGACCGGCGATGCCCAGCCCCTTGCGCTGGCCGATGGTGAAACCGTGCACGCCGTCGTGCGTGGCCAGCACGGCACCGCCCTGGTCGACCACCGGGCCGCGGCGCACCCCGATGCGCTCACCGAGAAAGGCACGGGTGTCGCCGGACGGGATGAAGCAGATGTCGTGGCTGTCCGGCTTCTCGGCGACCGACAGGCCGCGGCGGGCCGCCTCGGCGCGAATCTGCGGCTTGGGGGTGTCCCCGATCGGGAACGCGGCGTGGCGCAGTTGAGCGGCGGTCAGCACCGCAAGTACGTAGGACTGGTCTTTGTCGGCGTCGACGGCACGGCGCAGCCGACCGTCCGAGAGCCGGGCGTAGTGGCCGGTGGCGACGGCGTCGAAACCCAGCGCCAGCGCGCGAGCGGCCAATGCGGAGAACTTGATCCGCTCGTTGCAGCGCACACACGGATTCGGGGTTTCGCCGCGCGCATAGGACGACACGAAGTCGTCGATCACGTCTTCTTTGAACCTGTCTGCGAAATCCCAGACATAAAACGGAATTCCGAGGACATCGGCGACTCGCCGAGCGTCGCCGGCGTCTTCTTTGGAACAGCAGCCGCGCGAACCGGTCCGCAGCGTGCCGGGGGCGTGGGCGAGAGCCAGGTGGACACCGGTGACGTCGTGACCCGCATCGACCATTCGGGCCGCGGCGACCGACGAGTCGACACCGCCACTCATCGCCGCAAGCACCCTCATCGGGACGCCCCCGCGGTGGCGAGGGCAGCCTGCCGGGCGCGGGCCACGGCCCCGGGTATCACCTGTAGCGCCGCGTCGACGTCGGCGTCGACGCTGGTGTGCCCCAAGGACAACCGCAGCGATCCGCGGGCGCTGGCGGCGTCGGCGCCCATCGCGATCAGCACGTGCGACGGCTGCGCGACACCCGCAGTGCACGCCGATCCGGTGGAACATTCGATTCCGTTGGCGTCCAGCAACATCAGCAGTGCATCCCCCTCGCACCCGTCGAAGGTGAAGTGCGCGTTTCCCGGCAGCCGGCGGGCGCCGACGGCTCCGTTGAGGCGGGTGTCGTCGACGGCGGCCAGCACGCCGTCGATCAGCCGGTCGCGCAGCAGTCGCAGCCGGGCGCTGTTGGCCTCCAACCCGTCGACGGCAAGCGCTACCGCAGCGGCCATGCCGACCGCGGCCGCGACATCGGGTGTGCCAGAGCGAATGTCACGCTCTTGGCCGCCTCCGTGCGACAACGGCGTGCAGCCGACATCGCGACGAAGCAGCAGCGCGCCGGCACCGGGCGGGCCACCGAATTTGTGCGCGGCCACACTCACCGCGGACAGTTGGCCGGCACCGAAGTCAACCGGCAGCTGCCCGACCGCCTGGACCGCGTCGCTGTGCATGGGGATATCGAATTCGGCGGCCACGGCGGCGAGTTCGTCGATCGGCATAATCGTGCCGACCTCGTTGTTGGCCCACATCACCGTCACCAGCGCGACGTCGTCGTGGCACTTCAGCGCGTCGCGGAGTGCCGCAGCCGACACCGACCCGTCGGCGCCCGTCGGCAACCAGGTGACCTCGGCGCCCTCGTGTTCGGCCAACCAGTTGACCGCGTCCAGCACGGCGTGGTGTTCCACCTCGGTGGTGATGATGCGGCGGTGGCGCGGCTCGGCGTCGCGGCGGGCCCAATAGATGCCCTTGACGGCGAGATTGTCGCTCTCGGTGCCGCCCGCGGTGAAGATCACCTCAGACGGTCGGGCACCCAGTTTGGCCGCGATCAGCTCGCGGGCTTCCTCCATCCGCCGGCGCGCGAGACGCCCGGTGGCGTGCAGCGACGAGGCATTGCCGACGGTGCTCAGGACGGCCGTCATCGCCTCGACGGCAGCGGGGTGCATCGGCGAGGTGGCAGCGTGATCCAGGTAGACCATGACCTGCCTAGGATAGCGACGCCCCAACGGTGGTCAGGACGCCAGCACGGCCGACCGCCGCCCGTGGCCGGAGTGCGGCACCGCCGAGACGCGGATCGCGGCCTGGCAGCGGCGGGCCAACTCCCGCCGATCGTCGCCCGGCAGCTGCAACGATTCGACGTAGATTTTGGCCACCGTGCGGCGAGCCACCATCAGGCGGCCGATCGAGGCCAGCAAGGTGTCGTCACCGATATAGGCCGGCACGGTGGAGATGCTGCCGTCCCGGTGCTGGTAGCGCAGCCGCAGCGGCTGGACCGGCCGGCCGGTGTCGACCGCAGCCTGGAACATGGCCGGATAGAACGGCCCCGACCCCTGGTGGGTCCGCCCCGACAGACCACACCAGGTGGTGCCCTCCGGGAAGGCCACCACCGTGTGGCCGGCGTACAGCCGGGCGGCGACGGTGGCCACCACCTCGGGGAGCTGACGCAATTTGGCGCGTTCGATCGGGATGACCTTGACGATGCGGGCCATCATCCGCACCGCGGTCGAGGCGGCCACGTCGGCGCGGGCCACAAACGACAGCGGCGATGCCCGCCAGCGGCTGGACGGCAGTGCCGCACCGATCGTCAGAATGTCCAGCCACGACGTGTGGTCGCTGACCACCAGTACGCCGGGCAGATTGCGGATCGGACCACCGGAAACGGTGATCTTGACCCCGAGGCACCACAACAGCAGTCGGCAGTAGATCTGCCGTGATTTCGACCAGCCCGGCAGTACCGCCGCCAGCAGTGGCAGCGCGGGCGCCAGCAGGATCAGCAGCGCGATCCGACGTGCGACCCGTAATGCCACGACCAGCCGCCGCGTTGCCTGGTAGCCGCCCGCACGGATGCAGTCGGTGTCACAGGTCGCCCTCGGGAGCCAGGCGTGGTCACGTGGCGTTGGCGTGCTCACCACACCGCCCGGCCCGCTGCCTCGGTGGCTGCCGATACCGACCGGAGTCGCCGCAGGTAGCGGGTGTCGGCTTGACGCTTGTCCAGCAGCGCCGGGAAATCGCCGACGCCGAAGTCGGGGTCATGGGCCGGCTCGCCGCAGATCCGCGCCCCCAACCGCAGGTAGCCGCGCATCAGCGGCGGGATCACCGACCGCGCGGGCGGCGTGATGTCGTCGAGCCGGCTTCCGTCGATGATCACCGGCCGGTGCGGGCGCACCCGGTACTCGGCCGGGGCGGCGTGGCGCCGCGAGACGAAATCACGCACGCCGCGGATCTGAGTGCCGTCTGGTTCCCCGTGAACGACGACCGGTACCGACACGCACCCGGCGACGTAGTCGTAGTCGCAGTGATCGAGGTAGGCCAGGATGCCGGCCCACATCAGCAGCACGACGGCCCCGCTGCGATGGTCGTTGCGCACCACCGCGCGGCCCATCTCCACCAGTGACGGTCGCAGCGAGTCCAGCGCCCGGATATCGAATTCCGTTGCGGTGTAGAGCCCTCCGGCCGCGATCGCACCGGTCGGCGACAGCATCCGGTAGCAGCCCACCAACTCGCCGGAGTTTTCCTCGCGGACCAGCAGGTGGTCGCAGTGCTCGTCGAAGCGGTCGGCGTCGAGGCCGTCGTTCTGTGCTGCGAGGGCATAGCCCGGCTCGCTGCTGAACACGTCGTGACGTAGCCGCTGAGCGGCTTCGATATGGCCGGGGTCGGTCGACAGCAACAATGAATAGCGCGGTTCGGCGGACGAACGCGTCCGCTTCTCGGCGGGTATGAGGACTGACTGAATGCTCATAGGCGCCACAGTTGCGTTGTTGTTCAGCCAAACGGCATCGGAGCCGTAACGTGTCCGTGCACGCTAGATGACGATGTCGCAGCGGCAATTTGAACAATCGCCGGCATTTAGGCGTCGTCCGGCCCACAAACTTGATTGACTGTTCAGCCGTGACCTCTAGCAGCGGCGCAGGGCCATTCGATCCCGAGGCGCTGCGTGTCAAGTATGCCGAGGAACGGCAGCGCCGGCTACGCAGTGACGGCATTGCGCAATACGTGGAGGTCACCGGCGCATTCAGCAACTTCGGCGACGACCCATGGGCCGACCCGGGCTTTCACCGCGACCCGATCAACGACTCGGTCGACGTCGCAGTCGTCGGCGCCGGTTTCGGCGGCCTGCTGATCGGGGCACGGTGCAGGCAGCTCGGGGTCGACAACGTCCGGTTGATCGACAAAGCCGCCGACGTCGGCGGAACCTGGTACTGGAATCGCTATCCGGGAATCGCCTGCGACGTCGAATCTTATGTCTACATGCCGCTTCTCGAAGAGCTCGGCTACATTCCGACCGAAAAGTACGCCAAGGGTCCCGAGATCTGGGCGCACTGCCGACACATCGCCAAGCATTACGACTTGTACCGCGATGCGTGTCTGCAAACCGAGGTGAAGGAAATCCGTTGGGAGTCAGCGAGTTCCCGCTGGGTGATCGCCACTGATCGTGGTGACGAGATCCGAGCGCGCTTCGTGGCGATGGCCAACGGCTACCTGCAGAAGCCGAAGCTGCCTGGCATTGCTGGTATTACCGACTTCAACGGACATACGTTTCACACCAGTCGCTGGGATTACCAATACACCGGCACCGACCTGTGCGCGCTGTCCGACAAGCGGGTCGGAATCGTCGGCACCGGCGCAACGGCCATCCAGTGTGTGCCGAGGCTCGCCGAGGCGGCCGGTCAACTGTTCGTCTTTCAGCGGACCCCGTCGACGGTGGATGTGCGGGCCAATCGTCCGACCGAACCGGAGTGGGCCGCGGCACTGGCGCCCGGATGGCAACAACGGCGGATCGAGAATTTCCAAATCCTCACTGCAGGAGGATCATCCGATGAGGATCTGGTCGACGACGCCTGGACCAGCCTCACCAAGAAAATGCCGATCGTCAACGAAGGCGGCCCCAACGCGGCCGAGCTGGCCGACTTCGCCAAGATGGAAGAGATCCGGGCCCGGGTCGAGGCCGTCGTCGCCGATCCCGCGACCGCCGAGGCGCTCAAACCCTGGTACGGCTATTACTGCAAGCGGCCGTGCTTCCACGACGAATACCTGCAGGCCTTCAACCGCCACAACGTCACCCTGGTCGATACCCACGGACTGGGCGTCGAGCAGATCACCGCTGACGGGGTGGTTGTGGCCGGCGTCGAATACCCGGTGGACTGCCTGATTTTCGCCACCGGGTTCGAAGTCGGGACCAGCTATTCGCAGCGCACCGGCTTCGACATCATCGGCCGCGACGGGCTAACCCTCACCGACAAGTGGGCCGACGGCGTCCGCACGCTGCACGGCTTACATGTCAACGGTTTTCCGAACTGCTTCATCGAGAGCATCGCCCAGTCCGGCTTCACAGTGAACTTTCCGTACCTCATCGACACCCAATCCCGGCACATCGCCTGGGTTATCGCGTGGGCGCTGCAGCATGGCGTCGCCGAAGTGGAGGCCACCGGGGACGCCGAGGCAGCCTGGGTCGACACGGTCGTCGAGCGTTCCACCGTCATCGCCGGCCGACGGGAATCGTGCACTCCCGGTTACTACAACCGCGAAGGTCAGGCCACCGCGCGGCTCAACCGGGACAGCTTCTTCTTCGGCAGCCCAACCGAATACGCCGATATCCTGCAGGCCTGGCGGTCAGACGGCTCGTTCGCGGGTTTCGACATTCGACGAGTCCAGCGGTCAGGTCAACTAGGCAGCGCGACCCGCAGAATCAGGCGGGGCTTCTTTCCGCGCGCCAGAATGCGCTCGATGAACGTCACGATGACGAACTCGAGCGCCGTACTTGCGGCGGATCACCCCAGCCAGACGCGCAACGGTCCCGGGATCGGTGATCACCTCGGCGACACCGTCGACCGGAGTGGCGTGGTCGGCCACTTTTCCCCCGCGGCTGCACGGCACCAGCGTCACTCGAGGATTGTTTCTGGCCCGCTTGGCCTTCCAACTGTCGACCGGCGTCCAGAAGAAGAGGTGGTCACCGTCGCGGCCAATCCACATCGGCGTGGCGACGGCGGAGCCATCCTTCTTGAACGTGGTCAGCGACACGAATTTCTCGGCACCCAGGGCTGACACGGCGTCGGCCATCGCGCTCCTCGATCCATGCTGGACCCGCTCGGTGATTCGGATTCTGCAGCAAGGGTATGGCACACAGTATGTGTTCAGACACCCGGCGCTGGTGCTTCGCCGACCAGCTCGGGCCGCATTTTCTCGACGAAGCCGACCAGCCGGTGTTGCTGATCGAGTCGAAGGCGGCATTCACCCGGCGCCGCTACCACCGCCGCAAGGCGCACCTGGTGCTGTCAGCGTTGCGCCATCGCGCGGCCGAACTCGGTGATCAGGCGAGATTTTTGCAGACCCGCACTTACCGGGAGGCGCTCGATCAACTCGACGAGCCGATCAGCGTGTGCCAGCCCACCTCATGGGCCGCCGACCGATTCGTCCGGTCACTGACGGATGTCGACGTATTGCCGGCCCGTGGATTCTGCACCGACCGCGAAGCATTCGGTGCATGGGCCGAGGGCCACCGGACGCTGAAGCTGGAGAACTTCTACCGTGATGCGCGGCGGCGGTTCGACCTGCTGATGGACGGAGATAAACCGGCCGAAGGTCGATGGAACTTCGACGCCGACAATCGCGAGCCGGCGCCCGACTGCGGCGATCTCGGGATCAAAGCTCCCTGGCGGCCCGACGAAGACGAGATCGACGAGCAGGTTCGGGCAGATCTGGACCGTTGGGAACACGACGGCGAAGTCGCTTTCGTCGGCCGCGACGGCCCACGCGAGTTTGCCGTCACCGCAACCGAAGCGCAAAAGGCCCTCAAGGTGTTCATCCGAGATCGCCTGCCGCACTTCGGCCCTCACGAAGACGCCATGCTCAGCGGAGACCGGTTCATGGCGCACAGCCTGCTGTCGGCGCCGATGAACCTGGGTCTGCTCGACCCGCTGGACTGCGCGTACGCGGCCGAGGACGCCTACCGATCGGGCACGGCACCGATTGGCAGCGTAGAAGGCTACATCCGGCAGCTGATCGGCTGGCGCGACTACATTTGGCATGTCTATTGGCATTTCGGCAGGGGCTACCGCCGCCGCAACGCGCTGGACGCGCACGCGCGCGTGCCGAAATGGTTCGCCGAGCTGGACGCCGACGCCGTCGACGCGCGCTGTCTGAAGGACGTCCTCGGCCAAGTTCGCGATCACGGCTGGGTACATCACATTCCCCGGCTGATGGTGTTGTCGAACTACGCCCTGCAGCGCGGCTGGAACCCCGCCGCCATGACCGACTGGTTCCACCGCTGCTTCGTCGACGGCTACGAATGGGTGATGGTCGCCAACGTGATCGGCATGTCCCAGCACGCCGACGGCGGGTTGATGGCGACCAAGCCCTACACCTCTGGTGGCGCCTACATCAACCGGATGAGCGACTACTGCGGCGATTGCCGTTACCGCCCCGGCGAGCGGGTCGGCGACCGCGCCTGCCCGTTCACCGGCGGCTACTGGTGGTTCTTGGACCGCAACGCCAAACACCTTGAGAACAACCGGCGGATGAACCAGCCGCTGGCGGGTATGCGACGACTCAAAGATCTCGACGACGTGGTCGAACAACAACGAAACCTGGGAGGTCGCGCCCCCTGATGCTTGCCGTCGACCGATTCATCGCAGCACCGCCGTCGGTGGTGTGGAACGTACTCGTCGATCTCGACGCGTGGCCGAAATGGGGCCCGACGGTCAGCGCGGCCTCGCTCGATCCCCCGCACACCCGGTTGGAACTGGGCGTAACCGGTAGTGTGCGCACGTCATTGGGACTCGCCGCCCCGTTCACCGTCACCGAATTCGAACCGGGCCGGCATTGGGCGTGGAGAGTGGCCGGCATCCCGGCGACCCATCACCGGGTCGACCCGGCTGACGGCGGCGCGCGCGCGAGCATGGCCGCTCCCTATTGGGCGGCCGCCTACCTGTCGGTCTGCGCGATCGCATTGCGTCGTATCGAAGCAATCGCGACTGCCGGGCCGTGATCGGGCGTCACCAACCCATCGATCCCGGAATTCCCTTGAAAGGGCCGACAATCCAGCTTGTGATCCAGCCACCGTAGAAGCCGCCCGGCTGCGGGGCTACCGCCTCGCCGTTGACCGTGCAACGATCCACCGCCGCGGCCATCACGGCGATCGCACCCGCCAATGGGGTAAAGCGACGAGTGGGTTGAGGATAGGTCCACGCCGCCTGCGGCGCCACCCGCGTTTCGGTCACCAGGTCGTAATACGTTGCCTGTCCTTTCCATTCACACCACGAAGCGCCCTCGGCGGGGCGCAAAACCCCATCGGCGAAAGCAGTGCGGGGCAGGTAGTAGGTCGGCGGGTGACTGGTTTCCAGCACTCGCCAGGCGCGGGTGGTCGAGGCGATCGTTCGACCGCCCAACTCGACGGTGATCGAGCCGGCGAACTCCTCCAGCCGCGGCGGGCGTGGATAGTCCCACACCGACTCCTGTCCGGGTCCGGGCGTGTCCGGTGTCGGCCAACGATTCATCACCTCATTGTGCCCCGGTTCACACAATGTGTGACTCGGCGTACGACGGGTAATCTCCAGCGTCGGGCCGCGGCTGAGCGGCCCTCTGACGGAAGTGAGCGCTGTGACGGAAACTGTTGAGTCGGCTCAGACGGCGCGCATCGAGCAGTGGCCCGGCAAGGCTTATCCGCTCGGCGCGACCTACGACGGGTCGGGCACGAATTTCGCGATCTTCAGCGAGGTCGCCGAGAAGGTCGAGCTGTGCCTGTTCGACGCCGACGGCACCGAATCCAGAGTGACGCTCAATGAGGTCGACGGCTTCGTCTGGCACGGCTTCCTACCCGCCGTCGAACCGGGCCAGCGCTACGGCTACCGGGTGCATGGGCCCTATGACCCAGCCGCCGGGCACCGGTGCAACCCCAACAAGCTGCTGCTCGACCCGTACGCGAAAGCGATCGACGGCAACTTCGAGTGGCACCAGGCGCTGTTCAGCTACAACTTCGGCGAGCCCGACAGCCGCAACGACGACGACTCGGCGCCGCACATGCCCAAGTCGGTGGTGATCAATCCGTTCTACGACTGGGGCAACGACCGCCCGCCCGGCCACGAATACGCCGACACCGTCATCTACGAGACGCACGTCAAGGGACTGACCGAGCTGCACCCCGACATTCCCGAACGGATGCGCGGCACCTACGCCGGCATCGCCCACCCGGCGATCATCGAGCACCTGAAGAGTCTCGGTGTCACCGCGATCGAGTTGATGCCGGTGCACCATTTCGCCAACGACTCCACCCTTGTCGAAAAAGGACTCTCAAATTACTGGGGCTACAACACAATCGGCTTCCTGGCCCCCGACTTCAAATACACCTCCAGCACCACACCCGGCGGTCAGGTGCAGGAGTTCAAGACCATGGTCCGGGCACTGCACGAGGAGGACATCGAAGTCATCCTCGACGTGGTCTACAACCACACCGCCGAGGGCAACCACATGGGCCCGACCCTGTCGATGCGCGGCATCGACAACGCCGCGTACTACCGTCTGGTCGACGACGACCAGCAGTACTACATGGATTACACCGGAACCGGCAACAGTCTGAACGTCGGGCATCCGCACACGCTGCAATTGATCATGGACTCGTTGCGGTACTGGGTGACCGAGATGCATGTCGACGGATTCCGCTTCGACCTGGCCTCCACGCTGGCCCGCGAATTCTACGATGTCGACCGGCTGTCAGCGTTTTTCGAACTCGTGCAGCAGGATCCGGTGGTCAGTCAGGTGAAGCTGATCGCCGAGCCGTGGGATGTCGGGCCGGGCGGCTATCAGGTCGGCAATTTCCCACCGCAGTGGACGGAGTGGAACGGCAAGTTCCGCGACACCGTCCGCGACTACTGGCGCGGCGAGGCCGCAACCCTGGGCGAGTTCGCGTCCCGGTTGACCGGATCGGCCGACCTCTACGAGTCCACTGCCCGCCGCCCGGTCGCATCGATCAACTTCGTCACTGCACATGACGGTTTCACGCTGTTGGACCTGGTGTCCTACAACGAGAAACACAACGAAGCCAACGGAGAAGACAACAACGACGGCGAGAGCAACAACCAGTCGTGGAATTGCGGCGTCGAAGGTCCGACGGAGGATCCTGAGATCAATGCGCTGCGCGCGCGCCAGCAACGAAACTTCCTCGCCACGACGCTGCTGTCGCAAGGGGTCCCGATGATTTGTCATGGCGACGAACTCGGCCGCACCCAGGGCGGCAACAACAACGGCTTCTGCCAGGACAACGAAATCACCTGGGTGCACTGGGACCAAGCCGACACCGAGCTGGTGGAGTTCACCCGTTCGGTGTCCGCCCTACGGGCGGCCCATCCGGTGTTTCGGCGCCGCCGATTCTTCACCGGGCTGCCAGTACGCCGACGCGGCGCCGAGGGGCAACTCGACATCTCGTGGTTCCGACCGGACGGCTCCGAGATGACGGACGACGACTGGGGTTCGGGCTTCGGTAAGTCGGTGGCCGTCTACTTGAACGGGTTGGGCATCCCCGACCTCGATGCCCGCGGGCAACGGGTGACCGACGATTCCTTCTTCTTGTGCTTCAACGCTCACCACGAGCCGATCGAATTCACCCTGCCACCGGAGGAGTTCGGCCGAGCCTGGACGCCTGTCGTCGACAGCGCAGTCCTGGCGGGCAGTCTCGAGGATCCGCAACCGACTCCGGCGGGCCACTCTGTCCAGGTGGCCGCGCGGGCGATGGTTGTGCTGCAGGCTGACAACGAGTAAGTCTGCAGCACAACCGATCTCGGATCAGCCGTGCGGCGCCTCAGAGATCTTGCTGTCCGGCTTGCCGAGCGTCTGGCAGTATGTCGCCGCGGATAACCGGGTCGCGGTGATTTGCAGGTTGGCGGGGTCGGCACCGCTCTTGTCCTTCAACATCTTGCTGACTTCGTCGTTCTGCTTCTTCTCGTCCTGGGTGGTGAAATCCTTGCACTTGGTGTCACCACCGGTGTTGATGATCTGCGAAGCCGAACATCCACTGAACAACACGGCGGCGATCGCGATCGCGGCTGGCGCCATTGCCTTCATCATTGAGCCTTTCCTAGACCGAAGTAGCAGAACTCTGTACACGTTCGAGCGCGAATTCAAACCTTGCCCAGCCTGTCACGCTGGCAAGATCCGAATCCGAATGGGCCCGCGCGGCGGCTGACCGGGATCGACGACCGCACCGCGCTGGGTGATTTCCACGTCGCCGTCGCGCGCCAATTGCAATGCGGTACGGCGGCTGTCGTCGGTCAGGTCGCGCCACTGCGCTCCGCCGACGGCACGGGCCGCGTCCGACGGGCAGATGCTGGAATCCGGCCCACGATGGTGCGCCAGCGCCAGAATCGCCGCGCGCAACCGGGCGGCGGCCGAGCCGTTGCCGAGCGCGGTTGCGGCGAGGCCGGCCGTGTGGCCGTCACCGTCGGCGACCTTGGCCAACTCGCGCTGCGGATCGCTCATGTCACCAGGCTAGGCGCACATGCAAAAGCTCCCGACACGCGCGAGCGTGCGGGAACCCTTGCCACTGATCAGCCCTTGCGGGTCTTGACCGCTTCGGTGAGCTGCGGCGCAACCTTGAACAAGTCGCCGACGATGCCGTAGTCGGCGATCTCGAAGATCGGCGCCTCTTCGTCCTTGTTGACCGCGACGATCGTCTTCGAGGTCTGCATGCCGGCGCGGTGCTGAATCGCCCCGGAGATACCCAGCGCGATGTAGAGCTGCGGGGAGACCGTCTTACCGGTCTGGCCCACCTGGAACTGACCCGGGTAGTAACCGGAGTCCACCGCAGCGCGCGAGGCGCCGACCGCGGCGCCCAGCGAGTCGGCCAGATCTTCGACCACGCTGAACTTGTCGGCGCTGCCGACACCACGGCCACCGGACACCACGATGGTGGCCTCGGTCAGTTCCGGACGGTCGCCCGCGACCGCGGGCTCGCGGTTGGTGATCTTGGTGGCGTTCTCGGCCGGCTCGGGGACCTCGACCTCGACCTTCTCGCCCGCGCCCTCGGCGGGCTCAGCGTCGATCGCGCCCGGGCGGAGGGTGATCACCGGGGTGTCGCCGTTGGCCTGCCCCTCCACGGTGAACGCGCCACCGAAGATGGACCACACCGCTTTGTTGTCAGGTTGCACGTCGACCACGTCGACCAGCAGACCGGAACCGATCCGGGCAGCGAGCCGACCGGCGATCTCCTTGCCGTCAGCGTTGGCGGCCAGCAAAACGGCTGCCGGACTGGCGGATTCGGCCAACGACGCAAGGACGTCGACGGACGGGGTGATCAGGTAGTTCTCCGCCGTGTCGGATTCGGCCACGTAGATCTTGGCGGCGCCGGCCGCCTTGAGGCCCTCGATCAGCGGCTCGGCGGTCCCGGGCTTACCCACTACTACCGCGGCCGGTTCACCCAGAACGCGTGCCGCGGTGATCAATTCGGAGGTGACCTTCTTGGGGGCGCCTTCGGCGTGCTCGACGAGCACCAATACTTCAGCCATCAGTTATTCCGTGTCTTTCGGTTAAAGGTTCGAGGTCTTTAGATGATCTTCTGGCCGACCAGGTATTTGGCGATGTCGCTTCCGCCCTCGCCCTCATCGGTGATTTTTTCACCGGCGGTCTTGGGCGGCTTGGGGGTCGACTTCAGCACCTTGGTGCCCGCGTTGTCGAGGCCGACCTCATCGGCCTCGACACCGATCTCGGCCAGCGTGAGCTTGGTGACTTCCTTCTTCTTGGCGGCCATGATGCCTTTGAAGGACGGGAACCGCGGCTCGTTGATCTTCTCGTTGACGCTCACGACGGCGGGCAGGCTGGCCTCGACGGTGAACACACCGTCGTCGGTTTCGCGCTCGCCGGTGATCTTGTCGCCGTCCAGCGTCAGCTTGCGCAGGTGGGTGAGCTGCGGCAGACCCAGGTACTCGGCGATGACCGCCGGGACCGCACCGCCGGTTCCGTCGGTGGCCTCATTGCCGGCGATGACCAGCTCGGTGCCCTCGATGGTGCCCAGCGCGCGCGCCAGCGCCCAGCCGGTCTGAACGACGTCCGAGCCGTGCAGGCCGTCGTCGAGCAAGTGGACCGCTTTGTCGGCACCCATGGACAGCGCCTTGCGGATCGCCTCGGTGGCCCGTTCCGGACCGGCGGTCAGGACGGTGACCGACCCCTCGGTGCCGTCAGCGGCTTCCTTCTCCCGGATCAGCAGCGCTTCTTCGACAGCGCGCTCGTTGATCTCGTCCAGCACCGCGTCGGCGGCCTCTCGGTCCAGCGTCCAGTCGCCGTCCTTGAGTTTGCGCTCTGACCAGGTGTCCGGGACCTGCTTGATCAGGACCACGATGTTCGTCATGAGAGTGGCTCGTCCTCCTCGAGTGAATCCTGCAGCCTCGAGCGGCAGGACTATGTGTCACGTCTTGTGCGCCCCGCACCCGCATGTTACTGACCGGTAACTTTGTGTGGTTCGCTATCCCACCATAGCGGGTCGTGCTGCAGGTTCTGTCCCCCCGGTGTCTTCGGAAGCGGTCCGCGCCGCGCCTCAGTCGGGGAATACCCGTAGTGAAGCATTCGCGAACCCGCCACTACGGGTTAGCCTGCCTATGCAATGAGCGCATTCATCCCTGACGTTCCCACCGCGGACGCCGCCCTGCCGCTGACCGGTGAACGCACCATTCCGGGCCTCGACGTGGAGAACTACTGGTTCCGCCGCCACGAGGTGGTCTACCAGCAGTTGGCGCAGCGCTGCGCGGGTCGCGACGTCCTCGAGGCGGGGTGCGGTGAGGGCTATGGCGCCGACCTGATCGCCGGGGTGGCACGCCAGGTGACGGCCGTGGACTACGACGAGTCCACCGTCGCGCACGTGCGGGCGCGCTACCCGCGGGTGCGGGTGATCCACGGCAACCTCGCCGAGTTGCCGCTGCCCGACCAGTCGGTCGATGTGGTGGTCAATTTTCAAGTCATCGAGCACCTGTGGGATCAGCCACAGTTCGTCCGCGAGTGCGCACGAGTCCTGCGTCCGTCCGGCGTGCTGATGATGTCCACGCCGAACCGGATCACGTTCTCGCCGGGCCGCGACACACCGATCAATCCGTTTCACACCCGCGAACTCGATGCCGCGGAGCTGACTGAATTGCTGTGTGACGCCGGATTCGCCATGGACGGTGTGTACGGCGTTTTTCACGGCCCGCGGCTGCTCGAGATGGATGCCCGTCACGGCGGCTCGATCATCGACGCCCAAGTCGCACGCGCCGTCGCCGACGCCCCCTGGCCGGCCGATCTGCTCGAGGACGTGGCGGCCGTCGCCGCGACCGACTTCGACATCGTCGAGGCCGCCGCCGGCGAAGCGCGCCACATCGACGACAGCCTGGATCTGATTGCGATCGCGATGCGCCCTGCCGAGGACCGGGCTGCCGGCTCGGCCGGAATCCAGGAGCGGCACCGATGACTGTCACGGCGGCGACGAGGGAGCCGGTGCCGGGGCTGTTCACCCTGGTGCTGCACACGCACTTGCCCTGGCTGGCCCATCACGGCCGCTGGCCGGTCGGCGAGGAGTGGCTCTATCAGTCATGGGCGGCGTCCTACCTGCCCCTGCTGCGGGTGTTGCGCCGATTGGCCGACGAGGATCGGCACCGGCTGATCACGCTGGGCGTCACACCGGTCGTCATGGCTCAGCTCGATGACCCGTATTGCCTTGACGGAATGCATCATTGGCTGGCCAACTGGCACCTGCGCGCCACGGAGGCCGCCAGCGTCCGCCCCGGGGATGTCACCGACGGCTCCCCCGCGTCGGCGCCGGAAGCTCTGCGGGCCTTCGGTATTCGCGAGATGGCCGAGACCGCGGAAGCACTCGAGGATTTCACCACCTACTGGCGTCATGGTGCCAGCCCCTTGCTGCGACGGCTGATCGACGCGGGCACGGTCGAATTGCTGGGTGGTCCGCTGGCCCACCCGTTCCAGCCGTTGCTGAACCCGCGGCTCCGCGAGTTCGCCCTGCGGGAAGGGTTAGCCGATGCCCGGCAGCGGTTAGCGCACAAGCCAACTGGAATCTGGGCACCCGAATGCGCATACGCCCCGGGCATGGAACATGACTACGCCGCTGCCGGGGTCGGCCACTTCATGGTCGACGGCCCGTCGCTGCACGGCGACACCGCGCTGGGCCGGCCGGTCGGTGACTCCGACGTCGTGGCGTTCGGGCGCGATCTTCACGTGAGCTACCGGGTGTGGTCGCCCAAATCTGGATACCCGGGTCACGCGGCTTACCGCGACTTCCACACCTATGACCACCGCACCGGCCTCAAGCCGGCCAGGGTCACCGGCCGCAACGTGCCCTCGGACAAAAAGGCGCCTTACGACCCTGAGCGCGCCGACTACGCAATCGACACCCACGTCGCAGATTTCGTCGACGTGGTACGACGCCGCCTGTTGTCGGAGTCCGAGCGCATCGGGCGACCCGCGCACGTGGTCGCCGCGTTCGACACCGAACTGTTCGGCCACTGGTGGTACGAAGGCCCGGCATGGCTTGAGCGCGTGTTGCGGGCACTGCCGGAAGCGGGGGTGCGTGTCGGCACGCTCAGCGACGCGGCCGGTGCGGGCCTGGTCGGAACCGCCGTCGAATTGCCGCCCAGCTCTTGGGGTTCCGGCAAAGACTGGCAGGTCTGGTCCGGTGAGAAAGTCACCGACCTGGTGCAGCTCAACACCGAGGTCGTCGACACCGCGCTCGCGTGCGTCGACAAGGCGCTGGACCAGACCGCGTCGCTGGACGGGCCGATCCCCCGCGACCACATCGCCGACCAGATCCTGCGCGAGACCCTGCTCACGGTGTCCAGCGACTGGCCGTTCATGGTGAGCAAAGACTCCGCCGCCGACTACGCCCGTTACCGGGCGCACCTGCACGCCCACGCCACCCGCGAGATCGCCGGCGCCCTGGCGTCGGGACGCCGCGACGTGGCACAGCGCCTGGCCGACGGCTGGAACCGGGCCGACGGACTGTTCGGCGCCCTGGATGCCCGGAGACTGCCGCGATGAAAATCCTGATGGTGTCGTGGGAGTACCCGCCGGTGGTGATCGGAGGACTGGGACGTCATGTCCATCACCTCTCCACCGCGCTGGCCGCCGCGGGCCACGAGGTCGTGGTGCTGTCGCGGCACCCCACCAACACCGACCCAAGCACACACCCGTCGTCTGACGACATCAACGAGAACGTGCGCGTTGTCGCCGCCGCGCACGACCCACACGAGTTCACCTTCGGCACCGACATGATGGCCTGGACACTGGCGATGGGCCACGCGATGGTCCGCGCCGGACTTTCACTCAAACGCCGGCGCAGCGACGACCCGTGGCGGCCCGATGTGGTCCACGCGCACGACTGGCTGGTCGCCCATCCCGCTATCGCACTCGCCCAATTCCACGATGTGCCAATCGTTTCAACTATCCACGCAACCGAGGCCGGGCGGCATTCCGGCTGGGTCGCAGGACCGATCAGCCGGCAGGTGCACGCGGTCGAGTCGTGGCTGGTGCGCGAATCCGACTCGCTGATCACGTGTTCGGCGTCGATGAGCGACGAGATCAACGAGCTGTTCGGACCCGGGCTAGCCGAGACCACCGTGATCCGCAACGGCATCGAGGCGGCGCGGTGGCCGTTCGCCCGCCGCAAGCCGCGCACCGGCCCGCCGGAACTGCTCTACGTCGGCCGGCTGGAATACGAGAAGGGCGTGCACGAGGCGATCGCCGCGCTGCCGCGGATTCGCCGGGCCCACCCCGGCGCCACCCTGACCATCGCGGGCGAAGGCACACAGCAGGATTGGCTCGTCGACCAGGCCCGTAAACACCGGGTGCTCAAGGCAACTCACTTCGTCGGCCGGCTCGATCACGACGACCTGTTGGCCGCACTGCATCGCGCCGACGCCGCGGTGCTGCCCAGCCACTACGAGCCGTTCGGGCTGGCGGCGCTGGAGGCCGCCGCCGCCGGCACGCCATTGGTGACGTCGAACATCGGCGGCCTCGGTGAAGCGGTGATCAACGGTGAGACCGGGATGTCCTGCCCGCCGCGCGATGTGGCCCGGCTGGCCACGGCCGTCGTCGCGGTGCTCGACGATCCGTCGGCTGCGCAGCGCCGCGCGAAGGCCGCGCGGCAGCGGCTCACCGCTGATTTCGACTGGCACACGGTGGCCGACGAGACCGCGCAGGTCTACCTGGCGGCCAAGCGCGCTGAACGCCAACCGCTGCCGCGGCTGCCCATCGTCGAGCATGCGCTGCCGGATCGGTAGCCCGCCCCGACTCACCATGCGCGGGTACGGTCGGCCTCATGGGACTTGAGTATTCGAGCGTGATCGACGCGCCCATCTACGAGGTGTTCGACTGGCACGCCCGACCCGGTGCATTCAACCGGCTCACGCCGCCCTGGTCGCCGATGCGCCTGATCGCCGAGACCGACTCACTGGAGAACGGGCGCGCCGAACTCGGTCTGCCGGGCGGTCTGCGCTGGGTGGCCGACCACCAGCCCGACGGCTACGACCCGCCGCGTCGCTTCGTCGACGCCATCGGCGCCGACGGTCTGGCGTCGCTGCCGCTCAAATTCGCGGTGCGCTGGCGGCACACCCATGACTTCGAAGAGGTCAGCGGCGAGCGGACGCGGGTGATCGACCGGGTCGCGACCCCGGTCCCGGCCAGGGCCCTGCGTCCGATGTTCCGTTACCGACACCAACAGTTGGCCGACGACATCGCCGCACACCGGGCGGCGTCGGCCCACGGGTTGACCCCGCTCACCGTCGCGATCACCGGCGCCTCCGGGCTCGTCGGTGCGCAATTGGCCGCATTCCTGTCCACCGGCGGACACCGGGTGGTCCGCCTGGTGCGGCACCCGAGCACCAAACCTGGTGAACGGCAATGGAATCCCAACGATCCCAGTCCCGACCTGCTGGCCGGGATCGACGCGGTGATCCACCTCGCGGGTGCCTCGATCGCCGGCCGCTTCACCGACGACCACCGCGCCGCGATCCGCGACAGCCGGATCGGGCCGACCCGCCGGCTGGCTGAGCTGATCGCAAAGTCCACGGCCGGGCCCCGGGTTCTGGTCAGTGCGTCGGCGATCGGCTTCTACGGGTATGACCGGGGCGAGGAATCGCTGACCGAAGACAGTGAGCGTGGCGACGGGTTCCTGGCCGACGTGGTCGCCGACTGGGAAGACGCGACCGCCCCGGCCGAGCAGGCCGGAACCCGCGTGGTGCGAGTACGCACGGGGATCGTGCAGTCCCCAGCGGGCGGCACGTTGCGCCTGCTCCGACCGCTGTTCGCCGCCGGACTGGGTGGCCGACTCGGCAGCGGTCAGCAGTGGTTCTCCTGGGTCGGGATAGACGACCTGATCGACGTCTATCACCGTGCGCTGTGGGACGGCGACCTGTCGGGGCCGGTCAACGCGGTGGCCGCTGAGCCCGTCCGCAACATCGACTACACCCGTGTGCTGGCCCACGTGCTGCACCGGCCGGCGCTGCTGCCGGTACCGCCGCTGGGGCCGAAGGTGCTTCTGGGCGACCAGGGTGCTCGTGAACTCGCATTGGCCAACCAACGGGTGCTGCCCGCCCGACTGCTGCAGGCAGACCACCGCTTTCGCCGTCCGGACCTGGAGCAGACCCTGCGGCATCTGCTGGGCCGAGGCTAGAGACCGCGGGGCGCCGCCCGGACCGCGGCAACAGCCTGGTCGTCGCCGTCGAAGTGGACGCGGACCGCGTCGCGGCCTGCGACGAACAGCAACAGCTCCTGCGGCTCGCCGGTGACGGTGACCTTGTCACCCCGGCCGACCCGCGCGATACGTTCACCGGCCGGCGTCTCCAGGTCGACCTGGGCGGGCAACTTGGTCAACATCATCCGGCTCATCAGCCCCAGCTGACGGCGCAGCGGCGTGGCGATCGTCTCGTCGAGCACTCGTGGCTCCCAGCCCTCGACGGCCCGGCGCACGTCCTCGTGATGAATGAACATCTCGCCGAGATTGGCAACGGGGTCGAGCAGCTTGAACGGAGAATAGATCGGCGGCCCGGACGCCACCTTGTCGACCAGGGCATCCCAGGCCGTCGACTTGGCCGTTTTTCTCTGGACCTTGGCGGTGTAGTCGGCCAGAAATGGCACCGCTATTCCGAGGGTGGCGTCGAGACGGCCTTCACGAACCACGAGGTGAGCGGCTAGATCGGTGGTGTTCCAGCCCTCGCAGAGAGTCGGCGCATCCGGGCCCACTTCGCGGAAGGTGGCCACCAGCGCGGCTCTTTCGTGTTGCGCTGCACTCATCGGCGCCGCTCCTCTTCATCGCTGATCGGCTCTGCACCCCGGCCGGCGCGGCTGATGATTTTCACCATAGGTGAGATGTCTCGCTGGCGAGCGAAGCATATGTTCAGTAAGTTAAAGTTTAATCTTGTGAAGCGAACCTTGCTTCGGTTGGGCGAACGTGTTTGTCTTCGCCGCGTTGGCGGTACAACGTGGGAGTCCAAGCCGTACAGGCAGGTCACGACCCGATCCTTTGAGAGGGGCCTAAGTGGGCGAGGTGCGTGCGCTCTCGTTGGCACCGGCCGCGACGCCTGCTGAGCTCGATCAGCAATCCTGGGCGGATCCGGCGAAGTTCGATGCGTGGCGAACTGGGTTGCGCCGCAAGGTTCTCACGCACCTCAACGATTTCGTGTCCGAACGATGCGCCGCCGAATTGGCTGAGTCAGGCGTAGAGGTGGCCGGCGACATCCTGTTGAGTTTCGTGGCCGGCGGAAAGTGCCTGCGCTCGACGTACATGTACCTGGGCTGGCTCGCCGGTTCCACCGACAGCGATGAGGCACTGTTCGCGTCCGCCGGGTTGGAACTGCTGCACGCATTTGCCCTGCTGCAAGACGATGTCATGGATGCCGCATCGTCGCGCCGCGGTCGACCCTCCGCGCACGTCCAGTTCAGTCAGTGGCACCGGAACCGCAAGCTCTCCGGTCCGGCGGAACGATTCGGCGAATCAGCGGCGACCCTTCTCGGCGACCTCTGCCTGATCTGGGCCGAACAGATGCTGCGCGAAAGCGGCGTGCAGTACCGCAGTCTGCAGCAGGCCTGGCCGCGCTACGACGTGATGCGTACTGAACTCGCGGTGGGTCAATTCGCCGATCTGGCCAACGATGTCCGCGATCTGCCGTCGATGGACACGGTTCTCGAGGTGGCACGTCGCAAGTCGGGCAATTACACCGTTCGGCGGCCGCTGGAGATCGGAGCGGCCATGAGCGGCTGCAGCGATCGCACGATCTCGGGGCTGGGTCGCTACGGCGAAGCGGTCGGCGAAGCGTTTCAGTTGCGCGATGACCTCCTGGGTGTGTTCGGCACCGAAGCGGTGACCGGAAAGCCCGACGGCCAAGACCTCATCGAACGCAAGGCCACCAGCGTGCTCATCGCCGCGCACCAGATGGCCGATACCCCGACCCGCAGGCAGCTGAGAGAGCTGATGAACACCGGCGACTTGGACACCGACGCCATCAACCGCTGGCGGACGTTGATCGTCACCACCGGAGCCGTGCAGTGGATCGAGGACACGATCAGCGACCGGGTCACCTCCGCGCTCGAAGAACTCCACCAGCTGCGGATCGGCGATCCGGTGCGGGCCGCGTTGACGAACATGGCCGCCGTATGCACGGAGCGGACCGAATAATGCGCAGCGTCAAGGGGCCGAACACCCACGTCGTCGTTGTCGGCGCCGGCCTGGCCGGACTGACCGCGGCTTTGCACCTGGCCGGTCGCGGTCGTGAAGTGACCGTCGTCGAAAGGGAGAGCTGGCCCGGCGGGCGCGCGGGACGCGCCGACATCCACGGCTATCAGCTCGATACCGGGCCGACCGTGCTCACCATGCCCGACATCATCGACGAAGCCTTCGCCGCGGTTGGCGAGAACCGTTCGGACAGACTCGAATTGATGCCGGTAGATCCGGCGTATCGGGCGCAGTTCGCCGACGGCAGCAGCATCGACGTGCACAGCGACGGGGAGCAGATGGCGACCGCGGTCGCTGAATTCGCCGGCGGCAAGCAAGCTGAGGGCTATCGCAAGCTGCGCGACTGGCTGACCCGGTTGTATGAGGCCGAGTTCAACGGTTTCATCTCCGAGAACTTCGATTCCCCGCTGTCACTGGTCAATCCGCAGTTGGCGCGGCTGACGGCGCTCGGCGGATTCCGCAAGTGGGACACCATGGTCAGTCGCTATATCTCCGATCCGCGGCTGCGGCGGGTGTTCACCTTCCAGTCGCTGTACGCCGGTGTGGCACCTCGGCAGGCACTGGCGGTCTATGCGGTGATCGCCTACATGGACACCATCTCCGGGGTCTACTTTCCGCGCGGCGGGATGCGGGCGCTGCCCGACGCGCTGGCTGCCGCTGCCACCGATGCGGGGGTGCGTTTCGTCTACGGCGCGACGGTCACGGGCCTGGAGCGCAACGGAAGTCGCGTGGCAGCCGTGCTCACCGATGCCGAGGAGCGCATCGCCTGCGACGCCGTGGTGTTGACCACCGAACTACCCACGACCTACACGCTGCTGGGACACAAGCCGCGGCGCCTCGGTCGCCTACGGCCCGCACCGTCGGCCGTTGTCGCGCACATCGGCCGCCGAATGTCACCGTCGACGAATAACGCTCTGGCACATCACAACATCATCTTCGGCGACGAGTGGGACCGGACGTTCACCGACATCATCCGGGACGGCCGGTTGATGACAGATCCTTCCTTGCTGGTAACCCGCCCGACAGCCAGCGACCCGACCCTGGCCCCGGCCGACCACGAATTGTTCTATGTCCTGGCCCCGGCGCCGAACCTCGAGCGTGGTGTTGTCGACTGGTCGCACATCGGTGACAGCTACACCGATCAGCTCATCGATACCGTTGGCGCGCGGCTGATTCCGGGGTTCCGTGACGGCGCCGAGGTGCTGGCTGTCGTCAACCCCGAGGACTGGGCCGCTCAGGGGATGATCGCCGGCACCCCATTCGCGCTGGCTCACACGTTCGCCCAGACCGGACCCTTTCGGCCGGCCAATCTTGTGCGGGGTACCGAGAACGCGGTGCTGGCCGGATCGTCGACCGTTCCCGGCGTCGGCGTGCCCACGGCGATGATCTCCGGTCGACTGGCCGCCGACCGCGTCACCGGCATCGGAGACGGATCGAACCGTACCGTCATCGCGAAAGCCGGCCGGTCATGATCCGCACCGAGCTGAGCGCCGCCGGTATCGACGATCCCGATCTGCGTGGCGCATACCGGCGTTGCCGGACGCTCAACGCCGCGCACGGTCGCACGTTCTTTCTGGCCACCCGGCTGCTCGCCCCGGACCAGCGTCCACCGATCCACGCGCTTTATGGCTTCGCCCGCTACGCCGACGACATTCTCGACGATTTCGATCCGGCACTGGACGCCACCACACGGTCGGCGCGCTTGCAGCACCTGTCCGACGAGTTCTTCGCCCACCGCGAGCATCCGGACAACCCCGTGCTCGCCGCTGTCGAGCACACCGCGCGGTGCTTCCACATCAGCGACGAGCTGTTTGCCGACTTCCTGACATCCATGCGGATGGACCTGACGATCACCGATTACCCCGACCGCGACGCGCTCAACCTGTACATGAAAGGTTCGGCCGAAGCAATTGGGCTACAAGTACTTCCGATCCTGGGCACGGTCGCCGCCCAGGACGAGGCCGCCCCACATGCGGCGGCACTGGGCCGGGCATTTCAGTTGACCAACTTCCTGCGCGACATCGATGAAGACCTGATGCGTCAACGTGTTTACCTGCCCGCCGACGAATTAGCCGCCCACGAGGTCGACCGCGACGTGCTGATGTGGTGCCACCACAACCGGCGCACCGACCAGCGGGTGCGCAACGCGCTTGCCGATCAGCACCAGATCGCCCGCGAGGTCTACCGTTACGCCGCTGCCGGTGTCGCGCTGCTGGAGCCGCGCTCGAGGCCCTGCGTCGCGGTCGCGCTGACGTTGTACTCAGAGATACTCGACCGCATCGAAGCCAGCGACTTCGCAGTGTTCACCCAGCGCGCGACGGTGGGCAACGGTCGGCGAATGCGCGTCGCCGGCGCCGGCCTGTTGCGCTCATGGCAGGCACGTTTGGCACACCCAGCGACATCAGGGGTCGGCAGATCTGGTGCGGGGTAATGGATCACTGGCAATATCTGATCGTGCTCGGTGCCTGTCTGGCGATCACTCTGCCGTTGGAGGTGTTCCGACCCGGCGTATACCGGCAAGCGTGGCGGGCCGCGCGCGCAGTACTACCGGTCGCCGCCGTGTTCGTGCTGTGGGACGAAGTCGCGATCGCCGCCCACATCTGGACCTACAATCCGGCCTATGTCGTCGGTGTGTACCTCCCTTCCCACATGCCGATCGAGGAGGTGCTGTTCTTTCTCGTGATTCCGTTGTGCGCCCTGCTGACTTACAACGCGGTCGGTGCCATCCTGCGACTGCGCAACCGCCGATGACCGGCCTGGGTTACACGGTGCCGGCCGTGCTCTCGGCGCTGGGCGTCGGCGCGCTCGAGCTGACGGTGTTGCGTACCGGTCTTTTTCGGCGTCCGGCCTACTGGCTGTCGATGCTGATCGTGATCGGATTTCAGATTCTGACCGACGGCTGGCTGACCAAGCTGAGCGCCCCGATCGTGGTCTACGACGACCGGCACACCAGTGGTATCCGGTTTCCGTTCGACATCCCGATCGAGGACTTTCTGTTCGGCTTCGCCTTGGTCACCGCCGTCCTGCTGCTATGGGAGCGTCAACGTGAGCATCAGTAATACCGGTCTACCGCGCGCTGAAGTGCCGGCTGCGTTCGACGTCGGTGCGCACGCCTACGATCGGTTGGTTGGCTCCAGCCCGGGTTATCATGCCCACCTTCGACTTTCAGCCCAACGATTGCAGCTGCCCGACCAGGGCCGGGGGCTACGGTTGCTCGATGCCGGCTGCGGCACCGGGGCGTCGACGGCTGCGTTGCTCAGTGCCGCCCCGTATGCCGAGATCGTGGCCATCGACGCGTCGCGCGGGATGCTCGACGAAGCGCAGGCCAAGTCGTGGCCATCTTCGGTGCGTTTCGTGCACACCCCGGTCGAAGGCCTCGCCGACAGCGGGATCGTCGGCCCGTTCGACGGAATCCTGGCCGCGTACCTGATCCGCAACCTTTCTGACCCCGACACCCAATTGCAGGCGCTGCGCGACCTGTTGACGCCCGGCGCCCCGCTGGCGGTGCACGACTACTCGGTGCGTGATTCGCGTGTGGCCACTGGCATTTGGCACGCGGTGGCCTGGGGCATCATCATTCCGTCCGGCTGGTTGCGGACCCGCGACGCGACGCTGTACCGGCACCTGTGGCGCAGCGTGTTGACATTCGACGGCGCGACACAATTGCGGCAACGGATGCGTGATGCCGGCTTCACGGCAGTACGCAGCGAAACCATGCCGGGCTGGGAAGCCAACATCGCGCACACATTCCTCGGGCACGCACCGTCATGACCGACCGGCACCGCCGCACATTCCCGGCGCCACAGGGCCTGCACAGCGCCGCGGCGCTGGCATCGCAACCGCGAGCTGTCGTCGTCGGCGCCGGCATCGCGGGCCTTGCTGCCGCAACGGGATTGGCCGAACGCGGCATCTCCGTCGACGTCATCGAACGCGAGGAATACCTCGGCGGCCGGGTCGGCGCGTGGACCGAACACTTCGACGGTGCCGAACTCGCGATGAACCGGGGCTTCCACGCTTTCTTCCGGCAGTACTACAACTTGCGGGCGCTGCTGGGCCGCGTCGATCCGACGTTGTCGATGTTGACCGCGGTCGACGACTACCCGCTCATCGACGGGGACGGCCGCCGGGACACCTTCCGTGGTCTACCCCGCACCCCGCCGTGGAACGCGCTCGTATTCGCCTTGCGCAGCCCGACTTTCCGGCTCACAGACCTGGCCAAGATCGATGCGCGAGCCGCAGCGCCGCTTGCCGCGGTGTCATTGCCTGGCATCTTCCATCGGCTCGACCACATCGACGCCGAGACGTTTCTGAAAAGCATCAATTTCCCTGAGGCCGCGCGGCACCTGGCTTTCGAGGTCTTCTCCCGCAGCTTCTTCGCCAGCCCCACCGACCTCTCGGCCGCGGAGCTGGCCACCATGTTCCACATCTACTTCCTCGGCTCCAGCGAGGGACTGATCTTCGACGTCGCCAACGCCAACTACGACACCGCGCTGTGGAATCCGCTGCAGCAATACCTTCAAGGCCTCGGAGTCCGCTTCCATCGCGGCGTCTCGGTGACAGGCATCAGCACTCAGGGCCAGACATTCCGCATCCAGACCGGTGCCGATGACCAGTTGGACGCCGACGCCGTGGTGCTGGCCACCGACACCGGTGGACTGCAGCGCATCGTCGAGGCTTCGCCCGCGCTCGGCGACGACATGTGGCGGGCACGAATCAAGCGGCTGCGCACCGCCCCGCCGTTCTTGGTGCAGCGACTCTGGCTCGACCGGCCGGTGGCCCGCGACCGTGCCGCGTTTCTGGGCACCGCCGGACACGAACCGGTCGACAACATCAGCGTCCTGGAGCGCTACGAAAGCGAAGCCGCCGAGTGGAGGCAAAGCTGCGGTGGATCCGTCGTCGAATTACATTCCTACGCAGTCGAATCCGCACAGCCCGACGATGCCATGCTCGATCGTCTGCACGAGTTGTACCCGGAGACCCGCGGCGCACGCGTGGTCCACGAACGAACGCTGCGTCACCACGACTGCCCGCTGTTCGCGCCCGGCACCTACCTGAACAGGCCCAGCGTCGTCACTCCGCAACCCGGGCTGCTGTTGGCCGGCGACGGGGTGCGCATCGACCTGCCAGTGGCGCTGATGGAGCGCGCGGCCACCACCGGCTGGACGGCCGCCAACGAGATACTGCAGCGCTGGGGAATCGCCGGTCACGAGTTGTCCACGGTTCCCACTCAGGGGCGCTCGGCGCTGCTGCGCTATCTCGCGGGCCGAGAGAGGGTTGCGCGATCATGAACCTCGGTGAAAACCTACGACGTCGCTGGCCCAAAGACTGGCCACTGCAACCGATCCCGCCGGGGGCGTGGACGGGCCAGCATCCGACCTACCGCGACGCCTCCCCCGCGGTCATCGATGCCGCACTGGACCGGTCGCAGCGTCGACCAACCGGTAATTGGTACACCTTCGCCGCCAGCCGCGACGTGCGCAGCGGTCGGCCGCTCGGCACCCGCGTCGCCGGCATCGAGCTGGTCGCCTGGCGCGATCAGCAATCCCGGCTCTGCGTCGGCCCGCGCAGCTGCCCGCATCTCGGTGCCGACCTGGCCACGGCCGCCGTCCACAACGGCGCGCTGATCTGCCGATGGCACGGGATGTGCCTCGACCGCGACACCGACGAATTCGGTTGGCGGACACTGCCCAGCTACGACGACGGGGTGCTGGCATGGGTTCGTCTCGACGGTGTCGGTGGCGAGGAGCCGCTTGATCGGCCGGTGATCCCGGCCCGGCCGGCCGGCGACACGCTGGATGCCGTCGCCAGGATGGTCGGAACTTGTGAACCGTCCGACGTCATCGCCAACCGCCTCGATCCGTGGCACGGCGCGTGGTACCACCCCTACTCCTTCACCCAGCTCGAGGTGTTGACCACTCCCACCGAAGAAGTAGACAGCTTCATGGTCGCGGTGACCTTCCGGATCGGCCGCGTCGGTGTCCCTACCGTCGCCGAGTTCACCAGCCCCGAGGCACGCACCATCGTGATGCGCATCGTCGACGGCGAGGGCGTCGGCAGCGTGGTCGAAACTCACGCCACACCAGTCGGTTTGGGCCCGGACAAGCTACCGCGGACAGCGGTGATAGAGGCCACCGTCGCGCACTCCGGCCGGACCGGCTTCCAGCGGGCGCGCCATGCCGCCCCGCTGATCACCGGGCTCATGCGTGTTGCGGCGTCCCGGCTGTGGAAGGACGACCTCGCCTACGCGGAGCGCCGCTACCAACTACGTTCCGGCACGGTGTAATTCGCGGCGCGCCGCCGATCACGCGCGTGTCGCGGCGGCGGCGCCATGTGCCCTCGAAGTGATGTCGCGAGCGATACCGCGGAAGATCGCGCTTCGGAACGGCGTTGACGCGATCCACCACGCCTCACCCGCAAGGCCATAGGGCTGATACAGCGCGCGTTGACGATAGAGCGAGCCGCCGTCACCGTCTGCGCGCACCGAGAGCTCGAGCCACAGCCCGCCCGGCAGGGAGACATTCGCGCGCAGTCGCAGCAGATTCGGGCGGTCCATCTGCTCCACGAGCCACCAGTCCAGCTCTTCTCCGGAATGCAGGTGGTATGGCTGAGCCGACACCTGCCCGCGTTTCGCGGTGCGGGCCAGTAGGCGCGACCAACCGCGGAGCGCCCACGACGGCGGAGATGCCGACAAACCGCGCTCGGCACCGATCGATTCGAAAACCCGCCACACCGTTTCGGTGTCGACGTCGACCCGTCGCTCCACCACTTCCTCGTGCAGTGGTCCACCTGCCCAATCCGGGTCGGTGGGCAAAGGCTGCGCCGGGCAATCGTCGGCGGCAAGGGCGGACCATCGGGTGTGCAGTTCAGGCTCACCCACACGCGCCAACGCGAATTCGACCGCCTCTTCGTAGTGCATCAGCCCACCTTCGGGGTCCGGAATGTGCTCGGCAATGTCGTGTTCGGTGCACACCACATCGTTTTCCAGTGAGTCCATCAGCGACGATGCCAACGACCGCGGCAGCGGGGTGATCAGATTGACCCAGTGCGAGGAGAGCCGTGGCGTCAGCACCGGCACCGGGATTGCGTAGCGTTTGCGCAGACCCGAGACTGCCGCGTATCGGGCGCTCATCTCGGTGTAAGTGAATATTTCAGGCCCACCGATATCAAAAGCCCGACTCACGTCCGGCGGCAACTCCGCCGCATTGGTCAGGTAATACAACACGTCGCGCACAGCGATGGGCTGAACTCGGGTGCGCAGCCACTTGGGGGTGACCATCAACGGGAGTCGCTCGGTCAGGTAGCGCAACATCTCGAAACTGGCCGACCCCGCACCGATGATGACCGCCGCGCGCAGTTCCACGGTCGGAACCCCTGATTTGGAGAGCAATTCGCCGACTTCTGCGCGCGACGCCAAATGGGCGGACAGCTCTTGTTCCTTGGGGATGATGCCGCCGACATACACGATTCGCGACAGTCCGGCTTGTTGAGCGGCGTCCGCGACGATCGATGCGCCGCGCGCGTCGACGTTGACGAAATCCGCGGCCAGCATCGAATGAACCAGGTAGTAGAGAACCTGCTGACCGTCCAGCGCTTGACGCACCTTCTCGGCGTCGGTGACGTCACCTTCGACAACATCCACGCTTTCGCGCCAGGGCACGTCGTCGAGTTTGGCCGGGGTTCTGGCCATCACCCGGACTTCGTGACCCGCGGACAGCAATTCGGGAACGAGGCGCGTACCCAGGTAACCGGTGGCGCCGAAGATGACACACCGCATCGCTCACTCCTTGGCTCTTCAACATCACAGGGCGGCATACGCCGCACGGAAGGGTATACCCCGATTAGTCAATCTCAGCTGCGGTGATCCAGACACCCACTTGCATCTTCTTCACAAGGTTAATAGTTAAGTTTATAGTGGTATCTGGCCGAATTGGTAGCGGCTGGGCCGGTGTATCGGGGGGCGGGTGCCCGGCAACATCCAATCGGGCTTCGGTCCGCGACATCGTCAGGAAAGGCACCCGATGGCAGACCGACATTTCCGCAAAGGCGACAAGGTCGAGTGGAGAAGCCACGGCCACGACGTCACCGGCACGGTGGTGGCGAAAATCACCAAGGACGAGCAGGCGGCCGGCCGCACGGTGCGTGCGTCGGAAGACGAGCCGCAATATCGCGTCACCAGTGACAAGACCGGCGCCGATGCTGTGCACAAGCCAGACGCGTTGAAGCGCCACACATCGTGAGCACGCTCAGTGTGAATATGCCTGAATCGCCGCAACTGAACCGTAATTCGCGACCGGACAGGTATCTGGCAGCGACGCGCCTCGTCACAGACCTGCACCAGCACGCAGCGTCCGACATCCCCGCTCTGCTGCGCGACGTGATCGAGGGCGCCGCGGAATTGGTGCCGGGAGCGCAGTATGCGGGCGTCACGGTCAGCCAGCGGCGGCACCAGAGCGACTCCGCCGCCGCGACTCATCGATATCCGGTGCTGATGGACGAGATTCAGCACAAATGTCGGCAGGGACCGGGGCTGAGCGCAGGTGCGCTGCAAGAAAGCATCCGCGTCGACGACCTCCCCGGCGACGATCGGTGGCCGCTGTACCGTGACGAGGCTGTCCGGCAGACGCCCATCCGGTCGATCCTGTCGGTGGGGATGTTCAAAGAAGGCGGGACCACCGCAACCCTCGGCTTGTACTCCGAGGTTCCCGGGGCTTTCGACGACGAGTCAGTCAGTATGGGCTTGATTTTCGCCACCCACACCGGGCTGGTGTGGAACATGATGCGGCGCGACCAGCAATTCCGCTCCGCGTTGGCATCACGCGATGTCATCGGCCAGGCCAAGGGCAGGATGATCGAACGATTCAATATCGACGATACCCAAGCCTTCGCGATGCTCAAGCTGATGTCTCAGGACTCGAACACACCTATCGCGCAGGTGGCACAACGCATTGCCACAGGCCAGATTTGGTCGTCTCCGCAATGACGAGCCGTTACGCCACAAGTGATCTCGCGGCCGATCATATGACGCCGCGGCGACCGGGAAACCCGCACGGGCACCGGAAGCCTGAGCGAGTCGACGCGACATTGTGTATGGTGCTGGCGTATCGGCCCTGATCCAGCCGGTATCCGATACCGTGGATCGGGATTCGCTGAAAAGGATGCGATCGGGTGACTAAGCGGGGCGCAGGCAGTTCACCTCCCAGCAGGGCACAGCTGGAAAAGCTGATGTCGGCCGACATGCGGGCGGTGACGGCGCAATCCGACCGGGTAGGTCGCTATTTCGCGCGCCAGCACTCGGTAAGCGGCAACGACTTCCACGCGCTGCTGCACGTCATGGTCGCCGAGACCGCGGGAACGCCGCTGACCATGGCCCAACTGCGGCAGCGGATGGACGTGTCACCCGCCGCGATCACCTATCTCGTCGACCGGATGATCGACGCCGGACACATCCGGCGTGAAACCGATCCCGCGGATCGACGCAAGGCGCTGCTTCGCTACGAGGCCAGCGGCATGGAGCTGGCGCACGGATTCTTCACACCGCTCGGTGTCCACCTGCGCTCCGCGCTCGCGGAGTTACCTGATCAGGATCTCGCCGCCGCGCATCGGGTTTTCAGCGCGATGATCGCCGCGATGTCGTCGTTCGAGGGCGATCTCGTCGCACAACAGAAGCAGAACTCGGCGGCGCGCCCCGCTGCCGCGCGCGATCTCGTCTAGCTCGAAAAAGGCTGGGCGCCGGAACTATTGGATCGGCGTGGCGCCGACCCGGCGCAGTGCCGACAGATCCGCCGCACCCGCTCCGTGTAGGCAGATCCGCATCTCGTCGATGAAGCGCTGCAGCCAATCCACTACGGCCGCCGCCGATTCGATCGCCGCGGGCAGTAAGGGGCGGGCCACCGCTACCACGTCCGCGCCCAGGGCGAGCGCTTTGGCCGCGTCCATGCCGGTGCGAATGCCACCGGAGGCGACCAGAGGTACGGCAGGCAGCGCCTCACGCACCTCGACGATCGCTTGCGCCGTGGGTATTCCCCAGTCGGCCAGGTCAGGGAACCGTACCTCGCCGTAGCGGACGAGTTGCTCCACTCGGGACCACGAGGTGCCGCCCGCCCCCGCCACGTCGATCGCGGCCACCGGCAATTCGCCGGACTGACTGATCAATTCGGCGACGGCCGACGCGCCGATTCCGTGGCCGACCTCCTTGAGCAGAATCGGATACTCCAGCGCGGCCGCGACCTCACGCAGCCGGCTGAGCGACCCCGAGAAGTCACCGTCACCGTTTCGCTGGACGGCCTCCTGCAACGGATTCGTATGCACTGCAAGCGCATTGGCACCAATGCGTTCGAGTGCATTCGAAATATTCTTGACGGCAGCCATCGTCAGCTGGGCGAGGCCGATATTGCCGAACAGCAACACATCCGGCGCAACGTCGCGAACGGTGAAGCTGGACGCCGCCCGCTCGCCCAGCGCACTGTCCAGCATGATCCGCTGCGAGCCGAGCATCATGCCAATGCCCAGCAGTTGTGCGGCCTCGGCGAGATTCTTGTTGATGGTCTTCGACAGCTCGGCACCACCGGTCATCGCGCCGACCAGTACCGGGGCACGTAAGGGCGCGCCCAGAAAGCGGGTAGACAGATCGATATTGGTCAGGCTGGTCTGCGTCATTGCGTTGTAGGGGAGGCGATACCGCTCCAATCCCGTGGTCACGCCCGCATAGCCGACCCGGTCGTCCAGGCACACGTCGATGTGACGTCGCTTTCGCGTCGTCATCCCGTTCGTATCGGTGGGCACGGCGCCCTCGGTCTCGTCGCTCAACCGACCGAAGGCCCAGGCGGCTTGAACGACGCGAGGTCGTGTTGATATCGCCGCATCGCCTCGACCAACGCGGTGAACACTCGGGCCGCCGCCTCCAGGTCGGTATCAGGCAAATCCGCCATCGCGTCGTGGGAGTGGCTTCCCAGCGGCGCGAAGAATGCCCGCGCGGTCGCCAGTCCGGAATCGGAGTAGCGAAGGATCACCTTTCGTCGATCTGTTGGATCGGACTGGCGGGTGATGTGACCGGACGCCATCATCCGGTCAACCAGATAGGTAATGGCGGCACCTGAGAGTCCCATGCGCTGACGTAGCTCGCCCGAGGTCACCGGCTCCCCTGCCGTCTCGGCGACCATGACGTGCAACAGCGCTCGAAAATCGGTGGGCCGCACGTCATGTACCGCGGCGAAAGCTCGGCCTATCTGTTCGGATTCGGCCGTCATCACGCGCAGACAAGCGGAGATCTGCTGCTCCAGCGCGGCTCGGCCGCCGGCGGTCTCTTCAAGGCCCATGACGTCACCAGCTTATCCGGATCAAGACGTTACTTCAGTTGATTAATACTTAATTGACTGAAAGACTTGGTCGTGTCGAAGGGATTCACGTGAGCAAGCAGACACTCGCCGCAACGACCCTCGCTGTCGGCGCCACAGCAGGCCTGGGAAGCGTCGCCAGCAAGCCGCGGATCACCCGGTGGTACTCCCGGCTGCAGAAACCACCGTACGTGCCGCCCAACGAGGTGTTTCCGATCGCGTGGACCACGCTCTACGCCGATATCGCGGTGACCTCAGCGACGGCCATCGACCGCCTGCGCGCAGCCGGCCGCCACCACGAGGCACGTAACTACGTGTTTGCGCTCGCGGCCAACCTGATTCTCAACGCGGGGTGGAGTTGGCTGTTCTTCAAGTACCAGAAGTTGGGCGCCTCGGCTGTCGGAGCGGCGGTCCTGGCCGTCAGCAGTGCCGATCTGACCAGGCGAACCGCCGCGGCGGACCGGCGAGCCGGGATCGCTTTGCTGCCGTATGCGCTGTGGTGCTCCTTCGCCACCTTGATGTCTGGGCATATTTGGGTACTCAACCGCCGATGAGTCAGAGGATCCGCTGATGCCCGCCCTGTTGTGGTTCCGCCGCGACCTGCGACTGCGCGACCTCCCTCCGCTGTTGCGGGCCGCCGCCGACAGCGACGACGTCCTTGCGTGCTTCGTGCTCGACCCGCGCCTGGAGGCATCCTCGGGCGGCCGGCGGATGCAATTTTTGTGCGACTCGCTTCGCCGGCTGCGCGACGATCTGGACGGCCGTCTGCTGGTCACCAGGGGCCGGCCCGAAGAGCGGATTCCCGCGCTGGTCAGCGAAATCGAGGCGCCGGCGGTACATGTCTCGGAGGACTTCTCACCGTACGGCCGACGACGCGACCAGCGGGTGCGCGAAGCACTGGGCGAGGTGCCGTTGGTCGGGACGGGGTCGCCGTATCTGGTGTCACCGGGACGGGTGACCAAAGACGACGGCGAGCCCTACAAGGTGTTCACCCCATTCTTCGGCCGGTGGCGCGACATGGGATGGCGTTCGGCGGCCCGATCGGGCGCCAAGTCCGCGCAATGGGTTGATCCCAGGCAACTGGGCGAGCGCGCCAAACCGGTGGAGATACCCGACCCCGGCGTCGAGCTCGACGTGGCCGCCGGCGAGGCCGCGGCGCGGCGGCAGTGGAAGAAGTTCGTCGACAAAGGCCTCGAGGACTACAGCGATGAACGCAACCGGCCGGACCATAACGGCTCCAGCCGGATGTCAGCCCACCTGAAGTTCGGCACCATTCATCCGCGCACGATGGTCGCCGACCTCGACCAGCGTCGCGCCGGTGCGCGAGCTTACTTGCGGGAGTTGGCTTTTCGCGACTTCTATGCGGCCGTTCTACATCACTGGCCCGAGAGCGTGTGGTGGAACTGGAATCGCGACTTCGATGCCATCGAAATCGACTCCGGTGAGGAAGCCGAACAACGCTTCGAGAGGTGGAAGGCCGGCGAAACGGGGTTTCCCATCGTCGACGCGGGCATGCGTCAGCTCCGCGACACCGGGTACATGCACAACCGGGTCCGGATGATCGTGGCGTCATTCCTGGTCAAGGATCTTCACCTGCCCTGGCAGTGGGGCGCCCGCTGGTTTCTCGATCAGCTGGTCGACGGCGACATGGCCAGCAACCAGCACGGCTGGCAGTGGTCAGCGGGCTGCGGCACGGATGCCGCGCCGTATTTCCGGGTGTTCAACCCGGCCAGGCAGGCCGAGAAGTTCGATCCCTCAGGCGATTACGTCCGCCGCTGGGTAGCCGAGCTCGCCGACGCGCGCGACGTCACGCTGACCAGAGGAGAGCGCCCGGCCGGCTATCCCGAACCGATGGTCGACCACACCGCGGAACGCAGCGAAGCGCTGCGCCGCTACCAGAACATCAGCTGAAGCGACGATCAGCGAGCGGCTTTTTTTCGCTCGATGTCGGCAAGCGCAGCAGCGAGTTCGGCACGCTGTGCCGCCGAGGTCTCCCACGCCAGTTGGCGGTTCTTGACCACTTTGGCAGGAGCTCCGACCGCGATCGAGAAGTCGGGCACCTCACCCCTGACGACGGCGTGCGACCCCAGCACGCACCCGCGGCCGATGGAGGTGCCGCGCAGCACCGTCGCCTTCACCCCGACCCAGGTGTCGGGCCCGATGCGTACCGGAGATTTGACGATGCCCTGATCTTTGATCGGCAGCGTGATGTCGTCCATCCGGTGGTCGAAATCGCAGATGTAACACCAGTCGGCCATCAGCACCGAATCACCGAGCTCGATGTCGAGATAGCAGTTGATGACGTTGTCGCGGCCCAGGACCACCTTGTCGCCGAAGCGCAGCGAGCCCTCGTGCGCGCGGATGGTGTTCTTGTCGCCGATGTGCACCCAGCGCCCGATTTCCAGTTGCGCCAGCTCCGGCGTGGCATGAATCTCGACGCCCTTGCCGATGAACACCATGCCGCGCGTGATGATGTGCGGGTTGGCCAGCTTGAACTTCAGCAGCCGGAAGTAGCGCACCAGATACCACGGTGTGTAGGCGCGGTTGCGCAACACCCACTTGAGTGAGGCCAGCGTGAGGAACCGGGCCTGCCGTGGGTCGCGCAGATTCGAGCCCCTCCAGCGGCGGTGGATCGGGGCTCCCCACATGCTCGTCATGGCCGGAAAGCCTAGTCCGGCGACGATGCGCGCCGGGACGGCGGGCTGAGGAGCCGGACCATCAGCAACCGCGGCGACGATGCGCGCCGAGACGGCGGGCTGAGGAGCCGGACCATCAGCAACCGCGGCGACGATGCGCGCCGGGCAATCGGTCCCACCCGGGTCGGCACAGGTTACCCTCGGCTGTACGCGATATCTGGTGATGGCCGCCGCGCCATCGCGTTCCGGGAAGGATTGGGAACCTCCACCGTGTCCTGGCCGATTTCCCGCCGTGCACTGCGGCATTGGTCATCGGTGCTGTCGGTGGTTGTTCTCGCAGCAGCGGCGGCGGGCTGCGGCAATACCGACGCCTGGGTCGAAACCGTTCCGGCCGAGGGTTGGCCCGCCCAGTACGGCGATGCCGCCAACAGCAGCTACAGCGCGACGGCCGGCGCCGAACGACTGAGCCTGCGCTGGACGCGCTCGGTCAAGGGTTCGCTCGGGTCGGCGGTCGCGCTGAGCTCGCGCAACTGGCTCGCCGCGAACGCACAGACCCCCGGCGGCTGTTCGCTGATGGAATGGGAGAACGACGACAACGGCCGGCAGCGCTGGTGCACGCGGCTGTACCAGGGCGGCGGCAACTCCAGCCCACTGTTCGACGGATTCGACAACCTCTATGTCGGACAGCCGGGCGCCCTCGTTTCCTTCCCCGTCACGCAGTGGATTCGCTGGCGCCGTCCGGTGATGGGAATGCCCACCACGCCAAGGATTCTCGGAAACGGTCACGTGTTGGTGGTCACGCATCTGGGACAAGTGCAGGTTTTCGACGGCCACCGCGGCACGGTGGTCGGCAATTCCGTCGACCTGGTCGACAACGTCGACCCGAAGGACTTCACCCGCGGACTCGACGATTGTGGGCCGGCGAAAGAGGGCTGCCCGGTCGCGGCCGCTCCCGCATTCGCCAAGGAGAGCGGGTTGGTGGTGATCGGCCTCTGGGAACCGGGCGCTCCGACACCGATCCTGGTCGGGCTGAAGTACCACCCCGGGCAGAATCCGCTGCTCACCCGGGAATGGACCAGCAACGCCGTCGCCGCCGGCGTCGAGGCCAGCCCGGTGATGTCCAGCGACGGGTCCACGATTTACATCAACGGGCGCGATCAGCGGCTGTGGGCTTTGCATGCCGCCGACGGCAAGCCGAAATGGTCGGTTCCGCTGAAGTTCCTGGCACAGACGCCCCCCTCGGTCACACCGGGCGGACTGATCGTGGCAGGCGGCGGGCCAGACACCCGCTTGGTCGCGTTCAAAGACGCCGGTGACCACGCGCAGGAGGTCTGGCGACGAAACGATGTCAGCCCGCTGTCGACGTCGAGCCTGGCGGGCAGCGGGGTCGCCTATGCCGTGGTCACCGGTGGACCGGGCGAGGGAGCGCGCGGGATGACGCTGCTGGTCTTCGACCCGGGCAGCGGCCGAACCCGGAACAGCTACCGACTGCCGGAGGCCACCGGCTATCCCGTCGGCGTCTCGATCGGCCGGGATCGCAGTGTCGTCACCGCCACCAGCGATGGCCAGGTGTACAGCTTCGCGCCGAGTTGATTAATACCGGTTGAATAGCCGGCGCAACGGCTCAACTCTTGAAGGCCAACGGCGGTATGGCGTTGCGCGGTACGTGAACCTGACTCGCCCCGGCCAATGACGGCAAGAGTTCACCGGGGGCAAAATAAAAAATCAAGTCGTCATCGGTGATCGCAAAGTTTTGGTAATGCGAAGCGTCCAAACCGGAACCGGGCGTTATCGCGGCACCCAGTCCGGTCTGCTTTCCCACCTCGCGTTGCACGATCGGATAAATCGAATCGAGCGGCTTGGTATTCGGCGCGAAAAGTGTGTCGAAGGTGATCGCTTTTTGTCCGGCGACGTCGTAATTGAAGCCCTTGTAGAACGTCGACGGGCGTGGGCCGCCGAGGTCTTCGAAAACCTTCAGAACGACGCTCCGAGTACCGCCAGGCGGCTGACCGGAGTGATACTGCTCGGAGGTGACTTCCATTTGGTAGGGCACGTCGCGCGGTCCGGAGGTCTGCGACGACGTCTGCGCGACGTTGACGAAGCCGTCTCGGTTCTGCGTGAGAAAATCGGACAACGCCTGGTCGGGATAGTCCACGGGGAACGTCATGTTCAGCGTGTAGGTCGGCGATGACGTACGCACCACGCAGGTCTGATCATCTTGGAGTGAGCCGCCGAAGTTCGCGCACATCGAGTCCGCCGCTGCGACCGCACCGCCGGACCAACCCAGCAGGGCTCCGGCCGCAATCAGCACGGCCGACAGGATGTTGCGCATCGGTCGACTTGTCCTCGCAGACTCAGAACGGCTGAAATGCCGTCTCGCCAGCGTACCTGGCTGCCGTCGCGACGGACTGCGAACGTCTCGCTGATGAGCGTCCGCCCAGGTCAGCGGCCACCGTCCTCCCTAACGGCGGCCGCCGACCCGGCAGGCGGGCCTTTAGAACAGTGTCGCGAGTTCCGTCCAGAAGTTGCTGGCATCCGCAGCGGCGCCCGCACCGTCGAAGGACGAGATCAGCTCGGCCCAGGCGTTGCTGGAGTCCGCAACCGCACCCGTGGGGTCGAACGACGCCCCCAGATCCGCCCAGAAGTCCTGGCCGGCCGTCAATGCACCCGCGGTGTCGCCGGAGAACAGGTCGGTCCAGAAGGCGCTGCCATCGGCCAAGGCTCCTGACGGGTCGCTGCCCAACAACTCAGTCAGGGGGTTGGTGCTGTCGGCGGCTGCGGCCGCCGTGGTTGTGGTAGGCCCGTCGCCGTAGAACTTCAGAATGTCGGCCAAGTAGTTGCCGCCCTGAGCGGTAGCGGTTCCGAGGTTGTTGCCTTCGACGTAAGCGCCGTCATAGCTGCCGGCGCCGGCCGCATCCCCACCAGCGAAGGCCTTGTCGCCGTTGCCGAAGATGATGGCGTAGTTGAAGGAGCCGGGATTCGCGGCGTCGGTCGTTCCGGCGAGACCGGTGCTGTTGTCGCCGAAAACAAATGCCGTGTTGTTCGCCGAGCTGCCGGCGAGGGCGTCGCTGTAACCGCCGGCGATGGCGTGCGAATCGGTGCCGTCCACGCTCGCGTAGTTGCTGGTGCCGAAGGCATAAGCGGTCGCGCCGGCGCCATTCGCAATAGCGATGTCCCCATTGGTGCCCGAGTAGGCGTACGCGGTGCCGTCCTGGAATAAGGACATTCCGTCGAACGAGATCGCCAGGTTCAGCGCCGGAGTGGTGTCGGCTGCCGATAAGGCGCCACCACTGAGGAAACCGTCGACCAGCGACAACCAGTCGGTAGACGAATCTGCCGCTGCAATTCCTGGCATTGAGCCGACCGCTCCCCCAATACCGATACCCACGGCCAGTATTCCCAGCCGTGCCAACGCACGAGTACCCTTCATCGATTTTCCCTTTCCCCCAACACGCCTCGAAGACGTGCCCTTTGCAACGGCGCCCACCGCGCCGAGTGGGGTAAGCCTATGCGTCGACGTCAATTTTGATCGAACAAAGTCTAATAATTTTAGAAAAAGTCCTTAGCTCTTATTCATCCGGATAAAGCGGGGAGGCAGTATCGCCCGCCGCAGGCGGAACTGCTTTTTGCAGGCTTTCGATCAAGATCAGCGATGTCCGGTATGGTTTCGTCCGCTCGCGAATTTGAGGCACAGCCACGATCAACCTGAGAGATACCGGACGTCTCTTCGGAAATTATGTTCGATCATCCGGATAGTCCGACCGAGTTTTCGGCACTGGGCTGTCGGTCGGATTAGCTGCGCAGTCGGTGACAACCCGGTCGCCGCGGCGTCATAAGAAATTTTCGTTACGCGTCTCGATGATGCGAACTAGCGATGCGAGGACCGTCGCCCGGGGCGGTTACATGCCGGCCGGCGGTATCGCTCGCAACCATTCCCCTGCTGCGCGACAAGCCCGCTGGCACCGGAGATCGACGAGTTCGAGGAGCCCGAAGCAGCGTTCACGACGTCAAACGCGGCGACATCTGGCGCCAGCACCACCGTCACGCTGATCGCCAGCCCCGCGGCCAGCAAGTTGAGTCGGGTGCTCGCGCAAGACTTCATCGATGAACGTCCTTTCGCCGACGGCCTGGTCGGCAGCGTGGAAGTCGTCGTCAACAACGTCTAGTGATCGAATGTAAGACAGGAGCTTTGTTAAAACCAGGTTACCTGATAAAAGTTCACTGATTAGCAAGCTGGAGCGCGGGTGTCGCGCGGAAAGTATGGTCACGTCGACTAACCCGGGGCCGGAGCGAGGCCGCGCGGAGGTAGCTATTGACGCTGCTGGCAAATCTGAACGGACCGGTTCCTGACGGGTTCGCGCTGTGGGCTAAACGTGAACCCGCCCAGAAATCGATGGCGCCGGTGACTGCGTTGCGTCGGTAATCGCGCGGCCGGGGGCGGTGTATCCGCAGTAGCCACATCATGTCCCGGTGATGCTTCGCTGCGGCTGTGCCGACCCCCGGCGCGCTGAGATCAGTCTGTGCCCGGACTCGGTGCATTTCATGGGGAGATCTCCCTATTTTTCCGCACAGGCTGGTCGTCGGGGCGGCGGCCGTTTCGGTGGCGGATATTCTCAGTTCACCGTCTTGACGGCCGCCGGGGCAGCCGCTCCCTGGGCCTCGCCAGCGGCACTTACCGGTGAAATACCAGGTTCGCTGGGAAAACCCAGAGAGCTGGCAGCCAAGGATGCCCGGCCTGGTGTCCTCGCTCGACGGCCACTCAATCCGGGCAGAAAGTGGCAGCTGGTTCACCGAATTGCCGGCGTCATTCGGAGGCGGGTCGGCCGCCATCATCTTCCTCGGAAAATGGTTGCCGACCGGTTAAGATCAACGTGACGATCGGCAGACAAACGCAATGCCCTGAGCCGCCGCGCCGGGGCCGATCCGGGTGATAACGGCCGTCAGGGACTGGCTGCCGCGCAACGACAGTCGCCGGCGCAGCGCGTCGGGATCCACATCAAAGCCGCGGATCAGGACCTCCAACGCCCCACAGTCCCGCGCTCCCAACGCCTGACGCAATCGGCGCTCGTCGAATGCGAGCTGCTCGAGCACCTCGAACCCGCGGACCCCGGCCGGCAACTGATCCCCGGACAGGTAGGCGATGTTTGGGTCGAGCTGCCAAAGCCCATGCCGCGCAGCGAAATGTCGCACCAAGCCGGCGCGGACCACCGCGCCGTCGGGGTCGACGATCCACCGACCCGCGGCCCGCACCTCGCACTCGTCCGGATCGGCGTCGGTGACCTGTTCGCCCAGATCCAGAACGCTGGCCCGCCGGTGCACCCCCGGCTCCGCCAAGCCCGACGACCACAGACACGCTTCCCGCACCGAGCCGCGGTAGGACGTCACCTCGATCTCGCCGTGGAAACCGAGCCGCGTCATCGCGTCGAAATCGATTCCTGGCGCGCATTTCACGACCAGATCGCGGTCCCGATACGCCTCGAGCAGTTCGTCGAGGGCGGGCTGGTAGTCGCGCGGGTCGAACCTCCGCCGGCCACCGCTGCGACGCGCCGGGTCGGCCACCACCACCGCGTCACGGGTAACCGGATGCAGCGCATCGGCACGGCACAAATTGGCGGTGTCGCCCAGATTGTGTCGTGCCATCGCCAGCCGCACCGGGTCGATGTCACTGCCGACAAGCGCGTCGGCCGAGCCGCGCAGCGCGGCCAGCTCCGTCCCGACGGAGCAGGTCACATCGTGAACCACTCTGCCGCTCAACCGCTTCGATCGATGCAGCGCGACCGGTGCGGCACTGGCCTGCTGCAGCGCCTCGTCGGTGAACAACCAATCGCGGGTACCCGCCAACCCGGCAAGCTTGGCGTCCGCGCGTCGACGCAGCAATATCGTCTCTACCAACACCGGCGTCCGGTCGCCGAATTGCTTTCGTAGCCGTGCGATCTCACCGACGCGATCGGTCAACGGAAGCGCCTCGACCACAGCCAGCGCGGCCGAGCCCTCGTCGGACGTCAGATAGGCGACGTCGTCGAGACCGAACGTCAGGACGGCTTGATCCCGGTGATCTCGACGTTGTAGAACCAGCCCTTGGGCACTACGTGACGCCACACGTTGCCGTCTGCCCAGCTCAGGAATTTCCAGCTGTTGAACGCGAAGTGTGCCCAGGCCCAGCCCAGTTTGTCGGGCTGCACCGCGTACTCGAAGGTCCGCAGTGGCCAGCCGAGCATCGCCGCAGTGAACTCGACGGTGGCCGTGTCGACGTCGACGGCGCCGGCGGACCAGGCCATCTTCTCCAGGTCGGCCGGGGCGAAGGTGTGCAGATCGACGATGGACTCCAGTGCCGCGGCGCGCGACGACTCGTCGAGCTCAGCTTGCGGACGCCGCCAGCTTTCCAGCCCCGGCAGCTTGGTGACGTTGGTGGCGACTCGCCACGTCAACGTCGACAGCCTGCGCGCGTAGCTGTTGCCGACCGTGGTCGGTTCGCCGGCGAACACGAACCGGCCGCCTGGCCGCAGCACACGCAGCACCTCGCGCAATGTCAGCTCGACGTCTGGAATGTGATGCAGCACAGCGTGCCCGACGACCAGGTCGAATGAATCGTCGTCGTAGGGGATGCGCTCGGCGTCGGCGACCCGGCCGTCGATGTCGAGCCCCAGCGACTGCCCGTTGCGGGTGGCGACTTTGACCATGCCCGGCGACAGGTCGGTGACTGACCCGCGCCGGGCCACCCCGGACTGGATCAGGTTCAGCAGAAAGAAGCCGCTGCCGCAGCCGAGCTCAAGGGCATTGTCGTAGGGCAGGCGGTGGATCTCGTCCTCGGGGACCACGCTGTTGAAGCAGTCGCGGGCGTAGTCGACGCAGCGCTGGTCATAGGAGATCGACCACTTCTCGTCGTAGTTCTCCGCTTCCCAGTCGTGATAGAGCACCTGGGCCAGCTTGCTGTCGTGGCGGGCGGCTTCGACCTGCTCAGCGGTGGCGTGCGGTTGCGGCGCCGGGTCGGTACTGGTCATGGTCGACCAGCCTATCGGAGCCGTTTGACGGGCACCGTGGCTCTATCTGCTCGCCGGGCTTCTCCTCATCGGCGGCTAGCTTCCGGCGGCGCTGACCGTGACCGTGACGGCGCTGGCGCCGTTTGAGGCGATCACCAGCTCCGCGGCGTTGGGAGCGGAGAGCACGTCGCCACCGGTCACGCTGACCTGGTAGCCGCCCGGAAACTCGACGTGCGGTATCGAGATGGTGGTCTGCGAGCCGGCCGGGAAGCTACCCAGCCCGTCGGCCTCGTCGGTGGAGTAGCTGAACTGCAGAGTTCCGTTGTCGAATGAATAGGCGGTCGGGGTGCCCGAGATCACCTGCGGGTACGGCTCAGCGAGCGTTTCGAGGTTGGCGGTATTCACGTTGGCGTTGGTCGGCGCATCCATGGGGTTGTAGACCAGGGACTCCGACCCCGGCGGGCTCGCGCTGGTGGTGATGTCACCCTGGCCGGAGTAGGCCCACTCGGTCCACCCGATCAGATGCTGGTCGGCCCCCTGCATCGGGGCAAGGATCTGCTCTTGGTTGCTGGTGGCGCCGAATTCGGTCATGAACGCCGGGATCCCGTGGGCCTGCGCGTAGTTCTCGGCGTTACCGACGATGGCGTTGACGCTCGGTATGCACCCCAGCGGACCGAGGTCGAATTCGCAGTAGTCGTGGAACGACAGCACGGTGTTCGAGGCGTCCACGGTGCCCAGATCAGTGGGCACGCCCGCATTGGACAAGACGTTGGGTTCGAAGAAAATCGGTGTGGTCGGATCGACCGCTCGGATCGCATCGGCACCCTGGTCGTAGAACGGGGTCAGTTGCTGACTGTCGAAGAACGGATTGCCGAACAGGGTCGGCAGGAACGACGACACGCCCGGTGATGGTTCATTCATGAGCTCGAATCCGGCCACATCGGAGTTGCCGTTGAAGGCACTGCCTACGTATTCCAGCATCTGGCTGTAGTTGTCCTCCAGACCAATTCCGTTGGGGGCGTCGGTGTTCGACCAGAATGACTCCCAGGCTTGCTGCTCTGCGGGATTGAAGAACTCGTTGTAGGGAAAGGGCAATGACGGGTTGGCCACCCCGTCGGTCTGGACCGCCCAGTCTGGTGCGCCTTCGCCGCCGAACGCGGTGCTGTAGGCGTCCTGATGGAAGTCGATGATGCTGTAGATCCCGTGGCTGCCCAGGGTGTGGACGGTGCTCTCGATCGAATTGAGGTACGTCGCGTCGAAGACGCCGGGCTCGGGCTCCAGGTCAGACCAGATCACACCCACCCGGACCGCGTTGAAACCGTTTTCGGCCAGGAACGCCGCGTCGTCATCGCCGAACCCGCTGGTCACCGGGTCCCCGGGCGCGACCTTGTACACATCGTTCAGCCCGTGCAGCATGACGACCTGGCCGTTGCCGTTGGTCAGCCAGCCGCCTGACGTCCCGAGTTGCGCCAGCGCGCCGTCGGTCTGGGGCAGCCCCGAGGGCAGCGTGCCGTAGTCGCCGACCATGCCGTGCTCACCGAACGTCCCGGCATTGCCGCCGGCCCCGCCGAGCGCGGGCAGGCCGGTGGCCGTGGCGCCGCCGCCCGCGTTGCCGCCGTCGCCGCCGATGCCGAACAGCGAGCCACCGTCCCCGCCGTCGCCGCCGGCCGCGCCCACACCCCCGGACCCTCCGTCGCCGCCGTTGCCGAGGAAACCCTCGGCATCGCCGCCGGAACCGCCCGCGAAGCCGGCTTGATCGCTGTCCCAGCCGTGGCCGCCGTCGCCGAACCACAGACCGCCGTCACCGCCGTTGGCGTCGAGCGCTGAGCTGCCGTCGGCTCCGTTGCCGATCAGGAACTGCCCCGACGCGGTGTTGAGCAGATGGTCGACCTGCTCACCGAACGAACTGTTGATCCAACTCTCGACTCCGGCGTGCAGCGGGTCGTAGATGTACTGCTGGAAAAGCTCTGCCGCGGAGACTGTTTCGGCACCCGAGGCGCTCGCGGTAAGCGCCTGATCGACGGCGTGGCCGGCGAGTTCGGCGCTGCTGGCGCTGACGACGAAGTCGCTCAGTACGTCGCCGAGACCGAAGTCGTCGGCGTGTGCGACCGGTGAGGAGACCGTCGCCGCGACCGCGACGGCGTAGAGGCCGGCGGCCATGCCGCATGTCCGCAAGATCATCGCGACCTCCAAGGACGCCGACGCCGATGTGAGCTAGCCCGTACTCTAAGTCGGTTGGACCGTCGATCGTCGCGAATTGGCGTCGAATACCTCCAGGTAACGACGGCGTTCGGCATCCCACCGCTCGGCCGAAGCCAGCCGGTAAAGATCATCGATGCCGGCTTTGGCGGCGGCGAGCGCAGCACCAGGCGCGTCGACGAAACGACTCGCCCAGGTCACCGCCGCGTCGTACACGCCGTCGGGCGCCACCTTCTCATCGATAACCCCCAGCTCCTCGGCCTCCTCGGCGTCGAAGAACCGGCCGCTGTAGATCAGTTCTTTGGCCGTGCTGGTCCCGACCGTGCGGGCCAGCCGGGCCATGCCGTCGCCATCGGGAACCAGACCGGCCAGGATTTCGGTCGCGCCGAACCGGACGTTGTCGCCGCTCACCCGCCAGTCGGCGGCAAGTGCCAGACCCAGGCCCGCTCCCAGCGCGTATCCGGTGATCGCGGCGACGGTCGGTTTTGGTATCGCCGCGACGGCGTCGACGGCGGCGCGGCGCACCAGCAGCCAGCTCTCGGCCTCCGATGGTGTCAGTGTGCGCAGCTGGGGCATGTCGTCGCCCGCGGAGAAGATCTCATGGCCCCCGAAGAGGATGACGGCGGCGATACCGTCGTGCTCGCTCACCTCGGCGGCGGCCTGCTCGATCTCCCGGTAGACCTGCCGGGTCAGCGCGTTGGTCGGCGGCCGCGAGAGCACCACCGTCCCGACCCCCGGATGGACGGGGTCCAGGTGGACGCTGACGAACTCGCTCAATGTCGCCACCCGAGTCCGCCGGCTCTGCGGGCGCGGTGATAGCGGTCGGAGTCGAAGAACTCGAAAATCCAGTTGTCGCCGTTGATTTCGACGTTAGGTTGCACCGTGACGATCTGCCGCTCGACGGCCAGCACGTCGGCAACCGAGCGACCGATCAGCGAGTCCAGCTGCGTCCAGGTCGGCGGCAGCAGAAAGCATCGGCCGGCCTCGAATTCGGCGACGGCGGCCTGTGGCGTAGCCCAGTCGGCGCGGTCGGATTCGGTGTTGTCACCGTCGGCGCGCTGACCCTCGGGCAGCACACCGACAAAGAAATAAGTGTCGTATCGGCGGGTGCGCTCGGCTTCCGGTGTCACCCAATTGGCCCAGGGCCGAAGCAGATCGGCCCGCAGCACCAGGTTCTCCCGGCTCAGAAAGTCGGCAAACGACAGCGTCCGGTCGGCGAGCGCCTGACGGGATTCGCGGTATACCGACGCGTCGCTGACGATGCCACTCGGGTCGTCGGCCGGGCCGGCGAACAACACACCGCATTCCTCGAACGTCTCGCGGGCAGCGGCGCACACCAGCGCCTCGGCCAGGTCGATGTCCGTGCCGAACCGCTGCGCCCACCACTGCGGCGGCGGACCGGCCCAGGCGATCTCGGCGTTGCGGTCGCGGTCGTCGACGCCGCCGCCGGGGAACACCACGGTCCCGGCGGCGAATTCCATTCCGGCGTGCCGCCGCATCAGGAAGACCGAGATGTCGTCGGGATCTTGGCGCAACAGCATCACGGTTGCGGCCGGCCGCACCGGCAGCGGGACGAACGTCTCGTCGGTCATCAGCGCCTCCGGTGTGCCGCGCGGGTGCGGGTGCGTCGGGCGAAGTAACGCCCGTCGATCACGTCCACGTCGATCGACTGGCCGAACGCCGCGGACAAGTTGCCTCCGGTCAGCACATCAGACAGCAGTCCCGCCGAGACGATTTTGCCCTCCGCCAGCAGCATGCAGTGGCTGAACCCGGGCGGAATCTCCTCGACATGGTGTGTCACCAGGACCAGTGCGGGCGCGTCGGGATCGGCGGCCAGGTCGGCCAGTCGCGCTACCAACTCCTCACGCCCACCCAGGTCCAGACCGGCGGCGGGCTCGTCGAGCAGCAGCAACTCGGGGTCGGTCATCAGCGCGCGGGCGATCAGGATTCGCTTGCGCTCTCCCTCGGACAAGGTCTCGTAGCGCCGGTCGGCAAGATGCTCGGCGCCCAGGCTCTCCAGCATGTCGACGGCGCGGTGGTAATCGATGTCTTCGTAGCGCTCCCGCCAACGACCCAGCACCGCGTAGCCGGCCGAGACGACCAGATCGCGGACCACCTCGTTGCCCGGAATGCGTTGCGCCAGTGCTGAGGAACTCAATCCCACCCGTGATCGCAGCTCGGACATGTCCACCCTGCCGAGACGCTCCCCCAGCACGTAGGCCACCCCGGAGGTGGGATGTTCGGCAGCCGCGGCGATGCGCAGCAGCGAGGTTTTGCCGGCGCCGTTGGCACCGATGATCACCCAGCGCTCGTCGAGCTCGACCGACCAGGTCACCGGCCCGACCAGAGTGTGGCCGTCGCGACGCAGGGACACGTCGGTGAAGTCGAGCAGCAGGTCGGGGTCGACTGTCTCAGTCCTGTCGTCGGCCACCCGACCATCGTGCCGCACTGCGACGTCACGGTGACTGTCGGGTCGCGCGCCTAGTCGATCTCGACGCGGCTCACCACGCCGTCGAGTGCGTCCGCGGCCTCGATCTCACCGCGCGTCACACCGAGCAGAAACAGCACAGTATCGAGATAGGGGTGGCTCAGCGACGCGTCGGCGACCTTGCGCAGAGCCGGCTTGGCGTTGAATGCGATGCCCAGCCCCGCCGCGGACAGCATGTCGATGTCGTTGGCGCCGTCGCCGACCGCGACCGTCTGCGCCATCGGAACGCCGACCTGACTCGCAAAGTCCCGCAGCGCCTTGGCTTTTCCAGCGCGGTCCACGATTTCGCCGACTACCCGGCCGGTGAGCTTGCCGTCGACGACCTCCAAGACATTCGCGGCGACGAAGTCCAGCATCAGCTCGTCCGCCAGCGGTTGGATGACCTGGCGGAAACCGCCGGAGACCACACCCACGTGGTAACCCAGCCGGCGCAGCGTTCGGATGGTGGTCCGCGCCCCGGCGGTCAGCTCCACGTCGTCGGCGACCTCGTCGAGTACCTCGGCAGGTAACCCGGCCAGCGTTTCGACCCGCTGGTGCAGCGACTCGGCGAAATCCAGCTCGCCGCGCATGGCGGCGTCGGTGATCGCGGCGACAGCCTCCTCGGCGCCCGCCCGCGCCGCGAGCATCTCGATGACTTCCTGCTGGATCAGCGTCGAGTCGACGTCGAATACGATGAGCCGCTTGGCTCTTCGCGCAATGCTGTAATCCTCGAGCGCGACGTCGACGGCGACGTCGGCGGCCACCCGCGTCAGCACCTCCTGCAGCTGTCCCCCGCCGCCCGGCGGCACCGAAACCCGCAACTCCAGACCAGTGACCGGATAGTCGGAGACACCGCGGATGAGGTCGATGTTGACGCCCAGGTCCGCGACTTCGCGTGCGACGGCGCCGAACGCCTCGGCGGTGATCGGACGGCCCAGCACCATGATCGTGTGCGTCGAGGGCTCGCGGATGATTCGTAGATCGTCGCTGCGCTCGATGCTGACGTCCAGCCCGACCGAGTGGATCGCCGCCTCGATTTCGTCCCGAAAAGCCTTGCCTTCAACGACTTCGACCGGGGCGGTAACCAGCACACCCAGCGTCAGCCGGGCCCGGATCACCACCTGCTCGACGTTGAGCAACTCGACTTTGTACCCCGAAAGGACTTCGAAGAGAGCCGAGGTCACACCCGGCTTGTCGTGACCGGTGACAGTGATCAACGCCGAGACCTTGCGGGGGGTACTCACCCCAGATAGCCTCCGCGCGAGGCGATCACGAACGAACTTGGACGTCGTCGGCTCGGGTGACGTCGCCGTCCGTCGGTCCGTGTGACCGGCCCACGTGAGCCTCGGCACGTATCCGCTCGACCATGTGCGGGTAGTGCAACTCGAACGCCGGCCGCTCGGAGCGGATGCGCGGCAGCTCGGTGAAGTTGTGCCGCGGCGGCGGGCAACTGGTCGCCCACTCCAGCGAGTTGCCGTATCCCCAGGGATCGTCGACGGTGACCACTTCGCCGTAACGCCAGCTCTTGAAGACGTTCCAGACGAACGGGATCATCGACACACCAAGGATGAACGCGCCGATCGTCGACACGACGTTGTAGGGCTGGAACCCGTCGGTCGGCAGGTAGTCGGCGTATCGACGCGGCATTCCGAGGTCGCCCAGCCAGTGCTGGATCAGGAACGTGGTGTGGAAGCCGATGAATGTCAACCAGAAGTGCAGCTTGCCCAAGCGCTCGTCGAGCAGACGGCCGGTCATCTTCGGGAACCAGAAGTAGACGCCGGCGAAAGTGGCGAACACGATGGTGCCGAACAGCACGTAGTGGAAGTGCGCGACGACGAAGTAGCTGTCGGTGACGTGGAAGTCCAGCGGCGGGCTGGCCAGCAGCACACCGGTCAGACCACCCAACAGGAAGGTGATCAAGAAACCGATCGAGAACAGCATTGGCGTCTCGAACGTCAACTGGCCCTTCCACATCGTTCCGACCCAGTTGAAGAACTTGATTCCGGTCGGCACGGCGATCAGGTAGGTCATGAACGAGAAGAACGGCAGCAGCACCGCGCCGGTGGCGAACATGTGGTGTGCCCACACCGCCACCGACAAAGCCGCGATCGACAGCGTGGCGTAGACCAGCGTGGTGTATCCGAAGATCGGCTTCCGGGAGAACACCGGGAAGATCTCGGTGACGATGCCGAAGAACGGCAGCGCGACGATATACACCTCGGGGTGGCCGAAGAACCAGAACAGGTGCTGCCACAACAGAACTCCACCGTTGGCCGAGTCGTAGATGTGGGCGCCCAGGTGCCGGTCGGCGGCGAGACCGAACAGCGCAGCGGTCAGCAGCGGGAAGGCCAGCAGCACCAGGATCGACGTCACCAGGATGTTCCAGGTGAAGATCGGCATCCGGAACATCGTCATGCCCGGCGCACGCATGCACACGACGGTGGTGATCATGTTGACCCCACCGAGGATGGTGCCCAGACCGGCGACGATCAGGCCCATGATCCACAGGTCGCCGCCCGCGCCGGGTGAGTGAATGGCGTCGGTCAGCGGGGTGTACGCGGTCCAGCCGAAGTCCGCGGCGCCACCCGGTGTGATGAAGCCCGCCATGCCGATCAAAGCGCCGAACAGGAACAGCCAGAAAGAGAACGCGTTCAGCCGCGGGAATGCCACGTCGGGCGCGCCGATCTGCAGCGGCAGCACCAGGTTTGCGAAACCGAACACGATGGGCGTCGCATAGAACAGCAACATGATGGTGCCGTGCATGGTGAACAGCTGGTTGTACTGCTCGTTGGACAAAAACTGCAGTCCGGGCGCCGCCAACTCGGTACGCATGAGCAGGGCCAGCAGGCCGCCGATGAAGAAGAAGACGAAGCAGGTGACCACGTACATGATCCCGATCAGCTTGTGATCGGTGGTGGTGATCAGCTTGTAGATCAGGTTGCCTTTGGGGCCTGTTCGAGGCGGGTACGGGCGACTAGCCTCGAGTTCTCCCAGCGGGGGGGCTTCGGCAGTCAAGAGCGCCTCCAAACGTCGAGCAGGGCAACCACGATCAGTGGAGTCCGAGTCTAGCCGTCGAACGGGCGCACCGACGGACAGGTCCTACAAACTGTCGTAATGAGCTGGTGAACACTTCCGTCCGGTTCCGTCGTGCGCTCGGCAGAGTCGGCTTCACCTGCCCAGATGTTAACGTCGGACCCGTGCCGCTCAGGGGTGTCCGACCCGCTTTCGCCGCTGCCGCCGTGGCAATCGTCTGCGCCGCCGTCAGCAGTGGCTGCGGCTCCCCTTCGTCCGGGGGCGGCGGCGCGCAATCGGCCTCGGTGATCACCAGCACAACCCAGATCGCCGGCGCCGGCGTATTGGGCAACCAGCGCCGTCCCGACGAGTCGTGCGCTCCGGAACCGGCCGGCCCCGACGCCGGGCCGTCGCCGCGACCAGCCCACAACGCGGCGGGGGTGCAGCCCGACACCGTCGAGGTCTCCGTCGAGCCACAGCGAATTGTCGTGCTTTCCGGCGACCAGCTCGACGCGCTGTGCGCGCTGGGACTTCAGTCGCGCATCGTCGGCGCGGCACTGCCGGACGGCTCGTCGGATCAGCCGTCGTACCTGGGCACCGTCATTCACAAGCTGCCGAACGTGGGCACTCGTAGCAACCCCGACCTCGGCGCGATCAAAGCCGCCAAGCCCGATCTGATCCTCGGCTCGCAAGCCTTGACCCCGAAGCTGTATCCGGAGCTGGCCGCCATCGCGCCGACGGTGTTCACCGGGTCTCCCGGCGCAGCGTGGCAGGACAACCTGCGTGGCGTGGCCGAGGCGACCGCACGAGGCGACGCCGCGGGCGACCTGATCGACCGCTTCACCACCAAGGCCCATGATGATGGTGCAGCGCACGACGCCGCCCACTACCAGGCGTCGGTTGTTCAGTTCACCGAGAATGCGGTGCGGATCTATGGCGCCGACAACTTCCCGGGCAGCGTCTTGACCGCGGTCGGCGTGGATCGACCTGCGGCGCAACGGTTTACCGACAAGCCCTTTGTCGAGGCGGGCAGTACCGATAACGACCTGGCGGGCAGCGCGAATTTCTCGGCCGCCGACGCGGATGTGATCTACGTGTCGTTCAATTCGCCGGAGGCCAAAGACCACGCCCCGGCCGTTTTCGACAGTGACGCGTGGCGCAGGCTGTCAGCCACCCGAGACAATCGAGTCTTCGTCGTCAACAACGAGGTCTGGCAGACCGGCGGCGGCGTGGTCGCCGCCCGCGGCGTCATCGACGACCTGCGCTTTCTCAACGCGCCGATCAATTAACCGACGGTGTGAGGCTGGACGCATCCAGCGAAGTACATAGGTTACCTATGCTAATCTGGGTACCGGTCACTAGAATCGATACGAAACCAAAGCGCACTGAAGAGGACTACTGATGAGCACTGTTTCCGCCTATGCCGCCACCGACAAGACGGGCCACCTCAGCAAGACCACGATCGAGCGCCGCGACCCCGGCCCGCACGACGTCGCCATCGACATCAAGTTCGCCGGGATCTGCCACTCCGACATCCACACCGTGAAAGCGGAGTGGGGCATGCCCCGCTACCCCGTGGTGCCCGGCCACGAAATCGCCGGCGTCGTCACCGCCGTCGGCTCAGAGGTCACCAAGCACAAGGTCGGCGACCACGTCGGCGTGGGCTGCATGGTGAACTCCTGCGGCCACTGCAGCAGCTGTAAGGCCGGCCTCGAGCAGTACTGCAAGAACGGCGCGACCTTCACCTACAACGCCATCGACAAAGACGGCACGCCGACCCAAGGCGGGTACAGCCAGGCCGTTGTCGTCAATGAGAACTTCGTCGTGCACATCCCCGACTCGATCCCGCTGGACCTCGCGGCTCCATTGCTGTGCGCGGGAATCACGCTGTTTTCACCGTTGCGGCACTGGAAGGCCGGCGCTGACACCCGGCTGGCGATCATCGGGCTGGGCGGGCTCGGACATGTCGGCGTCAAGCTCGGTGCCGCGATGGGCGCCGACGTGACGGTGCTCTCGCAATCGCTGAAGAAAATGGAAGACGGTCTGCGGCTGGGCGCGAAGCACTACTACGCGACGTCGGACCGCGACACCTTCAAGAATCTGCGCAACAGTTTCGATCTCATCTTGAACACCGTGTCGGCGAACCTGGATCTCGGTGCCTACCTCGGTCTCCTCGACGTCGACGGCACACTGGTCGAGCTGGGTATCCCGGAGCACCCGATGGAAGTACCGGCCTTCCCGCTGGCGCTGGCGCGCCGCAGCCTGTCCGGATCCAACATCGGCGGCATCGCTGAAACCCAGGAGATGCTCGACTTCTGCGCCGAGCACGAGGTGACGCCCGAAATCGAAGTCATCGAAGCCTCATACGTCAACGAAGCCTACGAGCGGGTACTCGCCAGCGACGTCCGCTACCGCTTCGTGATCGACATCTCAACTCTGTGAGCTGACCCCCGAGGCCGCCGTCGTGCCGGCCGGGTCGTTGATCCCGGACAGCGGCCAGCCGGCGGCGGCCAGCCTGGCCGCTACCCGCGCGATGTTCTCCGGGCCCGCGTCGTAGTGCGTCATGTCGGAGATGAAGTCCGCGATCACATCACGGTTGACGTTGCCGCGGGACAGCTCTTCTTCGTCGATCGAGTCGACGACCTGAGTGATCTCGTCTTCGCTCAGCGGTGTGCTGCGCAGCAGTGCCAGCAGCGCGACGCGGTCCGGCCCGGGAACGCCTTCGGGATAGCCGACCTGCAGCCATGCAATGACGGAACGAAAGAAGTTGGCCGCGGAAGCTGGTGTTATCGCCACCCGACAAGTGTCACGGCTACCGGCTCAACGTCGCTACTTTCCCACCCGACTAACTCCACAATTCACGAGCCGTTCACGGCGCATCTGCCCACGATCGGGATTTGAAAGTTGCAGTCCTCGTCTTCGGTGATGCGCCACGTCCAATTTGCCGCGCTCGCAGGGGGTGAGGACAGCAGCATGCCCCTCAAGCAACACGTTGTCGATGGGCTTCTGCAGGTCCGAAGTACGCCCTGAACCGAGGCCGAGGCGGGACCCCGAAATACGTAGCGTTACCGATGTTTGCCGTGCATGGCCGTGCGCATACTGCTCGTCACGAAGCCCGAGCCGACGCCCGACGGGCGCGTAATCAAAGATCGGAGTCGGTATGCGTCAGCTGTCAGTGCAGCACCGCTGGGCTCACAAACATGCACAAACGCTCGCGCTTTTGTGCGGGCTCGCGGGCGGCTTGGGTATCGGGGCCGTGACGGTCGGCGCAGCACCGACTGCGGGCGCCCAGCCCGGAGCGCCGGTCGACCCGGTTCCGGTGATCCCCGACCTGGCCTTTCCGGCCCCGGCCACGCCGATGGATGTGGCCATCTCGGTCGACGGGTTCACCCTCCTTCAGGAGGGCACCGCGACCGCCGACTCAGGGATCGGGGACATCGCAGTTGCGTTCGGCTCACACAGCGAGGCCTACGCCGGAACCGGCAGCGCCGGGCCTGGCTTCTTCGACAGCGCCTTCGCTTCCGGCAGCGGCAGCGAGGCTTTCGCCGGTGACGGCAACGTGGACAGCGCTTCTGCCAACGGTCTCGACAGCGCGTCCGCTGCCGGCGGAACCGCGACAGACTCGAGCAACTTCGATGCCAGCTCAGCCATCGGCGCCCAGACCACGGCCTTGTCCGGCGCCGAACCCGGCTTCTCCGGCACGAGCGGCGGCGACATCGCCACTATTTACGACCCGTTGGGCACTACCGGCGACACCGCCATAGCCGCCAACGGCATTTCCGATCTGGCCTCTGTCACCGGCGACAACAGCGAGGCCTTCGCCGGGCTGGCAGGCAGTTTCGACATCGGTGCTGTCCTGGGCAACGACCTCATTTCCAGCGGCGCCACGGGCGGCAACCTCCTCGTCGATATTTTGCCGACGTAGTAGCCGAGTCCACCGCAGATGCCGATACCTCGAACACCAACCCGATCCCACCAGCAGGAAGGCCGCGGCCGATGAGTACCAGTCAACGTCACCCCGTCGCTCTCACGCTCACCACGGTTGCGTCCGGCCTACTTGCCGCGTCCATCCTGTCGATGGCGGTCGCCTCCGCCGACGAAGGCATCGTGGCGCCCGACGTCAGCACCTTTGATCCCACCCAGGTGACCGGCGACCCGCCGTACACCCCGGAAGTGGTAGTAGGGACCGAACATTGGAGCGAGCTCGACCTGACGACCAACACAGTCCTGGACCAGGATCTCCTCAGCGGCGTCGATACTCAAACCACATTTGGGTCGTTCACCAACGACGACTTCGCAGCAAGCGGGTCCTACACTGCTGACCTGACCAACTTCGGCGGCGGTTTCGAGAACGAGTGGATTGAAAGTCCCGCAACCCCGGGGGGAGGGGTAGCGGATCTGCTCATCACCCCGTTCGGAAGCTTTGAGCTATTCGGCCCCGCCGACTTCTTCACCGTGCCCTGAGTTCGGTTGGCTCGTTTGGCGATTCGACGCAGCGTTAGTCACTCAATGCCGGTGCAGCGGTTCGATGCTGAAGTGCGTGGGCCGCGGCTTGAATGCGGTTGTCCACTCCAAGTTTGTCCAGAATCGAACTGACGTGACAACTCGCGGTTCTCGGGCTGATGTGCAGGACGCGGGCAATATCGACATCGCTGCGCCCCTCAGCGATGAGCTCGAGCACCTGGCGTTGCCGGCGCGTCAATCCGTCTGGGTCCGAACGGGTTTCGGCGCGCCGAGTGGTCGGGGTGCGTCCGCGCAGCACCGCTAGCCGCTGCTGAGCGCGACGGGCCGCCGCGCGCGCGCCCAGCTTGCGAAATGTGGCCAACGCCGACTCGACGGCGGTGATGTCGCCGCTCAGTTGCGCTACAGCCGCGTCGTAGCGGCAGCCACGGCGCGTCCATTCATCGGCGGCCTCCCGCCAGTCGCCCCGGATCTCCAATTCGAATGGGGTGCGCGGGTCGTCACCGTGGGCTGCTGCTTCACCGCCGCTCAGGTACAACCAACGCTGTAATCGTCCGATCAGCCACGGGTCAGCGTGGGCGGGTGTCGCCGCGAGACCCGCTGCGGCTTCATCACGAGCGGTACCATCGTCGCCGGCCAGCCACGCCGCCTCGGCACGCGCGGCCCAGACCGGAAAGAGACGGAGATGGTCGGGTTCGGCACTTGATGCGGCGTCATCAAGCAACGCGACGACGGGCTGCCGGCCGCGTCGCGCTTGAATCAAAGCCACGATGAGTTGCGGCAGGATCCGGTTCACTGCACCGAGCCCGGGCCGGGTAAGCAGATCCTCGGCGGAAGCGAGAGCACGGTCCCAATCGCCGCGACAAACCCGCAACATAGCCTCGAGCCCGACGACGAAAGCCTCAAACGTATACACATTGTGGTCGCGGCAGTACGTGATCGAGTCAGCGATGTAGCGGTCGGCGCGGTGGAAGTCGTAGTGCAACACCGCAAGCAAGCAGACGAGAGTGGCCAGCAGCCCGGCGTGTTCGTCGCACCCGTCGGTGGCCATGGCCGCACGCCACGCCGTTTCCAGCTGTTGCCAACCAGTGTCATTGCTGAGCACCTCGGCCGTGGCGGCGGCGCCACTAGCCCGAATGACCAAGGCGTGATCATCGAGGCGCTTCCCCAAGCTGACGGCCTGCGCGGCGTAGCCGACCGCGGCGGGATCGAAACCCCAGACGCCGAACTCGGCCAAACTGGCCAGTGACCAGCCCAGTTGTCGGGACGGACCCGCGTCCTGCACCAGACGCCGCGCGGCTCCCACCGCGTCGAATGCCTCGGAGACTCGGCCCATGCCCCATAACTGGTGGGCAAGCCAGCGCAGATTGTCGCTTTGCCCCAACGGATCTCCCAGCGCACGACGCGACTCGATCGCCTCGCCCCACGATGAGACTGCCGTTTCGGCCAGCCCACACAAATAGCTGGTGAACGCGTGCTGCTCAACCCAGCGCACCTTATGTTCGGCACCGACGGTGTCAGCGTGGCGCAGCGCGAGAGCGTAGAGCTGCGCGGCCTCCCGGTTGGCGCCGAGCGCAGCGGCCCGCTCAGCGGCCACCGGCGCGAAGCGAATCACGGCGTCGACGTCGTTCGCCTCGGAAGCGTGAAAAGCGACTGCCGCCAACATGTCCGGATTCAAGGATGGTTCGGTCAGCGCGATCAGCGCCCGCTTGTGCAGCGCGCGCCTGTGCAGCTCTGGGATTTGTTCCAGGGTGGCGCGCCGGGCCAACTCGTGACGGAACCCCGTTGACTCCCCATCGGTCAGCAGCACACCGGCGCGCACGCATTCAGGCAGCATTGCGGCCGCACCCGGACACACCTGTTCCAGCAGCGTCAATTTGACGCCCGGCCCACAGATGGCCGCGGCATGAGCGGTGTCGCGCCCTTCCGCCGACAATTGCGCCAGTCGACCCCATACCGCCTCAGTCACACTGCACGGCAATGCTTTTCGACGCAGGTCCTCGGCTCCGGCCTCTAGCACTTCGGTGACATAAAAAGGATTGCCACCGGTGAGGAGATACAACTCATCGGCGTTGACGCCGCTCCCGGCTGCGAGCTCGGTCACCGCCTCGCGGCTGAGCGACTCCAACTTGATGCGGTGCACCGACTCACAACTGGCCAAATCCCCTAGTGCCACCGACAACGGGTGGTCTTCCTGGATTTCGGTCCGATGCGACACCACGAGCAACAGTCGCAGTACACCGATGCGCCGCGCCATGAAGCGGATCAGATCCAAGGTGGCGCCATCGGCCCAATGGGCATCCTCGATGACCCACACCCGCGGTGGGCCGTCGCGCAGCACGGCAAGCAACCGGGCATACAGCGCCGCGATGTCTCCGGACCGCATCGCTGTCGTGATCGCGCTGGCGGCGGGGGTATCCATGCCCTCGAGAGCATCGATGAGCGGGCCCAGAGGCCTGGGCACAGCGAGCGGGTCGCACCAGCCCCTCAGCACCCGCCATGGCGGGTGTAGGGCGGCAGCAAAGTGGGCGATCAGCGCGGTCTTGCCCGCTCCGGCTTCACCACGCAGCAATACCACTTGACCCGCACCCCGACCTGCTGACCGGGCCAGCCCGGTCAGTTCGACCATTGCCATCTGACGCTCCAGCAAGGCCCGCATCTGAATCGCGTCCGCCTCCCACCGCGTCTACGCGTCACCGGGGCGACGCACACTGCAAACGATGCTTGGGCCCTGCCAGTGGGCCGGTCCGAGCGCAGTCCTTATTTTAAGGGCGCCGGCCCACGCAGGCATGTCCAAATGCGAAGCTACAAGTCCTCTGCACAAATTCCGCCTGTCCTGATGTCAGGTCGCCGGTCCGTCAGAATCGGGCCCTTGACCCCGATGGCGGGTAGCCGGGCACAAACTGATCCCGTGCACTGTCCAAACACTCTTCGATGCAACCGATTTCATGTCCGGTTGGAAAGGCCCGGGGTTGGGACGTGAATGGGAGATGACGCGATGCCACACCCTGGTACGGCGTCAGGCACGGATTTGGAAACGCGCTCGGTCAATGGGGATGAACCCGTACCACCCCCGCCGGAGGAGCGGGACACAATGTGTGGGTTAGAAGTTCCAGTCCTCGTCTTCGGTGACGACGGCCTTGCCGATCACGTATGACGAGCCCGACCCGGAGAAGAAGTCGTGATTCTCGTCGGCGTTGGGCGACAGTGCCGACAGGATCGCCGGGTTGACGTCGGTCTCCTCGCGTGGAAACAGCGCCTCATAGCCGAGGTTCATCAGCGCCTTGTTGGCGTTGTAGCGCAGGAATTTCTTGACGTCCTCGGTCAAGCCGACCTCGTCGTAGAGGTCCTGGGTGTACTCCGCCTCGTTCTCGTAAAGCTCGTAGAGCAGGTCGTAGGTGTATTCCTTGAGCGCGGCCTGCGTCGTCGCGTCCTCCAGCGCCAGGCCCTTTTGGTACTTGTAGCCGATGTAGTAGCCGTGCACGGCCTCGTCGCGGATGATCAGCCGGATCAGGTCGGCGGTGTTGGTCAGCTTGGCCCGGCTCGACCAGTACATCGGTAGGTAGAACCCGGAGTAGAACAGGAAGCTTTCCAGCAGCGTCGAGGCCACCTTGCGCTTCAGGGGCTCGTCACCCTTGTAGTACTCCATCACGATCTCGGCCTTGCGCTGCAGGTTCGGGTTCTCCTCCGACCAGCGGAACGCCTCGTCGATCTCGGCGGTCGAGCACAGCGTCGAGAAGATCGAGCTGTAGCTCTTCGCGTGCACCGATTCCATGAACGCGATGTTGGTGTACACCGCTTCCTCGTGCGGCGTCAGCGCGTCGGGGATCAAACTGACGGCGCCGACCGTGCCCTGGATGGTGTCCAGCAGCGTCAGCCCGGTGAACACCCGCATCGTCAGCTGTTTCTCGTTGGGCGTCAGCGTTCCCCATGAGGGGATGTCATTGGAGACCGGCACCTTCTCGGGCAGCCAGAAGTTTCCGGTCAGCCGCTCCCACACCTCTGCATCCTTCTCGTCTTGCAGACGGTTCCAGTTGATCGCGGAAACCCGATCGATCAGCTTCATTCCATCGGTCACCAGAACCCCACTTCACCAGGACGGACAGTCGACGTTGCGTAGGTCACAAACACTACCCCTGGGGTGCGACAAGGCGCCGGAACACAAGAGCTTGTGTTCGCGTGTCGCGGAGGAGTTGTGCACCCGGGCGACGCTGCGACTCGAGTACCCAGGATCGAAGCGCATTCACCCCTAGCTCCGGCCATCTTTTTCGATGTACCATTTGGTACATGTTTACTGAAGACGCGATCGAGATCGATGCTCCGGCGCGGCTGGTGTGGGACGTGTTCAGCGACGTCGAACGCTGGCCCGAATGGACCACATCGGTGACGTCCCTGGTCGGCCGCGATGGCCCCGAGTTGGCTGTCGGTAAACGGTTTTCGATCAAGCAGCCGGGCCTGTCGACACTGACGTGGAAGGTGACCGACATCGATCCGGGCCTCTCCTGGACGTGGGTGCAGCGCGCACCCGGTGCGCGCGCGAGCGCTCGCCACGACGTCATCGCCCAACCCGACGGGCGCACGCTGGTGCGTCAGCAACTCGATCAGCGCGGGCTGCTCGGCGCCCTGGTCGCACGGTTGATGGTCGACAAGACCAAGCGTTTTCTTGCACTCGAAGCGCAAGGCCTCAAGACCCGCTCCGAGCAACTTCACCGTGCCGATGGCACGCTCGCCTGACCAGAGCCGGCGCCGTCAGCTATTGGACACGCTGGTCGAGGAATACACCGCCGGCGGCGTCGGCGACCGCTCCTTGCGCGATGTAGCCGCCGCGGTAGGCACAAGTCATCGGATGTTGTTGCACCACTTCGGATCCAAAGAGGACCTGCTCGTCGCCATCGTCGAAGAGGTCGAGCGGCGCCAGATGACCATTCTCCCGGATCTGCCGACCGATCCCGCCGACAATTTCGCGGCCATGTGGTCCGATGTCAGTCGACCCGAATTGCGCCAGGCCGAACGGCTCTTCTTCGAGTGCTATGCCCGCGCATCGCAGGGCGAGAAGCCGTTTGCCCGTATGGTTCCCGGTGCGGTGAATGGCTGGCTCGATGAGGTCGAGGCCGCCACGAATTTCCCGCTCGACCGGGCCTTTGCCCGGCTCGGCATGGCCGTCGTCCGCGGCCTGCTGCTGGATCTCGTGGCCACCGACGACGAGGCCGGCGTGCAAGCAGCGGCGGATGTATTCGTGAGCCTGCTACGCCGCTGACGACGTTGGTTGCGCTACTTGGACTTCGGCAGCATCGAGATGACGGTGTCGACGAGTTCTTCGGCGGTGGTGTGCCATTTGTCCAGATCCATGTTGCTACTCAAATCCAGTCCCGTGATGCCGTGGGCAGTGGTCAAGAGAAGCGCACCATAACGTTGAGCGTGCCGCGGACCGGTCATCCGACCCACGATTTCGAGGAACAGCTGCTGTGCGCGTTCCGCCGACCCGACCGCCGCGAGATCGTCCGTCCGCGTGGTGAACATCAGGCGATACAGATGCGGACGGGTGCGACCGACGGTGATCAGGGCAAGCAACGCCGCCCGTAAGCACGCTTTCGCCGAATCAGCGCTAGCGGCAAGCACTTCCAGCGTATCACCGAGTTCACTCATCGCATTGGTCGCCAGGACTGTGAGCAGCGATTCCTTGTCGGCGAAATGGCGATACGCCGCAGAGCGTGACACGCCACTGCGTGCTCCGACCTCGCGCAGCGTCACCGCCTCGGGCCCACCGAGATCGAGCAACACCCCCGCCGCGTCGATCAGCGAACGGCGGGTGACCGCCGCACTCTCTGCTCGCGTTGTCACTCGCAGAGCATAAACCCACCTTCGAGTTGACAACGTCAACACAACTGATAGCTTAGGTGGACAATGTCAACTCAAATGAAGAGCACTACAGAAGCAGATCCCACCCGCAATGAGCTGATCGTCGTGACCGGGGCGTCGACGGGCATCGGCGCCGCCACCGTGAAGGTGCTGGCACACAGGGGTTTTCACGTGCTGGCCGGCGTTCGCCGCGACGTTGACGCCGATGCATTGCGAGGCCTGGGCATCGAGGGCATCGAGCCGTGCATCCTCGACATCACCGTGGAATCGGACATCACTGCGGTCGCCGCCCGGGTTGCCCGCGACCCCCAGCGTCGTCCCCTTCGTGCGTTGGTCAACAACGCCGGCATCGCGATCAACGCGCCAGTCGAGACCCTGCCGATCGGACATTGGCGTCAGCAGTTCGAGGTCAATCTGTTCGGCCACATCGCCATGACTCAGGCACTGTTGCCCGCCCTGCTGGAAAGTTCGGGCACCGTGGTCAACATCAGTTCGGTCGGCGGCAAGGTCGTGCTACCGACGTACGGCGCCTATGCCGGTTCGAAATTCGCCTTGGAGGCCGTCAGTGACGCGCTGCGCCGCGAGGTCGATGCTGCCGGAATCAAGGTCGTCGTCGTCGAACCCGGCGCGGTCAAGACCGAGATCGCCGAACGCGGAATCACCACGTCGGAGGCGCTGCTGGCGGACATGCCCGCTGCTCAGCTCGCCCGTTACGGCGAACTTATGAACGCCGTTATGGCACAAGCCCGGTCGTTCAACGAAACCGGCGTCTCCGCCGACACCGCCGCCAGGGTGATCGCGAAAGCAGTGACCGCGTCTCGTCCCCGGACCCGTTACACGATCGGACGTGACGCCGCGTTCCTAGTGCGGATCAGCCGATTCATCTCCGATCGCGGCCTGGACCGCATTGTGCGGCTGAACCTCCGGCGATTCGCTCCCAGGCCAAGTCGGGCGAGCACCGTGCGCAGCCCTTAGGCGTTCGCCACCGCGCGCGAGCCGGTACCCACCCCGAAGAATCTGTACTCAGCGAGTTTCAGCGAACGGGTGTCGCGCCAGTACTGCCAGGTCATACCGCTCCACAGCGTCCGGTTGACGCCGTGCTCGTCGAGATACCAGCTGCTGCAGCCGCCGGTGTTCCACACCGAGCCGGACAGCTTGTTCTGCAGTTCCGCATTCGACCGGTCCTGGGCAGAACGGCTGGGCGCCAACGCTTGTGCCCCCGCTTTGTCAACTGCCGCGATCGCCTGGGCGACGTAGTGGATCTGCGACTCGATCATGAACACCACCGAGGTGTGCCCGAGCCCGGTGTTGGGCCCAAGCAGGAAGAACAGGTTCGGCATGTCGGCCACCGCGATACCGCGATGCGCGACGACTCCCTCCCGGTTCCAGCGGTCCACCAGATCCTCGCCGCGCGGACCCTTGACATCGACATAGGTGTAGGAGTCGGTGGTGTGAAAGCCGGTGGCGTACACGATGACGTCGGCGGGATGCTCGACTCCGTCGTCGGTGACGATGCCGTCGGCGGTGATGCGGTCGATCCGGTCGGTGATCAACGTCGACTTGGGATCGGCCACTGCCTGGTAATAACTGCCGGAGTAGAGAATTCGCTTGCAGCCGGCGCGATAGGTCGGGGTGAGCCGGCGACGCAGATCTTTATCGCGGACATTGCGGCGGATGTTCCACCTGCCGACCAACTCGACAGCACGCAGCAAGCTCGGACGCTGGGTCATCGCGAACCCGAGACCCTCGAGCCCCCAGTAGATGCCGGACCGCACGGCCAGTCGCAGCCCGGGCACCATGGCGAAGGCCTTACGAACCGCGTTGGGCAGCACACTGTTCGGGCGCGGCACCACCCACGGCGGCGTGCGCTGGTAGAGCTGCACCTGGGCGACGCCGGGGCTGCGGCGGACCAACTCCGGCACGATCTGGATGGCGCTGGCACCGGTCCCGATGATCGCGATGCGCTTCCCGGTCAAGTCGACACTGTGGTCCCACTGCGCGGAATGAAAAGCGGCACCGCGGAATTCATCCATGCCTGCGATGCTGGGCATGTTCGGGATGTGCAGCGCGCCCGCGCCCGAGATCAGGAATTGAGCGACGTACTCGTCCCCTGACTCGGTGAATACGTGCCAGCGGTACTCGCTGTCGTCCCAGTGCGCACGGCTTACTTTTTCGCCGAACCGGATGTAGCGGCGCAGGCCGAACTTTTCGGTGACGCCTCTGAGATAGTCCAGGATCTCCGGTTGCGGCGAGAACAGCTTGCTCCAGGTGGCTTTCGGCTCGAAGGAGAACGAGTACAGGTGCGACGGCACGTCACAGGCACATCCGGGGTAACTGTTGTCGCGCCAGGTGCCGCCGATGTCGTCCGCCTTCTCCACGATGACGAAGTCCACCCCCTGACGCTGGAGCGCAATCGCCATGCCGAGCCCGGCGAACCCGGTTCCGATGATGACCGCGCGGGTGCGAACAGGCGGCGCCGACGCGTCGGGCTCAATGGTCGACTCGGCAGTGCTCATCGGCGCTGCTCCTCCTCATCGCTTCGCTCTGCATCGTCGGCAACGCGGCTCATCGGCGCTGCTCCTCCTCATCGGTGAGAGATATCCGGTACCGAGGGTATCAACGCCGCTAGCTCGCGGCGGAGTCGTGCGGCACCGCGTTGTGAATGGGCTTGTCCGGGTCCACCTTGATGCCCAGCAGCTCGGCGGTGCCGACGATGACACCCATCATGATGGTGGTCAGATGCTCGACGAATTTGTCCCGCGGCATCCGTCGCGGACTGTCGATGTCGGATCCCAGCCACCACTCGGTGGCCGAGGCGGCCGATCCGAAAGCGGCGTGGGCCGCCAACTCCACCGCCGCGTGGTCCAACTCCATGTCCCGAAGCTCATTGTCGAACATGTCGGCCATCGCCAAAGTGATCTCCCGGCCCTCGTTGAGGGTTCGCAGAGTTGACTGCGAGGTCGACGCCGAGCGGTCCTGGATGAACACTCGCAGCACGTTCGGGTGCTGATCGATGAGGTTGACGTACTCCTCGACGCTGCGCCGGATCACCTCGCGGGCCGAGTCGGTGGCCAAGTCGATGGACGGGAAGATCGCTGCCCAGAGCATGTCGCGAAGCCGCTCGCCGATCGCCTGGAACAGGTCGGACTTGTCGGTGAAGTGGCGGTAGATCTTGGGCTTGGCGGTGCCGGCTTCTTCGGCAACCTCTCGGACGCTGAGATCAGGACCCAACCGATCGATCGCACGAAACGCTGCGTCGACGATCTCACTTCGCACCTTCTTGCGGTGCTCACGCCAGCGTTCGCTTCGCGCGTCGACCTTCACCGCAGGCTTGGGCCCGGGGTGAGGAAGCGGAGGCCGCGGAATTCTGACCACGTCAAGCACCATACCTCGGTGCTGTCCCTGACCTGGGCAGACTGGCTGCGCCCGTCTTGTCAATCGACGCCACCGCCAGGGGTCACAACATGCAGGAGACGCAACCCTCGACTTCGGTGCCCTCCAGCGCCATCTGCCGCAACCGGATGTAGTACAGCGTCTTGATGCCTTTACGCCAGGCATAGATCTGTGCCTTGTTGACATCGCGGGTGGTGGCGGTGTCTTTGAAGAACAGCGTCAGCGAAAGCCCTTGGTCCACGTGCTGAGTGGCCGCCGCGTAGGTGTCGATGATCTTCTCGTAACCAATTTCGTACGCGTCCTGGTAATACTCCAGGTTGTCGTTGGTCAGATACGGCGCCGGGTAGTAGGCCCGCCCGATCTTGCCTTCCTTGCGGATCTCGATCTTGGATGCCACCGGGTGGATCGACGACGTGGAGTGATTGATGTAGGAGATCGATCCGGTCGGCGGCACCGCCTGCAGGTTCTGGTTGTAGATGCCGTGAGCCTGCACCGACTCCTTCAACCGTCGCCAGTCGTCCTGGTTCGGGATCCGGATGCCGGCGTCGGCGAAGAGCTGACTCACCTTGTCGGTCTTGGGTTCCCAGGGCTGCTCGGTGTATTTGTCGAAGAACTCCCCCGACTTGTACTTCGAGCGTTCGAATCCGCCGAACGCCTGACCGCGCTCGATCGCAATGCGATTCGATGCCTTCAACGCGTGATACAGCACGGTGTAGAAGTAGATGTTGGTGAAGTCGATGCCCTCCTCGGAGCCATAGAGGATGCGCTCCCGGGCCAGGTAGCCGTGCAGGTTCATCTGCCCCAACCCGATGGCGTGAGAATCGTTGTTGCCCTGCTCGATCGACGGCACCGACCAGATGTGGGTCTGGTCGCTGACCGCCGTGAGCGCCCGGATCGACACTTCGATGGTCTGCGCAAAGTCCGGGGAGTCCATCGTCTTGGCGATGTTCAGCGAGCCGAGGTTGCACGAAATGTCTTTGCCCACTTTGGAATACGACAGGTCGTCGTTGAACAACGACGGGGTGGAGACCTGCAGGATCTCCGAGCACAGGTTCGAGTGGGTGATCTTGCCCTCGATCGGGTTGGCCCGGTTCACCGTGTCCTCGAACATAATGTAGGGGTAGCCCGACTCGAACTGCAGCTCGGCCAGCGTCTGGAAGAACTCGCGGGCCTTGATCTTGGTCTTGCGGATCCGCGCGTCGTCGACCATCTCGTAGTACTTCTCGGTGATCGAGATGTCGGCAAACGCCACGCCGTAGACGCGTTCGACGTCGTACGGCGAGAACAGGTACATGTCCTCGTTGTTCTTGGCCAGCTCGAAAGTGATGTCCGGGATCACCACACCCAGGCTCAGCGTCTTGATCCGGATCTTCTCGTCGGCGTTCTCCCGTTTGGTGTCCAGGAACCGGTAGATGTCGGGGTGATGAGCCTGCAGATACACCGCGCCGGCGCCCTGGCGCGCGCCCAACTGGTTGGCGTAAGAGAACGAGTCCTCGAGCAGCTTCATGATCGGGATGACGCCAGATGACTGGTTTTCGATGTTCTTGATCGGCGCACCGTGCTCGCGAATGTTGCTCAGCAGCAGTGCAACTCCCCCGCCGCGCTTGGACAGCTGCAGTGCGGAGTTGATGGAGCGGCCGATCGACTCCATGTTGTCTTCGATGCGCAGCAGGAAGCAGCTCACCGGCTCACCGCGCTGCTTTTTGCCGGAGTTCAAGAAGGTGGGCGTCGCCGGCTGGAACCGGCCGTCGATGATCTCGTCGACCAGCTTCTCGGCCAGCCCGGTGTCACCGGAGGCCAGGGTCAGAGCAACCATCACGACACGGTCCTCGAACCGCTCGAGGTAGCGCTTGCCGTCGAACGTCTTCAGCGTGTACGAGGTGTAGTACTTGAACGCGCCGAGGAACGTCGGGAATCGAAACTTCTTCGCGTACGCGCGGTCCAGCAGCGTCTTGACGAAGTTGCGACTGTAGTTGTCGAGAACCTCGCGCTCGTAGTAGTTCTCTTTGATCAGGTAGTCGAGCTTCTCGTCCTGATTGTGGAAGAACACCGTGTTCTGGTTGACGTGCTGCAGGAAGTACTGGTGCGCGGCTTCATGGTCCTTTTCGAACTGAATCTTGCCGTCGGCGTCGTACAGATTCAGCATCGCATTCAGCGCGTGATAGTCAGTCTCCGCCGGGTTCCCGGCAGCATGAGCATGCGTGCCGGTGGTTACAGGCTCTGCAGCGACGGTTGTTGGCACGTCTGTTCCTTCCAGAAGTCAGCGAGACCGGTGCGGACGGCTTCCACGTCGTCCGGGGTCCCCATCAGTTCAAAGCGATAGAGGTAGGGCACACCACATTTGCGGGACACCACGTCGCCCGCATAGGCGAATTCGGCACCGAAGTTGTTGTTGCCCGCGGCGATGACGCCGCGGATCAACGACCGGTTGTGTTCATTGTTCAAGAAAGCGATGACCTGTTTGGGGACATAGCCGCCGTCATTGATGTTCGGAGTCGGCCGGCCGCCCCCGTAGGTCGGCAACACCAGCACGAACGGCTGGTCGACCTCGATGCGGCCGTGCAGCGGGATCCGCGTCGCCGGCATGCCCAGCTTCTGCACGAAGCGGTGGGTGTTCTCCGAGACGCTGGAGAAATACACCAGGCTGCAGGACGGCACGACGATCCCCTCTGGTCGTTCGGCGTTGTCGGCTACGCGCTGAGAACGGCGGCGGTGAGCGACTTGATCCGGTCCGGCCGGAAGCCCGACCAGTGCTCGTTGCCGGCCACCACGACGGGTGCCTGCAGGTAGCCGAGGGCCATCACATAGTCCCGAGCCTCGGAGTCGAGGCTGATGTCGACCTTCTCGTAGTCGATGCCCAGCTTGTCCAGCGCCTTGTAGGTGGCGTTGCACTGCACGCAGGCGGGTTTGGTGTAAACGGTGACGCTCATCGGCGGTACGACCCCTCTGTGGGTGGGAAAAGGGCAAGACTGGCAACTACTCGTGTACTGCAATTCAGCGAACCGCCGCGCCGCAGAATTCCCGTCTCGCCGGTCCGCGTCAGCTGGCTTTCGCTGCCGGCTGGTGCGTCCCGACCGACCAGGTGAACCTGGGGTCTGTCGGTGTCGGGAACACTACACCTAGTGGTCGACATTGAGTGGAGATACAAGATGTTCTGAAACACATTCATGGAATTCCCTGGTCGTAAGCCCTCCCGCCGACGTGTCGTCGGCGTGTCGCAGGTCACAAAACGGCCTCGCGACGGTATACGAACAGATCTACCACCCGGCACCGACAAGTCCGGTCGGCCGACTCCACGCAGCAAAGCACCCCAGCGGCGTGCGAACACCGGAGCCCCGGCAGAAATTAGCTGACTTCGGCAGCCAGCTTGCCCACCGCGTCGCGCACGTTTGCCGACACGTCCGCATGCTCACGCGGGTGCTGGCCGTTCAGCGTCTTGAACGGAACCGACAATGTGATCGCCTCGACCACCCGGGCACCGGCGATTCCGAAAGACTTGCGGGTGTCGTCATGCGCCCACACCCCGCCGTACTGGCCGAAAGAGCCACCGATCACCGCCAATGGCTTGCCCTTGAGGGCGCCGTCCCCGAACGGCCGGGACAGCCAATCGATCGCGTTCTTGACCACGGCGGGGTAGCTGCCGTTGTACTCCGGGGTGACCACCAGTGCGGCGTCAGCGTCGGCCGCGGCGGCGCGTAACGCGGCCACCGGAGCCAAGACCGGCGCGTCGGCGTTCATCACGTCGTCGATGTCCTCGTTGTAGAACGGCAGATCCCCGAGGCCCTCGAAGATCGTCACCACGACGCCGTCTTGGGCCACCTCGGCGGCCAGCTCGGCGATCTGACGATTGATCGAGGCGGCACGCAAGCTTCCCACCAGCGCCAAAACTTTGGTCTCCGGCATGATCTGAGTCCCTTCGGTTGACGGTGTCCATCTTCGCATCGGACTAACCGGACTGTGGTCCGCTTTGTTCCGGTGACGCTACAGTAATTTCGTGAGCGCCACCGACCCGGTTCGCGACCTGCCGGTTTCCGTACCGCAGGAACGCGGCGACGCCGCGCGCAATCGTGTCCTGTTGCTGGATGCGGCGCGCCGACTGATCGACGAGCGGGGCGCCGACGCGGTCACCATGGACGACATTGCCGGGGCGGCCGGCGTCGGCAAAGGCACAGTGTTCCGCCGCTTCGGCAGCCGCGCCGGGTTGATGATGGTGCTGCTCGACGAGGATGAGCAAGCCAGCCAGCAGGCGTTCATGTTCGGGCCGCCGCCACTGGGCCCCGACGCGCCGCCGCTGGATCGGCTGCTGGCGTTCGGGCGTGCCCGGCTGCGTTTCTCCCACACCCACCACGAGTTACTGGTGGCCGCCAACCGTGATCCGCAGTCCCGCTACGGCAACGCGGCCACGGTGTTGCGCACCCATGTCCGGATGCTGCTGGCGACCGCCGCGACGACGGGTGATCTGGATGCCCAGACCGATGCCCTACTGGCGTTGCTGGAGGCCGACTACGTCGAGCATCAACTGACCGAACGCGACCAATCTCTGCAGGCGCTTGGGCGATGCGTGGGAAAGCCTGGCGCGCAAGCTTTGTGGACGATGAAACCGCGCTGGATCCTGCACGTCGACCTCGATCAGTTCCTGGCCTCGGTCGAATTGGGCCGCCACCCGGAACTGGTCGGGCTGCCCGTCATCGTCGGCGGTAGCGGCGACCCCGCCGAAGCCCGCAAGGTGGTCACCTGTGCGTCCTACGAGGCCCGCGAATTCGGCGTGCACGCCGGTATGCCGCTGCGCGCCGCGGCCAGGCGGTGTCCGGACGCCACCTTCTTGCCGTCCGATCCCGAGGCGTATGACGCCGCCTCCGAACAGGTGATGGCACTGCTGCGCGACCTGGGCCACCCGGTCGAGGTGTGGGGATGGGACGAGGCGTACCTGGGCGCCGACATCGACGATCCCGAGGCACTGGCCGAACAGATCCGCGCGCTGATCGCGGCGGCCACCGGCTTGTCCTGCTCCGTCGGCATCAGCGACAACAAACAGCGCGCCAAGGTCGCGACCGGCTTCGCCAAGCCTGCCGGCATCTACACGCTCACCGAGTCGAACTGGATGGCCGTGATGGGTGGTCGGCCCGTCGACGCGCTCTGGGGCGTCGGTCCTAAGACATCGAAAAAGCTTGCCGGCCTTGATATCACGACGGTGTGGCAGTTGGCGCACACCGACGCCGAGTTGCTGACATCGACGTTCGGGCCCCGGACCGGGCTCTGGCTGCTGCTGCTGGCCAACGGCGGCGGCGACGACACGGTCAGCTCCGAACCGTGGGTGCCACGCTCCCGCAGCCATGTCGTCACCTTCCCGCACGACCTCACGACAGCGGTCCGAAATGGATTCGGCGATAACCGAATTGGCGAGGCAAGCACTGAGCGAGGTGGTCGCGGACTCGCGGATCGTGACCCGGGTGGCCGTCACGGTCCGCACCAACACGTTCTACACGCGGACGAAGATCCGCAAACTCGCCGAGCCCACCACCGACGCCGCCGTCATCACCGCGGCGGCGTTGCGGGTGTTCGATCTGTTCGAGCTGGACCGTCCGGTGCGGCTGCTCGGGGTGCGGCTGGAATTGCAGATGCCCACGACCGAGGCACGGCCGGCGCGGGCTTGAGAGTCTTGGTGAACACCAGATTCACTTGTCGCATCGCGACGCTATAGGGCCACCACGCAACGCGTTTGAACGCGTAGAGGGCGCGGATGTCGGCCGAGGTGTAGATCAGGAACCGATTCCTGCTGACGCCGGCCAGGATCTTGTCGGCGGCTTTTTCCGGCGTCACCGCATGTCCGCTGAAGCGGTCGACCCAGCGGCTCACCTGCGGATCGTCGCGGTCGACGCCGGCGATCTCGACGGTGTTGACCAGCGGAGTTCGCACCGCGCCGGGCACCACCACCGACACCCCGATCCGATACCGGGCCAGGTCGAAGCGCAGCACCTCCGAGAGCCCGCGCAACCCGAACTTGCTGGCGCTGTAAGCGGCATGCCACGGCAGGCCGATCAGGCCGGCGGCCGAGGACACATTCACCAGGTGTCCGCCGTTGCGCGCCGCCACCATGGGGGGCACGAAGTTTTCGATGACGTGGATTGGGCCCATCAGGTTGATCGAGATCATTTTTTCCCACTGCTCGTGGGTCAGCCGGTCTACGGTCCCCCAGGCGGAGACCCCGGCGATGTTCATCACGATGTCCATGCTCGGGTGGCTGGCATGGATCGCCTCGGCGAACGCTGCGACCTCGTCGTGGTTGGCGATGTCCAGCGCCCGGTGCTCGGCAACATCGAGCCCCGAGCGCGCGAACCTCATTGACGGTCTCGGCCAGACCTTCGGCGTTGCGATCGGTCAGATAAAGCTCGGCGCCTCGGCTCGCGAGTCGCAGCGCGGTCGCGCGGCCGATGCCGCTGGCCGCGCCGGTGATCAGACACCGCTTACCGGCGAACGTCTTCTTCGACATGGGCAGTGACGATACCGGCGGTCGAGCTCGGCGGTGTCACCGTCTACGTTGGCATCGCAGGTGGTCTCACAACGAAAACGAGTGAGCCCTTCAGTCAGTGACTGATGGGACCACTGAGGTCCGCGGGGCGCTGCTGACCCGGACCGCCCCACAGCGCGTTGAGCCACAACGCCTCGAGCACCCGCACGCCACGCTGCACGTCCCCGCTGTCACCGAGATACGCGGAGTCGCCGGACAGCATCTGCGCGGTGGTGACCGACAAGGTCCGCACCAGCGTCGGGATGTCGTCAGCTGATCGGGTGGGCGGTGCCGGCCCGCAACTCGTCGTTGACGATGCCGATGATCTGCTGGACCACGCCTTCGACCTGCTGGTCGAGCAGATCGCGGATCTCGGCGTCGGTGTTGCGCGCGGCGTTGCACGCCGACATCACCGGGTCGTTGTGGGCGTAGACGGCCGCCGCACTGCCGACCATCCGCCTGGCGAACGCCGCCGGTGATTCGTCGGCCCCGCGCGGCGCGAAGTACTCGGTCATCTCCTCGAGTTCGTGGGTGGCGTCGGCGAGGATCTGGGCCAGCACGGCGTACTTGGAGTCGAAGTAGAAGTAGAACCCCGATCGGGCGACCCCGGCGCGATCGCTGATGGTGCTCACCGAAAGCTGCGCGAACGGCTTCACCTCCAGCAACTCGCGCACCGCCTGCACGATGGCCAGCCGCTGCCGATCACCCCGCCGCCGCGGAATCGGCACAACCGGTGCCGGATCGTCCGCCCGATCGGCTCCCTGCTCGATGCGCACTCCACGACCTTGCCCTACGCCGCGCCCAAAAGGAAACTTGACAGCCGTCAAGTTTCACGCCAGAGGATGACAGAGAGTGACGTCTGCCACATAGCCGATCCACCCTCTGCGCACGCCCCACAGAAGGACAGTCAATGGCGACCATCAGCACGACCGAGTACCTGCTCGATCAGGCCAAGCGCCGATTCACCCCCACGGTGAACACCATCCCCGGCATGGGCCTGCTCGAGAAGCGCCTGTTGAACGTCGACTGGAAGCAGCGCGAGCTGGCCGCGCCGCCTCCCGGCAGCGGGCTCAAGCCGGTGATGGGCGATCGCGGGCTGCCGGTCCTCGGCCACATCATCGAGATGTTCCGCGGCGGTCCGGATTTCCCCCTGCACCTCTACGAGACACGTGGCCCGGTGTTCTACGCCGAGTCGCCGGCGCTGCCGTCCATCGTTGCGATCGGCCCGGACGCCACCCAGGCAATCTTCTCCAACCGCAACAAGGAGTACTCGCAGAAGGGCTGGCACCCGGTGATCGGGCCGTTCTTCAACCGCGGCCTGATGATGCTCGACTTCGACGAGCACATGTATCACCGGCGGATCATGCAGGAGGCCTTCACCCGCACCCGGCTGACCGGCTACGTCGACCACATCGACCAGGTGGCATCGGCGGTGGTCGCCGACGTTCCCGACCGATGACGCACGCTTCCTGTTCCACCCGGCGATGAAGGAACTCACCCTCGACATCGCCTCGGTGGTGTTCATGGGCCACGAACCCGGCACCGACCACGACCTGGTGACCAAGGTGAACCAGGCCTTCACCACGACCACCCGGGCCGGCGGCGCGATCATCCGGACCAGCGTCCCGCCGTTCAAGTGGTGGCGCGGTCTGCAGGCCCGCAAGGTGCTCGAGGATTACTTCGTCGAGCGGGTCAAGGAACAACGCCGCAACGCCGACGGCACCGACATGCTTTCGGTGTTGTGTCACACCGAGGACGAGGACGGCAACAGCTTCAGCGACGAGGACATCGTCAACCACATGATCTTCCTGATGATGGCCGCCCACGACACCTCGACGTCGACCACCACGACGATGGCCTACAACCTGGCCGCCAACCCGGAGTGGCAGGAGCGCTGCCGCGACGAGTCCGACCGGCTCGGCGACGGACCGCTGGACATCGAGGCGCTGGAGAAGCTCGAGACCCTCGACCTGGTGATGGACGAGTCGCTGCGGCTGGTCACGCCGCTACCGTTCAACATGCGCCAGACCGTGCGCGACACCGACCTGCTGGGCTACTTCGTGCCGGCCGGCACGAACGTGGTCACCTGGCCGGGCACCAATCACTGGCTGCCAGAGCTGTGGACCGATCCGCTGAAGTTCGACCCGGAACGATTCACTCGAACCGCGCAACGAACACAAGCAGCACCGGTACGCGTTCGCGCCGTTCGGCGGCGGCGCCCACAAGTGCATCGGCATGGTGTTCGGCCGGTTGGAGGTCAAGACGATCCTGCATCGTCTGCTGCGCCGCTACCGCCTCGAGCTCGCCCGGCCCGGGTACCAGCCCAGGTGGGACTACGGCGGCATGCCGATCCCGATGGACGGCATGCCGATCGTGCTGCGGCGCCTCTAGCGCTTCCCGGCGTACAGCCGATTCGCGCAGGCGATGACCGCCGACAGGGCGGACTGGGTCGGATCCTTCGAGAAGCCCATCGCCCACACGGCCCGACAACCGTCGGTGCCCTGAATGAAGGTCGCGGTCCTCTCTCCGTCTGCAGCTGATGGAAGCGCAGCATCTCGACCGCGACACCGTGTTCGTAGAGCATCGCGGTCAGCGCGGCGACCGGGCCGTTTGCCGTGGCTGAAGCGGTCTCGATGCGATCACCGAGCGCCAATGTGGCCTGGAATGTCCCGGGGCCCCAGCCGGGTGGCCGGACGGTCGGTTTCGGCGCAGTGCCACTGCCCCAAGCGCAGCGGACCGGCGCTCGGCGCGTAGGTGGCGACGAAGGTGCTCCACGACATGGTGTCGGCGTCTTCGCGAAGTCCACGCGGAAGCGGAATCCCGTCGAACAAGAGTGTCGACGATTCGGATGGAGCGAGGGTGATTGTCATGTGCCGGTCTTCTCTGCTCTGAAGGAGCGACCGACGGGTAGTAGCTTCCGACCCACAGCGGGGGGTCGGTCTGGATCAGACCCCGCTGCGGGTACTGGCTACTACGAGAAGATGTTGCACGATCGCCGAGGTTAGACGCTGATGGCCGGACGGTGCAACTCCATTTATGCCGAGCGGCTCACAGCCACCAGGACGCTGCGGCGTCCAGGTGCCGCCGGATGCGGTGACGGGCCAGGCTGTCGTCGCCGTGACGCGATCGCCTCGATGATGCGCAGGTGAGCGTGTCTGACGTCGACGAGATCGACGTGGCTCGGGACCGGCTGGTCGGTGCTGGCCCAGTACCGGCGAAAGACCTCGACCAGGATCCGCAAAAACAACTCCAGCACGGCGTTGCCGGCCAGCTTCGCCAGCCCGGCATGGAACAGGAACTCTTCGACGCCGGCCTCGCGCGGACCATCGTCGGCCTGCTCGATCATCAGGCGTTGGCTGTCGAGGAACGCCCGCACCTCGGGTGCATCGTGGCGCGCGACCACCTTGGCGACGTTGTCGATCTCGATGGCGTCGCGAATCATGGTCAGGTCCTCGCGACTGGGCTCGCGGTACTGGAGGTACAGCGCGATGGTGTCGATGCTGGCCTGCGCCTGCGGCTCTGCCACCACCAGCCCGCCGCCGGGGCCGCGCCGGGTGGTGGCGACGGCGTGATACTCCAACAGCCGCACCGCTTCCCGAAGCACTGCCCGGCTCACCTGGTAGCGCTCCAGCAGCGCGACCTCGGACCCGAAGACCTCGCCCACCTGCCATCCGCTGCCGGCGATGTCGTCGCGGATCGCGGCGGCCAGCACTTCGGCCAGCTTGCCTTGTGGCGCATCAGGATTGGCGAGATGTGCTCGCGGGCGGCCACCGCGGCGATGGTGGTCCTGCAGCCACTTCGTCACCGACGCCGCATGTTGTTCGCTCAGCGTCATCGCGCGCGCCGCGTCGCCTGCGGTGACGGCGGCGACGATGGCCGCGTGGTCGCGGTGGCGGTGTTCGATCACCTCGAAGGCGTCGCTGGCGGAATCCAACCGCGAACTCTTCGGCGTACCGGACGGTGAGTCGGATGAGAATGTCGATAAACAGTTGCAGCACCGGGTTTTTGGACTGCTCCGCCAGTGCGGCGTGAAACTCGTCGTTCGGCGCCGCCGGATCGGGCCGGCGGTCTTGTTCGGCACGCAGCACAGCGCGGAGTCGGTCGATGCCCGCTTCGTCGATTCGCACCGCGGACCGCGATGCGGCCAGCGGTTCGAAGAGCAGCCGGGCATTCAGCAGGTCGTCGATCGTGATGCCCAGATATTCCAGATAGATGATGATCGCGTGGGTGGCCGGCGCTGCGTCCGGCTCGCAGACCAGCAGGCCGCCGTTCGGGCCGCGACGCATGCGGGCGACCCGGTGATGCTCGACGAGTCGAACGGCTTCCCTCAGCACCGATCTGCTGACCTGGTAGCGCTGCTGCAGCGCCTGCTCTGAGCCCAGCGACTGCCCGACCGGCCAGCCGCGCCGGATGATGTCGGCCTCGATGCGACGGGCAATCTGCGAAGCCCGCTTATCGGGCCGCCGCTCGGCGGACGTCACCGGCTCCCGCGCGCGCGTCACCGCTCAACTGCACGCCCGCACAGAGTGATTCAGCACGTCAGCAACAAGCATCCGGCGATTGGTCCGCCACCGACCGCAGCGACGGCCACCTCGGGCCTCTCGCGCACCTGCCGCTCCCCCGCCTCGCCGCGCAACTGCAGACACGCTTCGTGCAGTAGCCAGTAACCGTGCATGCGTCCGGCCGAAAGCTGGCCGCCGTAGGTGTTCAGCGGCAGCGCGCCGTCCAGCGCGATCCGCGTCGGCCCCTTCGACGAACGGACCGGCCTCGCCGTCACCGCAGATTCCGAGGGCTTCCAGCCAGGCGAAGGTGAGGAAGGTGAACCCGTCGTAGAGTTCCGCGAGATTCAGATCGGCCGGCGTCAGGTCGGTCCGCGACCACATCTGCGCCGCCGCGTCGGCGGACGCCATCTTCGGATAGTCGGCGCGGTGAAACCAGCCGCCCTCGCCGTTACTGCCCCCGACCGCTTCGACTTTCACGGCCCGGTGCGGACAGTCCCTGGCGTAGTCGGCGGCCGACACCACCAACGCGACCGATCCGTCGATCGGGATGTCGCAATCCAACAACCCGAACGGCGTAGACACCGGCCGCGCCGCCAGATAGTCCGCCATCGTTATCGGATCCCGAAACACCGCACGGGGATTCAGCGCGGCGTTGCGTCTGCTGTTGATCGCCAGCCAGCCCAGCTGCTCCTTGGTGGTCCCGTAGAGCTCCATGTGCCGGCGACAGTGCAGCGCCAGCCAATTCGCCGCGGAATACCCTTGCGCGGCAACGAGATCGCCGACATCGTCCATCGGGCCGACGACCGGCGGCGTCTCGCCTTCCGGCGTGTCGAACATCTTCGCCATCGGCGGGGCGGGCGCGTTCTCGTCCTGTTTGGCCAGGACGGTGCCACCCAGCATCTGGATGGTCCGGTAGATGATCACGTGCCGCGCATGACCTTCGGAGACCGCACGGCACGCCGAGATCACCGGGTTCATCAGACCGCCGGTGCTGAACCCCGTCCCGCTGTCGGACGCCTCGATGCCCAGCGCGGCGTTGACCTCGGCGGCGGGCGTGTCACCCAAGGTGGCGATGCCGTCGATATCGGTGGCGGCCAAGCCGGCGTCGTCGATCGCGGTACGGACCGCTTCCATCGTGAGCTCGAAGCCGGGAATGCCGGTGCGACGGCCGATTCGGGAGATACCGATGCCGGAAATGATCGCGTCTTTTTCGAAGTAGCTCATCTGCGCCGTCCGTTAGACCAACCCGAAGGGAATTGAGTGTACTGTATTGCCCGTGTCAACCGAGGCGACGTCACAGCTGCTGATCGAGCACTGCGACCACTGCGCGCACTGGGTCCATCCCGCCGCCGGCACCTGTCGCGACTGCGGCGCCGCGCTGGTCGCAAAGCCGGTTTCCGGGCAGGGCACGGTCTTCACCTACACGGTCAACTACCACGCGTTCAACCCGGAAATCGCGACGCCCTACGTCATCGCGCTGATCGAGCTCGACGAGCAGAGCGGGCTGAAGGTCGCCGCCAATATCGTTGACTGCGAGCCTGATTCGGTGACCTGCGGTATGCGCGTCGAGGCCCTGCCGGAGCCCGGCCCGGGTGGCGCAGCACGCTTTGCGCCTGCTGTTGATCAGCGCTTGCGTGCGGTGACCAGCAGGTACTCCCACTCCATCGTCGACGATCCAGCCAGATAGCGGTCGCCCAGTTCCGCCAGTTCGGTGTCCAGCGCAGCGACGCGTAGCGGGGCCTCGGCGATGCCGCGATACGCCGAGATCGTCGGCCCGTAGTAGGTCTTGAAAAAGTCGCGGAACGCCACCCCATCCTCGAACCGGTCCACTCTCAGTGTGCGACGTTCCGCGGCGAAGTCGGTAATGCCATCGCCCAGCAGAGCCCGCACGTAATCCGGGTCGCCCCATCGGGGCGGCGGCTGCACACCGGACGGCGGCGCCGGCACGTACGGCTTCATCGTGGCGAACATCTGGCCGATGAAGCCTTCCGGTGTCCAGTTGATCAGCCCGATCGTCCCGCCGGGTCGACAGACCCGGACCATCTCGTCGGCTGCGCGCTGATGGTGCGGGGCGAACATCACCCCGACGCAAGAGAGCACCGCGTCGAACTCAGCGACGCCGAACGGCAGGGCTTCGGCATTGGCTTCACACCACTGCACGTTGACACCTCGGGCCAGCGCCGCACCGCGCTCCAACAACTCCGGAACCAGGTCGCTGGCAGTCACATTCGCGCCGATGAGCGCGGCGGGGATCGCCACGTTGCCCGAACCGGCGGCGACGTCGAGCACCCGATCACCCGCACCGATCCCGCTCGCCTGCACTAGTACCGGGCCCAGCGGTGCCACCACTTCGGTTGCCACGGTTGCGTAATCACCCAGTGCCCACAGCGCGCGGTGCCTGCTTTCGAGTCCCGTGATCGATGGTCACGGCGTTGTCGTCCATTTTGGTGGTCATTCCGTAATCGTCGTGCGCGCCGGCACATTGCGTTTCCAGTGCCAGATCTGAACCCACCGTGGTTCACGATTTGTACTAGTCAATTCCACTGCCACGCGGTGTACTGGAGTAGATGTCGACGTATGGCCAGTTCTGCCCGATCGCCAAGGCGATGGAGTTGCTCGATGAACGATGGACCCTGCTCGTAGTCAGTGAGTTGCTCCGAGGCAGCGCGCATTTCAACGATCTGCGGCGTGGGCTTCCGCGGATGTCACCAGCGCTGCTGTCCAAACGACTCAAGTCGCTGACCCGTGCAGGTGTTGTCGAGCGCGTCGAGACCGACGGTCGCTCTTCGTACACGCTGACGCCGTGCGGGCAGGAACTCGCCGGAGTCGTGGGCGCGCTCGGCGCCTGGGGAATTCGCTGGATTAGGTGAGCTCGGCGATGCCGACCTGGACCCGCACCTGCTGATGTGGGATATCCGCCGCACGATTTCCGTCGACGCCTGGCCACGCGCGCGAACAGCGTTGGCGTTCAACCTGATCGACGTGGACCGCAAGGCCGCTCACTGGTGGCTGGTGGTGTCCGAGGGGGTGCCCGACATCTGCGATTTCGACCCCGGCTACGAGGTGGCCGCCACCATCGAGACCAGCCTGCGCACCCTGACCCAGATCTGGCGCGGCGACGTGTCGTGGTCGCGGGCGATGCTCGAACGGCGACGTCGCCATCCACGGAGCGACCGATGCTCGCCGGGCCGTGCCGGACTGGCTCGGCCAGTCGCTCGCCGCCGCGGTCCCCCGGCCGGCCTGAGCGCTGCGCTAGTTGATCAGCGGGTCGCGCGGCATCCCGAGGATCCGCTCGGCGATCTGATTGCGGGTGACCTCGGAGGTGCCGCCGGCGATCGCCATGGCTCGGGCGCTCATCACCAATCGGCCCGCCAGCGCGCCGGCACCGTCGTGCAACGCGGTCTCGGGCCCGGCCAGCGCGGCCGTGATCGCGCCGCCCTCGACCATGTGGTCGGCCAGCTTCAGCTTGGTGACGTTGCCTTCCGGACCCGGGCCCGCTCCCTCGACGCTGCGCGCGACGCGGCGCAGATTCAGCAGCCGCAGCGCATTCTCCTCGGCCAGGTATAGGCCGACCCGAGTTCGCCCGCCCGCCAACAGATCCGGCTGATCCTTGACCTGTTGAACCAGTTGCGTCGCCAGACCCGCGTAGAAGGATCCGCTGCCGCCGATGCTGACCCGCTCGTTGCCCAGCGTCGCCCTGGCCACCGTCCAGCCGGTGTTGGGTTCGCCGACCACGTCTTCGTCGGGTACGAACAGGTCGTTGAAGAACACCTCGTTGAAGTCCGACCCGCCGGTGATCTGACGCAGCGGTCGCACCTCGACCTCGGGAGCGTTCATGTCCACGATCACCGTGGTGATGCCGGCATGCTTGGGCGCTTCCGGGTCGGTGCGCACGGTGGCCAGACCGCGCGCGCAGTAGTGCGCCCCGCTGGTCCACACCTTCTGGCCGTTGATCTTCCAGCCACCGTCCACCCGGGTGGCCTTGGTTCTGATCGACGCCGCGTCCGACCCGGCTTCGGGCTCCGAGAACAGCTGGCACCAGATCTCGTCTTTGCGCAACGCCTTTTCGACGAATCGCTCGATCTGCCAGGGTGTTCCGTGTTGAACCAGGGTCAGGATCACCCAGGCGGTGATGCCGTAGTCGGTGCGTTTGATGCCCGCGGCGCGGAACTCCTCCTCGATCACCAACTGCTCCACCGCATCTGCGGCCAGTCCCCACGGCTTGGGCCAATGCGGCATCACGTAGCCGGTCTCGATCAGCTTGTCCCGCTGCGCCTGCTTGTCCAGCGCGGCGAGTTCGGCGACGTCCGCGTGAATCCGGGCCCGCATCTCCTCGGCCTCGGGCGGCAGGTCCAGGCTGTTGTCCCGGGCCACACCGGCGGCGGTGCGCTCGAACACGTCATCGGCGGGCGCGTCACCACCGAAAAGTGCCGTCGTGACCAGCGCGCGGCGCAGGTGCAAATGCGCATCGTGCTCCCAGGTGAAACCGATACCGCCGTGCACCTGAATGTTCAGTTCCGCGTTGCGCGCGTAGGCCGGAAAGGCCAGTGCCGCAGCCGAAGCAGCCGCAAGCCGGAATTGGTCCTCGTCCTCGGATGCCGCGCGCGAGGCGTCCCACACCGCGGCGATGCCCGACTCCGTGGCGACCAACATGTTCGCGCAGTGGTGCTTGATCGCCTGGAAAGTGGCGATGGTCCGGCCGAACTGCTGGCGCACCTTGGCGTAGTCGACAGCCGATTCGACGCAGTCGGCGGACCCGCCGACCGCTTCGGCGGCCAGCAGCGTCCGGGCGCGCGCCAGCGCCGAATCGTGCGCCCCGGTCAGGATGTCATCGTCGCTGACGCTGACCTTTTCCAAGCGGACTCGTCCAGAGCGGCGGGTCGGATCCAGGTTCTCCGGCACCTCGACCGTGACACCGGAGCGACCGCGGTCCAACAGCAGTACGTCGTCACCGGCCGCGATCAGCAGCAGCTCGCCGAGGCCGGCGCCCAGCACGATACCGGCGTCGCCGTCGGCCACGCCGTTACTGAGGCTGACGTTGCCGCCCAGACCGATTCCCGCGGTGACCGTTCCGTCGATCAGCCCGGGCAGCAGCCGTGACTTCTGTTCCGCGCTGCCGTCTTTGGCGATGACCGCCGAGGCGATGACGGTCGGCACGAAGGGCCCCGGCGCCACCGCACGACCGAGTTCGTCGATGACGACCACGAGTTCGGGCAGCCCGTATCCCGAGCCGCCGTGCTCCTCGTCGATGTGCAGACCCAGCCAGCCGAGCTCGACGAGGCCCTGCCAGAACGGTGGCCTGGCCTCCTCGGGCGCATCCAGCAGCGACCGCGCGGCCGCGCGGGCCTTCTGCGAGGTGAGAAACCCGCGGGTGACCTCGGCGAGTTCGCGATGGTCGTCGGTCAGTGCGATACCCATTGCAGGGCCTTCCTCTTGGACGCCATTGGCCGGTCGGAAAGAGTGTACTTAAATGCGCTCGCCGCCCAACCGGCTGGTCGGTCGGGCCGCGACGGACGCGAAGTCGACGTCAGGGCTGCGTTCTGGCCCGCACCACGACCTGACTTCCTACTCGCACAGAAAGTCACTTGGGTGCGAAGCGCTGGCCGGCGTCCAGACGCAGGCACTGACCGTTCAGCATGGGGTTGTCCACGATCGCCGCGACCAGCTTGGCGTACTCCTCCGGGCGGCCCAGCCGCTTGGGGAACGCGGCGTCCTTGGTCAGCGCCGTGGCGAACTCGTCGGGAATGCCCTTGGTGATCCCGGTCGCGAACAAACTCGGTGCGATCGCCAGCACGCGGATGCCCAGTGACCCGAGATCGCGCGCCATGGTCAGACACATACCGGCGATGCCGGCTTTGGCGGCGGTGTAGGCCACCTGACCGATCTGGCCCTCGAACGCCGCGATCGACGCGGTGTTGATGATGACGCCGCGCTCGTCGTCCTCCGGCTCGTTCTGGCTCATGTGGCTGGCCGCCAGCCGGCTGATGTTGAAGGTGGCGACGAGGTTGAGATTGATGGTCGACTGGAAGGACTCGAGGTCATGCGGGCCCGTTTTCGACATGGTGCGCTTCGCGATACCACCGCCGGCCGTGGTCACGGTGACGTGCAGGCCACCGAGCTTGTCGACCGCGGTCTTCAGGGTTTCCTCGGTGCCGGCGAAGTCGGTCACGTCGACCGGATAGAAGTCGCCGTCGATTCCGGCCGCGACTTCTTTGCCGTCCGAGCCCTCGCGGTCGAAAATTGCGACGGTGGCACCGCGGGCGTGCAGCAGCTCGGCGCTGGCGCGGCCCATGCCCGAGGCGCCGCCGATGACGATGACCTTCTTGCCGTTGATCTCCATCCAAACCTCCTTGTTTGTCCGGGCGGTGCCCGCGTTAGCTGCACGTTATCGCGGCACGTGCGTGACGTTGTCGGTCAGGCGTGTAAAGGTGGGTTGTGCTGCTGATCGACGTCGCGACCACCTCAGTTGACGTGGGCGGCTCGGCTGCGCGACGGGCCAAGATCGCGCGGATCGCCGAGTTGCTGAGCCAGGCCAAGTCCGACCCCGCACTGGTGGCGATCGTCGTGGCCTGGCTTTCCGGCGAGCTGCCCCAGCGCCAAATCGGCGTCGGCTGGGCGGCTTTGCGCTCGATCCCGCCCGCCGCCGCGCAACCCAGCCTGACCGTCCATGGCGTCGACGCCACGCTGTCGGCGATCGGCGCGGTCTCGGGCAAGGGCTCCCAGGCGAGGCGCGCCGAGCTGGTCGCCGAATTGTTCTCGTCGGCAACGGAAGTCGAGCAGACGTTCCTGCGGCGACTGCTGACCGGCGAGCTGCGTCAGGGCGCACTGATCGGCGTGATGGCTGACGCGGTGGCCGCGGCGGCGCAGATCCCCGCCGCGGCGGTACGTCGCGCGGCGATGCTCGGCGGCGCCCTGCCCGCGGTCGCCGCCGCCGGGCTGAGCGGCGGAACCGCAGCATTGGACGCATTCACCCTGCAGGTCGGCCGACCCGTCGGCCCGATGCTGGCACAGACCGCCGCAGACGTCGGCGAAGCGCTGGAAAAGCTCGGCGGCGAGGGCATTTTCGAGGCGAAGCTGGATGGCGCCCGCGTGCAGATTCACCGGACCGGCGACCAGGTCACCGTGTACACGCGCAGCCTGGACGACGTCACCGCGCGGCTGCCCGAGGTCGTCGAGGCGACGCTGGCGCTGCCGGTGCGCGAGCTGATCGCCGACGGCGAGGCGATCGCGCTACGTCCCGATGGCCGGCCGCAGCCCTTCCAGGTCACCGCGTCGCGATTCGGCCGCTCCGTCGATGTGGCCGCCGCCCGCACCGCGCAACCGTTGTCGGTCTTCTACTTCGACATCCTGCACCGCGACGGTGTCGACCTGCTCGATGCGCCGACCAGCGAGCGGGCCGCCGCGCTCGATGAGATCGCGCCACCGCAGAACCGGGTCGATCGCCTGGTCACCTCGGATCCCGTTGCGGCGGGCGACTTTCTGGATGCGACGCTGGCCGCCGGCCATGAGGGCGTGATGGCCAAGTCGCTGACCGCGCCCTACGAAGCCGGGCCGGCGTGGGGCCGGCTGGCTCAAGGTCAAACCAGTCCACACCTTGGATCTGGTGGTGCTGGCCGTCGAGTGGGGGTCCGGGCGGCGGCAGGGCAAGCTGTCCAACATTCATCTCGGCGCCCGCGACCCGGCCACCGACGGCTACGTGATGCTGGGCAAGACCTTCAAGGGCATGACCGACGCGATGCTGGAATGGCAGACCGCGCGATTTCAGGAGCTGGCCGTCGGCGGCACCGAGGGCTACGTCGTCGAGGTACGGCCGGAGCAAGTGGTCGAGATCGCCGCTCGACGGTGTTCAGGCATCGTCGCGCTACCCCGGCGGGTTGGCGCTGAGGTTCGCCCGGGTGCTGCGCTATCGGGACGACAAGGGTCCGGCGGAAGCCGACACCATCGACACCGTGCGGGCCATGCACGCGGGTTAAGCTGCCAGCGGCCGAATTCGGCGTGTCCCCCATGACAGGAGGCGCAGTGGTAGCACCACCGCAGCCCACGCCCGACACCGACAACACACACCTGAGCTACGTCCACACCGACGCCGACCTGCCACCGGTGGCCATCATCGACCGCTCGCCGATCGGCACCCGCCACAAGATCTTCTTCGGACGTCATCGCCGTTGTCGGCGCGGTGGCCTGGACGATCATCGCCTTTGTTCGCGGCGAGACGGTCAACGCGGTCTGGTTCGTCGTCGCAGCGATCTGCACCTACGTCATCGGATACCGGTTCTACGCGCGGTTGATCGAGGCGAAGATCGTTCGCCCCCGCGATGACCACGCCACTCCCGCAGAGGTTTTCGACGACGGCACCGACTACGTCCCGACCGACCGGCGGGTGTTGTTCGGCCACCACTTCGCCGCGATCGCCGGGGCCGGACCGCTCGTCGGGCCGGTGCTGGCCACCCAGATGGGCTATCTGCCGTGCAGCATCTGGATCATCGTCGGCGCGGTGTTCGCCGGCGCCGTTCAGGACTACCTGGTGCTGTGGATCTCGACCCGGCGGCGCGGCCGCTCGCTCGGTCAGATGGCCCGCGACGAACTCGGCGCCCTCGGTGGCGCGGCGGCTCTGGTCGGGGCGTTCGTCATCATGGTGATCATCATCGCGGTGCTCGCGCTGGTGGTGGTGCGCGGATTGGCGGAAAGCCCCTGGGGCGTGTTCTCCATCGCGATGACCATCCCGATTGCCGTGTTCATGGGGTGTTACCTGCGATTCCTGCGCCCCGGACGAGTTAGCGGAAGTGTCCGTGATCGGCTTCGTGCTGTTGATGCTCGCGGTGGCGTCCGGCCACTTCGTCGGCGAAACGGCTTGGGGCGCTTCGTGGTTGAGCCTTGTCGCCGGTGACGGTGTCATGGCTGATCGTCGGCTACGGATTTGTCGCGTCGGTGCTGCCGGTCTGGCTGCTTCTCGCACCGCGCGACTACCTGTCGACGTTCATGAAGGTCGGAGCCATCGCCCTGCTGGCGATCGGTATCTGTATTGCTCATCCGGTGATGCACGCCCCGGCGATCTCCGGGTTCGCCGCTCATGATGGCGGACCGGTGTTTTCCGGCTCACTGTTTCCCTTCCTGTTCATCACCATCGCGTGCGGAGCGCTGTCGGGATTTCACGCGCTGATCTCGTCGGGCACCACACCGAAGCTGCTCGAGAAAGAAAGCCAGATGCGGCTGATCGGCTACGGCGGCATGCTCACCGAGTCGTTCGTCGCGGTGATGGCGCTTATCAGCGCTTCGATACTCGACCAGCACCTCTACTTCGCCCTCAACGCGCCGACCGCTCGAACCGGCGGCACCGCGGCGACCGCCGCCGACTACGTCAATCACCTTGGCCTGTCGGGACCGCCGGCGACTGCCGCAGCAGTTTCGCCGATGCCGCCGCCGCGGTGGGCGAGAAGTCGATCGTGTCCCGCACCGGCGGCGCGCCGACGCTCGCGGTCGGCATGTCCGAAGTGCTGCAACGGGTTTTGGGCGGAGCGGGTCTCAAGGCGTTCTGGTATCACTTCGCGATCATGTTCGAGGCACTGTTCATCCTCACCGCCGTCGACGCCGGCACCAGGGTCGCGCGCTTCATGCTGTCCGACGCGCTCGGCAACCTCGGCGGTCCCGCTGACAAAGCTGCGTAACCCGAGCTGGCGCCCGGGCGTCTGGATCTGCAGCCTGGCCGTCGCCGCCGCGTGGGGCAGCATCCTGTTGATGGGCGTCACCGACCCGCTGGGCGGAATCAACACGCTCTTCCCGCTATTCGGTATCGCCAATCAACTGCTGGCCGCGATCGCGCTGACCGTCGTCACGGTGGTCGTCGTCAAGAAGGGCTACCTCAGGTGGGCGTGGATTCCGGGAGCACCGCTGCTGTGGGACCTGACGGTCACGCTGACCGCGTCATGGCAGAAGATCTTCTCCGCCGACGCAAACGTCGGCTACTGGACTCAGCATTTCCAGTACGCGAACGCCCAAGCATCGGGTAGGACGTCGTTCGGGTCGGCCAAGAACGCCGATCAGCTTGCCGACGTCATCAGGAATACTTTCATTCAAGGCACGCTGTCCGTCCTCTTCGCCGCGGTGGTGGTGATCGTGGTGGTGGCGGCAATTGTCGTGATAGTCAAGGCAATTCGAGGTGGCGGCTTGCCGCTTTCCGAAGACGACCCGGTGCCGTCGAAAATGTTCGCCCCGTCCGGAATGATCGCCACCGCCGGAGAGCGCAAGGTGCAACGCCAATGGCGTGTGCTGGCTCTCATGCATCTCGACGGGTGAATGCCGGTAACCGGCAGCGAATTCACAGCAGTCGCGTAGGCGCCGCGAAAGCGCTCACCACCTGCGTTAAACCCATTCACCGACAGTGTTTTTCGCGAATCGGCCCGTCCCGTCGTCCAGTCGCGACGAGAATGAACGGATGGGAAACAGCCGGAGAAGCATAGGGTCGGGCTGGTGTTCGTAACCACCGATCGCCGGGTCCGGCTGTTCAAGCGTGATCTCCGATCCGATGCCACGGTGGACCGCCGGATCTCCCGACGCCCACCGCGCCGTCGCGGACGTCCGGTGCTGACCCCGCACGCCGCGAGCGTTGGCTCGACGCGGGCGCGGCGAGCATCCGTCGCGAATCTGGGCGGCAGTGGTGATCTACCGCACCGCGACGGACGGGTTGGCGTTCAACCGCGAACTGCTGCTGCTCTACATCGCCACCGGATTGATCGCCGCGAGCATCGGCCGTGGCCACAAGGTGTTCGCAGTGCTGCGCGACTGGCTGCCATTCGCGCTCGTGCTGGTGCTCTACGACCTCAGCCGCGGTGCGGCGGACACCCTTGGTGATCCCACCCTCTGGCGATTCCAGCCGGCCGCGGATCGGTGGTTGTTCTTCGGCACCGTGCCGACGGTGTGGCTGCAGGAGCACTTGAAGATGGCGCAGCCACCCTGGTGGGAAGTCCTCATCAGCAGCATCTACATGTCATTTTTCGTCCTGCCCTACGCGGTCGCCGGTGTGCTCTGGCTGTACAACCGGAGCGAGTGGGCGGCGTTCGTCCGGCGGTTCGTCGCGCTGTCGTTCGCCGCGCTCGCCGTGTACGTCGTGATGCCGGCTGCGCCGCCGTGGGCGGCAGCGAGTTGCACACCGGCCGACGTCGCCGGTGGGCCGTCCGACCCGTCGTGCATGTTCCGCGGTCCCGCCAGTGTTTCTGACGGCGGATTGCTGGGCGCCATGCACACCAGCCGGCCCGATGCCCACCAGTTCGTCGAGCGGATCTCCACCCGCGGCTGGGGAACGCTGCATCTTCAGTCGGCCGGAGCGCTGCTCGACTCCGGGCAGGCCAGCGTCAACCTGGTCGCCGCGATCCCGTCGCTACACGCCGCGGTGACGGCGATGATCTCGATGTTCCTGTGGTCACGGGTCAGGCGCGGCTGGCGCCCGCTGCTGGTGGTCTACCCGTTGGCGATGGCCTTCGTCCTGGTGTACTCCGCCGAGCACTACGTCGTCGACATCCTGCTGGGCTGGGCGCTCGCCGCCGCAGTGGCGGTGTCGATGGAGGTCGCCGACTGGTGGTGGTCGCGCAGCCGCGCGTCGAATCAGCCGCCGCTGCCCTGGCTCAGCCAGCGGGCGATCTTCGCAGCGGACTCGCCGTAGAACACCCGATAGACCTGCTCCGCGACGTAGCCGATGTGCGGGGTGGCGACCACGCCGGCCAGCGCCCGCAGCGGATGCCCGGCCGGCAACGGCTCGGTGTCGAAGACATCGAGCCCGGCGCCGGCGATGCGTCCGGACACCAGCGCATCGACGAGAGCCGACTCGTCGACGATGGGACCGCGCGAGGTGTTGACCAGCAGCGCCGTTGGTTTCATCAGCGCGAGTTCTTCGGCCCCGACGAGGCCGCGGGAGCGCTCGCTGAGGACCAGGTGGACCGTCAGGACGTCGGCGGAGGCGAACAACTCGTTCTTCGACACATAGGTCGCACCGGCGCTTTCAGCGGTCTCAGGGGTCAGGTTGGCGCTCCACGCGACGACGTCCATGCCGAACGCCTTGCCGACCCGCGCGACCCGGCTGCCGATGCGGCCCAATCCCAGGACTGCGAGGACGGTGCCGCCGAGTTGGCTGCCCACGGAGGTCTGCCAGCCGCCGGCACGCACCGAGACCGACTCGTCGACGATCCGGCGGGCGGTCCCCAGGATCAGGGCCCAGGTCAGTTCGACCGTCGACTCCACGTAGCCACCCGTCGTGCTGACGTAGATGCCACGTTCCTTGGCCGCGGCGACGTCGATGGCGGCATTGAACGGGCCGGTCGAGGCGATCATCTTGAGCCGCGGCAGGCGCTCAATGACGTTCCTGGGCAGTGGCGTGCGTTCACGCATCACGCACACCACGTCGAACGGCTCGAGTCGCTCGACGACCGCGTCCGGATCGCTGACGTGATCATTGAACACCGTGATCGTCGCTCCCGCGGCCACCTCTGACCAGTCAGCCATGGTCAGCGCGACGTCCTGGTAATCGTCGAGAATGGCGACCCGCATCGTGCAAATCTCGCACACCAGGTTTGACCCGTCTGGCGGACGGGTAGTTATCCGGTCGCGAAGTTGAGTCCAAAGACGAGGGAGTGACCATGGGCGCCCACGACAAAGTGAGCAACAAGATCGACGACATCGGCGGCAAGGCCAAAGAAGCATTTGGTAAGGCCACCGGCGACGACAGCACTGAGGCCGAGGGCAAGCTTGACCAGGCGAAGTCCAGCGTCAAGGACGCGGTCGAGAACGTGAAGGACGCCTTCAAGAAGTAATCACACAATCCTGCACAGAGGACGGCCACCGGTGGATTCGACCCCGGTGGTCTTCCGCTTTTTTGGGCGACTTTTCACCGTCGCGGTTATTCTCATCGCCGTCTACGTCGGCGTCACCGGTAAACGCGGAATTGCCGGCCGCTGATTCGAAGTCCTACGACGAGATCCAGTGTTGGCCTGACGAATCGCCGTCTTCCGGTTCGTTGACCGCGAAGACAAACGGTGCGAACACTACTTCACGACCGTCCGGATCGCGATAGGTGAGCGCTCCCGTCGCCGCCCAATACGGATGCGATTCAACGGGTTCGGCACCCGACGCGGTGAGTTTGGCTGTGGCGCGCTGTTGTGCGGCGGTGTCGGGAAAATACAGGCACAGCTGCTCGTGACTGTCGACCGCGATGGGTTCGGCGGCCTGGACGATCTCGAAAGTCAGGGTTGATCGAGGCAGGCCGAATATCGCGCCGGTGCTGCCGAAACTGTTCGCGAATGTGGCACACAGCGGTAGGCCGACCAGGTCACGGTAGAACCGGACCGTTTCGTCGAAATGCGCTGAGCGGCGGGCGAAACGGAGAGCACCGATCGACGCCAACCCGGCCGGCCATGCGGCTTGGGGATCAGTCATGGCGATCACGTTAGAACCTCAACCCTGGTGCAGGTCAAGACGTGCTGCCAGAAATGCGAGCGTGCCGGTGGTATGCCCATACTGCCCTACCGTGTTCAATGCGTTCATGAGTCATCTGATCCGCGTTGAGGTGTCCGACGATCACGTCGCCACAGTCGAGTTCGAGCGCGGCCCCCGCAACCATTTCGACGCGGCCCTGATTGCCGGGTTAGCCGACACCTTCGAACGCCTTGACGCCGACACGGACGCGCGCGCAATCGTGCTCTGCTCGTCGGGCCGCCACTTCTGTGCGGGTGCCGATCTGCCGGGTGCCCTGAGCGCAAGCCAGCCTGCGGTCGCCGAACCCGCGAACTCGCTCTACGGAGAGGCGGTGCGGCTGTTCGCGGCCCACACCCCGATCGTTGCGGCCGTGCAGGGCGCAGCGGTGGGCGGCGGTCTCGGATTGGCGCTGGTGGCCGACTTTCGCGTGGCCGGGCCGTCCACCCGGTTCATCGCGAACTTCAGCCGGCTGGGCCTGCACCAGGGATTCGGCATCACCGTCACGCTGCCGTCGGTGGTTGGGATGCAGCGCGCTCAGGAGTTGCTGTACACCGGCCGGGCGGTTCCAGGCGGCGAGGCGATCAGCATCGGTTTGTGCGACCGGTTGGCCGGCGACGACGTGGTGCGATCGGCCGCTCACTCCTTCGCGGCCGAGATCGCTGCGAGCGCCCCGCTCGCCGTGGAGTCGATACGGCGGACCTTGCGTGGCGATCTGGCCGATCGGGTCCGCGCCGCAACACTCACCGAACAAACCGAGCAGATCCGGCTCGCGGCGACAGCGGATTTCGTCGAAGGGGTGTCAGCCACCGCCGAACGACGCCAGCCCCGCTTCACCGGCGCGTGACCGTTCAGCCGGCGCCCTTTCCGTTGTCGACGCGATAGACCACACCGTGGACTGCGGCCGCGGCGTCGCTCGCCAAGAACGCGATCACGTTCGCCACGTCGAGAGGCTGCATGAAGCCGCGCGGTGAGGCTGTGCGCATGATGAGGTCGTAGTTCGGGTTTTCCGGTGCGCTGAACTGTTCGATCTGCGGCGTGAGCATGCCACCCGGGCACACGGCGTTGACCCGCAGACGATCCGCGGTGTACTCCACCGCCAACGCGCGGGTTAGCCCCACCAGGCCGTGCTTGGCCGCGCAGTAACCCGCCGAATACGCCTGCCCCTCGACGCCGGCGATGCTGCTGACATTGACGATGTTGCCGCCCCGCTGCAACAGATGCGGCAGCGCGGCCCGACACAGGTGAAACGGCCCGCTCAAGTTCACCGCGAGGTCGTCTGTCCAGTCGTCGACCGTCATCGACTCGGTCCGCCGCATCTGGTGTCGGCCCGCGATGTTGATCAAGACGTCGAGGGCGCCGAATTCGCGGACACACTGCTCGATCGCATCCTCACAAGCCTGCGCCGATGCGATGTCCACCGATGCATAACAGCCGCGACCGACGTCGGCGAATACCCCGGCCAGCCGTGCGGTGTCCCTGCCTATACCGAAAACCGTTGCGCCCTGGCGTGATAGCAGCTGTGCCGTCTCAGCGCCGAGACCCGATGATGCGCCGGTAACGAATGCGATCTTGCCGTCCAGCGTCGTCATCTAACGCTACCGCGCAACAGCCCAAGTGGCGCAAGCATTCTCAGCCCGATCAGCTCGACCACCGGATCGGCCCGCAGTCTGCGGCGAAAGCGGCGCGCAGCGACCAACACGAGCAGATGGACCGCCCGCTTTCCCAGTGCGACCCGGCTAGTGCGCTTCTTCCACGTCGATGGAGGCGAACCCGCCCGCCGGCCGCAGTAATAACCGGCGGACATCGCCGACACCAGGGCGGCGAACACCGCGAGCACTGTCATGGTGATGAGCATTTCTGGTCATCATCGCGGTGAGGTCACACGAGAGACACACCTCGGCCAACAACCGAGGTGCGAACTCTAGAAGCGTTCGTTGTCGACGTGAACGGCGACGTAACCGATCGGGATACCGGTCCACGTCGCGATGCACTCGCGTGCCGCCAGTTCCACTGCGGCGCGACGGCTGGCGCGGGTCGTTTGACCGATTTCGGGGATCTGGATCATCCACCCGTCGGCGTCGCGGGTGACTTCGATGTCGAAGCACTGGCCGACCGTTGGGCATTTGACGCGGGGGGCGAATCGCTGGGCGCCGCGCACCTGACGGGGGCGCACCAGCACGGACTGAATGGGCATGGCCGCTTTCTGGAGTCGAGACAAACCGCGCGCAAGCGTATTGCGAATCGAGGCGAAAACCTAATCGTCGGCGAACGCGTTCGAAACGATCTAGAAAAACACAGTCCCACCTGCCATTTTATCGGGCTTGAACGGACCGGCAAGCCTGCTCGTCACCTGCAGTTATCCGGGCGGCCAACATGCCGGGGGATGAATCGCGTCAGCACGGGTGTTGTAGCGGGCTGAGTTTGACCAGCAAGCGCACAGGATAGGAAAATGACGATCGGCATCGTCGCCGATGGTCGCAGTGCGTGGGTGTCGCCCACCGCATACGCTCAGAAATATCTCTGCCCGACGAAAGGCAACAGCGTGCACGAAACAAATCGCTATGGCACATCGCCGCTGTCATGGCGCGCGCTGCTGACGATGAGGGTGCTGCAGTGCGCAGCGGTCGTGACGGTGCTGCTTTCGACTGCGCTTTCCGAGCCGGCAATCGGAACCGCGGCTGCCGATGGACCGTGCTCCGATGTCGAGGTCATCTTTGCCCGCGGCACCCTGGAGCCGCCCGGGCCCGGCACGGTCGGGCAGCAATTCTCCGACGCCCTCACATCGCGTCTCGGTGGGCGGTCCGTCGATGTGTACGGAGTGAATTACCCTGCGTCCCTGAGCTTCGGGCAAGCCGCCGACGGCGTTGCCGATGCGGCCAACAAAGTCCTCGACACCGTGAACAGCTGCCCTGCCACCAAAATCGTTCTCGGCGGCTACTCGCAGGGTGCAGCCATCGCGGCCTACATCACCTCCGACAGCGTCCCACCCGGCTACGAGCTCCCAGCCGGCATCAGCGGCCCGTTGCCACCCAACGTCGCCCCGCACGTCGCAGCGGTCACCCTGTTCGGCAAGCCGTCCAACGGCTTCCTCAACCTCGTCGACCGCGACGCCCCACCGATCAACATCGGCCCGCTCTACGCCAGCAAGACGCTGGATCTCTGCACACCTCAGGACCCGGTGTGCTCATCGGGCGAGGGTTTCAGCCGCGCCGCTCACAGCGCGTACAAGACGAACGGGATGACCGACCAGGCAGCCGACTTCGCGGCCAGCAAGCTCGGCGGTCGGCGGTAGCCGAAGCGTCGCCTCCGCGCCCACGCCGAAACGGGGCGGCAGCCGTGGGGCTAGAGCGCGGGCGAGCCACCCGGCCGGCGGATTGCGTCGTGCCCGGCCTTGCGATTGTGCCTGGGATTGCGCGCCGACTTCTGGTGTTGCAGCTGCCGGATCAGCTCGTGCTTGGCGTCGCGGAGGGCGCGGGTTATTTCGCGGTTTTCCGCGACGGACACCAGCGGCGGGAGACCGGGCAAGGTCGTTCGTAACGTAACGCGCTGCTCCCGTCGGCCGCGGTCCTGCAACGAGACTTCCAGGCCGACAACCTGCGGGTCCCAGTGGCCCAGGTGCGATCCGAGCACGGCCAACTCCTCGAGCACATGCGGGCGATCCTTGGCGGTGAAACCCGCACCCACATGCAGGACGTACTCGCCGAGCGGGTTGTGGGTCGTATCGCCGGATCTTTTCGTCGTGCTCATGGTGCCCTCGTCTCGGCGATCTGGTTACCGGACCATCGTGGCCAGCAGCTGTGAAAGTGGTGCGGTGGCAATGCCGATGGCGCCGTCATTGATTCCGTAGGGGATCACCAGGGTGTCGGCGTGGACGAGCGCGCCGCAGGAGTAGACGACGTTGGGCACGTAGCCGTTCTGTTCGTCGAGGGCAGGGCTGAGCAGAGGGCGCCTCAGCCGGCCGATGACTGTGGTCGGGTCGTCGAGGTCAAGCAGGATCGCGCCGATGTTATACGTCCGCATGGGTCCGACGCCGTGCGTGAGCACCAGCCACCCTGCTTCGGTTTCGATTGGCGGACCACAATTTCCGAGTTGCAGTACTTCCCATGCCTCGACCGGCTGCTGGCAGGGCGACGCACTCGTCCAGACCGCCAAATGGTCGGCGAAGGCGACGGTGTTGGTCTCGCGGTCCGATCGCGACATAGCGGCGTACCGACCATGTATTCGTCGGGGAAACAAGGCCAGACCCTTGTTGGCCGCCGCTTTCCCGACGAGCGGTCCAGAGGTGAAGGATTGGAAGTCCTTGGTCGTCAGCAGTTGTTGGCTGATGTGCGATCCGCTGTAGGCCGTGTAGGTGGCGTAGTAGGTGACGGAGCCGTCGTCGTCGACGAAGCGGACGAACCGGGCATCCTCCATACCGGCCTGCTCGGCCTCTACCGACGGCCACAGCACACGCTCGGAAAATGGTACCTCGCTGGGGAATTCGACTGCATAGGATCGCGCGGCGATTGTGCGGATGAGGGTGGCCGCGCGCTCGCCATGTCCCCGAGTGCTCAGGTTGGCCCGAAGATCGTCGAGTCGCGCATCGAGCTGGGCTTGGGTGAACCGGTCGCCGAGCGTGTCGAAGACATAGTTCGCGGCGTCAGCGGCGTTACCGATGCGCCCGAGTTCGCCGCGAAACACCGCGGCATCGAACAGCGTGTCTGACACCCTTCCGGTGGTCGCGAACCGCGTCGGCTCGTCGATGGTGGCGTGGCCCGCAGCGTCGACAACACCGGTACGGAACCCGATGGACGAGCGGTGCCCTTCCCCGATCCCCCGCACGCTCATCACGAATCGCAGGCTGCCCGGCGCGGAGCCGGTCTGGTCGGGGTGGGCCACCACGCTGGGGTTGCACAGCGCCGCACCTTCGATGGAGTACTCGCTGGTAAAGGTCGCTCCCAGCAACAGCATGCGCGGATCCGACAGCGGGGTATTGGAATTGAGACGGTCCGCGAGCTCATGGGCGTGTCGACGGAACGTGCCCACGAGGTCGCGGTGGCGTCCGTCGAAGCGGACGATGACGTCGTCCAGGGACGACAAAACCTCGTCGTCGGTCAGCGCGAGGATGCGTTTGAGCACTACTCCCGCTCGGGACTCCTGAAGCTCGAAACCCTCCTGGCCGGGCACGAACAGCTGGGTGATCACCCGTCCCGGGTTGGCCGCGATCTGGTGCGGGTCGCGGGAGACGAGCCCGGTGAGCGCCAACGTCATTGTGGAACCAACGAAAAGCGCTGTGCGTGCTGCAAAGTCGAGATCACCGCGAGGGTCGATTCAGCGCCCTGGTTGAGGTTGACGCAGTCGGCGAGCAACCCGTCGAATCCGCCGCCGGTCTCCCTGTCCCACATCAGCAACCCGGAGTCGTTGACGCCTTCGAACCAGGCGACGCACGACCGGAGCCCGTCCAGCCAGAGCGCCCGCGGATCGGCGGCCGCGGCACGTGCGCAGGCGTCGGCGAGGGTGGCCACCTCGACTGGCTGCTGGTCGAACGCGGGCCGGCTGTCCTGCGGTCCCCGGCCTCCCACCGGAGTCGGCGACAGATGGCCGTTCATCGATTCGTAGTCGAGCAGCCACTCCAGCAGATCCAGGCCGCATTGTTTCAGTTCCGGGTCTTCCAGCGCCACACCGGCAGCGATCATCGCGTCGGGCAGAATCGCATTCGCGTACGCGAGCCTTGGTTCAGGCCACGGCCAGTCCGACGCGGATTTCGGTCTCGCGACGGTGGCGGCGTAGTCGGCGAGGAGTCGCAGGGCTGCGGAATCACCGGGCTCGACGCTGAGGAGCTCGGCAGCACCGACGGCGGCGAACGCCATCGCCCGCGGCCACGGCGACCTGGCCTTGGCAGCGCGCTCGAACTGAATCACGGCCAGTCGGCGCACCAGGCTGACACCGCTGTGGGCGGCGGCGGTGCCCAGGCCCCAGATGCAGCGGCCCCAATGATCATCCGTGGTCGGCTGGTCGGTCCACCGTCCGGAGTCATCCATCCGGTTACGGCAGGAGCCGTTGTAGGACTGGGCGTCGTTCAAGAACTGCAGCGCCCTGCCGGCGAGGCCCTTGACCGGACCCGACGGGTCAGGATCACGGGTCGTGACGACGAGCACCCTGGCCATGTCATCGGTGCAGTACCCGTGCTCATGGCGGGGCTCGGTCAAACAGGCGTGTTCAAAGGTGCCGCGATGATTGGTCATCCGCAACAGGTGCGCGAACACCGGGGTGGGCGGGGCGCCGGTCACGTGAGCGCCGATTGAGTGACCAGCAGTCGCTGCGCTTCGGTGATGTACGCGTCGACGACGACGGGCCAGGCGATGGAAGGGGCCAGCCAACGGGCTTCGGTGGCCATGGATTCCGCGACCCGCGGGTCGGTCAGCAGCTGGCGCAGTGCTGCGACCAGCGCTTCGGGATCGTCGTGAGCGACAACGGTTCCCGCGCCGCTGCCGAGCAGCTCGACCGCGTGGGGGAAGGCCGTGGCGATAATCGGGCGGCCACTCGCGAGAGAGTCCACGAGCACGCCGGAGGTGACCTGATCCTTCGAATCGTAGGGCAGGACGACGACGGTGGCCGACTGGATGAGCGCGGTGAGCTCTTCGGGCGTGCGGTACACGGCGTCGAAGGCCACCGAATCGGCGACCCCGAGGCGTTTCGTTTGCGCGACAAGCGCTTCGCGATACCTATCACCTTGTGCGGCCAGGACCTTCGGGTGAGTGCGGCCGGCGATGACGTACCGCGGCGGGTTAGGCAGGCTGTCGAGCGCGGCCATGGCGTCGATGACCCGCTCGATGCCCTTGCCCGGCCCCAGCAGGCCCCAGGTCAGAATCGTCGGCCGGTCAGGCTTTTTCACGCTATTGGCATTCGGCAGCGCGGCGCCGTGCGGGATGACGGTGACCTTGTGGCGGTCGACGGCGAAGCCGGTGCACAGCCGCTGGCGGGCAACCTCCGACATCACGATCACGTGGTCGGCCAATGCCATCACTGATTCGAGCACCGCAAGTTGGTGTGGGGTGGGATCGTTGAGCACCGTGTGAACGACGACGAGTGACGGGACGCGCAGACCGGTCATGATCTGGACGACTTCGTCTCCGTCGCGACCGCCGTAGATGCCGTACTCGTGCTGGATGACGGCGACGTCGCTCTGGTTCAGGAGCTCGGAGGTCGCCGCAATGGAGGAAGCCGAGCCGTTGACGAGCTCGCCGGCGACGTTGGGCGCCCCGGAGACGTCCCCGTCGGCGATGCGCACGACGCTGACCGTGGCGCCTTTGGCCGTCAGTCCGTTCGTCAGGGCTGCACTGAAGGTCGCCAATCCGCATGCGGTCGGCGAGTAGGTGCCGAGGATGCCGAAGCTGGGGGTATACGAAAAGTGTTGCAGGCCAAAGGGAGCAATCACGTGCTGAAACAACGACGGAGCATTCAAAATTATCCCGACTGAGCGGTTGAAAAAGTTGTGTCCGGCGTGAGCGGATGCTCGGGCAGATCAGTGTGAGAAAACTGAGCCATTCCGGATGGGCTGGGAGTACCAACTTCACCAACGTTACACCCTGACCGGCCGAAACGCGTGGTGGCGGGTGCGAGCCGGTTGGTTTGTGGTCAGCTGCGCCGAAGCCGCAGTCCTGTCAACCCCGCAGAAGTGCAGTCTCCCAACCTTTTTGCTATGCCGTCGCCATCGGCCGCGGACCGCGGACGAGGCCGCCCGGCCGGTTGTCGGTGAGTTCGCCATCGGCGACGATCGTCTCTCCCAGTACCAGCGTCTCGAGGTATCCGTCAGAACGCTGAATGAGCCGTCCGGCGCCGGCGGGCAGGTCCATCACCTGCTCGGGATAGTGCAGGCCGAGGTTGTCGAGGTCGATGAGGTTTATGTCGGCCCGCCGGCCGGGTTCCAGGACACCGCGATCGCCGAGGCCGTAGAACTCGGCCGGATCGCCGGTCAGCCGATGCACCGCCGTCTCCAGTGGTATCCGCGGTCCGCGGACGCGGTCGCGGACCCAGTAGGACATCAGATAGGTCGTCATGCTGGCGTCGCAGATAATCCCGCAGTGCGCTCCCCCATCGCCGAGTCCCTGCAGACTCAACGGGTCCGACATCATGTCGTGGAGATGGTGGTAGTCGTTGCCCGCGTAGTTCAGCAGTGGGAACAGCAGGAACTCCCTGCCCTCGGCGTGCAGGAGCGTGTCGTAGGTGACCTCCCACGGATCGCGCCGCTCGCGCTCGGCGATGGCAGCGATGCTGTCCTCGGGCGACGGTTCGTAGTCGAGTCGCTCTCCGAGCGGGTAGAGCCTCTTGAACATGTGCCGGTTGAGTTGATCGGCCGACGGCACGTCACTCGGATCGGGTGTCTCGGCGAGGATTCGCGCCTTCGTCTGCGGGTCGCTGAAGTGCCCGCACGCGCTGGTCGAGTGGTAGGCCCATCAGCGATCGGTAACTGGGTCGATGGCGGAACGGATTCATCCGCGACTGGTGGCCCATCAACATCCCGAACGCGCGGCTGGCGACTTGCGGCCGGACGTTGGCGCCGGCGGCGTTCGCGGTGCGCACCGCGCCGAACCAACGTTGCCAGTCGTGCGGGTCCTGCTCGTTGACCATGGCCAGGAATGTCAGCGGTATCTGGAACCGCTCGCCGAGCCGGCTGATCCACTCGACCTCGGTGTCGATGGAATGCCTTCGATCGCCGCCTATTTCACCACCCACACCGGCCGGAACCACCTGCAACACACCGCGTCCGGTCTCGGCCATCGCCGCCATCAAGGTAACGAGTTCCTGCTCGTCCGAATATGTTCCGGGCACCGGCTGCCCGCTCGCACTGCGATGTCCGGCCGTGCGACCGAACGACATGCCCAGGGCGCCGGCACGAAGGCCGTCGGTGACCGCTTTGCTCATGGCGGCGAGGTCGTCCGCGGTCGGGGCATCGAGTGCGCGATCACCCATCACGTAGGCGCGCAGCGCGGCCTGCGGTAGCTGCGTGCCGACATCGACGGCGCGCGGCATTCTCTCCAGCGCATCGAGATACTCACCGAAAGATTCCCACTCCCAGGTGATCCCCTCGGCGAGCGCGCTACCGGGGATGTCCTCCACACCCTCCATCAGCTCGATGAGCCAGTCGTGGCGATCGGGGCGTACCGGCGCGAAGCCGATCCCGCAGTTGCCCATGATGGCGGTCGTGACGCCGTGCCAGCACGACGGTGTCAGATGCGGGTCCCAGGTGGCCTGGCCGTCGAAATGTGTGTGCACGTCCACGAACCCCGGCGTCACGGTCAAGCCGTCGGCATCGATGGTCCGCCGCGCCGAGCCGTCAATCCGGCCCACCTCTACGACGAGCCCGTCTCGCACGCCGACGTCTGCGGTGCGCGCAGGCGAACCCGAGCCGTCGACGACCGTGCCACCGCGAATGATCAAGTCGTAGCTCATGACACCCTCTTTGTCGCACCGGCATAGTCTGAGTGCGTGTTCGTAGATCGCTGTGTTGTCAGCCGATATCTTCGCGTGCACACGGCCCTCGAAGAGAGCGCGCAGGACGGGGTTGTGGGCATGGTACGTCTCATGGAAGGTGAGAAGTGTTGTGCCGTCGGCTTGTTCGTCCAGTTCGTGGTATCCCTCGGCGCGCGACCACAATGGCTTGCTGATCGAGACGTAGCGAGACAGTTTGTTGATCTTGGCTTCGGTGACAACCTCCCAGGACCGGGCAGTGCCGCCAGACAGCAGATACCGGGGAACACCGAACACGCAGGTGCGCACCAGGCCCTGTCCCGCCTCGTCACCCTCGCTGAGGATTTCCATACTGCCGCCGGGATATTCGAGGACCCTCGGCAATGTCGCATCGGGCGGTGCCGGGGGATGCAACACCTGCCAGACCTTCCGGGCCGGAGCCGCGACGGTGAATACCGCAGAAAAGGAGTGCACTAGGCCTGGCTCGTGACTGTCATCTCGATGCCCACGGCGATCCGTTCTGGAGGCGCCACGTCAGTGTGGCGGTGATCGAGTTCAATACTTACACCGTCAACTTGTCGCCGACAAGATCCGTCATCGGGACTCCGGCGGTACCGCCGATGGACCCAAATTGATCAGCTACCGGCGATACACGGCCACATCGTCGATGTCGACGCGGTGAACGTCGCGCGCAATTCCACCTACGCTGGCGGTGAGTCCTCTCCCGCTGGTTCGCTCGACCGAAGGTACAGAGACGTGACGGATACCAGGAACCAACCCCTCTCCGAAATCGAGCCCGGTCGGTTCGCTTTGGTCTTCGACTACGAACCCCACCCTGACGAAACCGCTTTCCCCTTCGAGATTCAGTTCGACTGGGACGGGGAGACCGCAGCCTCCTTCGTCTACGACGTCTGGGAGGACCCCCATCAGCCGACCTTCGTCGCCGACGTCAACAGCGCTCCGGTCTCGGGGTGGGCGTCGTGGGCAAACGGAGAAGACGTGCTCATCGCCTTCACGCAACCCGTGTCCGATGAAGAAGGTTGGGCCCGCGTCGACTCCGGGGCGCCGGGCGGGTCGTTGCACGACTTGGACGGAGCGCTCAGCGAGCCCGAAACGTGGATCAGCTTCGCGAGACTGATTCACGCGGTTGTGGTCGACGATCCGGTGCAGCGCATGACCCGCCAGACTTATTGACGCCTGGATACGCGAAAGCCGGACAGTCGAAGCCGATCGGGTACAGTTAACACGCCGGTAATCTTGCCGGCCCTCAGGGCAGATCACTCGCTGAACGTTGGGCTCACCGCCCCGCCGAGATCCCGTCGCCTTCTCTGAGACTTCTCAGAGGATTTTATGTCTCCGCTCGTCAGTGGTACGCCTTCTCTCCACACGTCCAATCACAGCGAGTCGATCGCTCCAGCGGCGCCGTTCGCGCTGCCCGTTGGTTCCACGGCGATCGTCTACTGCGAGGGCCAGTTCGGCGAGCAAGACGGTAAGACCGCCAACGGCCTGGTCCGGCACTCCGAGAAGTACGAGATCCTCAGTGTCATCGACAGTCTCCGGGCCGGAGCCGATGCCGGGAAACTCCTCGACGGCAACGCCAGCGGCATCCCCGTGCTGGCATCGCTCGCCGAATCCATCTCGCACGCCGGCCGCGTGCCTGACTACTTGATCTGCGGATTGGCGCCTGCAGACGGGCTCTTGTCCAGCGCGCAGCGGGTGGTGCTGCTCGACGGCATCGCCCGCGGCATGCACATCATCAACGGACTGCACGAATTTCTCAACGACGACGCCGAGTTTGTGGCGGCTGCCGTGATCGCCGGCGTCACCATCACCGATGTGCGCCGACCGAAGGACAAACGCGACCTGCACCTGTTCTCCGGCCGGATCTTCGACGTGACATGCCCCAGGATCGCGATCCTGGGTACCGATGGGGCGATCGGCAAGCGCACTACCGCCACCCTGCTGGTGCAGGCGCTGAACGCGCGCGGCATCAAGGCGGTGATGGTCGGCACCGGTCAGACCACCCTGATCCAGGGCGGCAAGTACGGCGTCGCACTGGATGCGCTGGTCCCGCAGTTCTGCTCCGGTGAGGTCGAGCATCAGGTTGTCGCCGCGTTCGAGGGTGAGAACCCCGACGTGATCGTGGTCGAGGGCCAGGGCGCGCTCAGCCACCCCGCGTACATCACGTCGGCTCACATCCTGCGTGGCAGCCAACCGGCCGGCGTGATCGTCCAGCACGCGCCGATGCGCAAGGTGCTCGGCGATTTCCCGATGGTGTCGATGCCGACCGCAGCCAGCGAAATCGCACTGATCGAGGCGTTCGTCAACACCCGCGTCATCGGGGTCACGATCAACCACGAGGAGATGACGGAAGACCAGCTGAGCGACGCGATCGCCGGGCATCATTCGGAGCTCGGCCTCCCGGTCACCGACCCGCTGACGCGCCCGGCGTCGGATCTGGTCGACATGGTGCTGACGGCCTTCCCCGCGCTTGCGGCGGTGGCCGAGGAGACCACGCCGGTGTGACGCTTCGGCTCGAGACCGATCTCGACAAAGTTGAGCAGAACACGCGGGTCCTGGTCGACCGGCTTGCCGCGACGGGGATCCGGGTCACCGGGATCACCAAGGCCGCCTTGGGCTCGCCGGGAGTCGGCGCGGCGATGCTGCGCGGCGGCGCCGGCGGCCTGGGCGATTCGCGGGTGCCGAATCTCCTTCGGTTGGCCGGGCTCGACCCGTCACCGTTACGCACATTGATCCGTTCACCCATGCTGAGCCACGTCGCATGGGTCGTCGACGTCGCCGACATCAGTCTGAACACCGAGGCCGCCGTGCTGGCGGCGCTCGATCAGGCCGCGTCCCGGCAGAGGCGGGCACACAGCGTGGTGCTCATGGTCGAGCTGGGCGACCTACGCGAGGGCATCGCGCTCGACGACGTCCCCGAGGCCGTGCGGGTCGTTCTTGGGCACCCCTGGCTCCGGCTCGTCGGGCTCGGCGCCAACCTCGCCTGCCAGAACGGTGTCGTTCCCGACGACCGGAACATGGGCGTCCTCACCCGGCTCGTGGACGACGTCGAGGCGCTGCACGGGATCTCGCTCGACGTCATCTCGGGCGGCAACTCGGCCAACCTGCACTGGGCGCTGCACACTCCTGACGTCGGTCGGATCAACGACCTACGACTCGGCGAAGCCATCCTTCTCGGCGTCGATCCGCTCTACCGGACACCGATCACCGGCCTGCACACGGATGCCTTCACCTTGATCGCCGAGGTCATCGAGGTCGCCACGAAACCCGCTCAACCCTGGGGAGATCGCGCTCAGGGGGCTTTCGGGGAGGTGCCGGTCCGCACCGGCAGCAGAACCGTGCACCAAGCAATTCTGGCCCTCGGTCGCCAGGACGTGGACCCCGACGGCCTGCAGCCCCCGGAGGGCATCACGGTCCTCGGCATGAGCAGCGACCACCTGGTGGTCGACCTCGGCGATCACGCTGTCGCGGTCGGCGATGAAATCGATTTCGGTGTCGGCTACGGCGCGCTCGTGCGAGCGATGACATCCCCATTCGTCACCAAGGTCGAGCACTTTCCAGCGCGGACTTCCGATGTGCACGATAGGCGTGCTCGCCGGCATCCGGACGCTGACCAACCGTCGATACGCGCCGACGCACATCTTGTGTCACAGAATGAGTCGGGCAAGCCCCTGTCCTGAATACCGACGGCGATGGACGGGCACGTGTCGGCCGAGCACCACCGATCAACGCAAGGAACGCGTCGACGATCGAGCTGTCGGTTCAGCCGATGGCGATGATGGCTAGCTGCGCAAGCGCAGCGGCCAGGGCGACGATCAGGAATACCGAAATGCGCGGGCTGACATAGGCGCGCAGAAAGGGCTGGGTCGGGAAGGAGAACGTCTCGGCGACCCCGAGCGGCTTGTACTTGTGCGCCGCCTCGAAGGCGGGATCGAGCACCATCTTGAGCATGTCGCGGCGCGAGCGGTAGCGCATGAAGCCGACGATGCTCCAGCCCGGATCGGGACCTACCATCCATGAGTCGACGTAACCTCCGACTTTCCGGGTCGCCAGGGCCGGATGGCCACCGTGTCGCAGCAGCAGCGGCATGAAGGCCTTGGAATACGCCTTCATCATCTCGACGGCCGGCACCTGCGCTCCGGTATCAGGATCGGTGACCGTGGTGTCGGGCACCCGCACCAGATTGACCATGACGAATTCCCGCCCGTCATCCTGCTCGAGGAATGTGCGCACGATCGACAGATCATTGACCTCGCCGGCACCCGCGGCCGCGGCCCGGCCCAACATCTCGTCGATCTCATCGCGGGTAAGTTTGCCGCGCCAATTGTCATAGAACAGGCGAAACCCGGCGTACAGCGCGGCCGCCACCAGCCATACCCACCATCCGGCCATCAGGCCGTCACGGCCTCTCCTTGTCGACGGGTGGCGGTGGCCACCCATCGATCAACGCTCGCAACCCCATTCGCCACGACCGGGCGATCTGCCGACTGGACCGGCAATGCGTTCTGGTCATCAGGTCGTAGGCCTCCGGGGACGTCAGCGAGTCCAGCAGGGACACCAGGTCTGAGGCGTCGGTCGTTGGCCGCCCGGCGATCTCGGCCTGAAAGCACTCGCGCGTCTGCGCCGCCAGCGCGGCACGGTTGTGGGCGACCGCCTCGAGCATCTTCTCGTGGTCGAGTGCGCGGATACGAGCCAACATCAACAGCGGACCGGCCTGCTCGTACAGTCCGACCCGGGTGCGGACGAACACCCCAATTCGGGACTCGAGACCTGCGCCCGGCGCCGGCCGCGCGACGACGAAATGCGCGTAACGAGAACGGAACTGGTCCAGGGCCTGCCGTTGCAGGTCGGCCAGACCGTCGAAATTGCGGAACACCGATGACACCGAGACCCCGGCCCGCTCGGCAACATCCTGTGCGGACGGCGGGCCCTTGCCCTCCAGGATCAGCGCGAATGCCGCGTCGACCACCGCCTCGCGGCCGCGCTCCCGGCGAACCCGCCGTCCGTCCGGTTTCGCCCCCACACCGCCGGGTTGCACACTCACGTCGACCAGGGTAGGTCCCGGCCCAAGATATTGCTAGTCGGACTCGCATAATATCGTCGGTGATGATTTACTTGCCGGCATGAGCGATCACCGGCACCGGGTGGCCGCAACTTTGGGGATCATCGGGGCGAGCCTGCTCGCCGCGGCGTGCGGGTCTGCGCCCCTCGCTCCCCCGACAACGACCGCCACCACCACGCACGCGGTGGCCAACGGTCTTCGGGGAAAGCGGTATTGCGAGGTTCTTCTCGTCCACGCGAGCCTGAGCGGGCTGTCGGCTGATGTGTACAACTCCTATGGCCTCAACGACTGTCCGCAGTCGGCATGGGCGAAGCTGGACGCCGATCAGATCGCCGGCGACAACGGTGTGCCCAAGGCCGTGCTCAACGGGCCGCGGTACTGGCTGATGGATTCCATCGCCAAGGACGAATTGCCGCGGCAGACCAAGACGTTCGGTGACATCGCCATGCACAAGGAGGCGACCGTTCAGATCGGCGATCCGGTAACGGCGGCGCGGCCCTACATCCCGCACGCGGTGGACCGCCAGACCACCTTCACCTTCGACGCCGGACGTCAGATCTACGAACTGGTGGAACCGGGCGCGACGCGCTGGGTCATGCAAACCTGGAGCCAGCAAAAGGATCCCGCGCTTTCCGAAGCCGATCTGGCGGGCTTGGCGTCCCGCTTGAGCCTGCCCGCCGGATGGAAATACGAAGTCAGGACTCTGTCGGCACCCCTACGCGTCGTCACCACGTCAACCAGCGCGCAAGTGCTGCAGGACAACCTCAGCAACAGCTACTCGCAGCAAACTTCCGGCTGACGGATTGCCTCTCGCCCGAACCTGTTCGGCGGACCAGGCAAACCTGCATTGACTACGACGTGCCGGCCCCTGCGGCCTGCCCGTTGGGCTGGCGTGGGTACCGCGCTCTCGATCGGACCGATGCATCAATGACTATTGCTAGTCATACTCGCAATATGTAGCGTCACTTGCCGATGCGCCGATATCGAATCACTACTGTCTTTCGCTAGCGCGCCCAGTCCATTTTGGAGAATGCCATGAAGATTCTGCGCACGCCTGACAGTCGCTTTGACGATCTGCCGGATTGGCCGTTCGCACCGCACTACACCGACATCACTGACGTAGCGACCGGCCAAGTCCTGCGCATGGCCGCTGTGGATGAGGGTCCTCGCGATGGCCGCACGGTGTTGCTGCTGCACGGTGAACCCAGTTGGTCGTTTCTGTACCGGCGGGTGATCGGCGCCCTTGTCGCGTCGGGCCACCGCGTCCTGGCTCCGGACCTGATCGGCTTCGGTCGTTCCGACAAGCCGGCCGACCGTGACGACTACACCTACGAACGTCATGTCGCCTGGCTCAGCGCTTGGCTCACGGCCAAGGATGTGCACGATGTGACGTTGTTCTGCCAGGACTGGGGCGGACTACTGGGCCTGCGACTCGTCGCGGCTTGCCCCGAGCGCTTCGCGGGCGTGGTCGCCGCCAACACCGGGCTGCCGGTGGGAACGCCGCTGTCCGAGGGTTTCGCGCAGTGGCTGGCCTTCAGCCAGAGCACGCCCGACCTGCCGATCGGAGCGATCGTCAACGCAGGCACCGATCGGGAGTTGACCCCCGCCGAGGTGGCCGCCTACGACGCACCGTTCCCCGACGCGAGCTACAAAGCAGGCGCCTGCCAGTTCCCCACCCTGGTCCCCATCACGCCCGAACACGGCTCAGTGACTGAAAACAAGGCCGCATGGGAGGTGCTGACTCAGTTCAACAAACCGTTCGTCAGCGCGTTCAGTGACAACGACCCGATCACTCGGGGTGGCGACGCGGTGTTCCAGAACCTGATTCCCGGGGCAAAAGACCAGCCGCACGTCACGCTCAGCGGTGGCCATTTCCTGCAAGAAGACTGCCCCGACGAGATAGTCACCGTGATAGACGGCGTGGTCCGGGCCGGCGTTTAACCCTGGCCACCCGCTTGCCGACGCACCACCGCCTCGTATCGGGCGCGTCGGTCGCGCACCCGGCTGCACACCGATCCGCTCGACCGTGACTGGCTGCCGCGATTCCGAACTCTCGTCTTCTCGCCGACATCGGCTTACATCGGGCCGATGTTTTGTAACATCAGCCTGATGCTGTCTCATCGGGATGACTGTGGCGTTTGACCCTCAAGCGGTCCGTGCGAAGTACCTCGCGGAGCGCGACAAGCGCCTCGTCCCGGGCCGCGCGGCTATCCGGGACCTGACCCATGACGACTATGTCGCCGGTTACCGGGCCGACCCCTTCACCCCGGTCGCGGAGCGGGCGCCCGTCACCGACGATCCCGACGTGGTGATCGTCGGTGGAGGTATCGCCGGCCTTCTCGCCGGCGCTCACCTGCGCAAGGCCGGCGTCGAGCGGATACGGATCGTCGATGCGGCCGGCGGCGTGGGCGGCACCTGGTATTGGAACCGCTATCCGGGGGTGATGTGCGACGTCGAGTCCTACCAGTACCTTCCGTTGCTCGAAGAACTCGACTACATCCCCACCCGCCGGTATGCCTTCGGTGAGGAGATCCGACAGCATCTGCAGCGCGTCGCGGAACGTTTCGGGCTCGTCTCCGATGCCCTCTTCCACACTTCGGTCACGCAGACGACATGGGATGACGACACCGGTCGCTGGACGGTTCACACCGACCGAGGCGACACGCTCTCCTGCCGCTATTACGTGCTGGCGGTGGGGATCCTCAATCTGATGAAGCTACCGGCGATCCCGGGAATGGACGGTTTCGCCGGTCGCGCATTCCACACGGCGCGATGGGACTACGGCTACACCGGGGGCGGTCCGGGCACAGCGCTCACCAATCTCGGCGACAAGGTGATCGCCCTGGTCGGAGTGGGGGCCAGCGGACTGCAGTGCCTGCCGCCGCTCGCCGAAGCGGCCGAGCATGTCTACGTCTTCCAGCGCACGCCGTCGGCGATCGGGGTGCGCGACAACCGCCGCACCGATCCATCGTTCGCCGACGGTCTGGGCGCAGGCTGGCAGAAGGCTCGAATGGACAACTTCCAGTCGGTCATGTTGGGCCGCAAGGTCGATGCCGACCTCACCGACGACGGCTGGACCCGCCACTACGCCGCGGTGCAGAATCCGCCACGGCGCAAGGGCATGACGATCGACGAGTTCACCAGGGCCGCCGAGGAGATCGACTTCGGCATCATGGAGGAACACCGGGCACGGATCGATGCGCTGGTCACCGACCCCGATGTCGCGGCCGCCCTCAAGCCGTACTACCGCTACCTCTGCAAGCGGCCGTGCTTTCACGACGAGTACTTCGATGCGTTCAATCGACCCAACGTCACCCTCGTCGACTGCCCTACCGGCATCGAGGAGATCACCGCGCAGGGGCCGGTGGTCGACGGCCGTCACTACAACGTCGACTGCATCGTGTACGGCACCGGTTTCGAGGCCGAGGTCACGCCACTGCAGCGTCGCGTCGGCCACGACATCGTCGGCCGCGGCGGCATCTCGCTGGCCGAGAAGTGGTCCGATGGGGCTGCTTCCCTTTTCGGGTTGATGAGTCGCGGCTTCCCGAACATGTTCGTCATGCCGGCTCCGGGCCAACAGTCGGTTGTCACGGTCAACTACACCCAGCTCGCCGTGCTGGGCGCCGAGTTCGTCGCCGGGACAGTGGCTCTGCTTGAAAAGCAGGGCCACCAGTCGTTCGACGTGAGCGCTGATGCCGAGGCCGACTGGATTCGGCGGATCATCGACACCCACGTCGACCCCAGCGCCGTCATGTCGGCGTGCACGCCGTCGCGGCTGAACAACGAGGGCGACCCTGGTGCCATCAAGGCCCAGAACACCAACTTCGGTCCAGGATTCGGCGACTTCTTCGCCTATCGCGACCTGCTCGAAAGTTGGCTCGCTGCAGGCGAACTCGACGGTCTCGAGCTGACGTGAGCGACCGCCGGCGCGTGGTCGTCGTCACGGGCGGCGGCGGTGGCATTGGTGCGGCCATCGCCGAATCACTCGGCCGTACAGGCGCTTTCGTCGTCACCGTTGACCCGCTGGTCTCTGTCGACGGGTCCGAACGCCTCCCCCCGCCCGACCAGACAACCGTGGGTCGCATCGTCGCGGCCGGTGGTGCGGCCCGGGCCTCAACAGTGTCGGTCACTGACGAGCCCGCACTCCGCCGACTTTTCCAGGACCTGGCCGACGAGTTCGGTGGGCTCGACGCGGTGGTCAACGTCGCCGGCATCATCCGGCCGACCACCTTCGCCGGTGGCAGCGACGACGACTGGCTCGGCGTGCTTGCGGTGCACCTTGACGGCTACCGCAACGTCCTCGGCGCTGCTCTGCCGTTGATGGCAGCGGCGGGGTGCGGCCACATCCTCGGTGTCACCTCCGGCTCGGGTTGGCGCCCGGCAGACGCGGGCGCTTACGGATGCGCCAAGCGCGCCGTGGCCTCACTCACCTGGCAGCTAGGCCGACATGCCCCCGCAGGTGTGGTGGTGAACGCGATCTCGCCGATCGCCGCCACCCGCATGGTGGCCGCGGCGCTCGGCCGGGCACAGCAAACCGGCGGCGCGGCCACGGGCGGATTGTCGCTGGGCTCGATGCCGGCGCCCGAACATCTCGGGCCGCTGGGCGCTCACCTGGTGGGCGACACCTTTACGTCCTGTCAGGGTCGGGTGCTCTTTGCCGGCGGGTCCGAGGTCGCGGTGATCGACGAGCCCCAACTCATCGAGGTGGTGCGCAGCGATGACGTCCCTTCACTGCCTCATCTGCTGGACGTCGCGACCACTATCGCCCTTGCCCCGGCCGAGGCTCAACAGGTGAGCGGGGGTGGCAGCAACGCCCGCTTCGGATCGATCTTCGACCAGGCGCCCCCCGGTGACCTCCCGGCCGCCACGGGTTCGTGCGCGGTTGTCGCCGACCGGCCCGAGGTCGCGGCGGCCATCTGCGCCGCTTTGGAGGCGCGGGGCGCGAGAGGGCATGCGATCCACGGTCGCTCGTCGCTCGCCGACCTCGACCGGCTGGACGCAGTGGTGGTCGCCCTAGCGGGTCGTTCCTCCGCCAGCGGTACGACGTCGGCCTGGGAGCGCATCCTGGCCGAGCACGACGGCATCGTCGACCAGATCCACGCTGACGCCCAATGGGCACGAGCCGTCGCCGAACTCGCCACGCGCAAGAATCGTTGCATCCGCCTGGTGACGATCACCGAGGCCACGACCGCCGGCGGTCGCAGCCGGGCCCAGGCGTCCGCACAGCTCGCCCGGGCCGGCCGGACAGCCACCGGTGATCTGGTCCCGGCCTTCGCGATCAGCGCCGAAAGCGACGACATCCCCGCCGAGCTGGCCGCCTACCTGTCTTGCAGCCCGGACGTAAGCGGCCTTGCCGGCGCCGAATTGGTCACGGGCGCAGGGTGGTTCGGGCTACGTGGCCACCCACGACCCATCGGGAGTATCAGCTTCGGTGGGCCCTCGGTGCCCTGGTGGTTCGACGACACACTGCGAGAGGTGGTGCGAGCACGGTGACATCCAAACCGGTCCGCATCGTCGATGCTCATGTACATCTGTGGGACCCGGCCCGCGTCGACTGGTATCCGTACCTGTCGACGAGCGGAGCGGAGCTGAACATGGGTGACGTCTCGGGAATGTCCCGTCGCTTCGACGTACCCACCTACCTGCGCGAATCCGCCGGCTGGAACGTCGAGAAGCTCGTCAACGTGGCTGCCGCCACCGGCAGGCACTCGATCGACGAGACCCTGGAGCTGGACAGGCGAGCAGCTGCCGACACACATCCGGACGCCATCATCGGCGGACTGCCGCCCACGGAATCGGTTGCCGCGGCGATCGCTGCTGTCGACGAACAGGCGGTGGCGGCCCGCTTTCGCGGCGTCCGTCCGATGGGAGCCGTTGAGGGACCGCTCCCTCCGGCCGAAGTGCTTCGCGCCCTGCAGGATCGCGACCTGGTGTTCGAAGTGATGGCCCACCCTGATCAGCTGCTGGCAGCGGCCAAGGGATTAGAGCCTTTCGGCGACCTGGTCGTTGTCATCGAACACACCGGCTGGCCGCGGAACGACTCCGACGATGAGCGCGCGTTGTGGGCGGAGGGCATGAATGCCCTTGCAGGCCTTGGCGATAACGTGCTATGCAAGCTTTCTGGCCTGGCGATGCCGCTGGGCTCGATGGCCGCCGCGGTGCTGTCTCCGTGGCTCGAGCACGCGATCGACGCGTTCGGCGTCGACCGCTGCCTGTTCGCGAGCAATTTCCCGGTCGACGGGATGCACGGCACCTTCGACGAGCTTTACTCGTCGTACTCGGCCGTGACGTCGGGAGTCGACGCTGAAGGCCGAGAGAAGCTCTTCGCGGCGAACGCGGAGCGAATCTACAGTTGCTAGCGCAGCCGCAGTGATGAGTGTGACCGCATACCGGATCGTGAGTGCGGACGTGGTCATCGAACTCCGCGTGACAACCCGCTCGCCACAGCTGCGGATACCACCGACACTGCGAGTCAAAATGGCGGAGCTGACTGGGATGTGGTCGCGGCGACGAACAGGTGAACGCTAGCGCGGTGACGCGGCGCGGACGGTCATCGCCAGCTTAGGATCTATCCGCTACGCCGCAACCCGTCCATACCGTATCCGATCACTCGATGACAGGGTGCGGCTGCTGAACGAGGACCTCACCGTGCAGACAACAACGTCAGAACCCGTCTCGCCGCCTCGCACGGTCGGCGGCGCGCAAGCTGTTCGCCTGGCCGTTGTGGTCAGCGCGCTCGGCGTCGTCTTCGGCGACATCGGAACCAGCCCGATCTACACCCTCGCCACCGTCTTCAACCCCAGCGACCCGCACCCGGTGCCGCTCAACACCGACAACATCTACGGCGTTGTCTCACTGCTCTTCTGGTCGGTGATGACCATCGTCACGCTGACCTACGTCACCCTGGTGATGCACGCCGACAACGACGGCGAGGGCGGCATCATGGCGCTCATCACGCTGCTGAAGCGTTTTGGCGGGCAAGGTGGACGCCGGACCGTCGCGGCGCTGGCCGCCCTTGGCATCTTCGGTGCCGCGCTGTTCTTCGGCGACAGCATGATCACCCCCGCGATGTCGATGCTGTCGGCGGTCGAGGGCCTCAAGGTGGTCGAACCCTCTCTCTCGGAGTGGGTCGTCCCGATCACCGCGGTGATCAGTGTGTTGCTGTTCGCGGTTCAGCGCTACGGTACGAACGCCGTCGGCCGGCTGTTCGGTCCGGTGATGATCGGGTGGTTCGTCTCGATCGGCGCCTGCGGCGTCAAGGGCATCCTCGGCGATCCGCAAATCCTCAAGGCCCTGTCGCCGACCTACGCGGCGACGTTCGTGTTCGGGCACCCCAGAATTGCGTTCTTTGCCCTCGCCGCAGTGGTGCTGGCGGTTACCGGCGCGGAGGCGCTGTATGCCGACATGGGCCATTTCGGTCGAAAGGCCATCACCCGGGCCTGGCTATTCGTCGTGCTGCCGGCATGCACGCTCAGTTACCTCGGCCAGGGTGCGCTAGTGCTCGGCGACGAGTCCATGGCGAGTGCCCCGTTCTTCTTGCTCACTCCGCACTGGGCGCAGCTGCCCATGGTGCTATTGGCAACCGCCGCAACGGTTATCGCGTCTCAAGCAGTGATCACCGGCGCCTATTCGGTGGCATCGGCGGCCGCTCACCTGAGCTATCTTCCGAGACTGCGGATCACGCACACCTCGGAGTCGACAATGGGTCAGATCTATGTGCCGTGGATCAACGGTCTGCTCATGGTCGCGGTGCTCATTCTGGTGTTCGCCTTCCGCAGCTCGGCGGCACTGGCCTACGCGTACGGTATGGCGGTCACCGGGACGATCACCATCACCACGCTGCTGTTCTTCTACACCGCCCGGAAGAGGTGGCATACGCCGCTGTGGCTCATCTTGGTCGGCGCCGGGCTGCTGTTGACGGTGGACCTGTTGTTCCTCGCGGCCAACTTGACGAAGCTGGTCCACGGGGCGTGGCTGCCGCTGCTCATCGCCGTGGTTGCGTTCACCGTCCTGTCTACGTGGCAGCGCGGACAAGACATCGTCACGCGAGCGCGGACGCAAGCTGAGGGACCGCTTCGTGAGTTCGTCGATCGACTGGCCCACACTGAGCCACCCTTACAACGGACGCGAGGCACCGCGGTGTTCCTCAACCGCGGAAAGGAGACCACCCCCCTGGCGATGCGGGCCAACTGCGAGCACAATCACGTGCTCCATGAACACGTGATAATCATGGCGATCGACACGCTGCCGGTCCCGCGCGTCCCCGAATCCGAGCGGACGGAAATCGACGACCTCGGCTACGGCGACGACGGGATCTTTCATCTCACCGCGCATTTCGGGTACATGGAGGCACCCGATGTGCTCAGCGTGCTTCGCCTTCTGGACCCGTCGCAGACCGAAGGCCAGATCGACGTCGACGAGGCTTCCTACTTTCTGTCCGACCTCGAACTGACCATGGGTGCGGCGAAGAACATGGCGCACTGGCGCAAGCACCTGTTCATCGCCACGTCTCACATCACCGCCGACGCCGCCAATTACTTCGGTCTGCCTCCCGAGCGCACGGTGGTCATGGGTTCGCGGATTGAGATCTAGCCACGCCGCTCCGTCACAGCACCTAGCCGGCGATCAGCACCGCCACCGCTGACGGGTCCTTGTAGTAGACATCGAGCTTGATGATCAGTCCGTCACGGAGCGTGTAGATCTCGACCAAGTCCATCTCCACGTACTTGCCCGAAGACCTGGCGGTGAATCTGAGCCGGAAACGTGTGACGACGGTGTCCTGCCCCACCGCATTCAAGGCGATCGGACCCGGACTGAGGTCAAGCACGTCGTTCATCTTTCCCATCAGATCGAAGAAGCCTTGTGGGCCGCGGTATTCGCCGCTGAATGGGAGCCCGCCCGCGGAGGACACTACGAAGTCCTCATGGAGTAGACGCGTTCGCTCGGGTCGCCCGTTCGCGCCGGTCGCATTCATGAACCGGCGCACGATGACCGGACCTTGGTCGGCTTTGTCCGTCCGCACCGGACTATGTGGCGACGCCGACACGGAGATTTTCACCCGAGTGGTCCGCTGCCATGATGGACGCTCCAGGCGATGTCTCGGCATGCGTGCGCTCGAGTTTCCGATAGCTGAAGCGCCACCGGCCGTCAAGTCCGCGCAGGTAGGTCTCGTGGTAGAAGCCATAGCCGCGCAACCATTGCTTCTCGCCGTTTCGGGTCCAGAACAGGTTGTCCTCCATGGCCCAAACACCGGTGGCGTGGTCTCGGTCTTCAAACTCAATTACCGGCGTATGACAGTGGTGCACTGTGGTGACATTCGCGAGCTGAACCGAAAGCGCTTGCGCTGCCGAACTTCCACCGATGATGGGTTCGCTGCCGATCGACATTGCGACGTAGTCGTCGGTGTGCAGTTCGGCATAGGTCGCCCAGTCCTTCCGGTCGACCGCATGATCTCGCCGGCCCTTCAAATGGCAGATCGCCTGAAGTTCGACGAGGCGCTCGAGGTCGGTCATTCCGTCGGGCGAACTCACGTCATCTCCTCGAACCGCGACACCACTGGATCAGCACCAGGGCTCACGTACTGCACGAGTTGGGGCATACCCTCGGTCAGCTCCAGCATCTTGGGCACCGACTCCGTGACCCAGGCACTGCCGCCATGGGTCGCGCAAGCGTCCTGGTCACGGTAGACCTCCACCACAACATATTCATCCTCCTCTTCAACGCTTTTCGCGAAGCCGTAGTAGACGACTCCGGGCTCGTTTTTTAGCGTTGCGGTGGTGACATGAGACATCAGGTCCTCGAACGCTTGGGCGTTGTGGGGCGGAACCTGCAGGTGCGCAATGAAAGTAATCAATTGTTCCCGCCTAAACCTTTGCCGGCTCGCCGATGACGTGGTGCGAGGTATTCAGTCTGTCCTTTGCGGCTTCGATCGTTCGGCGCACACCTTCGCGGATCGACACATGGTTGGGCCCCAAGAGTTCCACCATCTTCGTGGTGTCGGCCCAGATCGGCCACGCTCTACTGTTCTCAACGAACTTCGGTTGCACACCGAGGATCTCGCCGGCGAGGTGGCAATACTCCTGCGTCGTCACGGCTTCAGTCCCGCCGACGTTGACGATCTCGGCACCTACTTTGGCGATACCCGCTGCGGCGATGGTCTTTTCGACGTAGTCGTCCTCGTAGAGCGGAGTATGGACGTTGCGGACTCCGGGATAGACGCTGACCGCTTCACCGCGCATCATCTGGTCGATGCGCTGCGTGACGCCGCCGCCCCGCGGCCCGTAGAACGAGAAGATTCGCACCAACACCACCGGCAAGTCGTAGTCGACGCTGAGATGTTTGAGCAGGAGTTCCGCCGCGATCTTGCTGGCGGCATAGTTCTCCGCGGATCTGTGCAGACCGTACGGATCGTCTTCACGCAGTGGACGTTCACCCTGATACGCGTACAACGAGCCGGTACTGCCGTGCACGAAGGCTTCACAGTCGCGGTAGCGCCTCGCCAGGCGGCCCGCGGCTGCCGCGTTGACCTCGTAGGCTTTCGGTTGGGGCGGCAGCACAGCGTAATTGATCACGACGTCGACCGATTCCGGCAGCGGCGACAGATCGGGTTCGGCGAGGTCGAACGCGATCGCGTGCGCGCCCGCCTCCTCCAACGTCCGTTTCTGTTCGGGATCGGAGAACCGGGCCACCGCATACACTTCGTTCGATTTCGCCAGCTCGCGGGCCACCGGGTAGGCCACCACCCCGCTGGCGCCGGTGACGAGGACCCGTCGTCCTGAAAGTTGAGCCATCACTCGACCTCTCTGTTGTGGTTGTCGAAAGCGCGTTGCTGCCCGGCGGCGCGGTCGGCCGCGCGCTCTGCGGTGTGGCGGGCCAGCTTGGCTGCGGCAATCCGCACCCGCCGGGCGACTCTCGGCGGCAGCCCGCGAATGCCCGGCAGCGCAATGTCTTCGCGAAGCCTGGTCAGCCGGGACGAGGTGATGCGCCACTGCCCGTCCAGCTTTTCGTAGGTCTCGTGATAGTGGCCGTAGCCACGAAGTGTCACTGCCGGAAGCAGGCGGACCACGTCGGTCATCGCCCAGACCCCACGGGCGGTCGTCATCGAGGTCAACGAGATCTCCGGGGCGTGCACGTGATGGACGGTGCACTGCGACGGCCTGCCCAGGGTGCCGCGGGTGTAAGCCATGAAGTCATCCGCGCCCAAGCGACGCCTACCTCCGGTCACGGCCAACTCGCTGACGAAATCATCGGTGAAGAGGGCTCGCCATGAGACCCAGTCCTTGGCGTCGAGGTGTCGGCAGTAGCGGGCCTTCAGGCATTTGATCGCCTCGACGTCCCTCAAGGCCGCCGCGGCGTCGGTCGCGGGTTGCGTCGCATCCGCCACGGTGCTACCGATCCTCGGCCGCGGTCGCCGGCGGGCGGCTGTCGGAGTCATAGTCACCCATGAATTCCATGGGCACACCGCCCATCGTGCAGACGAACAGGTCGATCCCCGGGACGTTGTCGAACAAGACAGTGACATCGCCGGCCATAGCGCGAGCTTTTTCCTGCACGCGGTGGTAATCATCGGCCATGAAGGACAGCGCGGTCAGTCCTTCCGGTGCGATGTCCCGCAGCTTCTCGGGAACGTCGAGCACCTCGATGAGCCCGGCATCGCCGCCTCCGAGCATTGTCAGCGTTGCACCGTCAGACGGCGGCCATCCCAACGTGGTTTCGAGAACCTCACCGGGAAGGGGGAATTGGCTCTGCACTTCCATCCCAACGACATCGGTGAGGAACTTGATGAACGCATCCGCCGAGTGGCTGCTCATAACGACGTGATGGAGATGATTGGGCATGGGACACCTCTGTTCTCAAGCCGACACAGTTGCGAGCGCGGACTGCGCGCCCGCCCGTCTGGTCACGTAATCGATCTGCAGGTAGATCGCGTAGAGCACGAAGGGCGGCAAGATCATGAAGGGCACGTTCTCCGCGACGAACTTGAACCAGAAGCCGAACGCGCCCTGCCCGATGTCGCCGAATCCGGCTCGCACTTCAGCCGTGAAGTACACGGCGGTACTACTGAGCAGAATCGCGCACCCCGCGAAGGCAAGCCAGAGGCAGCGGATGCGCGATTCGGCCGCCAGCCCGGGTCGGATCAGCCGGAGCCACAGGACGAAGAGCGTCGCGCCGGTGATGACGCCGATCAGCTCCAAACCGAAGATCCAGTTGTCGGCACTGGTGTAGCGGGTGTCGGTCAATCCCCATTGCCACCACAACCACTTCCAGCCCGGGTCGGTGGTCGGCGTCCACAGGTTCAATGGATGACCGATCAAGAAGACGGTCTCGTAGCCGAGCTGGCTGCCCGCGGTATAGGGCAGGTAGATCAACGTCAGTTCGGCCGCTCGCTCCAACCGGGGCCGACTCTCGCCCCGACCCGTCCAGAAATAGACCAGGGGCAGCAGGATCACCGGTAGGCCGAACATCACGTTGGCGATGACGTCGACCGTGAAGGTCGGCGACAAGACCCGCAAACCCACTCCCGCGACGGCGAGCACGAATGCGATGCCGGTAAACGCCGCGAAGAGTAGATATGTCCGACGTCGATGGGCGGCCCAGGGCCGGGCCAAATTCGGCTGGTGGTCCGGCGAAACATCCGTCACAACATCCGATGTCATTGCGGCATACCTAGTTTCGTGGTCGTTGATGGTCGCCATCGCGTGCCGGACATCGGGTGAGTTCGCGAACGAGAATCTGCCGCACGCTTGGTGTCATCTGCCACGCTGAGCACTTGCTCAGCGTACGACTCCGGGTGACTGGCGGTTCGGTTTTGGCCGGACGCGTTCCCAAACTCGGGCTCCAGGGGCGTAAGCAGACTGCGGGAGCCATCTCACAGCTGACCAATCGGATTGGCGTTTCGGGCTTTCGCGGTCGATGCGTCCCGGAGAGTGTTGATGAGTTGTCGGGTGTCCTAGGACCTCACTGGGACGCGTCGTACGCCTACTCGCGCTGCGTGCTGGCTGGCCCAGGGCCGAAAATTTACAGAAAAAGTGACTATCGAATCTCGCCGACCGGGGCGTCCGAAGCGGAACATCTCCATGTATGAGGAAGACGACAGCCGCCGTCATTGCGTGGTTGGTCGGAGTCGCCGCGGTCTCGGTGGTACTCGGTCCCTTTGCCCATGCGGCGGGAAAATGCGCTGACCAGATGGCCGGCAATCTCCAGGCGTACTACGGCTGCATCGGCCACACCTCGGCGCGATGCACCGAATCTGGTGGGTACAACGAATTTGGTAGGCCGACCCAGACGCTGGGCATCGTGCACGGGCATATCACTTGCGTTTACCCGGACGGAAGTCGCGACGAGTGCGACTACCACGGAATTCCCGGGTACGGTGCCGGTACCTGCGACAATTTCCCGGCACAAAGGGCGGGCGGGGCTCGAACCCGCCACTGACCGATTAGCGATCGGTGAATCCCGACAGGTCCTGCCATTGCCCGTAATCGACAAAACCCGCTCTGAACACCAGTTCAGAGCGGGTTTTCTACGTGGAGCTAAGGGGATTCGAACCCCTGACCCCCACACTGCCAGTGTGGTGCGCTACCAACTGCGCCATAGCCCCGAAGATGTGCCTGTCGAAGTTACACCACGGCCTGCCAGCCATCAAAGTCGCTGATCACGCATCATCCAACACCGGGTGGGCCTGCATCGTGCCGGTCTCCGGCGCGAACACCCAGACCACGGCGGCTGCCAGCATGATGACGCCGCTGACGGTGAAGCCCCACGCGAAGCTGAAATGCTCGGCGATCTGAGCCACCACCAGCGCGCCGACGATCGCGCCGAAATCCGCCATCATCTGAAACGCTGCGACCGGAGTGCCGGCGCGCGCTGAATTGCCCAGGATGTCGGCGATCGCCGCCTGTTGCGGTGAGGTGTACACACCCGACGCCGCGCCCGCGATACACGCGGCGGTGAGAAACACCGGCAGCGACGTGGAGACACCCAGCCCGATCGTGGCCACCCCGCAGGCCAACAGCCCGCTGATCAGCAGCGAGCGCCGGCCGATCTTGTCGGACAGATAGCCGCTGGGCATCACCACGATCACGTTGCCGATCGCGAAGACCGCCAGAACCAGACCCGTCATGCGTGGCCCGCGGCCCATCACGTCCGAGATGAACAGTGGCACAACTGCCATCCGCACTCCGAACACCGACCATCCGGTGGCGAAGTTCGACACCAGCGCTGCCCGGTAGGCCCGATGCGCCAGCGCGGCACGCATTGTCACTTCCGTATGCGCAAGCACCTGCTCGGCGGGCGCGCTCAACTCCGATCGCCGCAGGCTGTAGAAAACCACCAGCGCTGTCAACAGCATGGCGATCCCATAGATAAGGAACGGCGCCCTGAGACCGAATCCTGCTGTGAGGCTGCCGACTAGCGGCCCGCCGACCATGCCGACCAGGAATGAGGTGGCAAACAATCCAGCGGCCCTGCCACGCGCGTCGGGCGGGCTGATCCGGATCATCAGGCCCAGCGCCGAGATGAAGAACATCGTGGACCCGATGCCGCCAATTGCCCGGAATACCAACAGTTCCCAATAGGTCTGCACGAACGCGGACAGGCCGGTCGACACCGACACGATCAACAGCCCTGACACGTAGACCGGCCGCTCTCCCAGTCGCTGCACCAGCAGGCCGCTGGGTGGCGCGAAGAACAGGCGCATCACCGAGAACAAGGTGATCGCGAACGTCACCGCGTCCATGCTGACCCCGAACGTGCGCGCGTAGACCGGCAGCACCGGCGACACCACGCCGTAGCCCAGCGCGGCCACCACGTTCGCCCCGATCAGCACCCACGCCTCGCGCGGCAGACTCGTCTTGTCGCGGCGCCACGCGGTCAAGCGGGCACGTTGAAAGACGAGGGTCATCCAATGACTTTATCCACAACCTGTTGCGCAGCTCTCTGGACGTCTAATAAGTGATCTGGACCACGAAATGACTCCGCGTAGATCTTGTACACGTCCTCGGTGCCCGACGGCCGGGCGGCAAACCAGGCGTTGGCCGTCGTCACCTTCAATCCACCCAGCGGCGCTCCGTTGCCGGGCGCGGTCGTCAGCTTCGCGGTGATCTGTTCTCCGGCCAGCTCGGTGGCGCTGATCTGGTCCGGCGACAGCTTGGCCAGCCGGGCCTTCTGCTCACGGTTCGCGGGCGCGTCCAGCCGCGCGTAGGTGGGGGCACCGTACTTCTCGGTCAGCGTCTGGTAGTGCTGCGACGGGGTGGTCCCGGTGACGGCGAGGATCTCGCTGGCCAGTAGCGCCAGGATGATGCCGTCCTTGTCGGTGGTCCACACCGATCCGTCGCGGCGCAAAAACGAGGCCCCCGCTGACTCTTCGCCGCCGAAGCCGATGGTGCCGCCGATCAGGCCGTCGACGAACCACTTGAAACCGACCGGCACTTCGACGAGCTTGCGTCCGATGCCGTCGACCGCGCGGTCGATGATCGACGAGCTGACCGCGGTCTTCCCGACCGCGATGCCGGCGGGCCAGGACGGCCGATGGGTGTAGAGATAGTCGATGGCCGCCGCCAGGTAGTGGTTCGGGTTCATCAGGCCGGCGTCGGGTGTGACGATGCCGTGCCGGTCGGAGTCGGCGTCGTTGCCAGTGGCGATCTGGTAGTGGTCGCGGTTGGCGATCAGCGAGGCCATCGCGTCCGGTGAGCTGCAGTCCATCCGGATCTTGCCGTCGTGGTCGAGCGTCATGAACCGCCACGTCCCGTCGACCAATGGGTTGACGACGGACAAGTTCAGCCGGTGCCGCTCCCCGATCGCGCCCCAGTAGTCCACGCTGGCCCCGCCCAGTGGGTCGGCGCCGATCCTGATCCCGGTCTTGCGGATGATGTCGATGTCCACGACGTTCGGCAGGTCGGTGACATAGGCGTCCATGTAGTCGTGACGCTGGGCGGTCTGTAGCGCGCGGGCCAATGGCACCCGCTTCACCGACTCGCCACTTCGGAGAATCTCGTTGGCGCGCTTGGCGATTGCGTTGGTCGCATCGGTGTCGGCGGGGCCACCGTTGGGCGGGTTGTACTTGAAGCCGCCGTCGTAGGGCGGGTTGTGCGACGGCGTCACCACGATCCCGTCGGCCAGTGCGTCGCTGCGGCCCCGGTTGTAGGTGAGGATCGCGTGGCTGATCGCCGGAGTGGGCGTGTAGCGGTCGGCCGAGTCGATCATCGCGACGACGTCGTTGGCGGCGAGCACCTCGAGCGCCGATACCCACGCCGGCTCGGAGAGACCGTGTGTGTCGCGGCCGATGAACAACGGTCCCGTCGTGCCGTGCGCGGCACGGTACTCGACGATCGCCTGGGTGATCGCCAGGATGTGCGCCTCGTTGAAAGCGCCGTTGAGGGCCGAGCCGCGATGACCTGAGGTCCCGAACACCACCTGCTGCGCGACGTCGTCGGGATCGGGTTGGACCGAGTAATACGCAGTGACCAAGTGTGGCAAGTCGACGAGGTCTTCGGGCTGGGCCGGCTGACCGGCACGTGGGTTGGCCACCATGCCGTCAATTGTGCCGAATAAGCTGCCGGAGCACTGCCTGCAACCGAAGGGATTCGACGAGTGGCAAGCTCTGCGTCGCCGCGCGACTACCGGGAGTTGGCCGCGGTGTTCGCCGGAGGCGCACTGGGCACACTGGCGCGCACCGGTCGAGCGCCCTCGGGACTGGCGATCCGACGCGCTGGCCGTGGCCGACGTTCACCGTCAACGTCGTCGGCGTGTTCTTGGCCGGCTATTTCACGACGCGATTGCTGGAACGGCTGCCGTTGTCGACTTATCGCCGGCCGCTACTCGGAACCGGACTATGCGGCGGCCTGACCACCTTTTCCACCATGCAGGTCGAGACGCTGAAAATGATCCAGCACCACCGGTACGGCCTGGCCGTTGAATACACTTGCGCCAGCGTCGTTTTGGGGCTGCTCGCAGTGCATCTGGCCACGGCTCTGGTGCGTCGGGTGGCGATGAGATGATCTGGCTCGGGGTGATCGTTGCCGGCGGCCTCGGGGCTGTGCTGCGGTTTCTGGTGGACGGCGCGGTCGGTCGGCGGATGGCGCGGTCTTTTCCGTTCGGGACCCTGGCAGTCAACATCAGCGGTGCGACCCTGCTCGGGTTTCTCGGCGCCTTGGTGTTGAATCGCTACGCCGCGCTGGTGGCGGGCACCGCTTTCGTCGGCTCCTACACCACGTTCTCCACCTGGATGCTGGAGACGCAGCGACTCAGCGAGGAGCGGCAGGTCCGCGATGCCGTCGCCAATGTCGTCGCCAGCATCGTGCTGGGCATCGGGGCGGCGCTTTTCGGACAGTGGATCGGCGGCCTGTGGTGAACCAGCCCGGCGTGAACCAACCCTGCCTCAAGATCACGACCTACTTCGGCGAACGCCAGCGCACCCGCGGCCACGGCGGGCGGCCGAGGTTTCTGGCCGACGCGTTGCTGGACCTTTTCGACACCCGGGAAATCGCGACCAGCGTAATGCTGCGCGGGATCGCGAGTTTCGGGCCGCGGCAGGTGTTGCGCACCGACGAGTCGTTGACCCTGTCCGAGGATCCGCCGGTCGCCATCGCGGCGGTCGATGTCGAATCGAAGATCAGCGGCCTGGTCGACGACGTGGTCGCGATGACCGGCCGCGGTCTGGTGACCCTGGAACGCGCACGCTTGGTCGGCGGCGCCGATGCTGGCGTCGGCACCGACGACACGGTCAAGCTGACGGTCTACGTCGGACGCCAGGAACGCATCGGCGGCCTGCCCGCACCCCGCGCGGTGTGCGAACTGCTGCATCGGCAGGGATTCTCCGGCGGCGCAGTCTTTCTGGGTGTCGACGGCACGGCGCACGGCGAGCGCTACCGGGCCACCTTCTTCAGCCGCAATGTCAACGTGCCGCTGATGGTCATCGCCGTTGGTAGCGCGGCGCAGGGGTCGGCGGCCGTCGCCGAACTCAGTGCCCTCGCACCGCGAGCATTGCTGACCGTCGAGCGGGTGCGGCTGTGCAAACGCGGCGGCGAGTTGTTCGACCGTCCGCACCAGCTGCCCGACACCGACGAGCACGGTCGGCCGCTGTGGCAGAAACTGATGGTGCACACCAGCGAAGCCACCACTCACGGCGGCGTGCCGATTCATCGCGCGCTGGTGCACCGGCTGCTGGACTCCGGAACGGCCCGCGGCGCAACCGTGCTGCGGGGCATCTGGGGATTCCACGGCGAACACAGACCGCACGGCGACAAGCTGTTTCAGCTGACGCGACGGATGCCCGTGGTGACCGTCGTCATCGACACCCCGGCGTCGATTGCGCGCAGCTTCGACATCGTCGATGAGCTGACCCCCGAACACGGCTTGGTCACCAGCGAGATGCTCCCGGCGGTGGTGACTATTGACGGTCCCGACCGCGACGGCGACGGTTCGCTGGCCCGCCACGACTATTGAGGCTAACCGCCCCCGCCACCGCCACCGCCACCGCCGGCGCCGCCCGCGCCGCCCGCACCGGGCGCTCCGCCGCCGCCTGCTTGTCCGGTCCAATAGTCGTCGCTCGGCACTTGTTGGATCGCCGGAGCGGGTGACGGCGACGGTGGCCCGGGCGACGGCTCCGGAGTCGAGTACGGCGGGGCCGCTTGAACGTGGGCCCCGCCGTCGTGTGCCTGCGCGGTCAGACCGGCGGCCGCAATGAGCGCACCAGCGGCCACGGACACGCCGAGCAATGTGTTTGATGCGATTTTCATGGGGGGTTGATACCCGCCAACCGCGCCTCGCACACCTGCGGTCAGGTGAGCGCCGGAAGCACCCGGTCGACCAGCAGATGCACCGACTTCCACGCCTCGTCGACCGGCATCCCGCCGACCAGGGGGTGCAGCACCAGCGGTCCGTAGTCGTCGGCGTCGCGGACTTCGGCGATCAATTGATCGGGTGTCAGAAAGCGATACCGTCCCGAGGAACGGACCTGGTCGAGGGTCTGCACTCCGGGTAGGTGCATCAGCGAGCGCTGATCGGACGACCACCCACCGTAAGTGACTGCTTCCCAGAGGATATGGTCGCCGAGCTCGGCCCACGCCCGATCGGGTTCTTCGTGCAGGTAGATCATTCCGCGATTGGCCGGGCCCGGCATGAGGACCACCGGCGCCGTCCCGGCCTCCGCCGCCAGTTCGCGGTAATACGCTGCGATGTCAGGCAGATGGTCGGCGAGGCTGAGGGGCAACCGAAATCGTGCCGCCCTCCGCGCGGTGGCGCGAACGCCGCCGCCGATGTAAAGCGGTGGGTGCGGCCGGGTATGCGTGCCCGTGTCGGCCCACACCGACAGCATCCGTTCGATCAAGCCGTCCATCAGCCGGCCGCGTTCATCGAAATCCACTCCCAGCGCCTCGTATTCGACCGCGCGGTAGCCCAGGCCCACCGTGGTGTGCAGTCGACCGCGGCTCATGTTGTCCACCAGCGCGATGTCCTCGGCGAGCCGGACCGGATTCCACAGCGGTCCGAGTGTGCAGTCCACGCTGGCGATCAGCGTCGACGTGCGGGCCAGGAACATGCCGGCAGCCAGGATCGGATTACAGCTCCATCCGTGGCCGGTCGCATGGTGCTCGTCGACGCTCACAGTCAAGACGCCGCGCGACTCACCCCACTGCGCCAATTCCAGTGCCGCACGAATCAACTGGCCCTGGGTACGCGGATCACCCTGCGGCGAGGCGAAATTGAAACGCAATACCGGCAGCACCACGTCGTATCTCCGGTCACGCGTCGGCCGGCGGCGCCGCCGACTCCAGGAACGCGGGAAAGTCCGGAAACAATGCGCGGTCCACGATCTCGATGCGGGTGCCGAACGAATCGATGTAGTAGGCGAACAGCGCCAAGTCCGGCGGTGAGGTGTCGGCGGTTGCTTCGAAGGCAAAACCGCTGGCTTCCAGGGCCTTGGCGGTTTCGGCGAGGTCGTCGACGAAGTAGCCCAGGTGGTGCACCGCGTTACCCGCCGCCGCCGTCCACGGACTTTCCGGTACCTGCTGGATCAGCTCCACGTGCGGGCTCTGCAGGGAGTAGACGAATGTCGAGGTGAGTTCCCGCGCTCCGTTGACGGTACGAAATGGCAGCGTGTAGGTCATCGGCGTGGTCCAGGTGTAGCCGGCCACCGCACTGAGGCGTTCCATCGCCAGATCGAGGTCGGGAACCACGATGCCGGTGTGGTAGTAGTCTTCGGGTCTCAGCGCGAATGTCATTGAATTCCTTACAGTTCAGACGCAATCCGATGCGCCGTCGACGACGAATACCGCTCCGCTGGTGTAGCTGGTTTGTTCGGTGCACAAAAACGCGACAGTAGGCGCGATCTCGGTGACGAGTCCGAACCGCCGCATCGGGATGTGTGCCAATTCCGATTCCACGATCTCGGCCACGCCGTGCATCGGCGCGGTCATCGGGGTGTCGATCGCGCCGGGCGCGACGGCGTTGACCCGAATTCTCTTGTCCGCCCACTTGACCGCGAGGTTTCGGGTGATGTTGACGATGCCCGACTTGGCTGCGCTGTAGCCGGGGACCATGGGCACGGAACGCAGTGCCGACATCGAGGCCAGGTTGACCACGCTGGCACCCCCCGCCGCTGTCGATGCTTTGAGCGCGCCATACAGGCCGACCGTCAGCCGGTAGGGTCCGGTCAGGTTGAGCGCCACCGATGCATCGAACCCGTCCGGCTTCGACTCGTCAAGGCCGCCGGGGAAATTTGCGCCCGCGTTGTTGACCAGGACGTCGAGCCGGCTGAAGTTGCCCACCAACGCATCCACCGAGTCGTGATCGGTGATCCGTAACTGGTGATAGGCCATGCCGGACAGGTCGGCGTCGTAGTCCGGCGCGGACGGCTTGGTACCGGTGATGCTGACCTGCGCGCCGGCATCCCGGAACAACGATGCCGTCGCGAAGCCGATTCCACTGGTACCACCGGTGACCAGCACCGTGGTGCCGGTGAAGTCGAAACTGACCTGCCCTGTCATGTGTTTCTCTCGATTTGTTCGGTGAGCCAGGCTCGTTCCCAGAAGTTCGTGCTCTCCCTCAGCAGGTTCTCGTGAGCCTGTCTCAGCACGTCGCGCGCACCGCCGTGGTCGGCGGCCGCCAACTCGGCCAGGTGGATGGCGTGCAGCGGCCGGCCCGCAGTCAGGTGATGGCGCGCCCGCTGCACGAGCGCGTCGGCGCCGGCCAACTCCACCACATCGGTAGCCACCTCGTCGAAAGCAACCGGGTACAGCTCGGTGGTCGAGCGGTGATGGAACCAGCCCGAGTAGTTCTCCCACACCGCCCGCACATCCCAGGCAACCTTGCCATAGCCTTGTCCCACTTCGTATTCTGCGGGCAATGCGATGTCGCGCATCAGGGTCCGAACATCCTTACCGGCGTTCATGCCCGCCACCGTCTGGTCATGGATGTAGCGCAGCGCCTCGCGCAATCGGGCCAGCTCCGCGTCAATGCGCGCGGCACCGGTGATCGGACTGAAGTGACCGGTGACCAGCGTTTCGGGATGGAGTTCACGCACTCGCTCGACGGCGGCAATCGCAGTCAGGGCGTCCCGGTAGCGGTCGCCACGCATGGTGACCAGATTGGGAATGTGGCCGAATATCGGCCCGAAGGTGTTGCCACACAGACAGATCCTTTCATCGGGTAGCCACACCACCAGCGAGTCGTTGGTCTCCCCGCCGGGCACCGCGATCAACTCCATCCGGCGACCGCCGACCTCGAGCGTGAGGGTGTCCTCGAAGTCGAGGTCGACCACCGGGACACTCTGGCCCGGCAGCCGCTTGGTACCGAGTCGGCGCTGAATGGCCTGAACTCCGCTCGCCAGCGTGTTCTTGAAGGCGAATGCGCTGCGGTTCGCCCGGTACGAGATGAGCCGTTCGTTATCGTCTCGCCATAACGTCCAATTCGCTTGGGCGACAACAGTTGTATCCGGGTCGCGCACGCTGTCCAGGCCGCCGACATGGTCGACGTGACCCTGCGTGAAGATGATGTAGCGGACTGGCGAGGAGTCGACGGCGTCGAAGTTGGCGCGGTGCACCGGTCCTTCGAAGCCCATTCCGGTGTTCACGATTACCCGGCCCGCATCGGTGGTCAACAGGTACGAGTTCGACAGACCCGGCGAGCACCACAGGCCCTCGGCGATCTGTTCGGCCGCGTCGGCAGACGCCGGAGACAACGCATCGGCGCCCGGCCGGCTGCGGTAGATCGGCTCGAACATCGGTGTTGCCTCCTTCATTCGGGCCGCACGTCGAATCGTCCGAAGTAGAAGCCGAATCCCTGCCGCAACTCCTCGGGCGAGACGCCGAAATGCCGTTGCAGATCGTATCGGATGCTGCCGTGTTTACCGCGGGGATTGCCATCCAGGTACTGCTGGAAGAGCTTTCGCACCTTCGGCGTCAGATCAACGCGACCGCAACGGTAAAGCTGTTCCAGCAAAGGCATTTCGTTGCCGTTGAGGTGGTGGAAGCCGATGTCGATGCTACGGTCGCCCGGTACCAGTTCACGGTCGCGTACGCACGCGCTGAGTAGTCGATGCACGCGGTCGGTCCAGTAGTCGCGCAGCCAGCCCGGGTCGATGCTCGTCCGGCGCAGCCGATCGGAGTAAGCCATCATCGTGATCGCCGACTGGATCACCGCGGCCGGATCACGATGCGTGAAGGCCACTGTCGCATCGGGGAAGGTCGCCATCAGCGGACCGAGTTGCTCGCAGTGCTGCGGGCTCTTGAGGATCCAGGTTCGCGGACCACGCAGGAACGTCAGCGCCTGCAAGACCTTCTTCAGGTAGGCGTAATGCCGGTGCTGATCCAGGCTCAGGTAGTAGTCGCGCCAATCCGGCACGCGTGCATGCCATTCCAAGACGTAACCGGCCAGATCCAGGTCCAGCAGCTCGACTTCCTCCTCGATCGCTTCCGGGTAGCGGTCATGCATCGCGGCCACCAGAGGCGCACTGGCCATCAGCGCTTCGTGTTCGGCTTTCGCCCGCGCATAGCGGGGATCGACCCCGAAATTGTCCGGGCCCTGACCGAGGGCTGGAATCGGATCTTGGCTCTCCCAATAGGGCAAGGCCCTCCGACGCGGATCGGCGGCGATGAGGTTCACCAGGTGCGTGGTCCCCGACCGCGGCATCCCGACGACGATGAACGGCTTTTCGATCGCAATCGCCTCGATCTCGGGGTACCGCTTGATCAACGCGGTCAGCGACAGCCGGTTGCGCAGCAGTCGCACGACGCGTTGCCGAAGCGATGAGCGAGTCAGCTGGGTCAGGCCGTCGTCGGACTCGATCGCGTCGACGTGTGCGGCCAACCGTTCGCTGAAGCCATCGGTGTCGTCCAGGTCGTCGCCGACTGCCGCCCGGTCGGCCGCCTCGGCGAGCATCTCCTCGATGTCGAATCTGACAGCCCTGGACTCGGTGAACTCCAGGATCTGACGCTGAACGTCAGTCAGCCGGGGTGAGGTCAGATCATCGAGGTCGATACCGGCGACGTCGTGATCCGAAGAGCCCACCCGCCCGCTCCTCCTCTCGACGCACTGACGAATGCAGAGTAGCGCCGGTGACGCGGCGTTTAGCCGCATTCGACCGGGGTACGCCCACCTCAGCCGTTCAATGGCCGGAGTCCGTCGACGAGCAAAGGGCGTATCGCATGTCCGAGATGATCATCGCGTCGCCCGACGACGTGGTCACATTTCTCAAAGCCCAGCACAACCTGATCGAGGACATGTTCGACCAGGTGCTGCTCGCGTCCGATCCGCGGGCGCGCGAGGAACCGTTCGTGCAGCTACGACAGTTGTTGGCCGTGCATGAGACCGCCGAGGAGATGGTGGTGCATCCACGTGCGCGTCGCGAGGTGGATGCCTTTGACTCCATCGTCGATGCCCGCCTCGAGGAGGAACACGACGCCAAACAGTTGCTGTCCGGCATCGAGAAAATCGACATCACCTCACAGCAATTCATCGACGAGCTGACCAAACTGCGCGATGCGGTACTCGACCATGCGTTACACGAGGAGAAGTACGAATTTCCGAAGCTGCAACAGCAACTCACCAACGACGAGTCCAAGCGGCTGACCGCTGCCGTGCATGCGGCTGAGGCCATCGCGCCGACCCGCCCGCACGCCGGCGTGGAAACGCCGCTGTTGAACTTCGCCGTCGGACCGTTCGCATCGATGCTGGACCGCGCCCGCGACCTGATCGAACACGGGCTCGGCTGAGCCACGCGCGCTAAGCGGTGAGGCTGCTGATCCGCCCGACCACCTCGTCGCGGCCCAGGGCGCGGGCGACCTGGAACAGGTCAGGGCTCTTCGTCGAGCCGGTCAGAGCGACCCGGATCACCTGCGACGCCTCCCGGATCGAACCCGGATAGGCGTCGGGGTTCTTCTTGTATTCCTTGGCATTACCCGCGAAGCCGAACTTGTCGGCCAGGTCCCGGATCTGCTGGAACCACTGCACCGGGTCGTCGAGATCCTGATAGGACGCCGCGAAGTCGCCCGCGAACGATCGCACCAGGTCGGCCGGCAGCCCGCCCAGCCGGGCGTCGTCAGCGGCCACCGGCGCGAACAGGTCGGCGAAGAAGAAGCCGTATGCGGGACGGAAGTCCGACCATTTGCGGAGATCCTTGCGCGGGTTGTCGACGCCGTCGCGTTCGACCGCCAGCGCGGCCAGCGTCTGCTCCGGATGTGCCGCGATCACCCGCTGCAATTCGGGATCGAACTCCGCCGACCAGGCCGTCACCGCCGCATAGATCTCCGGCCCGCTCAGCGTGGCGATGTGGTCGGCGCTGATGTCTTCCAGCTTCACCAGATCCACTAGCGGACCGGCGCCACCACACTCGGCCAGCGATATCGGCGCGGCGAGGGCGTCGGGTAGCGGAGTTTCCGCCAGCCGACCGTTGGCCAGGCCGCGCAGGTAATACAGCACGGCGTCGGCGGGATACCCCGAGCGGATGTAGAAGTCGACGTCGGCTTCGGGGTCTTTGCGTTTGGACAGTTTCCGCTTGCCGCCGGGGATCTGCTTCATCAGCAGCGCGATGTGCGCGTAGGTGGGCGGCTCGAAACCCAGCGCCTCGAACAACTGAAGATGCAAGGCCGTCGACGACAGCCATTCCTCGCCGCGGATCACCAGGTTGCACCGCATCAGGTGATCATCGACAGCATGGGCGAAGTGGTAGGTCGGCAGTTGCACGGCCGCTGACGACTTCAGGATGACCACGTCGTTGTAGTTGTCCTCCATGGACAGTTCGCCGCGAATCGCATCGGTGAACGAGGCCCGCCCGCCGGTGCGGCCAGGCGAACGGAAACGCAGTACGTACGGCGTCCCGGTCTCCAACTGCTCCCGGACGGCCGAGACTTCGGCGTCGCGCCAGATCGCCCATTCGCCGTAGTAGCCGGTCGGCCGTTTGAGTTGTTGCTGGCGCGTGCGGGTCTCGGCGAGCTCCTCGGAGGTGGCGAAGCACAGGTACGCCTTTCCGGAGCGCAACATCTCGCGCGCGTAGCTGAGGTAGATCGTCGCCCGCTCCGACTGGCGGTACGGGCCGTAGTCCCCATTGCCCACGCCCTCGTCGGGGATGACCCGAAAGTAGGCGAAGGCACGATCGAACTGCTCGAAGGCGCCCGCTACTTCTCGCGACTGGTCGGTGTCCTCGATTCGCACGAAATAGCGGCCGCCGCTCTGGTGCGCGACCGATTCGTCGATCATCGCCGTGTAGATGCCGCCGAGGTGAATGAAGCCGGTCGGCGACGGGGCCAACCGGGTCACCTGCGCACCGGGAGAAAGGTCGCGCGGCGGATAGCGCTGCTCCCACTCGCCCGGCTCGGGCAGATCGGTGGGAAAGAGGCGGTCGACCTCGTGCGGCTCCAGCATTCCGGTGAGGGCTCCAATCTCGGCAGGTTTGCCTGGTCGATGTTAGTCACGCTGGTAGAGGCGGAACACCACTCACCGACCGCACCGTCCGTAGGCTGGGTGAGATGAGTGTCGCGCCGGATACCACCGTTGCTCTACAAGACCGCTTCGCACGCGATCTGCCCGAGATGGTGGTCAGTTGGCAAGCCCAGACTTTCCCCAACCCGCGGCTGTTGGCGTTCAACGTACCGCTGGCCGACGAACTGGGCCTCGATCCGGTCTGGCTCCAGGGCCCCGACGGGCTGCGCTTTTTGGTCGGCAATCACGTCCCCGAGGGCGCGGCGCCCGTCGCCCAGGCGTACGCGGGCCACCAGTTCGGCGGCTACGTTCCGCAACTGGGCGACGGGCGCGCACTGTTGCTGGGCGAGCTCGCCGACGCCGACGGGCGGCTCCGTGACATCCACCTGAAGGGTTCGGGTGCGACGCCGTTCGCTCGCGGCGGCGACGGCTTGGCGGCGGTGGGGCCAATGCTGCGCGAGTACGTCGTCAGCGAGGCGATGCACGCCCTGGGCGTCCCTACCACCCGATCCCTGGCTGTGGTGTCGACGGGCCGGATCGTGCAGCGTGAGACGGCGCTGCCGGGCGCGGTGCTGACCCGCGTCGCGGCCAGCCACCTGCGGGTGGGCAGCTTCGAATACGCCGCCGCAACCGGCAACCTCGACCTGGTGCGGCGCCTCGCCGACCACGCGATCACCCGCCACTACCCCGGTGCGGGCATGCTCGACAATCCCTACCTCGCGCTGTTCGAGGCGGTGGCCGCGGTGCAGGCGTCGCTGGTGGCGCAGTGGATGCTGATCGGCTTCGTTCACGGCGTGATGAACACCGACAACATGACGATCTCCGGTGAGACCATCGACTACGGCCCGTGCGCGTTCATGGAGGCCTACGACCCCGACACGGTGTTCAGCTCGATCGACCAGTGGGGCCGCTACGCCTACGACAACCAGCCCGTCGTCGCGGGCTGGAACCTCGCCCGGTTCGCCGAGGCCCTGCTGCCGCTGCTGGCCGACACCGTCGAGGAGGGCGTCGCCCTCGCGCAGCAGGCGTTCGATGTGTTCCGCGTCCAGTACGACGCGACCTGGACTGATGGGATGCGCGCCAAGCTCGGCCTGCCCGAGGACGTCGACGCCACGACGATCGCGTCGGTGGCCGAGCAGTTGCTCGCGCTGCTCAAAGAGAGCCGCGTCGACTACACCTCGTTCTTTCGCGCCTTGAGTCACGCGGCGCGCGGCGACGCCGAGCCGGCTCGCGGCCTGTTCGTCAACCTGGTCGGCATCGACGAGTGGATTGCCCGCTGGCGGACGCTCGGCCCGGATGCAGAAGTCATGGACCGGCGCAATCCGGTGTACATCCCGCGCAACCATCTGGTGGAGGAAGCGTTGACCGCGGCCACCGCTGGAGATCTGAATCCGTTGCAGCAGTTGCTCGTTGCCGTCAGTGATCCGTACAACGAGCGACCGGGTCTGGAGCGTTACGCCGCGCCGGCGCCGGAAGATTTCGGCAACTACCGAACTTTCTGCGGCACCTGAGCTTCGAGACTGACGGCACGCTGCTTCACAGCGGCCTGGAGGATCGACCCGGCGGTCACGAATGCGGGCTTGTCGCGGTCGGCGGGCACGATGGACAGGCCGGCAGCCCGGCGCAGCACCATCAACGCCAGGGCGCTGTAGGTGGTGTAGGCGATGATCAACAAATTGACCCGGCCCTCCACGCCATTGAGCGTGATGATGTGCTGGGGTTTGTGTTCCCACCCCGGCCAGTTGAAGTCAGGCGGTCGTTGCAGATGCGGCCAGTTGACGTTGATGGACGTGATGTCGCCCAGCATCGGGGTCAGTGCGGCAACCAGGCCGGGCAGCTCGACGGTCATGCGATCGACTCGGGGCCACCACGCGCCGTCGATGTCGCCGCCCAGTCGGGTGGCAACCGAAAGCCGGACCGGATTCGCCGACCGCCAGTCACTCATGCGGCCGCTATGCAATATGCAAAAAAGATGCTGTTCAACGGAATTCCTTCACGGCTGGCGTCGCCCCTGCCGATGCAGGACAGCGGAGGAATTCCGTTGCCCGCGAATGCGATCCGTGCGTATTACGTTGCATCACCGCTGACAACGAAACGGCTCTATGTCCACAGTACGCCACCGGCGGTGGTTTTGTAACCTCGGCTTGACGTAGCGGTCGGCCAAGAAGCCGATAGCGAGTACAGTGGAGGAAACGATCGGGGGGACTCAGTGACCGTACAAAACTGGTGTGACGCACCCGAAATTCATCCATCGCAGGTCCGTGTCGGTGACATCATCGGAACCCTGCGCGAGACCACCTTGCGCTACACCGTCAAGATGGTCAGCGTTCCGCATTCGGCTCCCCGCAGGTGGACGTTCTTCGGCCGTGACGACAAAGGCCTGGATTACGCAAACGTGTTCGGGGAGAACGATTTAGTCCGCCGATACGGCAAAGTGTGACAACTCGGGCCGGCCTCCGTCACTTCTCGGCGGCTAACTGACGTTCAACGGCCGATTCGGCTTGGGCGCTTTGGTGAGATTGTTCGCCTTGCGAATTCCCTTGTCCAGAACGGCTTCTGGAGCGAACTTTTTCAGCACCGTCAGTTGTCGAGCCAGCGGCCCGGCCGGGTAGCGCCGCTTCGGCGTGCGGCTGGTCGCTGCCTTCAGCACCACGTTTGCCACCACCGACGGGTCATCCCCGGCGCGCACCGATTTGATCAGCCCTGCTTTGACGTGTTCGCGCAGGGCCGCATAGTTCTCGAGCGGCGAATCCGGTTCGGCGGCGTTGGCGTCGAATGCGGTGTCGGTGTAGCCGGGTTCGACCACGGACACCCGGACCCCGAACTCTCGGGTTTCGTGATCCAGCGATTCCGAATAACCCTCGACAGCGTGCTTCGACGCTGCGTACAAGGCGCCATAGGGCGCCGGCAGGAATCCCAGCGCCGAGCCGATGTTGACGATGCGGCCGCTGCGTTGGGCCCGCAAATGCGGTAGCACCTCGTTGGTCACCCGGATCAGCCCGAAGAAGTTGGTGTCGAAGAGTTCTTGCGCCTGAGCGATCGAGCTCTCCTCGGCTGCGCCGAAAATACCGACACCGGCGTTGTTGACCAGCACGTCGATGCGTCCGGCGCGGTTGATGACTGTCGATACCGCCGAGGCAACCGAGGCCTGGTCACTGACGTCGAGGGGCAGCAGTTCCACGCCGGCTATCGGCTCGTTCCGCTGCGGGTTGCGGCTCGTGCCGAACACTTCGAAGCCCTTGGCCGCAAAAGCGCCGGCGATGGCTCGTCCGATTCCCGACGACGTGCCGGTGATCAGAACCACGGGCGAACGTTGAGTCATTCCTACTCCTAGTAAACCGATTGGTGTACCTCTACTGGCGCCACGCTACAACACTTGACGCACGATGTAAACCGCTCGGTATACTCCTGGTATGAACAAACAGCCCGCGACACAGAAAGGTGGCCGTGGCGCGCGCCGGCGCATTCTGGACACCGCTGCCGAGCTGTTCTATCGCGACGGGATCAATGCCACCGGTGTCGAGCGGCTTGCCGCCGAGTCATCGGTCTCCAAAAGGACGCTCTACCAGCATTTCCCGAGTAAGACGGCGGTGGTCGAGGAGTACCTGCGCGGCATGGAGCAGCGTATTTCCGACGCCGTGATCGATTCCCGCGACGACCTGCCACCGCGCCAGCGGATGCTTGCCGCTTTCGACAAAACTACCGCCCCGGGCGAGACGTTTCGCGGCTGTCCGTTCCACAACGCCGCCGTCGAGTCGGCCGGATCCATGCCCGGGGTTCAAGACATCGTCCGGGCGTCCAAACTCGGCTTCGCCGACTGGCTCACCGAACTGGCCGACCGGGCCGGCGCCGCCGACCCGCGGCAACTCGGCGACCAACTGGCGTTGCTGTATGAGGGTGCCGGCGCGTTGGCGACCTCTCTGAACGACCCCGAGCCGTGGGCTCGTGCCAAGACGGCCGCCGCGGTGCTGATCGACTCCGCCCTCGGCGACTAGGTGCTCAGCGCGCGCCGCGGACCAACCGGCCCGGCCGTGCGCCGGTGTCGGCGCCGTGTCGGCGCGTCACCACGCCGTTGACGATCGTGGCGTCGTAACCCGAAGCGCCCTGTATCAGCCGCTTGCCGCCGGCCGGCAGGTCGTAGGCCATCTGCGGCCGGTGCAGGGTGATCGCATCCATGTCGATGACATTGACGTCGGCGCGTTTACCGACCTTCACCACACCCCGGTCGGACAGCCCGAACAGCTGTGCGGTGTCGTAGGACTGCTTGCGGATGACGTATTCCAGCGGCAGCTTGTCGCCGCGGTGCCGATCGCGCGCCCAGTGCGTGAGCAAGAACGTCGGGAACGACGCATCGCAGATCATGCCGCAGTGCGCGCCACCGTCGGACAGCCCGACCACACCCGCCGGATGAGTCAACATTTCGCGGATCGCATCGTGGTTGCCGTGGGCGTAGTTGTAGAACGGGAGCATCAGCATCGACGTCGCATCATGCTCGAGCATCAGGTCATAGAGCGTGGACAACGGCTCCTCGCCGCGTTCGGCCGCGATCTTCTCCACGGTGCGCTCGTCGGTCGGCTCGTAATCCGGTGGATCGCCAAGCCAGTAGGTGCGGCCGAGCGCGTACTGCGCAAGGGCAAACATATTGTCGAACAACAGATTTGGATCAGGTGGCAGATCGTCCTCGGCCAGGATCGCCGCCTTGACGGCAGGATCGGCGAGTCGCTGGGCGAGCTCCTCGCGGCCGCACTCGGCCTTCAGCCGGAGAAAGGTCGGACGATGGGTGAACGCGTGATGCCCGTCGAAGCCGAACAGCATGCCGAACGGCCGCGCAGCGATCTGCGGGTATAGCCGGCTGCCGGCGGCGTGCGCCGCGGCCGAGACGTCCAGCTGCTCGCGCCACAGGTCCGGGGCCGCGTCGACCTGGATCATGCCGAACGAGATCGGGCGGTCGATCTCAGCACCCAGCCGCTGCATCCATTCCAGCTCTTTCTTGGGGGCGATGATGTCTTCGCCCGCCACGCCCTGCGGAGCCAGCTCGAACACTGCCTGACCGCCGGCGGCCATCGCCCGGCCAAGCCCGAACAGCTCATCTTCCGCGGCATAGGTGCCCGGTACCGGTTCGCCGTCGATTGCACGGTGGCCGATCGTGCGTGATGTCGAAAAACCCAGTGCCCCAGCCTCGATCGCTTCCTGGACCAGCCGCGCCATTGCCGCGATGTCGTCCGGTGAGGCGGGCTCGTTGCGCGCGCCGCGCTCCCCCATCGCGTACGCACGTACGGCGCCGTGTGCCACCTGACTGCCGACGTCGACGGCGTATTCCTGCTTCCCGATCACGTCGAGGTATTCGGGGTAGCTTTCCCAGCCCCAGGAAATTCCTTCGGTGAGCGCGGCGCCGGGGATGTCCTCGACACCTTCCATCAGGCCGATCAGCCAGTCCTCCCGGCCGGGCCGTACCGGGGCGAAACCGACACCGCAGTTGCCGGTGACGACGGTGGTCACGCCATGTCCGCTTGACGGCTCCAGCAGAGAATCCCAGCTGACCTGGCCGTCGTAGTGGGTGTGGATGTCGACGAATCCGGGCGCGACGATCTTTCCGGTTGCGTCGATGGTCTCGGCGGCTTCGCCTTCCAGCGGCACGCCGCCCGGCGCACGGCGTCGAATCTCGACGATCCTGCCGTCTTTGACCGCGATGTCGGCGTCATAGCGGTCCGCGCCGGTTCCATCAACGACCGTGCCACCGGTGATTTTGAGATCGAACACGATTACTCCCTTGGCTGCGCTGCCGACTGGCTACAGTGACTCCAATAAGGGAATGTAACACCGTTACAGAGGCTTGGGGAGTGCTTCAGTTGACGCACACAACGTCTGGCATCCGGCGCGAAGACGCGATCGGCGCACCGCCGCAGCGGCCAACCGTGGTGCCCGCGGAGCGTTACTACTCCGCGGCGTTCGCGCAGCTCGAAGTCGAGCGGATGTGGCCCAAGGTATGGCAGGTCGCGTGCACCCTTGACCATGTCGCCGAGCCCGGCGACTACTTCGAATACCGTTGCGGGCCGTACTCGGTACTCATAGTGCGCGACGACGACGACACGCTGCGCGCCTTTCAGAACGTGTGCCGCCACCGGGGCAACTCGCTGTGCGCCGGCTCAGGCTCGGACCTGCGCGAGCTGCGTTGCGGCTACCACGGCTGGACGTGGGATCTGGCCGGAGCGCTCAAACGAGTCCCGCATCGCAAAGGCTTCGGCGCGCTTTCGCTGGCCGAGTTTCCGTTGTTCACCGTCCGCGTCGACACCTGGGAGCGGCTCGTCTTCGTCAATCTCGACCTGAGCGCACCGCCGCTGGCCGATTACCTCGAAGCGGTTCCGGACGACATCGCCTGGCTGGGCCTCGGCGACTTCCGTTGCTACGCAACCATGATCGTCGATGTCGAGGCGAACTGGAAAACCATCGCCGACGGGTTCAGCGAGACCTACCACATTCAGACGTTGCACCCCGAACTGCACAGGTGCATGGACGACGTCTACGCGCCGCAGGTGATCTGGGGGCACACCGGCAAGTCCGAACAGTTGTACGGCCTACCCAGCCCTCATCTCAGGCAGTCGCTGAGCGACGCCGAGGTGTGGGACGCCTACGTGCGCACCCAGGGCGCGCTGATGGGAGTCGCAGAAGCAACACCGTTCCCGGGCGGACATCCGGTCATCGACGTGATCGCCGATCAGATAAGAACTTTCGCTGCAGGACGCGGCGTCGACCTGAGTTGGGCCAGTACCGATCAGCTGATGCGACTGCACCAATACAACGTCTTCCCGAATCTGACTGTGCTGGCCAACGCCGACCACCTGACGGTGCTGTCCTCTCGTCCGGGGGCCGATCCCGACCGCGGCGAGTTGGTGATGATGCTCTGGATGCGCATGCCACCCGGCGCGGCCCGCGGCACACCCGCCGACGTCCGACTGGCCGCAGACCAAGCCGAGCCGGGTCTGGTTCTCACGCAGGATCTTTCGGTGCTGGCCGGCCTCCAGCGCGGTCTTCATCAGCCAGGTCTCACACACCTGACGCTGTCGGCCGAAGAACGGCGCGTGATCAACATGCATCGCAACCTGGACCGCTATCTGGATCTGCCGCAATCCCAGTGTGTGAGCGCCGCCGATGACGATGCAGAGCGCAGCGATGCTGAGCAGTGGCGTCATGGACGCCGCCGATGACGATGCAGAGCGCAGCGATGCTGAGGAGTGGCGTCATGGACGGAGGTGAACCGAATGCCGGGAGCTCTTAAGGCGGAAACGATCCTGGACACCGCCGCCGGCCTGGTCGAACGCCAAGGCGTGGAGGCGTTCACCATGCGCGGTCTCGGCGAAGAACTCGGTGTCGCGGTCACTTCCATCTACTGGCATGTCGGCGGGCGCGACAAACTGTTCGACAGCCTGGTCGACCGACTGCTCAGCGAGATGGCGCATCTACCGATCGACGGCGGCAACCCGGTGGAACGTATTGCCTCCCTGGCCCGTTCGCAGCGCAAGTTGTTGATCGATCGGCAACACCTGCTGGCCATTGCGCACGAACGCGACCGGACGCCGACGCTTTTCCTGCCGGTCCAGCAGAAGCTGGCTGCCCTGCTCGCGGACGTGGGCGTGACCGGAACCGATGCCGCGCTGGTCCTGCGCGCGTTGCAGGTGCACGTCATCTCGTCGGCGGTGATGCAGTTCTCGGCGGTTCGTGGGGCCAAGCACGAGGAGGAGGATCCCTCACTTTGGGACGACGACTGGCCAGATCGGGATCTGGTGCACGCACTTCAATCCCCCACCGATTACGACGCGGTGTTCGAATACGGACTAGGCGCGTTGCTGGCGACGCTGGGCTACCGCGGCCTCCCGGTGTGACAGCGCGTCATCGCGACGCCGATGTGTTTCCCGAGTACGCGCGTCGAGAGCTGCCGGCAAGCCTCACGCCCTAGCCGTCCAGCAGGAAATCGGCCACGATTCCGGCCATGTCGTCGATGGCGGCGCGCGGAATCACTTCGAAGCCATGGGTACTGAGCGTCGGTAGGCACAACAGTCCCGCGCGTGGCGTCAACCCGCTGGCCTTGGAATGCGAGGCATCCGACATGAAGGCGCCCAGCGTCGCCGCCTGCGGCGAGAGCCCGCGACTGGTGGCGATCCCCATCAACCGATCAGCGATGTCTTTGTCGTAGACGCACAACGCGTCGCTGTATCCCACGATCGGGCCGCCGGTGACGGTGGTCGCGTACTCGCGTTCGGTGGGCCCGACGTCCAAAGCAAGGGTGAGGGTGCCGGGCAGAGTGGCGCTCGCGTATGAACCACCCACCCCGCCGACTTCCTCGTTGGTGGTGAAGATCAGGTACGCGTCCTGCACCGGGCGTTGCCCGCGCTCGTGCAGTAGCCGCGCGGCGCGCAGCAGCGCAGTCACGGCCGCGCGGTCATCGAGAAAGTAGGCGCCGACATACTCACCGAACTCGACGAGGTCGCGCTTGCTTCGGTCGACACACACCCGCGTTCCGGCGTGCACCCCCGCCGCGGCGAGATCTTGCGCGCTGCGCCCGGTGAAGACGTAGACGTGCTGCCAGTCCAGCGCGCGGTCGCCCTGGTCGGGTTTGGTCTCCCAGATCCGCGGACTCTCCTGGGTCGTGTGCTCGGAACCGAGCGTGAGCACGGCGGTCAGCGTCTGCTCGTCGCCGAGCACGGCAACCGGGCCCAGCCCGAAATTGCCCGGGTACATTATTCCCAGTTGCGTCAGGTGCAGTGTCCCGTCCGGCTCGACCCGCTTGACCAGCATGGACAGTTCGTCCATGTGTGCCATGACCCGCGTCGCGGCCCCGCCGGCGATGGGGCTCGTCCGGTGCCGGTGGTCGGTCGACAGCGACGCGTTCTCCGCCGTCGCGATGTAACCGATCAGGTTGCCGGCGTCGTCGGTCCACATGTCGTCGACCAGGGGTTGCAGCTCGCGGGCACAGACGTTGCGCACCGCGTCCTCCTGGCCGCAAGGGCCGTACGTCCACAGCAGTTCCTGCAGGAGACTTTCGGTCGTGTCCAGCTCGCGTTGGCCCATTCGTTTCCCTCCCCGTCTTCGCCAACCGTAACGATCGGCCGCGCAGAAGGATCCGGGTGGTTTGCCGCCTCCTCGGAAGTGGTAGCCGCGAGGTTGACATTGCGCGATGCTGGACGCAAACGGTCGAGAGTGCGACGGCGGAGGGACGGCAGTGAACGAGGAGCAACTCCAGGAGATGGGGTCGGGGCGTGGCTTCATCGCGGCGCTGGATCAAAGCGGTGGCAGCACCCCCAAGGCACTGGCGCTCTATGGAATACCAGAGCAGGCATATGGCAACGAGTCTCAGATGTTCGACCTCATCCACCAGGCCCGCGCGCGGCTGATCGAGAGTCCCAGTTTCAACCGCGACAAGATCCTGGCGACCATCCTGTTCGAGCAGACGATCGATCGGACCATCAACGGCGAGAACACCGTGGCCTACCTGTGGAAGCAGAAGCACATCGTGCCGTTCGTCAAAGTCGACCAAGGCCTCGCCGACGCGCAGTACGGCGTCCAGCTGATGAAGCCGATGACGCAGCTCGACAGCCTGCTCGACCGTGCCGTCGAGCGCGGCATCTTCGGCACCAAGATGCGCTCGTTCATCCACGAGCCCAACGACGGCGGGATCCGGGCGGTTGTCCAACAGCAGTTCGACTGCGCCGCGAGAATCGCCAGGTACGGACTGATACCGATCCTCGAGCCCGAGGTCAGCATCAAAAGCCCCGACAAGCCGACGGCCGACCGGCTCTTGGTGACCGCGCTGCAGGAGAAACTCGAGGATCTCCCGGTCGACCGGCAGGTGATGCTCAAGCTGACCCTGCCCGACGAGGCCGACCTCTACGAACCGCTGATCAACCATCCTCGAGTGCTGCGGGTGGTCGCTCTCTCCGGTGGCTACACCTTGGCGCAGAGCTCCGAGATCCTGGCCCGCAACCACCGTCTGATCGCCAGCTTCTCGCGGGCCCTGACCGAAGGCCTCACCGTCGATCAGTCCGATGAGGAGTTCGACGCCAAGCTCAAGTCGAACATCGACGAGATCTATACCGCGTCGGTGACCTGACCAAGCGACCGACAAGATGTCGGACTTTCAATAAACTTTTGCTCGATGCTGAAGGTCCGCCACGACACGTCCGCTCCCACCCGCACCCTGCGACTCGCGTCGGGTGACGAGATCCCAGCGCACCGGCACGACGACCACCAGATCGTCTACGCCGGTCGCGGGGTTCTGGCCGTGACGACGGACAAGGGTTCCTGGATCGCTCCGGCGACGAGGGCGATTTGGATACCGGCGCACACCTTCCATGCCCATCGAGCCTACGGCGAACTCAAACTGCACACCGTGGGCTTGGCGGCAACCGACAACCCGCTCGAGCTCGATTCGCCGACCGTGCTGAAGGTGGCGCCGCTGCTGCGCGAGCTCATCATCACCTACACCGCCGGCGATGCGGACACTCCCGAACGAACGCGACTGCGTGCCGTGTTGCTCGACCAGTTGCGCAGCTCTCCGCAGCAACCACTGCACGTGCCCTCCCCGACCGCTCCGCTGCTCGCGGCGGTGTGCGACATCCTGCACGCCGATCCCGGCGATAGTCGCACGCTCGCCGAACTCGGCCGCGTGGTCGGCGCCAGCGACCGCAGTTTGTCGCGGCTGTTCCGTCAGGATCTCGGTATGACGTTCCCGCAGTGGCGCACTCAGTTGCGGCTGCACCGAGCGCTGGTGCTACTGGCCGAGCGGACGCCGGTGACGACGGTGGCACACCAGTGCGGTTGGTCGTCCGCGAGCGCCTTCATCGAGGTGTTCCGGCGCAGCTTCGGCCACACCCCCGGCGCGTCGAGCCGGTTGGATATCTACGAAACCAGTTGAGCCTCGAGCCAATTGGATACGTGACTAGCCGGCCTTGGTGGCCCGCCACCGCAGCCGGACACCGGCCACGTCGACATTAATATCGCTGAAGCCCACCAGACCCAGGCGCTTCCGCATCTCGTCCGGTCCAATCGGGTTGTAGATGTCGCCGATGTGGATGAGCCGGAACGGCAGTGACGGCAGGCGGTCGCTGCCGGCGAACACCCCGCCGGGTCGCAAGACCCGAAATGCCTCGGCGAAGAGCCGGTCCTGCAACTGATCGGTGGGGACGTGATGCAGCATGGTGAAACACACCACGGAGCTGAAAGCCCTGTCGGGCAGGCCGGTAGCGCCGCCGTCGCGGTGCAGGACGCGCGCTCGATCGCCGTAGAGCTGATGCAGTCTGTCGGCCATGGGCTTGTCGACTTCGACCGCGGTGACCGCGCCGGCCCGGTCAAGGAGTGCGCGTAGCGTTGCTCCGTAGCCCGGCCCGATTTCCAAGGTCTGGTCGCCCAATTCGACGTCGGCGAGCGCCCACGGCAAGAGCTTGTCGCGGACAGTGTTAGCCCAGCCCGCCGAACTACACCGCCGCTGATGCAGCAGATTCATCGCCATGATGTGAGGCCTTTCGGTCGAGATCTCGAAGTACTCCGTGACGCTATGAGAGACAGCAGCTGACGGCTTCCGAAAATATGCCGCGCTCTATCGAAAAACCGCCAAGGCACTCGGTCGATGACGGACTGATCACGCTGGGAGAGGTGCGCAACCATCGATCCGTCAGCTCCAACGTTCGCTGAACCGGTCGATGCACCGGATTTCTCGCCAGTGGCAGGCCGCAGCAACCCGGTTGAACCGCGAAGTGGCCTAGGACCCGCTAACTGTTTTCGGCTTGCAGGAATCGTCCCGCATGCAGCTCGGTGCCGAAACCAGGTGCGAACTCACCCTTTTCGTAGACGATCTGGCCGCCGACGACCGTGGCGCTGACGAGGTTGTCGTTGCGATTGACCATCCGCTTGACACTTGGCGCCCCGGGATAGGGCGCCTCGGCGTAGGCAGCGCTCGAGCCGTCGAAACCGGCCGGGTCGATGACGGCGATATCGGCTCGCGTGCCATTGCGCAGGTATCCCGCATCGAGTCCATACCAGTCGGCGAGTTCGCCGGTGAGGCGGCGGACCGCTGTTCCGACGGGCATCGACCGGCGCTGGTGGACACGTTCGAGCATGCGCAGCCCGGCATTGTAGAACGCCATATTGCGCAGGTGCGCACCAGAATCCGAGAATCCGATCTGGACGTTCGGGGACCGTTGCATGCGGTCCAGCACGTCTTCGCGATCATTGGCGACGACAGTTCGCCAGCGCAACCCGGCGCCGTGCTCGACAGCCAAATCGAGCAGCGCGTCGGTGGGTTCGATTCCGCGGCTTGCGGCGACATCGGCAAAAGACCGACCGACGACCGACTTGTCAGGGCAGGCAATGATTTCGGCGTCGGACAAGTCGCGACTCCACACCCGTGGCCCGAATTGCTTGGTCATGTCCTTGCGGAACTGCCGGCGGTATGACTCGTCGGCGAGTAGCTTTCCGCGACTCATCTCGTCGCGGAAGTTGAGTGCCGCTGAGCCGGAGCCGAATTCCTCGAATACGACGAGGTCGACTCCGTCGGCGTACATTTCGAACGGAACCGGCAGGTGCTGCCAGCGGAAGTTGCCGCCGGCCCGGTTGGTGAGACTGGCAGCCAGCAACGTCAGCCGTGCCGCCCTCCGGTCAGCCTTGACGTCGGCCGCCGCGATCAAGGTCGTCTTCAACGGGCGCCGGAATCCGCGGCCGATACTTTGCCCGAGGTAGCGCGACACTTCGGCTTGGCGCGCCAGGTTCGGGGTGCTCTGGTGCACGCGTCCGCGTTCCCGCAGAACGGTGTTGAGGGCGTGGAATTCCGACCACCTCGCGTAGGTAGAGGGAAGCTGCCTTGCCGGGAAGCGGGTGCCTTCGAGTTTCGAGAAGGAGCTTCGCAGCGTGGACAGCCCGACGAAGCCGGCGTCGAGCGCATCGGAGAGCATCTGCTTCATCTGGCTGATCTCGCCGCGGGTCGGCCGGTAGTCACCATCGACCGACTGGCCCAGACCCAACACCGCAGCCCGGATGTCGGAATGGCCGACGAATGCGGCGACGTTCGCCCCGAGCGGCAGCGAATCGAGCGTCTTCGCGTATTCGGCAGGGCCAGTCCAGGTTTTGGCCTCTTTGACCGAGTCGTGCACGATCTGCCACGGCAGCGCCTCTACCCGGGCGAACATGTCGGCGCAGTCCTCGGCGTCGCTGTAGACCGTCGAGAGCGAGCAGTTACCGAGGATGACCGACGTCGTCCCGTGCCGCACCGACTCGCCGAGACCGGGGCTGAGCAGAACTTCCGCGTCGTAATGCGTGTGCACGTCGATCAGCCCGGGCAACACCCACTGACCATGGGCGTCGACGGTGCGGGCACCCTCGGGCAAGCCCGGTGCCACCGCGGCGACCTTTCCGTCACGGACACCGACGTCCGCGGTCACGGGCACCGCACCGGTCCCGTCGAACACCGTCCCGCCGCGGATGACCAGCTCGAAGTCCGCCATCGATGAACCACCTTTCGATACTTACCAGTATCCAGTCGATACCCTGGAGTATGCTTTCGCCCATGTCACCTGTCAAGCCGCCGCGGACCCGCCCCACCCGGGACGAGGTACGGGACCGGATATTGGACGCTGCCTCGAAAGTCTTCGCTGCCGAGGGGTTCGCCGGCGCGACCATCGACGCGATCGGTCAAGCCGCCGGATTCACCAAAGGCGCGGTCTATTCGAACTTCGGTTCCAAGGACGAACTGTTCCTGGCCCTGCTCGACCGCGAATTCGAGCTGCGCGGCGAACAGATCGCCACCGCGCTGGACAGCGACGGCGATACCCCAGCGGCCGCGCAGGCGCTGAGCCGCTCAGTGCTCGACTCGGTGCACGACCACGCCGATTACTACGTGCTGTTTGTCGAGTACTGGCTACGTGCCGTGCGTGATCCGGAGTTGCGCGAGCGCCTGATCGCGCGTCGCCGTGCCGCCGCCGCCGAGCAGGCCGACAACTTCGCCGAGTCGGCAGCGTCCACCGCCGGGCGGCCGCTGGCCGACCTTGCCCAACTCGTCGTCACAATGAACTTGGGTATCGCGATGGAAGAGGTGCTGCGGCCGGGAACAATCGACCCCGATCTCCTCGCGCAATTGATCACCTCCCTGCTGGAATCTGTTGCGGTGCAAAGCGATGAGGAGCACTAGTGAGCACGCAGGATGAAACCGAAGCAACGGCGGTGATCACCGCGACGGCGCTGGGTGTGGACGGCGAGCACGGGCCGCTGTTCTCCGGCATCGACTTGGCGCTTCCCGACGGCTTCCACGCCATCCAGATGCCCGGCGGACCGGGTCAGACCGCGTTGCTGCTGACGCTGGCCGGTCGATTCAAGCCGTCCCACGGCACCCTGACGGTGCTCGGCGACACAAAGCCACGGGCGATTCGCCGGCACTGCGCTATCGCGGCCTTCCCCGACATCGACGAGTTGGAGGAGTCGGTGACCGTGCAGACGGTGCTCGCCGAGCAACGACGATGGCTGGCGCCCTGGTACTCGCGGATCCCGCACGAAGCGGGCAGGTCCAACGTGACCGAGGTATTCGGCGAGACTCCCCCGCCGGCGCCCGACACCTACATCGTCGAATTGTCAGATCTGGAGTTGTTTCTACTCCGGATCTCGCTGGCAACGATGTCGAACCGTCCGATCCTGGTGGTCGGCGACCTCGAGCAGGTGCGCGACAACGCGCGCCGCGCGATTGCGGTGGAGCGGTTGGGCGCGCTCGCCTCGAAACGCACCGTCGTCGTCGGTGTCACCAATCCGCTCGGCACGCAAGCGCCGGACCACGAACTACACGACCAACGCAGCTTGACCGAAGGGGAATGACGATGCTGGCTGGACTCGCATTCGGCTCGGAAATCAAACGCTTCGGCCGCAGCCGGATGACGCGGGTGGCGATCGTCGTCTTGATGCTGCTGCCGTTGGTCTACGGAGCCCTGTACCTCTGGGCGTTTTGGGACCCTTTCGGCCATGTCAACAAAATGCCTGTGGCACTGGTCAATTCCGACCGCGGCGCTGTCGTGTCCGGCCAGCCGTTCAACGCCGGCACCGAGATCGCCAAAAGCCTCACCGCCGATGGCAGCCTGGACTGGCATGTCGTCAGCCCCGAGGAGGCGCACAACGGCGTCGCGCACGGCAAGTATTACTTCATGGTCGAGCTGCCACCGGATTTCAGCGCGGCGATCGCCTCACCGGTCACCGGGCAACCGAAAAAAGCCAACCTGATCGCGGTCTACAACGACGCCAATAACTACATCTCGACCAGCATCGGCCGCACCGCGATCGACCAGGTGCTCAATGCCGTCTCCTCACGGATTTCCGGGCAAGCGGTCAATCAGATGCTTTCCGTTGTGGTTTCGTCCGGTTCCGGCATCAAGCAGGCCGCTGACGGCGCCGCCCGGCTGGCCGACGGCGCCGGTCAGCTGGCGGGCGGTCTGGACACCGCCCGGTCCGGCTCGGCGTCACTTGCCACCGGGGCTCGACAACTTTCCGATGGAATCAACTCCGCCACCGAGCCGCTGCTGGCGGTGAGCAAGGCGCTGTCCGTCATCGGCGGCAACACCGACCAGCTACAACAAGGCGCCAACGCACTACAGCAGGCGAACGACCAGATCGGCGGGATCGCCACGGCGCAAGACGCCGCGGCCAACGCGTTGTCCACGGTGGTCGATCAACTCGCCGCGAGACAAGATCCGTTGGCAAACACGTTGCGCGGCGCGCAGGATCAGCTTCGCCAGCATCAGTTCACGCCCGAGATCCGACAGCGCCTCACCGACGCCCGCAACGCGGCGATCAACATGACGTCGGGTCTGCGCGCACCGGGTAGCCCGCTCGGATCGGCCCTCGACCACGTGGGAAGCAAGGGGCAGGATCTGACGAACAAGCTCACCCAACTGCGCGACGGAGCTCAGCAGGTCGCCTCCGGCAACGCCCAGTTGGCAGGCGGCATAGCCAAACTCGACGATGGGGCACAGCAGCTCAAGTCGGGTTCGGCCGAGCTGGCCACCAAACTCAGCGACGGCGCCAAGCAGGTGCCCACCTGGACCGACCAGCAGAAGGACGCGGTCGCCGACACCATCGGCGGTCCGGTTCAGCTCGAGACCTCGCACGAGAACGCGGCGCCCAACTTCGGCACCGGCATGGCGCCGTTCTTCATCACGCTGGCGCTTTTCTTCGGCGCACTTGTGCTCTGGATGATATTGCGGCCCTTGCAGAGTCGCGCGATTGCAGCGGAGGTGCTGCCGATCCGGGTAGCGCTGTCCAGCTATCTTCCCGCTGCCGTCATCGGGATGTTCCAGGCTGCCATCCTGTATTGCGTCGTGCGCTTCGGTCTCGGCATGCACGCCGTGCACCCGGCGTCGATGCTCGGCTTCATGATCCTGATCTCGTTCGCGTTCGTCGCCGCGACACAGGCGATCAACGCGCTCGTCGGCCCAGCGGTGGGCCGGGTGCTGATCATGGCGCTGCTCATGCTTCAGCTCGTCAGCGCCGGCGGCATGTATCCGGTGGAAACCACCTCGAAGCCGTTCCAGGTTCTGCACCGATTCGATCCGATGACCTATGGCGTGAACGGGCTTCGACAGCTCATTCTCGGCGGCATCGACGGCCGGCTATGGCTGGCAATCACGGTGCTGGCCGGCATCTGGGCTGTCGGCATGCTGGTTTCGTGCCTGTCGGCCCGACGCGATCAGCTCTGGAATCTCGAACGGCTCATACCGGCGATCAAGATGTAAGCTCTACGCACACAGGGCCGGGCGAATACTGCCACCGTAGTGGCTGGCGGTCGACTCGGTGGTGCGCCGGCAGGAGTACACGCGATGACGCGGTTAGAGTTAGCTAGCAGCGGCACAGCGGATTTCGCCGAAGGCAGCGTCTACTTCATCGGTAATGCCACCACACTGATCCGCTTCGGCGGACTGACAGTCCTGACCGATCCCGCCTTCCTCCACAAGGGCGAGCACGTGAACCTCGGTCATGGCATCTGGGCGCGGCGCGAGGTCGAACCCGCTTGTCAGATCGCTGACCTGCCGCCGGTCGACGTGATCGTCTTGTCGCACTACCACGGCGACCATTTCGATGACGTCGCCGCCCAGGAGCTCGACAAGAAACTGCCGATCATCTCCACTGCTGACGCAGTGGAGAAGCTCAGCGCCTTGGGCTTCGAGCACGGCCACCCCCTCGAGACCTGGCAATCCCTGGAGGTACACAAAGGCGATGCGACGGTGACGATCACCGCGATGCCGGCCAAGCATGCCACCGAGGAGGCGGTCAACGAGCTGCTGATGCCGGTCAACGGGCACCTGCTCGACTTCGGCCGCAACGGCGATCACCTCTACCGGCTCTACATCACTGGCGACACCATGCTGGTGGACAGCCTTGAGGACATTCCGCGGCGTTACCCCGACATCGACCTCGGCCTCATCCATACCGGTGGCACGACCTTCCTTGTCACCGTGGTCACCATGACCGGTGAGCAAGGAGTGAAGGCTGTCGAGATCACCAAACCGCGCACCGCCATCCCGATTCACTACAACGATTTCTCTGTCTTCCTCTCGGGGCTCGACGATTTCAAGAACGCCGCCCAGGCCTCGAGCTCCAACGCCAAGTTCGTCTATCTTGCACACGGAGAGACGTACACCTTCGCGCCCGGCAGCCGGCCGGACAGCTCTGCGTCGTGAGCCTGTGAGCTTTCGTTAACGCAGCGGACGTCAATTACGTGCCTGCTGTGCAGACGTCGCTGCCACAATGACGACCTGCGCGCCGCGACTCGCTTTGGTGCGCGTTGAGCCGATCGAAGGAACAGGACTCACGATGACCGATGTCGACCAGACACCCCCCCCCCCCGGTGGCGTCCGCGCCGACCTCAACGAGCACTCGCGCACCGGCATGGGAGCCCACGCGCTACAGCGGGCGATCACCGACCACCTGCGCTATTCGATCGGCCGTCCGGCCGCCGCCCTGCGGCCCGAGCACTACTACCGGGCACTCGCGCTGGCTGTCCGTGACCGCATGCAGGATCGCCGGGTGGCGTCGACGCAGACTTCGCTCGACCTGGGCCGGAAGGTCACTTGCTATCTGTCGGCTGAATTCCTGATGGGTCCGCAACTCGGGAACAACCTGCTGAACCTGCACCTGGAGCAGGCGGCCAAGACCGCGCTCGCGGCGATGGGTCAGGATCTCGACGAGGTGCTGGCGTGCGAGGCTGAACCGGGCCTGGGCAACGGCGGCCTCGGCCGGCTCGCCGCGTGCTACCTGGACTCGCTGGCCACCCTCGAGCGTCCGGCGATCGGCTACGGCATCCGCTATGAGTTCGGCATCTTCAACCAGGAAATCCGCGACGGCTGGCAGGTCGAGAAGACCGACAACTGGCTGGTCAACGGAAACGCTTGGGAGATCGCCAAACCCGACGTGAATTACCTGGTGAAGTGGGGCGGCTACGCCGAGCACTACACCGGCGACGGTGGCGAAGACCGCGTGAGGTGGGTCCCCGGACGCCTCCTGAAGGGCGTCGCCTACGACACCCCGATCCAGGGTTACGGCGTCAACACCTGCAACGTGCTGACGCTGTGGAGCGCGCGGGCCGTCGAGTCGTTCGCGCTCGAGGCGTTCAACACCGGTGACTACTACAAGGCCGTCGAAGACGAGGTGACCTCGGAGACGGTCACCAAGGTGCTCTATCCCAACGACGAACCCGACGCGGGCAAGCGACTGCGCCTGCTGCAGCAGTATTTCTTCGTGTCCTGCTCACTGCAGCACGTACTGCACATCATGGACGACCTCGCGGACGCCGGCGTCCGGGAACTTCCTCAGCGATTCGCCATGCAGCTCAACGACACTCACCCGTCCATCGGGGTCGCCGAGCTCATGCGGCTGCTGATCGATGAACGTCGGCTGGACTGGGACGAGGCGTGGGAGATCACCGTCGCGACGTTCGGCTACACCAACCACACCCTGTTGCCCGAGGCGCTGGAGAAGTGGCCGCTGACCCTGTTCGCTGAGTCGCTTCCGCGCCATCTGGAAATCATCTACGAGATCAACCGCCGGTTCCTCGACGAGGTACGCGCCAAGTTCCCTGGCGACGAAGCCCGGATTCGCCGCATGTCACTGATCGGCGAGGACGGTGGAAAGAACGTCCGGATGGCTCATCTGGCCACCGTCGGCAGCCACGCCATCAACGGTGTCGCGGCACTGCACTCGGAGTTGCTGAAAGAGAGTGTGCTGAAAGACTTTTACGAGTTGTGGCCGGAGCGGTTCAGCAACAAGACCAACGGGGTGACGCCGCGGCGCTTCCTTGCGCTGGCCAACCCGGGCTTGCGGGAACTCCTGGACCGGACCATCGGTGAAGGCTGGCTCAAGGACTTGGACCGCCTCCGCGGCCTCGAGCCGTTCGTCGACGACGCTTCGTTCCGCGCCCAATGGCGAGACATCAAGCGCAGCAACAAAGCGCGCCTGGCCAAGTACCTGCGCACCGCGACGGGCATCGAACTGAACCCCGACTGGATGTTCGACATCCAGGTCAAGCGCATCCACGAGTACAAGCGCCAGCATCTCAGCGTGCTGCACATCGTCGCCCTGTATTACCGGCTCAAGCAGAACCCTGGTCTGTCGATCCCGCCGCGCGCCTTCATTTTCGGCGGCAAAGCGGCTCCCGGCTACTTCATGGCCAAGCGGATCATCAAGCTGATCAATGCCGTCGGCGAGACGATCAACGCCGACCCCGAGATCAACAAATTCCTGAAGGTCGCGTTCGTGCCGAACTTCAGCGTGAAGAACGCGCAGCTGATCTACCCGGCCGCGGACCTGTCCGAGCAGATCTCCACCGCCGGTAAGGAAGCATCCGGAACCGGGAACATGAAGTTCATGATCAACGGCGCCCTCACCATCGGCACGCTCGACGGGGCCAACGTCGAGATGCGCGACGAGGTCGGCGCCGAGAACTTCTTCCTGTTCGGCCTCACCGAGTCCGAGGTCGCAGGCGTGAAGGCCAACGGTTACCGTCCGGCCGACTACATCGACGGCAACGAGGAGCTTCGCGCGGTCCTGGATCTCATTGCCGGCGGCCAGTTCTCGCACGGTGACACCGAGGTGTTCAAACCGCTGGTGGACAACCTGCGCTACGACGACCCCTTCCTGGTGTGCGCCGACTTCGCGTCTTATGTGGCCGGCCAGGAGCAGGTGAGCGCGGCGTGGCAGGACAAAGAAGAGTGGACGAAGAAGTCCATCTTGAACACCGCTCGCAGCGGCAAGTTTTCCTCGGATCGCGCCATCGCCGAATACTGCGACGACATCTGGAAGGTCTGGCCGCTTACCGTCACGATGTGACTGTCAGGTTGGTTCCCTTCGGGGCGGGATGGGTAGCCGGGCACTTTCGTCGAGGTCGACGTCGAGGGCATTGAGCATCAACGCCAGACCCGGCGTAGCGGTTGATCACCATCAGCACCTCGACGGATCGCCTTCGCGCCGAGTGCACGGTGCACCCGATCGAAGGTCTCGGCCGAGACGCTGCGCGTGGTCAGCAGTTCCGTCGTCAGCCGCAGCACCGCGAGCTCGGTTGGCTCGAAAGGCTGCTTCTGCCAGTCGTTTGCGGAGAGGATCGCGTCGATCTCGTCGCTGCTCACACCGGCGGTGCGGGCGACGTCGCGGTGTTGGCCGAGCTCGTAGGCGCAGTCCATCAGATGGGCGGTGCGCAGCACGACGAGCTCGCGCAGCCTGGTCGGCAGCACCGGGCTGGTCAGGGCGGCGTCGCCCGCCACCATCCAGCCGGTGAACACCTTGTCGGCGTTGGCCAGTGCCCGGTAGACGTTGAGATTGCCTCGCGCAATCGTCAATTCGCGGGCATGCGCCGTCATGTCGTCCGGGCTGCGATAGGTGATTCGAGTCATCGTGACTCTCCTCAGGGCCGGAATGTGTTTTCGGTGTCGACGTCGACGTCGATCGCGTTGAGCACCAGCGCCAGCCCGTAATAACAGCTGACCAGCATCAGCAACTCGGTCAGTGCCTCATCCCCCAGAGCGGCGTGGGCATTGGTGAATGACTGGTCGCTGAGTCGGTGCGTGGTGCACAGTTCGGTGACGACATCCAGCAGCAGGCGTTCGGTGTCGGTGAAGTCGGCCGCGTCGAAGTCTTCGGTCTCGACGATCGCACTGATCTGCGCCTCGGTCAGTCCGGCGCCGCGGGCGATGACCGATGTGCTGGCTGAGTTCGTATCGAGAGTCCTGCAATCGGGCTACTCGCAGGATGACCACCTCCCGGGTACGCAAAGTGAAGGTGGGGCTGTCGAACAACTCGTCGACCATCTGCGCCCACCCGGCGAAGACGTCGGGAGCGTTGGCGAGGACTCCGAAACACATTGAGCTCGCCCCGGCGTGCCGTGAATTCGCGGATGGATACGCTCTGCTGCTCGATGTCGGCCAGCGGTATGCGTGACATTGGTTTGCTCCCTTGGCTATTCGGTATCGGCGGCGAGAACGAACGTCCAGTCCAGAGTCACGAACGGGCCATCGACGGTCGTCCCGTCCGGTGCGACTCCGGGTTCATGGCGCACGAAATCTGCTTGTAGTGATTGCCACGTCGGCGAAGACCGCGTCGCGGTTGATGTAGGGGTCGTCGCGATAGAACAGTTGAGTGATCAGCGATTGGTAGCCGTCGGCATGCAACCAGAAGTGCACATGCTGGGGCCGCATGACGGAACGGAGTGCGGCACGCATGATTTCGCCGCAGGGGCCGTCGGTGGGCACCGGGTAATAGCGGGGTGTGATGGACCGGTACCAGAACCGGCCTTCGTCATCGGTGGTCAGCAGCGCGCGCATGGCGAATTCGTCGTGCAGTTTCTCAATCTGCTGCACGTCGTAGAATCCCTCGCCGTCGCTGTGCCAGGTGTCCACGTGCGCACCGACGACCGGCTTTCCCTGATCGTCGACAACCCGGCCGGTGACGAACATCGGGGTGCCGGACACACCGTCGGAGATGTCGTCGCCGTTCTCGGCGATCGCCCGGCCCTCGACGAAGAACGGGCCGAGCAAAGCCGATGAGGTGACCGATGACCCGTTGTGCTGGTTGATCCTGTCCAGCAGCATGCTGAAGCCGAGGATGTCGGACAGCAACATCACCTCCTGACGCGTCGGGCTTGATATTTTGCCGACTCGTTCCAGGAAATCCATTGCGGTGAACCATTCTTCACCCGTCAGCCGCACATCGCGGGCGAAATCGTGCAGGTGCTGCACCAGGCTCACGAGCACCTCGCGGAAGCGCTCGTCGGTCGCGTCGTCGAAGGTCCGCTGGACTGCTTCGGTGATGGTGTGTTCATTCAGATCAGATGACATTGCCGCGCCTTTCTGCGCAATGAGACGGTCAGGGCCGGATCACGACGCGACCGGCGGTGTGGTCGGCGACGGCCCGGTATGCCGCGGGCGCGTCGTCGAGCGGGTAGGTGCCGGCGATGGGCAACGGGCGAAACGCGCCGGACTCGAAGAACGGCGCCATCTGCTGCAACCGCCGGGCCGAATCGACGATGCTCAACTTTCCGCTGTCCGCACCGAGAATGCGGGTTTCGTTGTGATAGAGGTCGCGCAGGTTGATTTCCACGTTGGGCGAGCCGACGGCGCTGATCACCACCAGCCGGCCCCGGTGGGTCAGCGCTGCCAGCGCCGACGGCGTCGTCACACCGCCCACCGCGTCGTACACCACGTCAGCGCCCTTACCGTCAGTCAACTGTGCGATCACCGCGCCGACGTCGGTGGCGGGGTCGAAGGTGACAAAACTGTCGATCACCGCTGCGGCGGGAGTGTCGGGGCCGGGCAGATGCCGGTCCACGCCAATCACTCTGGCGCCGTGCGCGCGAGCGATTTGCGCGACCGCTCCGCCCACACCGCCGGAGGCGCCGAACACCGCGAGGGTTTCACCCTCGGCCAACTGCGCGATTTCCACCGTCCCGTACCACGCCACGACGAAGTTGACGCCCACCGTGGAAGCTTCGTCAACGCTGAGCCGGTCAGGTTTGACCACCAAGGCGTCCACGGGAACCGACATCAACTCCGCGTGCGAGCCATCCCGGCTGAAGCCGATGTCTCCACCGGTACCGAAGACCGCCGCACCTTCCCACTCACGCGGCCCGCTGACCACCACCCCGGCGAAATCACGGCCGGGAGTGCGTGGCAACACTGTCCAATCCATACCGCCGGCAACGTTTTTCACGTCAGACGGGTTGACCGATGCCGCCTCGACGCGAACGACCGCCTGCTCAGCCGTCGCGACTGGATCCGGCATGTCCGCCACGCGAAGCACACCGGGGTCGCCGAACTCGGTAAAACGCAGCGCCCGCATGGGTCTACCCTCCCTCGCGCTCGTCGACACTCTCGCGCATCACGTCGGCTGACGCACAACGCGTTACCGGTTCGGTCCGTCAGCGGTAACGGGCACCTTGCCGGCGCGGCGGGCCGCACCCCACAAGCCTGTGCCCACGCCGACGACAGCGCCACCGATCCCGATCAGTTGCTGCGACCGCTTCATCTGGTGATGCACACTCATCCCGCCGAGCAGGTCGGCGGCATCGGCACCGGCGGAGGCCAGAAACCAGCCGCGAGTGTTCCTGCCGCGCAACGCCGCTGTGGCCAGCAGTCCGCCGATCAGTGCGTCTCGATAGCCCATCGAACGCAGCAGCAGTTGCGCGGTGGGCGAGGGTGTGTCGGGATCGCCCCACAGTCGGTTCGCCCGCAGGGGGTCGACGAGAAACGAGATGCCTGAAGCAAGCCGGATGCTGCCTACGGCCAGCGCCGCACGGTCGATGGTCACGGGTTCAAAGCCTAGAAGCCAACCGCCGCGCGCCGGGCCAAAGCCGCCGATCTGGGCATTGACGATGCCGCGAAACCCGCTCCTCGCTACTCTCACTGCGGCGCTACACAGGCGTCGCAGTAACGGGTAGAAGGGTTGGGCGGAGATGCCGGATCCGGTAGCCGAGGTGTCCTCGGCGGCCTCAGCGCCGAGATTCGAACCCGATGCGGGCTGGGTGCCCGCCGACGAGCGACGGTTCGGCCTGGATCGTCGCACTCTGCGCCCGACGCTGGCGGTGCTGGGATTGGTCTTCGTGATGTCGGTGGTCTTGCCGGTGATGAACGCGACGGTGCCCTACCACGACATCGTCAGGCCCGGCGACGTCATGCAGATCGAAGGCGACGTGACGTTCGTGCCGGCGGCCGGCTGGGGCATCACGTCCGGTGTCCGCGCCGGCCACGCCCCGATATCCGGGCAGTATCCCGCCTCCGCGACGGTCGAGCATGGGGCGCTGAAGTTCACGGTGCGCACCGGGCCGTTCCACGGCGACGCCGGTCAACTGGTCGATCAAATCGAGGCGACCTCGGACGCCCTGAATCAGGGTCGCGGCGTCCACATCACCGGGGCGCCCGCCACCATCATGACCGCCACGGGCAAGCAGGGTGCGACCGTGCGTATCACCGGGCCGCACACCGCAGGCCTGATCGCCGCGTTTGTGTTCGGTGGCCGCGGGGTCGAGGCGGTGGCGACGGGACCGACCGACACCGGCCACGAACCCAGCGCAGCCGTGCTGGCGATGATCGACAGCATCAACGAGTCCAAGCAGGCACAGTGATGACGACGCTCACCGACCTCGACCGCGCGCGCGACGTCGCGCTCGACCTCTCCGGCTGGGGCAGACGGTTTGTCTTCTACCAACCGCGCAACTTCGCCTTCTGGGGCTATGTGGGCCTGGTCGGGATCGGGGTCCTGACGTTCTTTTCCACCCTCGCACGCGAGTACAACGCCTACGGGGAAGCGATCGGGCTGGCCGTGACCTCCTTCGCCATCTACGCGGGGCTGTTCTGGTGGTTCACCGACCGGATCGACCACTACGCCAAACTTCCGCATAAGCTGATGGTCGTCGCGTTCCTGTGGGGTGGCTTCGCCGCCACCGGGGCGATGGCCGCCAATGCCAACGACGCAATTCTGGCGTTGTACGGCAAGAACTTCGGTCAGGTTTGGGCGCTGAATTGGGGTGCTGGGCTCGCTGCGCCATTCACCGAGGAACTGGCCAAGGGCTCGGGGTTGTTGTTGCTGATCGCGTTGGCACAACGGCACGTCCGGACCGCGTTCGACGGGTTCATCCTCGGCGCGTTCATCGGTCTGGGTTTCCAAATCGTCGAAGACATTACCTATGCCATGACCTCGGCCGGTACTCAGTTCGGCGCCAACCAGATTGGCGCATCGGTCGGCACCATCATTCTCCGCATGCTCACCGGAGTGGCCGCGCACATCCTCTACAGCGCCATCTTCTGCGCCGGGGTGGTCTATCTTGTCGGCCGGCCCGCCGAGCCGCGCAAGGTCGGTCGGGGTCTAGTGCTGATCGCGATACCGATGCTGTTGCACGGAACTTGGGATTCGGTGGCGACGATCGCCGGCCAGAATGCGCTGCTGCTGATCGGGTTGCTGATCGGCACGATCGTTGTCGCGCTGATCATCGTCGCGCGGGTCTACAAGGTGACCGTGACCAGGGAGCGCGACTTCGTCCGCGATGTCATGGCCCCCGAGCAGGCCCGCGGCGTCCTCACGCCGGTTGAGCTCGATGCGATGGTCGGTAACCGTAAGGCGCGCAGGGCTTATCGCAAGACCAGCCGCAACCGCGGCGAACGCAGGCGCGCACGCTACATCCTCAATGCCGCGTACGCGCTCGGCGACGAGTTGGCCGCAGCGCGGGGCGCCGACACCGACCGGGTGCGCTTCGCACGTTCGGAGGTCGCGCGCATCCGCGCGGGCCTACCGTCGCCGTGGTAGCAGTCAGCGCTACCTGATCACCGAATCATCGGGGTTGCGCGGCGACTCTTCCGGCGTCCAGGCGAACGGTTGTCCGGGCTGGCCGGGAAACAAGTAGTCGACGAAAGCCGCTGCGGTGGGCTGTGGTTCGTGATTGGCCAGGCCGGGCCGCTCGTTGGCTTCGATGAAGGCATATTCCTGACCGGTGACGTCAGGCACCAGCAGGTCGATCCCGGTGACCGGAATGCCGATCGCCTCGGCAGCTGTCACCGCGACCCGACATAGTTCCTGGTTCACGCTAGGGGTGACGTCGTGGATCGTGCCCCCTTGATGCAGGTTGGCGGTGTGGCGAACACGCAGTCTAGTCCCTTGCGGCAGAACATCATCGAGCTTCCAGCCGTACTCACCGACCGTCGCCTCGGTGACCGTGTCGAGCGGAATGCGCGACTCGCCTCCGGTGGCAGCCGAGCGCCGTCGACTCTCCGCCACAATCAGATCGCGCACGGTGTGCTCACCGGTACCGATGACCTCTGGCGGCAGCCGCAGCGCTGCGGCGACCACCCGGCCGTCGATCACCACGAGCCGGAGATCGTTTCCGTTCACACGCTGCTCGATGAGCACCTCGGGAAATTCCTCCCGCGCACGGGCGACCGCAGCGGCCAGCTCGTCGGCGCCGTGCTCGACGGTGATGCCGACGGTGATGCCTTTACCTTGTTCTCCGCGAGTGGGTTTGACGACGACTGCCCCCACGTCCTGTAGGAATGCGAAGTCGTCGTCGTCGAATGTCGCCAGACGGGCACGCGGGACGTTGATGCCGGCCTCGGACACAAGTCGGCGGGTCAATCTTTTGTCGTCGCAGCGGCACATTGCGATCGCCGAGGTGAATTCCGACAGCGATTCGCGAGTGACCACGCTACGACCGCCGTGGCTGAGGCGTATCTCACCGGTCTCGGCGTCGAGGACCTCCACCCAGATGCCGCGACGTATCGCCTCATCGGCAATGATGCGCGCGTAGGGGTTGAGGTCGTCGACAGTCTCCGGCGGCGGGCTGAACAGTGTCACATTGATGGCGTTCTTGCGCTTGATCGCCAGCACCGGCACGCGCCGGAAACCCAGCTTCTCGTAGAGCCGGATCGCCGCCGCATTGTCATGGGTCACCGACAGGTCCATATACGCGCGGCCCGCACGTCGGAAGTGCGCGGCCAACTTTCGGGTCAAAGCTATGCCGATTCCCGGGAGACCGGCACCCGGGTCAACCGCCAGTGTCCACAGACTCGAACCGCGTTCAGGATCGGAGAACAACAGCTCGTGGTCGACACCGGTCACCGTGCCTACCACCGCACCGTCGTCGTCGCGTACCGCGAGCAGATAGGTGACGGCTGGCTGAGAGAGGTGATTGTCCCAGATCACCTTGACCGGGGCCGGAACCATCCCGCACCGGACGAATACGCGATTCATCGCGTCCGCGTCGGACGGGTCGTTCAGCGCACGCACCGTCACCCCCACCGGTGACGGTGGCGACGTGTCATCTTCTGACTCATCGGTGAAGCGCAGCCGATAGGTGTGGCTGGGGTCGATGAAAAGTTCGCTCGGCGCCCCCGCCACCACGACATGGGATTCGCGGGCGTAGATACAGATGTCCCGCCGCCCGGGCGCTTCCCGCCGAAGCGCCTCGGCCAGTGTCCCCGCATCGGCGAAAGTCTGACCGAAAATCAATCGGCCCCAACCCAACTCGAGTTCGACGTCCTTCGACATCGCATCGACAAGGTGTGGCGGTGTCGCGTCGTGGAGCCCGAGGGTGATGGCCTCGGGGTGGTCCTCTGAAGGACCGATGAACGTCATGCCGCCGGCCCGGTCACACCATGACGTTGTAGCCAGAGCTCGAGCAGTGCAATCTGCCAGAGTTCGTTCCCGCGCAGCGGAGTGAGCCGGCCGTTGGGGTCGGCGAGTAGCGCGTCCACCGCTCCAGTATCGAACAACCCCCGTTCCTTGGCGACCGGAGCGAAGAGAGCGTCACGGACCATGTCCAGGTACGGGCCTTGCAGGTGGGTGAGCGCGGGAACCGGGAAGTACCCCTTGGGGCGGTCGATGACCTCCGCCGGAATGACCCGTCGCGCAGCCTCTTTGAGCACACCTTTGCCGCCGTGCGCGATCTTCAGCTCGGGCGGGCAGGTGGCCGCCAACTCGACCAACTCGTGATCGAGGAACGGAACGCGGCCCTCAAGACCCCAGGCCATGGTCATGTTGTCGACCCGCTTGACCGGGTCGTCGACCAACATCACCATCGTGTCGAGGCGCAGTGCGCGGTCGATGCCGGTTTCGGCGCCGGCATTGGCGAAGTGCTCAGTGACGAAACGCTGGCTGGGATCCCCCGGCGCCACGTAGCCTTCGGCGAGCAGGGCGGCGAGGCCGGCTTCATCACGGTCGAAGAAGGCGGCGCGATATTCGGCGACCGAGCTTTCGACGGGAGATGCCGCGGACGTGCCCATCGGCGGATACCAGTGATAGCCGGCGAACACCTCGTCAGCTCCCTGCCCCGACTGCACGACCTTCACATGCTTGGCCACTTCCTGGCTGAGCAGATAAAAGGCCACGCAGTCGTGGCTGACCATCGGTTCGCTCATCGCCCCGATCGCTCCGTCCAGAGCGGGCAGCATCCGCTCGGTGCCGATGCGGATCTGGTGGTGATCGGTCTCGAAGCGCTGGGCCACGATGTCGGAGTACTGGAACTCGTCGCCTTTGATATCGCCGGCGGACTCGAAGCCGATGGAGAACGTCGACAATCCGTGTTGGCCGGCCTCGGCGAGCAGGCCGACGATCAGGCTGGAGTCGACGCCACCGGAAAGCAGGCAGCCGACGGGAACGTCGGCAACCAGTCGGCGCTCGACTGCGGTCCGCAACGAGGACAGCACCGCGTCTTCCCAGTCGCGTTCGGACCAGTCGGAGCGGTCCTCGTGCCGGGTGAAGTCGGGCGACCAATAGGTGGTGGCGACGCGGCGGCCGTCGGGCTCGATGGCGAGCAGCGATCCCGGCGGGATCTTGCGGACGCCGCGCAGGATGGTGGCCGGTGCGGGCACAACGGAGTGAAACGTCATGTAGTGGTGCAGGGCGACGCGGTCGATGCGGGTGTCCACGCCGCCGCCGGCCAGCAGCGCAGGCAGCGACGACGCGAACCTGATCCGGTGGCTGTCCTCGGTCACATACAGCGGCTTGATGCCGAGGCGGTCGCGGCCGAGCAGCACGCGACCGCTGTCGCGCTCGACGATGGCGAAGGCGAACATGCCTTTGAAGTGGTTGACGAAATCGTCGCCCCAGCGGTGGTAGGCCTTGAGCAGGACTTCGCTGTCGCTGGTGGAGAAGAATCGGTAGCCGAAGCCCTGCAGCTCGCTGCGCAATTCCTTGTAGTTGTAGATGCAGCCGTTCCAGGCGATGGTCAGGCCGAGGTCGGAGTCGACCATTGGCTGCGCGCCGGCTTCGGTCAGATCGATGATTTTCAAACGACGATGACCGAGCGCTACTCGACCTTGCGACCAGACGCCCGCACCGTCCGGACCTCGTGCCGTCATGACGGCGGCCATCGCTGCAACCGCCGCTACATCAGGCGCACGACCGTCGAGTCGCACCTCACCGGTGGCTCCGCACACCCGGCTAACCCTACAGAGGTCGATTCAGGCGCGCGCGCCGCTGACCGGCGATAGCGCGGCGCGCGCGTGATCAGTGTGCGTTCGTTCCACGTGAGGGCTTATTTTCAGTCAGTCGCGTTGTCTTGACCACAGTGTCGCGGAAGCCGTTGCAACCTGGCGGAATCCTCGTTCTCCACCTGCAGGTAACGGCGGCCGTTGTCGGCGGTGGCGACGCGGATGGGCGGCCCGTCGCCGCTGACACTGTCGGGTTCCATGAAAAGTTGCAGTTCACCGGAGTCGGCGTAGAGCATGGCGTCGTCGTTGGACAGCTTCCAGGGCCGGCCGTCGGTGGGCCAGCGGCCGCCGACCAGGCGGACCTCGGGGTCCTCAGCCTCCTCGTCGTCGAGCGCGACGTTGCCGATCCACAACTTCGCCGGCAGCGGACGGAAGTACACCGCCAGGCGCTGACGGTTGAAATTGACGTCGACCGGTATGCCGATCGGTGGCAACGATGTGCCCTCTGGTCGGTCGTTGAGTGACTGCTGCACTTGCCGCGATCCGAAGCCGACACCGAACCAGTCGATGGTCAGCACCGTCGTGAGGTACTGCACGATGGCCAGGGTCAGCAATCCGCCCGCACCGGCGGCCCCGACCCCGGCCGCCCCGGCGACCCACGTCACCGGCAGCGCAAGCAGTCCCACCGTCGCCGCGGCGCCGGCTGCCGCCGCCACCTTGCCGGGCACCGTCAGGCTGAAGTTCGGATTGACCTCCGCCTCGGGCGGATTCTGGGTCGGTCGCACGCCAACCGTTTTGGGAAGGGCGTCAAGCCGTTCGTGCACTCTTTTGACTTCGGCCTCATAGTCCTCGTTGCTCAGTTGACCCGCGCGCTTCTTGTCGCGGGCCGCACTGAGCGCCTGCTCGAGACTTTCGATGGTTTCCAGGTCGGCGCGTTGGGTCTCGTTGCCGTCTGGGTCGCGCGGGATGTCGTCGAGACCCATCTCGTAGGTGACCTTGAAGGTGGCGTCGAAGTCGTAGAGGGTGGTTTCGGCGCTGACGGTTCCGTCGACAACCAGCCGGCCGTGCTCGGTGCGCGGCACGATGTCGGCGTCCAGCGCCTCCAGGCAGCGCTCCTGACCACCGATCATGATGGTCTTCGGGCCCGCCAACAGACATGGCACGTCCGCGTCGAAGTCGCTCTCGTGGAGATCGAAAGTGTTCATCACGGTGTCGCGGACCTGGCGGAGAATGCTCCAGCCAGTGACGGCCAATCCCGTTTTCTCGCGCGGGTTTTCGGCCAGAATCGACGTGGGCAGCTCTTCACCGGACGGTAGCTCTCGCACGGTCTGCAGCTGGATCACCATGGATTCGTGAGCGACACCGTCGATGTCGAAGCGTTGCACGAGCGCGTCAAGGGCTTTGACCGTGTTGTCGTCGCGCGATTGAGCGTCGACCTCCAGCGGGGCCGGCATCAGGTCCATGACGCCGTCCTCACCCATCTCCGCGAGTTTGGGGCGGACGGCATCGGAGATCTGCGCGGCCAACGAGTCGAGCACTCTGACTCTGGCTTCGTCGTCGGAAAGGGTGGGGTGTTGCAGCCGCTCCAGACCAACCATCAGCTCGCCGGCGATGCTGTGGGTGATCCAGTAGGCCTCGGCGTAGTCCAGTTCCCACGTGATGCGCGGGTCCCGGTCGGCGAAGGTGATGCCCCCGTCCGGGCGGCGGTCGATATGCGCGCCGAACAGCTGCGGGGCGTACTCCGCGCCAGAAGGGGTGGCCAGCAATACGGGCGCGTCCTGCTCGGTGAAATTCAGGGCGATGGTCTGCTTGCCGGGTTCGGTTTCCCGCGGCTCGAGCTGATCGTGGACGGTCAGACGCCCGAACAACGGGATTTCGTTGTAGGGGACTTCGCGTGACTCGCCGGCGCGCGGTCCGTCCGGGATCGTGATCGTGGCGGGCGGCAGGGCCACGAGTGGAATGCAAGACACCGAATCGATGGTGATTTTCGAGTCGAAGATCGCCAGATCGATCGCGAAATGCCTTAGCGGATCACGGAATTCACTGTCGACCTGCTCTTGCCAGAGACGCTGTTGTGCGTCAAAGACAAACCAGACGCGGTCAAGTGTGAGATCGAGGGTTGCCGTGGCGGAGTAGCCAGGTCCGTCGACGGCCTCGGTGTACTTGTCGCCGCCGAACATCTCGACAGTCTGATCCTGGACGCGTTCACGGTGGATTTCGATGATCGTGTCGGGGCGCTGCATGCCGAAACTTGTACCCATAACCAACGGTCTTGGAACAGGCCGGGCCACCTGCTCAGTAGCGTGACCGCAATGGAAGCTGCGCACATGGTCCTGGCAGATTTTATCGCCGTAACCTTTGCCTTCTTGACCGCGCTCATCATCGCGATTGATTGGGCGGCCGCGAGGGGGCGGCTCAGGCGCAATCAGTTCGTCGGCATCCGTGCCCCGTCAACGATGCGCAGCGATCGCGCATGGATAGCCGGCCACCGCGCCGCACTGCGCCTGACACCGGTACATCTCGTCACCGGCGTCTCGCTGCTGATCGGCGTCTTCAGCGCGCAGACGGTAGCCGGCCTCAACCTCGTCGGAGTCTGTGGCGCAATCGTTTTCGTTGCCGTCGCCCTGTTCACCGCGATCGTCGCCGGCCGGGCCGCGAAGGCTGCAGAGCGGGATTCGGATCGCTAAAGATCTTCGCCGATATCTGGCAGCAGAGAAATGTCCTCAGGCTGCCCGTTGGCGAACATTGCGGCAAGTTCGCGGACCCTCCTCTTCGCCCAACGAACGTCGAATCGACTCAAAATCTGGTACTCGTACTCAAATCGTTCTGCGCGATCTCCCACAAGCTTTGCCGCCTGGCGAGTAACGACACTTTCGCAATACCAATACAGCACATCATCCAACCTCCCTACTCGGTCGAATTCGATCTTTCCGCGTTCGTAGAAAGCAAAATGATATTCGCCATCGGCAAAGTAGATATTCAGTCCATCATTCGTTCGCAGTCCAACCTGCACCGTATCAACGCCCAGCTGCTCCGACAATCGATCGATCGCAACTTGCAATTCATTTGAACCAGCTTCCGAATGGCGCCCCAGCGTCGTCAAGGATCCCCCTATCCACTAGTTCCTTAACATTCACTCTTACACCGTCAGGACCTGTGATCATATATTGAAGGGTGCCGGGTGGTGGTGTCTGGCCAAAATAGGGCTCCACCGGCCCTTCCATTATCTGCCACCCTGGAGGAAGCGGCTTTCCCGTGACCATGTAACGGTTGTAGTCGCCGCCCGCAGACTCGGGAGTCAGTGCTCGATCTGCGAAGGGAGTGCCATCCGGCGCAAGGTAGCGACCGTACTCAGACCCAAATCTGTCGATAATTGCGCCCGCCGGCAAGTGGGCTGGCTGCGGAACGTATCCGGGAGGAAAGCCGTCGTTACCGGGCCAATTTCGGTCACCTGCAACTCCGAATTGAGCGTCGAAATCTGGCCCCGACATTCCTGCCGTCGGATCCCATCCCCGCATTACCGATAATGGCGCGCCGCCCTCTGTCACAAGTTCCGCCGGCAGCCCGGCGCGCACGGCCGCCCCCTCGCCACCGAACATCATCATGGGTGCGTTCATGGCAACATCGGCGCCTCGCTCACCCGCGTAATAGGCGGGATTGTCGAGAAAGCTCTTGAGTTCCCCCACCCCATCTTTCAACGGTGCGACCGGACCGAACATGAGATAGTCCTCGGCCTTCTGGCCGAGTCCCTTCGCCATCCCGCCCAAGGCATCGCCCATCGCCCTGAGTCCGTTTTGGCCGGTGAGGTCGTGGATGCCATCCATCGTGGCGTTCCACCGATCGCCGAATCCTTCGCCGAACCCCGGCGGCGGCGGACGCGGCGGCTCCGGCGCCACGTAGTTCGGCGCCCCGGCCGCCAGCCACTGCTGGGTGTTCGCGACGACAGCATTGAGCCTGGCCTCGATCTGGTCCGGCGGCACCCCGTCGCTGATCATGGTTTGGCGTGCCATCGCCTTGAAACTCTCGATCTCCGCCGGTTTCAGGGGCGGAGCCGGAACGCCGGTCGCGCCAGGCGGAATCCGACTCAGCAGATCCAAGGGACTACCGGGCGGCGGTCTTTGATCGGCGGGCGTACCCCGCCCCAGCATCATGTCTTCCAGCGACGGCGTCTTGCCGGCGCCAGGATCGCCGGGGACCGGCGGGCCTTTCGCCGCGTCGCCCGAGCCTGGACCAACCGGTAGAACGTTGTCTTGCAACGCCTTTGGCTGGCTTCCGGGTCGGGGCTGAGGGCCGTCATTTGCAATGTCGCCGACAGCGCTGCGCACGGCGGCGGCGAGCTCCTGGTCCGCGCTGTGAGCGTGCAACTTGCAGCCGTCGAGTAAGCCCTGCAGTTGTTCTTTGAAGACCCCCTTCGCGCCGTCGAGCTTCATCCCGCCGGAGTCGATTCGCCAATCCGGCGTGATGGTGAAGCCATAGCTCTCGGCCGATTGCTCGATTCCACCGAGTTCTGCCTTGACCGCGCGCACGTCCGCCTCGGCGCGCGCTACCGCCGCGGCGACCTGCTTGGACTCGTGCCCGTCGGCTTCGATGTCGTGCCGCGTCTTGGACAGGTCCGCGCGAAAGGCGTCGCCGGCCTCACCCTGCCAGTCGCTGAGCGTGTTATGTACCTGCTGCAGGTTGTCGCCCAAGGTCTGCATAGTCACGGCCCGATTGGTGGCGGTCTGGAACACGCCGTGGATCGCGTCGGCATCCCAGCGCTTGACGTCGGCTGGGGTCAGCGGCGCCACGAGCTACCCCTCACTCCCCGATCGACCGGACAGCCTGAGTCGAGTTGTCCTCGTTGGCGACGTAACGGACCATCGCGTCGGCCACATGAGCCCCCAACCTGCCGACCTGGAGTTTGTGGTGGCTGTGGCGGGCTTCCCAGCGCGCCGCCAATTCGCCCAGCGCCTGCTGGGAGGATCCGACCCAACCCGGCGCTGCCTCCGCCAGTCCGTCCTCGTGGCTGACAAAACTCAGAGCGGCCTCGCCGACCGAATTCAGCATGTCGTCGCTGCCGTTGTGCAGTGCGACAGGATCGACCTTCAGTTCGTCGGCCACCGCGAACCCTCCCGTTCAGTGCTCCTGCGCGCAGAAGCATAGCTCGCCGCGAGAGGGTGCGCCCTTCACCTTTTCGACCGGCAATCAGCGTCCGCCGGCGGTAGATGAGCCGCACCTGATCGACTTCCGACTCGTTTCCGTCGTTAACTGTCAGCCGACAACGTCCCCGCGGTTTCACCCCGGAATGCACGCCCTGAAATTGCATTGCAGATAACTCAGACGGCGGTGCTGGCCTTCGCCAATACGCACGCTCACCTGGGCAGGCTGCCGAACACTTCGCCGATAGCGCCGGACTCCGCACTGGGTGAGGCAGCAGCAGGCAATGGACTTCGACCAGCGCGACGCGTTGGTCACGGTGATGGTCAGTCACGCAGACACGGCGGCCACCGGCGACGACGAATTGATTGTCGCCGAGCAGACTTTACAGCGTATCCGTTGCAGGCCAACATCACTCGCGAAGGGCGCCGGGCTGAGTTCGGCGCAGCCGGGTCTTGCGGGGGCGCTCGGATCCGTGCTGGCCGCGGTGGTTGAGTTGGCGCAGTCCGGGCAGTGGGACCGCATCAAGGCCTGCCGGAACTGCCACCACAGTGTCGTCGACCAGAGCCGCAGCGCCTCGGCGACCTTTTGTCGAACGAGCTGTAAGTCTCAAGCCGGGATGCGCCTACCGCGGCCGCCAGCGAGGCGTCGTCGAGCAGTAAGCGGTGAAAGCACCGTATTCGTGGGCGGCATGACCAATAATTCGGGCATCGCATCCCAACGAAGGGAGCGGCATGGCCTCCGCGATGCACGACACCTCGTCGTCCTCAGCTCTGGCGCGCCGGCTGTGCTCGTTCGGAATCGCCGCAGTTGCCGGCACGCTCTCGATGACGCTCGCCACGATGCACGCCACGGCAGATTCGGGCTCGTATCAACCTGCGCTTGATCAGCTCCTCGATGCGATGCAGCAGGCGGTCGCCTATGACTCGGGGTTGCCGTTTGCGACTGCGGACAGTGACACCATGCTGCTGACGGGACTGCAGAACACCAACTACGAACTTCTCTCCGCCGGGCTGTCCAGAGTCACCGAGCTTTTCAACGGGGTCTTTTTTCAATCCCCGGAAGCCGTGGCCACCGATGCCGCCGACTCGCGTCAGTACTTCCAGTTCTTCACCCCCGACATCTACTACCACGCCACCGCCGGCCTGGCTCCGGGCGCGACGTACGAGCTCACTGGCACCCTCGGCAAAGGAACCGAGGCTCTCGCCATCGCGACCGAAGCCATCACCGGCTCGACGGCGGTGAGTAAGCAAAGTCTCGAGCTCGATCACGGTCTGGTCGTCAACCCCGACGGCACATTCACCGTCGATATCGGCCCCTCCGAGCCAACCGGCGCGGTCAATTTCATCAACGACACCGATGCCACCACCAACGGCGATGCCTCGCTGCTGATTCGAGACGTGCTGGGCGATTGGGCCCAGGGCCCGGGCAGCATCAGCATCCACTGCGTGTCCGACTGTCCGGCGTTTTTCGCCATACCAAGCACGGGCATCTTTCCCGGCGCTGACGGTACTGCGGCCGAAATCGGCTCTCTGGCAGGAAGTTCTACCGGCCAAGTCACCTCAGTCGACTCCTTGTTGACCACGTTGTTCACCGCGTTCAGCAATATCGTCGGACCCTTCAACCAGGAAAACATGGGCTTGGCCCAGGTCGCCGGCATCGACCTGCCCTCCAACACGATGAGTGCGCTGGCCCCCGAAACAAGCGTGTTTGCAACGGGTCTCCCCAGCGCGGCCGTCTCCGGCGGCAACTTCGACCTCGATCCCGATCAAGCGCTGATCGTGCAGGTGCCGGACGTGCCAGCGGGCTACAGCGGGATCGAACTGATGAATGTCTTCGGCGCCGCACTCCCGTACACCTTGGCGCAGACCACATTGAACAACACCACGGCGTTCGCCGACCCCGACGGATACACCTACTACGTGGTGAGTGCCACCAACCCTGGCGTAGCGAATTGGCTTGACAGCAGCGGTGTCAACAGCGGCGAGATTTTCGCTCGCTTCGAGAACCTCCCGGACGGCTCAGATCCGATCGGGCTGCAGCCGACAACCGAAGTGGTGCCGGTCGCCGATGTCGCCAGTTATCTGCCCGCCGACACGCCCACCGTCAGCCCAGCGGAGTATGCCGCCGACATGTCACAGCGGGTGCTGTCCTACGACTACGCCTTGGACCTGTCGCGTGAACACGCCCAACCCGACTGGGTACTGCAGGAATTGCTCCTACACGGCCTGCAGGGCGTGGTGGGCACGGACAATTTCGCCGCGGTGTTCGGCAGCGACCCGACCATCCCGTTGGAACTGAGGTTCACCCCGGCCTTCGCTCCGGACTGGGCCACCGTCGACCACGACGTGCTCACCAACCCGATCGGCAGCCTCGAGGCGATCTTCAACAATCTTTCCCTGGCGGCCAGCGACATCAATCTGCCCACCGAACTGGCACTGGGTCAGACGGTGCTGTCGTTGCTGCTGCCCCAGCAACTCGGATCCCTGCTCAACGACACGGTTTTGGACCCCAATACCGGAATCATCGCCGGCTTCCTCGATGCCCGCGACGATCTGGCCACCGCGGTTATGGCCGCCAACAACGACTTTCCCACCGAGCTGGGGAGTGTGGCGACGCTGGAATGGGCGAACATGACTGAGTTGGCGCAGTCGACGTCAGGCACTCTGCTCACCGAGCTCGCCGCGCTGCTCAATCCCGCAGATCTATTGGCAAATTAGAGTTTTGGCGTTAGGGACGACGAAGAGTGACAATCGTGACGTCGTCATGGGTGTCGCCCCACTCCATCGCCGCCCTGATTCCCGAAGCCGGCGAATCTCCGGCCCGTGCGAGGGTTTTCGCGAGTCGGTCGATCCCGTCGTCGATTGCCTCGCCGCGGCGTTCGACCAGCCCGTCGGAGTACATCACCAATCTGTGTCCGGGCTCGATGGTGAAGAAACTCTGCGTATAACTCACGTTCTTGAGGCCGATCGGCGGCGACAACTGGATCGGCGCCTGCACGGCCGTCAGCGAATTCGTCAAATACGGAATCAAATGCCCAGCGCATGCGGCCTCGACCGCGCCCGATCTGAGATCGATACGCGCGACGACGACGGTGGCGAACGCCCGCGGCATCAAGTGCTCACAGAATTGGTTCAGCTCTTTGAGCGCGTCCACCGGATCGCTGCCGACGAACAGGTGCGCGCGCAACGCATTACGCAGCTGTGCCATCGTCCCCGCCGCGGTAATGCCGTGTCCGGCAACATCACCGAGAACCACGACGAGCCGACCATCGCGCAGCTCGAACGCGTCGTACCAATCGCCGCCCACGCGCCCGCCCGCCGCCGGCTCGTAATGCGCAGACAGCTGCCAATTCTCAAGTGTCGGAATCGAATCGGGCAAGAGGCTGAGCTGCATCGTTTCTGCCATGCGTAGCGCGCCACGAGTACGGCGGTACAGCGACTCGACCAGGTGACGGCGTAGCGCCTCGGCCGACTCGATTTGGCTCAGGGTCCACGGGTCGCTGCGTTCCCGCACGACCTCGCGCCACCGCTCGAACGACTTCCGTGGACTCAGCCGGACTTCGTCGCCCTCACTGACGGCGATCGCCTTGTTGTGCGGGTCGCCACCCCAATCCATCGAACGCGGTACCTCGCGTCGAAACCAGATGGCGTGTTGACCGTCGGGCAGGTTGAGTACGAAGGCCCCGGCAGCCAGCTTCGGGTCGAGGGTCAGCGCGGGCACGTCCCGCGACAGGCACTCGGTGCTGGCGATCTCTTCCCCCGCGCCCCGCGCCCATTCCGCGACCGCGGATACGACGTCGGGCGGTGGGACCGAACCACGTACCTCCGTGTCACCATCGATGTGGACGACGACGCCGTCGGCAGGTACGAGATCGAGCAAGTCGGGCGCCCCCATCAGCGCCGAGGCGATCGACTCGTCTTCGCCCAGCGTGGCAGCGGTGAGCTTGGCCAGGACGGCCTGCGACGCCAGCCGCTTGTGCAGAAGGTCTTCCTCGAACTGGTCCACCAGCCGCAGCGAAAGAGTGGCCCCGAGGAACTCCGCCGCCGCCCGCGTGCCGAACGGCGGCAGGTGCGGACCGGCGTAGTGGTGACAGGCGATGAGCCCCCATAGGCGTCCGCGCCGCAACAGGGAGATCGACATCGAAGCGTGCACACCCATGTTTTGCAGGTACTCGAGATGAATGGGCGAAACGCTGCGCAGCGTGGCATAAGTCAGATCGCGCGGCGTCCCCGTCTCCGGGTCGACCGGCGGCACCAACGGGGTCGGCGTGTAGCTCACGTCCGAGATGAGCCGGATCCAGTTCTTTTCGTACAACGCCCGTGCCTGCGCCGGGATGTCGGTGGACGGGTAGTGCAGGCCCAGGAATGAGTTGAGGTCGTCGCGCTTCGACTCGGCAACGACCTCACCGTTGTAGTGATCGTCGTAGCGATACACCATCACGCGGTCGAAGCCGGTGAGATCGCGGACCGCGCGCGCGGTGGTGTTGTACAGCTCGGTGAGAGTCGCGGCCTGGTTCAGCTCCTCCACCGAATTGCGCACTGCCTGATAGGTGTTCGGGAAGGAGAAAGGCCGTTCGCCGTAGGCGACTTCGAGTTCGACGAGAAGCACGCTCCCCGGTTCACGCCGCAGGATGGCGTCGAATGCGCGTAGCTCGCCGGCGACCTCGAGCTGACAATCGAGCGGGTTGCGCTCGCGAAGCTCACCGAACGTCGCTGCGGCTTGTTCGACGCGCGCGGCCTGCTCCTCCCCGATCAGCGACGACAAGTGCCGGCCGAGTACATCGTCGACTGAGCGCCCGAGTAGTTCGGTGACGTTGGCGCTGATCTGAAGGATCTCGAATGTGGGCTCGCGCAACACCGCCAGCACTCCGCGTGGCTGGATGCTGCCCGGGATATGAATCGGCTCCCGCGCGCAGTTGTCCAAGTCGATGGGCGTACCGACGGGGACGAACTCGTCGACCGGAAGATCTTCCGGCATCGATGCGTCACCGATCACGCGACCTGCTCACTGAGAAGTCGACTCCGAGCTCGTCGAGCAATGCCTGGTTCAGCCGGAAAGCGAACTTGACCTCACCTAGCAAAATCTCAACCTGCTCGGTCTGCAGCGTGAGGCTGTCGAGACGAGCCCGATAGTTGTCCTTGTAGCCCTTGGGCTGCACGGGAAACGCATAGAACGCAAGGCCCACACCGCCGAGGTTGAATATTCGGTCCAGGGTGCGGCCGATGGCTTGACCGCCGGAAAGGTCCCCCAAATAGCGAGTGTAGTGGTGGGCCAGCAGCGCCGCGTCGTCGTCGATGGTCTCCAGCCGCCGACGATAAGACTCCGTGGCGGGTGAATCGGACGACACCGGCGAACCGTCGGACCAGAAACGCAGGTCGGCGTCGATGGCAGCCAGACGTTCGAGTGCCGGGTCGTAGACAGCCGCGATCACGGTGTCGTGGCGGCGGCGTCGAACCGCCTCCTCCAACGCGGCATAGATCGGGCGCAACCGAGCGAGATAGGCGGCATAAGCGCTTTTGTCGAGCCCGCCGCGCAGTAGTTCGCCGATAAACGGTGATCGCTCGGCGGTGTCGTGCTCGTCCCGGGAAGCGGCTCGCATCGCGGCCGATAAGTGCCATGCGGCTGTGGGAACAGCAGCAGCATTCATCAACGTGCTCCACGGGTTCAGACTCACGGTGACGGACAAGGATAAGGGCGCCGACCCACGACAGTCTGTCAGACATCTGCTCACGGTTCACCAGCGAGGTAGCGTCGGACCCGCCCCGATTTGCCGACCGCGACGCCACTTTCCCGGCCCTCCACAATCGGAATCGTGTCTTTTTCGTTAGGAATGTTTAGTCCAACCGTGACAGCGGGAATTACATGCGTGTGATTTCGCGTTACACAAGCTGAGGGCAGTCCCAGCCCCGAGCCGAAAAGGACAACCGCCATGAACACGATTCTCTACTTCAGCCCCGATGGAGTCGTCTACGAAACACGCGCCTACAGCAACGCCGATATCGTCGGGCTTGTCCACGACTACGGGCTGGAAAGTTTGACCAGCGCCGACCGGCAGTTCGACTTCTGGTTCACCCCTTCGACTCGGCGTTGCCAGCGGACAGTCAATCGCAGTGCCACCGAAATGCTTCTGGCAACAACCCACTTCACCGCCAAAACGGTGCCGCTTCTGCACGGCGCAGTCGTGGTCGCCACGCACGATTCCGTCGGTGATCTTGATGGGCTCAGCTGGAAGCAATTGGACCTGCTGAGCAAACGCGGCTCCGCCATTTCGCGACGCGACGACCGGATTCTGAACCGGCGGATCAAGCAGGAAGCGCGACGGCTCGAAAATCAGCCCTCCGCAAACGTCGTGACCGGCCGTTACGTCCCGCAACGCATCGTCACCGGGAACTGATCACCACGCATAACCGTCCGCGGACGGAATCGCGGTCCGTACCGTGAGCCCATGGACGCGCATCGCGATGTCGTCAATCGTCGCCAACTGCTCAGGCTGGCGAGCGGCGCAGCTCTGGCGTCGACCATCGCCGCGTGTTCGAGCGCCGCGAACTCGATCACGCGCGCCCGCCTGACCAGCGCCGATTCGGCGTTGCTGCTGTGCCGTCAAGCGTGGGGCGCGCGGCCCGCGCGTCCCGGCGGCAAGCGACACACCATCACTCGGATGACGCTGCACCACGAAGCGGTCGTACTCGGCGACAACCGGAATGCGCCTGGACGTCTGCGCAAGGATCAGCTTTATCACCAAGACCAAAAGGGATGGATCGACATCGCGTACCACGTCGCCGTGGACCGCAATGGCAATCTTTACGAATTGCGAAGTACCGAGCTCGCCGGCGATACCGCGACCGACTACGACACCACTGGCCATTTCCTGGTGCTCTGCGAAGGCGACTTCGACCAGGAAGCCGTATCGGAGGCGCAACTCCACGGGACCGCTCTGGTGTTCGCATGGGCCGCCCAGAACTTTCACCTCAAGAGCGATACCTTGGCCGGCCACCGGGACTTTGCGCAGACGTCGTGTCCCGGCGCGAACCTCTACGCGCACCTGTCATCCGGGGACCTCAAGCGGCGCATCGACACCTTACTGGCGTCCGGTGGCGTGAATCTCGAGCGCTTCTGCGGACCCGATGCGGCCGCCCGGGTCGCGGCTATCGAAGCCGGCAACTAGCGGCGGTCACCGTGTCGATCGACGCGCCTTCCCCGGTTCGCATGCCAGACCATCGCCGTCGAGGTCGAGTTCGGGACGATAGGCCGGATCGGTGTACGGGATGCTCGAACGCCCGTCGGCACGAGCCTGATTGCAGTCTTGATACGGCGGGTCAGCCGACGCCGCCGATCCGTGACCGATTCCGACGCTCACGACGAGCACCGAGACGGCGGCCGCGATCAGCAGTCGTGTGCCGCCCGTATGCCGCGGCGCGCGTAACGAAGCCACCGTGCCGAGTCTAGGGCGCGAGGACGAGTTTCCGCGCGTTTGCGGCGTCGTCGACCTGGCGATTTCGTACGGCGACGAGTCGCAATCGGCTTATTGCCGCATCCCAACACAAAGGTTGCCTTCCCAAATAGCCCCAAGAATCCCGACCGAAAAGACGGCTACGCGGTGAGAGCTGTACCGCTGGCTTCAGTTGAAGTCGATCGACCACCAACTGTTCACGGACGCGTCGATTACGTGGCCAAGAAAGACAAAAGGCAATGATGACTCTCGCGTGTGACGACATATGCGCCATAACCCGACGCGCGGGAGCGGCTGGGCCGATAGTGTCTTGGTGTCGTCGTGGACCGGCCAATGGAGGCGCGATGAGCTATCGGACGATCGTCGTCGGAACGGACGGCTCGGAGTCGTCACTCAAAGCAGTCGACCGCGCTGCGGCGATCGCCGCGCAAGAATCGGCGAAGCTGATCATCGCAAGCGCGCACCTCGACACCTCGGAGAAGGGCGGCTGGTCTCGACCCCCCTCCCCCGATCGACTCAGTGACGGTAGGGCCGCCGACAGCCTTCGGGGCGAGGGTTACCGGATGCATGGGAGCGCGCCGGTGTACGCGATCCTGCAGGATGCCCGGGTGCGAGCGAAAGCGGCGGGCGCCCATGAAATCGAAGAGCGGGCGGTTGTCGGTGCGGCAGTCTCGGCCCTGCTGCATCTGGCCGACGAGGTGAAAGCAGACCTGCTCGTCGTCGGCAACTTGGGGTTGGGCACGGTGGCCGGCCGCCTGCTGGGCTCGGTTCCCGATACCGTCGCCCGCAAAGCCAAAGTCGACATCCTGATCGTCCACACCGTCGGATAGCGGCGGCCTCACGACGCGACAGGCGAGCCGGCCGTCGCGGGGATGGACAGGGCCACAATCAGTTCGAGTACCGCCTGAGGATCGTTGAGGCGTTCACCGTAGAGCTCGCGGAGTTGAGTCATCCGATATCGCACGGTTTGAGCGTGGACGAACAGATCGGCGGCCACCGCGTCGCGCTGGCCCTGGTGCAGGAGCCACGATCGCAGTGTTTCCGCGAGTCTTTCGGCGGTGTTGGGGCGCAACTGATCCAGCGGTGCGAGCACCTGGCGACGGAGATCGACAGCGGCGTCGCGGTCGGCGCCGAGCACGAGCGCGACCAGGTGGGTGTCGGTGTCGACGACGCCGATGCCGTCGCCGGCCAGCTGGATTTTGCGCGCCTGCAGGACACGGTGATAGGACGACTGGACCTGAGCCCAGGGGCGGGAAGGGCCGACCACCGCACGGCGCTCACGGAGTTCTCGCAGCAGCCGAGACCTGTTGGGGCCATGCATATCTGGAATGAGCAGCAGCACAACGGATTCAGCGGCATCGACACCGGGCAGGTCTCCGCTGAGCTGCAACGTGGACTGCCCGAATCGCGACGCCACACCCTGGGTCTGGGCCGACGGGAGTAGTACCGCGGTGAGGGTGTCCGGCGGGCGCCACTCGGCGCGCTCGGCACTGGCCCGCACTAGCTCGGCGGGCACCCCGGTCAGAAGGTCTTGAGCGAGACGGTCGAGGTGACGCCGCCGCTCGCGATCCGAGGATGCCAGTTCATCGGTATGCCCGGAAACGCTTGCGGCGGAGAGCTCATCGATGAACTCGAACACCAACTCGGCGAACCGGGCGACCATCAGCGGTGGCAACTTCCGGTCGACAACGGTTTCGGACAGCTCACGCCACGCGACCCGCGCGCCGACGCGATAGGCCGATAGCAGTGCGTCGATGGAGCGCCCCTGCCGCGCTTCGCCTCGCCCGAGCTCGTACGCGCCCTCGAGCGCAGGCGACAACGTCGGGCCCGGATCGGCGTCGTGCGGGCGGGCCGCCAGTTGGAGAAAAGCACTCAGCGCCATCTGGACGGCGCCCTCGATCCGCTGGCCCATCCGCCCACTGAAGGCGTCGGCATAGCTCGGCACCTCGACGGTGACCGCGGCCACAGTGTGTTCGGCGACGGCCGGCAACACAGCCTGCAAAGCGGCAACGACCAGGTCGTTCAGCACCAGGCCAGTGACCCGTCGATCGTCATCTACGGCGATTTCGCCCCTCGAATCTATTCTTTCCGAACAACTTTATGACGGTATTTCACCCTGAATGGTCAAGAGTTTATACCTCCTGGCGAGGGATTGTTGTGTCATGACAACAACAGCACCCAGGGTCACGCCGATGGGCACGCTGCGCGACCGGTTCCTCCAGCTCGCCGAGCGGATCACCACGCCGCTCGTTCCCGCCGACTACCTCGATATCATCGATCCACTCCGCTCGGGCGCCGACCTGCGCGGCCGGATCGTCGCAATCCACCCCGAAACCCGCGACGCCGTCAGCCTGGTCATCAAGCCCGGCCGCGGCTGGCGCCCTCACACGCCTGGACAGTACGTCCGCATCGGTGTCGACGTCGACGGCGTGCGCCAGTGGCGCGCGTACTCACTGACCTCTCGACACCGACCGGGCCGACGGCTGCATTTCGATCACGGTCAAAGCGATCCCCGACGGCAAGGTCTCCAACCATCTGGTGCGAAGTGCCACTGTCGGCAGCATCGTCCAACTCGACCACGCCGCAGGAGAATTCACGCTCCCCACCGCGACGCCGCCGAAAATTTTGTTCCTCACGGCGGGCAGCGGCATCACCCCGGTGATGGGCATGCTGCGCAACCTGGCTGAGCACGTCGGCGACGTGTGGTCGTGCACAGCGCCCCCACACCCGCCGATGTGATCTTCGCCGACGAACTGCGCACGCTGGCCGGCCAGGGCCGAATCCGCCTGATCGAGAAACACACTGACACCGACGGCATGCTCACCACCGCCGAACTCAGCGATCTGGTCAGCGACCTGACCGAGCGCGAGACATGGGCATGCGGACCGACGGGAATGCTCGACGCACTCGAGCGGCACTGGAATGAGAACGGCATAGCTGAGCGTCTGCACACCGAACGGTTCCGGCCCGCCGTCGTGACCGCCGGCGAAGGCGGGACGGTCACCTTCAACAAATCCAAGACCGTGCTCGAAACCCCGGGCGACCAGACACTGCTCGACGCCGGCGAAGCGGCTGGCGTCCTGATGCCGTCGGGGTGCCGGATGGGCATCTGCTTCGGCTGCGTGGCACCACTGCGCCAGGGCGCCGTTCGAGACCTTCGCAACGGTGACCTCACCACCGCCGCACCCGGTGACGGCGTCTTGATCCAAACCTGCGTGTCCGCCGCTGCGGGCACCTGCGACATCGACCTCTAAGGAGCTCCAATGACCACTCTGCAACGCCGGCAGCAGAATCCGATCGCCCACCTCAGCGACGACGACATCGACGACCTCGGCCGCGAACTCGACGCCATCCGTCAGCAGGTACTCGACAGTCGTGGCGAGCGCGACGCCGACTACATCCGCAACGTCATCGAATTCCAGCGCAAGCTCGAACTGGCCAGTCGCGCCGTGCTGCTGTTCTCACTGTTTCCGCCGGCCTGGCTGGCGGGCACGGCCGGGCTCTCGGTCGCCAAGATCGTGGAGAACATGGAGATCGGCCACAACGTGATGCACGGCCAATGGGATTGGATGCGCGACAACAAGATCCACTCCACCACCTGGGAGTGGGACAACGCCTCCCCCTCCGACATGTGGAAGCACTCGCACAACGCGATACACCACACCTACACCAACGTCGTCGGCAAGGACGACGACCTCGGCTACGGCATCATGCGGGTCGACGAGGATCAGCGGTGGATGCCGTTCTACCTCGCACAGCCGCTGTGGAATCTGATCAACGCCTGCTTCTTCCAGTACGGAATCGCGGCCTACGACCTCAAAATCGGCAAGTTCCTCAAAGGCAGGACGGACAACGAGGTATTCCGCCGTCAGAGCAAGGATGTGCTTGCCAAGATCAGCCGGCAGGTGACCAAGGACTACGTTCTGCACCCGCTGCTGTCGGGACCCTCAGCGCTCACCACGCTGACGGCGAACCTGGCCGCCAATCTGGTCCGCAACGTGTGGACGCACTCGGTCATCATGTGCGGGCACTTCCCGGAAGGCGTTCAGACCTACGAGAAGAAATCGATCGACGGTGAAACCCGCGGCGAGTGGTATCTGCGGCAGATGCTCGGCTCGGCGAACATCAGCGGAAACCGGTTGCTGCACTTCATGACCGGCAATCTGTCCTTCCAGATCGAACATCACCTGTTCCCCGATCTGCCGAGCAATCGCTACCAGGAAATCGCGCCGAAGGTGCAAGACCTGTTCGACCGCTACGGCCTGACCTACGTCAGCGGACCGATGGTCAAACAGGTCGGCTCAGCGTGGAAGAAAGTGTTCCGGCTCTCTCTTCCCAACGATGTGCTGCGCAAGGCGGCTGCGGTCAACCCGGCCAACGTTATTCAGCTCGTTTTCCGTTCAGAACCGGCCGGCATCGACACCAACGCGGCCTGAGTAGATACGCGCGTCCCAACCCGCAAGGACCAGGGACGTCGACGTCAACGTGGCTGGCGTGCCGCCAAGGTTGGCAAGCAGCAGTTCAGCCCCGATCCATTCTGAGCCGATGTCCACGGTCCGTGGATCGCGTCCGCAGTTGGCGATCACGAGGAGTCTCGCGTCGAATGTGGTTCTGGTGTACGCCCAGATCTGCGAATCCTCCTCCATCAGCGGCGTGAACTCGCCGTCGACCACAACGGCCGATTCGTGACGCAGACGAATGAGCGCTTGGTAGTGCGCGAAAACCGAATGCACTGCCTCGATCTGGGCCGCGGCATTGAGCCAGGTGTAGTTCGGGTTGACCGACAGCCACGGATCACCAGAAGTGAAGCCGGCGTTCGGCCCCGCGCCCCATTGCATCGGTGTTCGAGCGTTGTCGCGACTGATTTTTGCCAGGCCGGCCAGGGCCGCACGCTCGTCGCCGCCCGATTCGACGACCAGGTTGTAGTAGTTCACCGCCTCGAGATCCTTATGGTCCTGCGGATTCCGGAACGGGTAGTTCGTCATGCCGAGTTCCTCGCCCTGATAGACGAACGGAGTGCCGCGCATGCCGTGCAGGATCGTGGCGAGCGCCTTGGCGGAAGCCGCCCAGTAGCCGGGATCGTCGTCGCCGAAGCGGGAGACGACGCGCGGTTGGTCGTGGTTGTTCCAATACAGGCTGTTCCAACCGGTGTCCGCCAGGGCAGCCTGCCACCGGTGCAGCGACTTCTTCAGGATGACCAAGTCGAGACCGCGGTAGTCGAATTTGTCGGTCGGGCCTTGATCAACGCACACGTGCTCGAACTGGAAGACCATGTTCAGCTCTCCCCGAGCCGGATCCGTATAGAGCCGCGCCTGTTCGGGCGTCACGCCGGGCATCTCTCCGATGGTGATGTAGTCGCCGTCGCGCCCTTGGAAGACCTCGTGGGTCATCTCGGCGATGTAGTCATGCACGTGCGGTCCGTCGGCGAACCCCTCGAAGGCGATGACGAACGGGTGTCCAGGGATCGCCGGTGCGTCGGGCAGCCCTTCGGCCTTGGAGATGAAATTGATGACGTCCATCCGGAAGCCGTCGACGCCGCGATCGAGCCACCAGACCATGATGTCCTGCACCGCTTTTCGTACCTGCGGGTTCTCCCAATTCAGGTCGGGCTGCTTGCGGTCGAACAGATGCAGATAGTACTGGCCGGTGGCGGGATCCCACTGCCACGCCGGACCGGAGAAGAAGGAGCCCCAGTTGTTCGGCTCGGCGTCGTTACGAGCGTCACGCCAGATATACCAACTCCGCTTCGGGTTGTTGCGCGAGGACCGCGACTCGACGAACCACGGGTGCTCATCCGAGGTGTGGTTGACGACGAGGTCCATCACCAGCTTCATCCCGAGTCCGTGCGCCTTGTCGAGCAACGTGTCGAATTCGGCCAGGGTGCCGAACAGCGGGTCGATGTCGTGGTAGTCACTGATGTCGTAACCATTGTCAGCCTGGGGCGATCGGTAGATCGGTGACAGCCAGATCACGTCGACACCGAGCGCCCGGAGGTACTCGAGTCGCCCGATGATGCCGACCAGGTCGCCGATCCCGTCGCCGTTCGAGTCGGCGAAGCTGCGCGGATAGATCTGGTAGACGACGGCAGATTTCCACCACGCAGAATCGTGCGGCACCATCATGTCCGATCCGCCATGACGTCTCGGTAGACCGTGACGTACTTGTCGATCATGGTGGCGACCGTGAAGCGGTCGGCTGCTGATTGGGCGATCATGGGCCGGTCGAGTTCGCCCGCTGCAGCGACCGCGGTCACCGCCGAATCGATGTCATGGACGAGAAAGCCGGTGGTCCCGTGTGAGATCAGTTCGCCCATCGAGCCTCTCGAGTTGGCGATCACCGGTGTGCCACACGCCATCGCCTCGACGACGCTGTAGCCGAACGGCTCGTCGAAGCCGATCAAGTGGAGCAGCGCGTGCGCGTTACCCAAAACCTCCGCGCGCGTAGAGGCATCAACGGGCCCGAGGTAGCGGACGTTCTCGCCGTCGACGTGCGGTGCGACCTCTGTGCGGAAGTACTCCTCGTCCTGGACGATCCCCGCGATGTCGAGGCGACGACCACACCGCCGGGCGACCTCGATCGCGTCGGCGGTTCCCTTGTCGGGGTGGATCCGCCCGAAGAACAGCAGGTGCTCGCCGGGCTTGGGATGGACCGCGAACTCGTCGATGTCGATTCCGTGATGGATGGTGGCGGCGTAGTGCAGATTCGGGTGCCGATCGGCGTCGCTGATCGACACGTATGCGCCTGCGCTGTCATAGCGCTCGTAGACGGGAACGATTCGGTCGGAGGAGAAGCCGTGAATGGTGGTGACTACCGGCGTCGCGACGAGGCCGCTGTAGGTGAGCGGCAGGAAGTCGAAACCGTTGTGGATGATGTCGAACTCCCTCGCACGCTCGAAAACCGAAGCGATGTGCACACATTCGGCGGCCTTCGCGTCGATAGACGCATCTTCAGACCACCCGGACGGCGTGGTTGCGTGCAACGCCGCCGTAGTGATCGAGTCCGCGGTGGCGAACAGCGTCACGTGATGGCCCGCGGCGACCAACCCCTCGGTCAGGAGCGAGGCGAACTGCTCCCACGGCCCGTAGTGACGCGGTGGCGTTCGCCAAGCGATCGGCGCCAGTACGGCCACTCGGATCGGGCTGCCGGCCTCGCCTTGGATGGGAATGTCCTCAGGCTACCCAGCTACCAGTTGCTCGGCGAATAGTCCTTGAGGAAACAGCCGTGCAGATCTTCGCCTGCCTCCCCCCGGACGATCGGGTCGTACACGCGGGCGGCGCCGTCGACCAGGTCGAGCGGGGCGTGGAACCCCTCCTCGGCGAGCCGCAGCTTGGTCGGGTGCGGTCGCTCGTCGGTGATCCAGCCCGTGTCGACAGCGGTCATGAGAATGCCGTCCTGCTCGAGCATTTCGGCCGCGCTGGTGCGGGTGAGCATGTTCAGCGCGGCTTTCGCCATGTTGGTGTGCGGATGCCCCGGACCCTTGTAGGCCCGACCGAACTGTCCCTCCATGGCCGACACGTTCACGACGTACGTCCGACGTGAGGGTGCAGCGGCCATCGCCGGGCGCAGCCGACTCACCAGGATGAACGGCGCGGTTTGGTTGCAGAGCTGAACTTCGAGTAGCTCCATCGCGTCCACCTCGTGCACGCGTTGGGTCCAGCTGTTGATCGATGCCGTGTCGGGCAGCAGGCCACCGGCGTCGATTGCGGTGCCCGCGGCAATCCGGTCCGGGGACGCGCTGCGGGCTGCCAGTGCGAGTTCCGTTACGGCGTGCGGTTTCTGGTGCTCGGCAAGGCTGCCGGCCAGCGCCGAGGGATGGGCGTCGCTGACCCGGTCGAAGGTGACCACGTCGACGAGTTCCGCTGCCGGGGTCCGCTCCGCCTCGACGAGAGCTGCGTAGGAGCCGGGGGCTCGCCGGACAGTCTGGGCGGCGTTGTTGATCAGAATGTCCAGTGGGCCCTGGGCGGCGACTGAGTCCGCGAGCGCGACGACCTGGGCGGGATCCCGCAGGTCGATGCCGACGATGCGCAGCCGGTGCAGCCAGTCGGCACTGTCGGGCATCGCGGCGAAGCGCCGAACGGCGTCGTTCGGAAAGCGGGTGGTGATGGTCGTGTGCGCGCCATCGCGCAGCAGGCGCAGCGCGATGTACATGCCGATCTTGGCGCGGCCGCCAGTGAGCAGAGCTTTCCTGCCGGTGAGGTCGGTCCGGGCGTCGCGCTTGGCATGACTGAACGCCGCGCACTCCGGGCAGAGCTGGTGGTAGAACGCGTCGACCAGCGTGTAGTGGGTCTTGCACATGTAGCAGGCCCGCGACCGCAGCAGGGTGCCGGCGGTGGCCCCGGCCGCGGTGGACACCAAGGGCAGGCCCGCGGTCTCGTCGTCGATGCGGCCGGGCGCACCGGTGGCGGTGGCGGCGATGACGGCGTGATCGGCGGCCGCCACAGCGTCGCGCTTGGCGTGACGGCGGGCTTTGCGCACCGACTTGAAGATGCCCGCAGTGGCCCGACGCACCGCAACGGCGTCGGGGTGCTCGGGCGGCAACGACTCGACGTCGGCCAGCACCTGCAGGCACATGTCGAGCTTGTCCGGGTCGATCGCGCTCACCGTCGAAGAGTACGGGGCTTGGGCACAGCAGGCGAAACGATGCCGGGTCACGGCAACTTGCGGACGCTTCCCCTAGTTGGTTGCGGGCGAAGCGATGCGGGTGGCGTCCAGCGTGATCGGGACTCGCAGGATCTTGGAGATCGAGCACAGCCTTCTGGCGTCGTCGGCGATCTCTTGGAACTTCTCGTCGGTGATGTCGGGCAGGTCGGCCCGCACAATGAGATGAATTCCCTCTACGGAATAGCCATGGCCGTCGGGACCCTGGTTGTCGGTACCCATCGTCAGCTGCGCGGTCGTGGTGATGGACTCGACGGCGACACCGTTCTTGCGTGCGATATTGGCAAGGGCGTGGTTGTAGCAGCCGGCATGGCCAGTCACCAACAGCTCCTCGGGGATCGCCCCCGATGCACCTTCGAATCGGCTGGCGTAGGTGTAGGGAGCGTTGCGGATGGTGTCAGTGGTCTCGGTGGCCAGGTTGCCGGCGCCTTCCAGGAACGAGCCGTACCACCGTGAGCTGCCCGTGACAATGGTCATGCGATCCTCCGTGAGTTGTGTTGTGGTGTAGGACTTCTGACTCGCATTGCTTCAGGAGTGGGTGGCGCGGGCGACGTCGGCGATGTCAGCGCCCAGGTGGTACTCCAGGGTGGACTTCTGTTGCAGGCCGCCGTCGAACAACGCCTTGGTGACTGATTGGAATCCGGGCGTCCCGACCGCTCCCCAGAAAGCGTCGGAGTGCAGCGGATACTCGGCATCGGGCAGTCGGGTGTACTTGTTGACGAAAGCTTTTATCTCGCTGAGCGCACGGTGGTCCCAGCGTGACACCCGGCCGGCGTAGTCGTCGACGAACGCCACGAAATCGACGTCGGGAATTGCACGATTGACGTAGCCATACCGTTCGGCGGTCTCTGCGTCGAAATCAGCACCTCCGAGCAGGATCTCGAAGGCCCTACCGCGACCGACCAGCGCCGGCAGGCGTCCCGCCGCCCCGCCGCCGGGCACCGCGCCGAAGCCGACTTCCATCTGGCCCAGGACTGCTTTCTCACGGCTGGCGAAGCGAATGTCGGTGGCCAACGCGAATTCACTCCCGGCCCCGCGTGCGATGCCGCGCAAGGCGCTGATCGTGACGGCGGACAGCTTGCTGATCCGCACGGTGATATCGACCCACGCGGCGTACCCCGTGGGGCTCGGAAGCGCCTCGGCCACTGCAGGATCGGCTGCTAGGTCGTAATGCGCCAGGTAGAAGTCCGGGTCGGCACTCTCGAACACCACCACGTTGACGGTGTCGTTCGATTCCAGCTCGGTGAGTAGTTCTTTCAAGTCGCGCATCATGTCGGGTCCGATGACGTTGACCGGCGGGTTGTTGAAGATGACCCGCCACAGCGAGGGTGACTCTTCGATCAGCTGAAGGTGCGTTGGTGTGAAGGCGTCGATGAAGGGCATGGCCGAACGGTAGGCCGCTAACTTTGATTTGTCTAGTCTGATGCGATATGTTGGACCGGTGGCCAAGCGAGCGGTCCGATCGATGCGGATCGGAGCGAGGCGCGACACGGCACGAGAATTATCGGTTGAAGTGCGCCTTTCTAGCGGATCGGCGCTGTCACGGTCCCTCTCGCTGGCGGTTCCGCTGCTAGCCAAACGAATTTCGGCGCGGCAATTCACTTGGAAAATCCAAGTGAACGGACATGCAGCGTCTCAACGCATGAACAATCAAAGGAGCTCGAATGTCTGCTCAACCCGTCGTCTTCATCCACGGTCTGTGGGTCCATTCCTCGGCCTGGGATCCCTGGGTCACGCTCTACCGGGACGCCGGCTACCAGCCGCTGGCGCCGGGCTGGCCGGGCGACGGCGCCACCGTGGAGGCCACCCGGCGCGATGCGTCCAAAGTTGCGGGCTACGGCCTTGCTGACATCGCCGAGCACTACACGAAGATCATCGTCGACCTTCCGCAGCGCCCGGTCGTCGTCGGCCATTCCTTCGGCGGCTTGATCGCCCAGCAACTCCTGGCCGCCGGATTGGCAAGCCACGCAGTCGCAATCGACCCCGGCCCCCCGAAAGGTGTCACCAAGGTTCCGCTCAGTCAGATCAGGGCCGCCCTACCCATCCTGCGCAAGAAGTCCAACCGGAATGCCGCGGTCGCGTTGACCGAGCGGCAGTTCCGATACAGCTTCGCCAACGCCATCTCGAAAGACGAAGCGCGCGTGCTCTTTCGGCGATGGAGCATTCCAGGCCCCGGTAAGCCACTTTTCGAGGCGACCTCAGCCAAAAAGGATCCCCACTCACCGGCCGCGGTAGACACCACAACGAACGATCGCGGGCCCCTGCTGATCACCGGCGGAGGCAAAGACCACCAAGTCCCCGAGGTCGTCACGCGCCAGGCGTCCGAGCTCTACGCCGGTTCCCGGGCAATCACCGATTACCACGTGTTCCCCGACCGCGGGCACTCTCTGGTCTTCGACTCTGGCTGGCGCGAGATCGCCGAGTACACCCTGGCGTGGCTGGCTCGGCACTGACATCCATCCCGTCGGGAAGGGCGAGGACGCTCCGCGTCGATGAACAGTAGTGCGACATGCTGGGTATCGACGCGGGCGTGCTTCGGCTCACCTGACTTGAATAAACCAAGCCAGATGGCTAACCTTGTCGAAGTGGTGGCAAAAAAAGTCGACGATTGGAAGTGCTCGGTCGCGCGGAGCATGACGGTGCTCGGCGAACGCTGGACGATACTGATCCTGCGCGAAGCCCTCCTGGGTACCACGCGATTCGCTGACTTTGAACGCAATCTCGGGCTGCCTCCCGACCGGCTTGCCGACCGCCTGGCTACCCTCGTCGAGTACGGCGTCATGACCAAAGAGTCCTACCAGGAACCCGGTCAGCGTCGGCGCCCCTCGTACCACCTGACTCCTGCCGGCCGCGAACTGCACGTTCTGATCGGCGCCCTTCAGCAATGGGGCGATCAGCACCTCCCCCGCGCCGAGGGTCCGACCATGGTTCGTAAGGCGCGGCGCACGGAACGGCCGGTCCACGTCGCTTTCATCGATGACCTCGGCTACGAGGTCGCCGCCGACGATGTGGCCACAATCCCCACCGGGAATTGAGCGGGTCAGCCCTCGACTGAGTTGGGATCGAGACGGTCCGTCGGCACCCCGTTGATGTAGGTGGCTTGGCCGTTGCCCATGGACCAATCTGCGGGCTGAACCGTCACGAGGTTGAAGAACACGTCCTCGCGCCGCACCTGCAACTTGTCATGCAACTGGTCGACAACGGCTTTGTAGAACGCAGCTTTCTGTTCAGGGCTGGCGACATCGAGAAAAATCAGCTGGATGAAGATGCAGTTCTCAGATCGTCGGATGTTCAGATAGTCGGCGTCGAAGAAGAAGTTCTCCGCCTTGTGCTCGGTGATGGTCTGGAAGCGGTCCTCGGGCACGCCCAGACATTCGATCATCTTGTCGTACACGACATCTGCGATGGTTCGGCGGTACTCCGCTGACTTGCCTTCGATGAGGTCGATGCGTGCGAGTGGCATGGGGTGCGTCCATTCTGTGTGTCGGGCGGAAATAGGAAGTATTCGTGCTGCGTCCCGGTTGTAACCCGCAGGGTTATTCATACAGGTCGAGGATCGAAGAATTGAGGGAGTAGCGGCGCATGACGGCGGTGATCGAGGGCAGCGGTGGTCTGAGATCTCCATCCGAGGACACCTCGGCATGGGGGCCACTGAAGATTTCGATTTACCGTAACTTGTTCATCGCGCAACTGGTATCCAACATCGGCACCTGGATGCAAACCGTCGGCGCCCAATGGTTTCTGGTCGAGCACCACAGCAGCGCGACTACCGTCGCACTCGTTCAAACCGCCTCGCTCACACCGACATTGGTATTGGGGCTATTGGGCGGCGTGTTCGCCGATCTGTTTGATCGGCGACGGCTGCTCATCGTCGTACAAAGCTATGCGGTGCTCGCGGCCGCGGTGCTGGCCGCCCTGGCGTTCACCGGGGTGCTGACCCCGACCTGGCTCCTGGGCTTCACCGTGGCCATCGGCTGCGGCTCAGCGCTGACCGCCCCAGCGTGGCAGGCGATCCAGCCCGAACTCGTTCCGCGCGAACAGATACCTGCCGCGGCATCGCTGGGCAGCGTCACGGTCAACGTGGCCCGCGCAATCGGACCTGCCCTGGCCGGGGTCGTGGTCCTGGTGGCCGGGCCGGCCGCGGTGTTCGCCCTCAACGCGGTCTCCTTCGCCGCGATCATCGTCGCGCTGTGGTCCTGGAAGCGACCCGGTTGCACACCGCTGAGTGAGCGCGAAAGCATCGGGCTCTCGGTCCTGGCCGCACTGCGATGGGTCCGCCACGGACCAGTCACTCGCCGGATCCTGCTGCGCGTCGGCGCTGTTCGCGTTCCCCGCCTCCGCGTTGTGGGCTCTGTTGCCGATCACGGCCGCACACCACTGGCACATGAACTCCTGCGGTTACGGCCTGGTGCTCGCCACTCTTGGCGTCGGCGCAGTCATCGGGGTGGCTTTGATCGCGCATCTGCGCAGGTTGTTCGCAACCAATACCGTGCTGGCAGGTTCGGCCGGCGCCTATGCGCTGGGCTTGTTCGTGATAGCGATCGGTGCGTTCGGCCCGGCGATCCCGCTGCTACTGGTGTGCGGCATGGCGTGGATCGCCACCCTGACCACGCTCAACGCCTCCATCCAACTGACGCTGCCACCCTGGGTGCGGGCCCGCGGCATGGCCGTGTATCTGCTGGTATTCAGCGGCTCCCAGGCACTCGGGTCTTATCTGTGGGGTCTGATTGCCGCGCATTTCGGGCTTGAGCAATCCCTTTTCGCAGCGGCTGCCGTGCTTCTGCTGACCGCGGCCAGCGTGGCCGTGCTTCCGCTGCGTCCCGAGACCGGCACGCTCGACCTGACGACGTCGACCGCCTGGCCCACGCCGACACTGGTTTTCCAGCCCGATCCCAGTGACGGGCCAGTGCTGATCTCGACCTCGTATCACGTCGCCGAGGAGCGAATCCCTCAGTTCACCGCGGCGATGCTCAAAGTCGGCAGGTCTCGCTCACGTACCGGCGGCTACCGCTGGCGGTTGTACCGCAGCGTTGAGGACCCCCAACTTGTCATCGAGGAATTCACCGTTCCCTCATGGGCCGAATTCGACCGCCAACACAACACTCGCTGGCTGGCTTCCGACAATGACGCCCTGGCCCGTGCACTGCAATACACCGTGGACGGCCGCGCCGAAGAGCACTGGTACTTCGCGCTGGCCGGCCCTGCGGGCGTTGTCGGCGAACCATTGAGGGCGAGCGCATCGCCGCGTGTCGCGAGCAGCACCGTTGTCCTGAACGGGATTCTTCCCACGCCGTGGGCAGGTGGACGGGCTTAGCCCGGCCATGCGACAGTTCCTCGATGACGCCAACGGTCGCCGTCATCGGGGCTGGACCCGGCGGGCTAGTCGCGGCGCGCTGGCTGCTCTCGCAAGGATTCGAACCGACGATCTTCGAGCAAGCACCGAAGCTGGGCGGCCAGTGGACGGGACTCATTGGGCGCAGCGGCGTTTGGCCGACGATGCACGCCAACACCAGTCGCATCATGACTGCTTTCAGCGACCTGGAGAACAGAGCGACCATGTCTACCCATCAAACCGCGAGATTCTCGACTACTTGCATCGCTATGCCGACACGTTCGGTCTCACGTCGCGCATCCGGTTCGGCAACCGTGTCGAACTCCTCGAGCGAAACGATGCCGGATGGCTCGTCGGTCACGCGGGCCTCGAGGAGAGCTTCGAACGCGTGGTCGTGGCGAGTGGCAGATTCCATGCCCCCGCCATCCCCCCTGTGCCAGGGCTAGCCACGTTCACCGGCTCGGCCGGAGTGATCTCCACCTACCACTACAGAGGGCCCGCTCCATATCAAGGCAAGCGGGTTCTCGTGGCAGGCTGCGCTGTCAGCGCCCTCGAGATTGCCGCCGAACTCGCCCAGCTCGGCGCAGCACGCGTTGTGGTAACCCAGCGCCGACAGCGGTACGTCCTACCGAAGTTCGCCGGCGGAGTCCCGTCCGATCACCGGATCTTCACCCGATACGGAACCCTTGCGAGCGAGACTCTCCCAGAAGCCGAGATCGACCGGCAGTTGAAGGAGAACGTGGTCGAGGCTGGCGGAAGTCCGGAGCAGTACGGCGCACCCGCGCCCGACCCGTCGCTTTTCGCCGCCGGGATCACCCTCAATCAGCAGTACCTACCGCTCGTGGCCGAGGGGCGAATTACCGTGCGCCCCTGGATGAAATCCATCACGGATGCGACCGTGACATTCGCCGACGGGCATGCCGAGGAGTTCGACGGGATTGTCCTCGGCACTGGGTTCGATCTGTGCCTACCGTTTCTGAGTGAAAGCATCCGCGACGTAGTCAACCTCGACGCAGTACACCTAGACGCCGACCGTTACACGTTCCACCCTGACCTCCCCGGGCTGGCCTTCATGGGCATGTGGGACCAGTCGGGCGGATACTTTGTGCCGCTGGAACTTCAGGCCAGATGGATCGCATATACGTGGGGCGGCACGATCGCGGCGACAACTGAAACCGACCAGCGACTGTCGATCAACGCTTACCGCTCGCAACGAGGGGCGTCCCAGAAAACTCGGATGAACCTGGCCGCTCTCACCTTCGCTCGAGCCGCCGGGGTCGAACCGCAGCTCGATAACTGGCCGCACCTGCACCGCGCCCTGCTATTCGGTCCGCTCGCACCGAGCTGTTTTAGGCTCGAGGGCCCAGACGCGCTGCCCGATGCGTCGGTCCGATTCGAGCGCGACGCCGCCGCCTTCGGTGCCATCACGTCAAACGAGCTGACCGAGCGTGAAAGAAACTACTGGTCGCTCGTCCAAACCGCGGCATCCGGCCAACCGGCACCGCGAAGTAATCGTAGCGACCCGTAAAAGCCGCTCACATCACGCATTTAGTAGAGCTGAAGCTATAAATGGCATCAACTCGTTGGGCCGGTCGAGTGTTCGCGGGCGCCTTCCGATTGCGCTCCCGCCCCTGCAGGACGTTCCCGGCCGGGGTGACGTCCTGGACGTTGCGGCACGATGACGAGCAGCACGACGATGAGTGCCGCGATGACCGCCGAGGCCAGCGGGCGGCTCAAGGCCAGGCCGCCGTCGGTGACTGGCTTGTCAATGAAGTCCCCCACGGTTGCGCCCAGAGGCCGAGTCAGGATGAATGCGAGCCAAAACAAGGCGACACGCGATATCCGCGGTCCAGTAATACAAGGCGACGACCGCCATGAGAGCGGCGGCGAATACCAGCGCACCGCGTTCATAACCGAAATCGCGAGTGTCGGCCAGCCAATCGCCGAGGGCGGTGCCCAGAGTCTGGGAAAACGTGATCGTGGCCCAATAAAAAGCCTCGACTTTCGGCGTCGAAACGGTATTCACCGACACCGTTCCCTCCGACCGATGCCACAGCCCCAGGATGGTCAACAGGCAAACAACAGCAGAACCGATCCACCCGTGTAGCCGATCCCGAGCGAGCGGTCGGCGAAATCGGCCAACGTCGTGCCGAACGTCGTCGAGGCGACGATCGTCGCCCAGTACAGGATCGGTGGAAGCGCTTGACGACGATCTGCACGACAACGAGCGCCACCAGCAGGGCCCCGAAAAGCGCGACGCCGGCGAGATAACCCCAATCCAGCGTCATGGTCACGGTGTCGCCACCCGTCTCACCGAGCGTCGTCGCCAATATCTTTATGACCCAAAAGCCCAGGGTGACCGCCGGCACTTTGCTCAGCGCCCGTTTCGTGCACGTCATTCATCGGCCATCGCCTGTCGCTCCCATGGGCTCGTTCTACAAGCAGTTGAACCGCCGTTGATCCACCCCATCGGCTCATTAGACAGTGTTCACGTCACTCGACTGATCAATTCGCTGAGAAGCCCCAGCGCACCCGCGCAATACGGGACTGGGACGTCACTAAGAAAAGCTGGCCAGAGCTTGTGGCCCTGACCAGCTTCTTCTCGGTGGAGCTGCCGGGAATCGAACCCGGGTCCTACGGCATTCCCTCAAGACTTCTCCGTGCGCAGTTCGCTATGCCTCTACTCGGATCTCTCGGTCACGCGAACAAGCCGAGATGACGATCCCAGTCGCTGTTTGATGTCCCCACAGGTCCCGCGACCGAACCCGTGGGTTTGTCCCTCTAGCTGATGCCAGGGTCCGGGCCGAGGGCGCTCCCGGTCTGACAGACACGCAGTCGCTTAGGCAGCGAGTGCGTAGTCGCGCTGATGAGAATCGGCGCTTATATGGTTGCAACGACGCTTACGGTGGTCTCTTGCCTGCACCGGCACGCTTCCCTTGATTCGATGCGCGAAGTCGAAACCGTTCAGCCCCTCGCACCCCTGCCGATTTTCGGCAAGACAATTCATAGTACGCGTTTTTCAACGCAGGTCAGCGACCATTCATCCCGGCTCAGATCACGAAATTGAGATGCTCGACGATGCGCGCGCCGACCTCGGTGTCCCCGCCGAGCTCGACACCGGCCGTGTCGTCGGTGCGCCCGCCGGCCAGTCGGGCCAACAGCAGGCCGTCGAGGCGGATTGACGCGGTCGGGTCGAGCTCCGCCGAAATCGTCGACCACCTGGGCCCGACCGTCGACGGCGACCCGGATGGTCCGCGCCAGCGGGCCGGTCAGCTCGATGGCGACCCGCGATCCTTCGGGCGCTTTGCCGAGTTTGCCGACGACGTAGCCCATCGTGGCGGCGATCTCGTCGAGCGACAGCCGCGCGGCCGGGCCGCTGAGCTCCGCATCCGACGACGGCAAACCGGTGCCGTCGCGGATGTCCTGCTCATGCATCCAGCAATCGAAGAGCCGCACCCGCATGAACCTGCCGAAACTCTCCAGGCCGACCGGGCTGGGAGTCGGCGCATTCCAATCGTCGACCGACATGGCGGACAACACATCGCACCGAGCCGCCGTGACCGAGCGGAACCGTTGCAGCAGAGCATCTCCGGACTCCGAGCTGAGGTGACGGACCCAGACTTCGTTGGCCGCGCCGACGTCGTTGCGGACGTGGTCCAGCGTCGTCAGATCGATGTCGGCGTCGGGCGCGCCGAGCCCCTGCAGCGATCGACTCGGTGCCGATCATGTGGGCGACGACGTCGTGCACGCACCAGCCGGGCAGCGGCGTCGGTGTCTGCCACTGCTGCTCGGACAGTCCGGTCAGCAATGTCATCGAGGCTGTCCCAGGTGCCGAACAGACCCGACAACACCTCGGACTTGTCGAGAATGGTGACCGGTCGCGACATGATCGGATCCTAAGCCGCGCGCCGTCGCTCAGGGATCGACCTTGATGAAATACAGGCTGAACACCCCGAGGCCGAGACCCGCGGCAATCGACCACGCCGCTCCGCCGAGCACCGTGATCCACAACCCGACCCCTACCGCCAGCAGCGCATGGACGACACGGATGACGATGGACGGCCGTTTGCGCAGCACGGATTTCACCACCCGCCGCGGCACGACCCGCGCCGTCCACGTCAGGGCCACTATCAACGCCGCAGTGATGAGCCCGGCCACCACGCGCGGTTGCGCCGTCGGCAGCACCATCGGAGGCCGCGACCCCGACCACGAGCACCGCCACACCGAGGGCCGCGCAGAGCACAGCCGCGCGGCTCAGCATCTTGGCCAGCACGACGCCGATATTCACTCGCGCCAAGTCCCCCAGCTTCGGGTCGATGCCGCGCCGCACCGAGTAACCCTTGCAGTGACGGCCGAGAATCTGCCGCGCCGAAGCCGGTTGAAGGCCAGATTATGCAGTGCGATCGCATCTTCCGGATCCAGAACCAACGCTTGTCGATAAGACTGCACTGGATTCGTCGATCCGACCCAGTCCCTTGAGAATCGCGCCCCGCAGCGACAAGGCCTCCACGTACGCCGGCTTCAGGCGCAACGCCTCGTCTACCACCACCAGCGCGGCACCGATCTTCCGGGCTCCATACAGTAGCCGCGCGTAAAGCCAGTGTGTGACAGGGAGATTCGGGTTGGCGATTGCGGTTCGCCATGCCATCCGCAGTGCCTCGTCCTCGCGCCCGAGACCATCGAGCGCGAGGGCATATAGTCGCATCGCCCACTCGTCAGCAGGTTCGATCGCCAGCGCCGCCAGCGCACTCTGCTCACTTCGCGGGGTAATTCTCCAGCATGTATTCGGTGTGAGCGTCGAGCTTGAGCAGATCCGGATTGCTCGGGTTCTGCGACAGCAAATCACGCAACAGTTCACGCGCGCGCTCGAAGTTCCCGGTCTCGAGGTAGGCCCGCACAACATGAGCGCCACCGGCTGACTGGTCTTCCGCGTCCGCGCTCCGAGCTCACCGAAATTTCCTGTGGCGCAAATACTTTGCCAAGTCATCATACGTTCCGTCATTGTTGGCGAACTCGACGACGTTGCGCGCCGTCTCGAACCAGGGCCCGGCGCTCGGCCGGATCTGCGCGATCGCGCTGTCGACATCAGCCATCGTCACCGGACGAACCTGGCCGCTGCGTATCGAGTCGGCCATCGCCAACTGCGTTGCGGTATCACAAACATGAGCGAGGTCAGCGCCGGAGAAGCCCTCGGTCCGATTAGCGATCGACGTGACGTCGATCCCCGACAGCGGTCGGTCCTGCAAATGGAACCGTGCGATGGCGGCTCTGGCCTCGGCGTCCGGAAGGCCGACAAAAATCATCCGGTCGAATCGACCCGGCCGCCGCAACGCGGGATCGACATCCCACGGGGCGTTGGTGGCCCCGAGCACGTAAACCCCGTCGTTGCTGGAGCTGACCGTATCCAGTTCTTCCAGAAGAGTGTTGACGACAGTGCGAATGCCGGCGCTCCCACTGAGCGCAGAACGCTTGTGCCCCAGCGCATCCACCTCGTCGAAGAACAACACGCACGGATTGTTACGACGAGCGGTGTCGAAAACACCACGGATGCTGCGCTCGCTTTCTCCGAGCCATCGATGCAGAACGTCGGCGATACCCACCTGGTAGAAGTTCGCCCCCAGTTCCCCGGCGATTGCCTTGGCGATGTAGGTCTTGCCGCAACCCGGCGGCCCGTAGAGAAGCATGCCGCCGCGAGCCGACACCTTGTAGGCCTTCATCAACTCGGGATGTCGAATCGGCCCCAGCAGCGACAACTCCAACTGCTCCTTGACCGCCGACATGCCGGCGACATCGGCCAGCCCGACCTTGCCCTGCCGAACGACGTCGAAATCGGTCTCGTTGACGGCGTCCGGGGGTGCCTCGACAAAGGCCGGTTGGACGATATCGGCCACTTCTTTTTCTGCGCTCGACCAATCGAAGGTGCCGCCAACCTGCGGTCGCTCGCCGCCGGGAGCAGCGTCAGCCGCCGCCAGCGCAGCGCTGCACCGCTGAAGCAAGGCCAAGGCGGCCGCGTTGCCGGCATCCTGGTTCAGCGCCGCGGTGCAATGACCGAGTGCCTCTACGTAGCGACCGCGTTCGGCAAGCAGTTGGGCCAGATGCAAGCGCAACTCCAGTGCGTCTGGACTGCGTTCGACCGCTGTCGACAACTCCCGTATTACTGCCTCATCGTCTCCGCTGTCTTCACCCAGGCAATCGTAAGTTCCGGCAGGGAGGTCAGGCGGCGGCGATCATGCTCACCGATATCGCGGCCAGCACCATGCCGATTGCCTGCCAGCGGGTCAGCCGCTCGCGCAGCACGATGATCGCCAAGACGACCGTCGTCGCCGGGTACAGCGAGATCAGGATGCTGGCCAACGACAGCATCCATTTCTGGATCGCCATCAGCATGCTGACGTTGGCGCAGGTGTCCAGCAGCGCCGCGAGGACCGCCAACCGCAACGGCGTGCTGGACGGCAGCTCGAGATTCTTGCTCGCCGCCGCCACCCCGATCACCAGAACGGTCGCCGCCGCGCGGGCGAAGAACAACGGCCACATCCGGCATTCCACCGGCGCCTGGTGCAGCAGGACGAAATCCAGTCCGAACGCCACGCCCGAGCCGACCGTCAGCCAGGCGACCTTGCTGGTGAATCTGTGTGTCCGAACGATCTTCGTCGTCCGGCGACTCACGGCTGACCAGGATCACCGCGAGCATCGCCAGCACCACGCCGACCGACGCAGTGGCGCCCGGTCGCTCGCCGAGCGCCACGCCGACCGCGACCGGAACCGCCGCGTTGAGCACCGCGGCCAGCGGTGAGACCACCGAGATCGGTCCGGCGCTGACGGCCGCATAGAACCAGTAGACCCCGATCGCCTGGCTGATCCCGTAGAGCGAACCCCACAGCACCGCGCCCGCATGGATGGGTCCGCCGGCGGTAACCGCCAGCACCGCCAGCAACAGCGTGGCAAGCGGGTATGTCACCAGCATGATGCGCAGCGCAGCCGCGCGCCGGGAAGCTACACCCCCGACGAAATCACTGACGCCGTAGCTGACTGCGGAAAGCTGGGCGTACGCCGCCCCGATCAGCTCATGCCCTTGGATCGCCTGCCCAATTCGCGAATCACTTCACGTTGGGCGTCGCGCTTGGCCATGTCCTGCCGCTTGTCGTGGGCTTGCTTACCACGCGCTAATGCAAGCTCCACCTTGACTTTTCCTTCGAAGAAATACAGCGACAACGGAACGAGCGCGAGGTTACCATCCTTGATTTTGCCGATGAGTACATCGATTTGGCGCCTGTGGAGAAGTAGTTTCCGGTTGCGGCGCGGCTCATGGTTGGTCCAGCTACCGTGGTGATATTCCGGAATGTGCAGGTTACGCAGCCAAACCTCGCCGTCGTCGACGGTCGCGTAGGCGTCGGCCAGCGAGGCCTTGCCATCCCGCAAACTTTTAACTTCAGTGCCGAGCAAAACCACCCCTGCCTCGAACACGTCCAGGATCGAGTAGTTGTGCCGGGCCTTGCGGTTGGTCGCCAAGATCTGCCGGGCCGGCCCGGATTTGTTGGGCGACTTCTTGGCCACCGCTACCGCCGCACGTAGAGGCGCAACGTGGCGTACGACGTCACGCCGGCCATCGCCACGCCGACCAACAGCAGCAACGGCGAGATGTACAGAATGTCGGCGTAGTCGACCTTGGCAATGAGATGCGCTTGATAGAACTGGCGCAATGCACTGTCGAGGAACAGTGCTCGCACCACGATCAACCCGACGATCGCGATGAGAACACCGAGCGTCGCCGCCACTATCGCCTCGACCAGGAACGGCAGCTGGGTGTACCAGCGCGTGGCGCCGACCAGTCTCATGATGCTGACCTCGGTACGCCGGGTGTATGCCGCGACCTGAACCATGTTGGCAATCAACAGGATTGCTCCGACCGCCTGGACCAGCGCGACGGCGAAGGCGGCGCTGGACAACCCGTCGAGCACCGCGAAGAGCCGGTCGATCAGCTCCTTCTGATTCAGCAGATGATCGACCCCAGGCTGGCCCTGCATCGCGGCGTCGAATTCTTCATGCTGCGCAGGGTTTTCCAGCTTGACGATGAACGACGCCGGGAAGGCGTCCCTGCTGGCCAGATCCTTGAACTGAGGGATCTTGCGGATGGCGTCGTTGTAGGCGTCCTGGCGGTTGAGAAACCGCACCGACTTGACGTCGTTGCGCTTCTCGATCTTCTCGCGCAACGCTTTACATTGCGGGCTCTCGCACGTCATGTCGTTGGCCGAGACATCGTTGGTCAGAAAGACCTGCGTCTCGACGCGGTCGAGATAGATGCTGCGCGAGTGGTCGGCCAACCGGACCACCAGCAGCCCGCCGCCGAACAGCCCGATCGAGATGGCGGTCGTGAGAATCATCGCGATCGTCATCGTCACATTGCGACGGAAGCCGGTCAGGACCTCGTTGAAAAGAAAGCTGAAGCGCACTTAGCGGTCCATCCCGTAGACACCGCGCTGTTCGTCGCGCACCAACCTGCCCAACGACAGCTCGACCACGCGCTGCCGCATCGAGTCGACGATGTGGTGGTCGTGGGTCGCCATCAGGACCGTGGTCCCGGTGCGGTTGATCCGTTCGAGCAGATCCATGATGTCGTTACTGGTCTCCGGGTCGAGGTTTCCGGTGGGCTCATCGGCCAGCAAGACCAACGGCCGGTTGACGAAGGCGCGCGCGATGGCCACCCGCTGCTGCTCGCCGCCGGACAGTTCATGCGGCAGCCGGCCGGCCTTTCCGGACAGCCCGACCATCTCCAGCACGTCCGGCGTCACTCGGTTGATCACGTCTGCCCGCTTCCCAATGACCTCGAGGGCGAACGCGACGTTCTCGAACACCGTCTTCTGCTGCAGCAGCCGGAAGTCCTGGAACACGCACCCCAGAACCTGCCGCAGCTTGGGTACGTGCCGTCCGGGCAGCGTGTTGACGTGAAACTTCGAGACGCGGACGTCACCTTTGGTCGGCGTTTCGGCCCCCAGCAGCAGCCGCATGAACGTCGACTTGCCGGAACCGGACGGACCGATCAGAAAGACGAATTCACCCTTGTCGATCTTGAGGCTGACGTTGTCCAGCGCGGGTCGGGCCGACGACTTGTACTGCTTGGTGACACGTTCGAGGGTGATCATCACGGGTCGCCAGTCTAACCGCGAACGCCTGGCGTCCAGACGACGCGGCGCGCTGGCGGGCCAGGTCGCGTCATCTGGGCAGCCCCGGCAGACCGGGCAACCCCGGCGCGGGCGCGGGGGCCGGAACCGGACCAGGCGCCGGAGAAGGAGTTGTCGGCCCGGGACCGAACGGCGGCGGCAGGACAAACGTGGGGATCAGCGGCGGCGGTGTGGTCGTCGTCGGCAGCGGCGTGGTCGTCGTCGGCGGGGGCGTGGTGGGCGGCGTCGTCGTAGGGACCGTGGTGATCGGCGTGTTGTAACTCGGCTCCCGCACGCGGGTGCGCGGCACCCAGGTGTAGTTGGGGTCCGGAACGTAGCCCGGTGGCACGACCTGCGGCGCCGCCGGCGGCGGAGGCGGTTGCGGCTTATAGGTGTTGTAGGTCCACCACGTCGCGAAGAAGGCGATGATCAACACCAGCGTCGACGTGCGGACCCGCCCGCCGAAAATGTAGTTCGGCCAGTGCCTGTCCACGTCGCTGTGGCGTTCGAGAACGTTGAGGGTGAGCTTCATCAGCGCTGCACCGGCTGGTGGGCTTTTTCGTACTCTTTCTGCTCGGCCGCTGCCGCCTCGACACCGGGACCGTCGACCACGCCGATTTTCGCGTCGGCAGCGGTCACGATTCCCGCGCGGGCCAGCGCACGGATGACCAGGACGCGCAACTGGCGGCCGGCTTCGAACTGCTTACCGGGCAGGGTACGGGCCACCATGCGCAGGGTCACGGTGTCGACCTGAATGCTCTCGACACCCATCAAGGTGGGCGCGTCCAGCAACAGGTCGCCGAGGACCGGATTCTCCAGGGCGGCCTCGCATTCTTGGCGCAACACTTCGGCGACTCGGTTGAGGTCCACGGTGGTCGATACCGGGATGTCCACCACCGCGCGCGCCCAGTCCTTGGACTCGTTGACCGCCTTGACGATCTGACCGTTCGGAACGGTCAACACCTCGCCGTTGGGCGAGCGCAGCCTGGTCACCCGTAGCGTCACATTCTCGACCGTGCCACTGCACTCGGTTGTCGACACCACGGTCAACGTGACCAGGTCGCCGAATCCGTACTGCTTCTCGACGATGAGGAAGAATCCCGCCAGAATGTCTCTGACCACCTGCTGGGCGCCGAAACCGAGGGCGGCACCGATGACGGTCGCCGGTGCGACCAGGCCCGCGACGGAAAAATTGAGGGCATTGGCGATCCGGACGATGCCCCAGATAGCGATGAGCACAATCGACACCCACTGAGCCACCGACGCCAGGGCCTGCCGGTGCTTGGAAGACTCCGACCGGACCAGCGCGTCGCCTTCGACGAAGCGCTCGTCGATCTGGCGGGCTATTTGATCGGTGACCCAGGTCACAAAGCGGATCGCCAGTATCGCAACGATCACCACCATCGCCACCCGCAGCCCGCGGGTGATGATCCACAGGCCGATTTCACCGTGCCAGAAGTCGTGCCAGCGCTGGGCGGCGTCGATAGCCAAATACGTCGTTTTAGTCGTCATCTTTTCGATTGCGCCACCGGATCCCTGCTTCCAGGAATCCGTCGATGTCTCCGTCCAGAACGGCCGCCGGGTTGCCCACTTCGTACTCGGTACGCAGGTCCTTGACCATCTGATAGGGGTGCAGTACGTACGACCGCATCTGGTTACCCCAGGAGCTGCCGCCGTCACCCTTCAATGCGTCGAGCTCAGCACGTTCTTCTAAACGCTTGCGTTCCAACAACTTTGCCTGAAGGACCCGCATTGCCGCAACTTTGTTCTGCAGCTGCGACTTTTCGTTCTGACAGGTCACGACGATACCTGTCGGGATGTGCGTGAGTCGAACCGCGGAGTCGGTGGTGTTCACCGATTGCCCGCCGGGACCGCTGGAGCGGTACACGTCGACCCGCAGGTCGCCTTCGGGAATTTCGATGTGATCGGTGGTCTCCACCACCGGCAGTACCTCGACTTCGGCGAAGGAAGTCTGACGTCGGTTCTGGTTGTCGAACGGACTGATCCGCACCAGCCGGTGGGTGCCCTGCTCGACGGACAGCGTCCCGTATCCATAGGGCGCGTGCACCGCGAACGTCGCGCTCTTGATTCCCGCCTCTTCGGCGTACGACGTGTCGAAGACCTCAACCGGATATTTGTGTTGCTCGGCCCACCGGATGTACATCCGCATCAGCATCTCGGCCCAGTCGGCAGCATCCACGCCGCCGGCGCCGGAGCGGATGTTGAGCAGTGCCTCGCGCTCGTCGTATTCGCCGGAGAGCAGGGTGCGCACCTCCATCGCCTCGATGTCGGTGCGAAGCGTCTTCAGTTCCGCGTCGGCCTCGGCCTTGGCGTCTTCGGAGTCCTCTTCAGCGGCCAGCTCGTAGAGCACCGGGAGGTCGTCGAGTCGCTGACGCAGTCCCTCGACACGCCGCAACTCGCCCTGGGTGTGGGAAAGTTCGCTGGTGACACGCTGCGCGTGGGCCTGGTCATCCCAGAGCCTGGGATCGGCCGCCTCGTGCTCGAGTTTGTCGATGCGGCTACGCAGACCGTCGACGTCGAGCACTCGCTCCACCGTGGTCAGCGTGGAGTCGAGTGCTGCGATATCGGCCTGACGGTCGGGGTCCACGCCTGCTCACGTTACCGGCCGGGTAATCGACACAGACGGTGCGACGCCCGATGACGATGCCGCCCGCGCAGCGGGGTGAGAAGGAGGCGGGCTATCAGTTTGAGCTTCGGATCGGCTGGGCAGGCGTTTAGCATCGTGGCTTATGCGCCCCTTTCACGTTGCGATAGTCGGGTCGGGTCCCTCGGGATTCTTCGCTGCGGCGTCGCTGCTCAAAGCCGCTGACGCCGACGACCAACTCGACGTCGCCGTCGACATGCTGGAGATGCTCCCGACGCCGTGGGGCCTGGTCCGCTCCGGCGTCGCACCCGACCACCCCAAGATCAAGTCGATCAGTAAGCAGTTCGAGAAGATCTCCGAAGACCCGCGTTTCCGGTTCTTCGGCAATGTGGTGATCGGCAAACACGTCAGCGCGTCCGAGTTGTCCGAGCAGTACGACGCGGTCGTCTACGCGATCGGCGCCCAGGCCGACCGGCCGTTGAACATCCCGGGTGAAGAGCTGCCCGGCAGCGTCGCCGCGGTCGACTTCGTCGGCTGGTACAACGCGCACCCGCACTTCGAGGAGATCTCGCCCGACCTGTCCGGCGCTCGGGCCGTCGTGGTGGGAAACGGCAACGTCGCGCTCGACGTCGCACGCATCCTGGTGACCGAGCCAGATGAGCTCGCCCGCACCGACATCGCCGACCATGCGCTGGAGTCGCTGCGGCCCCGTGGTGTGGAGGAAGTGATCATCATCGGTCGCCGCGGCCCGCTGCAAGCCGCGTTCACCACGCTGGAGCTGCGCGAGCTGGCCGACCTGGAGAACGTCGACGTGATCGTCGACCCCGCGGACTTCGAAAACATCACCGAGGATGACGCGGCAGCCGTCGGCAAGGTCTGCAAGCAGAACATCAAGGTGCTCAAGGGCTACGTGGGCCGCGAGCCCCGGCCCGGCCACCGCCGGATCGTGTTCCGCTTCCAGACCTCCCCGATCGAGATCGCCGGTACGGAACGCGTCGAGAAGATCGTGCTCGGGCACAACGAACTCGTCACCGACGACAGCGGCCGGGTGACCGCCAAGGACACCGGCGAGCGCGAGGAAGTGCCGGTGCAACTGGTGGTCCGCTCGGTGGGCTATCGCGGCGTCCCCACCGAGGGGCTGCCGTTCGACGAAAAGACCGGGACCATTCCGCACAGCGACGGCCGGATCCAGGGCAGCCGCAATGAATACGTCGTCGGCTGGATCAAGCGCGGTCCGTCCGGAGTGATCGGCACCAACAAAAAGGACTCACAGGACACCGTCGACGCGCTGATCGCCGACCTGACCGCCGCAGCCGACCTGACCGAGTTCGGCACCGACCACGCCGACGAACTCGCCGGGTGGCTGATCGAACGGCAGCCCAAAGTGGTCACCGATGCGCACTGGAAGCTGATCGACGAGCACGAGCGGTCGTCCGGTGAGCCGCACGGCCGCCCGCGCGTCAAGCTGCCCAACCTGACCAAGCTGCTGCACATCAGCCACGGCTGACGGAGACTATTCAGCCGGCGGATCCGGCAGGTCTGGCGGCTCGGGTAAGGCAAAAGCCCACTTCTCGGGGTTGGCCTGTGAATACACCACCGGCTTCAACTCCCCCACCGCCGGCCAGTGGTCGACGTCGACGGCCATGCGCTGGTAGACGGTGTAGTCACTGATCGTGGGCCCGTCGATGACGCCGGTGATCGTGACGTACTGCTGGCCGGTGGCATCCGGTCGCGGGCTGACACCGGTGATCAGCAGTGTTCCACGCAACGAGCCGGCGCCGGGGCCCCGGCGCAGCAGTCGCGGCGCCAGAATGCTCGCGCCGACCGCGAGGAGCAGCAGCACCGAGAGGATTTCCCACACGACGCCATGGTAGGGCGCCGCCGATCAGGATGATGACGCCCGATAGACCGGGTGCCAGTGCACCTGTGCGATGCGCTCGGCGAGTTCCTCGCTGCTGCGCTTCGGAGCGACGCCCTCTGCCACGGCCTGCACCGCGACTGCCTGCGCAATGCGCACGGCCACATCCGGCGCGTCGTCCCACGAGGGAAGCAGCGACTGGACGGGGTCGGCGAGAGCCGGTGACGCGTCTCCCAGCGTCGCCGCGGCCACCCGCATCATCTCGTCGGTGACCCGGGTCGCCTGCGCCGCGGTCACGGCAAGTCCCATCGCCGGGAAAATATAGACGTTATTGCATTGTGCAACAACATATTCGACGCCGTCACGATGCAGCGGCGCAAAGGGAGAGCCGGTCGCGATGAGTGCCCGTCCGTCGGTCCACTGGTCCAACTCGGCAGGGTGCGCCTCCGCGCGGCTGGTCGGGTTGGAGAGCGGGAAGATGATCGGCCGCTCGGTCTTGGCCGCCATCTCACGCACGATCGACTCGGTGAAAGCACCAGTGGCGGTGGATAATCCGAGCAGAACCCCGACGTCGACGTGATGCACGACATCGGCGAGCTGGGCCGCACCCGTCAGTCCCCAGCCGGCTACCCGCTGCGCGGGCTGGACGAATTCACGCTGCGCATCCGACAGGTCGGTGCGGTCGTCGGTCAGCAGCCCGACTACATCGACCACCCAGATCCGTTCCCGGGCAGCCTGTTCGGACAGTCCTTCGCTGACCATCTCACGATGGACCATATTCAGCACGCCGATGCCCGCCGAGCCCGCTCCCAGCATGACGACCTGCTGCTGGGACAACGGGCGGCCGGCGACCTCGGCGGCACCGTGCAGCGCCCCGACCGTGACGGCGGCCGTGCCCTGGATGTCGTCGTTGAAGGTCAGCAGTGCGTCGCGGTAGCGAGAAAGGATCGGCTGCGCGTGCGCGGTGGCGAAGTCCTCCCACTGCAACAGCACGTCGGGAAGCTGTTGGCGCACCGCACCGACGAAGCTGTCGATGAATGCGTAGTACTCGTCGTCGTCGATGCGGCGGTGGCGCCAGCCCAGGTACCGCGGATCTTGGAGGAGTTCGACGTTGTCGGTGCCGACATCGAGGACGATCGGCAGGGTGCGAGCGGGATCGATACCACCGATCAAGGTGTACAGCGACAGCTTGCCGATCGGGATGCCCATTCCGCCGATGCCTTGGTCGCCGAGGCCGAGGATCCGCTGCCCATCGGTCACCACGATCACGTCGACGTCGCGGTGGGGCCGGTTGGACAGGACCTCTTCCAGATGTTCGCGATCGGGGTACGACACGAACAGGCCCCGCGGCCGTCGGTAAATCTCGCTGAAACGCTGGCACGCCTCGCCGACGGTCGGGGTGTAGACGATCGGCAGCGACTCGGGAATGTGGTCGTGCAGCACCCGGTAGAACAGCGTCTCGTTGCGATCCTGCAGTGCCCGCAGGTAGATGTGCTTGTCCAAATCGTCGCGCCGCGTCGAGAACTCATGCCAGCAGTGCGCGACCTGCTCGTCCATGGTCTTGACCGCGGTCGGTAACAGGCCGAGCAGGCCGTACTGACGGCGCTCGACCTCGGAGAAGGCCGTGCCCTTGGTCGTCAGCGCATCGAAAAGGGCAGCCTGCCCATGCTTTTCGTCAGCCATTGTCGGCGTCCCCTTCCACGCGTCCGGTGCGCCCGCCGTCAATCCTGGCCGAATCTGGTCCGTCGCGCGCCCGAACTCGCGCGTCGCCCCGAAGAACGCCCAGAGAACAAATGGTCTTCGACTGGCGACCCGGTGCGATGCCGCAGCGAGGTTGCTGGCATACATAGACGTGACGAATTCGGTGAAAGGCGGCCTTATGCGTGACGCGCTCGAGAGCGACGACCTCGCTGTTGCGTTGGCTCTGGCCGATCAGGCAGACGCGGTGACAGTGGCCCGCTTCGGGGCAGTTGACCTGCAGGTCGACACCAAACCGGATCTGACGCCGGTCAGCGACGCCGATCATGCGGTCGAAACGGGCCTGCGGGAGACGCTCGGCCGCACCCGTCCGGACGACAGCGTCCTCGGCGAGGAGTTCGGCGGGGCAACCACTTTGGCCGGGCGGCAGTGGATCATCGATCCGATCGACGGCACCAAGAACTTCGTGCGCGGAGTACCGGTATGGGCGAGCCTGATCGCCCTGCTGGTCGACGGCGTCCCTCAGATCGGAGTCGTCAGTGCGCCGGCACTGCATCGGCGTTGGTGGGCGGCCGCCGGCAGGGGTGCCTTCGTCGCCGTCGGCGACGCGCCAGCTCGTCGACTGTCGGTTTCCTCAGTGGCGCAACTCGATTCGGCCAGTCTGTCGTTCTCCAGCCTGTCCGGCTGGGCCCAGCTCGGCGTGCGCGATCGCTTCCTGGAACTCACCGACGAGGTGTGGCGGGTTCGCGCGTTCGGCGACTTCCTGTCCTATTGCTTCGTCGCCGAGGGAGCGGTGGACATCGCCGCCGAGCCGGAAGTCTCGGTGTGGGATCTGGCGCCGTTGGACATCCTGGTCCGCGAGGCGGGCGGGACATTCACCGGTCTGGACGGCGCCGCCGGCCCACACGGCGGAAACGCGGTGGCCACCAATGGCCTTTTGCACGAACAGGTCCTCGAACGGCTGTCCGCTGGTTAGCTCGAGCGTGTGAACTGCGTAACACGCAACTTCTATCTTACTCCGGAGTAAGATACAGTCATCGCACTGCCCCAACGACCGAGGCTGCCCTCATGACAAACACTGTCACCCCCACGAACGGCTCCCATAACGGCGCGAAGCCGCGTCCCAAGCGCTCCGGCAACAAGTCCGCCGTCGGCGAGCAGAAGCACAAGCGGACCGGCATCGACGTCGCGTTGGGACTGCTCACACCCCTCGTCGGCCAGGAATTCCTGGACAAGTACGGCCTGCGTGATCCGCTGAACCGGACGCTGCGCTACGGCGCCCAGACGATCTTCTCCACCGCTGGAGCGACCAGCCGCCAGTTCAAGCGCGTCCAGAACCTGCGCAGCGGTCCCTCCCGGCTGAAAACGAGCGGCAAGGACTACTACGACCTGACGCCCGACGACGACCAGAAGCTGATCGTGGAAACCGTCGAGGAATTCGCCGCAGAGATACTGCGGCCGGCAGCTCATGACGCCGACGCAGCGACCACCTATCCCCCGGACCTGGTGCACAAGGCCGCGGAGTTGGGTATCACCGCGATCAACATCCCCGAGGACTTCGACGGCATCGCCGCGGAGCGATCCAGCGTCACCAACGTGCTGGTGGCCGAGGCGCTGGCCTACGGCGACATGGGGCTGGCGCTGCCGATCCTGGCGCCGGCCGGTGTCGCCGCCGCACTCACCCACTGGGGCAGCGCCGGCCAGCAGGCGACCTACCTCAACGAGTTCGCCGGCGAGAACGTCCCCCAGGCCTGCGTGGCGATCGCCGAGCCGCAGCCGCTGTTCGACCCGACGGCACTGAAGACCACCGCGGTCCGCACCCCGGGGGGCTACCGGCTCAACGGCGTCAAGTCGCTGGTTCCGGCGGCTGCCGATGCCGAATTGTTCGTCGTCGCAGCCCAACTCAACGGCAAGCCGGCACTGTTCATCGTCGAGTCGTCGACTGAAGGCCTCACCGTCAAGGCCGACCCGAGCATGGGAGTTCGCGCCGCTGCGCTGGGCCGCGTCGAACTCGCCAACGTCTCGGTGCCGCTGAGCGCCCGCCTGGGCGAGGACGACGCCACCGATGCCGACTACTCCGAGGCCATCGCGTTGTCGCGACTGGGCTGGGCCGCACTGGCGGTCGGCACCTCGCACGCCGTGCTGGACTACGTCGTCCCCTATGTGAAGGAACGGGAAGCTTTCGGTGAGCCGATCGCCAATCGGCAATCCGTCGCGTTCATGTGCGCCAACATCGCCATCGAACTCGATGGCCTGCGCCTGGTCACCTGGCGCGGCGCAGCAAGGGCCGAGCAGGGCATGTCGTTCAGCCGCGAAGCCGCGTTGGCCAAGCGACTCGGCGCCGACAAGGGCATGCAGATCGGCCTGGACGGCGTGCAGTTGCTCGGTGGCCACGGCTTCACCAAGGAGCACCCCGTGGAGCGTTGGTACCGCGACCTGAGAGTCCTCGGCGTCGCCGAGGGCGTCGTAGTCATCTAAGTCCGGCTTCCCAAAGGCAACGAAAGACTAATCATGGCAATCAATTTAGAACTGCCCGGCAAATTGCGCGCAGTGATCGACACGGCCCACCAGGGCGCCGCGGAGATGATGCGTCCGATCGCCCGCAAGTACGACCAGCGGGAGCACGCCTACCCGGTTGAGCTCGACACGCTGGCCGAGCTGTTCGCCGGAGCCACCGCGGCCAACACGCTGGACATGGCCGGCGCCAACGGGCTTCGCAGCAGCGAAAGCACCGGCGAAAACCGCAACGGCGCCAACATGTCCGCGGCGTTGCAGGCGTTGGAGGCCAGTTGGGGTGACGCGGCCATGCTGCTGTCGATCCCCTTCCAAGGCCTCGGCAACGCAGCCGTCTCCGCCGTCGCCACCGACGAGCAGCTCGAGCGGCTGGGCCGGGTTTGGGCCGCAATGGCGATCACCGAACCGGGATTCGGGTCCGACTCGGCGGCGGTATCGACCACCGCCAAGCTGGACGGCGACGACTACGTGATCAACGGCGAGAAGATCTACGTCACCGCGGGCTCGCGCGCCACCCACATCGTGGTCTGGGCGACGCTGGACAAGTCGAAGGGCCGCGCGGCGATCAAGTCGTTCATCGTGCCGCGCGAGCACCCCGGCGTCACCGTCGAGCGGCTCGAGAACAAGCTGGGCATCAAGGGCTCCGACACCGCGGCAATCCGGTTCGAGAACGCCCGCATTCCCAAGGACAACCTGCTCGGTAACCCCGAGATCGAGCCGGGCAAAGGCTTTTCCGGGGTCATGGAGACCTTCGACAACACCCGACCGGTGGTCGCTGCGATGGCCGTCGGCATTGCCCGCGCCACCCTGGAAGAGTTGCGCAAGATCCTGACCAACGCGGGCGTGGAGATCTCCTACGACAAGCCTGCTCAGGTGCAGAGCGCCGCCGCGGCCGAGTTCCTGCGGATGGAGGCCGAGTGGGAGTCCAGCTACCAGCTGACCCTGCGTGCGGCGTGGCAGGCCGACAACAACATCCCCAACTCCAAAGAGGCGTCGATGTCCAAGGCCAAGGCCGGCCGGGTGGGCAGCGACATCACCCTCAAGGCCGTCGAATTGGCCGGCACCATCGGCTATTCGGAGGAAACCCTGCTGGAGAAGTGGGCGCGCGACTCGAAGATCATGGACATCTTCGAGGGCACCCAGCAGATCCAGCAGCTGGTGGTCGCCCGCCGCCTGCTGGGCCTGTCGTCGTCCGAGCTGAAGTAGGCGCAAGCCCGCTCAGGCGGCAATCAGCTTGAGTGGCAGACGTTCGTGGCGCCGAATGATGTTGTTGATCGGCCCACGTTGGTGGTGAGGTCAGCTCGATCCGGTCCACGCGTTCTGCCAGCGCGCGCAGCATCGCCTCGGTTTCCATTCGTGCCAATCCCTGGCCCGCGCAGGCATGGGCGCCGTGGCCGAATCCCAGTTGCCGGGTGGCGTCGCGGCGGACATCGAAGACGTCGGGTTGGTCCCATTCCCGCTCGTCACGGTTGGCCGAGGCGTAGATCACCAGGACACGTGACCCGGCCGGAATAGTGACGCCGCCGATCATCGACTCCCGGAACGCTTTTCGCGAGAATGCGCGCAGCGGTGACTCGTAGCGGATGACCTCGTTGACGGCGTTGGGGATCAGGTCGCGGTCGGCTTTCAGGATCTCCCACTGCTCGGGGAAGTCCGCGAACAGTTGCAGCGCACTGGAGATCGCGCTGATGGTGGTGTCCAGCGACGGAGCGACGTAGTCGACCATCAGCGGCGGGCACTCGCGGTGCGGCAACTTCCCGTCGTCGGCCGCGGTCAGCACGTCATGGCCCAGGCTGCCCTCGATCACGCTGCGCCGGCGCACGACGCGGCGCGCGAACCGCAGCATCTGCACACTCGACGGAGACGACTTGATCCACTGCCGGTTCAGCGGTCCGAGGACATCGAATGTCGCTCCGGCCCAGGCGAGAAGATGGTCCCGCTGATCGCGTGGCCACCCCACCAGGTCGGGCACCACGGCCAACGGCAACGCGCGACGCGAGATCTGTCACACCGTCGATCTCGCCCTTGGCCAACGCGGCGTCGACGACCTGCGGCCGCCTGCTCGGTGACGCTGTCGCTGATGGCACCCAGCGCGCGGGGCAGCATGCGGTGGGCCACCAGTTTGCGACGCCGACTCGTGTTCGCCGCCATCGCTGTCCAACGTCGTGCCGCGGGACAGTCGATTGCTGATCGGCGTTGAGCGCAACTCCGCCGCCGGAGACGAACGTCTCGTCGTCGCGCAGCACGGCCTTGCACTCGCCGAATCGGGGCAAGGCGTACACCCGCTGCTTCGGCAGCCACACCACCGGACCCAAGTTCGCGAAGCCGGGCGTAGTGCGGATACGGGTCGACGATCGCCTCGGTCGCGTAGATGTCCGGCCGATAGACCGGAATTCCATCGGCCGCGAGCGGACTTCAATGATCTCTCGCATCCGTGCTCTCGGCTATTCTCGGCCGTGCGGAGCGGCGCCGCACCGATGTGTCTCGACAGCTCGTCGCGAACCGCGGTATCGCGTCGCAGAGGGGCCGCAGACGGGCGCCGGCCTGCATGACGGTTCGGTCGGGCCGGACGACAGCGGCCAGGGCCCGACCGCCGCGCAACCACTGCGCCAACTCGGTTCCCGGTTTCGCGGTGATGACCGTGGCGCCCCGCAACTGCAACTTCTCGCGTTAGCGATGGCTCCAGTGGCTTGGCGGTGACGAGTGCAAATCCGTTGCCCAATCAGGTGTCCAGCCGTACCGCATCGTCGATGGCGGGATTCGGACACAGGCTGCCGGCCAGCCCGTGTGGTCGCCACGACTTGACGATCAAAGCGGAGCGGCGCAGCGGCGGTGTGCTGCTGTCAACGAGCCGTGTGCGCACGCCGGGAATCAAATGCAGCCGGGGTGCCAGCGATCGACGGATCACGTTGCCAAGACGGCCGCCGGCGGTCATCGCCCAGCCCATCCCCAACGCCAAGCGGATCATCAAGCGCGCATGCGGTTTTCGCTCCAGCTCGTAGGTGTCCAGGATGCTGGCCGGCAGGACGTTGTCGATCACGGCGGCCAATTTCCAGGCCAGGTTCATTGCGTCGCGCATACCGCTGCCCATGCCCTGCCCGATGAACGGCGGGGTCAGGTGAACGGCGTCGCCGAGGATGAACACGTTGCGATCACGCCACCGATCGGCCAGCTGAGCACGGAACGTGTACTCGGCGACGCGCACGACCTCGAGTCGCTCGTCGTGAATGCCGTCGACCCACGGCCCGATCAGCCGCCGCAGCGCCGTCAGCGTCCGGTAGTCGTCGACGCTCTCCCCGGGCAGCAGTCGGAACTCCCACCGGTAGCGGGTCGGCCCAATCCTCATGTAGGTTGCGGCGCGCACCGGGATCGCAGACCTGGTGCACGCCGTCCCACTGGTCCAACTCGGCCTCGGTCGCGACGTCGGCGACCAACCAGCGCTGCTCGAAACCGAGGTCTTCCATCTCGGCGCCGATCGAGGTACGCGTAATGCTGTTGGCGCCATCGCAACCCAAGACGTAGTCGGCTTCGACCTGATGCCGTTCGCCGGTCGACCGGTCGGTGAACGTGACGTGGACGCGGTTCTGATCGAGCTGACTGATGTTGGTGACGTCGACGTCGCCGCGCAGTTCGGCTTCGGGATACTTCTTGAGGTTGGCTCGCAACAGCGCCTCCAGTTCGGGCTGGTCGAACATGTTGGCCTGGGGGTAGCCGTGGACGGCTGTCGTCGGCATCGCGCCGAAACTCGGCCAGCAGGCGGAAATCGTGGTCCAGCAGCCGCAGCCCCATCGCCGGCCGGGAGATCGCCGCGAATTCGGCGCCGACACCCAGACGGGCGATGATGCGGTGGACTTCGTCGTCGAGGTGTACGGCTCGAGGCTGCGGATACGTACTCGCATAGCGGTCCAGCACCAGGCATCGAATACCGTACTGGGCCAACAGGGTTGCCACCGTGATCCCGGTCGGGCCAGCGCCGACGACAAGTACCGGGACGGATGCCTCAGCGGTGACGGTCATAGGGGTTCCGACCCGCAATCAGGTGTACTTCACGGAGTTGCGTTGTCCGCCAAGATCTATGGTGCCGTCGTCGGTCGCGACAGTTGCCTCGACGACATCGCCGTCATGCAGATACTTCGGGTTCTTTGCTTGGCGGCCGAAGAACGCCTTCCACTTCACCGCCGGCGGCAGCAGCGATCCGATGATCTCGATCGGTTTGGGCGGAGCGCTCAGCGCGGTGCCGACCGGGGTACCGGTCAAAACCAGGTCACCCGCATCGAGGCGCTGGAATCGGGTCAGCGCCTGTAGCGCTTCCACGGGCGGGTAGATCATGTCGCCGTCGACGATCATGTTCTGGCGCACTTCGCCGTTGACCCGCAACCGGAGCCGCAGGTCACCGAACCGCTTGAGCTCGTCGGCGTTGAGCAGTACCAGCCTGGGACCGACCGGGGTGAAAGTCGGATACGACTTCGACTCGTAGAACTGGGTTTTCGGCAGTTGGACGTCACGCGCAGAGACATCGTTGGTCACCACCAGCCCGGCGATGTAAGTCCGCGAGATTCGCTTCGGTGACCACGGTGCCTACCGGCATGTCGCGGCCTATGACCAAGCCGATCTCGACCTCGTAGTCGAGGAAGCGGACGTGGGCGGGCTTGACTATGTCGTCGAATGGGCCCGCGATCGAGCCTGAGGCCTTGCGGAAGAACGTCAGCGGGGTCGACGCGGGATCCATTCCCGCATCTTTGACATGCGAGGCGAAGTTGGTCATCTGCGCGACCACCCGGCACGGGGCGGTGACCGGCGAGACCAGCGCGAGGCTGTCCAGTGGCACGTGGTCCGATGCAGATGTCGCGGCGGCTTCGATGGCTCGCGCGGTCGGCGAGCAACTCTCGGGTGGTAGCCGCATCGCCAGCGATCTTGTTCGCACCGGATTCGGTGACCACCCACCAGGCGTCATCGGCACGCACGATGGAGATTGTCATGAGCTGGCTACTTTCATCATGCCGACCAGTCGACGGAGATCGAATTCGTTGTGTTCACGGAGGGCGCCGATCATCGAACGCGCCTCGTGGGGCAGGGATTTGGGGTTGATACCGAGGAAGTCTTTGGTCGCTCGGCGGTCCCCACTGCGACAGTCCCGACGAGGTGAACGGCGCCCAGCCAGGTTCCAGAGTGGAGTCGAACATGTCGCCGTCGGTGAAGTGCTCCACCATGAGCCCGTCGGGGTCCCGCCAATAATCGAAGATCTGGCTGCCTTGGATATGGCGGCCGATGCCCCACGACCGTTGATAGCCATGGTCTTTGAGGTGCTCACCGCCGGCGGCCAAGGTGTCGAGATCACAAACCTGATATGCCGAATGAACGTAACGATTGGTCGGCCCCAACGCTATTGCCAGGGTGTGATGGTCGACGGGAGTCGGGCCGTGGTCGCAGCGGATGAAGCTCATCGTCGGCCCGCGCTCGCGCTGACCGGGAAAGTACAGGAAGTCGCTGACGATCATGCCGAAGTGATCCAGGTACCAGTCCAGCACCTGCAGATATTTCGCCGTCTGCAGAACCACATGCCCGAGCCTCTGCACCCGTGCAGGCTCCCTGGCCGGGCGTTGGGTGGTGTTCGCGCGCCGCAGCTCGTGTGCCGAAGTTGAAGGTGTGCGGCAACTGATGCGGAAGAGCCTCATGCTCGTTTGTACCGGCGACTACCCGCACGGGGAGACCGCTCGGATCAGTGAGGCTCGATCGCGAGGCCGCCGATCGTTTCGGGCAGGGCTCGGGTTCGGACGCCGGTGGCATCGGCAAGGCGTCGCAGGTCGGCTTCGTCGGCGGCCTGCAACGCCATCCCGACGAACCGCGAGGACGGTCCGCGTCGAATCAGCACGCATGGGGCGCCGGCATCGGTGCCGCGCAGCTGAAGCTCGTCTTCGGTGCGCAACACCGTCGAGAAGCCGAACACGTGCGCGAACTGCTCGGCGCGCGCCAGGTCTGGCTTGCAGAATTCCAGCCAGGCGAGACCGCTGCACCTTGATCACCGGGTTTCGTGACCGGCCCAGGTGTTCTCCGCTTCGGCGGCCCTGGTCGCTGTGCAGGTCTTTATGAGCGCTCATGGTGCTGCCCATGTCGAACTCCTCCATTGACTGACGAAATCGTCACATGCGACGGTACGCTCAGTCAAGTGCGCTGACGAAATCCTCAGAAGTGATCATTCTCCGTTAAGATGGCGGCACGGAAAGGAGATCCAGGTGGCGGCAGAACGGGCCGATCAGCCCGCGGAATTACCGAATCGCCTCGAGCGACGCAAGCAACGCACCCGCGCTGCGCTGATCCGGCCGCACAAGTCTTCATCGGCGCCGGCAGGCTGAACGTGCCGGTCCTGGAGATCACCCAAGCCGCCGACGTCGGGATGGGTTCGTTCTACAACCACTTCGACAGCAAGGAAGAACTGTTCGCCGCCGCGCTCAACGAGGTTCTCGATGCGCACGGCGCCCTGCTCGATCAGGTCACCGACTCGCTCGACGACCCCGCGGAGAAGTTCGCGTGCTCCTTCCGGCTCACGGGTCGGCTGTTTAGGCGGCGTCCCCAGGAAAGCCGGGTGCTGCGTGCCAACGGCGTGTTGCTGACCTCGTCCGATCGGGGCCTAGCCCCAAGGGCGCTGCGCGATATCAACGCAGCTATCCGCGCGAACAGATTTCGCCTTGACGATCCCACCCTGGCCTTAGCCCTCGCCGGGGGTGCATTGCTGGGGTTGGGTCAATTGCTGGCCGACGAACCCCACCGCGATGACGCTCGAGCGGCGGATCGCGTCGCCGAAGACCTACTGCGCTTGTTCGGCATGGATGCCGACGAGGCCCGCGACATCTGCCAGCGCCCGCTCCCCGACCTCGATCGCAATGAGGCTTAGCCCTCAGGCGCCCTCAGGCGCCCTCCGGCATCATCCGCAGCGCCTTGCCCGCATCGACCGGCGTGTTCCCCCGCCTCGGCGTGGCCTCCCAACCGCTTCCGCAGTTGGGCTTTCGACAGCTGCGCCGCGCAGTCAGTCGTCCCGCGATGCGCGGTGCGGCTCGGATGATGAGCAGGCAGTAGCCGAATCGCACCGCCCGACCGGCCGAGGCTAACGTCAAGCGCTGATGACGTTCAGCCTGACAACGGAGGTGGCATGCGCGCAGCACAATTGACTCGGCTCGACGGTCCGGACGGTGTCGAGGTCGGCGAGATCGACGAACCCACGGGCGACGGCGTGGTCGTCGACGTTCACGCGGCCGGCGCAGCCTTCCCCGATGCATTGTTGACTCGCGGGCTCTACCAGTACCGCCCGGACCCGCCGTTTGTGCTGGGCGCCGAGATCGCCGGGGTGGTGCGATCGGCTCCTGCGGATGCGTCCGTGCAGGCCGGTGACCGGGTAGTCGGCCTGACCATGCTGACCGGTGGGATGGCCGAGGTCGCGGTGCTGGCGCCCGACCGGGTGTTCAAGCTGCCGGACAACGTGAGCTTCACCGCGGGCGCCGGTCTGCTGTTCAACGACCTGACCGTCTACTTTGCGCTGACTGTCCGGGGTCGGCTGCACGAGGGCGAGACGGTGTTGGTGCATGGCGCCGCCGGCGGCATCGGCACCTCGGCGCTGCGGCTGGCGCCCGTGCTCGGCGCGTCGCGGGTGATCGCCGTGGTGAGCACCGAAGACAAGGCCGACATCGCGCGGGCTGCCGGCGCGACCGACGTCGTGCTGGCCGACGGGTTCAAGGACGCGGTCAAGGAACTGACCGGAGGCCGCGGGGTCGACGTGGTGGTCGATCCGGTCGGAGGCGACCGATTCACCGACTCGCTGCGCTCGCTGGCTCCAGCCGGCCGCCTGCTGGTCATCGGCTTCACCGGCGGCGAGATTCCGACGGTCAAGGTAAACCGGCTGCTGCTGAACAACGTTGACGTGGTGGGTGTCGGTTGGGGGGCCTGGGCCGGTAAGCACCCGGGCGCGCTGACCGAGCAGTGGGCCGAGCTCGAGAAGCTGCTCGCCTCCGGCAAGCTGCCGCCGCCCGAGCCGGTCGTCTACCCGCTGGACGAGGCCGCCGCCGCGATCGCCTCGCTGGAGAATCGTACCGCGAAAGGGAAAGTTGTTCTGCGCGTTAGGGACTGATACTCAGCCGACCTTGCTCGCCGCGGCCAGATCCGACAGGTGCCGGAGCGAATTCTCCAGATGCGCGGCGGCGAACGGAGGGAACTCGATGTGCTGGCGAAGTTCCGGCGATACTTCCGACCAGTCGTAGGTGAGCGTGACATCGGCTTCCGACGGTCCCGCGTCACGGATGTCGTAGCGCCAGATCCACCCGCCAAAGGACAGATTCCCATCCCCCGCGGCATCTTGGCCGGGCTGCCAAGCGATGGCGTGGGGGCGGTCGAACACCACCACTTTGTTGGCCATCTCATAGTCCTTGGCGGGGTGGTTGTCGTGGTACATCGCAATCCGGAAGATCTGGCCGGTACGCGTCAGGGACTCGCCGTCGAGCGATTCCCGTACCCAGCCGGTTCCGTCGATGGCCTCGTGGGTGGCGGGGTCGGCCAATATCGCGAACACTGCTTCGGCCGATGCGGGGATCGTGATCGTGGCGATGGTGGTGTCGTTGGGCATACCGGTACAGACTGCGCCCGGCTCGAGAAATCATCGCGTGCCTTGTGAGCGTCGATAAGAAAAAGTAATGTCACTTTCAGTTTTTCGTCGTCCCGGATGCCGCCGCGACCCAGGAGCCGTCATGGAATCCTTCATTCACCTGCGCAAAGGTAAGACGCCGCGACGCTTGCACGCCGATCTCGACGGGTTGAAGGACGACGAACTGGGTCGCGGCGGCTTCACCGGCCGCACCGCGAACCTGTACCGCCGGCACGACCCCACCGCGTACCGGTCGGAGGGTCCGCTGCGCCCGATCGACGTGCTGTCCAGCGACCTCAAGCCCAGCGACGCAGCAGATGCCGACGGCGGACCGCTGCGGATGTTCACCAACGCCGACTGCCGAATCTCGCTCTCCCGACGCGAGCAGCCGATGCCCTATTTCGCCCGACACGTCGACGGCGATCTGCTCTGCTTCGTGCATCAGGGGGCCGGTCTGCTGGAGACCGAGTTCGGACCGCTGCGCTACCGCGCGGGCGACTGGGTGTATTTGCCGAAAGCGTGCACCTGGCGACAGGTGCCCGACTTCTCGACACACGGGGCGACGACACTGCTGATGATCGAGGCCAGCGACGAGTTCCGGGTTCCGCCACCGGGCGCGCTGGGCCGCCATTTCCCGTTCGACCCGTCGCAGGCCGTCATTCCCGAGCCCGAGCCGATCGACGACGACGGCCGCGACGAGTACCGGGTCCGGCTGATTCACGACGGCGGACCGACAACGCTGTTCTACCAACACAATCCGCTCGATGTCGAAGGATGGCGCGGCGACAATTTCGCGTTCACATTCAACATCGCCGACTACAACGTAGTGACCTCCGACAGCGTCCATCTCCCCCCGACCGTGCACCTGTTCATGCAGGCCACCGGGGTCTATGTGATGAACTTCCTGCCCAAACCCGCCGAGGGTGTGCCGGGCACCGAGCGCACACCGTGGTATCACCGCAACGTCGACTTCGACGAGATCGCCTTCTTTCATGGCGGCTCGCTCTACGGCATGCCGATGCCACCCGGTCTCATTTCCCATGCGCCGCAAGGCGTTCATCACGGCGCGCCGGAGAAGGCACGCGAACGGGCCCGCCGCAAGTTCGACGAGCATACCCGCGTCGACTGGCAGGTCATCGCCGTCGACACCCGTCGGCGGCTCAACCCGTCAGCCGAAGTGCTGGCGCACGACCTGGGACAGCACTGATGACCAACGCCGTCACCGCCCCTGCGAAGCACGACTACGAACGAATCCCCTATCTGGTTGCGTTCCAGAACAATTCCGGGGTCCGCGACGTCTACGGCGGACTGGCCGAGATCACTGTGCTGGAGAGCTATCTGCTCAAGCCGAAGGACAAGCCGTCAGACACCGTGCTGGTGTTCATGCACCCGATCGGCGGTGGCGCCTATCTGCCCATGATCAACGCACTGGCGCGGGCGGGTCACCACGTCATCTACTGCAACAGCCGATTCCGCGGCACCGACTCGGCGCTGCTGATGGAGAAGGTGATCGAAGATCTCGGCGCCGCCATCAAGGACGCCAAGGAGCGTCTCGGCTACCGCAAGGTGGTGCTCGCCGGTTGGAGCGGCGGGGGTTCGCTGTCGGTGTTCTATCAGCAGCAGGCACAGCACGCGACCGTCACCTCGAGCCCGTCGGGCGACGGACCCGACCTCACCAAGCTCGACCTACCCGCGGCCGACGCAATCATGCTGCTGGCCGCGCACATCAGCCGGCACGGCACGCTGACCGAATGGCTGGACGCTTCGATCCTCGACGAATCCGATCCGACCCGACGCGACCCGGAACTGGACCTCTACAACCCGGACAACCCCAACCAGCCGCCCTACAGCGACGAGTTCCTGGCTCGGTACCGGCAGGCCCAGATCGACCGCAATCGCCGAATCACCGCATGGGTCAAGGACAAACTGGCCGAGCTCAAATCACGCGGCCGCCCTGACGACGAGTTCGCCTTCGTCGTGCACGGCACCATGGCCGACCCGCGGTGGCTCGATCCCGCCGTCGATCCCAACGAACGGGTTCCGGGAACCTGTTATCTGGGCGATCCTCAAGTGGTGAACATGAGTCCGGTCGGCCTGGCGCGGTTCTCCACGCTGCGCAGCTGGCTGTCGCAGTGGAGCTACGACGACGCACATGGCGACGGGGTGGAGTGCGGACGCGACGTCGCGGTGCCGGCGCTGGTCATCGGCAACCTCGCCGACGACGCCTGCACACCCGAGCACACCCGTCGGCTTTTCGGGGCGATCGGTCATCCCGACAAGGAGATGCACGAAATCCACGGCGCAACACACTATTACGCCGGCCCCGATCAGCGCGACAAATTACGTGAGGCCGTCACGGTGGTCACCGACTGGCTGGAACGTCACGGATTCACGGGGACGGCGTGATCAGCCCGCCCGGCGCGCTCGACGGCATCCGGGTGCTGGAGTTGGGCACCCTGATCGCCGGGCCCTTCGCCGGCCGGCTGCTCGGCGACATGGGTGCCGACGTGATCAAGGTCGAACCTCCGGGCGCCCCGGACCCGCTGCGCACCTGGGGCCAGGCCGAGGTCGAGGGGCACCACGTGTTCTGGACCGTCCACGCCCGGAACAAACGGGCCGTCACACTGGATCTGCGTCAGCCGCGCGGCCGCGAGTTGTTCCTCGATCTGGTGGAAAAATCTGACATCGTGGTGGAGAACTTCCGGCCGGGCACGCTGGAAAAGTGGGACCTCGGTTACGACGTTCTCAGCCAACGCAATTCAGGAATCATCCTGGTTCGGGTGTCAGGCTACGGCCAGACCGGGCCCGACGCCCACAAGGCCGGCTACGCCTCGGTGGCCGAGGCGTCCAGCGGTCTGCGGCACCTCAACGGGTTCCCGGGTGGACCGCCGCCGCGTCTGGCGCTGTCGCTGGGTGACAGCCTGGCCGGGATGTTCGGCGCGCAGGGCGCGCTGGCCGCGCTGTATCGCCGCAGCGTCACCGGACATGGGCAGGTCGTCGACGTGGCACTCACCGAATCGTGCTTGGCGGTACAGGAATCCACGATTCCGGACTACGACGTCGGCGGCGTGGTGCGCGGCCCGTCCGGCACCCGCCTGGAAGGCATCGCGCCGTCGAACATCTACCAGAGCGCCGACGGCTCGTGGGTGGTGATCGCGGCCAACCAGGACACCGTGTTCGCCCGCCTGTGCAAGGCGATGGGACGCGCCGAGTTGGCCACCGACGAGCGGTTCGCCAACCACGGTGCCCGGGGCCGCAATCAAGACGAACTCGACACCATCATCGGCGCCTGGGCCGCCGAGCGCGAACCCGCTCACATCATCGAAAGCCTCAGCGCCGCAGGCGTGATCGCAGGACCGATCAACACCGTCGCCGACGTGGTGAACGATCCGCAACTGCGGGCCCGCGGTATGCTGGTCGAACACCACGACGAACGGCTCGGCCGGCCGGTGCTCGGGCCGGGCATCACACCGGTGCTGTCAGAATCCCCGGGCAGCGTCCGAAACGCCGGCTCGGCCCGGCCGGGTCAGCACAACGACGACGTCTACCTCGAACTGCTCGGCAAAAGCGCCGCAGAACTCGAACAGTTGCGTTCCGAGGGGGTCGTATGACGCACGTCGACATTCGCGAAGTGGCGTTGCGCGACGGGCTGCAGATCGAGAAGCCGATTCCGTTGCCGGCCAAGCTGGAACTGCTCGCCGCCGTGGCCGCCACCGGTGTGCGTGAGGTCGAGGCCACCGCGTTCGTGTCTCCGTCGAAGGTGCCGTCGATGGCCGATGCCGCTGAGTTGGCCGCCGAACTGCATCATTACCCCGACATCGAATTCTCGGCCCTGGTCGCCAGCGCAGGCGGCGCCAAGCGGGCCGTCGCCGCGGGCCTGCGTTCGATTGAATACGTGGTCGCCGCCAGCGATGCGTTCAGCCAAGCCAACGTCGGCCGCAGCAGCGCACAAGCAGAAGAACAGATCAGCGAGATCGTCGCCATCGCCCACCACAGCGCTGTCAGCGTCGAGGTCATCGTCGCGGTCGCGTGGGACTGCCCGTTCGACGGACCCACCCCGGCGCAGCGCGTGCTCGACATCGCCGCCGCCGCACGTGACCACGGCGCCGACCGGTTCTGCATCGCCGACACCATCGGCACCACCACACCGGGACGGGTGCGATCCCTGATCACACAACTGCGTCCGGTGGTCGGCGAGCTGCCCCTGGGCGCGCACTTCCACAACACCCGCGGCGCCGGGCTGGCCAGCGCGTACGCCGCAGTCCAGGCAGGGGTGACCCGCCTTGACGCCTCGGCCGGCGGGCTCGGCGGGTGCCCGTTCGCCCCGGGCGCCACCGGCAACATCGCCACCGAGGACCTGGTGTATCTGCTGCGCGACAGTGACATCGACGTCGACATCGACCTGCAGGCCGCGATCGCCGCAGCCACAGTCGCGAAATCGGTGGTCGGCCATGACTTGCCGAGTGCTTTACTGCGTGCCGGTGACCGTAGGCACCTCGATGCCGACTGACGTCCTGACGGCGAAAGGCCGTCAGACCCGGGCGGCTATCGAGCAAGCGGCCCGCAAACTGTTCGCGGAGCGCGGCTTTCACGGCACCACGCTCGCCGACATCACCTCTGCTGCCGGCAAGTCCGCCGCGGTGTTCTACCGCTACTTCGACGACAAGGAAGATCTGCTCGCCGCGCTGGCCGAATCGTTCCTGCACGAGGTCCTGACACCGTCCGGACTGAGCCTTCAACTGCCGGACTCTCCCCCGCAAGCGGGAGACACCCCCACCGACGACGACCTCGATTTTTTCACAGCGGTGGTCACCGGCTATTGGAACATGTTCAAGCAGAACATCGGCATCATGATCGCGGTCGCTCAACTGGCCACCACTCAGGAGCGATTCGCCATCGTGCAGAACGCGTTTCGGCGGTTCGGCATGGACATCGTCGCAGCGTCGGTCCGACACGTCCAACAACACGGATACGCCGCCGACCTCAATCCCGAACACATCGCCGCGGCGATCGCCCTGCTGTTCGAGAATTTCACCACGGTCTTTGTCGGTCGCAACGGCCTGGACATGGAGATCAGTGACCAGGACGCGATCGCAACACTGGCTACGGTGTGGAAGAAAACGCTGTACGGCACCTAAGGAGAAATCAGAGTGGATTTCACGTTGCCCGAACACATTCCGGGGTTACTCGCGGACATGGATGCGTTCATCGATAGCGAGATCGCCCCGCTGCAGGCAAAGAACATGCAGTATTTCGACCAGCGCCGAGAACATGCCCGTACCGATTGGGACAACGACGGCATCCCCACCCAGGAGTGGGAGGACCTGCTCTCCGAGATGCGCCGGCGCGCCGACAAGGCCGGCTGGCTTCGCTATGGGCTGCCCGGCTCGCTGGGCGGGCGCGACGGCACCAACATCGACATGGCGGTCATTCGGGAACATCTGGCGCACAAAGGCCTTGGCCTGCACAACGACCTGCAGAACGAGTCTTCCATCGTCGGCAACTTCCCGCAGGTCATCATGATGGAGCGGTTCGGCTCCGACGAGCAGCGTGCGGCCTGGTCCGAGGCGCTGATCACCGGCGAACGTTCGATGGCCTTCGGACTCACCGAGCCGCTGCACGGCTCCGATGCCACCTGGCTGGAAACCGACGGCAAGCGCGACGGAGACAACTGGATCATCAACGGCTCCAAGCGATTCAACACCGGCGTACACCGGGCCACGCATGACTTGATCTTCGCCCGTACCTCCGGCGAACCGGGCCAAGCTCACGGCATCACCGCTTTCCTGGTTCCCACCGACACCCCAGGCTTCCACATCCCTTACTACTGGTGGACGTTCAACATGCCCACCGATCATGGCGAGGTCGAGCTGACCGATGTACGCATACCCGCCGATGCGGTGCTCGGCGAGGTGGACCGCGGCCTGGAGGTCGCGCAGACCTTCCTGCACGAGAACCGCATCCGTCAGGCGGCCAGCAGTCTCGGCGCAGCGCAGTACTGCATCGATCGTGCCGCCGAATATGCCGGCAGTCGAATGGTTTTCGGCAAGCCGCTGTCATCCAATCAGGCGGTGCAGTGGCCACTGGCCGAGCTGCAGACCGAGGCCCAGATGGTGCGGTTGCTGGTGCATTACGCGGCGTGGCACCTCGACCGCGACCATCACATGGAAGTGTCGGACAAAGTATCGATGGCCAACTACCGCGCCAACCGGCTGGTGTGCGACGCCGCCGATCGCGCGATGCAGATCTTCGGCGGGCTGGGTTACAGCCGCCACGAGCCGTTCGAACATATCTACCGCCACCACCGGCGCTACCGGATCACCGAGGGCGCCGAGGAGATCCAGATCCGCCGAGTGGCCCAGCGGCTGTTCAAGTTCGGCCGCAAGTGATCGGCGCCGAGAAGCTGGCGCCGAAACTCGCCGGCGTGCTGGAATCGGCGCTGGGCACCGGAACCACCGTCGAGAATCTCCACACACTGACCGGTGGTGCCAGCAGAACCACCTGGGCGTTCGACGCCGTCACAGGCGGACATCGACGGTCGTTGATCCTTCGCACCGGACCACCCGACGAGGTGCACGCCGGTATGGAACTCGAAGCCAGTGCCCAACTCGCCGCGGCGGCCGCCGGCGCACCGGTCCCCCACATTATTGTGGCCGATGATTCTGTTGCCGCACTTGGTAATCCGTTCCTTGTGTGCGACGCGATCGGCGGCGAGACCATCGTCCGCCGCATCCATCGGACGCTCGACAAAGAGGGCGGCGCGGTGGGCCGGGGCCGACTGCTGAGTCAGTGCGCCGAAGCGCTGGCCGCGATCCATCGAGCCAACACCGATCTACCCGGCGTGAGCCACGAGGATCAGCTGGCGGAATGGCGTGCGCAGCTCGACATCATCGGTGACACCACGGCCACATTCGAGTGGGCGTTTCGGTGGTTGACCGACAACCGGCCGGCGCCCTCGCCACCGCGTCTGGTGCACGGCGACTTTCGGATGGGCAACCTGATCGTCGACGGATTCGACTTGGCGGCCGTCCTTGATTGGGAGCTGGTGCACGTCGGGGAGGTCTGTGAAGACCTGGCCTGGTTCTGTATCCGCGCCTGGCGATTCGGCGCGCCAGCAGTCCTCGCGGCCGGCGGGCTGGGCAGCATCGAGGATTTTCTTCACGCATACGAAAAGGCCGGTGGTGCCAGGGTCGATCGGGCCGCGTTTCACTGGTGGTTGGTGCAGGCGACGCTGCGTTGGGGTGTCATCTGTCGTTACCAGGCCGAACGCCACCTGAGCGGACAGACTCCCTCGGTGGAGCTCGCCACGATAGGTCGTCGGGTCTGCGAGACGGAATGGGACTTGCTGAACTTGCTCGATAAGGCGGTCGCGCATGCCGGTTGAGAGCCTAGGATTTTGCTGTGGTTACTCCTGATCAGGCAATCGAGGCAATCCGCGAGACTGGCGGGGGGCAACCCGGCAACCGGGCGCTACACGCCAAGGGCAAGCTGTACCGAGGGACCTTCACCGCGACCCCTGAGGCCGCCGCGCTCTCCCGCGCGGCGCATCTCAGCGGGGCCACAGTGCCCGCACTGGTTCGGTTTTCGAGCGGTTCGGGTAATCCACGACAGCCCGACAACGCCCCCGGCGTGCGCGGGTTGGCAGTGAAGCTCACGCTGCCGGACGGGTCGACGACCGACGTCTCCACCCAGACCGCCAAGCTGTTTCCGGCCAGCACGCCCGACGGCTTCGTCTCGCTACTGCGGGCGTCGCGTCCCGGCCCTACCGCCCCGCTGCGGCTCATCGGCTACATCGCCACCCATCCTCGCTTTCTCACATCACTTCCGGTCGTCAAAGAGGCGAACAAGGTGCCGGCCAGCTACGGCACCATCGCCTATCACGGCCTGCACGCGTTCCGCTGGATTGCCGCCGACGGCAGCGCCCGATTCGTGCGCTACCACTTGCAGCCCGCCGCCGGCGAGGACATTCTCCCGCCGGATGTCGCGAAGGCCAGAAGTGCCGACTTCTTGGTCCAGGAACTCGACGAACGCCTTGCGTCGCAACCGGTTCGGTTCGAGTACCAGGTACAGATCGGCGCGCACGGCGACTCGACCGTCGACCCGTCCAAGCCTTGGCGCAGTGAGCAGACCGTCACCGTCGGCACACTCGAGATCACCGGCGTCGACACCGAACGCGAGCACGGCGGCGACATCGTCGTGTTCGACCCGATGCGCGTCACCGACGGCATCGAGCCCTCCGACGACCCGGTCTTGCGGTTCCGCACGCTGGTGTACTCCGCCTCGGTGAAGCTGCGGACCGGCGTCGAGCGCGGCCCGGAAGCGCCCGCGACCTGATGATCTCCGCATACGGTCGCCCCACCGCGGCGGAACTGATCGCCGCAGTGGCCGAGTTCCTCGAGACCGACGTGCGGGAAACAACCTCGGGTCAGGTCAATTTTCACGCCCGGGTCGCGGCCAACGCCCTGCGCATGGTCGAACGGGAGTTGCTGGCCGATGCTGCAGACGACGGCGTCGCCGACGCGTTGGCCCGGGCCGGATATGACGGCGAGACCGCGCTGGCGGCGGCTATCCGGGCCGGCGAGCTGGACGGCGCCGACGATCGGGTGCAGGCGGCGTTGCGGGCGCTCGTCGGTCGCCGACTGGCCGCCGCCCATCCCGGCTACCAGGACGAATAGCGAGATACCCGATGTCTGCTGCCGAGGCCGTCGTCGATCTGGCCGACCAACTGTTCGCCGCCATCGAACGCGGCGACGAACGGCGACTGGACGCACTGTTCGCCGAGGACATCGCGGTGTGGCGGGCCGGTGCGCAGCGCGACGACGACAAAGAGCGTGCGATGAAAGTGCTGCGGTGGTTCATTCGCGTCACCACCGAGCGCAGCTACGAGGTCCTCGACCGTCAGGCGTTTCCCGGCGGCTTCGTCCAGCAGCACATCCTGCATGCCTGCGGCCGCAATCGAGGGTTGATCGCGCTGCGGGTCTGCATCGTGATCAAGGTGAGCGACGACGACCTGATCACCCGCATCGACGAGTACTTCGACCCGGCGCAGCTCGCGCCGATCCTGAAAGGAGTGGCGTCATGAGTGACGTCCATGGCTTGCTGAACGACCCGGACACCGCCGGAGTGTGGAACCTGGTTGCCGACCGTTCAACCGTCGGCTTCAGCATCAAAAACTTCTGGGGCCTGATCCGTGTCAAAGGACGGTTCACCGACGTCAGCGCCGACGGCCACATCACCGGCAAGGGCGCCATCTTCGGCCGCCTCGACATCCAGGTGGCGTCGCTGCGCACCGGCATCGGCAAACGTGACGAGCATCTGCGATCGGCCGACTTCTTCGACGCCGAGCGCTATCCGGTGATCAGTGTCGAGGTGACCGGCATAGAACCCGGCGCCGGTGACGCCGCCGATCTGCAAGCCACCGTCAGCATCAAAGGAGTCACCGCGCCCGTGCCGCTGCCGGTTGCGGTCAGCACCCTCGACGACGGCGCGGTGCGGGTGAGGGCGAACGCCGAGATCGACCGGGCTCACTTCGGTGTGGACGCCAATCCGCTGGGCATGATCGCGAACACGGCAACGATCGTGGCCGACGCGTACTTCGTACGGACGCCGCAGTAACCGTCGCCGGGCAGTACGATCTGGACCGTGTCTGCCACCAGCCCCTTGCGGGTCCTCGTGTACAGCGACAACCCCAACACTCGACAGGCCGTCATGCTGGCGCTGGGCAAACGAGTCCATCCGGACCTGCCTGAGCTGAGTTACGTCGAGGTCGCGACCGGACCGGTCGTGGTCCAGCAGTTGGACGCCGGCGGCATCGACCTGGCGATCCTGGACGGTGAGGCGACGCCCGAAGGCGGCATGGGACTGGCCAAACAGCTCAAGGACGAAATCGACGACGGCCCGCCGATTGTGGTGCTGACCGGCCGCCGCGACGACGCCTGGTTGGCGGCGTGGTCACGCGCCGAGGGCGCGGTGCCCCACCCGATCGACCCGATCAGACTGAGCCGAACCGTGCTCGAGTTGCTGCGCACCCCGGTCCAGTAGCCGTCTGACCTGCCCCGGGCCCGCCTGCGTCGCGACGCCGGACAGGCCCGGACCCCGTCTACATTTCCGGCTCGTGAACGGGCCAAATCTGCTCGCGTCGTTGGTAATTCGCGAGCCTCGCGCCAGCGGCTCGATGTCACCTGTCCGGTGCCGTTCACCGCTCGTCACGCTGTGGTTGAGGTCACATCTAACCTGCTGGGCGCGGGACCGCACGCGGTCGCTAGGCTGTGGTTGCGCTCACAGTCCAGCCCACAGACCAGAGTGAGGAAGCGTCGTCGCGGGATGAATCTGTACCTACCAATTCTCGTACTCGGAGGGATCGCCGCAGCCTTCGCGCTCGGTTCGGTCGCACTCGCCCAGATCACCGGCCCGAAGCGCTTCAACCGCGCCAAACTGGAGGCCTACGAGTGCGGGATCGAGCCCAGCGACCAGCCTGCCAACGCGCCGCACGCCGGCAGCGGGCAGCGTTTCCCGGTGAAGTACTACCTGACAGCCATGCTGTTCATCGTCTTCGACATCGAAATCGTGTTCTTGTACCCGTGGGCGGTCAGCTACGACCAGCTGGGGTTGTTCGCGCTGATCGAGATGGTGATCTTCATGCTGACCGTCTTCGTGGCCTACGCATACGTGTGGCGCCGCGGCGGACTGACTTGGGATTGAGGTAAATCGTGGGCCTGGAAGAAAAACTACCGAGCGGCTTCTTGCTGACCACCGTCGAACAACTGGCGGGATACTTTCGCAAGAGCTCGCTGTGGCCGGCCACCTTCGGACTGGCCTGCTGCGCGATCGAGATGATGGCTACTGCCGGCCCGCGGTTCGACATCGCGCGCTTTGGCATGGAGCGTTTTTCGGCGACGCCCCGACAGGCCGACCTGATGATCGTCGCCGGCCGGGTCAGCCAGAAGATGGCACCGGTGCTGCGTCAGATCTACGACCAGATGGCCGAGCCCAAGTGGGTGTTGTCGATGGGTGTCTGCGCATCCTCGGGCGGAATGTTCAACAACTACGCGATCGTCCAGGGCGTCGACCATGTGGTGCCGGTGGACATCTACCTGCCTGGTTGCCCGCCGCGGCCGGAGATGCTGCTGTACGCAATTCTGAAGCTGCACGACAAGATTCAAGAGATGCCACTCGGCGTCAACCGTGAGGTGGCCATCGCCGAGGCCGAGAAAGCGGCGCTTGCCGCACGGCCGACGATCGAGCACCTCGGACTGCTGCGATGAGTTCACCGGAACACGACTCCAAGCGCGCGGCCAGCGAAGTCGGCGGGACCCCGGTGGGCGCCGACACCTCCGACGCCGAACTGATCGGCGTGCGGCGCGGCATGTTCGGCGTCCGCGGCAGCGGTGACACCTCGGGCTACGGGCGGCTGATTCGCCAGGTCACCATCGACGAGGGCAGCCCGCGCCCATACGGTTTCTATTTCGACGAGATCGTCGACCGGCTGGCCGAGGTGTTGAAAGCCGACGACGACGTCGAGTTCGCCGATGCCATCGAGAAAGTGGTCGTCTATCGCAACGAGCTGACGCTGCACGTGCGCCGCGAACTCCTACCTCAGGTGGCCCGTCGGCTACGCGACGACGCGCAGCTGCGGTTCGAGCTGTGCCTGGGCGTCAGCGGCGTGCACTACCCGGACGAAACCGGCCGCGAGTTGCACGCGGTGTACCCGCTCAGCTCCATCACCCACACCCGTCGGGTCCGGTTGGAAGTGGCTGCACCAGATGGTGATCCGCACATCCCCTCGTTGTTCGGGATCTACCCGACCAACGACTGGCACGAGCGCGAGACCTATGACTTCTTCGGCATCATCTTCGACGGTCACCCTTCGTTGACCCGTATCGAGATGCCCGACGACTGGGAGGGACATCCGCAGCGCAAGGACTACCCGCTCGGCGGCGTCCCAGTGGAATACAAGGGCGCGCAGATCCCCCCGCCCGACCAGCGGAGGTCCTACAACTAATGACCGAAACCACGAGGGCCGCCAACGGTGACGGCTCGGACACCTTGATCGCTGTCACAGGCCAAGACTGGAACAAGATCGTCGAGGCGGCGCGGGCGAGCGCCGAACCCGGCGAGCGAATCGTCGTCAACATGGGACCGCAACACCCGTCGACGCACGGCGTGCTGCGACTGATCCTGGAGATCGAGGGCGAGACCGTCACCGATGCCCGCTGCGGAATCGGCTACCTGCACACCGGGATCGAGAAAAACCTCGAATACCGGTACTGGACGCAGGGCGTGACGTTCGTGACCCGGATGGATTACCTGTCACCGTTTTTCAATGAGACGGCGTTCTGTCTGGGTGTGGAGAAGCTGCTCGGGATCACCGACGAGATCCCGGAACGGGTGAACGTCATCCGGGTGATGATGATGGAACTCAACCGAATCTCCTCGCACCTGGTCGCGTTGGCGACCGGCGGCATGGAGTTGGGCGCGATGACGCCGATGTTCACCGGCTTCAAGGGCCGCGAGATCATCCTCACGCTGTTCGAGTCGATCACCGGCCTCCGGATGAACAGTGCCTACATCCGCCCCGGCGGTGTGTCGCAGGACCTGCCACCCAACGCCGAAACCGAAATCGCCACAGCGCTCAAGGAAATCAAGGGCGTGCTGCGTGAGATGGGCGACCTGCTCAACGAGAGCGCGATCTGGAAGGCCCGCACCAAGGACGTCGGCTACCTCGACCTCACCGGCTGCGTAGCCCTCGGCGTGACCGGGCCGTGCCTGCGGTCTACCGGCTTGCCCCACGATCTGCGCAAAACCGAACCCTACTGCGGATACGAGGACTACGAATTCGACGTCATCACCGATGACGGGTGTGATTCCTACGGCCGCTACATCATTCGCGTCAAGGAGATGTCGGAGTCGGTGAAGATCGTCGAGCAGTGCCTGGACAAACTGCGGCCCGGCCCGACGATGATCGAGGATCGCAAGATCGCCTGGCCGGCTGACCTGAAAGTCGGTCCGGATGGGCTGGGCAACTCGCCGGAGCACATCGAGAAGATCATGAGCGGCTCGATGGAGGCGCTGATCCATCACTTCAAGCTCGTCACCGAGGGAATCCGCGTGCCGGCCGGGCAGGTGTACGTCGCCGTCGAATCGCCCCGCGGCGAGCTGGGCGTGCACATGGTCAGCGACGGCGGGACCCGGCCATACCGAGTCCATTACCGCGACCCCTCGTTCACGAACCTTCAGGCCGTCGCCGCGATGTGCGAGGGCGGCATGGTCGCGGACGTGATCACCGCAGTGGCCAGTATCGACCCGGTGATGGGCGGAGTGGACCGATGACCGCAGACATCAATCCCGGCGCCAACAACGGCGAGCGGGTGTTCCTCCGACTCGGCCCGCCTCCGGAGGAGCCCGGGCAGTTCGTCACCGACGGCGCGCCGCAGGACTATGCGGCCGACGTGCAGGCGCGGCTGGAACTCGACGCCAAGGAGATCATCGGCAAGTACCCCAGTCCGCGCTCGGCGCTGCTGCCCCTGCTGCACCTCGTGCAGTCCGAGGATGGCTACATCACGCCGGCCGGTGTGGAGTTCTGCGGAGCACAGCTCGGACTGACCGGCGCCGAAGTCGCTGCTGTCGCAAGCTTTTACAGCATGTACCGGCGTGGCCCCACCGGCGACTACTTCGTCGGCGTGTGCACCAACACACTCTGTGCGGTGATGGGCGGCGACGCGATCTTCGACTCGCTCAAAGAGCACCTCGGCATCGGCAACGACGAGACCACCGAAGACGGATCGGTCACGCTGCAGCACATCGAATGCAACGCCGCATGCGACTTGGCGCCGGTGGTGATGGTCAATTGGGAGTTCTACGACAACCAGACTGTCGAATCGGCGCGCGATCTCGTCGACGGGCTGCGATCCGGGCGACCACCGGCCCCCTCGCGCGGCCTCGCTCCGCTGTGCACTTTCAAGGAGACCGAGCGAATCTTGGCCGGCTTCCCTGACCCGCGGCCGGACGACGGCCAGGGCGGAGCCGCTGCGGCAACGCTGGCCGGCCTCAAAGTCGCCAAGGAACACAACATGGCCGCTCCGTCACCGGACAGTTCAGGAGAAAGCAAGTAATGGGGTCGCAAACACCATTGGCTCCGGTGCTGAGCCGGTTCTGGGACGACCCGCAATCCTGGACGCTGGAGACCTACCGCCGCAACGACGGGTACAAGGCACTGGAGAAGGCGCTGAAGACCGACCCCGACGCGGTGATCTCCGCCGTCAAGGACTCTGGGCTGCGCGGTCGCGGCGGCGCAGGCTTCTCCACCGGCACCAAGTGGTCCTTCATCCCGCAGGGCGACAGCGGCGCCGCCGCCAAGCCGCACTACCTGGTGGTCAACGCCGACGAGTCCGAACCTGGTACGTGTAAAGACATTCCGTTGATGCTGGCCACCCCGCACGTTCTGGTCGAAGGCGTGATCATCGCGTCGTACGCGATCCGGGCCAGCCACGCGTTCATCTATGTGCGCGGCGAAGTCCTGCCGGTGCTGCGGCGCCTGCACAACGCGGTCGCCGAGGCGTACGCCAACGGATACCTGGGCCGCGACATCGCCGGGTCGGGTTATGACCTGGAGTTGGTGGTGCACGCCGGGGCCGGTGCGTACATCTGCGGCGAGGAAACAGCTCTGCTGGATTCACTGGAAGGCAGGCGCGGGCAGCCGCGACTGCGTCCGCCGTTTCCCGCCGTGGCCGGTCTGTACGGCTGCCCGACGGTGATCAACAACGTCGAGACCATCGCCAGCGTCCCGTCGATCGTGCTCAACGGCGTGGACTGGTTCCGCTCGATGGGCAGCGAGAAATCGCCTGGCTACACGCTGTATTCGCTGTCCGGCCACGTGACCAAGCCGGGCCAGTACGAGGCGCCGCTGGGGATCACGTTGCGCGAATTGCTCGATTATGCCGGGGGCGTGCGAACCGGACACCAGCTCAAGTTCTGGACGCCGGGCGGATCGTCGACACCGCTGCTCACCGACGAACACCTCGATGTGCCACTGGATTACGAAGGCGTCGGAGCCGCCGGGTCGATGCTGGGCACCAAGGCGCTGGAGATCTTCGACGAAACCACCTGCGTGGTGCGCGCGGTGGGACGCTGGATCGACTTCTACAAGCACGAGTCGTGCGGCAAGTGCACACCATGCCGCGAGGGCACGTTCTGGCTGAGCCAGATCTACCATCGCCTGGAGACCGGTCACGGGACCGCCGAAGACCTGGACAAGCTGCTGGACATCTCCGACGCGATCCTCGGAAAGTCGTTCTGCGCCTTGGGTGACGGTGCGGCGAGCCCGGTCGCGTCGTCGATCAAGTTCTTCCGCGACGAATACGTCGCGCACATCGAGGGCAACGGCTGTCCGTTCGACCCGAAGCTTTCCATGCTCGCCACGAACGGAGCTTCATGACCGCGCCGGCGACGATGCAGCGCCCGGTGACGATGCAGCCCGCGTGCGGGCTGAGGAGGGGTCGGGCTATCGACTGCGTCAGCGATGAGGAGGAGCGGCGCCGATGACTCAAACGGCCGACACCGGAAAAAAGGTCACCGAGCCCGAGCCCGAACTGGTGAACCTGACCATCGACGGCACCGAAGTCAGCGTTCCCAAGGGAACCTTGGTGATTCGGGCCGCCGAACTGATCGGCGTGCAGATCCCCCGGTTCTGCGACCACCCGCTGCTGGACCCGGTCGGCGCGTGCCGCCAATGCCTGGTCGAGATCGAGGGCCAGCGTAAACCGATGGCGTCCTGCACGATTCCCGTCGCCGACGACATGGTGGTCCGCACGCAGTACAGCTCCGAGGCTGCCGACAAGGCGCAGCACGGGGTGATGGAGCTGTTGCTGATCAACCACCCGCTGGACTGCCCGATGTGTGACAAGGGCGGTGAATGCCCGCTGCAGAACCAGGCAATGTCCAACGGCCGTCCGGACTCTCGGTTCGAGGACGTCAAGCGCACATTCACCAAGCCGATCAACATCTCCTCCCAGGTGCTGCTGGACCGCGAGCGTTGCATCCTGTGCGCGCGGTGCACCAGGTTCTCCGAGCAGATCGCCGGCGACCCGTTCATCGAGATGCTGGAGCGCGGTGCCCTGCAACAGGTGGGCATCTACGCCAACGAGCCGTTCGAGTCGTACTTCTCCGGAAACGCCGTGCAGATCTGCCCGGTCGGGGCGCTGACCGGAGCGTCTTACCGCTTCCGGGCCCGGCCGTTCGATCTCGTCTCCAGCCCGAGCGTGTGCGAGCACTGCGCGTCGGGATGCTCGCAGCGCACCGATCACCGCCGCGGCAAGGTGTTGCGCCGGTTGGCCGGCGACGAGCCCGAAGTCAACGAGGAGTGGAACTGCGACAAGGGCCGCTGGGCGTTCAACTACGCCACCCAGCGCGACCGGATCACCACGCCCCTCATCCGCGGCGCCGACGGCGCGCTGGAGCCTGCGTCCTGGCCGCACGCGGTGGCCGCGGCGATCGAGGGGCTCACCACCGCGGCGGGCGGCGCCGGTGTGCTGCCCGGTGGCCGGCTCACCGTCGAGGACGCCTACGCCTACTCCAAGTTCGCCCGGATTGTGTTGGGCACCAACGACATCGACTTTCGGGCCCGGCCGCACTCCAGCGAGGAGACGCAGTTCCTGGCGGCGCGAGTCGCAGGGCAGCTCCTCACCACCAGCTACTCCGATCTGGAGTCGGCGCCGGTGGTGCTGCTGGCCGGCTTCGAACCCGAGGAAGAGTCGCCGATCGTGTATCTGCGGCTGCGCAAAGCCGCGCGCAAGCACGGGCTGCCGGTGCATGCCGTTGCGCCGTTCGCCAGCAACGGTTTGCAGAAGATGGACGGCACGCTGATCGAGACCGCGCCCGGCGGTGAGGCCGCCGCGCTGGACGGACTGGCCGGCGGCGAGCTCGCCGGGCTGCTGTCGAAGCAAGGAGCCGTGATCCTGGTGGGCGAGCGGCTGGCCGGCTCGCCCGGCGCCTTGTCCGCAGCGGCGCGACTCGCCGACAGCACCGGTGCGCAACTGGCGTGGGTGCCGCGCCGGGCCGGCGAGCGCGGAGCGATCGAGGCCGGCGCGCTGCCGGGCCTGCTGCCCGGCGGCCGTCCGCTGAGCGACGAGACCGCTCGCGCACAGGTTGCCCAGGGCTGGAATGTCGCAGACCTGCCAAGCGCCGATGGCCGCGACGCCGACGCCATCCTGGCCGCGGCCGCCGACGGCAGCCTGGGCGCACTGCTGGTCGGCGGGATCGACGCAGGCGACTTCGCCGATCCCGAGGCAGTGCTGGCCGCCCTGGATGCCGCGGGTTTCGTGGTGAGCCTGGAGTTGCGGCACAGCGCGGTGACCGAACGCGCCGACGTGGTCTTCCCGATCGCACCGGCGGCGGAGAAGGCCGGCACCTACCTGAACTGGGAGGGCCGTCAGCGCAGCTTCTCCGGCGCCCTGCCGCCGCACGCCACACCGGACTGCCGGGTGCTCGACACCTTGGCCGACGAGCTGGGCATCGACCTCGGATTCCCCACCGTGGCAGCCGGGCTGGCTGAACTCAACCGGTTGGGCAGCTGGGACGGCGCTCCTGTGCAGGCACCGGATGTGGCCGTGTCCGCCGCACCCGAACCCGCCTCCGGCGAGGCCGTCTTGGCGGGCTGGCGGATGCTGCTCGACGACGGGCAACTGCAGGACGGCGAGCCGCATCTGGCCGGTACCGCACGCACGCCCGTGGTGCGGCTGTCGGCCGAGACTGCGAACGCGATCGGCGCCGCCGACGGCGACAACGTCAGCGTCAGCACCGCACGCGGCGCGATCACGCTGCCGTTGGTGATCACCGACATGGCCGACCACGTGGCTTGGCTGCCGCTGAACTCGCCGGGCTCGGCGGTACACCGGCAACTGGGCGTCACGCCCGGCGCGGTCGTGAAAATTGGAGTGAGCAAATAATGACTGGCTTCGGGCACGACACCTGGTGGCTGATCCTGGCCAAATCGCTTCTGGTCTTTGTGTTCCTGGTCCTGACCGTGCTGATCGCGATCTTGGCCGAACGAAAGATCTTGGGCCGGATGCAGATGCGTTGGGGACCCAACCGGGTCGGTCCGCGCGGCTATCTGCAAAGTCTCGCCGACGGCATCAAGCTGGCGCTCAAGGAGCCGATCATCCCGTTCGGCGTCGAGAAGCCGATTTTCATTCTGGCGCCGGCTATCTCGACGATCCCGGCGATCACCGCGTTTGCGTTCATTCCGTTCGGGCCGCAGGTGTCGGTGTTCGGCCACTGGACCCCGCTGCAGGTGACCGACCTGCCGGTGGCCGTGCTGTTCATCCTGGCGCTGTCCTCGATCGGGGTTTACGGGATCGTGCTGGCCGGATGGTCCTCGGGATCGACCTATCCGCTGCTGGGCGGCGTGCGTTCCACCGCGCAGGTGATCTCCTACGAGGTCGCGATGGGTCTGTCGTTTGCGACCGTATTCCTCTACGCCGGAACGATGTCCACGTCGCAGATCGTGACGGCCCAGAACCGGGTCTGGTACATCTTCCTGCTGCTGCCGTCGTTCTGCACCTATCTGGTGTCGATGGTCGGCGAAACGAACCGGGCGCCCTTCGACCTGCCCGAGGCCGAAGGCGAACTGGTCGCCGGTTTCCACACCGAGTACTCGTCGCTGAGCTTCGCGATGTTCTTCCTCGCCGAATACATCAACATGACCACGGTGTCGGCGCTGGCCGCGACGCTGTTCATGGGCGGCTGGCACGCGCCGTGGCCGCTGAACATGTGGGCCGGTGCCAACAGCGGTTTCTGGCCGGTGCTGTGGTTCACCGCCAAGGTGTGGGTCTTCTTGTTCCTCTACATCTGGTTGCGCGGCGTGCTGCCGC
>CAVWEO010000046.1:0-15585 GCA_963753995.1 uncultured Actinomycetota bacterium | reverse complement strand
TCCTACGATTTGACCGCCGCGGAGCAGGATCCGGCCGAGACCGGTACCCCGCCCCGCGTCGACTCGCTGGGACACACGATGACCAGCGTGGTCATCAATCCCTACTTCGACTGGGGCAACGATCGCGCGCCTCGTACCCCGTACCACGAGACGGTGATTTACGAGGCTCACGTCAAAGGCATGACGCAGAGCCACCCCGCCATTCCCGAGGCGCTGCGCGGCACCTACGCCGGCCTGGGCCACCCCGCCGTCATCGAGCACCTGAAGTCGTTGAACGTCACCGCGATCGAATTAATGCCGGTGCACCAGTTCATGCACGATCACCGGCTGCTCGATCTTGGTCTGCGAAACTACTGGGGCTACAACACATTTGGATTCTTCGCCCCGCATATTCTGTACGCCGCGAACAGACGGGCGCGCGGCGCGGTCACCGAATTCAAGTCGATGGTCCGGGCGTTCCACGAGCAGGGTATCGAGGTCATTCTCGACGTGGTCTACAACCACACCGCCGAGGGCAACCACCTCGGCCCCACCATCAACTTCCGCGGTATCGACAACGCCGCTTACTACCGGCTCGTCGACGACGATCTGCGGTTCTACAAGGACTTCACCGGCACCGGCAACAGCCTCAACGCGCGCAACCCGCACACGCTGCAACTCATCATGGACTCCCTGCGCTACTGGGTGACCGAGATGCACGTCGACGGCTTCCGCTTCGACCTGGCCTCCACGCTGGCCCGCGAGTTCTACGACGTCGACCGGCTGAGCGCTTTTTTCGATCTGGTGCAACAAGATCCGGTCGTCAGCCAGGTCAAGCTGATCGCCGAACCGTGGGATGTCGGCGAGGGCGGCTACCAGGTCGGCAACTTCCCGGGTTTGTGGACCGAGTGGAACGGGAAGTATCGCGATACTGTGCGTGACTATTGGCGGGGCGAGCCCGCGACACTAGGCGAGTTCGCGTCCCGGCTGACCGGGTCGTCGGACCTCTACGAGGCGACCAGCCGCCGGCCCGGCGCCAGCATCAATTTCGTGACCGCCCACGATGGGTTCACCCTCAACGACCTCGTCTCGTACAACGAGAAGCACAACGAGGCCAACGGCGAAGGCAATCGTGACGGTGAAAGCCACAACCGGTCGTGGAATTGCGGGGTCGAGGGGCCGACCGACGACCCCGAGATCGTCGAACTGCGCAACCGGCAAATGCGCAACATCATGGCCACGCTGATGGTCAGCCAGGGCACGCCGATGATCGCGCACGGCGACGAGTTCGGTCGCACCCAGCAAGGTAACAACAACGTTTATTGCCAGGACTCCGAATTGTCTTGGATGGATTGGTCTTTAGTCGATAAAAACGGCGACCTCCTGGAGTTCACCCGCAAAGCCACCGCGCTGCGCACGAACCACCCGGTGTTCCGACGCCGCCGCTTCTTCGACGGTGAGCCGATTCGCAGCGGCGACGAGGTCCGCGACATCGCTTGGCTGACGCCGGCCGGCAAGGAGATGCAACACCAGGACTGGGGCGGCGAGTTCGGCAAGAGCGTCGCAGTGTTCCTCAACGGCGAGGCGATCCCCGAACCGAATGCCCGCGGCGAACGGGTCGTCGACGACTCGTTCCTGATGTGCTTCAACGCTCACGACCACGAGGTGGATTTTGTGATTCCGTCCGACGAATACGCATCGGAGTGGACGGCCGTCCTGGATACCACCGACGCCACCGGATCGGTGAGCCTCGTCGTCCACGACGGCGACGAGGTGTCACTCCCAGCCCGTGCGCTGCTCGTCTTCCGTAAGACCAAGTGACGTATGGGTTTCCCAGTACTGTCGACCTATCGACTGCAGCTGCGCGGCGCCTCCAGCGGCTTCGCATTCACCTTCGCCGACGCCGAGGATCTACTCGACTACCTCGACGACCTCGGGGTGTCGCATCTGTACCTTTCACCGATCCTGACGCCGGTCGCGGGTTCGGCGCACGGCTACGACGTCGCCGATCCGACCACGGTGTCGGCCGAACTCGGCGGTCCCGAGGGTTTGGCGAAGCTGTCGGCGGCCGCGCGCGCCCGCGGCCTGGGCCTGATCGTCGACATCGTGCCCAACCACGTCGGAGTGGACAAACCGGAGCAGAACCCGTGGTGGTGGGACGTGTTGCGGCACGGCCGGTCGTCGGCGTACGCGTCGTTCTTCGACATCGACTGGGACCTTGGTGACGCCCGAATTGTGCTGCCGATACTGGGTTCCGATGATGACGTCGCCGATCTCACCGTCGACGGCGATCTGCTGCGACTCGGCGACCTCGCGTTGCCGATCGCACCGGGCACCGGCGAGGGGGAAGGTCCCGACGTGCACGACCGCCAGCACTACCGGCTTGTCGGCTGGAAACGCGGCGTGGTCGGCTATCGTCGGTTCTTCTCGATCACCTCACTGGCTGGGCTGCGCCAAGAAGACCGCGCGGTATTCGACGCCAGCCACGCCGAGGTGGGGCGCTGGTTCGCCGAGGGGCTCGTCGACGGAGTTCGCATCGACCATCCCGATGGATTGTCCGATCCCGCAGGGTATTTGACCTGGTTACGTGAACTGGTCGGACCCGAGGCATGGATCGTGATCGAAAAGATCCTTGCCGTCGACGAGGCACTCGAACCGACCCTGCCGATCGCGGGCACCACCGGCTATGACGCCCTGCGCGAGGTCGGTGGCGTGTTCATCGATCCGGCCGGCGCCGAGGCGCTGACCGCGCTGTACGAGTCGACCGGCGTCGAGTATGCCGCGACACCGGCGTTGCTGCGCGAGCTCAAGGCGGCCGTGGCCACCGACACGCTCGGCAGCGAGCTCGCCCGGCTGCACCGCGCGATCGTGGCCGCAGCGGGCGCCGACCATCCGCATCTGGACGAAGCGGTGGCGGCGCTGCTCGGTCACGTCGAGGTCTACCGCTTCGATTACCAGGGCCTGGCCGCCACCCTGTCCACTGCGCTAGCTCAAACCGAATGGGCCGCACCGCATTTGCGCCAGCCGCTACAGGTTCTGGCCGCGGCGTTCACGCGCGGCGGCGAAGTGGACTCCCGGCTGCAGCAGCTGTGCGGCGCGGTGACCGCGAAATCGGTCGAGGACTGCCTGTTCTATCGCGACGCTCGCTTGGTGTCGTTGAACGAGGTCGGCGGCGAGCCTCATCGCTTCGGTGTCGGCGCGGCCGAGTTCCATCAGAGCGCCGCGACCCGGGCCCGGCTGTGGCCACAAGCGATGACGGCCTTGACGACCCACGACACCAAACGCGGTGAGGATGTCCGCGCCCGCATCGGCGTGCTCTCGCAGGTGCCCTCGCTGTGGAGCGAATTCGTCGCCCGCTGGGAAGGCTCGACACCCTCCCCCGACCCGGCCACCGGAATGTTCCTGTGGCAGAACATCTTCGGCGTCTGGCCGACCGACGGCACGGTCACCGAGCAGCTGCGGGAACGGCTGCACGCCTACGCCGAGAAGGCAATCCGCGAGGCAGCCGTTCACACCACCTGGAACCACCCCGACGCCGACTTCGAGGCCGCCGTGCATCGCTGGCTGGACGCGGTGCTTGACGGCCCGGTCTCGCGAGAGCTGACCACGCTGGTGGTTCAGTTACAGCCGCATGCCGAGAACGACGCACTGGGCCAGAAGCTGCTGTCGCTGACTTCGCCCGGTGTCCCCGACACCTATCAGGGCACTGAATTGTGGGACGACAGCCTGGTCGATCCCGACAACCGGCGTGCGGTCGACTACGCCGCCCGACGTGAGGCGTTGAAGTCGCTGCAAAACAGCAAGATTCGCGTGGTTACAGCCGCGTTGAGGATGCGGCGAGCCCACCCGGACACCTTCCTGCGCGGCGGCTACCACCCGGTACTGGCCCACGGAACCCGCGCCGACCATGTGGTGGCCTTCGGGCGCGGCGACGACGTGCTCGTCGCGGTCACCCGCTGGACGGTGCACCTCGAACAATCCGGATGGGAAGACACCGTGATCACGCTGCCCGATGGCTCGTGGACTAACGCGCTGACCGGCACGACGTTAACCGGAACCGTGCCGGTCGCCGAGTTGTTCGCCGAACTGCCGGTCGCACTGCTGGAGCGTGCCGATGCCTGAATTCGCGGTCTGGGCGCCAACGCCGGATACCGTGCGCGTGGACGTCGACGGGACGGTGTCGCCGATGACCCGCGGCGAGGACGGTTGGTGGCGCGCCACCGTCGACGCGGCGCCGGACGCACGCTACGGGTTTATGGTCGACCACGACCCGACGCCGCTGCCCGACCCGCGTTCACCACGCCAGCCCGATGGCGTGCACGACCGCTCGCAGCTCTGGGAGCCGTCGGCGCGGGCCGATGACAGTTGGGCGGGCCGCTCGGTGGACGGAGCGGTGATCTACGAGCTACACGTCGGAACCTTCACTGCGGAGGGCACTTTCGACGCGGCCATCGACAAGCTGGACTACTTGGTCGAACTCGGTGTCGACTTCGTCGAGGTGATGCCGGTCAACGCGTTCTCCGGCACACACGGCTGGGGCTACGACGGCGTGCTGTGGTACGCCGTTCACGAACCCTACGGTGGCCCGGACGGTTTGGTGCGCTTCGTCGACGCCTGCCATCGACGAGGGCTCGGGGTGCTGATCGACGCGGTGTTCAACCATCTCGGGCCCTCGGGCAACTACCTGCCGCGGTTCGGGCCCTATCTGTCGTCGGCGAGCAACCCGTGGGGTGAAGGGATCAACATCGCCGACGCCCAATCCGACGAAGTACGGCGCTACATCATCGGCTGTGCGCTGCGGTGGATGCGCGACTTCCACGCTGACGGCCTGCGACTGGACGCCGTGCACGCGCTGTTCGACACCACCGCAATCCACATCCTCGAGGAGCTGTCCAGCGAAACCGACGCGCTGGCACAAGAACTCGGCCGGCCGTTGTCGTTGATTGCCGAGAGCGACCTCAACGACCCGAGGACGATCACGCCTCGCGCCGAGCACGGCCACGGGATGACCGGGCAGTGGGCCGACGATATCCACCACGCGATCCACACCGCAGTGTCCGGTGAACGCCAGGGCTATTACGCCGACTTCGGGTCGCTGGCAACCTTGGCAACGACGTTGCGTCACGGCTTCTTTCACGCCGGGACGTTTTCATCGTTTCGGCAGCGGCGCCACGGTCGGCCACTGGACACGTCGGCGATTCCGGCCAGCCGGCTAGTGGCCTACACGTGCACCCACGATCAGGTCGGCAACCGTGCACTCGGTGACAGGCCGTCCCAGAATCTCACCTACGGTCAACTCGCGGTCAAGGCCGCCCTGGTCCTCAGCTCCCCCTATACGGCAATGCTCTTCATGGGCGAGGAGTGGGGGGCGTCCACCCCGTTCCAGTTCTTCAGCTCCCATCCCGAACCCGAACTGGCCCGGGCGACCGCCGAGGGCCGCAAAAAGGAATTCGCCGACCACGGCTGGGACGCCGACGACATTCCCGACCCGCAGGACCCGCAGACCTTCCAGCGCTCCAAGCTGGACTGGTCCGAGGTCGACGACGGCGATCATGCCAGGCTTCTTCAGATCTATCGTGATCTGATTGCGTTGCGGCGCAACGAAAGCGACCTGCGTGATCCGGGACTGGACAATCTGGTCGTCGACTACGACGAGACCGACCGCTGGATCGCCCTGCGTCGCGGCGGCCTGACGATTGCATGCAATCTCGGCGTGCGGCCGGTGGCCGTTCCGTTCACCGGCGAGCTGGTGCTGGCCTCCGAAGAGCCCGCTCGAGGCGAAGCGAGCATCGAGTTGCGCGCGCACTCGTTTGCGATCCTGCGCTGTGGATAACTGACTACCGGCGTGGCTCGCAGCCGCTGATGATGCGCGGATGACCCACTCTGAAGTGCTGCCGATTCCGCCCATCCAGACCGCGTGCGACCCGGTCCATTCAACGCAGGATCTGCGTGAGCGCTGGCGAGCGCTGATAGGGCCGTTGGGGTTTGGCACCCGACTGCTGTGGTTCGGCCTGATCGGGCCGGACCGCTGTTTCGCCAGGAAGCTCAGCCAGATCCCGATTCGCCCACGACCGCGGGGGCGCATCGTGTGGAATCTGATGTCGTCGCTGCGGACGCTGCTCGACGACCTGGAACCGGGAACCACGGTGGCGCTGCTGCTGTCCGGCCCCGGTCGGGGGCCGGTCTCGACTATCGAGCTGGTCTGGTCGAAGGCGCTGACCGAGATGGCCGAGAGATTCGCCGTGCCGCTGGAACCGATCTTCCGAGCCAATGATGAGTCGGTGGTAGTGCTGGGCTAGCGGATGTCGAGTCGGGTAGCTTTCGCCTGTGAGCGACGTTGACGAGGGCGCGAGAGCCCGTCTCGATTACATCGAAACCCATCTCCAGGCGCTGTTCCCGAACCAATATGTGCCCTTCGCGAATGCCCGCGTCACCGGGATGCCTGCCGCCGTGGTCGAGCTTGCCCGCGCGGGGAATCTGATCGGTGCCATCAAGGAATACCGCAGTCTCACCGGTGCCGGGCTGGCCGAGGCGAAGAAGGCTGTCGAAGCCATCCGGTAAGCCGAGGCCTTGAGGCGCGCGCGAATACTTCGGCCGCATCTGGGTAATCCGCCGGGATATGCCTACTCCCTTGACTCACGAGCTGGCGCAACGAATGGCCGACTTGTCCCGCTCAGTGGCCGCTCCCCGCGACATCGAGCACGTTCTCGACGGGGTCACCTCGGCCGCGGTCGACCTCCTCGAGGCTGCCGATACCGCCGGTGTGTTGCTGGTCGCCAAGGGCGGGAAGTTCGAGTCGCTGTCTGGTACGTCCGAGTTGATCTACGAATTGGACCGTCTGCAGCAAAAGCACGGCACGGGTCCATGCATCGATGCCGCGGTCAACGAGTTGGTGGTCCGCACCGACGACTTCAAGACCGAGAAGCGATGGGGGGCGTATTCGCAGGCTGTGTACGAGTTGGGGGTGCGCAGCAGCCTCTCTTTCAAGCTGTACACCGGCGACCGGACCGCGGGCGCCTTGAATGTCTTCTCGCGCGAGCCCGATGGATTCGACGCGGACTCCGAAGTCATCGGCTCGGTGCTGGCAGCCCATGCGGCCGCCGCGATCCTGGCCAGCCGGGAAAGTGAACAGCTGAAATCCGCCCTGCTGAGCCGCGATCTGATCGGCCAGGCGAAGGGCATGTTGATGGAGCGTTACCAGGTCGACGCCGTCGGTGCGTTCGAGATGCTGCGCAAGTTGTCCCAACAGATGAACGTGCCCTTGACCGAGGTCGCTCAGCGGGTCGTCGACACCCGCTGAGTCACCCGCCTAGAGCAGGTACCGGTAGGCCGGCGAACCTGGTTCGATGGCCTCGATCTGCATCTCGGTAGCCCGCATGCGCTCCAGCAGGCCGTCGAGGCCGGCGGCCGAGCTCAGTTCGATACCGACCAGCGCCTCACCGGTTTCCCGGTTGTTGCGCTTGACGTATTCGAACAGCGTGATGTCGTCGTTCGGTCCGAGCACACCGTCCAAAAAGCGCCGCAGCGCCCCTGGCTCCTGCGGAAAGTCGACCAAAAAGTAGTGCTTGAGTCCCAGGTGGACCAGCGAGCGCTCCAGGATCTCGCCGTAGCGCGAAACGTCGTTGTTGCCTCCGGAGACCAGGCACACCACTATGGAACCCGGTTCGACGTCGGCTTCCAGCAAACCGGCGACCGCGAGCGCACCCGCCGGCTCGGCGATGATCCCCTCGTTCTGGTACAGATCAAGCATTGCGGTGCACACCGCGCCCTCGTCGACCGTGGTGATCGAGACCATGTTGCCGGCCGCGGCCAGCGCCGCATAGGTCAGCCTGCCGGCCCGGCTGACCGCCGCGCCGTCGACGAATTGGTCGACGTGCTCCAGCGTCACCGGCCCGCCGTTGGCCAGCGCCGCCATCATCGCGGCCGCGCCCGCCGGCTCGATCCCGAGCACGGACGTCTTGCTCGTCCGCTCCGCCAGATAGGTGGTGATGCCGGCAATGCACCCACCACCGCCGACGGGCACCACTACCAGGTCCGGCTCATCGTCCAGCGCGTCGAGAACTTCGACGGCAATGGTGCCCTGCCCGGCCATCGTCCGCGGGTCGTCGAACGGTGGCACCAGCGTGGCGCCGGTGCGGTCCACATCGGCAAGCGCGGCCGCGGCCGCCAGGTCGTAGGTAGATCCGCCCACGATCAGCTCGATGAATTCGCCACCGTGGTAGCGGATGCGGTCCCGCTTCTGCTTTGGTGTCTTGGCCGGGACGTAGACACGGCCCCGAACTCCGAGCGTGCGGCAGGCGTACGCGAAACCCTGCGCGTGGTTGCCGGCCGACGAGCACACCACGCCGGCGGCTCGTTCCTCGTCGGACAACTGCACCAGCAGGTTGTAGGCCCCACGCAGCTTGTAGGAGCGCACGGTCTGCAGGTCCTCACGCTTGAGATAGACGTTCGCGCCGGTGGTCGCGGACAACCGGTCGGAAAACTGCAGCGGCGTGGCGGTGACCACGCCGGCGATTCGAGTGGCCGCCGCGTCGATGTCGGCCGCAGACAGCGGCCCGCTACCCCGAGTGTTCGGGCTCTGACTCAGTTCGGCAGACACCGGTCAATGGTGCCACCAAGCTGCGCGTTCAGCGCACAGGGGTCAGCACAAAGACCGGAATCTGTCGTTCGGTCTTCTGCTGGTAGTCCGCGTAGTCCGGGTAGGCGGCGACGGCCCGCTCCCACCAGACGGCCTTTTCGTCGCCGAAGACCTCACGTGCGTCGTAGTCCTTGACGACGGTCCCGTCCTGCAACTCGACCCGGGGATTCTTCGCGATGTTGTAGTACCAGACCGGGTTCTTCGGCGCTCCACCCAACGACGCCACCACGGCGTATTCGCCGTCGTGCTCGACCCGCATCAGCGGCGTTTTGCGCAGCTTGCCGGTCTTGGCGCCGACCGTGGTCAGCAGGATGACCGGCATCCCCTTCATGTCGGTGCCGTCGGTTCCACCGGATTCGGCAATCTTGTCGGCTTGCTCGCGAGACCAGTCCCACGGGGACGGCGCATATTCACCTTCGAGTGGCATGACCCCACCTTAACCGCGGCAACAGCGCACCGAGATCTCCTGGAGACCATCCGGTGACCCACCCCGTGTAGTGTCTGCGAGCGACCCCGATCATCCATGCACCAAACGGACGGCTCCGAGCCGACAAAGCAGGTACAGACACATGCCTCAGCCGTCCAACTGGTCGGTGCGCGCCTTCAACGCTGCCCGTTTCGGATAATTCGCGATGGCAATCGCCGAGATACCCGAATACGCCCATCTGAGTGATGCGGACATCCGCGCGCTCGCTGCTGAGTTGGACACGATTCGCTGCGACATCGAGCAGTCGCGCGGCACCAAGGACATGGAGTACATCCGGCGGGCCATCGCCATTCAGCGCGGGCTCGAGGTCGCGTCCCGGCTGACAATCCTGGCCAGTAAGGGCAGAGTGGGCTGGATTGCCGGAACCGTCGGCTTGGCGGTGGCCAAGTGCATTGAGAACATGGAACTGGCCCATAACATCCTCCACGGTCAGTGGGATTGGATGAACGATCCAGAAATCCATTCCGCGACGTGGGAATGGGACATGGTCGGCCCGTCGGCACATTGGATGTCCTCGCACAACCACCGGCATCACGTCTACACCAACGTGGTCGACGTGGACCACGACCTGGGCTTCGGAGTCATGCGCGTCACCCGCGACCAGCAGTGGCGGCCGGGAAACCTGCTGCAGCCGGTGCGGGCGGTGTTGCTGGCGGCGATGTTCGAGTGGGGTGTCGCCATGCACGGCCTGTATTCGGTGCAGGAGCGCGAGGACACCGAGGCCGCCAAGTCCGCCCACCACAAAACAATGGTCCGCAAGATGATCCGCCAGTCCGTCAAGGACTATGTGCTCTTTCCCGCGTTGAGCCTGCGCAAGTGGCGCCGCACCTTCGGAGCCACCTTGGTGGCCAACGGATTTCGCAACGCATGGGCCTACATCGTGATCGTTTGCGGGCACTTCGCCGACGGCGCGGACAAGTTCAGCGCCTCGGTTCTGGAGAACGAGACCAAACCGGAGTGGTATCTGCGGCAGATGTTGGGGACCGCGAACTTCCGGTCTGGGCGGGTGCTGTCGTTCATGAGTGGGCACCTCTCCTACCAGATCGAGCATCACCTGTTCCCTGATCTGCCGAGCAATCGTCTGCCCGAGATCTCCGAGCGGGTCCGCGCGCTGTGCGAGGCCTACGACTTGCCCTACACGACCGGGTCATTCTTGCGTCAGTACTTGCTCACGGTGCGCACCATCTGCAAGCTGGCGCTACCGGGCGGTTACCTCACCGACAGCTGCGATGACGCGCCGGAAACGTGCTCGGAGAACAAGTTTCGCAACGGCATGAAACAACCGAACGGCTCATTCATGGGCGAAGACGGGCAGCGCAGCGGGCTGGCAACTGCGACGCTCGCCCATCAGGCTCGACGCAAAGCCGGCTGAGTCAGACCGGTTGCGTCGTCGTCGCGCGGGCAGGCTCGTGCACATCGGGGCCCAGTTCCTCCGCGTACAGCGCTTCGATCTCCTCGGCGTATTTGGCGGCGATCGGCCGCCGCTTGAGCTTCATCGTCAGGGTGATCTCGTCGCCGCCCGGTTCCCACAGCGTCGGCAGCACCCGGAAGCGTTTGATCTGCTCGACGCGAGACAACTTCTCGTTGCCTGCCGCGACCCCCGCCGAGATCTGGGCAATCACGTCCGGGTGGGTCGCCAACGCCTCGGCCGATGCCTCGGACAGTCCGTGCCGTTCCGCGTAGGGTCCGACGGAGTCGGCGTCAAACACCAGCAACGCGGTGTTGTAGGGACGGCCGTCACCGATCGTGAGCATCGCACCGATCATCGGGCAGGCCGCCTTGATCGTGTTCTCGATGTTGGCCGGCGACATGTTCTTTCCACCCGCGTTGATGATCAGTTCCTTCTTGCGGTCGATCACCCGCAGATAGCCGTCGGCATCCTCATCCAGGATGTCGCCGGTATGCAGCCAGCCGTCGGCGTCGACCGCCTCGGCGGTCTTGGCCGGCTCTTTGCGGTAGCCCTTCATCACCAACGGACCGCGCACCAGATATTCGCCGTCGTCGGCGATCTTCGATTCCAAACCCGGCAACAACTTGCCCACCGAGCCCAGGCGCGAGTCGCGGGGATGACTCACACTCGCAACACAACTCAGCTCGGACATGCCCCACACTTCGGCAATCGGAATGCCGATGCCGACAAAGAACGCCAGCGTTTCGCGCGGAATCGGTGCCGCGCCCGACACGGCCCACCGCAACTGGTCCAGGCCCAGCTTTTCACGCAGCTTCGACAGCACCAAGTCGTCGGCCTGCGCCCATTCGGCGGCCAGGTCGTCGGGTAGCGGTTGGTCGGCGAGCAGCGCCGCCGCCCGTTTGCCGGCGACCGACATCGCCCATTGCAGGGCCTGGCGCTTGGTCTCATCGGGCTCGTGGGTGACAGCGAATTCGATTGCGGCCTTGAGCTTTTCCCAGACGCGAGGGACCGCGGCCCAGATGGTGGGCCGGGCGTCGGGCAACGCGACCGCGATGTCGCGGACGTCGGACACCACGGTGACCAGTAGGCCGTAACGCTCCTGGTTGTAGAGCGCCATCATCCGGTCGGCGATATGCGCCGACGGCAGGTACGACGTGGCGCGGTCATCCGGCCTGACATCGAGGACAGCGCTGAGCGCGTCCGCCTCGAACATCAGGTTGGTGTGGGTCATCTCGACGCCTTTGGGGTTGCCCGTCGTGCCAGAGGTGTAGATCAGGGTGATCACATCGTCGGGTTGCACGGCGCGCCAGGTCGAATCGAAGTCGAAATCGTCGGACGCGGCGGCGTACAACTCGTCGAGGGAGATAGTTCCCTCCGGCGCACCGTCGATGCAGACGATGTGCTCGAGATGCGCGCCGCTGGCTTTGATCCGGTCGACGTACTGCTCTTCGCAGATCACCACCTTGGTGTCGGCATTGTCGAACACATAGGTCAGTTGTTCGGCGGGCAGGGTGTTGTAGACCGAGAACGATGTCGCACCGAGGTGCTGTGCCCCGACTTCCAGCGGGTAGAACTCGACGCGGTTGGCCATCATCAGCGATACCGTGTCCCCCCGCCGGACGCCGATGCCGGCCAGACCGGCCGCCACCCGACGGACCTCGGTGGCGTACTGCCGCCAGGTCAGGGTCGTGGTATCGCCCGGGGTGCGCAGGGCGACAGCGTCCGGGTCCACGGCGGCGACGTGCTGGAACGATTCGCACATCGTGGTCGGGTTGCTCGGCCGGGCTTTCGAATCGGTCACTCAGCTGAGGCTAGTCCCGAGGTACGTTGCGAGTATGGGAAATGCGATCTCGGACTTGACACCTGTCGAGCGGACCGCGTTCGTCACCCAATACGCCCGAGCCGTCGACAGCCGTTGGCCCAGGCCGATACTCGGCGACACCCTGGCCGACGACATCGTCGCCAAGATCAACTACGACTTCGACGGGCTGGGAGTTCCGGCCAGCGCCATCCGCCAGACGGCGCTGCGCGCGAAGCTGCTCGACGACCGGGCCCGCGAGTTCATCGCCGAGCATCCCGACGCCGTCGTCGTCGATCTCGGGGCGGGCCTGGCGACGCCCATGCAACGCGTTGCGCCGCCGTCCACGGTCGACTGGTACAGCGTCGACCTGCCCAACGTCATCGCGCTGCGCGACAAGGTGGTTCCGGCTGATGCGCGTGCGCATTCGATCGCTGCGTCGCTGGCTGACAACGCGTGGACCGAGCTGATTCCTGCCGATCGGCCCACCTTCCTGATCGCCGACGGACTCATCGCCTTTGTCCCAGAGTCATTGCTGGTCAACCTATTCCGTCACATTCCCGAGCACTTCCATGCCGGCGAGTTGGCCATCAACGACTACGGGCGGGTCAGCGCCCTCAACATTGCCGCGATGAAGGTCGCCTTCGGCGCGGTCGGAAACCAATGGGTGTATCGCGGATTCAGCGACGCGCACGTCCCCGAACGCTGGAGCCCGCGGTTGCGACTAGTCGAGGAGACCAGCCTGTCGCACGTCGCGGAGGTCGACCGCTACCCCACGGCCGCCCGGGTATCCACCCGGTTGATGGGCATGACCAAATCCGGCGCTCGCACCGCGCGGATCCTGCGCTACTGCTTCTAGCTCAGTGACGACCATCGGATCGCGTTCGGCACCGACGCCGGAATGTCTCCGCACCATGACAATTGGCGCGAATTCCCGATGAAGGCGCCGGTCCGCTTTCACCTGGGCCGACCGTGCTGCGATTCTGAGGCAGCGGATGGCCGACGCCCGCCTGACAGCGCGCCGATACACGCGGGAACACGGCGAGGACGACCCGCAAATCTCCGGCTGGACCTGGGAGGCGCCAAGATCACGCATTCTGTTGCGCCACAATCGATTTAGGCAAGTGCGTCGATGCCCGGTTGTCGCCACGCCTCTCTAGCGGCTCGGCAAGAATCCGATCGACGCGCTTTTTGGCGGGTGGATGCCGCAGGTGCAGGCGTCGATGGAGGGACAGGTGCAGCGCATCCCCCACTCGATGACCGCCCGCGCGCGCGTCAACGACTCGATGCGGGCGTCGATCTCGCTTAGTTTTGCCTCGGCCAGAGCCTTGCTCGCAGGCCGGCCCGGTGCGTCGTCGGCGAACAGCACCTGGATCTCGTCAAGGGTGAATCCAGCCGATTTGCACAGTCCGATCACCTCAAGCCGGGGCAGCACCGAGTCGTCGTACCGGCGCTGACCCCCGACCCGGACCGGAGCCGGCAGTAGGCCGACCTGCTCGTAATAGCGGAGCGTGGTCGCCGCGACCCCGGTCTCCAGGGCCACCTTTCCGATGGTCAATCCTGCTTCCATCAATCCTCCCGACCTCGATGCTTGACTTAGAGCCAACTCTAAGTTCTTCACTGGTGTCATGCCCAGAGAACTCAGCGATGCCCGCTACGCCAGACTCCGATCATTCCGCGGTGACGGCACCCACGTCGACACCCCGATCTGGTTCGCCATGGACGGTCGGCAGGTGGTGTTTCGCACCAAGATCGGCCCGAAGACCCGGCGGCTGACCACGCGTCGCGATGTCGAACTCACCGCATGCGATCACCGCGGTCAGGTTCGGCGCGGCACCGCGACCCTGGCCGGCCATGCGACGATCCTGTCCGGAGCGGAGGCTGAGGAGGCCAACCGCACCTTGCACCGCCGGTATGGCTGGCAATGGAACATCGTGCCGCTGATCAAGGTCCCGGGAGTCACCAACGTTCATCGGGATCTCTGCCCGGGCGAACGGCTTCGGCGCTCACGCGACCGCGGCGTCTGGTCCGACAGCGTCATCGTCCGGGTGGAGTTGGCCAATGCCTGACGTGCGCTCACCCGGACTGGGCCATGCTGCTCGGCCGTAGTGGGATTGATCATCGGTTCGCTGCGGCCGCGACGTGTCGATGAGCGATTCCTTCGCACCGTCGTGGACGCGGGGCTGCCGAAACCCGGTGCGACCGTCACCGTCACTGCGCTCCCCCAGGTGCCGCGCTCCGTGCCGACGGCTGCGATCGTCGAAGGCACCTTCTCGCCGCGTCGCATCGACAACGCAATGACGTCGTTCGTCGTGACCCATCCGCAGGCCAGCTTCATCGTCGACCCCGCGCTGTGCGTGAACTTCGAAGATCGGGCCATCGCCCAACTGCCCGCCGTGCTGCGGGTGGCGGTGCATCCACCCGCCGATGCCATCCCCACCGTCACCGGCCTGACCCAGTGGGCCCTGCCGCCAGTCGATTTCGCCTTGCCGACGCACGCGCACTGGGATCACATCTGCGGCCTGCTGGACTTTCCCGGGCTGCCGGTGCACCTGCACCGGACCGAACGCGAATGGGTGAACGACGGGCCGATCGCACCGGTGGGCGGGGTCCGCGATTCGATGCGTGATCGCCCGCTGGTCGACTACGAGCTGGACGGGCCGCCGGTACTGACGTTCACCAGATCGCACGACCTGTTCGGCGACAGCTCGGTGATTCTGGTGGACTTGCACGGCCACACCCCGGGCAGCGTCGGCGTGCTGGCGCACACCGCGCACGGGTGGGTGCTGATCGCGGGTGACGCCGCGTGGCACGAGCTACAAGTCGAGCATGCCCGCCAGAAGTCCGCCTATCCGGGCCTATTGGTGGACGAAGACCGCGACGAGACTTATCGCACGCTGCAACGACTCCATCTGGCACGCCACACCGTCCGGGTTATCCCGACCCACGATCACCAAGCGGCGCTGCGACTTTCGGTTAGCCGCCCAGACACCCCGGACCGAGCAGTGCCTTGAGGTCGCCCATCAACGCCGGCGACATCGTCACCCTTAGCGACGGGTCCAACTCCAGCGTGGTGATCCGCTCACCGCTGAGCAGTCGCAGGTGTACCTGCGACGTGCCCGGGTGTTGGGCGAGAACCTGCTTGAGCGCGCTGACCTTGTCGATCGTGCACTGCCGAGTCGGCAAACTGACCGCCAGCGGCCGATTGGCCTGAGCATTGGTGAAGTCCGGCACCACGAGGTCGTTGGCGATCAGCGAGATCCGGTCGTCGC
>CAVWEO010000045.1:0-8816 GCA_963753995.1 uncultured Actinomycetota bacterium | reverse complement strand
TGGGTACGGCCGAGGAGAAGGCCAGCGTGCTGTCGTTCGTGCTGGCCGGTCACGAGCCGCTCGAGGTGGGTAAGGCCCTGAACTCCGAAGGCATCGCGGTCCGCGCGGGTCATCACTGCGCGCAACCCGCTCTGCGGCGCTTGGGGCTGGAGGCGACGGTGCGCCCGTCGTTCTCCTTCTACAACACTCATGAGGATATCGACGTGTTCCTCAAGGCGGTGCGGCGCATCGCCGAGGGCGGCACAAACGTCGGCTGAGTCGTTCCAACAGGCCCGGCAAGCGGTAAGCAACCGTCTGCCGGGCTTGTTGCGTTGAGGGTGTTTGCGCAGCTCATCGGGCGATTTCGGCGCTTGCGACGGAGCCTGACCAACATATTTTCTTGCTGAGTAGAACCCTCCCGCGCGCCTCCATACATCCGTAAGTTTCCGTCGTGGTCTATGCGTGCAGTTGGCCCACGGCATCGCCGTCGCGCTTTGAGCGCGCCAGCACCCGCTGACAGTAGGGTGACCGAATCTTTCCCGAAGCCAGAGGAGCGCGATGAGTCGCATCGAGAGTCAGCAGAGCGAGCAAACTCGATGAACGCCGCGATCACCGCAATTTCAATGGTTGACGTCAGCGAATCGATCCTGATCACCGTCCAGTTTCCAGCGAGTCGGACGCTTCGGCCGAGCTACCGGCTTGTGCGGCACGAGCAAACTGACGCGTGGTCCTCGTCACATGATCGCCGGCGGATCGGGTAAGCCGGGTGGCTGAAAAATCGGGGGGTCGGCCCTGTCGCGGGTCGAGTGGTCCAAGCCTGCCAGTGCGGTAGGCGACTTCGTTGTTCTGGCGGGCGAGACGTTCTCCGCCGCCTTCCGGCGGCCTTTCGCGCTGCGTGAACTGATCGATCAGATCTGGTTCATCGCGAGAGTGTCGATTGTGCCGACCCTGGTGCTGTCCGTTCCCTACACCGTCCTCATCGTCTTCACGCTGAACATCGTGTTGATCGAGGTCGGTGCCGGCGACCTGTCCGGTGCCGGTGCGGCGCTGGCTTCGATCACCCAGGTCGGACCGGTGGTCACCGCGATCGTGGTGTCCGGCGCCGGCGCCACCGCGATCTGCGCGGATCTCGGTGCCCGCACGATTCGTGAAGAGATCGACGCGATGAAGGTCATCGGGATCAATCCGATCCAAGCTCTCGTGGTGCCCAGGGTGATTGCTGCGACATTCGTTGCGCTGCTGCTGTATTCGGCGGTCGCGGTCGTTGGCCTCACCGGCAGCTACTTCTTCGTGGTGTACGTCCAGCACGTCACGCCGGGAGCGTTCATCTTCGGAATGACCATCCTGACCGGCCTTCCGCAGGTGATCGTGTCCCTGGTCAAAGCGCTGCTGTTCGGACTTTCGGCAGGTCTGATCGCTTGCTACAAGGGTCTATCAGTCGACGGCGGTGCAACCGGGGTCGGGAACGCGGTCAACGAGACCGTGGTGTTCGCCTTCATGGCTCTGTTCCTGATCAACATCCTGGCCACCGCGTTCGGTGTGAAGGTGTCACCGTGACGGATCGGTTCCAGCAGCGAGCCGGCGTGAGCTCGACCGACGAGGACGAAACCTACATCCCGGGCCGCGATTTCCTGAATGGAGTGGTGGACGCCGTCCGGACTCTGGGCGAGCAGACGGCCTTCATCGGTAACGCGCTCGGCTCCACCGTCGATGCGGTTCGGCGGTATCCGGGTGAAGTCCTGCGGCTGATCGCCGTCCTGGGGATGGGGACCGGGGCTCTCGCCGTCATCGGCGGCACCGTGGTCATCGTCGGATTTCTGACGCTGACCACCGGCGCGCTGATCGCCGTACAGGGCTACAACACCCTGTCCAACGTCGGAATCGAAGCTCTCACCGGCTTTTTGGGCGCTTTCCTCAACGTCCGCTTCATCGTGCCGGCAACCGCCGGGGTGGCGCTGGCCGCCACCATCGGTGCCGGCGCGACCGCGCAACTCGGGGCCATGCGCATCAACGAGGAGATCGACGCGTTGGAGGCGATGGCCATCCGCCCGATCACCTACCTGGCGTCCACCCGCATCGTGGCCGGCGTCGTCGCGGTCATCCCGATCTACACCACCGCGATGCTGATGGGGTTTCTGGCGACCAGGTTCGGCACGACGATCGTCTACGGGCAGTCCCGCGGTGTCTACGACCACTATTTCTCGTCGTTCCTGCATCCGACCGATCTGCTCTGGTCGTTCACCGAGGCGCTGGCGATGGCAGCTGCGGTGATGGCCATCCACACTTACTACGGTTACAACGCGACCGGGGGGCCGGCGGGAGTCGGCGAGGCGGTGGGTCGCGCGGTGCGGGCTTCGATCACTGCGGGGGTTTTCATTCTGTTGACGATCACACTGTCCGTGTACGGGCAGTCCGGCAATTTCCATCTGTCGGGGTGAGGAGGATGGCTCAAGAGACCCGGCGGCGCCGGGGGATTGACCCTATTTGGTGGGCACCGGTACTCGTGCTGGTGGTCGTCACCGTCAGCACGCTGACCGCGATGGCGTTCGAAGGAACGCTGAAGACCACCGTGCCGCTCACCGTGATCTCCGACCGGGCCGGCTTGGTCATGGAAGACGACGCGAAGGTGAAGCTACGCGGGGTCCAGATCGGCGAAGTGGCGAAGGTCGAGTCCTACGCCGATTCGGCCGGCACGAATCTTTCGAAGCTGAAGCTCAAGATCTATCCGAACGAGTTTCGCTTCCTGCCGAGCAACATCGAGGCAGAGATCAAGTCCAGCACCGCGTTCGGCGCCAAGTACGTCGACCTCATCGTGCCCGCATCAGGCGCCAGTCATCGTGAATTGGCCAAAGGTGCGGTGCTGCACAGCCGCAACACGACCGTCGAGGTCAACACGGTCTTCGAGAATCTGCAGTCGATCGTTCACGCGATCGACCCGGCGAAGCTGAACGGCGTGTTGTCGGCGTTGGCCGACGGCTTCCGCGGCAAGGGTGACCGCATCGGTCAGGCGATCAGCGGAGGCAACCAATTTCTGGTCGCCGTGAACCCGAAACAAGCGACCATCCGCAAGGACTGGCAGCTGTTCGGTAAGACCGCTGCTGCCTATTCGGTTGCGGCGCAGGATATTTTGTCAACGCTTGATTCTTTTACGACGACGAGCGTCACGATCACCAATAACAAAAAAGCGCTCAACGAGCTGCTGTTGGACGCTATCGGCTTCTCGAACGCCGGGATCAACACGATCGGCCGCAACGAGCAGAACCTGGTCAGCGCAATCAATCTGGTGGCGCCGACCTTCGAGCTGCTGGACAAATATTCACCGACCTACAAGTGCACCTTCGAGGGTGCGGTGTGGTACCTCGAAAACGGTGGTCGGGCCGCGATGGGGGGCAACGGAAAATCCCTCAACATCGACGGTGGGCTGCTCTTCGGCGACGACCCGTACCGCTTTCCGGACAACTTGCCGCGGGTTCAGGCCAAGGGTGGTCCCGGCGGCCGGCCGAGTTGTGGTTCGTTGCCTGACGCGAGTGCGAACTTCCCGGTGAAGTATCTGGTGACCGACACCGGATTCGGTACCGGACTGGACGTTCGGCCTAACACCGGAATCGGTTTCCCGGGCTATGTCAACTACTTCCCGGTCACCAAGGGAACTCCCCAGCCGCCGCTGATTCGTTACCCTGGCGGTCCGGCGCCGGGCCTGCCGCCGGCCTACCCGGGACAACCGCCGTACGGCGCGCCGGACTATGCCGGAGCCGCGACGCCGCCGCTTCCGCCCGGACCGCCTCCGGCGCCCTAAGCCACACTGACCCTCGAAAAGTAAGGAGCTGCAATGAGAACCAACGCCGGCGCCATCGCGCGTGTGGTGGCGTTCACCGTTGTGTCCCTTGCTTTCGTCTTCATACTGGTGACGGTTTTCGGGCAGTTCCGGTTTGACTCCCGGACTTCCTACAGCGCGGAGTTCTCGAATGTCTCGGGCCTCAAAGGCGGCAACTTCGTCCGCATTGCCGGCGTCGAGGTGGGCAAGGTCAGCAGCCTCAAGCTCGAGAAGGACGGCACGGTCCACGTCGAGTTCGCCATCGACAAAGGGCTGAGGCTCACCGAAGGCACCAAAGCGTCGGTGCGTTACGAAAACCTCATCGGGGACCGTTATCTCGCACTCGAGGAGGGGGCCGGTCCGCCCAGGAGATTGCCACAGAACGCCACGATCCCGCTGGCCCGCACATCGCCTGCCCTCGATGTCGACGCTCTCATCGGTGGGTTCCGGCCGCTGTTCCGTGCTTTAGATCCCGACCAGGTCAACGCGCTGTCCGGCCAACTGCTCAGGGTGTTCCAGGGTGAGGGCGCCACCATCTCGTCGGTGCTGGGCGAGACGTCCGCGCTGACCACGACGCTGGCCAACCGCGACAAGCTGATCGGCGATGTGATCACCAATCTGAATGTCGTGCTGCACACCTTCGGCAACCGCGACAAGCAGTTCTCCGACGGGTTGGACAAGCTCTCGCTGCTGGTCGGGGCACTCTCCGAGCGCAAGACCGACATCACCAAGGACGTGGCCTACATCAACGCGGCGACCGGATCGGTCGCCGACTTGTTGACGCAGGCGCGGCAACCGATCAAAGACGTGATAGTGCAGACGGATCGGGTGTCGGGGCAGATCGAGTCCGATCACAATTACTTCGACGACCTGATCAGGACACTTCCCGACGTTTATCAAACGCTGTCGCGCCAGGGTCTGTACGGCGACTACTTCGGCTTCTACATCTGCGATGCCATCCTCAAGCTCAACGGCAGAAACGGGCAACCCGTATTCGTCAAGCTGGTGAGCCAGGTAACCGGGCGGTGCTTGCCGAAAAAATGACCTCGATCAAAGAACGCTTCAACGCTCTCAATGAGAAACGGCGCCACATCAAGCCGCTCGCCGACCGTAACCGGGTCACCGTCGGTCTGGTCGGCATCGGCGTTGTCGTCGTCATAATCGCCGCTGTCTTCTCGTACGAGAAAATCCCGTTCCTGACTGGAAAGTCCGGCTACTCCGCGTATTTCACCGAGGCGGGCGGAATCAAACCGGACAGTGACGTGCGGGTGTCGGGACTGTCGGTCGGCCGGGTGTCCAGCGTCAAACTGGACGGGACCAAAGTGCTGGTCAAATTCACCGTCGACGACGACGTCGCACTGGGCAACCGCACCGAGGCGTCGATCAAGACCGAGACCGTGCTCGGCACGAAAATGCTCGAGATCACTCCGCGAGGAGACGGCACGCTGCAAGGCCCGATCCCGGTCGAACGCACCCGCGCGCCCTACGACTTACCGGATGCCTTGGGCGACTTGACCAGCACCATCAGCGCTCTGGACACCGCAAAGCTGTCTTCGTCGCTGACGACGTTGGCGAACACCTTCAAAGACACTCCACCTGACTTGAAGGCCGCGCTGGAGGGAGTTGCGCAGTTCTCCAGCACGCTGGACAACCGCGACGCGAAACTGCGCAGCCTGCTGACCAATGCGAACAAGGTCGTCGGAGTGCTGGGCAAGCGCAGCGACCAGATCGCCAACCTGGTCATCAACGCCAATGCCCTACTGGCCGAGCTTTTGACGCAACGCAACGCGGTCGACGCGCTGATGACCAACGTCGGCGCCGCGACGCGCGAGATCTCGGCCGTCATCGGCGACAACCGGACGCAGCTCAAGCCCGCGTTGGACAAGCTCAACTCCGTGCTCGGGGTCTTGGACGACCGCAAAAAGGAACTGCAGCGCACCCTGTACCTCATTCCGAAGTACGCGATGTCGTTCGGTGAAGTGCTCGGGTCGGGGCCGTTCTTCAAAGCCTCGCTACCGAACCTGACGCTGGGACAATTCGCGCAGCCGTTCACCGACGCGGCGTTCTCCGACCTGGGGCTCGACCCCAATGTGCTACTGCCATCGCAACTTGTCGATCCGGGTACCGGCCAGCCCGGCCTGCCGCTGCTGCCGTTGCCGTACCCGCGAACCGGACAAGGCGGCGAGCCGCGACGGACGATCCCGGATGCCATCACCGGCAACCCGGGCGATCAACCGTGCAGTGTGCCCGGCAGGCCGGGAGCTCCCGGCTGCTACCCGTACCGGCAGCCGCCACCGGCGCCGCCGCCAGGTGGGCCGCCACCCGGCCCGCCGGCGGATCTCCAGCCGCCGCCCAAGCAGACGCCGGTGTACCAGCCGGCGCCCAATGAAGTGCCTGCGAACGGGGGTCGCTGATGGCATTCGCGAAAGTCCGCGCGCGACTTGACAACCGGGTCAAGGGCGGCGAGAGATGGATTGATAATCATCGACGCGCCACCAAGATCGCGACCGCGATCAGCCTGGTGCTGACCCTGCTCGTCGGGATCAGCATGATGGTCACGCCGTGGTGGAAGCAGGTGAACCGCAACACCTATATCGCGTACTTCCCGAACACCAACGGTGTCTACATCGGCGACGAGATCCGCATTCTCGGCGTCGCGGTCGGGACGATCGAGAAGATCGAGCCGCAGCCCAACGCGGCGAAGGTCACGTTCACCGTCGAGTCGGAGTATCCGGTTCCCGCCGATGTGCGCGCGGCGATTCTGTCGCCGTCACTGGTCTCGTCGCGAGCGATCCAGCTTGTCCCGGTCTACTCCGGCGGGCCGAAACTGGCTGACGGCGCGACCATTCCGCAGGAGCGGACCGCGGTCCCCGTCGAGTGGGACGACCTGCGTAAGCAGTTGGAGAAGCTGACCGAGTCGCTGCAGCCGACGACCGAGGGCGGGACCAGCGCGCTGGGGCAATTCGTCAACAGCTCGGCCGCGAACCTGCGCGGCGAGGGTGACACCGCGCGCGACACCGTCATCAAGCTCTCGCAGGCGGTTTCGGCGCTCGGCGACCACAGCACCGACATCTTCTCCACGCTGCGCAACCTGGAGACGTTCGTCTCCGCGCTGACCTCGAGCAGTGAGCTGCTGGCGTCGTTCAACAAGAACCTGGCCACCATCACCACGGTGATGACCAATACCCCCAACGAGTGGGGCCAGGCCATTGCGGGATTGGACGGCGCCGTCAACGATCTGCGTCCGTTCGTCGCCGAGAACCGCGAGGCCATCGGTACGACCTTCGACCACCTCAACGAAATCACCACGGCGTTGAACGACAGCCGCCGTGACATCAAGCAGACCCTGCACGTCGCGCCGAACGTGTTCCAGAACTTCCTGAACATCTATCAACCGGCGCAGAGCGCGGTCACCGGGATTCTGGCCCTGTCGAACTTTGCCGACACCGTCCAATCCATTTGCGGGTCAATCGAATCCGATGGCCGTGTCGGGGCGAAACAGTCGGCGCGGCTGTGCGAGCAGTATTTGTCTCCGATCATCAAGAACCGCCAGTACAACTTCCTGCCGATCGGTCTCAACCCGTTCGTGGGTGCATCGGCACGTCCGAACGAGATCACCTACAGCGAGGACAAGCTCAACCCGCACATACCGCCGCCGGGAGCGCCGGCCGGCCCGCCCCCTGCGGACGGGGCACCGCCACCGGTATCGCCGCAAGCACTGCCCGGGGGGGCCGTACCGCCGGGGCCGATCGCCGTCCGTTCGACCGACCCCCACGGGGGGCTGCCGGGCTTGATGGTCCCCGCGGCCGCGCCCCTGCCGCCGGGAGGGACGCCATGAGGCGCATAGTCGCTGCGGCACTTGCCTTCTCGTGCTTGTGCTTGCTGACGAGTTGTGGGGGATGGCGGGGCCTCAACTCGCTCCCGCTGCCGGGAACCGCAGGAAAGGGCAAGGGCGCGTACACGATTCAGGCTCAACTGCCCGATGTGGTTGTCATTCAGCCGAATACCCGGGTGCGGGTCGCCGACGTCAACATCGGCAACGTCACCAAGATCGAGGTCCAGGACTGGCATGCACTGGTGACCATGCGGATCGACGGCGATATTCACCTGCCGGCGAACAGCACCGCCAAGGTGGGCCAAACCAGCCTGTTGGGCTCCATGCATATCGAGTTGGCGCCGCCGAAGGACGAACCGCCGCAAGGACAGCTCAAAAACGGCTCGGTGATTCCGCTGTCCAAAGCCGCGACCTACCCGACCACCGAGCAGACCCTCGCGTCGGTGGCGATTCTGCTCAACGGCGGCGGGCTGGGCCATATTCAAGAGCTCACAAAGACTTTCGCAACGGCGTTGACCGGTCGCGAAAAAGAGATGCGCAGCCTGTTGACCCAACTCGACATCTTCGTCACCGAGACGAAAAAGCAGACTGACGACATCATCACGGCCATCGACAGTGTCAACTCGTTGGTCGGCCAGGTGGCGGACAAAGACCCAGTGGTCGACAAGGCGCTCACGACGATCCCGCAGGCGCTGGGAGTCCTGTCCGACACGCGAAAGACACTGGTCGACGCGATCGACAAGGTGGGCCAGTTCAGCGCCGTCGCCGCCTCCACGATCCAGCAGTCCAAGAAATCGCTCGTCGACAACTTCCGCAACCTCGCACCTGCGCTGCGCGAACTGGCCAATGCCGGACCCGCGCTGACCAGGGGCCTGGACTTCCTCACCACCCTGCCGTGGGTGAAAAGCACGGTTCCCAACTGGTTTCGGGGCGACTTTGCCAACATCTCGCTCGTCGTCGACCTGACCTTGAGCCGCCTGGACAGCGGCTTCTTCACCGGGTCGAAGTGGGAAGGAAACCTCACCGAACTCGAGATGCAGTGGGGCCGAACGATCGGACAGATGCCCAGCCCGTACACCGCGGTCAATCCGTTGATCGCGGCCTACCACTGGGGGGGTTACTAGGATGGCGGCTTCGAGCAAGCTGCGGCTGTCGCGAGGCGTATGGACCCAGCTGGCGATTCTTGCG
>CAVWEO010000044.1:0-24051 GCA_963753995.1 uncultured Actinomycetota bacterium | reverse complement strand
GTGGTCGATTATCTGGGTGCGCGTCTGCGGGGCTGCTGAGAAAAATTTCGCGAAACGCTTCCCCTATTGATCACATGATCAATATGATGAGGCGTCGACGCGGCGGCTCACTAGGGCGTGGTGAGCTGCCGCGTCCACCATTTTCGGCCAAGCTCTTCAGAACCGGCCGCCGCCACCCATGAAGCCGCCGTCGGAGGAGCCCGAACCGCCGAACGACGTCGGACCCCAGCCGCCGCCGCCACCCCAGCCGCCGCCGAACCCGCCGCGCATGGCGCCGCCCAGCATGTCGCCGATGATGATGCCGCCCATCACGGCCCCGGTATGGTCGCCGCCGCCGTAGCGCGAGGTGTACGCCATCTGCGCGGACTGCACATCGGACTCCGCCAGCGACTGGGCCTGCGCCGCCAGCGACGCGGCGTTGTTGGCGTAGGTGATCGCCGCGTTCAGGTCGGTCGACCTCGCGTCCTGCGCGGCGTCGACCTGCCGGCTCGCTTCGGACAACCGGGTTCGTGCCTCGGGCCCGACGCTGCCCCGACGGTTGTCGATGTAGTCCGATACGGCGTGCACCCGCGACTGGGCAGTGGACAACGCTTGTTCCAGCGTCCGGGTGAGTCGCTCCGCGGCCGCCTGTTCCTCGATGACGGTGGCCAGCAGCCGGTTCAGTTCGGCCCCGGCGTTACTCAGCGCGGTGAACGACGCGAGTGGGTCTGCGGAGCCGCCGGTGCGTGCCGCATCCAGAGCCCTGGCCGCCGCATCCCGGGCACCGGCCAGGTCGCGCAGATGGGGTGCCCTGGTTTTCTGGGCGCTCTGCAGTGCGGTGTCGGCATGCTCGATTCCGGACTGGATGTCAGCGATCAGCGACGGCAGCGTTGCGACCGCGTGCCGGATGTCGTCGGCGGCGCTGTCGACCGCGTCGAGTAACGAACGGGCTTGTCCCAGTGATGATTCCGCGGCGCGTACGGCGTCGACGAGAGCACTCTGCTCACCGCTGACCGGCTTGGACGCCTTCTCGCGGGCCTGGCCGAGATTCTGCTCGGCGAACGCCAGCCGATCTTTGGCCGTCGCGACGTTGGTGGCCACCGAGGCCAGTGCGGCGGAGTCGAATTCGTTGTGCAGCTCGGTCATCCGCTTCTCTGCCGGTTCGACGCGGGCGGTCAGGTCGACAACCTGCTGGGTCAGCGCATCCAGCCGCGACGGCGCGTTGACCACCAGGTCGCGCATCGCTTCGAAGTCCTCCCGCTGCGACTCCAGCTCGCGGTCGGCGCGCGCCGCGGCGACGATCACCTCGGTCAGCAGCTCGCGCCGGCGCTGGCGTGTCTCGGGGATCGCGTCGTCGAGTTGCTGACGCACGGTGAACGCCTGGGACAGAGCGGATTTGGCCGCGTCGACCGCTACGGTGAAGGGCCGGGTCCGCTGCTCGCCGAACTCCTCGATGGTCAGTGCGAGCTCGTTGGCGCTGGTGCGCACGGCGTTGTCGACGTCGACGACTTTCCAGCGCGACAGATCGTCGAGAGCGCCCAGCGACAGGCTGGCCAACGCATCGGGATCGGTGGCGTCGACCCGCTTTGCCGCGGCCAACTCGGCGGCCCGCCGTCGACGGCGACGCCAACGGGTGAACACGTACAGCGCCACCACCGCGACGATGATGACGCCCAGCCCGATCAGCAGCGGCGCCGAGCTGGCCGACTGCGGGCCGCGGTCCAGGCCGTTGGCCGCGGCGACCGCCGCACCACTCCAGTCGCCGCGGCGCAGCGCAGGCTCGATCTGGTTGCGCCGCAGGTCGTCGACCTGGCCGGCGCTGATCGACTTCACCCGGTTCGGAATCCGGAACGCATACGAGTGGTCGACAGTGGCCACGGCGAGCACCGCGTCGAAGTCGCCGAGATCGCTGGCGGCTCGCGTGCTGTCCGCCCAGCTGACAGCCGATTGTCCGGAGAAGGTGTCGACGAACACCACCCACAGCTGGATGCGGCGGTCGGTGTAGAGCTTGCCGCTGGCCGACTGGACGGCCGCGCGGCCGGCGGCACTCAATGCGCCGACGTTGTCGGTGATGTAACCGGACAACCGAAACGGCGGCTGGGCAGCGGCCGACGGCGCAACCAGAAGGGCGGCGATCAGCATCGCCAGGAACACGGCGACCGAGCGGCGGAGGGTGCTCACGGGAGACAATCTAGCCCTGCGGCGAAGCGGGTCCCAGCGCAATCGATCTGACTGGCAGACTGTGCGTCGATGACGCAGCAAGACCCCTACAACGATTTCGACCGCCAGCGGGTGGTCCCCGAGGCGCCGAAGACCGCGGGGTTGCCGGGCACCGATGGTCAGCTCCGCACCGATTTCGCCCGGGACCGCGCACGGGTTCTGCACAGTGCCGCGCTGCGCAGGCTCGCAGACAAGACGCAAGTCGTCGGACCGCGAGAAGGGGACACCCCACGGACCCGACTGACCCATTCACTGGAGGTCGCCCAGATCGGCCGGGGGATGGCGATCGGGCTGGGGTGCGATCCCGACCTCGTCGATATGGCCGGCTTGGCCCACGACATCGGGCACCCGCCCTACGGGCACAACGGCGAGCAGGCCCTCGACGAGTTCGCGGCCGCACACGGTGGCTTCGAAGGCAATGCGCAGAACTTCCGGATCCTGACCAGCCTGGAGCCCAAAGTCCTTGACGAACAGGGTCATAGCGTTGGCCTCAACTTGACCCGGGCCGGGTTGGACGCGGTCACCAAGTACCCGTGGTCGCGGGAGCAGCATCGGCGCAAGTTCGGCTTCTATGATGCCGACCGCGAGGCAGCCGCATGGATGCGCGACCGTGCGCCCGCGGACCGGCCGTGCCTGGAGGCTCAGGTGATGGACTGGGCCGACGACGTCGCCTACTCGGTGCATGACGTCGAGGACGGCATCGTCTCCGGGCGGATCGACCTCCGCGTACTGGCCGACGAGGACGAATCCGCCGCACTGGCCGAACTCGGCGACCGTGACTTCGCCGGAATCCGCGCCGACGATCTGAGCGCCGCGGCGCATCGACTGGCCGGGCTGCCCGCGGTTACCGCCGTCGGCAAATACGACGCGACGCTGTCGGCCGCCGTGTCGCTCAAGCGGATGACCAGCGAGCTGGTCGGCCGGTTCGCTTCGGCGGCGATCGCCGCTACCCGGGCGGACGCCGGTACCGGACCGCTGGCCCGCTACCAGGCCGCGCTGTCGGTGCCCGAGGTGGTGCGTGCCGAGGTCGCCCTGCTGAAAACGCTGGCATTGCAGTTCATCATGTCTGATCCGCGACACCAGGAAGTCCAGGCCCGGCAACGGGATTGCATCCATCGGGTTGCCCTCGGGCTGCTGGCCGGAGCGCCCGGCACGCTCGACCCGATCTTCGTCCCGGCCTTCAACGCCGCCGCCGACGACGGGACAAGGTTGCGCGTGATCGTCGACCAGATCGCCTCCTACACCGAGGGACGCCTCGAACGCATCGCCTCGGCCCAGTCGTAGGCCGCCCAGCTAGGGTCAGGGGCATGGCCAAGTCTTCCGTCCTCGTAGCCGCGCTGTCCGCCGCCGTGCTCAGCGCGTGTAGCCCGCATCAGGAACCGTCCACCGCGACGTCGACGAGCGCTCCCGCGCCCAGCGCCGAGACCCTCACCGCGCAGCTGCACACCGCCGACGGCAAGTCCGTCGCGAATGCCACCATCGAATTCGCCAAGGGCTACGCCACCGTCACCGTGAAGACGACCGCGGACCACATCCTGGCCCCGGGATTCCACAAGATGCACATCCACGGCGTCGGCAAGTGCGAGCCGAACTCGACCGACCCGATGGACCCCGGCAAGACCGGCGATTTCCTCTCCTCCGGCATGCACTTCCAGGCGCCCGGCCACACCGGCGAGCCGATGAGCGGTGACCTCGACCCGTTGGAAGTGCGTCAAGACGGCGCGGCGTACCTCGTGACCACCACCGACGCCTTCACCAGAGACGATTTGTTGGCCGGCAGCAAGACCGCGATCCTGCTGCACGGCGCCGAGGGCAGTCCCGATGCCGAGAAGCGGTTGGCCTGCGGCGTGATCGGCGTCGGGTAAACCGCCGGCAGTTCTAGACTGTGCCGATGGCCGGCCGCATCTCTGATCGCGATATCGCCGCCATCCGCGAACGGGTCCGCATCGAGGACGTCGTCGGCGACTACGTCCAACTGCGCAGGGCCGGCGCGGATTCGATGAAGGGCATCTGCCCGTTCCACGACGAGAAGTCGCCGTCGTTCCACGTGCGCCCCAACCACGGTCACTTCCACTGCTTCGGCTGTGGCGAGGGCGGCGACGTGTATGCCTTCCTCCAGAAAATCGAACACGTCAGCTTCGTCGAGGCCGTGGAGCTGCTGGCCGACCGGATCGGGCACACCATCAGCTACACCGGGGCCGCGACCACCAACGTGCAGCGCGACCGGGGCAGTCGCAGCCGGCTGACCGCCGCCAACGCCGAGGCGCAGACGTTCTACGCCGCGGCGCTGGAATTGCCGGAGGCCCAACCGGCCCGCAAGTACCTGACCGAGCGCAATTTCGACGCCGACACGGCCCGTCGCTTCGGCTGCGGCTTCGCGCCGCCGGGCTGGGACACCCTGACAAAGCATCTGCTGCGCAAGGGTTTCGAATTCAAGGAGCTCGAAGCGGCCGGTTTGTCGCGAGAGGGTCGCCGCGGTCCGATGGACCGGTTTCACCGTCGGCTGCTGTGGCCGATCCGGTCGTCGTCCGGAGAGGTGATCGGGTTCGGCGCGCGACGGCTGTTCGACGACGACCCGATGGAAGCCAAGTACGTCAACACGCCAGAGACGTTGCTGTACAAGAAGTCTGCGGTGCTCTTTGGTATCGACCTGGCCAAGCGTGACATCGCCAAGGGGCACCAGGCGGTTGTCGTCGAGGGCTACACCGACGTGATGGCGATGCATCTGGCCGGGGTCACCACCGCGGTGGCATCCTGTGGCACCGCCTTCGGCGAAGAGCACCTGTCGATGCTGCGCCGACTCATGATGGACGACAACTTCTTTCGCGGCGAGCTCATCTACGTATTCGACGGAGATGAAGCGGGAAGGGCGGCCGCACTCAAGGCGTTCTCGGGCGAGCAGCAACTGGCCGGTCAGTCGTTCGTCGCGGTCGCGGCGGACGGGATGGATCCGTGCGACCTCCGCCTGGCGTCTGGCGACGGTGCATTGAGGGATCTGGTGGCGCGACGAACTCCGTTGTTCGAGTTCGCGATTCGCACCACGTTGAGTGACATCGACTTGGACAATGCCGAAGGCCGGGTGTCAGCGCTGCGCCGTTGCGTGCCGATCGTCGCCCAGATCAAGGATCCGACGCTGCGCGACGAGTACGCACGACAGCTGGCAGGCTGGGTCGGCTGGCCCGATGTCGCGCAAGTCATCAGCAGGGCACGTGAAGAGGCGAAAAACCCGACAGCACAAGGCCGCAGCAGGCCTCGTCGGGCGACCAACGCCGAGGCCGACGCCGGCGCGAAACCGGCTGTGCCGCGTCCCAACCCCAAGGACCCCACGTTGTGGCCGCAGCGCGAGGCGCTCAAATCGGCGCTGCAGTACCCTGCGCTGGCCGGACCGGTGTTCGACGCGCTCACCGCCGAAAGCTTCACCCATCCCGGGTACGCCGCGGTGCGCACCGCGATCGAAGCGGCCGGCGGCACCGCGACCGGGGTCGGCGGTGCCGAGTGGCTCGATTCGGTACGCCAGAAAGCGCTGTCGCCCGCGGCCGCCGGTCTGGTCAACGAGCTCGGCGTGGAGGCCATCCGGGTCGAGGACGAGGAGAGGCTGCCGCGCTATATCGCCGGTGTGTTGGCCCGGCTGCAAGAGGTGTGGATCGGCCGACAGATCGCCGAGGTGAAGTCGAAGCTGCAGCGGATGTCGCCGGTGGAGCAGGGCGATGAATACCACGCGCTGTTCGGCGATCTGGTCGCGATGGAGGCCTACCGGCGCAGCCTGCTCGAGCAGGCCAGCGGCGACGATCTCACGGCTTAGTGCTGAGATTGTTGGCGGTCGACCACGCTGGTCGCGTCGTCGATCTCGGCGAGCGTCACCATCCGCGCGTCCGGCGAGACCCGGTTCGCGATCTTGCGGCGGCCCCCGTCGATCACCGACTTGGCGGCGGGACTACTGGTCAGCGCTCGGTAGGTGCCGACGATCTGCTCGTAACGACGCCTACCGGCCTTTGTGCCCAACACATAGCCCAGTCCCAGCACGACGACGTAGCGGATCAAAACGGTCCCTTCTTCACGTTTAGTGGTGTGTTTCCATCCTGCCCCATGTCGACCTACACGTGCCTGCCGGCGGGCCATCGGTCTGGTTGGGCGTGTGCACGCCGGTACGCTAGAGTCATCACTCGTTCCGCGCCGATGGGTTCGCGGACACCTAGCAGTCCCCTGTAGCTCAATTGGCAGAGCATTCGGCTGTTAACCGGAGGGTTGGTGGTTCGAGTCCACCCGGGGGAGCAAGTTTTTCAGTGTCCGCCCAAGCCGCCGAAGGGTGAGTTGCTTTTCGTCGGCGCGCTGGACTTGGTCAGGTAGTCCGGACAGTACGTGCTCGATGCCAGCGCAGCGAACTTCATCGCACCGGCATTGTTCAATCCGGGATTGAGCATGCTCAATTTGCTGACGACATCCGTTTCGGCCGCCCCCTGGTTCATCATGTCGCAGGCGTATCTGCCGGCCGCGACGGCATCTGACCCGTTGCGAAAGGTCATGCCGGCTTTACTGAGCGAGTCGATGAAATGCGCATCGGCGGCAGGGTCCGGCGGCACGGGGTCGGGGGGCGGGTCAGCCGAGGCTGGAACGGCCAAGCCGATTACCGCGACTGCGCTGACCAGACCCAGAAAAATTCGCATCAAGACATTGTCTGCCACATCGAAGAAATTGTCTCGTCGAACTTGCATCGTCGCACGGCGGGTACCTGCAGGTCCGATCGAATCAGAGGCTGGAGGCGACGCCGTTACGGGCCGGAGCGATGCGGTTAGCAGGCGCCGCCATCGGGCAAAACATAGGGAAATCCCTTATTGACACGGTTTCCCGCGTCGCACAGTCTGATCTCAGCTTTCTCTCATGCTTTGTTAATCCGTAGCGGGCGTTCGGACGTTCCCACAGGCGCAGGAGCACTATGAACCAGAGTCGTCGATCCGCCACCATCCGCCGCCGGCTGGGCGCTGTCACGACCGGCCTTGGCACCGCCACCGGTGGTCTGCTGCTTGCCGCATTCAGCCAACTTGCTCTGGAGCCGACCGCACAGGCACAGCCCGATGACCCCTTCACCGATATCGCCGCCGCCGTTGAGGCCAGCATCGCCAATGGCACCACAGACTTCAATATCGGTGCGGCCGATCTTGCAAACGGCAGCACATCACTCGCATTGGCCTACGACCTGGCCGGTTTCGACAATCAGGTGTTCGGTACCGGTCTGGATGTCACGGCCAACGGAATCGAAGCGCTGACCGGCAGCCCGGAGAGCGGCGATTTCCCGATTTCTGTCGTGGACGTGCCGGATGGCCTTGCCGCCGGCATCGCGGAGGCGGAGCACTTCATATCCGACGGCCCGGCCTCGTTCGCATCAGGATTCGCCGATTTCGCTACCGGTGACATCATCGATGGTTTGGAAAACAACATCTACGCTCTCGAAGTCACCTTCATCGATGCGCCCAACGCCATCATCCTCGGTCTTGCCGATTCCCTGTTCGGGGGCGCGGCAGCGACGATTTAGCACTACAAAGTCCATCGATCCCGCCACCGCTGGGTCCGCTCACTGGAATGAAATCGTCTGCTGACCAGTGACTGTCACTGGTGAACAGGCACAACTTGAATTCACGCTGACTTCAAATTGCTGCGCTTGGCAGCCAACGGGAAACTTGTTCCCATGATCTTCACGCAGCACTACCTGGATTGCCTGTCGCAAGGGTCGTATCTCATCGGGGATGAGAGCACCGGACGGGCAGTCGTCGTAGACCCGCGGCGCGATATCGATGTCTACCTGACCGAAGCCGCCGAACACGGGCTGAGGATCGAACGCGTCATCGAAACGCACATACACGCCGATTTCCTCACCGGCCACCTCGAGCTGGCGGCCGCCACCGGGGCGCGGATCAGCTACAGCGAAGAAGCCGACTTGGAATTCTCGGTGGATCCCTTGCGCGACGGCCAGCGAATCTCGCTGGGCGACGTGACCTTGCAGATTCTGGCGACACCGGGTCACACCCCGGAGTCGATCTCCATCGTGGTTTACGAACACCCCGGCGACGAAGTGCCCTACGGCGTGCTCACCGGTGACACCTTGTTCGTCGGCGACGTGGGGAGGCCTGACCTGCTGTCCGGCGAAGGCCTCTCCTCGGAAGAGCTGGCGCGTTCGCTCTACCACTCGCTGCACGACAAACTGCTGAAGCTACCCGACGCCACCCGTGTGTTTCCGGCGCACGGTGCGGGCTCGGCATGCGGCAAGCAGATGTCCAGTGAAACCAGTTCGACGATCGGCGAGCAGCGCCGTGACAACTACGCACTGCAATTTTCCGACGTGGACGAGTTCGTCGCCTCGATCACCGGCGGTCAGTCGCCGCAGCCGCGCTACTTCGAGTACGACTCCGTCCGCAACCGTGAGGAGCGCCCACTGCTCGACGGGACCGCTCCACCGTTGCTGAGCCTCGACGAGGTGCGCAAGCGCGCTGCGGCGGGGGCGATCCTGCTGGACACCCGGGAAGCGGTCGAGTACACCCGCGGTCATCTCAGTGGTGCTGTCAACATCGGGTTAAAGGGCCGCTTCGCCGAGGGCGCCGGTCAGGTTTTTCCGCCCGACCGCGACATCGTGTTGGTGGGCAACACGTCGTTGGCGCAGGAATCCAGGATCCGGCTGGCCCGGGTCGGATTCGACCGGGTGATCGGTCAATTGGATGACCTGGCAAGTGTATTCACACGAGCTCCGCACCTGGTGGCGACCGCTTCGCGGTTCACCCCCGAGCAGCTGGCCGAATTGCGCAACAACGCACCGGGTCTGCAGATCGTCGACGTGCGCAATCCCGGGGAGACGGAAGACGGCGTCGTTCCCGGCGCCCGCGAGATTCCGCTGCCGACTCTGACCGATTCGCTGGAAAACCTCGATCCGGGATCGCCTGTCATCACTTACTGCGCCAGTGGATACCGCTCTCTGATCGCCGCCAGCCTGCTTCGCGCCGCGGGCTTTGAGAATGTCGGGGATCTGCTCGGCGGGTATGGCGCCTGGGAAGAGTCGGGCGCCGCCTAGATAGAGAAATCCTCGCCATGCCACACGCCGGCTTCCGGTGGTCGAATGACCCGACCGGTCTGCGGTGTGTCGCCTTGCGACTCCAATTTCGCAACCCGGCTCAACAGCGACTGCAGGCTGATCCCGACCAGGTCGGGGATTGACGCGTCGCTGCCGCTCGAACCGTGGTGGCTGATGGCCTGACCGGGGACTCCGACGACCACGGCGCTGGTTGGAACCTCTTTCACCACAACGGCATTGGCGCCGATTCGGCTGTCATCACCGACTTTGATCGCGCCGAGGACTTTAGCGCCGGCGCCGATGATCACCCGGTCTCCGATGGTGGGGTGGCGCTTTCCGGTCTCTGCACCGGTTCCGCCGAGCGTGACACCGTGGTAGATCGTGACGTCGTCACCGATCTCCGCGGTCTCGCCGATCACCACGCCCGTCGCGTGGTCGATGAACAGACCCGTCCCGATGATGGCACCAGGGTGGATGTCGACTCCGGTCAGGATCCGCGTGATCTCACCAAGCGTGCGCGCGGCCACTTTCGCACCGCGGCCCCACAGCCAGTGGCTGACTCGATGACCCCAAATGGCATGCACGCCTGGGTAAGCGAACACGACTTGCAGCGTGCTGGGGACGGCGGGATCGCGGTCTTTGGCCGCTTGGATGTCCGCCCGGAACGCGGCGAGCACGGCTAGTCCGCCAAGTCGGAGAACAGCACGGTGCTCAAATACCGTTCACCGGAGGACGGTAGGACCACCACTACTTGCTTGCCCTTGTTTTCCGGGCGGCGAGCGACCTCCAACGCCGCGACGACCGCTGCGCCCGAAGAGATCCCGACCAGCAGGCCCTCTTCGGTGGCCAGGCGTCGGGCCAGGCCGAGGGCATGGTCGTTGCCGACGGTGATGATCTCGTCGACTACGTCCTCGTCATACACCGGCGGGACGAACCCCGCGCCGATGCCCTGAATGGGGTGGGGCCCCTTTTGCCCACCGGACAGCACCGGGGACGCGGCCGGCTCGACCGCGATCACCTTCACGTCCGGCTTGCGTTCCTTGAGCACCTGCCCGACACCGGTGATGGTGCCGCCAGTGCCGACACCCGCGATGAAGATGTCGATCTTGCCGTCCGTTTGCTTCCAGACCTCCTCGGCCGTGGTGGCGCGATGGATGGCCGGGTTCGCCGGATTCTCGAACTGCTGCGGCACGAAGTATCGCTGGTCGCTCTTGGCCAACTCCTCAGCCTTGGCGATCGCGCCCGGCATCCCATCTTTGCCCGGAGTCAAAACCAGCTCGGCGCCGTACGCGCGCAACAACACTCGGCGCTCGATGCTCATAGTGTCCGGCATCGTCAAGACCAGCTTGTAGCCGCGTGCCGCCGCCACCATCGCCAGCGCGATACCGGTGTTCCCGCTCGTCGGCTCGAGAATGATGGTGTCGGGCTTGATCAATCCCGCTTCTTCGGCGGCGTCGAGCATCGCAACCCCGATGCGGTCCTTGACGCTGCCCCCGGGATTGAAATACTCCAGCTTGGCGAATACGTCGGCAACGGCGCCCTCGGTAACCCGGCGCAGCCGCACCAGCGGCGTGTTTCCGACTAGCTGTGTGACGTCTTCGGCAATGCTCATTTACGATTCGCTCCCACGGTCGCGGATCAATGGTTGTCGGACTCCCAGCTTATGTCGAACTCTATGGCCGTCTCGGTGGGGATGGCTAGCGCAACGGGGGTGAACCGTTGTGCCTTGGCGTCCAACGCCACGCCGGTCAGGACCCGTCCGTGCAGATCGATTGGAACCTTCACCGTCAGCGTTGCCGTCGACTTGCCCGGCGCTGGGCGAAGGTAAAAATCGGTCCCCGGCTCGATCGCATCGATCGAACATCCATCCGCGTCCACGATGCAGCACTCGTTGGAGGCGACGGGTGTCAGCGGGGCAGTCACCTGAAAGGGGCCGACGAGATCAGAGTCGGCGACGGCATGGCCGGCGTCCAAGGCCGGCGCCTCAAAGTCTTTCGGGGCTGAGCGAGCGGCCGTGCCCGCGCCGGCGAGCAGGTAGTTGTACAGATGCACGACCTTGTCGGAGTTGCGGTAGTGCCGGGCGCCGGTCAGCCAGAAGCTGACCCGCTCGATGCTCGGTGTGCCCGTCTCTGATGTGGCGACCAGCCGGTAATAGCGATGCCCGCGACCGCCGCGGCCGTGGCTGCTGGTCGACAGGGTGCTGCCTTCGCCGAGCGTGCGCTGGTACCGACCGGCGTCCGGGCCGGTTGTCAGCAGCGACCCCGAAACATCTTGCCAAACAACACCATTGGAGGACTTCTGCAGTGTGAGTACGGCGGAGTCGCCGGCTGGGGTCCACACGGAATAGCCGCCGAGCTGCGGCTCGCCGTCGAATTCGAACGTGGTCACCCCACCGCGGGCCCGACTGACGGCGACCGGCACGTTGAGCGGCCGGGTGTCCAGGGCCAATCCGTTGGTCAAGAACCAGATCGCAGCCTGCGTGGCCGCAATCGCTTCGTGCTCGCTGATGTTGGCCGGCCCGATCGGATAGCCGGCTTCGCGAACCCGACGGCTGAGCTCGGAGGTGGCCATCAGGGGATAGGAGTGTCGCAGGATCCAGTCGACCCGGGGCTCCTTGCCCGATGCCCGTAGGTGCGGCAGGTCCGACCACGTCCCGGGGTGGTAGCGCGACGGGTGGCGGGGCGCGACGCCGGTGAAGTCGAGCGAGTAGGCGGGCACGTTGGGATTGAGCCGAATCAGGTCCGTGCGCGCCCAGCTGCCATCGGTGAACGCAATTTTCTCCACCGTGTGCGAATAAGTGCCGCCACGGTAACGGGTCATCGACGTCAGCTCGGTGGCCGGACGGATTGCGACGCGGCTGTCAGCCGCTACCGGACCCGCCGTCCGGTGGATGGGAAACAGAACAGTCATTGTTGCTTGAGCTTCCTGAAAGACTTTGGAGCGGTGCGCATTTCGACCCCACCGGCCATGCGGAGGTAATCGCTCCGAGGCGGGGAAGCGCGAAGATTTCTACAGCGTCAGAAGGGCGTCAGGAAATCAACGACAACAACAGCAACAACAAGTCACGGCGAGGCAGCGCGAGGGAACGAGGCGCGGCTGTGCGGCGTGTTGCATAACGCAACTATAGGGCAAGATTTGCGCCGAGAAGCTCGTGCACCACCAGCGCACCCGGCCGGTTGTAAAAATCACAGTGAGTTTTACACTTGGCACGGCTCGGTGCGGCGCCCTCGGTCGGCGCGCATCCTGCTACCCGGCCTCCGAACAGCACTTCACGACGGAAGGACCATGATGACGTCGGCCCAGAACGAGTCGCAGGCACTTGGCGACCTAGGCGCCAGGCAGCTGGCCAACGCAACCAAGACCGTTCCCCAGCTTTCCACCATCACTCCGCGCTGGCTGTTACACCTGCTCAGCTGGGTGCCGGTGGAGGCAGGTATCTACCGGGTCAACCGGGTGGTCAACCCGGAGCAGGTCGCGGTCAAGGCCGAAGACGGTGCGGGCACCGAAGGTCCGCTTCCCGAAACCCACGTCGACTACGAGACCAACCCCCGCGAATACACGCTGAGGACGATCGCCACGCTGCTCGACGTCCACACCCGGGTCTCCGACCTGTACTCCAGCCCGCATGACCAGGTCGCCCAGCAGTTGCGCCTGACCATCGAGACGATCAAAGAGCGTCAGGAGTCCGAGCTGGTCAACAGCCCGGAGTACGGACTGCTCGCCCAGGCGACACCCGAGCAGACCATTCAGACGCTGACCGGTCCGCCCACCCCCGACGACCTCGACGCGTTGATCACCAAGGTGTGGAAGACGCCGAGCTTCTTCTTGACCCACCCGCTCGGGGTCGCCGCGTTCGGTCGCGAGGCCACCCGCCGCGGCGTGCCGCCTGTGGTCGTGAGCCTGTTCGGCGCGCAGTTCATCACGTGGCGCGGAATCCCGATCATCCCCTCGGACAAGGTGCCGGTGGACAAGGCCAAGACCAAGTTCATCCTGGTCCGCACCGGTGAAGAGCGACAGGGTGTGGTGGGGCTGTTCCAGCCCGGACTGGTCGGCGAGCAGGCGCCCGGCCTGTCGGTGCGCTTCACCGGCATCAACGAGTCGGCGATCGCCCGCTACCTGGTGACGCTGTACAACTCCCTGGCCGTGCTGACCGACGACGCCCTCGCCGTTCTCGATGGCGTTGCCGTGGACCGATTCCATGAGTACAAGTGAGCACCGCGCGGTAGACGCCGAAAGCGACTTGCCTCTTAGCTCTGCGGAACTCTCGGCGCTGGCCACCCAGCTCTACGCAGCCAGCATCCGGCCCGGTTTCGACAGTCCACCGCAGTCGGCCCCGGTTGCCCCGCGGGGCAGCGCACCCGATACGACAGCGGCCGCTTCGGCAGGTCACACGGCATTTGGTTCCGCGGATCAGTATCCGGTCCCGGTTCCGTTGCTCGGTGTCTCCGACGTCTACGTTCCCGCCCCGACATCTCCGGAACCGGAGCCACCACCGCAGGCGGTTCCGGTAGCCCCGCGTGGCAACGTGCCGGATACGACGGCCGGACCATCGACCGCGGCAACGTCCAAAAACATCGCGGATCCGTTGGTGCCGACTGACCTCGGCGCGTTCGCGGTGCCCACCGAGGGCATCGTCCCGACGCTGCCGGGAGTCCTGGCCGGCGCAGTGCCGTCCGTTCCGGTTGCTCCCCGCGGTTCGGTGCCGTCGTGGCCGACCGGGGCGCCGTCGGTACCCGAGCTGGGGTGGTCGGACAAGGTGCTCGTCGCGCCGGACGCGCCGGCCGGTGATGAGGGCAACTACCACTTCCTGACCGCCCACGACCCGGTGCCGCAACTGACCGACGACCACGAGGTGTTCGACGTCAACGCGGTGCGGGCGGATTTCCCGATCCTCAAAGAGGTCATCAACGGAAAGCCGCTGATCTGGTTCGACAACGCCGCGACCACGCAGAAGCCACAGGTGGTGATCGACCGTCTGGTGAAGTTCTACTCGCACGAGAACTCGAACATCCACCGCGCCGCACACGAGTTGGCCGCCCGGGCCACCGACGCCTACGAGGAGGCGCGGGACACCGTTGCCGAATTCATCGGCGCGCCGAGTTCGGACAACATCGTGTTCACCCGCGGCACCACCGAGGCGATCAACCTGGTCGCCCACGCGTGGGGCGGCAAGCACCTGCAGCCGGGTGACGAGATTGTCATCACCCACTTGGAGCATCACGCGAATATCGTTCCTTGGCAGCTGATTTCGCAGAAGACCGGAGCGATCCTCAAGGTGGCTCCGATCGACGACGCGGGCAACCTGCTGTTGAGCGAGTTCGAAGATCTCCTGGGTCCGCGGACCAAACTGGTTGCGGCCAGCCAGGTCTCGAACGCGTTGGGAACCGTGGTCCCGGTCGACAAGATCGTAGAGCTGGGCCACCGCTACGGCGCTCGGGTGCTGATCGACGGCGCGCAGTCGATCCAGCACATCCCGACCAACGTGGCCGAACTGGGTGCGGACTTCTACGTGTTCTCCGGGCACAAGATCTACGGCCCGACCGGGATCGGTGCGCTCTACGGCACCGAAGAAGCTCTGACCGAGACACCGCCGTGGCAGGGCGGTGGCCACATGATCGCCGACGTCACCCTGGAACGCTCGCTGTATCAGGGTCCGCCGATCAAGTTCGAGGCCGGCACCGGCAACATCGCCGATGCGGTGGGCCTGACCGAGGCACTGCGCTACGTGCAGCGGCTGGGCATCGAACGCATCGCGGCCTACGAGCAGACCTTGCTCGAGTACGCGACACCTCGGTTGGCCGACATTCCCGGAGTTCGCCTGGTGGGCACCGCGCAGGAGAAGGCCAGCGTGCTGTCCTTCGTGCTCGCCGGTCACGAGCCGCTCGAGGTGGGCAAGGCGCTGAACGCCGAAGGCATCGCGGTCCGCGCGGGTCATCACTGCGCACAACCGGCGCTGCGTCGATTGGGGTTGGAGGCGACGGTTCGCCCGTCGTTCTCCTTCTACAACACCCACCAGGAGATCGACGTCTTCCTACGGGCGGTGCGGCGCATCGCCGAGGGCGGCACGAACGTCGGTTGAGTAGTTCCTGCAAGCCCGGCACGCGGCATGCGGCCGCTGCCGGGCTTGTTGGCGTCCGGAGGCGTTTATCCAGCTCAGCGGCGTATTTTCGGTGGTCTGACGAACCCGGCCCAGATATTTTCTTACTGAGCAGAACCCTCCCGCGCGGCCCGATACATCCGTAAGTTTCCGTCGTGGTCTATGCGCGCAGTCGGCCCACGGCGTTGCCGTCGTGTTTTGGCGCGTGCGCGCGCCCGCTGACATCCGGGTGACCCCGAAACTTCCCCAAGCCAGAGGAGCGCGATGAGCCGCATCGAGAGCCAGGACAGCGAGCAAACTCGATGATGGCCGCGATCACCGCAAGTTCAATGGTTGACTCCAACGAGTCGATGCTGCTCACAGGCTTGTTTCCGATAGGCCGGACGCTTCGGCCGAGCTACCGGTTCGCCAGCCGCGAGCAAACTGGCACGTGGTCTTCGTCACACGGTCGCCGGCGGATCGGGTAAGCCGGGTGCCTGGAAATTCCGGGGGGTCGGCCCTGTCGCGGGTCGAGTGGTCGAAGCCTGCCAGTGCAGTAGGTGACTTCGTTGTGCTGGCCGGTGAGACCTTCTCTGCCGCCTTCCGCCGGCCCTTCGCTTTGCGTGAACTGATCGACCAGATCTGGTTCATCGCCCGGGTGTCGATCGTGCCGACCTTGGTGCTGTCAGTTCCCTACACCGTCCTCATCGTCTTCACGCTGAACATCGTGCTGATCGAAGTCGGCGCCGGTGACCTGTCAGGTGCCGGCGCTGCGCTGGCTTCGATCACCCAGGTCGGACCGGTGGTCACAGCGATCGTGGTCTCCGGTGCGGGTGCCACGGCGATATGCGCGGACCTCGGTGCCCGGACGATTCGTGAAGAGATCGACGCGATGAAAGTCATCGGCATCAATCCGATCCAAGCTCTCGTGGTACCCCGGGTGATTGCTGCGACATTCGTTGCGCTGCTGCTCTACTCGGCGGTCGCGGTGGTCGGGCTGACCGGCAGCTACTTCTTCGTGGTCTACGTCCAGCACGTCACGCCGGGAGCTTTCGTCTTCGGAATGACCATCCTGGTCGGCCTTCCGCAGGTGATCGTGTCCCTGGTCAAAGCACTGCTGTTCGGTCTATCGGCGGGTCTGATCGCGTGCTACAAGGGCCTGTCGGTCGGCGGCGGTGCGACCGGGGTGGGGAACGCGGTCAACGAGACCGTGGTGTTCGCCTTCATGGCCCTGTTCTTGATCAACATCCTGGCCACCGCGTTCGGTGTGAAGGTGTCGCCATGACGGACCGGTGGGAGCGGCGTGCCGGGGTGAGCACGAGCGACGAGGACGAAACCTACTTCCCGGGCCGCGATTTCCTGAATGGCGTGATCGAGGCCGTTCGGACGCTGGGTGCGCAGACGGCGTTCATCGGCAACTCGCTCGGCTCTACCGTCGATGCGGTTCGGCGTTATCCAGGTGAGGTGCTGCGGCTGATCGCGGTGCTGGGGATGGGGACCGGAGCGCTCGCCGTCATCGGTGGCACCGTGGTCATCGTCGGATTTTTGACGCTGACCACCGGCGCGCTGATCGCCGTGCAGGGCTACAACACGCTGTCCAACGTCGGAATCGAAGCTCTCACTGGGTTTTTGGGCGCGTTCCTCAACGTACGCTTCATCGTGCCGGCGACCGCAGGGGTGGCGCTGGCTGCCACCATCGGTGCAGGCGCCACCGCGCAACTCGGGGCGATGCGCATCAACGAAGAGATCGACGCATTGGAGGCGATGGCCATCCGGCCGATCACCTATTTGGCGTCCACCCGCATCGTGGCCGGCGTCGTAGCGGTCATCCCGATCTACACCACCGCGATGCTGATGGGGTTTTTGGCGACCCGGTTCGGCACGACGATCATCTACGGGCAGTCTCGCGGTGTTTACGACCACTATTTCTCGTCGTTCCTGCACCCGAGCGATCTGGTCTGGTCCTTCATCGAGGCGCTGTCGATGGCGGCTGCGGTGATGGCCATCCACACTTACTACGGATACAACGCCACCGGGGGGCCGGCGGGCGTCGGCGAAGCGGTGGGTCGCGCCGTGCGGTCGTCGATCACGGTGGGGGTTTTCATTCTGCTGACCATCACGCTGTCGGTGTACGGGCAGTCCGGCAACTTCCACTTGTCGGGGGGGTGAGGTGAACGCAGACCGCAAGACCCAAGGCGGCAAAGAGAACAAGGCCCGGGGAGTGGATCCAATCTGGTGGGCACCGATACTCGTTGTGGTGGTCGCCGTGGTCAGCACGCTGACGGCGTTCGCTTTCGAAGGGACGTTGAAGTCCTCGGTTCCGCTCACCGTCGTTTCGGACCGGGCCGGTCTGGTCATGGAAGACAACGCGAAGGTGAAGCTGCGCGGCGTGCAGATCGGCGAAGTGTCGAAAGTCGAGTCCTACGCTGATTCCGCCGGCACCAATCTTTCGAAGCTCAAGCTGAAAATCTATCCAAGCGAATTCGGTTTCCTGCCGAGCAACGTCGAGGCAGAGATCAAGTCCAGCACCGCGTTCGGGGCGAAGTACGTCGACCTCATCGTGCCCGCGGCGGGCGCCAGTAGTCGTGGATTGGCCAAAGGTGCTGTCCTGCACAGCCGCAACACCACTGTTGAAGTCAACACCGTTTTCGAAAACCTGCAGTCGATCGTGCACGCGATCGACCCGGCGAAGCTGAACGGTGTGCTGTCGGCGTTGTCGGACGGCTTCCGGGGCAAGGGCGACCGCATCGGTCAGGCGATCAGCGGGGGCAACCAGTTCCTGGTCGCGGTGAACCCCAAACAAGCCACCATCCGCAAGGACTGGCAGCTGTTCGGTAAGACCGCTGCAGCCTATTCGGTTGCGGCGCAGGATATTTTGTCAACGCTTGATTCTTTTACGACGACGAGCGTCACGATCACCAAGAACAAAAAAGCACTCAACGAGGTGTTGCTGGATGCTATCGGCCTCTCCAATGCCGGGATCAACACGATCGGGCGCAATGAGCAGAATCTGGTCAGCTCGATCAATCTGCTGGCGCCGACCTTCGAGTTGCTCGGCAAGTACTCACCGACCTACAAATGCACGTTCGAGGGCGCGGTGTGGTACCTGGAAAACGGGGGTCGAGCGGCCATGGGAGGCAACGGAAAATCCCTGAACATCGACGGTGGGCTGCTCTTCGGCGACGACCCGTACCGCTTTCCCGACAACTTGCCGCGCGTGCAGGCCAAGGGTGGTCCCGGCGGCAGGCCGAGTTGCGGTTCGTTGCCTGACGCGAGTGCGAATTTCCCGGTGAAGTATCTGGTCACCGACACCGGATTCGGTACCGGACTGGACATTCGGCCCAACACCGGTATCGGGTTCCCGGGTTACGTCAACTACTTCCCGGTCACCAAGGGAACTCCCCAGCCGCCGTTGATTCGTTACCCTGGCGGTCCGGCGCCGGGCCTGGCGCCGGCCTACCCCGGACAGCCGCCGTATGGTGCGCCTGACTACGCCGGAGCTGGGACGCCGCCGCTTGGGCCCGGACCACCGCCAGCGCCCTGAGTCCCGCCGACCAACGAAAAGTAAGGAGCTGCAATGAGAACCGACGCCGGCGCGATCGCGCGTGTGGTGGCGTTCACCGTTGTCTCTCTTGCTTTCGTCTTCATCCTGGTCACGGTCTTCGGGCAGTTCCGGTTTGACTCCCGGACGTCCTACAGCGCGGTGTTCTCGAATGTCTCGGGCCTCAAGGGCGGGAACTTCGTTCGCATCGCCGGCGTCGAGGTGGGCAAGGTCAGTGACCTCAAGCTGGAGAAGGACGGCACCGTCCACGTCGACTTCGCCATCGACAAGGGGTTGAGGCTCACCGAAGGCACCAAGGCCTCGGTGCGATATGAAAACCTCATCGGCGACCGCTATCTCGCTCTCGAGGATGGGCCCGGTCCGACGAGGAGACTGGCGCAGAACGCGACGATCCCGTTGGCGCGCACGTCGCCTGCTCTTGATGTCGACGCTCTCATCGGCGGGTTCCGGCCGCTGTTTCGCGCGTTGGATCCCGACCAGGTCAACGCGCTGTCCGGCCAACTGCTCAGGGTTTTTCAGGGTGAGGGTGCCACCATCTCGTCGGTGCTCGGTGAAACGTCCGCGCTGACCACGACGCTGGCCAACCGCGACAAGCTGATCGGTGATGTGATCACCAATCTGAACGTCGTGCTGCACACCTTCGGCACCCGGGACAAGCAGTTCTCCGACGGTCTGGACAAGCTCTCCTCACTGGTCGGGGCACTGTCCGAGCGCAAGGCCGATATCACCAAGGACGTCGCTTACATCAACGCGGCCACCGGATCGGTTGCCGACTTGTTGACCCAGGCGCGACAACCGATCAAAGACGTGACAGTGCAAACGGATCGGGTCGCGGGACAGATCGAGTCCGATCACAATTACTTCGACGACCTCGTCAGGACGCTTCCCGACGTTTATCAGGTGTTGTCCCGTCAGGGTCTTTACGGCGACTACTTCGGCTTCTACATCTGCGATGCGATCCTCAAACTCAACGGCAGAAACGGACAGCCTGTGTTCGTCAAGTTGGTGAGCCAGGTAACCGGGCGGTGCTTGCCGAAAAAATGACTTCCATCAAAGACCGCTTCCAGGCTCTCAACGACAAACGGCGCAACATCAAGCCGCTCGCCGACCGTAACCGGGTCACGGTTGGTCTGGTCGGCATCGGCGTCACCGTGGCCGTGGTCGCTGCTGTGTTCTCCTACGAGAAAATTCCGTTCCTCACCGGAAAGTCCGGCTATTCCGCGTATTTCACCGAGGCGGGAGGCATCAAGCCGGAGAGCGACGTGCGAGTGTCCGGTCTCTCGGTTGGCAGGGTGACCGGCGTCAAGTTGGACGGGACCAAGGTGCTGGTCAAGTTCACCGTCGATGACGATGTCGCATTGGGAAACCGCACCGAGGCGTCGATCAAGACCGAGACCGTGCTCGGCACGAAGATGCTGGAGATAACTCCGCGTGGGGACGGCAAGCTCCAGGGCCCGATCCCGGTCGAGCGCACACGTGCGCCCTATGACCTACCGGATGCGTTGGGCGACTTGACCAGCACCATCAGCGCATTGGACACCGCGAAGCTTTCTTCGTCGCTGACGACATTGGCGAACACCTTCAAAGACACGCCACCTGATCTGAGGGCAGCACTGGAGGGCGTTGCGCAGTTCTCCAGCACGCTGGACAACCGCGATGCGAAACTGCGCAGCCTGCTGACCAATGCGAACAAGGTCACCGGCGTGCTGGGCAAGCGCAGCGACCAGATCGCCAACCTGGTGATCAACGCCAACGCGTTGCTGGCCGAGCTCCTGACACAACGCAACGCGGTCGACGCGCTGATGACCAACGTGGGGGCCGCGACGCGCGAGATCTCGGCGGTCATCGGCGACAACCGGACCCAGCTCAAGCCCGCCCTGGACAAGCTCAACTCTGTGCTCGGGGTGTTGGACGACCGCAAAAAGGAACTGCAGCGCACCTTGTACCTGATCCCGAAGTACGCGATGTCGTTCGGTGAAGTGCTGGGGTCGGGCCCGTTCTTCAAGGCCTCACTGCCGAACCTGACACTGGGACAGTTCGCGCAACCGTTCACCGACGCGGCGTTCTCCGATCTGGGGCTGGACCCCAATGTGCTGTTGCCGTCGCAACTTGTCGATCCGGGCACCGGCCAGCCGGGCCTGCCGCTGTTGCCGTTGCCGTACCCGCGCACCGGACAAGGCGGCGAGCCGCGACGGACGATCCCGGACGCCATCACCGGCAATCCGGGCGATCAACCGTGCAGTGTGCCCGGCAGACCAGGAGCTCCCGGTTGCTACCCGTACCGGCCGCCGCCACCGGCGCCGCCGCCTGGAGGGCCGCCGCCCGGCCCGCCGGCGGATCTCAAACCTCCGCCCAAGCAGACGCCGGTATACCAGCCGGCGCCCAACGAAGTGCCTGCGAACGGGGGTCGCTGATGGCCTTCGCAGATGCCCGGGAGAATCTCGGTAACCGGCTCGACAAGGCCGGCGGGTGGATCCAGAATCATCGACGCGCCACCAAGATCGGGACTGGTATCTGCCTGGTGCTGATTCTGGCCGTCGGGATCAGCATGATGATCACGCCGTGGTGGAAGCAGGTGAACCGCAACACCTACATCGCCTACTTCCCGAACACCAACGGTGTCTACATCGGCGACGAGATCCGCATTCTCGGCGTCGCAGTCGGAACCATCGAGAAGATCGAGCCTCAGCCCAGCGCCGCGAAGGTGACGTTCACCGTCGAGTCGAAGTATCCGGTTCCGGCGGATGTGCGCGCGGCGATCCTGTCGCCGTCGCTGGTCACGTCGCGAGCGATTCAACTCGTCCCGGTCTACTCCGGCGGACCGAAACTTGCCGACGGCGCGACGATCCCGCAGGAGAGGACCGCGGTCCCGGTCGAATGGGACGACCTGCGTAAGCAGTTGGAGAAGCTGACCGAGTCTCTCCAACCCACCACCGAGGGCGGGACGAGCCCGCTCGGGCAGTTCGTCAACACCTCGGCTGCGAACCTGCGTGGTGAGGGTGACACCGCGCGCGACACCGTCATCAAACTCTCCCAGGCGGTTTCCGCGCTGGGCGACCACAGCACCGATATCTTCAGCACGCTGCGTAACCTGGAGACGTTCGTTTCCGCGCTGACCTCGAGTAGCGAGCTGTTGGCGTCGTTCAACAAGAACTTGGCCACCATCACCACCGTGATGGCCAATACTCCCAACGAGTGGGGCCAGGCCATCGCGGGATTGGACGGGGCCGTCAACGATCTGCGTCCTTTCGTCGCTGAGAATCGCGAGGCAATCGGCACGACCTTCGACCACCTCAACGAGATAACCACGGCGTTGAACGACAGCCGCCGCGACATCAAGCAAACCCTGCACGTCGCGCCGAACGTGTTCCAGAACTTCCTCAACATCTATCAACCGGCGCAGAGTGCGGTCACTGGAATTCTGGCCCTGTCGAACTTCGCCGACACTGTCAAATCCATCTGCGGTTCAATCGAATCAGACGGCCGAGTGGGGGCGAAACAGTCGGCGCGGCTGTGTGAGCAGTATTTGTCTCCGATCATCAAAAACCGCCAGTACAACTTCCTCCCGATCGGCCTCAACCCGTTCGTGGGTGCATCGGCACGTCCCAACGAGATCACCTACAGCGAGGACAAGCTCAACCCGCACATTCCGCCGCCGGGAGCGCCGGCCGGCCCGCCCCCCGCCGACGCGGGTCCGCCACCGGTATCGCCGCAAGCACTGCCCGGTGGCGCCGTACCCCCGGGACCGGTCGCGGTCCGTTCGACCGACCCGCACGGTGGGCTGCCGGGATTGATGGTGCCGCAGGCCGCAGCCCAGCCGCCGGGGGGGACGCCATGAGACGCATAGTAGTTGCGGCACTGGTCTTTTCGTTCCTGTTCGCGCTACCGGGCTGTGGCGGCTGGCGGGGTCTCAACTCGCTGCCGCTGCCGGGAACCCAGGGTAAGGGCGACGGCGCGTACACCATTCAGGCTCAACTCCCCGATGTCGTGGTCATTCAGCCGAACACCCGGGTGCGGGTGGCCGACGTCAACATCGGCAACGTCACCAAGATCGAGGTGCAGGACTGGCACGCGCTGGTGACGATGAAGATCAACGGCGACATTCACCTGCCGGCGAACAGCACTGCCAAGGTCGGCCAAACCAGCCTGCTGGGTTCCATGCACATCGAGCTGGCGCCGCCGAAAGACGAGGCGCCGCAAGGACAGCTGAAGAACGGCTCGGTGATTCCGCTGTCCCGAGCCGGAACGTATCCGACCACGGAGCAGACCCTGGCGTCGGTGGCGATCCTGCTCAACGGCGGCGGCCTGGGCCATATTCAAGAGCTGACAAGGACTTTCGCAACGGCGCTGACCGGCCGTGAGAAAGAGATGCGCAGCCTGTTGACTCAACTCGACATTTTTGTCACCGAGACGAAAAAACAGACCGACGACATCATCACCGCTATCGACAGCGTCAACTCGCTTGGTCGGCCAGGTCGCCGACAAAGATCCGGTTGTCGACAAGGCGCTCACGACGATCCCGCAAGCACTGGGAGTCCTGTCCGATACCCGCAAGACGCTGGTCGACGCGATCGACAAGGTCGGCCAGTTCAGCGCTGTCGCCGCCTCCACGATCCAGCAGTCCAAAAAATCGCTGGTCGACAATTTCCGCAACCTCGCGCCTGCGCTGCGCGAGCTGGCCAATGCCGGACCCGCGCTGACCAGGGGCCTGGACTTCCTCACGACGCTGCCGTGGGTGAAAAGCACCGTCCCCAACTGGTTCCGAGGTGACTTCGCCAACATCTCGCTCGTCGTCGACCTGACCTTGAGTCGTCTGGACAGCGGTTTCTTCACCGGGTCGAGGTGGGAAGGAAACCTCACCGAGCTCGAGATGCAGTGGGGCCGAACGATCGGCCAGATGCCCAGCCCGTATACCGCGGTCAATCCGTTGATCGCGGCCTACCACTGGGGGGGTTACTAGGATGGCGGCTTCGAGCAAGCTGCGGCTGTCCCGAGGCGTATGGACCCAGCTGACGATTCTGGCGTCGGTCACCCTGCTCTCCATCGGTGTGATGGCATTCGGCTTCATCAAAGTGCCTGCGCTGCTTGGGGTTGGCAGATACACGGTGAAGGTCGACCTGCCCGCATCCGGCGGGTTGTACCCGACGTCGGTGGTGA
>CAVWEO010000043.1:0-44759 GCA_963753995.1 uncultured Actinomycetota bacterium | reverse complement strand
GAGACTGGCGCGCAGCTGTGCCTACCGGAGTCATTTGAACAGCAAAAGGGGCAACGTGGACGAGATCCTGGCGCGGGCCGGAATCTTCCAGGGGGTTGAACCGAGCGCCGTCGCCGCGCTGACCAAGCAGCTGCAGCCCGTCGACTTCCCTCGCGGACACACAGTTTTCGCGGAGGGCGAGCCGGGTGACCGGCTGTACATCATCATTTCCGGCAAGGTCAAGATCGGCCGCCGTTCACCGGACGGCAGGGAAAACCTGCTCACCATCATGGGTCCGTCCGACATGTTCGGTGAACTGTCGATCTTCGACCCGGGCCGCGGACCTCGAGCGCGACGACGATCACCGAGGTGCGGGCGGTGTCGATGGACCGTGACGCGCTGCGGGCCTGGATCGCCGATCGCCCCGAAATCGCCGAACAATTGCTGCGCGTGCTGGCCCGCCGGTTGCGCCGCACCAACAACAATCTCGCCGACCTCATCTTCACCGACGTGCCCGGTCGGGTCGCCAAGCAGCTACTGCAGCTCGCGCAGCGCTTCGGTACCCAAGAGGGCGGCGCGATGCGGGTGACGCACGATCTGACTCAGGAGGAGATCGCCCAGCTGGTCGGGGCCTCCCGCGAAACAGTCAACAAGGCGCTGGCCGACTTCGCTCATCGCGGCTGGATTCGCCTGGAGGGCAAGAGCGTGCTGATCTCGGACTCCGAGCGGCTGGCCAGACGCGCTCGCTAGCGCGCGCAGATAGTCCAGCTGCGCCTGCACCGACCATTCGGCGACGTCCCATAGCTCTTCATCGACGTCGACATAGACGTGCTCGACGACCTGACGCGTGGTCGCGTCATCGCCGAGTGTGCGCAGCGCCGAACGGATCTGCTCGAGCCGCTGCTCGCGGTGCTCCAGGTACGCCTGCGCGACGGCTTCGATGTCGGCCAGGTCGGGCCCGTGACCCGGAAGCACGGTTCGCGGCCCAGCCCGCGCAGTCGTCGCAGCGAATCCAGATAGTCGGCCAGGCTGCCGTCTTCGCTGTCGATCACGGTCGTGCCACGCCCCAGCACGGTGTCGGCGGTCAGCACCGCATCGTCGAGAACGAAGGACAGCGAATCGGCGGTGTGGCCGGGTGTCGCCCAGACGCTGATCCGCATGCCCGCCGCATCGATCACCTCGCCGTCGATGAGCTCGCCGGACAGGCCGCGCAGAAATCCGCTGCCCGCCGAGCGCACCGGCGCACCGGTCAGATCGACCAGCTTGTCGATGGCGTCGGTGTGGTCGCCGTGCCGGTGGCTGATCAGCACCAGAGCGATGCGGCCCACGCCGGCCACCGCCGCGATGTGCTCGTCGTCGTCCGGCCCGGGATCGACGACGACGACCTCGTCGCTGCCGGGGCCGCGCAGCACCCAGGTGTTGGTGCCCTCCAGCGTCATTTTGCCGGGGTTGTTGGCCAGCAGCACCGACGCGGTGTCGGTGACCGGGCGCAAACGGCCGTATGCCGGATGCGACGTGGTTGACTCAGCGGTACCGGTCATGGTCGCTAGCGGACCTCGACCACCAGCTCAACCTCGACCGGGGCATCCAGCGGCAGTTCGGCGACGCCAACCGCCGAGCGGGCGTGCACGCCGGCATCGCCGAACACCTCGGCGAGTAGATCGGATGCGCCGTTGACCACTCCCGGCTGGCCGTTGAATCCGGCTGCGGACGCGACGAACCCGACCACCTTGACCACCTTGGTCACCGAGTCGATGCCGACCAGCGAGTCGATGGCCGCCAGACCGTTGAGCGCACAGATCCGGGCGAGTTCCTTGCCATGCTCGGGCGCGACCTCGACGCCGACCTTGCCCGACTGTAGAAGCTTGCCGTCCTGCATCGGCAGCTGACCGGAGGTGTAGACCAGGTTGCCGCTGCGGACCACCGGGACGTAGGAACCCAACGGCTGCACGACGACCGGCAACTCGATGCCGAGCTCTGCCAGCCGCGCCCTGGCAGATCCAGCCGTCATTTAGGGCGCTTCAGATACGCGACGTGCTGCTCACCGGTCGGGCCCTGCAGCACGGAGACCAGCTCCCAGCCGTCGGCGCCCCACTGGTCGAGGATCTGCTTGGTGGCGTGGGTCAACAGCGGGACTGTTGCGTATTCCCAGGTTGTGGGTTGGCTCATATCCCGAGCTTATCGGCAGGCCCGGCAGACCCGGTGGCTAGCATGCAAGGGTGGGGACCACATCAAGCGGTGGCAGCAACGTCAGCTGGCCGTCGCGATTGTCAAAGACTCGTCTGCATTTCGTCACTGGCAAAGGCGGGACCGGCAAATCGACGGTTGCTGCCGCGCTGGCGCTGACCCTGGCCTCCGGCGGACGCAAGGTGTTGCTCGTCGAAGTCGAAGGGCGCCAAGGCATCGCGCAACTCTTCGACGTGCCGCCGCTGCCCTACAAGGAGCTCAAGATCGCCAGCGCCGAGGGCGGCGGTCAAGTGAACGCGCTGGCGATCGACATCGAAGCGGCGTTCCTGGAATACCTCGACATGTTCTACAACCTGGGCATCGCCGGCAAGGCGATGCGCCGGGTCGGAGCGATCGAGTTCGCGACGACCATCGCGCCCGGCCTGCGTGACGTCTTGCTGACCGGCAAGATCAAAGAGGCCGTCATCCGAGTGCAAAAAGGGGCCAAGAACCCGGTCTATGACGCGATCGTCGTCGACGCTCCGCCGACCGGTCGCATCGCGCGCTTCCTGGACGTCACCCGGGCAGTCTCCGATCTCGCCAAGGGCGGGCCGGTCTATTCGCAGGCCGAAGGCGTGGTCAAGATTTTGCACTCCGACCAGACGGCCATCCACCTGGTCACCCTGCTGGAGGCGTTGCCGATGCAGGAGACCAAGGAGGCCATCGACGAGCTGCAGGGGCTGGGCCTGCCGATCGGGTCGGTGATCGTCAACCGCAACATCCCGGTGTATCTGCAGCCCGACGATCTGACCAAGGCGGCCGACGGCGACATCGACGCCGACGCGGTGCGAACCGGCCTGGCCGCCGCCGGGATCAAGCTCAGCGACGACGACTTCGCCGGCTTGCTGACCGAGACCATCCAGCACGCCACCCGGATCACCGCGCGCGCGTCGACCGCAGAGCAACTCGACGAGCTGAAGGTGCCGCGGCTGGAGTTGCCGACCATCGCCGACGGCGTCGACCTCGGCAGCCTTTACGAGCTGTCGGAATCGCTTGCACAGCAGGGAGTCCGATGAGCACCACGCCGCCGGTTCTGGATATCGCCGGCATTCTCTCCGACACCGCAAACCGCGTAGTGGTGTGCTGCGGCGCGGGTGGGGTCGGCAAGACCACCACCGCCGCGGCCATGGCGCTGCGGGCCGCGGAGTACGGCCGCACCGTGGTGGTCCTGACCATCGACCCGGCCAAGCGATTGGCGCAGGCGCTGGGAATCAGCGATCTCGGCAACACCCCGCAGCGTGTGCCGCTCGACGCCGAGGTGCCAGGTGAGCTCTACGCGATGATGCTCGACATGCGCCGCACCTTCGACGAGATGGTGGTGCAGTACTCCGGACCCGATCGCGCACAGGCGATTCTGGACAACCAGTTCTACCAAACGGTCGCCACCTCGCTGGCCGGCACGCAGGAGTACATGGCGATGGAAAAACTCGGCCAGTTGCTGGCCGAGGACCGTTGGGATCTGGTGGTGGTGGACACGCCGCCGTCGCGCAACGCGCTGGACTTCCTCGACGCACCCAAACGGCTCGGCAGCTTTATGGACAGCCGGCTATGGAAGCTGTTGTTGGGGCCGGGCCGCGGGATCGGCCGATTGGTCACCGGCGCGGTTGGACTGGCGATGAAAGCGCTGTCGACTGTCCTGGGCTCGCAGATGCTCTCCGACGCCGCGAGTTTCGTGCAGTCGCTGGATGCCACCTTCGGCGGCTTCCGGGAAAAGGCGGACCGCACCTATTCCCTGCTCAAGCGGCGCGGCACCCAATTCGTCGTGGTCTCGGCGGCGGCACCGGATGCGCTGCGGGAGGCGGCGTTCTTCGTGGACCGGCTGTCGGAAGAGAAGATGCCGCTGGCTGGGCTGATCCTGAACCGGACGCACCCGATGCTGTGTGCACTGCCGGTCGAGCGCGCCATCGACGGCGCCGAGACCATCGAGAGCAACGGCGCCAACGCGTTGACCAAGGCCGTCCTGCAGATTCACGCCGATCGCGCGGCGACGTCCAAGCGGGAGATCCGGCTGCTGTCGCGGTTCACCGGCGCGAACCCCCACGTCGCAATCGTCGGGGTCCCGTCGCTACCGTTCGACGTCTCTGATCTGGAGGCGTTGCGGGCGATCGCCGATCAGATGACGGCGTCCGCGTAGGGGCTGTCGGTCAGCCGACGCTGCGGTGCTTGCGCTGGGTGCTGAAGAACTCAGCCCACGACACCACCTCGGGGTGCTGCTTGAGCAGCGCACGCCGCTGACGCTCGGTCATCCCACCCCAGACGCCGAACTCCACACGGTTGTCCAATGCGTCAGCACCACACTCCAGCATCACTGGGCAGTGCCGGCAGATGACCGCCGCTTTGCGTTGCGCAGCCCCCCGCACGAACAGCTCGTCAGGATCAGCAGCCCGGCACAGCGCCTTGGAAACCCACGTGATTCTCGACTCGGCTTCCACCCCTTGAAGAGCGGCGTTTGTCGGTGCTGCGCTTGTCTTAAGCGGCGCGGTCCGTATAGCTGACACCAGCGATTCCCCTTCGCTAATTGCCACAAGTGGCGCTCACTGCGTGATCCAGAACCCCGATGCGACCTATGCCACACTGTGCTGCTCGGTGTTACCTGTATCTCATTGTGTGGATAAGCTACGTGGTCAGGTACCAATTACGCAACATTCTGGAGACGCTTTTTTGGGACGCCCGTGCAGTCCGATCATGAAAGGGTGCCGGGAACCCGCGATCAAGGCGGCTAACAGCGGCCTGAGCTGCGACTGAGAGAAACCTGAGGCGCGGCGACCGGAGCAAAAGTTCTCAACGGCCACGGGCGAATGCGACTGTCGCAGCGCCGCTAGTGTAGTAGCCATGTCTGAGCGCCCCGCGACTGCGGTCACCATCGCCAGGCTCGCCGGCTGTTGCCTGCTCGCCAGCGTGATTCTTGCTGCCCTGCTGTTTCCGGTGGCCGGTGGAATCGGGCTGGTGTCCAACCGCGCTTCCGAGGTCGTCGGCAATGCATCGGCGCAGCTGCTGGAGGGCGATGTCCCGGCGGTGACCACGATGGTGGACGCGAAGGGCAACACCATCGCGTGGCTCTACTCGCAGCGCAGGTTCGAGGTGCCCGGCGACAAGATCGCCAACACCATGAAGCTGGCCATTGTCTCGATCGAGGACAAGCGCTTCGCCGAGCACAACGGGGTCGACTGGAAAGGCACCCTGACGGGGCTGGCCGGCTACGCCTCGGGCGACGCCGACACCCGCGGTGGCTCGACGCTGGAGCAGCAGTATGTGAAGAACTACCAGTTGCTGGTGATCGCGCAGACCGACGCCGAGAAGCGCGCGGCCATCGAGACCACGCCGGCGCGCAAGCTGCGCGAGATCCGGATGGCGCTCACCCTGGACAAGACCTTCACCAAGCCGGAGATCCTGACCCGCTACCTGAACCTGGTGTCGTTCGGCAACAACGCATTCGGCGTGCAGGACGCGGCGCAGACGTACTTCGGCATCAACGCCTCGGACCTCAACTGGCAGCAGGCCGCGTTGCTGGCCGGCATGGTCCAGTCGACCAGCGCGCTGAACCCGTACGTCAATCCCGACGGGGCGCTGGCCCGGCGGAACCTGGTGCTGGACACCATGATCCAGAACGTCCCCAATGAGGCCGATGCGATCCGCGCCGCCAAGGCCGAACCGCTGGGGATCTTGCCGCAGCCCAAGGAGTTACCGCGCGGCTGTATCGCGGCCGGCGACCGGGCGTTCTACTGCGACTACGTGCAGGCCTATTTGGCACGCGCGGGGATCAACAAGGAACAGCTCGCCCGCGGCGGTTATTTGATCCGCACCAACCTCGACCCCGACGTGCAGGAGCCGGTCAAGCACGCAATCGACACGTTTGCCAGCCCGAGCCTCGAGGGCATCGCCAGCGTGATGAGCGTGATCAGACCGGGCAAGAACTCACACAAGGTCATCGCGATGGCCAGCAACCGCACCTACGGGCTGAACACCGAGGCCGGCGAGACGATGCGGTCGCAACCGTTCTCACTCGTCGGCGACGGCGCCGGGTCGATCTTCAAGATCTTCACCACGGCCGCCGCCATGCAGATGGGCATGGGGATCAACACCAATCTCGACGTGCCGGCCAGGTTCCAGGCCAAAGGCATGGGCAACGGCGGGGCCAAGGGCTGCCCGAAGGAACAGTGGTGCGTGGTCAACGCCGGCAACTATCGCGGCTCGATGAATGTCACCGACGCGCTTGCCACATCACCCAACACCGCATTCGCCCGGCTGATCCAACTCGTGGGCGTACAGCGGACGGTCGATATGGCGGTCAAGCTCGGCCTGCGGTCCTACGCCGAACCCGGCAGCGCCCGCGACTACGACCCCGAGAGCAACGAGAGCCTGGCCGACTTCATCAAGCGGCAGAACATCGGTTCGTTCACTCTGGGCCCGTTCGAACTCAATGCGCTCGAATTATCCAATGTCGCAGCGACATTGGCATCGGGCGGCATGTGGTGCCCGCCCAACCCCATCGACAAGCTGATAGACCGCAACGGCAACCAGGTCGCCGTGACCACCGAGGCATGCGACCAGGTGGTCCCCGAGGGACTGGCCAACACGCTGGCCAACGCGATGAGCAAAGACGCTCTCGGCGGCGGCACCGCAGCCGGGTCCGCCGGAGCAGCCGGCTGGAATCTGCCGGTGTCGGGAAAGACCGGCACCACCGAGGCGCACCGGTCGTCGGGCTTCGTCGGCTTCACCAACCAGTACGCGGCGGCCAACTACATCTACGACGACTCCACATCGCCGTCAGACCTGTGTTCGTCGCCGTTGCGGCGTTGCGGCGACGGCAACCTCTACGGCGGTAACGAACCGGCCCGCACCTGGTTTACCGCCATGAAGCCGATCGCCACTCTTTTCGGCGAGGTGAAGATGCCGCCGACCGATCGGGAGTACGTCGAAGGCGGCCCCGGATCCCGGGTGCCCAGCGTGGCCGGTCTCGATGTCGACGCCGCCCGCCAGAGACTGAAGGAGTCCGGCTTCCAGGTCTCCGAGCAGCCCGCGTCGGTCAACAGCAGCGCGCGCTACGGGGAGGTGGTCGGCACTTCTCCGAACGGGCAGACGATCCCGGGCGCGGTCATCACCATTCAGACCAGTAACGGCATCCCGCCGGCACCGCCCCCACCACCCGACGGCATGGCTCCCGCGCCGGTGGGCTCGCAGGTGATCGAGATTCCCGGTCTTCCGCCGATCACGATCCCGATCCTGGCGCCGCCGCCCCCTCCTTAGCAGTTCTGCTCGTGTGTGACGCGCCTGCACCCGGCGACCGGCAGTAGGCTGGCCTCCATGCCATCGGCTTCTACACGACTGAAAAACGCCGGCGCCCTCGCGCTCGGATCGGCTTTGGCCGGGGTCGGGTACGCCTCGCTCATCGAGCGCAATGCGTTCGTGCTGCGTGAGCTCACCATTCCCGTGTTGGATCCCGGGTCGCTGCCGTTGCGGGTGCTGCACATCAGCGACCTGCATATGCGGCCGGGGCAGCGCCGCAAGCAGGCATGGGTCCGTGAGCTCGCCGGCCTTGAGCCTGACCTCGTCGTCAACACCGGCGACAACCTCGCGCACCCGCGGGCGGTGCCTTCGGTCGTGCAGAGCCTGGGCGACCTGCTCTCGGTGCCGGGTGTTTTCGTTTTCGGCAGCAACGACTATTTCGGCCCGCGTCCGAAGAATCCGCTGAACTACCTGACGAATCCCGGGCATCGGGTGCAGGGGCAGCCGCTGCCCTGGCAGGACCTGCGGGCGGCATTCACCGAACGGGGCTGGCTGGACCTGACCCATAATCGGCGCGAGTTCGAGGTGGGGGGTCTGCACATTGCGGCCGCCGGCGTCGACGACCCGCACATTGCGCGGGACCGCTACGACGCGATCGCGGGTCCGGCCAGCCCGGCCGCCAACCTGCGGCTTGGACTGACTCATTCGCCGGAGCCTCGAGTGCTGGACCGGTTCGCCGCCGACGGCTACCAACTGGTGATGGCGGGCCACACCCACGGCGGCCAACTCTGCCTGCCGTTCTACGGGGCCCTGGTGACCAATTCGGGTCTGGACCGCTCGCGTGCCAAAGGGCCCTCTCGTTGGGGCGCCGACATGCGGTTGCACGTGTCCGCCGGGTTGGGGACGTCGCCTTACGCACCGGTGCGTTTCTGCTGCCGGCCGGAAGCGACGTTGTTGACGCTGATTGCGGCGCCCACCGGGGGGCGCGACGCGCAACACAACCGGGATCGGTCGCAGCCCACATATTCAGTGGGTTGAGACCGTCGCGGTCAGCTGGTCAAAACCTCGGACCTCGCTGCGGCCGCGTCGACCGGGTCAGCGTGCTCGTCCCACGGGGAGTTGCTCCACACCTCATCGACGTCGCTCCCGGGAGCGGTAACCAGCAGCCACAGCACTCCGAGGGCCAGGATTCCGCCGAACACCACGGCACCTAACACCGTCATGATTTACCTGCTTCCGTTGCACATCGTGCGTGATCAGTCTATTGAGCGATGCCCACTCCCCAGTTATTCCACGCCGGGTGTGGCGCAGATCGCTGCCCGGTCCGCTTTAGGCGGCTTCCAGGTCGGTGCGATACGCTGTCGAAGCTTCAATCGGGGTGTGGCGCAGCTTGGTAGCGCGCTTCGTTCGGGACGAAGAGGTCGTGGGTTCGAATCCCGCCACCCCGACTCGCATTTGAAGAGGCAAGGCAGTGGTGAGGATCGCAGCGGATCTCGCCTGCTGCCTTGCTTCATTTTCTCAGCATGAATACCGGGCATAACCCTGTATTGCCGGGGCGGCGGTGCCACTATCTCAACACCGGGACATTCACTGGGGATGGGGGCGTGCCATGGGGGTTGCGAGGGGATTGGCCGCGGGCACCGCGTTTGTCGCCGTGGCCGTCGGTTTGGCTTTCAACGCGGCGGCAGAGGCGCCCGTCGGGCGGTACACCGCCACGGTGATCGACGACTCGTCCGGGCTGGCGCCGTCGGACAACACTGAGACGTTGCGGTTCGATTCGTGTGGTCGGGGCTGCACGCACGTCATCTCTACGGGTGGGGAGTTCGAGCTACATCAGCAAGCCAACGGCTGGGCGGGAACCGCGCAGTCACTCGACGGGGAGACATGCACGCACAGCGTGGATGCCCACCTGGTCTGGACGCACACCTGCACCGGACCAACCGTCCGCGCGCAGCTCACCAAAAGCAGCTAAGGGACGACGAGGCTGTTGGTCGCCAGCGGCGACCCGAAGTAGGTGGCTCGCGGATCGACCACGACCGCCTTGTGCTCGCCCCGTTTGGCCAGCACGTCGCGCGCCATCTGCTCGAACGTGATCTTGGCTGGGCCGCCCACGTTCTCGATACCGTTTGTCGGCGCAGCTTCGGCCACCCGGGCCACCGCATCGCCCAGATCTGCGGTGGTGATCGGCTGGATCAACGCGTCCGGGACACGCACTTCGTCTCCCACCGTCAACGAGGCCGTGATGGCGTCGGTGAACTCGACGAATTGGGTGGCTCGCACGATGGAGTAGGGAACGTCCCCGCCCTCGATGAGCTTCTCCTGCGCGGCCTTCGCGCGCATGTAGCCACTCTCGGGCATCTGGTCGCAGCCGACGATTGACACCGCGACGTAATGTCGGAGTCCGGTCTCGTGTGCCGCGGCAAGAAGATTCGTCGTTGAGGTGGTGAAGAACTCCATCACCGGGTCGTCGTCGAAACTGGGCGAGTTGGCGACGTCCACCATCACATCGGCATCGGTGAGGGCCGCAGAGAGACCCTCACCGGTGAGTGCATTGACACCGGTCCGCGGTGAAGCCGCGATTGCGTCATGGCCCCGATCCTTCAGGGTGCCTACCACTTTCGACCCGAGCGCACCCGTGCCGCCGATCACCACGATCCTCATCTCGGTATTACCGCTGCCCGGCCACTTCAGATCCCGGGGTACCACACATCGGGCGGCAACAGGCTGGACAGATTCTCAACGGCCGCCAGCGCCGCTGACGTGTCAGCCAGCCCACTCCAGATCAGGGAAGCGTCGCTAGACCCGGGCGCTTCGAACCAGAGAGCTGAGCCAACCCCTGGGTCATCCACCGAGTAGTAGGTACCCGATGCCGTGGTGATGAGATCGTCCACCTGACCGTTGCCTAACGCCACGTGAAGATCATGGAGCGCGGCGGTGATGTCGGCCGGCGGCCACTGCTCGGTGGCGGCGTTGAAGCTGGGAAAGAACGCGGAGTCGATCACCGTCGCGCCGGCCAGGCCGCCAGGGTCGGTGCCACCACCAGTGGCTGCGCCGAAGTTGTAGATCGACTCATCAGTCCACGGCGTTGCGTAGTCGGACTCGAACACGTCATAACTGCCGACGGTCGTACCGCCTATTGCCACATCGGTGGGCTGGTACTGCTGCCACTCGGTGAAAAGCGGCTGAAATCCGACATACCCGTCTGGGCCGAGTGCGGTATAGGGCACGTGCGGGCCGGCGGAAATCAAGGTGAGGTCGTTGTCACTCAGTCCGCCGTCGGCGTGCGCGAGCGCGGTCGGGCCGAGCGCAGCAGCGGCAATGCCGGCCGCCACCTCAAATACGAGACGACGTTGATTCACCATTCGAGCCCCCCAGGTGTTGTTGCAATCGCGTGCAACAGTTGTGAATCCGCAGAGCGTACCTCGCGGCTGATCTTGAAGTATCCGAAATGCAAAAGATTTGCCGGAGCACAATGTTGCCTTAACCTAAGGCGCGGTTGGCCTGCATGAGTTGCCGTGGGTTCACGTCTCGACCGCCCCGGCGAAGATAGCCACAAGCACGCGAATTCGATCATTGTTTCGTGCGAATCGACTGTGTGGCCGCCGGAAAAACTGGATGATCTCCGGGTGGAGATCATCGTTACCGGCGGCAATAGTGGCGTCGGCGCGGCAACCGCGAGTGCCCTCGCAGCCGACGGGCACAGCGTCGTCGTTGCCTGCCGCACCTTCGCGAAAGCAGAGCGGGCGGCCGCCGCGATGAGCGGCGACGTGACGATCGCCAACCTGGACCTGGCCGATTTGGCCAGCGTGCGAAAGTTCGCCGACTCGGTGGACGGCGTCGACGTGCTGATCAACAACGCCGGCGTGCTGGGTCTGCCGCTGACCCGCACCGCCGACGGATTCGAGGCCCACATGGGCACCAACTACCTCGGCCATTTCGCGCTGACGTGTCTGCTCGGCGACCGGATCAAGGACCGGGTCATCTCGGTGGTCAGTTCGGCCTACGCGATGGCCCGCCTGCATCTCGACGACCTGAACTGGAACGACCGCAAGTATTCGACGTGGCTGGCCTATGGTGAGTCCAAATTGGCCGTCATGCTGTTCAATCTCGAGCTGGCCAGGCGCGGCATGCGGACCTATATGACCGATCCCGGCGCGACGAACACCGACATCTCGCGGGATGCCAGCGGGATCGTCCCGTGGATACGGGACCACACGTTCCGCGGGTTTCCCGCACACAGCGCTCAGGTCGGCGCGCGGTCGACGCTTCAGGCCGTCACGACCGACCTGCCCAGCGGAACGTACCTCGCACCCCGCTTCAGCCAGTGGGGCCGGCCGAAAGTCACCACGCCCCGGCGCAAAGCGCGCGACGCCGCGGTGGCACGCCGCCTCTGGGACGTCTCTGTTGAGCTGACCGGCTGCGACTGGCCCGTTTGACTAGGGCGGATACCGGGGTACACACCCACGTGACTCACGCACAAGCGATCGTCGAACCTCGACTGCCGACCGCTCAAGGGCCGCTGTCGACCGCCGTTCGGCTTTGCCTCGACGCGCCCGCACCGCGTGGCCAGCTGGTGTCAATCGGCGCGCCGGTCGGCGACTCGGACCCGTACGGTCTGGATCTGCAACTCGCGCTGTACATGTGCTACGAACTGCACTACCGCGGCTTCGCCGGCGTCGACCCGGCCTGGGAATGGAATCCCGGATTGCTCCATCTACGAGCCGAACTGGAACGCTCCTTTTTGGCCGCGGTACGCCGCGACGTCGGTCCGATCGATCCCGACCGAACCGCCAAGGCCGAGATGGACGACCTCTCGATCGAGACCGCCGGCGGGTCAGGACCGTCATACTGGTTGCGCGACAACGGAACCTGGCCGCAGATGCTCGAATATTTCGTGCACCGTTCGCTGTATCACCTCAAAGAAGGCGACCCGCACGCCTTCGTGATCCCCCGACTCAGCGGTCAGGCCAAGGCATCGTTCGTGGCAGTCGAATTCGACGAGTACGGGGCGGGGCGCGGAGAAAAAGTTCATCAGCAGCTGTTCGCTGACCTGTTGACCGCTGCCGGGCTCGACGCGACCTATCTGGCCTATCTCGACGCTGTGCCCGCCGAGGCGCTCGCAGTGGTGAATCTGATGTCACTGTTCGGCTTACACCGCCAGTTCCGCGGCGCCGCGGTCGGACATTTCGCTTCGACCGAGATCACCTCGTCGCCCGGCTCACGCCGATTGGTCCAGGCGCTGCGGCGCCTGGACGCACCGCCGGAATGTGTTGGCTTCTATAGCGAACACGTCGAGGCCGATGCGGTCCACGAGCAGGTGGTACGGCACGACGTGGTGGGTGCTTTGGTCGCGCGCGAGCCACACCTGGATCACGACGTTGTGTTCGGTATCCGGGCAAACGCCGCCGTCGAAGACCGCCTCGCCGATGTGATGATGGCATCCTGGCAAGCAGGCAAGACGTCCTTACGACGGCGGCTTGACTGAATTCGATTGTGCCGCAGGCCGACAGCGTCGGTGACTGGTATCGCACATCGGATAGATCTTGCTACGCCGACATGTGCAGATCGCCACCATGAAGCGCTCCGATTCCACCACCTCGCCGTTGGGCGTCTCGATGCTCACCGGCCCGGGTATCAAGCACCGGACCGTTCGCAATCACCTGGACCCGTACCGGGTCCCTCACGGTTTGTCCGCCCGGATCACGACGAGCTCCTCGGTCCGGCAACCGCGCTCGATCTGACCGGTGACCTCCAGCCAGCTGACGCGGGCAGACAACACCGGGCCGAAGGGGATGCACTGTCGGGCAACGACTTCGGCGTCCAATCCAGTCCCCCGTAGGTATTCCAGGGATTTGTCCACACCGGCCAACGCTGACTGCACCAACAACAACGAGCCACCGACATCGAGTAGGCCCGCCGCGGACTCACACAGCGGATCGAGCACCATTCGACCGTCTACACCGGCGTTCCAGGCACGCGCCGGGCCCGCGGTGAGCGGGATGACGTCGGTGTCACCCGCCGGCGGAGTGGGCACGTAGGGCGGGTTCGACACGATGAGGTCGAAAGGCGCGTAATCCAGCGCACCCGACCACGATCCCTCGAGGACGTCGATGCTGACGCCGGCGTAGGCGGCGTTGCCTCGCGTGCAGCTCACGGCCCGCGGGCAGATGTCGAACGCGACCACGCTCGCCGCGCCTCGTTCGGCTGCGGCGATCGCGACGACCCCGCTGCCGGTGCACAGGTCCAGCACCCGTCGTCCCCTGGCCAAACCGGTCTTGCGCAACGTGTCTATCAACAGTTGCGAATCATGCTGGGGAGGATAAACACCATTGATGTCGAGCGCATTGCGCGCTGCAGAGGAAGCAATAGTCACTTCGGCCTCTCAAAATGCTGATTGCCGTAGTGCTAACGGCACCGTCCGGAAACAGATGCCCACAATTAACACGGTCGAAACAGGATTTCCCAGCGAAGGCGTCAGCCGCGAACCGGAGCTTGCTCGAGTTGGTGGATGAGCTTCGCGCAGAACGCCGGAAGGTCCTCGGGTGAGCGACTGGTGATCAGGTTCCCGTCCACGGCGACTTCTTCGTCGACGACGTTGGCGCCGGCGTTCTTGAGATCCGTGCGGATGCTCGGATACGACGTGACCGTGCGGCCCGCGACCACGCCCGCCTCCACCAGGGTCCACGGCCCGTGGCAGATGGCGGCGACCGGCTTGCCGGAGTTGACGAAATCGCGTACGAACGCGACCGCGGACTCGTCCAGCCGCAGCTTGTCCGGATTCACCGTCCCGCCGGGCAATACCAGCGCATCGAAATCGTCGACGGACGCCTCGGACACGACCTGATCGACGCGAATAGTTCCGGCCGGCTCCAAGTCGTGGTTACGCGCTTCGATGTCACCGCTTTTCAGCGACAATAGCTCAACGTGTGCACCATTCTCGGTCAGCTGTGCACGCGGCGTCTCGAATTCGACCTTCTCGACGCCGTCGGCGGCCAAGACTGCTATTTTCTTACCTTGCAACGAGTTTGACATGATTCCCTCTCTAAGCGGCTGACCGGAGCGCCGCCAGCAGCGGCTCAGCGGCCTCTTTGAGAAATTGCTGTTGAGTGTCGCCACCGACTTGAATCAGGGCGATGTCGGTGAATCCTGCTTCCCAGTAGGGGCGCACGGCATCGACGATCGCGTCGAGGTCCGGTCCACAGGGAATGCTGTCCGCGACGTCCTCCGGCCGAACGAACTGAGTGGCGCCGGCGAAACCGGCGGGCGTGGGCAAATCGGCGTTGACTTTCCAGCCGCCGCCGAACCAGCGGAATTGATCGTGCGCGCGCTCGATGGCCGTGTCCCGATCACGGTCCCAGCAGATCGGTATCTGCCCGACAACCCGACCGCCGCCGGCGATCCCCTTGGCCTGCCGCGCGGCATGCCATTCGCGCACGAGTTCCTGGTCGGGTTCCACCGCAATCAGGTGGTCGGCCAGGGTCCCGAACTTTTCGACCCCCTTGTTACCGCCCAGGGCCACGCCGATCTCAACCGGGACGTCGGGCAGGTCCCACAGCCGTGCAGAGTCCACTTGGTAGTAGTCACCCCGCCAATCGACGAGATCGCCGCCGAACAGGCTGCGAATGATCTCGATCGCCTCGCGCAGCATGTCCTGGCGCTGCGTGACCGCCGGCCAACCCTTGCCGACCACGTGCTCGTTGAGGTTTTCCCCGCTGCCCAAGCCGAGGGTGAACCGCCCGTCGGCGAGGATCTGCACCGTCGCCGCCTGCTGCGCCACGACCGCCGGGTGATAACGCATGGTCGGGCAGGTCACGTAGGTGAAAAGGTCGACCCGCTCAGTGACCTGAGCGACCGCGCCGAGCACCGCCCAGGCATTGGGTGCATGGCCCTGCGATGTCAACCACGGCGAGAAGTGGTCGCTGGCGACCTCGAAGTCGAACCCACGATGCTCGGCCGAAATCGCATTCTGGACAAGGTCTTTGGGACCGTTCTGCTCTGTCATCAGGGTATAACCGAACCGTGTCATAACGACCGGGGTACCCCTGACCGGACGAGGCAAACGACCCTGGCGGGGTCATTTGGAATGCCCGAGTCAGAGACGGTCCTTGACCGCCTTCGACAGCCGCGACCCGTCCGCCTTACCCGCCGCCAGTGCGGTGGCCGCCTTCATCACCTGACCCATCTGCTTGACGCCCGGACGCTCGCCCAATTCCTCGGCTACCTGCGCGATCGCGGTGTCGGCCACGTCGGCGACCTCCGCGTCGGTGAGCGGGGTCGGCAGATACTCGTCGATGACCCGCGCCTCGGCATGCTCATTCGCGGCGAGCTCACCGCGCCCGTTCTGGGTGTAGATCTGCGCTGCCTCGCCGCGCTTGCGGGACTCTTTGGCCAGCACTTTGAGCACCTCGTCGTCGGAGAGCTCGCGCGATACCTTGCCGGAAACCTCCTCGGTCTGGATCGCGGCCAGCAGCATCCGCAGCGTCCCGGTGCGCAGCTTGTCCTTCGCCTTCATCGCATCGGTGAGATCCGCACGCAGCCGCGACTTGAGTTCAGCCATGGCGGAGACGCTACGCGCAAGACCGCGGCACGTTGAGAAAAGCCCGGGTGCTCGACAGTATGGAGCCATGCGTGCCAGCGACAATGCCGGGCTTCGCGACGGCGGCTCCGCCTGGTGAGCGCGCCGCCGCCCGACTACTCCTACCGCGGCTACCCGCCTCTTGGCTTCGGTTCTCCCACTTATCCGCCCTACCCGGCGTATGCGCCGCATCCGCCGCCGGTTTACGGTCGGCAGCCCAGCTACGCCCCGCCCCCGCGATACGGCGCTCCGCGGCCGGGGATCGTCCCGTTACGACCGTTGAGCCTGAGCGACATCTTCAACGGTGCGGCCCTCTACATTCGGGCCAACCCCAGAGCCACGCTGGGAATGACCGCGATTGTCGTGGTCACCACGCAGCTCATTTCGCTGGCCGCATCCGTCGGACCGTTGGCCGCTGCCGGACGGCTGAGGACGGCGCCGCCCGACGAGCTCACCGGAGGCGATGTCGGGGCGTGGATGCTCTCGGGCGGGCTCGCCGGGTTGGTGGGCTGGCTGGCCGGGATCCTGCTGACCGGCATGCTGACGGTCGTAGTCGGACGGGCCGTGTTCGGCGGCAGCATCGGCGCGGGTGAAGCATGGGCCCGGATTCGCGGGCGGCTGGCCGCCTTGACCGGGCTGGTCGCGCTCGAGGCCGCCGGGCTGATCCTGCTCTGCGGCGGGGTGGGGGTGATCATCGGGGTCACCGCCGCCGCAGGCAACGTGGCTGCGGCGGTTCTCCTCGGATTTCCGCTCGTGTTGATGTCGGTCGCCGGAGTGATCTATCTCTATGTGGCCTTGAGCTTCGCCCCAGTGCTGATCGTGCTGGAGCGAATGCCGGTGACTGGCGCGATGGTGCGGTCTTTTGCATTGGCACGCAACAGCTTCTGGCGAATACTCGGCATCCGGATGCTGACGTGGTTGGTGGTGACGCTGATCGCCGGTGCCATCACCGTCCCATTCCAGTTTCTCGGTCACCTGATCGGCGGGTCCGGTCCCGAGCTGGCCGCCGCGACAGTGGGGGCCGTCGGGGCGGTGATCGGCCGAATCATCACGGCCCCGTTCAGCGCCGGCGTAGTGGTCCTGCTCTACACCGATCGCCGAATACGCGGCGAGGCATTCGATCTCGTACTGCACAGCGGCACCGCCCGAGCGCCGGCCGCCATCGCATCGAGCGACCACCTGTGGCTGACCCGGTCGGTGTAGGGACCCTGACGAGCATGCCGACTGTCGACATCGACCGCGACACCGCGCACCAGGCCGCCCAGCGCGAGCTGGACAAGCCGATCTACCCCAAAGGCTCATTGCCGCAACGTATTCACGAGTGGATCCACGAGTTGCTGTACCGCATCATCGAGAAGGGATCCTCGATTCCGGGTGGTTGGCTGACCATCATGGTGCTGGCCGGTTTGCTGATCGCAGCGGTGGTGGTGGCTGCACGCATCGCACGCCGGACGATCCGCACCCGCAGCGGCGGCGACTACCAGCTGTTTGATGCCGGCCAGCTCACCGCCGCCCAGCATCGCGCGATCGCGGAACGCTTTGCCGTCGAGGAGAATTGGACCGCATCGATTCGCCATCGCCTGCGCGCAGTGGCCCGCGGCTTGGAGGAGAGCGGCACCCTGGATCCGGCGCCGGGCCGCACCGCCAGCGAACTGGCCGCCGACGCTGCCGGTCGACTGCCCGCGCTGGCCGCCGAATTGTCGCGATCGGCAACGGCGTTCAACGACGTCACCTACGGTGCAAGGCCCGGCACCCAGGCCGGCTATCAGCTGATAGTCGATCTCGACGACCACCTCCAGCACCATTCCGCCGTCGGTCGATTCGGACCGGCCGAGCCGCTGATCCCCGACTCGTGGGCCCCGGTCCGGTGACGGTCGCCCAGACACGTCGTCCGGTGCGGCGGCGGTGGTGGTGGATGCCGGCCGCGCTGGTCATCATCGGCGTGGTTGCCGCACTGGCCGCCTATCTGACCGCGCCGCGGCCTGGAGGGCGACTGGATCCCGAAGCCACCGGGCCCGACGGCGGGCACGCACTGGTCACGCTGCTGGGTGACCACGGCGTCAGCGTCGTCGTCACCAACACCGTCGACGAGGCGGTGAACGCCGCGCGGCCGGGGTCGCTGCTGTTGTTCGGTCAAACCCAGCGCGTCACCTCCGAGCCGCTGATGAAGCGCCTCGCGGACGCTCCCGGAGATCTTTTGCTGGTCGAGCCGACGTCGCGTGCACGCGCCGCCCTGTCCCCGGAAATCCGCAGTGCCGGAACCGGATCGGCTGAGGACACCCCGGATTGTGCTCTGCGAGAAGCGAATCAAGCGGGCTCCGTGGACTTCGGGCCCTCGAACACGTTCCGGGCCGTCGGCGACGTGGCCGTGACCAGCTGCTACGGCGGCGCGCTGGTCCGCTACCGCGACGGTGACCGCAGTGTGACCGTACTCGGGAGTACCGAGTTCATGACGAACGGTGCGCTGCTGCGCGCCGGCAATGCAGCACTGGCGATGAACCTGGCCGGCGGGCATTCGCGACTGGTCTGGTTCGCCCCGCAACACATCGAAGGTGGATCGGCGGCCAAGGGAAAGATCTTCGACCTGATTCCGGAGAACGTGACCTGGATGGTCGTCCAACTGTGGCTGACCGTGGCGCTCATCGCGCTGTGGAAGGGGCGCCGGATCGGGCCGCTGGTCGCCGAGGAGCTGCCCGTGGTGGTCCGCGCGTCGGAGACGGTCGAAGGCCGCGGCCGGCTCTATCGGTCCCGGCGGGCCCGCGATCGCGCCGCGCAAGCGCTGCGTACCGCGACGCTGCAGCGCCTGCTACCCAGACTCGGCCTGGGCGCCGACGCCCAGCCTCCAGCAGTGATGCAGGCGATCGCCGATCGCCGCAGATCGGATCCGGAGATGCTGCGGCACATCTTGTTCGGCCCGCCACCGGCCACTGACGCCGACTTGGTTCAGCTCACGCACGCACTCGATGACGTCGAAAGGCAGGTCACACATCCATGACTCAACCGCCCCCCAGTTCTGCTCAGCCGCCGGCGGCCCAGGCGGCGCGGCACGCATTGCTCGCGTTGCGCGGCGAGATCGGCAAGGCTGTCGTGGGGCAGGATGCGGTGATCACCGGGCTGGTGATCGCGCTGCTGTGCCGTGGACACGTGCTGCTCGAAGGCGTCCCAGGGGTGGCCAAGACGCTGCTGGTCCGTTCCCTGTCGGCTGCGTTGCAACTGGATTTCAAGCGGGTGCAGTTCACGCCGGACCTGATGCCCGGCGACATCACCGGGTCGTTGATCTACGACAACCGCACGTCCGCGTTCGCTTTCCGCAGCGGCCCGGTCTTCACCAACCTGCTGCTGGCTGACGAGATCAACCGGACCCCGCCGAAGACACAGGCGGCGCTGCTGGAGGCGATGGAAGAACGTCAAGTCAGTGTCGACGGCGAAGCCAGGGCGCTGCCTGACCCGTTTATCGTTGCGGCGACCCAGAATCCGATCGAGTACGAGGGTACCTATCAATTGCCGGAAGCCCAGCTCGACCGGTTTCTGCTGAAACTGGAGGTGCCGCTGCCGCCGCGCGACGCCGAAATCGCCATCCTCAGCCGGCACGCGCGCGGGTTCGATCCGCGCGACCTGTCGGCGATCCGGCCGGTTGCCGGTCCGACGGAGCTGGCCGCTGGTCGCGACGCGGTGCGTCGGGTGCTGGTGGCTGATGAGGTGCTCGGCTACATCGTCGACATCGCCGGGGCGACCCGGCATTCACCCGCGCTGCAGCTTGGCGTATCACCCCGTGGCGCAACCGCTTTGCTGGCCACGGCACGGTCCTGGGCGTGGCTCTCCGGACGCAACTATGTGACTCCGGACGACGTGAAGGCGATGGCCCGCCCAACACTGCGGCACCGGGTGCTGCTGCGGCCGGAAGCGGAGCTGGAGGGGGCCACCACCGACGGCGTGCTCGACGGCATCCTGGCCTCGGTTCCGGTGCCCCGCTAGTGGTGTTGACCGGGCGCACCGGCCAGATCGCACTGCTGTGCGTACTGCCGATCGCGGTATCACCCTGGCCGGCAGGCACTTTTACCGTTCTGCTTGGCTTGCTCGTGGTCATGGTGCTTGCTGACGTCGCGTTGGCGGCCGACCCGGCTCAGCTGGAATACACCCGGCGACCGAACGGCTCGGTTCGCCTCGGCGAGCAGGTGACTCTCGGTCTGCTGATTCACAACACCGGTCGACGTCACTTCAACGGACGCGTTCGTGATGCCTGGCCGCCCAGCACACAGGCCGAACCGGCAAGCCACGCCATCGATGTCGCCGCCGGAGAGATCCTGCAGGTGGATACCTGCCTGCGGCCGATCCGTCGCGGCGATCAGCAGTCGGCGGCGGTCACCACGCGTTCGATCGGTCCGCTGGGCATGGCGGGCCGGCAGCAATCCCGCCCGCTGCCCGGCCGGGTGCGGGTGCTGCCGCCGTTCTTGTCCCGCAAGCATCTACCGTCACGGCTGGCCAGACTGCGCGAGATGGACGGGCTGCTGCCCACCCTGACGCGTGGTCAAGGTACCGAATTCGACTCGCTGCGTGAGTATGTGGTCGGTGACGATGTGCGATCCATCGATTGGCGGGCGACCGCCCGTCGGTCCGACGTCGTGGTCCGCACCTGGCGACCCGAACGCGACCGGCGGGTGGTCATCGTGCTCGACACCGGACGCACCGCTGCCGGACGTGTCGGAGTCGACCCGGCGGCCGGCGGGCCCAACGGCTGGCCGCGGCTGGACTGGTCCATGGACGCCGCGCTGCTGCTGGCGGCGCTTGCCGCGCGGGCCGGTGACACCGTCGACTTCCTCGCCCACGATCGGGTGACCAGAGCCGGGGTGTTCGGAGCGTCACGGACCGAGCTCCTGGGCCGGGTGGTCGAGGCGATGGCACCATTGAAACCGGCGCTTGTCGAATCCGATGCAACAGCAATGGTTTCCGCTGTGATACAGCGTACCCGGCGGCGCGCCCTGGTCGTGCTGATGACCGATCTCAATACGAGTGCCCTCGACGAGGGCCTGCTGCCGGTACTTCCCCTGCTCTCGACCAAGCACCAGGTGATCATCGCCGCGGTCGCCGACCCGAGGGTCGACGAGCTGGCCGCCGGTCGCTCCGATGCGGCCGCGGTGTACGACGCGGCTGCCGCCGAACGCTCGCGCAGCGAACGATTCGCGATCGCCTCGCGGCTGCGCCACAGCGGCGTGGAGGTCATCGACGCGGCTCCCGCTGACCTGGCGCCTGCGCTGGCCGACCGCTACCTGGCGATGAAAGCCGCTGGGCGGCTGTAGGTCAACGGGTAGGGACGACGTCCGGAGCGTCGGCGATGTCGCCGGTGTCGCCTGCCCGCACCGCGCGACGGCCGAAATACACGACATAGGTCAAAAATCCCGCCTCGGCCAGAACTCCGATACCGACCCGCACCGACGTCGGCAGCGGAGAAGGCGTGACGAACGCCTCGATCAGGCCCGAAACCAGCAGCACCACAACCAGACCCACCGCGACCGAGATCACCGCACGACCCTGCTCGGCAAGCACCTGTCCACGCGGCCGATCGCCCGGTGCGATCACTGCCCAACCCAGTCGCATGCCGACGGCGCCGGCCAGGAACACCGCTGTCAGTTCCAGCAGGCTGTGCGGCAGCAGCAGCCCGAGTAGCACGTCCGCTTTTCCGGCCTGCAGCATCAGCCCGGCCACGACGCCGAGGTTGGCGGCGTTGGCGAACAGCACGAACGGGATCGGCACCCCCAGCACGACGGAGAACGCGATGCACTTGGCGGCCAACCACGAATTGTTGACCCAGACATGCAGACCGAAGGCGGCGGCCGCGTGCTCGCTGTAGTAGGAGGCGAAATCGTGATTGACCAATTCGTCGATCTCGCTTGGTGTTCCGATCGTCGACTGCACTTCCGGGCTGTTCATGACCCACAGTGCGATCGCCGCCGTGACCACAAAGAAAATGACGGCGGTCGCCAGCCACCACCGCCAGGCGCGATAGGCCACCACCGGGAACGACACCGTCCAGAACCGGCTGAACTCGCTGGACAGCGGAGCATGCGCTCCGGTGACCGCAGCGCGTGCCCGTGCGACCAGACTCGAAAGCCGGCCGACCAGGACGGAATCGGAGGAACCGGAGCGCAGCATCGACAGGTGCGTCGACGCGCGCTGGTAGAGCACCACGAGGTCGTCGATCTCCGCGCCGCTGAGCCGGTTGCGGCTCCTGACCAGTTGCTCGAGACGATCCCAGCTGTCGCGGTGAGCAAGCACGAACGCGTCGACGTCCATCGCATCGAGCCTAGCGGCGATCGAAGGGCCGGCTCAGCAGCCCCCTCCGGGTAGCGTGCGCAGTATGTCGGAGGTGGTGACCGGAGACGCTGTGGTGCTCGACGTGCGGGTCGCCCAGCTTCCGGTGCGGGCGGTCAGCGCGCTGATCGATATCACCGTCATCATGGTCGGCTATCTGATTGCGCTGGCGCTGTGGGCGGGTGCGCTCGGCCACTTCGACGACGCCGTGGTCGCGGCGATCATGATCATTTTCACGGTGTTGGTCTTCGTCGGTTATCCGTTGGTTCTGGAGACCGCGACGCGTGGCCGCACGGTCGGCAAAATTGTGATGGGTCTGCGGGTGGTGTCCGACGACGGCGGTCCGGAGCGCTTCCGCCAGGCCCTGTTTCGTGCGCTGTCCTCAATCGTCGAGATCTGGATGCTGCTGGGCAGTCCCGCCGTGATCTGCAGCATGCTCTCGCCCAGCGCCAAACGGATCGGGGATATCTTCGCCGGCACCATCGTGATCAGCGAACGCGGGCCGAAGTTGGGGCCCCCGCCACTGATGCCGCCGCACCTGGCGTGGTGGGCGGCATCGCTGCAGCTGTCCGGACTCGGCGCCGAGCACGCCGATGTGGCTCGCCAATTCCTTTCGCGGGCAACGCAACTCGATCCGCAACTGCGTGATCAGATGGCATATCGGATCGCCGGCGATGTACTGAGCCGGGTGGCTCCCCCACCGCCGCCGGGGACGCCACCGCAGTTCGCCTTGGCCGCGGTGCTCGCCGAGCGGCACCGCCGAGAAGTGGCCCGGTTACGGCCCTACGCGGGGCCGCAATTTCATCGCGGATATTCCCCGCGCCACTAGCGCTGTTACTGCGCGACGGTGACGGCCAGGGTGGCCATGTCGGCGATCAGAAGCGCCAACGCCATCACCGGGACGACGAACCCCCATCGCCGCCGCGCAGTGAAGATCGAGACAACGATTGTCGCGACCGCGACCGCGGGTGCGCCGTAGTAGAGGGTGTCGAAGCTGATACCGCGCGGGCCCAGATTCGGACATGCCTTGTCGCTGCAGGCCGCCGTGCTCATCACCGCGCCCAATGCCACCGCCATCGTGAGACCCGCGGCGACCGCCGTGAGCAGGGCAAGTCCCCAGTTCAGCCACAGTCGCCGGCGGCCGCCGCCCGTGCCGGAGTCCGATCCGGCCGGCAATGTGCCGATGTCCTGGTCCGGATGATCTTCCACGTCGACCTTCTCCTGGCTCATGCGTAGGTGCTACCCCACTGTCCGGCGCCGCAAACCGGCACGACAGCCGGCCGGAGGCAATCCAGCCTTGCGTAACGATAGCTTCCGATATATCGTCGTCGTATCGGTAGCGCATTCGGCGCTGCCTTTCCAGAAACGAGATCAAGCAATGAACAACCCATTTTTTGACGCAGGCGTGCCCCACGTGGGCAGGCCGTTCGCAGGTGAACCGGGGCCTTCGGGCTTTGGATTCGCCTCCCAGGACCGCCGCGCCCTGCACGAACAGCGCCGGCAGGCCCGCCGTGAATTCCGCGACTTCGTCCGCGGCCACGACGCCGGGCAGGACGGGCCGTTCGGCCCCGGTTTCGGTCGTGGCCGCGGCCGCGGGTTCGGACCCGGTGGCTTCGGTCCGGGCTTCGGTCCGGGCTTCGGCCCAGGATTCGGCCCTGGCGGCTTCGGCCCCGGCGCCCGCGGCGGACGTCGCGGTGGCCACGGCCGGCGCGGTCGTCGGGGCGATGTTCGTGCCGCCATCCTGGTGCTGCTCGCCGAGCGGCCGATGCACGGCTACGAGATCATCCAAGAGGTTGCCGAGCGCAGCCAGGACCTGTGGAAGCCCAGCCCCGGCTCGGTCTATCCGACGCTGCAGTTGCTGGTCGACGAGGGCCTGATCGTCGGTACCGAATCCGACGGCAGCAAGAAGCTCTTCGAGTTGACCGACGCCGGTAAGGAAAGCGCCGAAAAGGTCGCCACCCCGCCGTGGGAGGAGATCGCCGACGGTGCCGACCCGGCCCAGCTCAACTTGCGAGCGGCCGTCGGCCAATTGTTCGGCGCCGTGGCGCAATCCGCGCACGCCGCCAGCACCGAGCAGCAGCAGCGCATCCTGGAGATCGTCAACAACGCTCGCCGCGAGATCTACTCGATTCTCGGCGAAGGCGACTGATCAATCCGGACGCGGTGGGGGCCGGCAACAGCTGGTCCCCGCCGCTTGCGGGTCAGGTGACCTCGACCCAATCCAGGGTGCGCTGCACGGCTTTTCGCCATCCCACGTACCCCGCAGAGCGCTCCTGCTCGCTCCAGGCCGGCGTCCACCGCTTACCTTCGCGCCAGTTGGCCCGAAGGTCGTCCGGACCCGACCAGAAACCGACCGCCAGGCCCGCCGCGTAGGCGGCGCCCAACGCCGTCGTCTCAGCCATTGCTGGGCGCACCACCTCCACTCCGAGTACATCTGCCTGAATCTGCATGCACAGGTCGTTCGCGGTGATCCCACCGTCGACCTTCAGCACACCAAGGCGCACACCGGAATCGGCCTGCATTGCGTCAACCACATCGCGGCTCTGATAGCAGATCGATTCAAGTGTCGCGCGGGCCAGGTGTGCGTTGGTGTTGAAGCGGGAGAGTCCCACGATCGCGCCGCGCGCGTCCGAGCGCCAGTAGGGCGCGAACAAGCCGGAAAACGCCGGCACGAAGTACATTCCGCCGTTGTCGTCGACTTGGCGGGCCAGCGCCTCGCTCTGCGCCGCCCCACTGATGATGCCGAGCTGATCCCGCAGCCATTGCACGGCAGAGCCGGTGACAGCAATCGAACCCTCAAGGGCGTAAACGGGTTTGGCGCCACCAAATTGGTAGCACACCGTGGTCAACAGTCCATTTCCCGATCGGACGATCTTCTCGCCGGTGTTCTGCAGCAGGAAATTGCCGGTGCCATAAGTGTTTTTGGCATCGCCGGGTCGCAGACACACCTGCCCGACCATCGCCGCATGCTGGTCGCCGAGAATTCCGGTGATCGGTACCTCACCGCCCAGTGGGCCGTCGGTCGAGGTCAGACCATAGGGATCGAGCGGCGAAGACGCCGCGATCGTCGGAAGCATCGCGGCCGGAATGTCGAAGAACGACAGCAGTTCATCGTCCCAGTCCAGTGTCTCGAGATTCATCAGCATCGTCCGGCTGGCGTTGGTGACATCGGTGACGTGCACCCCACCCCGCGCGCCACCGGTGAGATTCCACAACAGCCAGCTGTCGGTGGTGCCGAACAACGCATCGCCACCTTCCGCGGCTGCGCGCACACCGTCGACGTTCTCCAGGATCCATTGCAATTTGCCACCGGAGAAGTACGTCGCCGGCGGCAGCCCCGCCTTGTGCCGGATGATGTCGCCGCGGCCGTCGCGGTCCAGTACTGACGCGATCCGGTCAGTGCGGGTGTCCTGCCAGACGATCGCGTTGTAGTACGGCCGGCCGGTGCGCCGGTTCCAGACCAGCGTCGTCTCACGCTGGTTCGTGATTCCCAGTGCGACCAAGTCTTTCGACGACAGGTCGGTCGCGTTGAGCGCCGACATCAGCACCGACGTGGTGCGTTCCCAGATCTCGATCGGGTTGTGCTCGACCCACCCGGCGCGCGGCAGGAGCTGCTCATGCTCGAGCTGGTGCCGGCCCACCTCGCTGCCGTCGTGCCCGAAAATGATGCAGCGAGTGCTGGTGGTGCCCTGGTCGATCGAAGCGACGAACTCGGCCAACTGCTTACCTCCCGCGCTCGAAGTCCATCATGGACTACGCGGAAAGCGGACGGTCTACAGACCGGCGATAGCGCTCAAGCCGAGGTCAGGATCGAGCACCGAGCCGAGCTCGAAGATCGGCGTGATCGTACCGCCGACGTCATCGAGGCCGACCTGGAAGAGCAGCGGCACCGTGACCAGGAATTCGGAGGTGTCCGAACCCGGCGCGCCGGTGAAGAAGTCGACGTCGAAGGGCAGCGAATTCGATACCCCGGTGACGTAGTTGTCGATTGCGAAGTCGGCCGAGTTGATGCTGAGCGTGTCCTCGTATCCGCCGAGGTCGAATGGCCCGAACGAGACGACACCCAATGCGGGATCGGGCGTACCGCCGAGGTCGATCAGGCCGATGTCCGAGTTGACGAAGTCGGCGGGGTTGACCGACGAGATCGGCGTGATCGTTCCGTCGGCGTCGGTGAAGCCGCCCTGGAACAGGAACGGGATGGTGAGCAGCACTTCGCCGTTGCCGGAGCCGGCCGGGTCGAAGTAGACGTCGAGGTCGTACGGGTATCCGCCGACGGGTGCGGCGAGGTAATTGTCGAAAGCCCCGGTGGCGGTGTCGTAGGTCAGCGATTCGGTGTACCCGTCGATGGCGATCGGCCCGATCGACGCCAGGTCACTTGCGTCCGCGCTGGCGGGCGCACCGGTCAGCAGTGCCAGTGCCGGCGACGCGATCAGCGCGCCCGCGGCGGCCGCGACCGTGCGGTGGTATTTGCGACCCATCGTCGCCCCCGATCTTTCCTGTGACGCACGTAAGACAGAGCTGAGATTGTCGCAAGTATGCTACGGATGCGTCAATACCGCAGGACGTAATTCACCCAGATGGCACACGTCGGCAATTCGCCGTCGCGTCAAATCATTTCGCTGATCTGTTGCGCGACTCCGATCGAACCGGTTGCATCGTCGTGGTGGGCGAAGACGTCACACGGGCCACCTTCACACACGTGGACCGGCAGGAATTCCGGCACAAGGTGCAGCAATGCCTCGACGCCTTCGAGACGATGCTGACGCGGTCCAGCTTCGAATTCGACCACCCGCTCACCGGGATGGAAATCGAATGCAACCTCGTCGACGACGCCTACCAGCCGGCGATGACGAACTCCGATGTGCTGGCCGCCATCGCCGATCCGGCCTACCAGACCGAATTAGGCGCCTACAACATCGAATTCAATGTTCCGCCCCGCCCGCTGGCCGGCGACACCTGCGTGCAGCTGGAGGACGAAGTGCGGGCCAGTCTGAACGCCGCCGAGACCCAAGCCGGCGCCGGCGGCGCCCACATCGTGATGATCGGGATTCTGCCGACGCTGATGCCCGAACATCTCGCCAGTGGATGGATGAGTGAGTCGTTGCGCTACGCGGCGCTCAACGACTCGATCTTCGACGCCCGCGGCGAAGACCTGCAGATCGACATCGACGGGCCCGAGCCACTCAGCATGAAGTCGACGTCGATCGCCCCCGAATCCGCCTGCACCAGCATGCAATTGCATGTGCAGGTGTCACCGGACGACTTTGCCGCCAACTGGAATGCCGCGCAGGTGCTGGCCGGACCACAGGTCGCACTCGGCGCCAACTCGCCGTACTTCGTCGGACATCAACTGTGGTCGGAGACCCGTATCGAACTGTTCGCGCAGTCCACCGATACCCGGCCCGACGAGCTGAAAACCCAAGGGGTACGGCCACGGGTGTGGTTCGGCGAACGCTGGATCACCTCGATCTCCGACCTGTTCGAGGAGAACGTCCGCTACTTTCCGTCGCTACTCCCGGAGGTATCCGACGAAGATCCCGCTGCCGAGCTCGAAGCCGGACGTACTCCACACCTGGCGGAGTTGCGGCTGCACAACGGCACGGTCTACCGGTGGAATCGGCCGGTATACGACGTCGTGGCGGGCCGGCCGCATCTGCGGGTGGAGAACCGGGTGCTGCCCGCCGGGCCGACCGTCATCGACATGCTCGCCAATTCTGCCTTTTACTACGGCATGCTGCGCGCGCTGTCCGAAGAAGACCGACAGGTCTGGACCAAGATGGAATTTGCGGCAGCCCAACGCAATTTCACCGAGGCCGCCCGCCATGGCATCCGGGCGGAGCTGTTCTGGCCGGGCTTCGACACGGTCGGTGCCGCCGAGTTGGTGCTCGACGTGCTGCTGCCGATGGCCCACGGCGGGCTGGACCGCTGGGGCGTTGCCGCCGAGATCCGGGACCGGTTGCTCGGGGTGATCGAAGGCCGGGCCCGCGCCCGCCGCAACGGCGCGAGCTGGCAGGTAGCCGCGGTGCGGGCATTGGAGAAACACGGACTGGCCCGGCCCGCGGCGCTGGCACAGATGCTGCGGCTGTACTGCGAGCACATGCACAGCAACGAGCCGGTCCACACGTGGGAAGTCCCGGAGTAGGTTGGAGCACATGGCAAATGAAGTGATGGACTGGGAAGGCGCATACCGCCAGGAGGGCGAGTTCGAAGGCCCGCCGCCGTGGAACATCGGCGAGCCGCAACCCGAGTTGGCCGCCCTCGCCGCGGCAGGCAAAATCCGCAGCGACGTGCTCGACGCGGGATGCGGCTATGCCGAACTGTCGCTGACGCTGGCAGCCGACGGCTACACCGTGCACGGCGTCGACCTCACCTCCACCGCTGTCGCTGCGGCCACCAGGGCCGCCGAGGAGCGCGGTCTGACCAACGCCACCTACGAGCAGGCCGACATCACCGCGTTCAGTGGTCACGACGGCCGCTTCAACACCGTCATCGACAGCACGCTGTTCCATTCGCTGCCCGTCGAGGGCCGCGACGGGTATCTCCAGGCTGTGCACCGCGCAGCGGCCGACGGTGCGGGCTACTTCGTGCTGGTGTTCGCCAAGGGGGCTTTCCCCGGCGAGTGGGAGCAGAAGCCCAACGAGGTCGACGAGGACGAAATACGTTCCGCGGTAAGCAAATACTGGGAGGTCGACGAGATTCGCCCGGCGTTCATCCACGCCTTCATCCCGCCGTCGCCGCCGGATTCCGACGTGCCGATGCCCGCGCACGAGCGTGACGAGAAGGGCCGAATGAAGTTGCCGGCCTACCTGCTCAGCGCGCACAAGGGCAGCTGAGCGTTATTGCGGCAGACCGACCAACGACGCCGACAACTCGCTGAAGAACGATCCAAACAGCGTAAAATCTCCGAACGGCGTGATGAGAAGATCTGACGCTCCGGCATTAGGTCCACTTGCGATGTCGATCCACTCGTTCTCGAAGCCGCCGCCGAAGTTGGCAAGGTCGATCTGCACCGCGTCGCCCGGGAAAACGACGTTGGGGTCACCGTAATACCCGATATAAGTAGTCCCGCCAGCCGGCTCAAAGAGGTAGTCGTCGTTGGTGAACGAACCGAATGTGGTTTGGGTGTCGACGCCGGGGAATAGACCTCCGTCATCGTGGTTCGTAGTCAGGTCCAACAGGTTCCAATATTCGGTTCCGGTCACCTCGTTGAACAGTGGCGGGAACCCTTCGACTTGGGTGGGAGCAAAGGACGAGACGTACGGCGTCAGGTCCCAGTCATCGGCGAAAGCGGCCCCCACAGGCAGCAGTGCCGCTGCCAATACGCCGGTCGCTGCGGCGACGACACGCGTCAGTTGACGTCTGTTGCTTTTCACGAGTGCCTCCCACGGCAAATATCGCTGTCAGCCTGTATGTGGAAAAACTGAGCTAAGCCTGAGGGATTTTCAGATTCCCGTCAATAAGGGTTTTCACTACAGTTTCACACTTTCGACTTCGGCGACGTTGGCGCGTGACAGTCAGGCAGCAGCGGCCTCGGTCAACGCCGCGGCAAACTCCGCCAGATCGTCCTCGGTGGTGTCGACGTGCGGCGAGATCCGTAGCACCGGCCCGGTCAGTTCCAGCGGCGCGCGCTGGACGATCACTGCCGTCGTCACGATCCGGCGCTCGGCAATCAGCCACGCGCGAACCCTGCGCGGGTCGGCCCCTTCGAGAGGTGTCAACGTGGTGATCGCACTCGGCTCGTCGACTGCCTCGACCACCCGCCACCCGGGAACATTGGCGAGGACGGTCCGGCTGGCCCGGCCCACTTCGGCCAGCCGGGCGCGCACAGCAGTTGGATCCGCAGCTAAATACTCACCCAGCGCCAACGAAAACCCCACTCGCGCAGCGATATTGGCTTCACCCAGTTCGAGACGCTCGGCGTTGGACAACGCCCCCACCCACTCCTTCGGCGGTAGCGGCGGCTGTAGCCGCTGCATCAGCGTCGGACGGACGGCCAGCGCGCCAACGCCACGCGGCCCGGCAAGCCACTTGCGAGATGATGCGTAGACCGCGTCGACGCCTTCCACCGCGCAGTCGATCTGCCCGAGCGCCTGCGCGGCGTCGACGACGAGCGGCAACCCCAAACCGGCGCACAGGCCGGCCATTTCGGCCAGCGGCTGCAGCACGCCCCGATGACTGCCGACGGCGGTCAGGTGGACCAGATCCGGCGGCTCGGCAGCCAGGCTGATCGCCGCCTCCTCGACCACAACCCGGCCGTAGGCATCCGTCGGCAACGTCTGACGGTCGAAGCCGTGCCTGCTCATCAGGGCCAGGTTGGGTCCGTACTCGCCGGGAACGCAGGCCAGCGTCCGGCCGCCGGCCGGCCAGCTCGACAGCAACAAATCCAGCGCGTGCTGCGAGCCGGTGGTGAACACGACCTGCGCATCCGGCATTCCGGTGAGCACGCCGACCGCGGCGCGACCGGCTTCGAGGACGGGCGTGGCCGCCTCGGCCGCGACGTACCCGCCGACCTCGGCTTCGTGACGCGCGTGCCGGTCGGCCGCGTCGAGCACGGCGAAACTCTGCCGCGAACACGCGGCACTGTCCAGGTGCAGCCCGGCGACCGGCGGACGGGCGGCCCGCCAGGCCTCGGCCAGGCCGGCGTTCACTTGACCGACAACGACAACCCGAAATCTCCGGCGGCGTCGGTCCACCACTGGGTGAGGCGCAGGCCGACGTGGGCCAGTTCATCCGCGACGCGCTGCGCCCGGAATTTGCACGACACCTCGGTGAGGACCTGTTCGCCGGCGTCGAAGTCGACGGTCATGTTCAGCGCCGCGACGCGGACCCGCTGCGCTCGCTCGGACTGCAGCCACATCTCCATCCGCTCGTCGACCGCGTTCCAGGTGGCGACGTGTCGGAATGCGTCGACATCGAAGTCCGCGTCGAGTTCCCGGTTGATCACTGCGAGCACGTTGCGGTTGAACTGGGCCGTGATTCCGGCCGCATCGTCGTAGGCCGCAACGAGCCGGCCGGTGTCTTTGACCAGGTCGGTGCCCAGCAGCAGGCTGTCGCCGGGCTGCAGCGCTGCAGCCAGCCCGGCCAGGAACTCTGCGCGTGCTTCGGGTTTCAGATTGCCGATCGTCGATCCCAGGAAAACGAACAGGCGACGTCCGCCGGTGGGAATCTTGGCCAGGTGTTCCTCGAAATCGCCGCAGACAGCGGCAATTTCGATACCTGGGTACTCGCCTTGGATCGCCTTCGACGCCAACGACAGCATGCTGGCGTCGACGTCGAACGGGACGAATCGGCGCAGCCCTCCACCGTCACGCAGGGCATCCAGCAGCACCCGGGTCTTCTCCGACGTTCCGCTGCCCAACTCGACCAGCGTGTCGGCGCCGGCGGCGGAAGCGATCTCCGCGGCCCGGGCACGCAGGATCTCAGCCTCGGCCCGGGTGGGGTAGTACTCCGGCAGCCGGGTGATCTGATCGAACAGGTCGCTGCCCACCGAGTCGTAGAACCACTTGGGCGGCAGAGACTTCGGTGAGCTCTGCAGTCCAGCACGCACGTCACGACACAACGCCTCGTATGCCGAGTCCGCGGCCAGGTGGTTGGACAACGTCAGTGTCATCACTATCCCTTCGTTGGGTTCAAATCGGTCACAGTCACCCGATCGGCGGTGACCTCGACGAGGTGGCGGTCGGGGACGTCCTCCCAGCCCGACTGGTCGTCATACGGCTCGCTGGCCAGCACCACGCCGTCGTCGCGGCGCAGTATCGACAAGGTGTCACCCCAGGCGGTGGCCAGTAACCGAGAACCGTTGGCCGCCAAGATGTTCAGCCGGGCGTTCGGGTCGGCCGCACCCACTTCGGCGATCGTCTGACCCAGCGAGCCGAGGCCACGCGTGAATACCAACGCCGCGAGAACGGCGCTGTCACAGGTAGATTCGGCTTCCGGGCTGGCAGGCAGCACGTCGCGGTCGACCACGCCGTTGTGCGACAGCAGCCATTGCCCGTCGGTGAACGGCGCTGTCGCACTGGCTTCGATCGGCATACCGACAGTAGCTGAACGCACCGCGGCGACCACGCAATGACTGCGCAGCGCCGGTGCGATGGATTCGAGAGAAACATCTCCCCACAGCGGTGCCGGACTGCGCCAGCGTCGCGGCGTCGCGCTGTCGAAAAAACCCACGCCCCAGCCGTCGGCGTTCATCAGTCCGTGCTTTTGCCGACGCGGGGCATATGACTGCACCCGGAGACCGTACGGCGGGTCGAGCACCAGCGAGGACACCGTTGTTTCGCGGCCCAGCCAGCCGAGATGGCGGCACATCAGGGGCGGCCCCCCTCCGGGTCGGCGTCGACGGACCAGGCCAGCCGGACACCGGAGAAGATCTGCCGGCGGTACGGGTGATCCCAGTTACGGAAGCTGGGCCGCACGATGCCCGCCTCCACCGCCCACGATCCACCACGCAGCACCCGGTAGTCACCGCCGAAGAACGGCTCTGAATAGCGTTGGTAGATCATCGGTGTGAAGCCCGGCCACGGCTCGAGTTCGGAGCTGGTCCACTCCCACACATCGCCGAGCAACTGCTCGACCCCGTAAGCGGACGCGCCGCCGGGGAAGGCGCCGACCGGTGCCGGGCGCAGCGAGTCGCCGCCGAGGTTCGCGTGTGACGGTGACGGCTCCTCGGCGCCCCACGGATACCGCCGGCGCGCGCCCAGTTGCGGGTCCCAGGCGCACGCCTTCTCCCATTCGCGTTCAGAGGGCAACCGAGCGCCGGCCCACGCCGCGTACGCCTGTGCCTCGAAGTAGCTGATGTGCTGGACGGGTTCGTCGGCGGGAATGTCCTCGACCTGACCGAACCGGGTGCGGGTCTGCCCGTCGGCGTGCCAGAACTGCGGCGCCACCAGCTCGGCCTTTTCCCGGTGCTCCCAGCCGCGCCGCGACCACCATCGCGATTGCGCGTAACCGCCGTCGCCGATGAACTGCTGCCACTCACCGTTGGTGACCGGGACCCGGCCGATGCGGAATGCCGGTACGTCGACGACGTGCGCGGGCCGTTCGTTGTCGAGCGAGAACGGCTCGTCGGCGGCGTCGACGCCGAGCACGAACGCTCCGCCGGGTACCAGGACCGACGTGCCGGCGAGCCCGGCCCGGCCGGGCGGCGGGGTGCGAGTCTCCAGCAGCACTGCCGGGCCGCTGCGCAGGTTCAACGCCTGCAGCATGGTCTCGTCGTGCTGGTTCTCGTGGCTGACCACCAGGCCGTAGACGAAATTGTGCTCCGGTTCGTCGGGGAGCCGATCGAGTGCGTCGAGCGAAGCCGACCGCACGGTCCGGCAGTAGCCGCGAGCCTGATCCGGGGACAGCAGCGGCAAGTCGACGCGGCTCGCGCGCGAGTGCACGAAGGCGTCGTAGAGGTTTTCCACCTCGGACGACAGGATGCCCGGCCGGTCCGGATCGCCGCCGCGCAGCAGCCACAGCTCTTCCTGCTGGCCGATGTGCGCCAGGTCCCAGACCAGCGGGCTCATCAGCGGGTCGTACTGGCGATGCAGCTCCGCGTCGTCGAAATCGACCAGGCGCAGTGTCCTCTCGCGGGCCCTGTGCAAGTCGCGGACCAACGCTTCGCGTGATGTCACTGAGCCCCTAGCGCCAGCGCGGTCACGGTCGCTGCGATGCCGCTTTCGACCACCCGGTCGGAGAAGTCGTCGGCCGGACAGCGTCCCTGTTCCACCGCCGAGGCGAGCCGCTGCATTCCGGCGCTGAGCCAGGCCGGTGCGCGCTCGGCGGCAATCGCCACGCACTCGTTGGCCGCGGTGAAGATCCTCGGGTCGTCGAGGCCGATCCGCGCGGCGGTGTCCCAGTGCGTCGCGACGGATTCGACCGCTTCCGCCGCCAGGTCCGCGGCGACCGGGTCGTCGAGCAGGGTCACGACGGTGAACACCACCGCCGGCCAGATATCGGCGGGCAGGCTGTCCAGGTAGCGGATCTCCAGCCACTGCCGGGGCCGCACCGGCGGAAACAGCGTGGTCAGGTGGTACTCCAGGTCGTGGCGAGTGGGCCGGCGACCGCCGAGCAGTTCGCGGCCGTCGGCCCAGTCGGCAAACGGCACGCGGTGGGTGACCGGCACTGCTTCCGGGGAGTGCACCAGCATGACCGGCGCCTTGAGTGCGTAGCGGGCCCAGTCGGTGCCGGGATCCTCGCCGCTCGCGGTCAGGATCGGCCCGCAGCGCGCCGAGTCGAGCTGGCTCCAGACCCGCTGCCGAGACGAGCGCCACCCGCAGAACTGGCCGCTGAGCAGCGGCGAGTTGGCAGACATTGCCACCATCACCGGCCCGAGGGCGTGCGCCAACCGGACCCGGTCGGCCCAGCCGTCCGCCGGCCCGGCGTCCAGGTTCACCTGGACCGACGCGGTCGAGGTCATCATCGCCGCGCCTGCGGCGCCGGTGTTGCTGGCTGCGAAGAACTCTTCCATCGCGCGGTAGCGGGGGCCGGGGTTGACCCGCTCGGCCGGCCGCAACGGATCCGCGCCCAGGGCCACCAGACCCAGGCCGGCCGCGTCGAAGGCCTTCCCTAGTACGGCCTGATCGCCGGCCATCGCCTCGATCGCGGCCGTAACTCCCAGCAGGGGCGGGCCGGAGAGCTCGACAGCGCCGCCGGGTTCGACGGTGACCAGACTTTCACCGGGCATGGCCGGCAGCGACTCCAGGATGCCGGTGATCTCAGCCCAGCTCGGGCGGCGTTCCGGATCGGCCGGGTCGTAACAGTGCGCCTCGATCTCCAGGCCGACGCGGCCCACCGGTCCGTCGGCCAGGCAGCCGTCGGCGATGAATTGCGCCGCCGCCGTGGCACTGGCGAATTCGTCGTCCGCCAGACGTGCGGCGTCCACCTGCGACGCGACGGCAAACGCCATGACCGCAATCCCTTCACCATCAACCTGACGGTCCCGAAAATCGGGCCTGCTGGTTGCGCGCGGCTACCACACGATAGTCACAAGACTCATCTACCAGATGCCACGGACATATTCCCGAAGGATCTGCGGTGACTACTGCCCGAGCGCATTCTGGATGGCTCCGGCCAGCACATTCACCGCCGGACCACCGTTGCCGGACTGACAGACTTTGGCTTGCAGCACGACGTTTTCCCGCAGACGGGTCTGGACGAAACATCGCCGGTCCGTCCCGGCCTCCTGCTTGCTCCACGCCGCGTCGGCGGCGGCCGGCGGACCGCCGTCGAATGACCACACCTGCGTCGTGCCGTTGTCCAGGTGCATGGGGGTGGTCTGGCCCGAGCAACCGACGGTGCGGTCCACCACGCGGTGAAATGCGGCGTCGGCCGCAGCGCCGGTGGCGAACACCCCGACCGCCTGCTTGACGAAGTGCGTTTGGTCGGTCGGCGAGGTCTGTGTGCTGGCACCGCTGAACGATGCCAAGTCGGGGTCGTTGTAGACCTCAGGCAATCCGATATCGGCCCAGTTGTTGCACGCCGGGTTGTCGACGAAGAAGCCCTGGAAAGGCTGGTTGAACAGCGACTCGTCCCGCATCGGCCCCCCGACGATATTGCCCACCGAACCCTTACCCAAGACGGCGTAGCTCACCACGCCGGGATCGGATGGCCGCGCCGCTGCGATCGGGGCAGCCAGTGCGGCCGCGACACAGCCGACTGACGCGCCGAATGCCAGTGCGGCAGCGCAGATCTGCCTAGTCATCGCCGATGCGACGGCACTACGGCGTGTAGGTGGGCGGAGGCGAAGGAGGAGGAGGGGGCTCCTCGGGACCGCCGTGACCCCCGGGACCCCCGGAGCCGTGACCCCCGGGACCGCCGGAGCCGTGACCGCCGGGCCCACCCGGACCCATTCCCGGGCCCCAGGGACCCCACGGACCACCGGGACCCGAACCGGGCGGGAACGGGCCACCCGGGAACACCACCCACGGCGGCGGACCCTCGGGTCCGGCCGGCGCATCCTGGGGAAACATCCCATGGTGGTGATGGCGGTATTGCGAACCGTGCCCGGAGAGCTCGGCCCCGGCGAAGAAGACGACCGCCAACACGAAGACGGTGCCGGCCACAATCACTACCCAGGCCGCCGCCTGATACAGCCGGGCGTTCCTCGCGGCCAGCGGCGGCGCAGCAGCCGACTCGGCCAGGGGCGGGCCAGGAGGTGGCTGGATCGGGGGTTCGGGTGCTTGGGTCATCTCTAGATCATGCCCAGACGCGGTCCGGCCATCAACCATCCGCGCTGGCGGAGCTGGTTAATATCCGAGCACCCAGACGAATTTCAGGATGACGACGGCAATCAGCGTCAGTCCGGCAACGATCGCCACCCAGGCCGCCACTTGGTAAAGCCGCTCGGATTGCGGCGACGGAGCCAGGATCGGCGCCGGTTCCGCCGGAGGCGGCGGGGTAGGCGGGTAGGGAGTCTCGCTCATACCCGCATAATGCCTCAGCTGCGAGGCGTACGCGACTGGTCCGTTACCGGGGTGGGGTACCCAAAGTGAAGAGCCCGGCGCCCCTGGGGGCGCCGGGCTGGTGGAAAATCGGGCTACGAGTGCGCCGGAGCCAACGACGGAGCAACCGATTCCGGCATCTGTGACGGTCCCGGACCGCCGAAGCCGTGGGGGAATTCGCCTTGACCGTGGTGGAACGCTGCGCCCTGGTCGTGGTGACGTGGACCGTCCGGGCCGCCCGGGCCGCCCGGGTGCTGGTGGTGCCAACCGTGGTGATGGCAGTGGTGATGTCCCAGGTGGGCGATCTTGAAGCCGGTGAAGAAGATGCTCAAGACGATGAACGTGATGCCGGCGACGATCACGACCCACGCCGCGAATCGGTAGAGCCAATAGGGTTTGACCACCGCAGTCGCCGGCTCCGTGGCGACTGTGGTCGGTGTGGTTGGGGTGTCAGGTGTTTCGCTCATACCTGAAATGATGCGGTCGGTACAGATAGGCCCCGCTGGGTAGAACTTATGAAAAGGCTATGAGCCGTCTGCCCTCGAGGGTTTTCATTCGCCTCCGATCACGCTGTGGACCCCAACGTCTCGGCGGTCATGCCCGGAACGACTCGGTAAGTGTAGACTTACCGTATGTTGACGGGCGAGGCCAAGGGCGACGCGTGGGGGGCACTCGCGGACGGGACCCGGAGGGCGATATTCAAGCGCCTTGCCAATGGTCCGCTGGCGGTGGGCGAGTTGGCCCAGGGTTTACCTGTCAGCCGACCAGCCGTATCGCAGCATCTCAAAGTGCTCAAATGCGCGGGACTCGTCGCGGATCGTGCCGTCGGGACGCGCCGCCTCTATCAGGTTGACCCAAAGGGCATTGCGGCGCTCAGGGCCGAGCTGGACGCCTTTTGGGACACGGCTCTGGACGCATTCAAGCTGATCGCTGATGAGGAAGGGAAAGGTAGATGACCTCGCCGGCAGTTGAGCCGATACGCAAAAGCGTCGTTGTCAACACCGGAGTAGAACGCGCATTCGCGTTGTTCACCAACGGATTCGACGCCATCAAGCCACGCGAACACAACTTACTGAAGGTCCCGATCACCGAAACGGTCTTCGAGCCGAGAGTGGGCGGGCACATCTATGACATCGGGACAGACGGCAGTCGTTGCCAATGGTCTCGCATCCTTCTGATCGATCCACCCCACCGTGTGGTTTTCTCATGGGACATCGGGCCGACGTGGCAATTGGAAACCGACCTCAGCAAGACCAGCGAGGTCGAAGTGCGCTTCATCGCTGAGTCAGACAACCGCACGCGGGTCGAGTTGGAACATCGGCACCTCGAGCGCCACGGCGACGATTGGCGATCGGTGTTTGAGGGTGTCGATGGTGGCGCCGGTTGGCCGCTATATCTGCGCCGTTTCGTCGAAGTGGTGACAACGGAGGCCCCGCAATGAATGCCGGGGACCCGTCGCTGATGGACATGGCCTATGACGAACGCAGCGACTTAGCCGCCTTCTTGGCCACGTTGTCACCGCAGGAGTGGCAAGCACCCAGTCTTTGTGCGGGATGGACGGTCAAAGACGTTGTCGCACACATGGTCAGCTATGAGGAACTAACCCCGCTCGGGCTGATGAAGCGTTTCGCCAAGGGTCGCTTCGTGCATGCCAACGACGTCGGCGTGCGAGAGTTTGCGCCGATGTCGCCCAATGAGTTGATGGACTTTTTGGCCAGACATCTTCGGCCACGAGGGCTTACCGCTGCCTTCGGCGGGATGATCGGACTCGTCGACGGGACTATTCATCACCAGGACATCCGCCGCGCACTCGGCGATAGCCGGACGGTCCCCGTGGCGCGGTTGACGCGCATTCTGCCGCTGGTGCCTGGTAATCCGCGCCTGGGCGCGGGTCGACGCATCAGGGGACTTCATCTGGTCGCAACGGACCTCGAATGGCAACACGGCACCGGCCTTGAAGTGAGAGGCACCGGCGAAGCACTCCTGATGGCCATGACTGGAAGGCCGGTGGTCGTTGACGAGCTGACAGGACCTGGACGCGCCACCCTGGCGGAGCGACTCCGGAGCTGACGACGACGGTGTGTGTGTCTCTCCTGCATGCCCGGCTGTGCGCCTCGTCGCCGGCATTCAGGCTTGCTGCGACCGGACGCCGCAAACGCCTGCTGACTAGGGTTTAAACGGGTTCACCGCGAACTGGATCACCCGATACGGCGAACGGGCCCGTGCATCGGTGTTGTGCCACTGGCTGACGAACACCCGCACCTCGTCGAGCGTCGAGCCGGGCGAGATGTAGCCGCCGTACGGCTGGGCCAGCCGGTTGTCGTGTGGCGGCGGCAGGCTCTCGGCGGGTTCGGGCCAATCGTCGTGCTGCACCACAGTGGTGACCGGTGCGTCGGAAAGCGAGATCGGGTCGTCGGCCACCCGCACTTCCATGTTTCCGGTGCTCGAGTTGAAATACGACAGCACCGACTTGCCGTCGATCTGGGTGAAGCTGACCTCGCCGATCATGTCGCCCCACAACGGTGTCGGCGGTCTGCCCCAGCCGCCGTCCGGACCGGGCGCCCAGCCCTGCCAGTGGGATCGGTCGCCGAAATTCTCCGGGGCGACCCGGTAGAGCACCAACGACTGGCTGCGGTCGAAGTTGTCCGCGACGATGTAGACCCAGCCGTGCTGCGACTCGGGCGTCGGTATCGGATCGTAGTAGCCGCTGATCTGCGACTGCCGGCCACCGGCGAAGTCGGCGTCGCGGACCGAACCCGGGACCGTCTGCCAAAGGCCTTGTGCCGCTTCAGCTTTCACTAGCCGTGAACTCTGCGGAACCAGGTCTTTGGTGGTAGTGATCAACACGTAGTTCTGCCGGTTGATCTGCACGACGCCGGCCGGCAACTGGGACGCCCCGGACGGTGTGGGCTCGGCCAGCAGCGGTTCTGCGACACCGGTGACCCCGGTGTATTTCACTCCGTCCGGATCGTCCACCGACGACGTGTCCACCCGCAGTGCGATCGGCGAGTAGTAGCCACCGAACCCGACGCCGTCGCCGGCGAAGCTGTCGCCGCACACCTGCACCACCTGGGTGGGGAATTCCAGGAACACGCACAGATCGGTGGCGCCGATGCCGTAGTCGCGAGTGGGTGTACCGGTGCCCGCGGCCGGGCCGATGCGAATCACCTCACCCAACGCCAGCGGTTGCAGCACCGGCTGCGGCATCGGCGCCGGCGGGTCGGCATGCGCGAGCCACACCCCCTGGCAGACAGACAGACACGTCACCGCCGCGACCATCAGTGAGCAACGGGCGAGACTCACCCTCGAATCACAGCTGCGCGGCGAGTAGCTCGGCAATCTGAATAGTGTTCAATGCCGCGCCTTTACGCAGATTGTCGCCCGCGACGAACAGCGCCAGCCCGCGCCCATCCGGCACACCGGGGTCGCGACGGATCCGGCCGACCAGGGAGTTGTCGACACCGGCGGCGGCCAGCGGCGTGGGCACGTCGACGACGGTGACGCCCGGAGCACGGGAGAGGATCTCACGAGCCCGCTGCGGCGAAAGTGGCTGGGCGAATTCGGCATTGATCGACAGGGAGTGACCGGTGAACACGGGCACCCGCACGCAGGTGCCGCTGACCAGCAGGTCGGGAATCCCCAAGATCTTGCGGCTCTCGTATCGCAGCTTCTGGTCTTCGTCGGTTTCACCGGAGTCGTCGTCAACCAGCTTGCCGGCCAGCGGCACGACGTTGAATGCGATCGGTGCGGCGTAGGCCTTCGGCTCGGGAAATTGCACGGTGCTGCCAGGCAAGCCGTGTACCAACTCTTCGGCGTCGTCGATCACGGCGCGCACCTGCTCGGCGAGTTCAGCCACCCCGGCCAGTCCGGTGCCGGAGACCGCTTGGTAACTCGACACGATCAGACGGACCAACCGGGCCTCGTCGTGCAGCACCTTGAGCACCGGCATCGCGGCCATCGTCGTGCAGTTGGGATTGGCGATGATGCCCTTCGGCCGATTTCCCGCCTCGGCGAAGTTGACCTCGGAGACCACCAGTGGCACCTGGTCGTCCTTGCGCCAGGCCGACGAGTTGTCGATCACGATCACGCCGGCCTGCGCGAACCGCGGCGCCTGGACCCGCGACATCGTCGCGCCCGCGGAGAACAGCGCGATGTCCAATCCGCTCGGGTCGGCCGTCTCGGCGTCCTCGACCTCGATCTCCTGGCCGCGAAACGGCAGCTTGCGCCCCTGCGAGCGGGAGGACGCGAAAAACCGCACGCTGGTCGCCGGGAACTCACGCTCCTCGAGCAGCCTGCGCATCACCTGGCCAACCTGCCCGGTGGCTCCTACAACGCCGATCGACACGCTATGCGCGCCCATATCTACCGTCCCGTCCCCGCATACACCGTGGCCTCCTCGGCACCGCCGAGGCCGAATGCTTCATGTAACGCGACAACAGCCTTGTCTAGTTCAGTGTCGCGGCACAGCACCGAGATCCGGATCTCCGACGTCGAGATCAGGTCGATGTTGACGCCGACTTGGGCCAGTGCCTCGCAGAACGTGGCGGTGACCCCGGGATGGCTGCGCATGCCGGCGCCGATCAACGACACCTTTCCGATGTGATCGTCGTACAGCACCTGACTGAAACCGATTTCGTCCTTGAGCGCGTCCAGCTTCTCCACCGCGGCCGGTCCACTGTCGCGCGGGCAGGTGAACGTGATGTCGGTCTTGCCGTTCTCGATCTTGGAGACGTTCTGCAACACCATGTCGATGTTCACGTCGACGTCGGCGACTGCGCGGAACACCTTGGCGGCGTAGCCCGGGTAGTCGGGGATGCCGACGACGGTCACCTTGGCCTCGCTGCGGTCGTGGGCGACGCCGGTCAGGATGGGCTCTTCCATGGGTATGTCCTCGATTGATCCGGTAACGATGGTGCCGGGCTTGTCCGAGTACGACGAGCGCACATGCACCGGGATGTTGTAGCGGCGGGCGTACTCCACGCAGCGAAGCATCAGGACTTTCGCTCCGCAGGCGGCCATTTCGAGCATCTCCTCGAAGGTGACCGTGTCCAGCCGGCGGGCGTTGGGCACGATCCGCGGGTCAGCACTGAAAATCCCGTCCACGTCGGTGTAGATCTCGCAGACGTCGGCGTGCAACGCCGCGGCCAGCGCGACCGCGGTGGTGTCGGAGCCACCGCGGCCCAGCGTGGTGACATCGCGGGTGTCTTGGCTGACTCCCTGGAACCCCGCCACCAGGACGATCCGGCCCTCGTCCAGGGCAGCCTGCAGCCGGGTCGGGGTGACGTCGATGATCTTGGCTTTGCCGTGCGCGCCGGTCGTGATCACGCCGGCCTGCGAGCCGGTGAACGAGCGGGCCTGCGCGCCGAGCGACTCGATGGCCATCGCGACCAGGGCGTTGGAGATCCGCTCACCGGCGGTCAGCAGCATGTCCAGTTCGCGCGCCGGCGGCGCCGGGCACACCTGTTGGGCCAGATCCAGCAGGTTGTCGGTGGTGTCGCCCATCGCGGATACGACCACGACGACGTCGTTGCCCTGTTTCTTGGTCTCGACGATGCGTTCGGCGACGCGACGGATCCGGTCGGCGTCGGCCACCGAGGATCCACCGTATTTCTGCACGACGAGCGCCACTGTTGCTCTCTCAGGTCTGCGAGTCTGGCAAGTAATGAGGTCGGATCACAGAATACGTGCCCTGACACTGTGACCTGCACCCGCCGTTTGCCGGCATTTGGTATGCAGATGGCCGACGAAAGGTGGCGATGTCATGGTCCCACGGTCTTGTGGGGCGACGAGCCTGACGAGCACGATTATCCGGCGGCGGCGGACTACCTCGCCCTGCTCGCCCCGGCCGCGCAGATCAGCGAGATCGTGGCGGCGCTGAAACAGTCACCGGTAGTCCACAAAAAAGCCAAGGACCTGCTGCGGGCCTCCCAGCTGGCGCTGTTGCCGAAAGACAATCCGCATGTGCAGGTGGACCTGAAGAAGATCAAGAAGGGCAAACGCCTCTCGCCGATCCTCGCCGTGCGCGGTGACCTCGACACCGGTGTCGCCCTGCAGATCGCCGACGGCTACCACCGGGTCTGCGCGAGCTACTACACCGACGAGAACACCGACATCCCGGTCCGGATCGTCCCGGCGAGCAAGTAACCGCCGGGGGTTTTGGGCAACCATGCAGGCGCGGTAAGGTACGAGGCGTGCAGCGGGTGCTCCTCCTCGGACGCCGCGACGGGGCCTGATCCAGACCGGCTTCCTGTCGCGGGTGTTCGCGATGCGCCGGTCTAAGAATCTCGAGGCAAGCCAGCCTCACCCCATTCCCCGGAGCAACCACCGTGACCAGTTCTACTTCCAAGCCGTTCGGGCGAATCCCCCGACGCGTTCAGTTCCAGTCGAACCATCTCCCAGCCCGCGGGTCCGCCCAATCCCGGACAACCCGCCTGGAACGCCCAGCGGGGATCGTCGATGCCGGTCACCCGGTACCGACCGTTCGCCGACGAGGTCGAGCCGATCCGGTTGGCCGACCGCACCTGGCCCGACAAGGTCATCGACACCGCGCCGCTGTGGTGTGCGGTGGACCTGCGGGACGGCAACCAGGCGCTGATCGATCCGATGAGCCCGGCCCGCAAGCGCCGGATGTTCGACCTGCTGGTCCGCATGGGCTACAAGGAGATCGAGGTCGGGTTCCCGTCGGCCAGCCAGACCGACTTCGACTTCGTGCGCGAAATCATCACCGAGGGAGCGATTCCCGAGGACGTGACGATCCAGGTGCTGACCCAGTGCCGACCCGAGTTGATCGAGCGAACCTTCCTGGCCTGCGAGGGAGTGCACCGCGCGATCGTGCACTTCTACAACTCGACGTCGATCCTGCAGCGCCGGGTGGTGTTTCGGGCCGACCGCGCCGCGGTACAGGCGATCGCCACCGACGGCGCGCGCAAGTGCGTCGAGGAGGCCGCCAAATACCCTGGCACACAATGGCGTTTCGAATACTCGCCGGAGTCCTACACCGGCACCGAACTCGAATACGCCAAACAGGTCTGCGACGCCGTCGGCGACATCATCAAGCCCACGCCGGACAATCCGATCATCTTCAACCTGCCGGCCACCGTCGAGATGGCCACCCCGAACGTCTACGCCGACTCGATCGAGTGGATGAGCCGGAACCTGAACCGCCGCGACTCGGTCATCTTGAGCCTGCACCCCCACAACGATCGCGGAACCGCCGTCGCCGCAGCCGAATTGGGCTACCAAGCCGGGGCCGACCGGATCGAGGGATGCCTGTTCGGCAACGGTGAACGCACCGGGAACGTCTGCCTGGTGACACTGGGGCTCAACCAGTTCTCCCGCGGCGTTGACCCGCAGATCGACTTCTCCAACATCGACGAGATCCGGCGCACGGTCGAGTACTGCAATCAGCTGCCGGTGCCCGAACGCCACCCCTACGGCGGCGATCTGGTGTATACCGCTTTCTCCGGCAGCCACCAGGACGCCATCAACAAGGGCCTGGACAGCATGAAAGTCGCCGCAGACGAAGCCGACTCCGATGTCGACGACATGCTGTGGCAGGTGCCCTATCTGCCGATCGATCCGCGCGATGTGGGGCGTACCTACGAGGCGGTGATCCGAGTCAACTCGCAGTCCGGCAAGGGCGGGGTGGCCTACATCATGAAGGCCGACCACGGCCTGGCGCTGCCGCGACGGCTGCAGATCGAGTTCTCCGGCGTTATCCAGAAAATCACCGATGGGTCCGGCGGCGAGGTCACCCCCAAGGAGATGTGGGATGCCTTCAACGACGAGTACATCGCGCCGGTCCGGCCGCTGGAGCGAATAAAGCAGCGCGTCGACGCCTCCGAAGAGGACCACGGCGTCACCCGGATCGCCGCGACGGTGAAGGTCGACGGCGCCGAGACCGAGATCACCGGCTCGGGCAACGGGCCCCTCGCCGCATTCGTCGACGCGCTGGCCGGCATCGACTTCGACGTGGCGGTGCTGGACTACTCCGAGCACGCCATGAGCGGTGGCGAGGACGC
>CAVWEO010000042.1:0-6604 GCA_963753995.1 uncultured Actinomycetota bacterium | reverse complement strand
TGGCAGACACAAATTGCAACACGTTCTAGTCTGGCTCCTATGAGTGACGACCTGTTGCGCAATCCGACCCACAACGGCCACCTGCTCGTCGGCGCACTCAAGCGCCACAAGAACCGCCCGGTGCTGTTCCTCGGTGACACCACGCTCACCGGCGGTCAGCTGGCCGAGCGGATCAGCCAATACATCCAGGCGTTCGACGCGCTGGGCGCCGGCACCGGCGTCACCGTCGGCCTGCTCGCGCTCAATCGCCCCGAGGTGCTGATGATCCTCGGCGCCAGCCAGACTCAGGGCTACCGGCGCACCGCGCTGCACCCGCTGGGCTCACTGGACGACCACGCCTACGTGCTCTCCGACGCCGGCGCCACCGCGCTGATCATCGACCCCAACCCGATGTTCATCGAGCGCGCGCTGGGCCTGCTGGACAAGGTCGACTCGCTGAAGCAGATCCTGACCATCGGCCCCGTTCCCGAAGAACTAAAAGATGTGGCCGTCGACCTGAACGCCGAGGCCGCGAAGTACTCGCCGCAGCCGATCACCGTCGCCGACCTGCCGCCCAGCCACGTCGGCGGCCTGACCTACACCGGCGGGACGACAGGCAAGCCCAAGGGCGTCATCGGTACCACCGGGAACATCGCCACGATGACGGCGATCCAGCTCGCCGAATGGGAGTGGCCGGAGCACCCGCGGTTCCTGATGTGCACGCCGCTGTCGCACGCCGGCGCCGCGTTCTTCACCCCGACCGTGGTCAAGGGCGGCGAGATGGTGGTGCTGAGCAAGTTCGACCCGGCCGAGGTGCTGAAAGTCATTGAAGAGCAGAAGATTACGGCGACCATGCTGGTCCCGTCGATGCTCTACGCGTTGATGGACCACCCGGATTCCAAAACCCGCGACCTGTCGTCGCTGGAAACGGTGTACTACGGCGCCTCGGCGATCAACCCGGTACGCCTGGCCGAGGCGATCAAACGGTTCGGCCCGATCTTCGCCCAGTACTACGGACAGTCCGAGGCGCCGATGGTGATCACCTACCTGGCCAAGGCCGACCACGACGAAAAGCGGCTGACGTCCTGCGGACGCCCGACCCTGTTCTCGCGGGTAGCGCTGCTCGGCGATGACGGCAAGCCCGTCCCGCAGGGCGAGCCGGGCGAAATCTGTGTCGCCGGACCACTTTTGGCCGGCGGCTACTGGCATCTGCCCGAAGCGACCGCCGACACCTTTAAAGACGGCTGGTTGCATACCGGCGACATGGCCCGCGAGGACGAGGACGGTTTCTACTTCATCGTCGACCGGGTCAAGGACATGATCGTCACCGGCGGCTTCAACGTGTTCCCCCGCGAAGTGGAAGACGTCATCGCCGAGCATCCGTCGGTGGCGCAGGTCTGCGTGGTCGGCACGCCGGACGACAAGTGGGGCGAGGCCGTCACTGCCGTGGTGGTGCTGCGTGAGGATGCGGCGAGCGACGACGCCGCGGTCGAGAAGATGACCGCCGAAGTCCAGTCGGCGGTCAAGGACCGCAAGGGTTCGGTGCAGTCACCCAAGCGCGTGGTGATCGTCGACGCGCTGCCGTTGACCGGGCTGGGTAAGCCGGACAAGAAGGCCGTGCGCGCGCGGTTCTGGGAAGGCGCCGGCCGGGCCGTCGGCTAGTTTCTGCGCGAACGTGCAGCTGGCCGCACGTTGCGTGGCCCAACGTGAAACTGGCTTCACGTTCGCCGCGGACTCAGAGCCCGACACCGCCGACTTTGTCGATGCGGATGTGGGTCACGAACCCCGGCGGCGCATCCTTCGGCGGAAACACGTTGGGGTCCAACAGTTCCTCCGACAGGCTCACGAGCAACTCGGGAGCGCCGCCCTCTTCGATGTAGGCGGTTCCCTCAATCGAAAGGTATGGCCTCAGCTGCCTGTTCACGTCGCCGGGAAATGCGATTGTCACGGCGACGCGAGGGTCGCGCCGGATATTGCGGACCTTCTTGTGTTCACCGAGATGCGCGGTGACCAACTCGTCGCCGTCGGGACCGGACCGCAATGCCACCCAGACCAGCGATACCTGTGGGCTGCCGTCGGGGTTGATCGTCACCAGAGTCGCGTCGGCGCCGTTGCCGATGAGTTCACGCGCCGCATCGTTGAGTGTCATGCCTGGATCTAACACCGCGGGCGCACATTGATTCCCTCAACGAGCTGACGCGCCGGCCACCAACAGGTCGAGTAAGCGGCCGGTCTGCTCGGGCGATCCGCTGGCCAAGAAGATGCCGATCAGGCTGGACACCACATCGTCGGCCTGCACGTCGGAGCGCAGGCTGCCGTCGTCGGCGCCGGCTCGCAGCAGCAGGTCGACAGCGCCGGCGATGGCGACGCGGGTGTCATTGGGCTGCATGGCGCCAGAGTCGAACATCGCGTGCAGCGATTCGGCCATGCCGCGCTTGGCGGCCACGAAGCTCGCGTAGCGATCCATCCAACGACGCAGCGCCGTCTTGGGCGGATGCCGCTTGAGCAATGTCGCAGCGGTCTCGGCCACCTCGGCGAGCTCAGTCCGGAAGACCGCCTCGACGAGCGCCTCGCGGTTGGGGAAATGGCGGTACAGCGTGCCGATCCCCACTCCGGCGTCGCGGGCGATCGATTCCAGCGACACCGGTCGCCCGTCGGCGCCGGTGAATGCCGCGGTCGCGACCTCGAGCAGCTTCTCCCGATTGCGGCGCGCGTCGGAGCGTTCGCTTCCAGCCAAAGCGGAGCCTCCTCCGTTTCTGCTACAGTCGGGCAAACGGAGGGACCTCCGCATTTCTACCAGTGTCTCACGATCGGAGCACCATGACAGACAACCCCGGCGGCTCGGCCAGCATCGGCACCCACCCGGTAGCCCGGGTCGGCTACGGCGCCATGCAACTGTTCGAGACGTCGCACGACAACGCGGTCGCCGTGCTGCGTCGCTCAATCGAGCTGGGCGTCAACCACATTGACACCGCATCGTTCTACGGCCCCGGCGAAGTGAACCGCCGGATCCGCACGGCGCTGGCGCCCTACCCCGACGACCTCGTCATCGTCAGCAAGGTGGGCGCGCGCTACACCGGCGAGAGCCCGATCCCCCTGGGCCCGGCGCAACGGCCCGCCGATTTGCGCGCCGCCGTCGAAGACGACCTGAGCCAACTGGGCCTCGACCAGATACCTGTGGTGAACCTGCGACGCATGGACCTGGGGCCGGGCGTGCAGGCCGAAGGCGACCAGATCGTCGACCTCGATGATCAGTTGGCCGAGATGATCGCGCTGCGCGACGAGGGCAAGATCGGCGCCATCGGCGTGAGCAGCGTGCCGCTCGAGATCCTGCAACGCGCGCTGCCCGCCGGCATCGCATGTGTGCAGAACTCCTACAGCCTGTTGGATCGCTCGCAGGAAGCGATGCTCGACGTCTGCACCGCCGAGGACATCGCGTGGGTGCCGTACTTCCCGCTCGGCTCGGCGTTCCCCGGGTTCCCTAAGGCGTCGGACCACCCCGTGGTGATCGACATCGCCGGCGAACTCGGCGTCACGCCCGCGCAGGTCGGCTTGGCGTGGCTGTTGGCGCATGGGCCGACGACGCTGCTGATTCCGGGAACGCGATCGATCGCCCACCTCGAGGAGAACCTCGGCGCCGGCGACGTCGTCCTGAGCGCCGAAGCGCTCGCCCGCTTGGACGCCGTCACTGCACCCGGAGCCAGCGCCATGCCGGACGGCATCGCGGGGTTCGTCGAACAGGATTAATGGTCAGCCGATCGCCGCGCCGACCAGATGGCCGATCACGTAAGTGATCGCCAGCGCCAAGCCCCCGCCGACGAAATTGCGAAGTACCGCGCGGTTTTTCGGCGCCCCGCCCAGGCGCGCCGACACCAACCCGGTGACCACCAGCGCGAAGAGCACCGCCGCGACAGTGATCGGTATTCGCAGTGCGACTGGTGCGACCAGGATGGCGATCAGTGGCAGCAGCGCGCCCGCGCTGAACGACATGGACGACGACAGCGCGGCCTGCCACGGGTTGGTCAGGTCCGCGGGATCGAAGCCAAGCTCCACTTCGGCGTGCGCGACGAGCGGATCGTGGTCGGTGAGTTCCTCGGCGACGGTGCGTGCCGTCGCGGCCGACAACCCTTTGGCTTCGTACAGCGCCGCGAGTTCGTCCAGCTCGGCAGCCGGGTCCTCCTGCTGCTCCCGGCGCTCGATGCGCAACAGGGCCTGCTCGGTGTCGCGTTGCGCGCTGACCGAGACGTATTCGCCGAGCGCCATCGACACCGCGCCGGCGGCCAACCCGGCGATTCCGGCCGTCATGATCGGACCCCGTGCCACGGTCGCCGCGGCGACACCGACGACGATGCCCGCGGTCGAGACAATCCCGTCGTTGGCTCCCAGAACCCCCGCGCGAAGCCAATTTAGGCGCGCCGAGACCGAACCCAGATGGGGCTCATGCGGATGGAAATCGGTGGACACGGGGCACACATTAGAGAACCCGACGCTTCACCGCCAGGAAACATAGCCTTGCCAAAGCGCTAACCGACGCGACGAGTACCGTCGCCGTATGGGCGGTCGCAAACGCTGCGCGGTCTTTCGACTGGACGGAATTCAATAACCTTGTCTGACAATCCTTTTCACACCGACAAATGGAAGCCGGTCGACGGGTTTGCCGAGCTGACTGACATCACGTACCACCGTCACGTCACCGATGCGACCGTGCGGGTGGCGTTCAACCGGCCCGAGGTGCGCAACGCGTTTCGTCCGCATACCGTCGACGAGCTCTACCGCGTGCTCGACCACGCCCGGATGTGGCCCGACGTCGGGGTGGTGCTGCTGACCGGCAACGGCCCGTCGCCGAAGGATGGCGGCTGGGCGTTCTGCTCGGGCGGCGATCAGCGCATCCGCGGGCGCAGCGGCTATCAGTACGCAAGCGGAGACACCAGCGACACTGTTGACGCCGCACGGGCCGGCCGGCTGCACATTCTCGAGGTGCAGCGGCTGATCCGGTTCATGCCCAAGGTGGTGATCTGCCTGGTCAACGGCTGGGCCGCGGGCGGCGGGCACAGTCTGCACGCGGTCTGCGATCTGACCCTGGCCAGCCGCGAGCACGCCCGGTTCAAGCAAACCGATGCCGACGTCGGCAGCTTCGACGGCGGCTTCGGTAGCGCGTATCTGGCCAGGCAGGTCGGTCAGAAGTTCGCCCGCGAGATCTTTTTCCTGGGCCGGCCGTATACCGCCGAGCAGATGCATCAGATGGGCGCGGTCAACGCCGTCATCGACCACGCCGAGCTGGAGACCGAGGCCATCCAGTGGGCGGCCGAGATCAATGCGAAATCGCCTCAGGCGCAACGGATGCTGAAGTACGCCTTCAACCTGCTCGACGACGGGCTAGTGGGCCAGCAACTGTTCGCCGGCGAAGCCACCCGACTCGCCTACATGACCGACGAAGCCGTCGAGGGCCGCGACGCATTCCTGGAGAAGCGGCCGCCCGATTGGACCCCGTTCCCGCGCTACTTCTAGCGGGCACCCGCCGAGCGTGAAGCCAGTTTCACAGTGGAGTCCGAACGTGAAGCCAGCGTCACGCTCGACCCCGGTGGCCGCCGCCTAGACTTCCGGCCGTGAGTTGGAACCCGCTTCGAGCACTGACCGAGCAGATCACGCTGACCTCGATGCGCCCGCCGCTGGCAGGACGCCTGCCCCGGCCCGGAGCCACCCGCATCGACCTGGCCGGCAAGCGCGTCGTACTCACCGGAGCCTCGTCCGGCATCGGCGAATGCGCCGCGGAGCAGTTCGCCCGCCGCGGCGCCACGGTGGTCGCGGTGGCCCGCCGCCAGGATCTGCTGGACGAGGTGGTCGGCCGGATCACCGCCAACGGCGGCGACGCGATCGCCATCCCGTGCGATCTGTCCGACCTGGACGCTGTCGACGCCCTGGTCGCCGACGTCGAGAAACGGCTCGGCGGGGTGGACATCTTGATCAACAACGCCGGCCGGTCCATCCGCCGGCCGCTGGCCGAGTCGTTGGAACGCTGGCACGACGTCGACCGGACCATGGTGCTCAACTACTACTCGCCGCTGCGACTGATTCGCGGCATCGCGCCGGGGATGCTGGAGCGCGGCGACGGACACATCATCAACGTCGCGACCTGGGGTGTGTTCAGCGAGCCGTCGCCGCTGTTCGCGGTCTACAACGCCTCGAAGGCGGCCCTGTCGGCGGTCAGCCGGGTGATCGAAACCGAGTGGGCGACAAAGGGTGTGCACTCCACCACGCTGTACTACCCGCTGGTGGCCACCCCGATGATCGCGCCGACCAAGGAGTATCAGGGGTTACCGGCGCTGAGCTCCGAGGAGGCCGCGGGCTGGATGATCACCGCGGCGCGCACCCGCCCGGTCCGGATCGCGCCGCGAATGGCGCTCGCCGCGCAGGCCATCGACACCGTCGTTCCGGGCCTGGCGACCACGGCGATCCGGCGACAGCGGCTCCAACCCAACTAACCCCGACGCGTGATAGACACGACGGCATGGAGATTCTCGCCAGCCGGATGCTGTTTCGGCCGGCGGATTACCAGCGATCGCTGACCTTCTACCGCGATCAGATCGGTCTGGCGATCTTCCGCGACTACGGCGCGGGCACGGTG
>CAVWEO010000041.1:0-9720 GCA_963753995.1 uncultured Actinomycetota bacterium | reverse complement strand
GGGCAACCTGCTGTATCTGCTGCTGACCCATCCCGAGCAGCTGGCGATGGTCCAGCGCGACCGTTCGCTGATACCGGCTGCGATGGAAGAGGGGCTGCGGGTGGAGACCCCGCTGACCATGGTCATGCGCACCACGACCCGAGACGTCGAGATCAGCGGCACGACAATTCCCGCCAACGCGCAGGTCGACCTGTGCATGGGATCCGCCAACCGAGACGAGAGTCGCTGGCCGAACCCCAACACGTTCGACATTCTCCGGCCGCGCCAGGCGCACATCGCGTTCGCCGGCGGCATCCACATGTGCCTGGGAATGCATCTGGCTCGCTTGGAAACCCGCGTGATGCTCGACAGTCTGCTGGACCGCGTGGAGAACCTCAAGCTCGAACCGGACGACGACACCCGGATCGTCGGTGTCACGTTCCGCTCGCCCAACAGCCTGCCCGTGACCTTCACGCCGGTCGCATGAAAAGTCGTGCCGCGATCCTGCACGACGTTGGCGGACCTTGGTCTGTCGAAGAATTCGAACTCGACCCTCCGAAGGCCGGCGAAGTCCTGGTGAAGATGGCCGCCGCCGGCCTCTGCCACTCCGACGACCACATCCTCAAGGGCGACATGTCCGCACCCAACGAGGTCATGAAGTTCGATGGGTCTCCCGACCATGTTTCCAATGATCGGTGGGCACGAAGGATCGGGCATCGTACAAGAGGTCGGTCCGGGTGTCACCGACTACGCGCCGGGTGATCACGTGGTGATGTCGTTCGTCGCAGCGTGCGGCCAATGCCGTTGGTGCGCAACCGGAGCCGAGTACATCTGCGATGCCGGAATCGGCACCATGATCCCGGGCATGCCCACCGACGGCACGTTCCGTCACCACACGTCCGACGGCCGGGACCTGGGCCATCTCGCCAAGGTCGGGACGTTCGCCGAACACACTGTGGCATCGACGAATTCGCTGGTGAAGGTCGAGCAGCATCTGCCGCTGACGCCAATCGCACTCCTGTCATGCGCGATCCCGACCGGCTACGGCTCGGTGTCCAACCGCTCGAATATGCGTGCCGGCGACACGGTAGTGGTGATCGGCGTCGGTGGCATCGGCACGGCCGCGATCCAGAGTGCCCGGATCAATGGTGCCGCGCAGATCGTTGCCGTCGATCCTGTTGAATTCAAACAGAAGTCGGCATTGCGCTTCGGCGCGACGCACACCGCCGCGTCGGCAGAAGAGGCGATGGACCTGGTGCGAGGCTTGACCTATGGGGTGATGGCCGACGCCGTCGTGGTCTCACCGTCGTTGATGAGCCGCGAAGACGTCCGCGACGGCGTGGCCCTGACCCGCAAGGGTGGCACCTGCGTGCTCACCGGAATGACGTCGCAGCTGACCCAGTCGGTGAAGATCAACTTGCAGGACTTCATTCTGATGAACAAGACGCTGGCCGGCACCATCTTCGGTTCGTGCAACATGAAATCCGACATCGCTCAGCTGGCCAAGCTCTACCAGAGCGGGCAACTAATGCTCGACGAGATGATCACGAGGCGCTACCGGCTCGATGAGATCAACGAAGCCTACGCCGACCTGCTGAATGGTGAAATCGTCCGTGGGATCATCGATTTCGGAGTGGCCTGACCTACGCTCACCGGCTCTGGTCCTCGTTCACGGCGGCGAGCACTCAGCGGACTGCTGGGAACTCACCGTAGACGAACTGCACCGGTTGGCACCGGAATTGCCGGTGCTGGCCGTCGACATGCCCGGGCACGGCGCGACACCCGGAGATCTGACCACGGTCAGCATCGCCGACTGTGTGCGCTCGGCGGTCGCACAGATCGAGAACGCCGGGCTGCACGAGGTGATCGTGGTCGGGCATTCGCTGGCCGGCCTGACGGTGCCGGGCATGGTGACCGCGCTGGGGTCGCCGCGAGTGCGGGAAATGATCCTGGCCGCCGCTTGCCTACCCGCGCAAGGCAGGGCGATTGTCGACACGCTGGTCGGGCCGCTGGCCTGGTACGTGCGCCGGGCGGTGCGCCTACGACGAGCCCCCTTCGGTTACCCCGGATCTGCTGAGCCGCTTGATCTTTTGTAACGGGATGACTCTTGCGCAGCGCCGCTTCACGTTGTCACGGATGCACGCCGAAGCGGCCACGCTCATCACCGAGCCGGTTGACCGCAGCGATCTGCCTGACGCTGTTCCACGGACCTGGATTCTGACCCTGCGTGATCACGCGCTCTTTCGGCGCACCCAATTGCGCAGCATCGATGCCCTGGGCGGCGTGCAGACGCTGATCCCCATCGATACCTGCCACGACCTGATGATCAGCGAGCCAGCGCTGCTCGCGGAGCTCCTGCTCGAGCGGTGTCGGTTGTACTCCTGAGCCGGCTGGACTTGTCTCCTGGCCGGTTGTGCCCACCACCCGCGGCTCACGCCCTGGCGGCCCATGGACCCTAAATCACTTGTGCCACTTTGGTTTCATCTGCGGATAACTTTCTGCACGTGTCGGTCCGAGTTGCTATTATTCGAACATGTGTTCTAGTTATCGTGAGGAGATCGTCGAGGTTCTCGACGCGCTCGAGGCCGGCTACAAGCGCGCCCTGGATCTGACTTCCGATGTGTTCACCACGCCCGGAGCGGCTTGTCGGTGCTGGAGCGGTGGGAACAGTTTCGCCGTTGGCAGCCCGCCGTCGAGCATGCGCTGATCAACGAGCTAGCCCATAGTCGAGCCCAGCGAGTTGGGCGGCAAGCCGGCGGCGGTGTTGGCCGATCGGTTGCGGATCAGCCGGGCCGAGGCCTCCCGGCGCGTGCACGAGGCCGCCGACCTCGGACAGCGCCGCGCGCTCAACGGCGAGCCGCTGGCGCCGGTCTTGGAGGCCACGGCGGCCGCGCAGCGCAACGGCGAGTTGGGTGCTGGCCACGTCGCGGTGATCCGCAGTTTCTGGCAGCGGCTGCCCGACTTCGTTGACATCGAGGCCCGCGCCAAGGCCGAGGCGCAGTTGGCCCGGTTGAGCCAGGAGCATCGCCCTGATGAGTTGGCCAAATTGGCCGACAAACTCCTCGACTGCCTCAACCCCGACGGCGACTTCACTGATGTCGATCGGGCCAAACGGCGCGGCATCACCATCGGCCGCCAAGACATCGACGGCATGAGCCCGATCAACGGATGGCTGACCCCCGAGGCCCGGGCCACCTGGGATGCGGTACTGGCCAAGTTGGCCGCCCCCGGGGTGTGCAACCCCGCCGACGAGACTCCCTGCACCGGCGGCACCCCGTCACAGGCCGCCATTCAGGGCGACACCCGCAGCCATGGACAACGCAACCACGACGCCCTCCTCGCCGCCGCCCGCGCCCTCCTCGCCTCCGGGGAACTCGGCCAACACAACGGACTGCCGACCAGCATTATCGTCACCACCACCCTGCAAGAGTTGGAGAACGGCGCCGGCCGCGGACTCACCGCTGGCGGCACCCTGCTGCCGATGTCGGATGTCATCCGCCTGGGCTCGCACGCCCATCACTATCTGGCGATCTTCCACAATGGCAAAGCCCTGGCGCTGTATCACACCAAGCGGCTGGCCTCTCCGGCACAGCGAATTGTGTTGTTCGCCAGGGATCGTGGCTGCACTTTCCCGGGCTGCACGCTGCCCGCCTACCTGTGCGAAGTCCACCACTGCAACCGCTACGCGGACAACCCCGTCACCGACGTCAACGACATGACCCTCGGCTGCGGACCCAATCATCAACTGGCCGAACAAGGTTGGATGACCAGAAGGAACGCGCGCGGCGAAACCGAGTGGATCCCGCCACCACACCTCGACCACGGCCAACCGAGGGTCAACACCTTTCACCACCCTGAAAAGCTCCTGTGCGCGGAGGACGACGAAGACGTGCCCTGACGGGGCTCAGCGCAACGAATACCGGACCGGCAGGTGTTTGAGTCCCCCGACGAACGTGGTCGCCACGAACTCTGGATCACCGTTCAGTTCAATCGATTTCAGCCTTGGCACCAGCTCGGCGAAGAAACTGCTGACCTCCATGCGCGCCAGCGCCGCCCCCAAACAGAAGTGGACGCCGTAGCCGAAAGCCAGATGTTTGTTGGGGTCGCGGCCCACATCGAAGCGGAACGGGTCGGCGAAGACTTCCTCGTCCCGGTTGCCCGACACGTAGGACAGGAGGAGCGAATCCCCCGCTGCGATCGGGACACCGCGCACCTCGGTGTCCTCGGCCGCGGTCCGCATGAATTCCTTGACCGGCGTGGTCCATCGAATCATTTCCTCGGTGGCCAAGGGCATCAGGTCGAGATTGTCGCGCAGCCGGTGCAACTGGTCGGGATTGTCGACCAGGGCGTGCAGTCCGCCGGAGATTGTCGCGCTGGTGGTGTCGTGACCGGCCGTGGCGACGATCAGGTAGTACGACACGGTCTCGATGTCCGACAGCGGCTCGCCGTCGATGCGGGCGTTGGCAATAGCCGACGCCAAGTCTTCCGTCGGGTGCTCACGACGAGATGCGGTGACGCCGTTGAAGTAACCGAACATGTCCATCAGCGCGGGCAGTTGATCTTCGTTGTTGCTGCCACGCTTGAATTCACTGTCGTCGCTTCCGAACAGCTCCTGGGTGAGCTTGAGCATTCGCGAGAAGTCGGATTCGGGTATGCCCAGCAGCGACATGATCACGTACAGCGGGTAATTGACCGCCACCTCTTGCACGAAGTCGCATTCGGGCCCGACCGCAAGCATCTTGTCGACGTAGGTCTTCGCCAGCTCGTCGACACGGATTTTCATCGCCCGCATTGCCTTTGGCCGGAACCAGTCCGCGCCGATCGCCCGCACCACGCGATGCTGCGGATCGTCGAGGTGGATGAGCGTTCGGACCCCCGCGGCGGCCTGCAGCTCGTCGCCTTCGGTCGTGGTCAGCACCGGTCGCGGCCAGTTGGTGAACAACACGTTGTTGCGCTCGATAGCCATGATGTCGGCGTGCTTCGTGATCGCCCAGAACGGCGCGTAGTTCGGCACCTCGACCCGGGACACCGGGGCATTCACCCGCAAATGCGCCAGTGCCGCATGCAGTTTCGCCTCGTCGGTGTAGGCCTGTGGGTCGGCGAAAACCTCGGAGGCGTCATCCATCGTCGGTGTGCTCATCGGCAGCTCCTCATTGACGCAACTCGTTCAGCACCGCTTTGACGGTGTCTGTGGAAAGGGTGCGGGGAAACGACGGCATCACGCGATCGATCACGCCATCGCAGCGGTCCTTGAGCGCGGTGGCGAGCTTGTCGATCGTCGCGACCACGGCGAAGGTGTTCAGGATGTCGTCGTCGATCAGCGTCGCCATCGCGTCCCATTCGCCCTGCCGCGACAGCCGGTGCAGTTCGTCGGCGACGTCACCCCAGCCGTGCAACTCGAGGACTTTGCGGTACGCCGGTGTCGACCCGTAGAAGGCGATCTGCTTGCGGACGCCGGCCGAGCCCGCGGTCATTTCGTCCTCGTCGTTGCCGGTCACCACGAACACCGGACACGCCACCTGGAACGCATTGCGATCACGCCCGGAGCGCGCCAACCCGCGCTGCACGGCCGGCATCGTGACGTCGTGCAGGTACCGCCGGGTCGTGAACGCATGGGCCAGCAGGCCGTCGGCGACCTCGCCGCACATGTCGGTCATCGACTCGCCGACGGCGGCGATGAAGATCTTGGGCGTCGAGAATGGTTGCGGCTCAGGCGTGAACATCGGCGTCATCAACTTGTGGGTGTAAAACTCACCCTCGAAACACAATCGGGTGCCTTCGTTCCACGCCGACCAGATCGCATGCAGCGCAAGCACAAACTCGCGCATTCGTGCGACCGGATGGCTCCACGGCATGCTGAACCGCTTCTCGATGTGCGGCTTGATCTGGGTGCCGAGACCCAGGATGAACCGGCCCTTCGAGTAGGTCTGCAAGTCCCAGCCGACGTTCGCGACGGTCATCGGGTTACGCGCGAACGCCACCGCAATGCTGGTGCCGATCTCGAGTCGCGAGGTGTGTTCTGCCGCAAGCAGCAACGGGAAGAACGGATCGTGGTTGATCTCGCCGGTCCAGGCGGCGTCGTACCCCAGGTCTTCGAGTTCGCGTGCCAACTCGGGTACCCGCGCCAGGTCGGTGAAGATTCCGCCGTCGATCTTCAGGCGGGCCGGCTGCGAAGCGCTCACCTGCGCACACTCCACCGCTGTTCGGAGCGTGCCAACGTCATACTCGTGAAGCTACAGTAAGCAATTCGGTAGGGTCAATGAAGCCACCTGATGGGTCCCGCCTCTCGCCGTCCGCCTCCCGCAGACGCTACAGTAAGCACTTCAGTAGCTGGTCGCCGACAAAGGACGTGCCGATGACAAAACTCCCCGACTGGGAGGAAACGCTCGACGACCTGTCGCGGCGCCGCGAGCGCACCCGGGCGATGGGCGGTCCGGAGCGGCTCGCCAAACACCATGGCAAGGGCAAACTCGATGCGCGCCAGCGCATCGAGCACCTGCTCGACCCGGGTTCGTTTCGTGAGATCGGCACGATGGTCGGCGGCGAGACGGCCGCCGACGGGATCGTCGTCGGTTCCGGTCTCATCCACGGTTCGCCGGTGATGCTCGGCGCGGAGGATTTCACCACGCTGGCGGGCAGCATCGGACCCGGCGGCAATTCCAAGCGATACCGCATCGCAGAACTGGCGGTGCGCGACAAGATTCCGCTGGTGATGCTGCTGGAGGGGGCGGGCTTCCGGCCGACCGGCGGCCATTACGGGCGCTCCCCGACCGATCTGCTCGCTCAGGCGCAGTGCTCGGGCCGGGTGCCGACCGTGGCCGCGGTGCTGGGTCCGTCGGCCGGACACGGTGCGCTGGTCGCGCCGGTGTGCGACTTCCGGATCATGAGCAATCAGGGCGCAATCTTCACGGCCGGCCCGCCCGTCGTCAAAGAGTCGACCGGCGAGGACATTTCGAAGGAAGAGCTCGGTGGTCCCGGCGTTGCGTTGCCGAGCGGGGTGATCCACAACGTCGGTGAGGACGACGAGTCGGTGCTCGACGACATCCGTCGCTATCTGTCCTATTTTCCGTCCAGCGCATGGTCATATCCGTCGCAGCTACCGGATGACGAGCAAACCGCGTCACGACAGACCCCGGAACTGGTCGAGATCGTCTCGCGGGACAACCGCCGGATCTACGACATGCGGTCGGTGCTCGACGTGATCTTCGACCGGCCGGACTGGTTCGAAGTGCAACCCCGGTTCGGCAAGGCGATCATTTGCGCACTGGCCCATCTCGGCGGACACCCGGTCGCGGTGGTCGCCAACCAGCCCCAGGTGCTGGCCGGCTCCATCGACGCCGACGCCGCCGACAAGGCAGCGCATTTCATCACGGTGGCCGACTCGTTCCATCTACCGATCATCTTCCTTGCCGACAATCCGGGCATGTTGCCCGGCAGCCGGTCCGAGCGCAGCGGCGTGCTGCGCTCCGGCGGCCGAATGTTCGTGGCGCAGACCGTCGCGACCACCGTCAAGCTGCACGTCACGCTTCGCAAGGCCTACGGTTTCGGCTCAATGGTCATGTCGCTGTTGAGTTTTGACGGCCAGGGTGCAACCTTCGCCTACCCCGGCGCCACGATGGGCGCGATGAGCGCGGCGGCGTTGAGCAAGGCGTCGCACGCGGGCGAGGACCTGACCGCCAGGCTGCGCGATGCGGAGTTACAGGCCTCCTACCGCTCCGCCGAGCACATGGGTTTCGACGAGCTGATCGATCCACGCGAAACACGAGACGCGTTGCTGGCCGCTCTCAACGGGGTTTGTCGAGCCGTCAGGTCGCACCCGAACCGGTAGCGCGGACGGCCATCATGCCGTGACTACATCCATTCCCAAAGAACCTCAGTAGATGTAATTTTCGGCGCTGGCCCGAACGGTCACATCGCTGATGTTGATGCCCCACGGCTGGTCGATGACGTGGATGACCGCGTCGGTCAGATCATCGGGGTTGATCAGCCAATAGCCGATGGAGTCAACGTCGAGTTGCTCGGGCTGCAGCGCGCCGTTCTGCGCGTTGACCGCGTTCTCGAAGAACAGCGGCGCCTTGTGCCCGAGGATGCCGGTGACGGCCAGTTGGTTGACGACGCCGCCGGCCAGCTGTGTGCCCAGGACACCGGTCGGCTTGAGGTTGGTCACCTTGATCTTGCCTTGGGCCTCCACCCGCAACGACTCCGACAGTGCGTCGACCGCGGCCTTGGTCGCGCTGTAGACGCCGGAGCCTTCGGTGCCGGCGTTGCCGTAGATCGACGAGATGTTGACAACCTGACCGCGGCCCTGCGCGATCATCGTGTCGTAGACGGCGGCGATTCCGTTGACGACGCCCTTGATGTTGATGTCAATTGCCTTGTGCCACTTCTCCCATGCGGCTTCGTGGTCGGAGAAGTAGGCCAGCGGCATCACCCCGGCGTTGTTCACGATCACATCGATGCGACCGTAGGTGTCGACGGCGTGCTGTGCCGCCGCCCGCATCTGGGCCATGTCCGCGACGTCCGCCACCTGGGTGGTGCCGTCGTGGCCGGCGGCGCGGATGCCGTCGAACACCTCATTGAGGGCATCGACGCTGACGTCCACGCCGACCACCTTCGCGCCACCCGCGCCGCTCTTTTCCGAGATCAGCTTGCCGAAGCCGCTGGCGGCACCCGTGACGATGATGACCTTGTCCTGCAGATACGTCGACATAGATCAGTCCTACCTGTTCGCCCGGTACGCCGTGACGATTGGCTCGAGTTCGTCGGGGGTGGCGCCGTGCATGATCACCGCGTCGGCGCCGTAGTCGAATTCCTTGCCGATCCGCTCGACGCACTGCTGCGCCGACCCGGTGGCGGACGGCTCCAGCCAGTCGTCGGGAATCAGCGTTGCGATGTGCTCGATCTGCTCGGCCGTGGCCTTGTGATCGATGCCGCCGGCTATCGACGTCACCACCGAGTCGGCCCGGAACCGTTCCAGGACAGCGGTATCCCAGTTGTTAGTCCGTACCAGCAAGTCACCGTAGCCCTGCAGATAGGTGGCCAGCCGTGCGACCGTCTTCTTCAGCCGCAACTGTTCGGGCAGATGGTCGCCGACCGTCGCGAAGCACGACCACACCCGCACGCTGTCGGGGTCGCGACCGGCCTGCTCCGCGGCATCCTTCACGGTTTTCACGCAGCGCTGCAACGTTTCCGGGGTGAAGTAGGTGTGCAGGATGACGTCGTCGAACACCCGACCGCCCAGCGCCAGCGTATTCGGTCCGAACGCGACCAGTGCCAGTCGGATGTCTTCGGAGAAGTCGGGATCGAGGAAGAGGATGTTGTATTTGCCCATCGGGCCGTCGTGGTTGAAGATCACCTCGCCGTGCCACAGTCGGCGCATCACCTGCGCCCAGTCCTCCATCTGCGCGGTGGTCACGGGCGGGATGCCGAATGCACCGTAGATCGCGGCGATGCCGCGGCCGACGCCGAGAGTGAAGCGGCCGCCGGACAGCCGGTGCATTGTCGTCGCCCAAGATCCGGTGATCAGCGGATGGCGGGTGTTGTGATTGGTTGCGGCGGTAGCGATCTGCATACGGCTGGTCACCGCGCAGGCCGCGCCCACCAATGACGACGCTTCCTTGACGTTCCAGCGTTCGGAGATGAACGCAGTGCCAAAGCCCAACTCCTCGCCGCGACGAGCCTCGGCCATCAACGTGGCCGGGCCCGCACCGCCGGCTCCGGCCAGCAGGTAGTAACCCAGTT
>CAVWEO010000040.1:0-5904 GCA_963753995.1 uncultured Actinomycetota bacterium | reverse complement strand
ATGTCGCGACCACCACGCCCAGCCCCACGCCGCTGCGGCTGTATCCGTCGGCCATCGTCGCGGCGGAGAACTCATGCTTGGCCAGCACGGCCGTGATGTCCGGCCTGAAATAGGCTGCGTCGTAGACGTCTTCGATGTTGGCACCGTCGACGCCGAAGATGTATTCGACTCCGGTCCCCGCAAGGTGTCCGACGATGTGGTCGACCACCCGGTGCTTTCTCGACATACCAGGGACACGATGTACGCAGGAGGTCGGTTCAACACCTCTTGCCAGTGAACCGGATGGCGCCGGCATACGTGTCATCGGAGTGCAGGACGTCATTGTGGTGGGAGCCGGGCCTGCCGGCTTGGCCGTCGCGCGTGAGCTCGGACATGGTCATGGAATCTCGGCGCTGGTCGTCGACAACGCCGTCGCTCCTGCGATGTCGTGGCGCAACCGCTACGACAATTTTCGGCTGAACACCAACGGCTTCATGTCACACCTTCCCGGGCAACGGATCCCGCTGCGCTCCGGGCGTTGGCCGACCAAAGACGACATGGTCGGGTACTTCGACAGCTACGTGCGGCGGCAGAACATCGCGCTCGCGCTGGGCTGCGAGGTGAACCGGATCGACCGGTTGGACGGATGCTGGCGGGCTGGCACGTCGCTGGGTGATCTGCACGCCCCCTCGGTCGTGCTGGCCACCGGCCGCTATCGCACGCCCGCCATCCCGCCGTGGCCCGGTCTCGACCGGTTCACCGGGGACCTGGTGCACTCCGCGGATTTCCGCAACGGGTGGCCGTTCCGCGGCCGCGACGTGCTCGTGGTGGGTGCGGGCAATTCGGCCGCCGACATCGCGGTGCAATTGGCGCAGGACGATGCCCGCAAGGTCTGGCTGGCGGTGCGCACCCCGCCGCACCTGGTTCGCCGCGCCATCGGACCGATACCGTCGGACCTGTTTCTCGAACTGTTCGCGCGCGTACCCGCGCGGATGGTCGACCCGGTGGTCGCGCGGCTCAATCGAGCACTGCTGGGCGATCTTTCGCCCTACGGCTTCGGCCGGCCACCGCTCGGACTGAAGGCCACGGTCGAGACCCGCGGCCGAATTCCCACCCTCGCCGATGAGCTGGTCAGCGTCGTGCGGGCCGGCCGGATCGACGTGGTTGCCGCGGTCACGGCGCTCGAGACCAACCGGGTGATCCTGGCCGATGGCACCGCGATCACACCCGAGGTGGTCATCGCTGCCACCGGCTTCGACCCCGACCTCGGCGGTCTGGTCGGTCATCTCGGCGTTCTCGACGATCACGGCAATCCCCGCGGAGGCTTTTCCTGCGATCTCGGCGACGGGATGTTCGCGATCGGTCACGGCATTCCGCCCAATGGCCCGCTGCGGGCGATCCGGCGGGCGGCGACGCCGTTGGCCGCCCGGATCGCCGACTACCTGTCGGCCATGACGAAGGGGAATCAATGGCATCACTCACCGCAAAGCGATTCTTCTACCGTGGTGTAGACGGATACGAGGCAGCCCGTCGCGACACGGTATGGAACGGCATTCTGCCGCAGCGCTTTCCCGATGTGATCGTGCAAGCCTGCGACGCCGACGACGTTGTCGCCGCGATTCGCTACGCGCGTGCCCAGGGCTATCGGGTCGGCATTCGGTCCGGCGGGCACAGCTGGGTGGCAAGCCATTTGCGTGACGGCGGCATGTTGCTCGATGTCAGCCGTCTCGATCACTGCCGTATCAACGCGGACGCGATGACCGCCCACGTCGGCCCGGGCGTCGTCGCCAGTGCCTTCGCAATCGACCTCGACGCGCGGGGTCTGTTCTTCCCGGCGGGCCACTGCGAAGGCATCCGCCTCGGCGGCTACCTGCTGCAGGGTGGGTACGGGTGGAACAGCAAGGTTGTCGGGCCGGCGTGCGAGAGTGTGCTCGGGTTGGAGGTGGTCACCGCCGAGGGTGACAAAATCTACTGCGACCCGAGGCATCATCCCGACCTGTACTGGGCTGCCCGTGGCAGCGGACCTGGATTCTTCGGTGTGGTCACCTCTTTCACGTTGCGACTGCATCCTCGGCCGGCGGTCCTGGGGACCTGCTTGTACATGTATCCGGTCGAGGTCGCCGACGAGGTGTTCAGCTGGGGCCGGTCGATCAGCGGCGACGTCGACGACCGGGTGGAATTGCAGATCCTCACGTCGCGCACTGCTGCGGAAGTCGGACCCGACGTCGCGACCATCACGATCGCATCGCCGGTGTTCGCCGACTCCGACGACGAGGCCGCGAAAGCCCTTGCGATCCTTGGCACCTGCCCGGTGATCGACCGGGCGATCGCCAACCTCCCCTACCTGCCGACAACTCTGGCGAACTGGTATGCCGCGGTGATGATGAAATACCCTCAAGCACATCGCTATAGCGTCGACAACATGTTCACCTCAGCTCCGGCAGAGGATCTGCTGCCCGGTATCCGCGCCATCATCGACACCTTGCCGCCGCACCCGTCGCATTTTGTTTTCGCCGGCTGGAAGCCGTCGGCGGACCGCGCCGAGATGGTCTACGGGGTGGAGGACGAGATCTACTTCGGGCTCTACACCGCGTGGGGCGATTCGGCCGACGACCAACGGTACGGGGATTGGGCCCGGTCCAACATGGCCGCGATGTCGCATCTCGCCACCGGCATCTCACTGGCCGACGAGAACCTCAGCCAGCGGCCGGCCACGTTCATCACCCCGTCGAACATGGCCCGGCTGGAACACGTCCGCGCCGTCTACGACCCGGACGGGATGTTCCACAGCTGGCTGCAGCAGCGCTGAATCGTCTCCCGGACAAGCGAAGTCAGAGGGAGCGTTGCAGCAGCACGTTGCCGTTGTCGGCCGACACCACCTGCACCTGGACGATCTGGTCGACCGGTGTCGACGTGCTGCCGCCCAGCTTCGCCGTGTGGCCCGGGTCAGCGACCCAGGTGGCCAGCTGAGTGTGGGTGCCGTCGCGACTCACCACGACCATCGCCAGCCTGTCGTGGTGCGCAGTCACCGGCGCCAGGCAGACGCAGTTGAGGTCGATGGAGGTGCCCCACTGCTGGCTGCTCAGCGACACCGTCGAGGCCAGGGCGGTCGTGCCGACCTGATCCATCTGCAGCGCAGCCACTTCGGCCTGGGGAGGCGATGGCGTCGGGCGAAGCCCCGATATTCCGACGAATACCGCGACCGACAGCAGTACGGCTGCGACAGCCCCCGTCGTCCAGGTCACCATCCGCGCGCGGCGCCGGCGGCGGCGAACCTCGGTCATCAGCGACGGCAACAGGTTCGGCGTTGGCTCAGCCGCTGCGGGGTGGCCGTCGGCATCCATCGCGGCGACGGTGCCGCGGTCGAGTTTGGACAGCAGCGCCGGTATGCCGCTGAGTTCGCCGACGGACTGACTGCAACTCGGGCAGCCACTCAGGTGTGCCTCGAACTCGCGGCGATCGGTGGGCGACAGCGATCCAAGGACGTAGGCCGCATCCCAGGTCGCGTAGTCGTGGCTTTCGCCTGCGGGCACGTCGCGGTCACCGGTCGGGCCGAAACCCCCGATAACGTTCATCGCGTCTCCCCAGCAGCTTTCATACCCAGGTATTCGAAGCCGACAGCCCCCCGGACGGCCCGGCAAATTTTCATTCGCATCGTCATCGGGTCACTCCCATTTCCTGCAGAGTGAGTCGAAGGGCCCGCACCGCGTAGTGTAGCCGCGATTTGACCGTTCCTTCGGCGATGTCGAGGTCAGCGGCTATTTGCGCAGTGCTCCAACCCCGGTAGTAGGACCGCTCGACAACGGCTCGATGGTCTACCGACATCTGCGCCATCGCATCTGCGATCAGCAGCCGGTCCAGCGCCGAATCGACCTCGTCCGGAGTGGACCGTTCCGGCACCCCCGAGTCGTCCAGCGAGCCAACGATATTGCGGAACTTCGGGCTGCGTCGTTCATCGATGATCAAGTTCCGCGCAACGGTGAAAAGCCATGCGCGCGCGGACCGTTCGGTGTCGCCGATCACCTCGGGATGCTGCCAGGCCCGCAGCAGCGTCTCCTGGACCACGTCCTCGGCACGGCTCGCATCGCTGGTCAGCCGAAGCGCATACCGCCACAACGGTCCGGCGTGCTCGTCGTAGAGCGCCTTCATCAACGCGGCCTCGTCGCCACTGGCACCGGCGAGTCGATTCACTCGATCACCTCCTGACATGTGATACGAGTTGCGCCCCTTCCCAGTTCATCTGGGGTATGCAGCACCATGGTCGCACTCAGTCCGGGATCCAGTTGCCGTGGAACCCATGTGGCACTCGGCGCGGCATCCGGATCCGGGCCACTGGGTCGGCCGCGAAGTCCGAGGCGTCGATGACCACCAGATCGCTGCGGTCGGTTTCCGCGTCGTAGACGTACGTCAGATACCAGCCGGAGAGTTCGTCGGGCGGCCCGGCCGCGGGTGCGAACACCGCCTCACCGGGCGCCCCCGGCGATCCGCGCCTGCCGCTGCCGAACCGGTGCTCGATCGCGGTGTCGCCCTGCAGGTCGTAGCGGACGAGCGCACCACGGCCTACCGCAACGGAGTAGCGCGCGGCGGTGCCGGCCAGACGATCGTCGACACGCGGGAATTCCACGCCGCGGTCGTCGAGCTGCCGCTGCTCGACCACTCCGGTGTCCAGGTCGATCGTCCAGCGCCACAGGGCCGCATCGCTGCCGAAATCACTGTTGCGCCGCCACATTTCGTCGTACCTGAGCACCTCGAGGACGATGTCGTTGCGGCCGGAGGACGCTCGGTCGTAGGCGTTGGCGACGTGGAAGACGAAGCAGGGGTCGATGTCGAACCAACGCAGCGGACCGTACGGGTCGTCGCGGCGCAGCACACCGAGTCGGGCCCGGTACTGGTCGTCCCAGCGGTACGGCAAGTCTCGCCGGGACGGACGCGTGAGCGCGACTCCCAGGTTGAACAACAGCGGGAGGTCAAGGAAGACAACGTGTTGCGCGGTCAGTGCGAAGTCGTGCATCAACGTCAGAGCGGGCACCTCGATGGGCCGGCTGACAGTCAGCCGACCGTCGGCATCGGCACGGTGGTAAGTGACATGAGGTTCGAAAATGTTGCCGCAGCCGAAGAAATGGAGTTCACCGGTGCTCGGACAGATCTTGGGATGCGCTGACATCGAGTCGGTCAAGGCGCCGCTGAAATCGTAGACGCCCAGGGTCTGCAGGTCGTTGCTGATCTCGTAGGGCAGCGAGAACTCCATCAGCGCCAAGGTCCTTCCGGCATGCCGGACGACGTGGGTGTTGGCGATGCTGGAGTGCAGGTTCCGGCTGCCGTCAGCGTTGTACAGCGGAACGGGGTCCTCGAAGTTCTCGGTGCGCACCCAGCGATTGCGGTACCAGGCGGCGCGACCGTTCTCCAACCTGACTCCGTGGACCATGCCGTCACCGACACACCAATGACCCTCGCCCGCACGTGGATTGGGGCCGTTGCGCAGGTACCAACCGTTCAGTTCGGCGGGAATACTGCCCTCGATCGCGAGATCGAATTCGGTCAACTCGTCGTGGACGGGTGCGTAGTTGCCGGTCCGGAAGACCGGGAAGACCGTTTCCGCCCGCACGGTCGGTGCCGCCACCAGTTGCACGCTGTCGGTCACCGCGACCGGCCGCTGGTCGGCCTTCGCCATCAGCGACGGCAGCAGGTCAGGGCATGGCGGCACCGACGCGTCGTCGCCACCGGCCAGCGCGAGCAGCGGCGCAACACCGGACAGCTCGGCCACCGCCTGCCGGCACGACACGCAACCGGCCAGGTGCGCCTCGTATTGACCGCGGTCGGCATCTGAGAGCGCGCCCAGCACATATGCGGCGTCCCACATTTCGTACTCGTGGGCCCCCTGCGGCATGTTCTTGTTCCCGTTGTCCGTCATTGCCTGACACCCAT
>CAVWEO010000039.1:0-109190 GCA_963753995.1 uncultured Actinomycetota bacterium | reverse complement strand
GGTGTCGGTGCACCATGTCTCGCGCTCGCCGAACCGTCGCAGCCACAGCACGTCGACGTCGCCGATAGCGGCCAGTCGCTGCCCGGCCGCCCGGTTCTCCGCGCGTGCACGCCGCGCACCCGTTCCAGCGCACATAAGACATAATCGAACGTACGTTCGAATATGCCGCAGCCGTCCGACATTAAATATCCATTCAGCGGTCGGCGTTAATTTCTGCCCGACAACGACGACGAAAGGGACCCGCCATGGACATCACCCCCACGCTGAAGAAAATCACGGCCGGGGCACTGCTAGCGGGCGGTCTCGCGGTTTCCGGATTGGGGCACACCGCAGCGATCGCTCACGCGGACGACACCTTTGCGCCTCACCACTGGTGCCCCGGACAACGAACCGATCCGCCCACCGGTCCGGGCCAGGTGGTCTGGAATTGGAACGTCTGCCACACCTTTTTCTTCACCAATTATGGAATGGGCAACCTTGTCACCTCATACAGCGGCGAAAACGCTGCCGTCTGGAACGAGGACGAACCCGCCGCCAGAGGCGATCACGCGAAAGGCATTGTCCGCCAATCGCATTCATGTGCCCGTAGACGCTGTGCGGAAAAAGGGAAGTGGCGAGCCGAGCGCGCTAGGGGTTGGCCGGTGGCGCGGGTGCCGGTGCAGGCGCAGCCGCGACTCCCATGCAGGCGCTGCCTGATACTCCGGAGTACCTGGGACGTTGTCGGCTCCGCAGCTGCAATCGTGAATTTGGGCGGGGGGAAGCGAATTGCAGAAGTCGCTACTGGCCCAGGCCGATGGTGCGGTCCACATGCGGCCAGCGGCCGAAGCTGCCGCTGCGCCACCGACCGTGGCCCTCGATATTCTGGTCTTCATGCACGGATTCCTTTTCTCTCCAACGACCACGGCACTTCGCCGCCGCTGGTTGCGCTAGCCGAATCGTAGGGCTTCAACGGAGCACGTCGCAGACGTCATGTGCACGCGGCAAAGTATGTTCTTACGGTTGAACACTCGCAGGTGGGGACCTGGTCGGCAGTGAATAATATTGCGCTGTGACGAGGATGCTTTCCCAGATGTGCGGTGGGGTCACGAGCCACCCTCGGCACTGAGGAAACCGGTCATGGCGCTTGTCGGCTCGAAGTTCGGTAGCTGGTGTATCCGCAAACTCACCCCGCTGGACCGCACCCCCTCCTCCTGCGCCGAAGCAACGGTCGTTTTAACGATCTTCGGCCCGGTCGGAGTACCGCTGCTCCTGCTGACCAGCGTCGGCCGAAAGTCGGGTGAGCGACGGGAGATACCACTGACTTACATGCGGGAAGGCGATCGCCTCTTCCTGGTCGGAAGCAACTGGGACAATCCAGTCACCCCGCGTGGTGGTGGAACCTGCTGGCCGACCCGCAGGCCTGGGTAACGATGAAATAAGGAAATCGCTGTTGCTCGCGACGCAGTTGACGGGCGCCGAACACGAGCGCATCTTCCGGAAGTTCGCCGACTACGCGGCGAACTACGACGCCTACCGAGGCCGAACAGACCGGGAATTACGGGTGTTCGAATTGACCAGGCGATAAAGCCTGCGACCAGCCCGTTGCCCATTCACCGTCTGAGCCTCGGCTGTTTTGCAACACTGGTCTTCATGTCGAAAGAAAAGCTGGAACCGTCGGCCAGCTACGTGACCGAACCCGTGGCGCCGGATTCCACGTCTTCCGACCGCGCACATATCCCGCTGCTACTTGTTTTGTTCGTCAGCAGCGGATGCGCTGCGTTGATCTACGAGATCGTCTGGTTTCAGCTGCTGCAACTGGTTATCGGATCGTCGGCGGTGTCGCTCGGCGTCCTTCTCGGCACTTACATGGGCGGCATGTGCCTCGGCAGTCTGCTGCTGCCCCGATATGTTTCGGCGCGCATGCATCCTTTGCGCGTTTACGCGATCATCGAAGCAGGCATCGGCGTCTGCGGCCTTCTCGTGCTGTTGGTCCTGCCGCTACTCGATCACCTCTATGCCGCTGTCGGCGGCAGCGGCCTGTTCGGACTTCTCATGCGCGCCGTGGTCGCCGCTATCTGCCTGCTCCCACCGACTCTGTTGATGGGCGCGTCGCTCCCTGCCATCGCCCGCTACGTCGAATCGTCACCGCGGGGAGTTTCCTGGCTTGGATTTTTCTATGGCGGCAACATCGCCGGCGCGGTGTGCGGATGCCTGTTCGCGGGTTTTTATCTACTGCGCGTATACGACATGGCGACAGCCACCTACGTCGCCGTCGCGATCAACACAACCGTGGCGTGGCTCAGCTATCACCTTTCGACGCGGACCCGCTACGAACCGACTCGCCGCCGCCGAGTCGCCGATCCCTAATCGTCACCGACGCCGGCGCATGGTTCGGTTTACTGTGCCATCGGCCTTTCCGGGTTGACCGCGCTCGGCGCGGAAGTCGTGTGGACGCGGCTTCTTTCGGTCATGCTCGGCGCGACCGTCTACACCTTCTCGATCATCCTCGCCGTGTTCTTGGGAGGGTTGGGCATAGGTAGCGGCGTCGCGTCCGCGCTCACCCGCCAGGTGAAAAACCCGCGCGCTGCGCTCGGCGTCTGCCAGCTTCTGCTGGCCGCGGCGATCGCGTGGACCGCTTACGCACTGGCCGATGCGCTGCCCAACTGGCCGATCGATCCGCTGCTCGCGAGGAGCGCCGTTTTCAATTTTCAGGTCGACATCATGCGCTGCATGTGGGCAGTGTTTCCCGCCGCCTGCCTGTGGGGCGCTAGCTTTCCGTTCGCGCTGGCCGCCGCCGCAGAGCGCAGTGACGACTCCGCAACCTTGGTCGGCAGGGTGTATGCCGCCAACACCGTCGGTGGAATTGTGGGAGCCCTCGCCTTCAGCATCGTCCTGATTCCCTGGATCGGCACCCAGGATTGTCAGCGCCTGCTGTCGCGCTCGCCGCTGTCTCAGCTCTGATTGTCTTCGCGTCCAGTTGGCGATCGCTGGGAAAACGCGGGGCCGCAGCGACCGTCGCGTCGATGGTCGCGGTCGTCTGGATGATCGCCAACATCGCACCCGTCCCGTGGCTGGCCGTCGCGTACGGCCGGCGCATGATTCTGCAAACCGACCCCGGACGCGCGCTGTACGTCGGCGAAGGCCGCGACTACTCGGTGGCGATTTCCGAACCTCCCGACGGCGACCGGTATTTCCACGTCGCCGGGAAAGTGGAAGCTTCGACCGCGCTCGCCGATATGCGCCTGCAGCGCATGCTCGGCGACATTCCGGCGCTGTTTCATCAGGACCCCAAACCGCCTTGGTCGTCGGCTTCGGCGCGGGCGTCACGGCCGGCACCTTTGTGCTCCAACCGACAGTCGAAAAACTCGCGATCTGCGAGCTCGAGCCGTTGGTTCCTCCTGCCGCGGCCAAATATTTCGGAAAGGAAAATTACAGCGTCAAGGACGACCCCCGTACGACGATCCATTACGACGACGCTCGGCACTTCATCCTCACGTCGAAGGACAAATTCGACATCATCACGTCCGACCCGATCCATCCGTGGGTCAAAGGCACGTCCTCGCTGTACTCAAAGCAATATTTCGAGCTGGTCAAGCAGCACCTGAGGCCCGGCGGCATCGTCACCCAGTGGGTTCCGCTGTACGAGAGCGACCTCGCCACCGTAAAGAGCGAGCTCGCAACGTTTTTCGATGTGTTCCCCAACGGCACCGTGTGGGGCAACACGATCAACGGTCGGGGTAACGACCTCGTTTTGCTCGGCCAGGTCGAGCCGTTGAAGCTCGACGTCGATGCGTTGCAAGACCGCTGGAGTCGTGCCGATTACGCACGCGTCGCGCAATCCATGGGCGCCGTGAACTTTCACGACGCGACCGACGTTCTTGCCACCTACGCCGGTCGCGCGTCGGACTTGAAACCCTGGCTCGCCGGCGCCGACATCAATGACGATATGAGCATGCGGCTGCAATATCTGGCCGGCATGGGCCTGAATTTCGACGATCCTGGCTCAATCTATGCGCAGATGCTCAGATACCGCCGCTTCCCGCGTGAGCTGTTCACCGGCTCCGAGCAGCGCGTCCGTGCCTTGGAAGACCAGCTGAACCGCTAGGGGTGCTCAGTCCGCGAACGCAGCGAGATAGCAAGAGTCAGCTCGTTTTTGGTGGCGATGGTGGGACGAATGCGATCGGTGGATGTGGCCGATGACCCGTACCGTCAAGACGGGTACGGGTCATCGGGTCGATCGACACCGCCGGTCACGTGCCCGAGGGCACGGTGCTGGCTGTGATCACGGTCATCTTCAGCGACGGCCAACATGTCAAGCCGTGGCCTGTCGTTACGGGATGGCGATGAGCTGTCCGGGGAAGATCAGGTTGGGATTAGCGATCTGCGGGTTCGCCTTTTCCAGGAGCGCCAGGCTGACGTTGAATTGATTGGCAATTCCGCTGAGCGTGTCCCCCGACTGCACCACATAGGTTTTGACTGTGGCGGGGACGACGACGACCTGTCCGGGGAAGATCAGGTTGGGATCGGCGATCTGCGGGTTCGCCGCTTCGAGGGCTGCCAGTGTGACGCCGAATTGGTTGGCAATCCCGTTGAGTGTGTCTCCTGGCTGCACCACATAAGTGTGCGGGGGAGCCGTAGGAGGAACAGGGACGGTGACTACCTGTCCGGGGACGATCAGGTTGGGATCGGTGAACTGCGGGTTCGCCACTTCCAGGAACCCCAGGGTGACGTGGTATTTCTGGGCGATCCCGCTGAGTGTGTCCCCTGGCTGCACCACGTAGGTCGGCGGAATCGTGATGACCTGTCCGGGGAAGATCTCGTTGGGATCAGGGATCTGCGGGTTCGTCAGCTCGAGCCCCACCAGGGTTACGCCGAATTTCACCGCGATGCCGCTCAGGGTGTCACCGGGTTGTACCCCGTATGCGAATGCGAACGTGTTCATTTTCTTGCCTTTCGATTTGTTCTCGCATCGACCTTCGACGGAGTGTGGTCATCGTGTCAGCGGGTCCACGCGCGGGCATGAGTAGTTCAATACTCGACTTGCGCACGCCCCCAATGGGTCTGGTCAGGTAGCACAAAGGACCTGCCTCGAGCGCTGTGAGGTGATGATGCAAGCGGCACAGTACGTTCTCAGCAATCGGCCCGACGGAGTGCCGCTGCTCCCACCGACTCGTGTGCGAGAAAGGCGATCCCGAAGGCTTCGGCGACAACGGGTAAAGAGGTGGGGGAGGGAGATCGCTATGCTCGCAACGCAGTTGACGAGCACCGGCTACGATCGCGTCTGCCGAAAATTCGCCGACTTATGCAGCGCACTATGACGCCTAACGACGCCTAACGACGCCGAACTACGGGTGTGCGAATCGACCGGGCGATAACGCTCCTACCACCGCCGCGGTCAGTCGGCGGTGATCTTTCCGACGTCTTCCAGGTTCACGCCCGCGGTCTCGATGCGGAACAAGTAGGTCACGGCGGCCCCCGCCACGAAGCACACGACCAGGCCCCACAGCAGCGCGGTTGTGCCGATGCTCTTCAGCAGGATGGGAAACAGGAATGCCGTCAACACCGCGCCGATCTTGGCGAAAGACGCGGCGAAGCCGGCGCCCTTGCCCCGCACCTCGGTGGGGAAGACCTCGCCGGCAAGCAGGTAGGTCATGGCGTTCGGCCCGAAGTTGACCATGAAGTAGAACAGCGTGAAGCCGAGGAAGAGCAACCACATGGTGTTGGTGCCGTCCGGGTGGACGGACAGCCCGGCCAACAGCAGGCCTACCGCGCAGCCGATGAAGCCCCAGATCTGCAACTTGATCCGCCCCACCCGGTCCACCAGGAAGATGGCGACGATCACGCCCAGGACGAACAGCACGTCCATCATCGCCGAGCCCTTGGCGCCCAGGATGTCGTTGTGGATGGTGTCCGACAGCGCGTGCGACTTCGACTCCTTGCCGATGACGGCGCCCAGAATCGTCGGTGTGAAGATGCCGATGCCGTAGACGCCCAGGTCCTGCAGGAACCACGGCACCGAGGCCAGGATCGTCGCGCGACGGTTTCTCTTCTTGAACAGCGACAGGTAGGACCCGTGACCTTCGGCGGCCTTGGCCTTGGCCTGATCGGCCAAGTGTCCCAGCGACACGCTCTTGGGATACTGCGGGGTGCGCTTGAGCAGTTGGGTGGTGGCCTTCTCGCCTTCTGCGGTCCGGCCCTTCGCCACCAGCCAGTGCGGGCTCTCCGTGACGTACAACCGCCCGACGACGACCAGGATCGCCGGCACGATCGCCGCCGCGTACATCATCCGCCATGCGCCCACGTCCGGGTTCGCATACAGAATGCCGAAGCCCAACGCGGTGCCGAAGAACGCCCCGACGGCCTGGAACGCGAAGGCGCTCAGCACGAGTCGGCCGCGCATCGAGGTGGCGATGCTCTCCGAGATCACCATGTGCGCGGTCGGGTAGTCACAGCCCAGCGCGATTCCGGCGCCGAACAGACAGATGACCAGCGTGATGAAATTGGGGGCGAACGTCAGCGCCACCAGGAACACCGCGAAGATGATCATCTCGACGATGAACATCCGCTTGCGCCCGTAGGTGTCCGCCAACCCGCCGAGGACCGTGGCACCGACCAGGATGCCCGCCAGCGAGGCTGCGGTAACGAAGCCTTTGTCGGCTGCGTTCAGGTGGAATTGGATCGAGATCAGCGGCAGGGCGACCCCGGTCATGAACACGACCATGCCCTCGAAGAACTTGCCCGCGCAGGCGAGCGCCCAGATTCGGAACTGCATGGCGGTCATCGGCGTCGTCGGCAACATCGTGCCGTCCGGCCAGGTGGGCCGCTCGTCGATGTATTCCTGCACCGTCTTACCGTTGACCTGCGGCTTGTCCTGCGGTTTGTCGAGCGTGTCAGTCATGTCACCTCTCCGGTGCGGCGATACAGCGCGGCTTCGCTGGTAAGCACAAACCACTGACCAGCGTCAACTTCGCAGACGCTAAGTCAGGGAGCTGAACGTGCGATAACGGCCGGATGAATTCGCCGACCGTGGTGGTTTCGCGCGGGGCCGGGCATGACCCGCGGCGACCCGACAGCGGGTTCACGCAATTCGCAGGCTTCTCAGCGCCTTTGAGCCTTCCCGGGTAAATCGATGTCGACGCTGAGGGCGAACCGGCCGACCCCAGACGATTGCTTCATCTGTTGTTCGCTTCAGCATTGATTCGATTTCGATATTGGTGACTTTTAATGTTCGCTGACGTGCTCGACCCGACGCGCGGCGCTGAGGCGCGCCGATGTGCGGCTAACCGGTTGTTCTCTAGGAGGCAAACATGAAGCAGCACAACAGATCCCGGTGTGCCGTCAGCTTTCTCGCCGCGGGCGTGCTCGCACTCTCGGGATGTTCGCACCTCGACACGCCGCCGAAATACGCCAAGGGCGTCCACGTCGACTGCGGCGGCAAGCAGGACCTCACGGGCAGCGGTTCGACAGCGCAAGCCAATGCGATGAGCCACTTCATCACGAGCTACGAAGAATCCTGCTCGGGCAAGCAGCTCACCTACACGGGCAGCGGCTCCGGTGCCGGCATTCAGGACTTCCTCGCCGCCAAGACCGACTTCGGCGGTTCGGACTCACCGCTGAGCGGCGACGAGCACACGGCGGCGAAGCAGCGCTGCGGCGGTGCGGACGCGTGGGACCTGCCGGTCGTGTTCGGTCCCATAGCGATCACCTTCAACGTCAAAACGACCGACGTCCTCAACCTGGACGCAGCCACCCTGGCAAAGATTTTCAGCGGCGCGGTCACGCGCTGGGACGACCCCGCCATCACCGCGCAGAACGGGAACATGCCCGCCGAGGACATTCACGTCGTCTACCGCAGCGACGCGTCCGGAACCACCGACAACTTCCAGCAATACCTGCAAGGCGCCGCCGGCGGCGCGTGGACCAAGGGTGCGGGCAAAGTCTTCAACGGAGGCGCGGGGACCGCGTGCCAAAGGCAATGAGGGCACGGCGGAGGCCGTCAAGAACACCGAGGGCGCCATCAGCTACAACGAGTGGTCGTATGCGATGAAGCAGCACCTCGATGCCGCAGGAATTCAGACCGCCGGCGGAGTCGCTCACATCGGCAACGACTTTGTCGGCAAGACGATCTCGAACGTCACCATCAAGGGACAGGGCGCGGACCCCAACGACCTCGTGCTCGACCTGTCGAAGGTGTATGCCACCACAACGCCCGGGGTCTACCCGATCCTGTTGGCCAGCTACGAGCTTGTCTGCGCCAAATACCCTGACGCCGAGGTCGGCAAAGCGGTGAAGGCGTTCATGCAGTCGACCGTCACCGACGGACAACAAGGCCTCACCCACGCTGGGATACATCCCATTGCCGTCCGACTTCCAGACCAGGGTCGCCGCCGCCGTCAACAGCATCGGCTGACGAGCGGCTCAGCCGCCGCGGGCCTCGACCATCGCTGAGCGGTTGACCTTGGTCGCCGCGGTGCGGGGAATCTCGTCGACGAACTCCACCGTCTTGGGAACCTTGTAGGCGGCGAGCCGGGTCTTCGCGTAGGCGATGATCTGCTGCTCAGCGGGTTCAGCGGGTCGGCGAGCTGGACGACGGCGTGCACCCGGCGTCCCCACTCGGGATCGGAGAGACCGATGACGACGACGTCGGCGATGTCGTCGTGTTCGGCGAGCGCGCATTCCACCTCTGCGGGAAAGACATTGGCGCCGCCGGTGATGATCATGTCGCTGCGGCGATCGGCGATGTAGAGGTACCCGTCGGCGTCGAGGTGACCGATGTCGCCGGCGGTGCGGAACCCGTCGGTCGTCGACGGCAGCAGCGGCGCTCCGCCCAGGTAGTGGTAGCCGGCGCTCATCGGTGAGCGCAGATAAATCTCACCGAGCTCGCCGGCACCGACCGGCTGGCCCTGCTGGTCCAGGATCCGTACTTCGGTGTCCCGGAAGCCGCGGCCGACGCTGCCGCGATGGGCCAACCACTCGTCGCCGCGCAATGCGGTCAGCCCCAGGTTCTCGGTCATCCCGTAGGCCATCACGACTTGTTCGGGGCTGAGCAGATCGAACCAGGTATGCAGCAACGCGTGCGGCATCACCGCGGCGCCTTGCAGGATCCACGCGACGCTGGACAGATCCCGCTGACGGATGTCCGGGAGTGCCGCGATGCGGGCCAGCATGGTCGGCGTCGCAGTGAAATTGGTGATGCGATAGCGCTCGATCACGTCGACAACGGTTGCCGCATCGAACTTTTCGAGCACCACCAGTCGGTCGCCACCTAACAGGTAGGTGAGCGGTGAGAAACCGTTGGTGTGATACATCGGTCCCGGGAACCAGGATGGTCTGCGGCTGGGCCGTCGGAGTCCAGGCCGCCAAGAACGGGAAGGACGACTCCGGTGTCCAGATCCCCTGTGCCAGAGTCAGAATGACTTTGGGCAGGCCCGTCGATCCGCTGCTGCAGATTCCGTTGGCGTTGGGGGAGACCACTTCGGGAAGGGGATCGTCGGACTGACCGGCGGCGCGCGAGGTCAGCGCGTCCCGGCTTTGTTCGTCGACGACGACCGCCGCGTCGATCACCTCCAGCACCCGGGATCGCTCCCAATCGGGTAGATCCCAGCGCATCGGAACGGGAACGGCGCCGATCTTCCAGCAGCCCAGCGCGGCGAGCACCAACTGCTGCGAGTTGGGAATCGCCAGTGCGACAAGCGAACCGACCTCGGCGCCGGCGGCGGCCAGTGCCCGTCCCCATTGATTGGCCCGGCCATCCAGTTCGGCGAAGGTCATCGAGTGCGCGGTGCCGTCGCGCGCGATGACGGTCACCGCGGTGTCGTCACCTCGTTGTTCGGCGAGCTGCTGCAAGCTTGGTGCCGAACGGAATTCCCTCGTCCGGCGGAGTGGCGGCGACCCCGGAAGCGGAAGTCTGTGTGCTCATGCCGATACCGGAGCAGAGAACAGCGTCTCGAGCTGGCCGCCGAGGCACACCCTTCGTCAGGCGCATCGCGAGCACCTCGGTGCTGACCGGCAGCCGGATCAGCGACTGCGTGTGCCTGTCGAGCACGCTGACGTCGGACTCGTCGCAGAAGCCGAGCGCTCCGAGTAGTTGGTGTGCGGTGCGCAGCACCTGCCGCGCGGTGTCGGCCGGCCTTGAGTCGAAGTATCAAGGCATCCGCCGAACGCACTTGTGCCGGTGCGGATTCCGTTCGGGATGATGGTGTACTTGGCGAGTTCGGAGAGCCCGCGCACGGCGACCGAGGCGTCGGCGATGGTGAACCGGACCGCCTGAAATTCGGCCAGCGGCTTGCCGAACTGCATCCGGTCGGCGACGTGTTGTCGGGTGATGTCCAGGGCCTGCTGCACTGCGCCGAGAATCCGCCATGACCCGAGGTTCAGATGCAGATCGACGTCGGCTGCCGGCACGGTGCCGTCGGGCTGGCTCAACGTGGCAGGCACCAGGAACGGTCCCAGCTTGGCGCTGGTGCGCGACGACGGCTGCACCTGGTAGCGCGTGCCGTCGAGGTCGGCGGCGATCCAGTCGCCGGCCAGGTCGCCGTGGTCGATGCGCGGCGCTTCGGGGTTCACCAGTGCGAGCCGCGCGCCGTCGATCGGCGAGCAGTTCCTCGACGAGCGGGTAGGGCAGGGCCGTCGCGCCGGCAGCCTGGCAGAGCACCGCGGCGGCCAGCAGATCCTCGGCGGATGATCGGACGTCGAGATCGAACGCGCCGAGATCGGACAGCGCGGTTCGGGCGTCGGCCCGCAGCTGCTCGTCGGTTTCGGCGCTGCAGCGCGGCCTGCGGACCGCCGAACCGGACGAACCGTTTGGTGGCGACAGCGCCGAACTCGGCAATGTCTTCTGGCAGAGCGGTTTTCATCCGTTGCCTCCCAGAGCTTCGCGTGCGACGAGCATCCGCTGCACTTCGATGGTTCCCGACGCCACGGTGGCTGCCTGGGCGTAACGCCAGTGGTCCTCGATCGCGCCGTGTAGAGGCGCCGAGGAGCCGCTGTCCAATGCCGCCGGGCCGAGCACGTCGAACAGCAACTCGGCGACCTGCTGGTCGCACGTCGTGGTGGCGATGCGGGCGGCGCTGGCCGCCGCGCCCGCCGACGGGTCGTCTTGCAACGACACCGCGCGGTATGCCAGCAGCCGGGCGACCCGCAGGTCGATCAGCGCCCGCACCCAGCGGGTGCGGATCGACTCGGGCAATCGGTCCCAGTCGTCGCCGAGTTCGGCCTGCATCCGGTCGAGTAGCGACTCGCACCGCGCGTACCGGGCGATGCCGACGCGCTCGAAGGCGAGTGCTTCGCGCATCACCCGCCAGCCGTCGCCCACCTCGCCGAGAACCTCGTCGGCCGATACCTCGACGTCGTCGAGGAAGACTTCGTTGAGGTGATGCGGCCCCAGCATCGACCGGATCGGCCGCACGGTGATGCCGGCCCGGTCCATCGGAACCAGAAAGAGGCTGAGCCGCTTGGGTTTCGGGGCGTTGGGATCGGTGCACGCCGCCAGCACACACCACGACGCCATCCGCGCGTAGGACGTCCAGACCTTCTGCCCGGTGACGCGCCAGCCGTCGCCGTCGGCAACGGCGCGGGTGCGCAGCGACGCGAGGTCGGTTCCGGCCTCCGGCTCGGAAAATCCTTGACACCAGATCACTTCGCCCGGCGGCGATCGCCGACAGGTGCCGTGCCTTCTGTTCGGCGGTTCCGTACCGCATCAGCGCGGGCCCGACCCAGTTGATGCCCATGTACTGCGCACCGCGGGGTTCGTGGTGCGCCCACATCTCCTCGCGCAGTACGGTCTGCTGCCACACCGAACCGCCGCCGCCGCCATGCTCCTTCGGCCACGCCAGCGCCAGCAGCCCGTCGGCGGCGAGCAGCTTGCAGAACGACTCGGTGGTCGCAAGGTCTTGCGGGTCGTCGGTGCAGGCGCCCAGGAAGCCTTCCGGGATATGCGTGGATATCAACTCCCGCAGGCGCTTTCTGAGGTCGACGGCGTCGGTGCCGAGGTCGTAATCCATCGTCATCCCTTCGGCAATCCGAGCAGTCGCTCGGCGATGATGTTGCGTTGGATCTCGGATGTCCCGCCGTAGATGGTCGCCGCCAGCGCGTCTTGACGCTCGAAGAGCAGGTCGCTGTCGTCGATCGAACGCGGCCCGGCGGCCGCGGCGGCGAGCTCCCAAACGCGTTGCAGTGTCTGCGAACCGAGGAGTTTGAGAATGTCGGCTTCGGGGCTCGGCCGCCCGTCGAGTTCGTTGTGCAGCGCGCGATATCCGGTTGCGCGCAACGCTTCGGCGTCGGCGAGCAGCGAGCCGAGTTCGGTGAACACCTCGCCGGAGGCGTAGTCGTCGTGGGTGGTCTTGGATTCGCGGACGGAGTTGAGTCCGCGCTGGATCTCAACCCAGTTCATGATCCAGATCATCTGCCGCTCATGGTTCAGCGACGACATCGCCACCTGCCAACCGCCGTTGAACGGTCCGAGCAGATTGTCGGCCGGCATTTCGACGTCGTCGAGAATGACTTCGCAGAAGGTCTCGTCGGAGATCGACGCCATCCGAATGGGTTCGATGGTCACGCCGGGGGATTCGAGATCGAGGATGAGGCACGAGATCCCGCGGTGTTTGGGTGCGTCCGGATCGGTGCGGGCGTACAGCGTGCACCACCGCGACAGGTGCGCCTGGGTCGTCCAGATCTTTCTGCCCTTGACCCGGAATACGTCACCGTCGCGCACGGCGCGGGTACGCAAGCCGGCGAAGTCGGACCCGGCTTCGGGCTCGGACATGCCCAGCGCCCACCATTCGTCGCCGCGCAGCAGCGGGACCAGCAGCCGGTCGATTTGCTCGGCGGTGCCGAACTGGCGAATCCCGGGTGCGGCGACGCCCGGCCCGGCGACGTTGGGCAGCTTGGGCGCCGATCGCATCGCCGCCTCGAGCCGGATCTCCATCGCGTCGGCCAAGCCCAGCGACCGACCGCCGTGCTCGCGTGACCAGGTCGGCTGCAACCAGCCCGCCTCGAACGCGGCGCGTTGATGTGCACGACGAAGCTCGATGTCCCAGCGGTATTCGCGATAACGGTCGTAGTAGTCGTTCGGCAGAAAGTCCGTCAGCCACGCCGCGTATTCGGCGATCAAGGCGTGGCTCATGCCGCGGCCCCGGCGAAGCGACGGCCGACCGCGTGGTAGAGCGCGCGGCTGTCTCCCAGCGTCGAGGCCCCTTGCCACGCGTGCCGCAGATACAGATGTATGTCGTGCTCCCAGGTCTGCGCCAAAGCGCCGTGAACCTGCACCGCGGTGCGGGCGCAGCCGACCGCCGCCTCGCCGGCCGCCGCCTTGGCCAGTGCGGCCGCGTTCCAGCCCGCGGCCGGCGGTGTCGTCGGATCGTCGAGCCGCGCTGCCGCCGCGTAGGTCAGGCCGCGGGCCCGCTCGAGCGCCACGTAGTTGTCGGCCAGGGCGTGCTTGATTCCCTGGAACGCACCGATCGGCTTGCCGAACTGCTGCCGCGTTTTCGCGTGTTCGACGGAGCGGTCCAGGGCGGCGCCCGCGACGCCGACCAGGTCGGCGGCCGCGGCGACCATCGGTGTGGCGAACGCTGATTCCAGATCCACCGGTGCGACGGCCACCGGCTCGGCGTCGATCTCGACGTCGGCGACCGGTTGCGCCGGATCGGTGCATTCGGCGTCGCTGCACGGTGACGCCGTCGCCGACGCGCACGACGGCGGCGACCGGCCCGTCGGCCGACGAGGCCAGCGTGACGATCAGCTCGGCGCGGGGGAGGCCGGGCACCGCGACGGCGCGCCCCTGCACGCGCCCGTGCTGCAGCGTCGTCGGCACCCCGGGCAGCCGGTACGCCGGGCGGATGAACGGCCAGTGCGGCCACGACACCGCTGCCGATCTCGCTCAGCACGTCAGCGACAGCGGGGCCGGCGAGACGCAGCACGCCCGCGGCCAGACCGACGCTGGACAGCAACGGAATGGGCGCGATCGCCGCGCCGCACTCCTCGAGAACCACGGTGAGATCCAGGCGACCGAACGCGTCGTCGCTGTCGGCGCCGGGGACGGCGAGTTCGGTCCAGCCGAGGTCGACGACCGTCTTCCACACCGTCCGCCAGCGCTCGGGATCCGTCATCGCCTGCCGCGCGATTGCCGGCGGGCACTCGGTGCGCAAGACGTCACGCACGCTGTCACGCAGCGCCAACTGACCCGAATTCAGTCCGACGTCCATAAGGCCCCTAACATAATAAAAATAGTAAACTAGCGCGACAAACGTCAATCGCTGCGGCGTCGTGCTGAGCGATCGCGTACGGAGGTTGGCAATGGCCGAGTGGTATCTGTTTCTGCCGCAAGTGCGGGTACCGGTCGCCGACATCGTCGAGCGGGCGCAGCGCGCCGAGGCCAGCGGATTCACCGGCATAGCGTTCATCGACCACCTGGAGGCGCCCGGGCTGCCCGACGAAAGCATCTGGGAGGCAATGAGTGTCGCCACCTGGGTCGCCGCGAAGACCGAGCGGCTGCGGATCGGCCATCTGGTGCTCTGCGACGCATTCCGTCATCCGGCGGTGCTGGCCAAACAGGCTGTCACCCTGTCGGATGCCTCGGGCGGCAGATTCGACCTCGGCCTCGGCTCCGGATCATGGCCCGCGGAATTCACCAGATTCGATGTCGGACAACAGGACCCGAAGGCGCGGGTCAAGCAGCTCGAGCGACATCTTGGCCTGATCAACGACTACTGGGGACGCGGCGACGATGCCGGCCGCAGCCAGTCGCCGCGTCCCACGCATCACATCCCGCTGCTGCTCGGCGGAACGGGACCGCGGATGATGGAACTCGTTCGCAAGCATGCGGATTGGTGGAACATCCCGGCCAACCACATCGACAAGCTGGCGGAGTTGGCGCCCGCCACCGGGTCCGCCCGGGTGTCGATTCAGCAGATGGTCGGTTTCGTTCGCAAAGACAGCGATCCCGAGAAGGTGCGCGAGATAAGCACCCGGCGTTTCGGAAATCTCGGCTCGGGTCTCGTCTGCGGTGACGCCGACGAATTGTCCGGACATTTCTCGAAATTGTCCGGTCAAGGCGTCGAGCGTTTCTACGTGTGGTTCGCCGATTTCGCCGCACCGGAATCACTGCACGAATTCGGTGAGACGGTGATCAAGAACTTCGCCGGCTGACGGTCACTGACGTTGCGCGGCCCGCCGGCGCGCCTCGGTGGGAACGACGGGTTCGCGGGCGAACGGTCCGCGCGGAACCGCGGACAGCCGGATCTCCGGCAGATCGACCGACGGGTCGACGGTGTCGAGCCAGGCCACGGTCTCGGCGACGTCGGTGACCTGGATGGCGTTCATCTCGAACGGAACATCCTGCAGCATCTCGGTTTCCACCGGCCCGGGCGTCACGATATGGACGGCGATGCCGTCGCGGTCGACTTCGGTCGCCAGCGCGCGGGCGAAGGCGTTCATCCCGGCCTTGGACGCCGAGTAGGCGGTGCGGGCCATCATCGGTTCGTGCGCCGCGGACGACGAGATGAAGATCAGCCGGGAGCCGGCGCGCATCTTCGGCAGCGCGGCTGAGGTCACCACGAAGCATGAATCCAGGTTGGCCGACATGATCGTCCGCCACTGCTCGAAAGTCTGCTTGCGCGCATAGGTTCCGCCGAGCGTGCCCGCCGCGTGCACGACCAGATCGATCGCCTCCAGCGGGCCGATCGCCTCGGCGAAGCCTTCGGGGTCAGACGCGTCGGCCACGATGTAGCGCGCGCCGATCTCGTCGGCCGCCGCGCGCAGCGGGTCGACGCGGCGCGCCGAAAGCACGACGTCGTAACCGAGTTCGCAGAGCTTGGCGGCGCAGGCTTTGCCGATTCCGCCGCTGCCACCGGTCACCAGTGCGGTTCTGCGCACCGATCAGCTCATCCACGATTTACAGATGACGGTTGTCCCGCGGGCGGGACAACGCTTGCGGCGACACCGCGTAGATCCGTTGGTCGGGTCCGGCGGCCAGCACGTGGCTCTGGGTGTCGGACAGATGCCGGGCGGCGATCCGGCGCGCCCGGTCGACGTCGCCCGCCTCGATCATGTCGGCCAAGCTTGACGTGCGTGTTGAGCACGGCGCGACGCTTGGTCAGCGACGGGTAGGTGCCCTTGGCCGCGCTCTCGTCGGCCCACTGCTGCTCGTGGCTGGTCCACAGCGTTTCCAGGGTGCCGACGACGGCGATGATCGTGCGGTTGCCGCAGCCGCGGACGACGGAATCGTGGAATCTACGGCCGATTTCGGTGAACTCGGGCCCGTCTTCGAGATGCGTCTCCATCGCGGCGTTGATCTCTTTGAGCTCGGGCACGATGGTGTCGGCGCGGTCGGGTCGCTGAGCCGCCAGTGCCGCGCAGGCGGGTTCGAGCTCCAGAATCGCCGTCCCGAGATCGGCGACGACAACCGACTCGCTCTGCAGCAGCAGACCCAGCATGTAGGCGGCGCTGGTCTTCGCCGGAGCGTGCACGATGGCGCCGCCGCGGTTGCCGCGCCGAACCGAGACCAACCCCTCGGTCTCCAGAATTCGCAGCGCCTCTCGCAGCGAGACGAGGCTGACGTTGAACTGCTCGACGAGCACTTCTTGGCGGGGCAGCAAATCGCCGTCGGCCAATTCGCCGTCGATGATCTGGCGCCGCAACTCGTCGGCGACGATCTCGGCGATCCGCGGCGCAGACAAGCGGCGTCGTGCCTCGGGGCCAATTCCCAGCGCAGTCATCTGATTCCAGCAGCAGCACGTCGGTCAGAGTCACGGCGCCGCACCCGCGAACTCCATTTACTGCAATCTTAGCAGTAATGGCATAATAGCCGCGCTGGTCAAGAGCACGCGTTCCAGCGCGAACGGGCCGCGATCGGCAAAGTTACTAAGATGGCATAGACAAATACCCGACGAACGTAGACGGATACAGGTTGAGCGACGGGCACGACGGCCGACCGACACCGCTGGACGATGTCCGTGTTGTCGAGATCAGTGACCGGATCGCCGGCAGTTACTGCGGCAAGCTGTTGGTCGATGCCGGCGCTGAGGTCAGGAAAATCGAGCCGCCGCAAGGAGATTCGCTGCGGCGGTTCACCGCGAGCGCCTCGCCGGCGCCGGACGGCACGGATTCACCGCTGTTCGGCTATCTCAACGCCGGCAAGCGGAGCCTGACCTGGCCCGTCGCCGACCTCAGCTCCGAGTTGGCCGGCGCCGACGTCATCGTGGTGACGGCCACCCGGTCGCAGGCGGCCGAGCTGGGCATCGACCCGCAGCAGCTGCTCGCGGAGTTCCCCAGGGCGGTCGTCGTCACCATCTCCGACTTCGGCTGGACCGGGCCGTTCGCCGATCGTGCCGCCAGCGAATTCACCCTGCAGGCATGGTCGGGCTTGACCGGATTCCGCGGCGACCCGGCCGGACCTCCGATCGCGATCGGCGGTGACCTCGGGGAGTACATGGGCGGGGTGTTCGCCGCGTTCGGTGCGCTGGCGGTGCGCCGCCGCGTCGAGCACGGCGGACCCGGCGAGCACCTGGATCTGTCCATGCTGGAGGCAATCACGCTGATGCAAAGTGGCGAGTGGCTGCACTCGCAACTGCTGCAGGTGCCGCCGGTCTCGCGCACCGTCGAAGTGCCCGTCGATCGAGCCGGCCAAGGACGGCTACATCGGGATCACCATGGTCACCGGCCAGCAATGGCTGGATTTCGCCGCGATGGTCGACTGTGCCGAGCTGACCGAGCTTCCGCAGCTCAGTTTTCAGATCGGGCGATGGGCACACCGCGATTTCATCCGCGAGCGGATCCGGCCGTGGCTGGCCGAACGCACCGTCGAGGAGATCGTCGAGCTCGGACAGCTGTTCCGGCTGCCGATCGCGGCACTGGGCAACGGGGCCACCATCCGGGACACGGCCTACGCGAAAGAACGGGGCGTCTTCGTGCGCAACCCGGCGGGCTTTCACCAGCCCCGCACCCCATGGCTGATGTCGCGGTGCCAGCCCGCGTCGCTGCGCAGCGCGCCTGTCGCCGGGCGAGGCCGACGACACCGCGCCGTGGCCGAGACGGGATTACGGCGAGCCGCCGTCGGATCCGCAGCTGCCGCTCGAGGGTGTTCGCGTCGTCGACCTGACCGCGTTCTGGGCCGGACCCGCCGCGACGCATCTGCTCGCGGCGTTCGGCGCCGACGTCGTCAAAGTGGAGTCGATCCAGCGCCCCGACGGCATCCGGTACTCCGGCGGCATGCGAAAAGATGTCGACGACTGGTGGGAATACGGCTGGGTGTTCCACGCCATGAACACCAACAAGCGTTCGGTGACACTGGATTTGGGGTCCGACGACGGCCGTCGCCTGTTCAACCGAGTTGGTCGCCGACGCCGACGTCGTGATCGAGAATTTCTCCCCGCGGGTGATGGACCATTTCGGTCTGACCGCCGACGAGTTGTTGGCGGTCAATCCGCGACTGGTGATCGCCCGGATGCCCGCGTTCGGACTGGACGGTCCATGGCGCGACCGGGTCGGTTTCGCGCCGACCATGGAGCAGATCGCCGGGCTGGCGTGGGTGACGGGGCTGCCCGACGGTCCGCCCGTCCCGCCCAGGGGAGCCTGCGATCCGCTGGCCGGCGTGCACGCCGCCTTCGCTGTGACGGCGGCGCTGTCCTATGCGGGCGCGAACCGGACAAGGCCAACTCGTCGAGCTGCCGATGATCGAAACGGTCATGAACGCCACCGCGATTCAGCCGATGGAAGCCGAGGTGTTCGGTGTCACGCTGAGCCGCCAGGGCAATCGCGGTCATGGTGGGGCCGTGCAGAACCTCTACCGCTGCGCGGGCGACGACGACTGGATCGCCGTCACCGTGCGCACCGACGAGCAATGGCAGGCGCTGGTCGACCTGATGGGCCGCCCGTCGTGGACCGACGACGACCGCTTCGGCACCGTCGCGGGGCGGCGGGAACGGGCCGACGACATCGACCGCGAGCTGCAGGACTGGTTCGGCGGCCAGGAGCTGCGCCGCGCGGTGGATGACCTTGCCGCGCGTGGGCATTCCGGCCGCGCCGGTCGTGTCGCCGTCGTTGGTGACCGAGAATCCCCAGCTGGACGACCGCGGGTTCTTCGAGACGCTCGATCATCCGCGCACCGGTCCGGGCCGCTACCCGCGTCCGCCGTTCGCCCCGCTCGACGGCCAGCACTCGTGGCTGATGCGCCCGCCGCCGACGCTCGGCGAGCACAATGGCGAGGTGCTGCGCGACCTGTGCGGGCTCAGCGATCAAGACCTCGCGCGTCTGGCGGCTGCCGGGGTGATCGGCACCCGGCCCAAGGGTCTGTGAGGATGGAAGGCAATCAGGAGGAGTAAGCGATGCGAGTGATCGTCGACGAGACTTTGTGCGAGGCCAACGGGTTCTGTGAATCGTTGGCGCCGGACTACTTCGAGATCGGGCAGTCCGACGTGGTGCACGTCGCCGACGGCGAGGTGCCCGAGCATCTGGAGATCGACGTGCGCGGCCGCGATCGACCAGTGCCCGAAGGCCGCGCTGCGGCTTGCCGACTGAACCGCTAGCGCGCGGTCAGCGTGATCGGCATCTCGTCGTAGATCGACATGTTGGTGGTCAGATTCGGATAGGCCACCTCGGCCGGACCGAGAGTGATGCCGTCGCAACGCAACAGCAGTTCATCCAGGACGGCGCGGATCTCGGCGCGGGCAAGCATGGCGCCCAGGCAGTGGTGTGCGCCGCCGCCGCCGAACGCGACATGCGGATTGGGATGGCGTCCGATGTCGAACGTGAACGGCGACGAGAAGACCTCCTCGTCGCGGTTCGCCGAACGCAACATCGACACCACCCGCTCGCCCTTGGGGATGTGCTGACCGTCCATTTCGATGTCGACCTTGGTGCTGCGGGTCCAGTACGCCACCGGCGACGCCCAGCGCAGCACCTCTTCGACGGCGCTGGACCGCACGGATTCGTCTGTCGCGATACCGCTCGATCTGTTCGGGATTCGCGACGAACGCCTGCAGCCCGATGGCCAGCGCGTTCTTGGTCGTATCGCTGCCGGCGAACGCCAGCACGAAGAAGAAGAACTCGAGTTCGTTTGCGGCCAAGCTGAATTGCTCACCGTCGTCGCCGGTGATGACACCGGACGCGATCGTGCTCCAGATGTCGTCGGCAGGATTACGCCGCTTCTCGGCGGTGAGCTCCATGGCGTAACCGAAGATCGTCGCGAAGACTTCGGCGTCGAGCTGATCTCCGGTGGATTGAGCCTTCAGGATGCGGTCGAAGCCATCGAAGACGCGCGGCCGATCCTGTTCCGGAATGCCGATGATGTCGCCGATGACGGTCATCGGCAGCGCGTCGGCGACATCGTCGATCCAGTCGCCGCTGCCGCGGGCGAGCAGGTCGTCGATCATCCGCGACGCGCGCGCCCGGATGCCGTCTTCGAGCTTGGCGATCGCCCGGGGCGTGAACGCGCTCGAGATGAGTTTCCGGTGCTTGCTCTGCTCCGGCGGGTCCAGGGTGATGATGGTCGGATAGGACGCGAACAGGTCGGCCGGCTGGATGAGCGGGCCGTCGCCGGCGGTGAACGAATCGGCATCGCGGTGCAGCCGCACGGCGTGCCGGTGCTTGGTGGTCATCCAGAAATCCCGCTTGACGGTCTTCGCGACGCCTGGTGTCAGCCCGTGCCGGAACAGTGGTCTGGTCCGGCGCAGCTCGGTGAACAACTCGTCGGGAAAGCCATTGCGCCACAGTCCGAAATCGGACAGATCGACTGTCGACACCGTCATCTGCGAACCTCGATTCACTCGGACGCCAGAACCGCGAAGGAGGCCGGTTTGCTGACTCACAGTACCGTCGGCGTTCCGGGTGCGTTGACGTTCAATGCTTAAAATAGTAAAAATAGACCAGAGTCTTCCACAACGCGGTGGGCGTAAGCGTGGCCGTGCGCCGGTCGGCTAGCGCGGGAATGAACCAGAAGGAAGAGTAGTGACGGACACGGTTTCGGACACCTCCATCGACCCATCGGAGCGCGAATTCGGGCCGAGCGGCATCAGCCTGTCGCCGTACCGATTCCCGACCGGATGGTTCATCGTCGGCTTCGCCTCGGACCTGGCCCCCGGGCAGGTCAAGCGGGCGCACTACTTCGGCGAGGAGATGGTGCTGTTTCGCACCGAGTCCGGCGAAGTGAACGTGCTCGACGCCTACTGTCAGCACCTCGGCGCCAACATGGGCGTCGGCGGCACGGTCGAGGGCGAGAACATCGTCTGTCCGTGGCACGGGTGGCAGTGGCGCGGTGACGGAACCAATGCGCTGATCCCGTACAGCAAGATCGGCTGCAAGAACAATGTCCGCGTCCGGACCTACCACAGCACGGAGTGGTACGGCTTCATCCTGGTCTGGCACGAGCGGCACGGCCGGGCGCCGTACTGGCAGCCGCCGGTGCTGCCCGAGCTGGAAACCGGCGAGTACTACCCGCTGCACCCGCACAGCCGCATGCTGAACCGGGTCAAGGTGCACGCGCAGATGATCATCGAAAACGCCGCCGACCCATACCACGTGCAATACGTGCACAAGGCGGCGAACCCGGCCAACACCACCTCGTTCGAGGTAGCCGGCTATCACCTGCACGCCACCGTCAGCGCCCACTTCGGTGGCGGCCGGGCGCAGACCTGGCTGACCCCGGACGGACCCGTCGACGCCAAGATCATCTACGACAACTACTCGCTGGGACTGGGCATCGTCCGCTTCCCCAGCGACCTGGTGGCCACCATCGAGGTGACCGGGCAGACCCCGGTCGACGAGGACTACACCGACTACTTCTACACCCAGGCCTCCGTCCGCGAGCCCGGCGACACCGGCGATGTGCCCACCGGCCGCGCCGCGAAATTCCTTGCGCTGCAACAGGAAGTCATCAAGCAGGACTTCTTCACCTGGGAGAACATGAAGTACCTGGAGAAGCCGAACCTCGCACCCGAAGAGGCGCACGACTACGCCGCCTTGCGGCGCTGGGCGCATCGCTTCTATCCGGGTGAAGAACGCTCGGCTGAGGACTTCGGCTACACCGCCCACGGCGATCCTGACCCGGCGGCAGCGAAGGTTTAGAGGAGCCTGATGTCCCGCGTGCCGGCTGGGGCGGCACCCGCATGCGACGGAAAGCCCATCGGCCCGGCTGATTTCGGGGTCGACCGGTTCAGCGTTGCGGCGGTGCTCGATGCCCGCGCCGAGCAGTTTCCGGACCGGGTGATGATGTCGATCGACGGCACCGACGTGACCTTCGAGCAGATGCGGCGGCGGTCCTGCGCGGCGGCCAATACCCTGCTGGACTTGGGTATCGGGCCCGGCGACGGCGTCGCGTTGTTCACCGCGACCTGCCCGGAGTGGGTCTACTTCTGGCTGGGTGCGGGACGTATCGGTGCGGTCGCCGCTGCGGTGAACGCCGCCAACAAAGGCGACTTCCTGCTGCACGCGCTTCGGCTGTCGCGGGCGAAGGTGATCGTCACCGACACCGAACGGCAGCAACGCGTCGCCGAGTTGGCCGATCAGCTGCCGGATCTGAGCACGCATTGTGGTGCAGGACGATTCACTCGACGAGCACGGTGGTCCAGTCGCCGAGCACGTCGGGCGACGTCGGGGACATCGGCGTCGCTGTTCTTCACCTCGGGCACGACCGGGGCGTCGAAGGCGGTGGCCACCACGTGGCACTACCTGTTCACCACGGCCGCGACGGCCGCCTCGGCCTGGGAGTTCGAGGCCGGTGAGGTGTTGTGGACGGCGATGCCGCTGTTTCATCTCAGCGCCGCACCCGCGGTGCTGGCGCCCATGCTGGTCGGCGGGACGACGGTGTTGGCGCCGGCTTTTCATCCGGGATCGGTGTGGGACGAGGTGCGTGCCTGCGGTGCCGTGGGATTCGTCGGCGCCGGCGCGATGGTCTCGATGTTGTGGAATCAGCCACCCGATCCGCGCGACGCACAACTGCCGCTGCGATTCATCTCCGCGGCGCCGATCGACGCGGAGATGTACCGGGACATCGAAAAGCGTTACGGCTGCCGGATCGTCACGATGTACGGCCTGACCGAAGCGTTCCCGATCGCGGTCAAGGGTGTGGCCGACGACGGGGTGCCCGGAACGTCGGGACGGCCGAATCCGCAGTTTCGACGTGCGAATCGTCGACCCCGACGGTGCGCCGCTCCCGGACGGGTCGGTGGGGGAGATCGCGTGTCGGCCGCGCTACCCGCACGTGATGAGCGAGGGCTACGTGAAGCCCTCCGGCGTCGGCGTCGACCCGCACCCGCAGTGGTTCCGCACCGGCGACCTCGGTGTGCTGGACAGCGACCACAACCTGACTTACGTCGACCGGGTGAAGGATTCGTTGCGCCGGCGCGGGGAGAACATCTCGTCGGTCGAAGTCGAGACCGTGGTGATCGGGCATCCTGCCGTCCTGGAGGCGGCGGTGGTCGGTGTGCCGAGCGACCTGGGTGAGGACGACATCCTGCTGTTCGTCACCACACCACCGGGCAGCGCGCTGGATTACGTTGAGCTGCTGGACTTCTGCGGCGAGCGGATGCCGTACTTCTCGGTGCCGCGGTACGTCGAGATCGTCAGCGAGCTGCCGAAGACCATCATCGGGCGGGTCCGCAAGGATGTTCTTCGCGCCCGAGGCGTCGGACCCACCGCGTGGGACCGCGAAAGCCACGGATACATCGTCAGTCGATAAGGCAGGGAGAATACAGATGGCCATGACCTACCAGCAACAGTTCGTCCTCGACGGGGCAGTGGGGCGCGACGCCATCTTGAACCTGACGGCGCGGCACAACCGGTGCCATTCCGCGGGCGACCGCAACGGATGGATCGCGACGTTCCGCCACTCGGGTGCCCGCTTCACCCGCGACGGCAACGAGTACACCGACCTGCGTGCGGCTTTCGACGGCGGCAACGGACGCCTGGTCACCGTCGACCACGAGATCAACGTCGACGGCGTCAATGCGACCCAGCGCTGCGTCGCGTTGCTGTTCGCGACCGACGCTGACGGCGCCACCACGTTGCGTGCCACCGGCACCTACCGCGACGAGCTGATCTACGAGCGCGGCGGCTGGTACTTCACGTCCCGTGAGCTCGACTGGGATTCGGTGTCGAACGGCCATGCGCTGCGGTGTGACGGACGCGGCCGCTGTGTCGAAGCCCATCAGTTACCAGCTCGCGTTCGGTACCTACGAGGACGCTCTGCGGATGGTCGGCGTGGCGACCGAGCCGAGAATCGCGGGGACGGTGGTCAGCGCGGCCCGGATCCAGATGTTCGCCGCCACTGTCCACGACGCCAATCCGTCGTACTGGGACGCCGATTTCGCGACGCAGAACTGGGGCGGGCTGGTGGCGCCGCCGGCCCTGCTGATGGGATGGCTGACGCCGCTGCCGTGGGAACCGGGCGGGCGACCGCCCGCGGCGGCGATCGCGATCCGGGTGCCGCTGCCCGGCACCACGTTCATCAACGCGGCCAACGAAGCCGAGTTTCCGCTGCCCATCGTCGAAGGCGACCGGCTCACCGTCGTCGAAGAGGTGGTGTCGGTGTCACCGGAGAAGCAGACCAAGCTCGGTGTCGGCCACTTCGTCGAAACCATGGACACTTTCACCCGTCAAGACGGCGCGGTGGTGGCCACCAACCGGAACACGTTGTTCCGCTTCACGCCTGCGGGGGCGTCATGACGTCTGGGACTGAGATCGTGACGCGTCCCGATGGACCTGCCCGAGGTGCGCGACGAGATCAGCTATCAACGCGTGGTGATGAATTCCGGTTCGACCTGGGACTACTTTCCGGGCCACTTCGACCCGGTTACGCCGAAAACCAAGGCCATCCAACGATTTTCGTGAACACCATGCACCTCGCCGGATTCGCCGACCGCGTCGCGACCGACTGGGCCGGGCCGCAGAGCCGGGTGGTGCGCCGGAAGATGCGGTTGGCCGGTTCGATCTACGCCGGCGACACGATGGTGAGCCGGGGCCGCGTCGTCGCCAAGCCGGCGCCGGGACTGCTCGACCTGCAGATCGACGTCGTCAACCAGCGCGGCGAACTGTGCTGTCCCGTCGAGCTCACCCTGCAACTGCCCTAGCCGGGCAACGGCGGCATCGCGCCCTTGCTGATCACCGACTGCAACTCGACGTACTCGTGCAAGCCCTCGGGGCCGAACTCGCGGCCGATGCCCGACTGCTTGAAACCGCCGAACGGGCTGCCGATGTCGAGTGTGTACATGTTGATGCCGTAGGTGCCGGCACGCACGCTCGGCGGCGATCTCCAGGCCGTGCGCGACGTCGGCGGTCCACACCGATCCGGCCAGACCGTAGTCGCTGTCGTTGGCGATTCGGACCGCGTCGGCTTCGTCGCGGTATGTCGAGCACGCTCAGCACCGGACCGAAGATCTCTTCGCGGGCGATGCGCATGTCGTTGTGTGACGTCGGCGAACAGCGTCGGCTGCACGTACCAGCCGCGGCTGTGCGGCGCGTCCTCGCCGCCAAGGACCATGCGGGCGCCCTCTTCGACCCCGGACCGGATGTAGTCCTGCACGCGGGCCTGCTGGCGCTGAGCGACCAGCGGCCCGATGTCGGTGGCCTCGTCGGCGGGATCGCCCACCCGCAGGCCGGACATCATGTCGGCCAGCGCGTCGACGACCTCGTCGTGACGGCGTTCGCCGACCAGGATGCGGGTCTGGGCGACGCAGGCCTGCCCGTTGTTCATCAGGCTGGCGGATCTTCAGTTCCTTGACGGTCTTGCTCGATGTCGGCGTCGTCGAGGATGATCGCCGCCGACTTGCCGCCGAGTTCCAGGCTCACCCGCTTGAGTTGCTCGCCGCACAGCGCGGCGATCCGGCGGCCGACCGCCGCTGGACCCGGTGAACGAGATCTTGTCGACGCCTGGGTGGCGCACCAGCGCCTCGCCGATCTCGCGTACCGCCGGGAAGGACGGACACCACGCCGTCGGGTAGGTCGAGTTCGCTCGAGCATTTCGGCCAACCACAATGCGTCCAAAGGTGTTTCGGGCGCGGGCTTGACGACCACCGTGCAGCCGGCGATCAGCGCGGGGATCAGTTTCGGCATGATCAGGAACTGCGGGACATTCCACGGCACGATCGCGCCGACCACGCCGACCGGGGCGCGGCGCAGGTGCACTTCGCCGAGCACACCCTGGCGGCGCTCGACCCAGGGAAAGTCGCGGGCGGCGGCCAGGTTGAGGTGCATCTTCGCCACCGCCGCCGGTGCCTGGCCCAGCCGGCTGAAGCTGCGCGGCGAGCCCATCTCGTCGGTGATCAAGTCGGCCATCTCGTCGAGGTGGCCGCTGTAGATGGCCGCGAGCTTTCGATCTTGCCATCCGCTCGTGCGCGTCATCCGCGGCCAGGGCCGTCGTCGAATGCCGTCCTCGCGGCGGTCACCGCCGCGTCGACGTCCTCGGGCGTCGCCTGCGGGGACTTCGCCGATCGGCTCTTCGGTGTGCGGGGAGATCACCGTCAGATCCGCCGCCCGGTGGCCGGTGTCTGCCACCGGCCGCCGATGAAGAGCTTGTCGTAGGCAAGGGATCTCACGCGTCAGCCTCCTCGTAGGATCGCAGCGCCCATGCGCGGAACTCGATGATGTCGATGTCACTCATCATGGCGGCACCGCCCATCCGAACCGCTAAAGTTGCTATTGCTGTAAACATAGCAAAAAAGGCAGGTGCCGTGAACGAGCCGTTCTCAGCCGACTGGCGGATGTATCCCTTCGATCTGGTGCCGGGCGACCGCAGCTTCGTTTCCCGGCCGCGGAGGGCAACCATGCCGACTACGAGTCCGACACCTGGTTCATTGCCGGCGAACTGACCGGCCGACAGCGGCCGCGAATTCGCCTTCCTGACGATCTTCAACAAGAACCGCCCGGGCGGGTCCGATCGTCGCCGACTTCTACACGTTCGCTCTTTTCGACCTGGACAACGGCGACTACGGAACGTACACCGACTACGACATGCCGCCGCAGAACATGCAGCCGGGTGCGCGACCGAAACTGACTGTCGAGGCCGGCCATCTCGAGCATCACGCTACGACAGCGGCGCGGATCGGTCGGCATGGACAGACCAGTCGCGACGAGCAGGGCGAGCTGATTCCGTACACCTATGACGTCAGCCTGGCCGGCATCGACCCGCGCGGCGCCGCCGATGCAGCTCGACCTACCGTCACGCCGACGCGCGCCCCCGTCCCGTGGGCGCCGCCGCGCACAACGGCAAGATCGAGTGCTTCGGCCAGGACGACACGTACTCGTACTTCCAGACGCGGATGGCGATGACGGGAACCCTGCGCTGGGGCGATGAACAGCACAGGTCAGCAGGGAAGACGGGCCACGTCGACCGGCAGTGGTTCCCGCAGGTGGCCGGCGGCGGTGGACCGACGGGTGATATCCGCGCGCCAGGTCACACGAGTGGCGCACGATCAACCTGGACAACGGTGTCGACATGAGCATCTGGCGCCAGTTCGACCGCATTGAACGACAATGCGCCTGCAACCGTTTACGGGCGTGACGATGTGTTCTCCCGATCCGCCGATCCCGAGTGCGCCGACGACGTCGAGGTCACCGTCGAGAGCTATGTGCGCTGGCCGAGAGTCCGTCCACTGCTGGTCCGCCCGCCGACGGCCGGCGCGTTTCATGCCCGACCGGCACCGGCTGACGTTGCGCGCACTGGGGCTCGACCTCATCGGGGAGCCGTTGGTCCCCGCCCCTGCCACGGCATTGCCGATCGAATACATGGAGGGGCCGTATCGCTACCGCGGCACGCATGCGGGAGAACCGGTGAGCGGCTTCGCCTTCAACGAACGCTCCCTTGCGCTGTACCGGGACTGGGAGTTGATCGACGTGCTGGCCACCACCGTCGAGAACCTCAGCCGACCGACGATCGTCGAGCTCGTGTGCTCGGGCCATCGTCGACGCACGAGAGCTGTTGCAGGCAGGCTGCTGAGCTATCGGACAGTCGTGCGGTGGTCGAGGCCCTGATCGAGGCGCTAGCCGTCGACAGCTGATCCGCCACGATCGTCCCAGGACATGTGGCGGTGCTGCAGTCCGGGCTCGTTGCGGCCGAACACCAGGTGCTCGCGGGCGCCGGACTCCAGGTTGGCCTGCAGGCCCGCCACGAGCGCGTAGTCCTCGTCGCGCACGGTGGCATGGGCGTAGTCGAAGACGGCCTGGGCGCCGGCGGCCACCGACTCGTCGGAGATGTCCAGCGGAGTCGAATTCTGGTGGACGGTGATCGATCTGCCCGGCTGCGTCGGCCGGGATAGATCCGGAACAGCTCGCCGTTGGCGATCGTCACCGACAGCACGATGTTCGGGAACAGCGCGTAGATCACGACCATGTTGTGGAACGGATCCCACTGCGTCTTCGGGACGCTGTCCAGGTCGAGAATGGAGTTCAGCGGGAAGATCAGCCGGTGGTGCGGGCCGAAGGAATCGAACACGGTGCAGTTGCTGCGCGCGATCGTCGCGAAGGTGTCCCGGTGCACCGTGGCGAAGTGGTAGTTCTCCGCAGAAGTGTCGACCGCCAGTTTCCAGTTGATCGGGCGAGTCGAGGACCTTCTCGCCCAGCGGCGACCACCGGCCGATGCCCCATGATTCGAGTTCCTCGGTCGAGCGGCCCGAGGTGCGCCGGCGATGTCGAGCGTCGCGTCAGGATCGAGCGCGACCCACAGGAATCCGGCGAACTCGGCGGCCGGCAGCTCGGTCAGTCCGTCGGAGCGCACGTGCACGCTCCGGGAAGCCTTCCCGTCCCGGCAGCCCGACCAGTTTGCCGGTGTTGTCGTAGGTCCATGCGTGGTAGGGGCAGGTGAACCGCTTCGCGGTGCCGCAGCCGGTGGCCACTTGCGACTGCCGGTGCAGGCAGATGTTGTTGAACGCCTTGACCGTCCCGTCGGCGCTGCTGGTCAGCAGGACCGATCGGCCCATCACGGTTTTGGTGCAGTACGGACCCGGGCTCGGGGAGTTCGGAGACGTAGCCGACCAGCTGCGGGCTGGCCATCAGCATCTCGACATCGCGCTTGTGGCGCTCGATCGACGTGTAGTCGCCGGCCTGGACGGCGTGCTCGGCCGGCGCGAGATCGGTGGTCTTGTCGCGCGCCAGCTTCACGGCACGCCGGGTCAGGTCGATGAGTTGGTCGCGTTCCATCAGCGGTCCTCTACCTCGGTCGCGTTCGCGTCGGTACTAACTTTGTAATCTTAGCAATAACGGTATCGTTAATAACCCAGCAATTCGCGGCATAGAAGTGTCAAACTGACCGGAATCCCAGGCCATCGGAACGATGCACTCGACACGATTCTGGGCGCGGGTTTTCACCGATCCCGGGCTAGTCGCCGCCGATTACCCTCCGGGCTGCACGCCGGGCGGTTCCCAGGCGAATCCGCCCGGGGTGCTCACACAGTTGACCGGGCCGCCCCCGTTCGAGACGGCCGCCGCGCCATTCTGATCCGGGCCGCAGGGCATGCCGAGCGCGGGCCGGGTGTCCAGTCCGCTCGGGGTCGTCGTGGCGGGCGTCGGTCGATTTCGGTGGAGTCGTGCTCGCCCGGGTGGTCTGCGTGACGGTGGTCGGTGGTCGTGACGGGCGCGCGACCTTGCTGGTCGTGACTGGTGCCGACGTGGTGACGACAGGCGGCGGGGGCGCCATCACCGGCGCGGAGGTGGGGCGGCGGTGCCATCGGCGGCGGAGTGGCGATCGCCGGCGGGACGGCAGGCTCGGCGGACGTGGTCTCGACACTTGTTGGCGTGTCGTCGGATTGCGAAGCTGAGCGCAGAGCTCGGACGCCGACGAACCACGCCAGCACGACGACCAGGATCGTGCCGGCGATGGCCGCAGTCTGCTTTTTGCGGCGACTGCGCGCCGCGCCGATCGTGCGTCATCGAAGTCGCCGTCATCATCGTCGTCGCGGTGCGGTGGCCGGCTGGCGACAACGTCGACGCGCGGCTGAGCCGGCAGCCTCGGCGGGCGACAGCACGGGCGACTTCGGTGACCGGAGGGGCGAGTGCCGCGGGCTCGGTCGGCGCGACTCCGTTGTTCGTCGGTGCGGCGAGCGCGGCGGTAGTGCCGGCGTCCTGGTTGTCGGATGCGCCGAGGAAATCGGTCGTCGCGCGGACGTGTGATCGCTTGCCGCCGTTCAACTCCAGCGCGCGGGCGAAGTCTCGGCACCGCCGGAATCTGTCGACCGGATCTTGGGAGAGTGCGCGGGCAAAGATCGCGTCGAACTCGGTCAGATCGGGCCGGACGTCGCTCGGCCGCGGCGGTCGTTCGTTGAGGTGCTTGCCGATCACCACGGCGGGGTTGAAGTGCGCGAACGGCGGCGAGCCGGTCAACAGGTGAAACGCGGTGGCCGCCAAGCCGTATTGGTCGGCCCGACCGTCGACCGCGTCGTCCATCAGCCGCTCGGGAGCGGTATAGCTCGCGGTGCCGATGATGACCCCGGCCGGGTCAGGGTGTTGGTCTTGTCGCCGATGGGCCGGGCAACGCCGAAGCCGAACAGCGCAATTCGTCGCTTGTCGGGCGGTGCTTTGCTGACCAGAATGTTGCCGGGATTCACGTAGCGGTGCAGCACTCCGCGGTCGTGGGCGTAATCCAGCGCTTCGCCGATCGCGGACACGATCTCGATCACCATCTTCGGCGGCATGCCGTCGGGATAGCTGTCGCCGAGCAGTTGGGCCGCGTCGCTGCCTTCGAGGTAGTCCGTCGAAATCCACAGCTGATCCTCGAACTCGCCGCGGTCGGTCAGCCCGAGGATGTTCGGGTGCCACAGCGTCGCCGCCAGGTCCGACTGCCTGGTTGAAGTCCTCGCGGTAATCCAGGTCGGCCGAAATTTCGGCCGGGATCAGCTGAAGCAACTGAAGGCGCGGAAGCCGCGGATGCTCGGCGACGTAAAGCTCACCGAACTCCGCGTATTCGAGCTGCCGAACGATACAGAATCCGGCGGCAGTCGCTCCACTGACCAGCGGCATGGGGAGGATCGTACAGACTGCCGCCAAGAGTTAACGGTCTCGGTGCAAAGGGGTCACCCAATTGAGACCGGGTGAAAATAATCGGGTGAGCGAACCTGCAAGCCACGCAAACGGCGTGGTCCGGGCCCACCGGCTCCGCCGGATGTCCGGCCGTGACCCGCACGAGCCGCACCGGGTCGCGACTCCACTGGAGCTGCTGTTCGACCTGACGTTCGTCATCGCCTTCGGCGTCGCCGCGTCTCAATTCGCGCACATGCTGGCATCGGGTCACGTCGGTGCGGGGTTGGCCGGCTTCAGCTTCGCCACGTTTGCGGTGTCGCTGGGCGTGGATCAATTTCAGTTGGTTCGCCTCGGCCTATGACACCGACGACTGGGTGTACCGCCTGACGACGATGCTGCAGATGGTCGGCGTGCTGGTTCTCGCGCTGGGGATTCCGCAGGTGTTCGCCTCGATCGCCGACGGGCGCGCACGTCGACAACCGGGCGCTGGTCGCCGGTTACGTGGTGATGCGGGTCGCGATGGTGATCCAGTGGCTGCGTGCCGCCAGGCAAGACCCGGAACGAAAGGCCGCGTGCCTGACGTACGCCGTCGACCATCACCGTCGCGCAGCTCGGTTGGGTGGCGATCGCGATCGTCGACACGTCGTTGGGTGTCACCTTCGCGCTGTTTGCGGTGATGATCGGAATCGAGGTGACGCGGCCCGCTCCTCGCCGAAAAGCGGATGGGCGGAACGCCGTGGCATGCACACCACATCGCAGAGCGCAACGGACTGCTGACGATCATCGCGCTCGGCGAAGGCGTGGTGGGCACGGTCGCCTCGCTGTCGGCGGTGGTCGCCGAGCAGGGTTGGTCGACGGATGCCGTGCTGGTGGCGGTCGCCGGGACCGGGCTGACCTTCGGCATGTGGTGGGTCTACTTCGTGGTGCCGGCCGCCGATCTGCTGCACGCGCATCGCGACCGCTCGATCGGCTACGGCTATCTGCATATCGCGGTGTTCGGTTCGATCGTCGCCACCGGCGCCGGGCTGCACGCGGCCGCGGACTTCATCGAGCACCGGTCCGCGCTGAGCTCGGTGGCCACCGTCGTCGCGGTCGCGCTGCCGGTCGGCGTCTACGTCGGAGCCGTTTTCGGGACCTATCTGTTGCTGACCCGGGCCTGGGACGGGTTTTACGGGGCGGTCGTGCTGATGACGCTGGCGGTGTTGGGCTCCGCGGTAGGCCTCGCGTCCGCCGGCGTTTCGACGCCGCTCGTGCCTGCTGGTCGTGACGGCGGCGCCGGCCGTGGTCGTCTGCGGTTTCGAGTTCCTCGGCCATCAGCGCACCGCGGACGCGCTGGCCAGAAGCATAGGGAGCAGCCGACCATCGATCGTGATACTGTGACGAGTGCCCTTCCCGCCGGCTGGCGTCGGGCGTCGATATCAACGACCATCTGCACGCCGCAATTCGGCCAGTGGGCCTGAGGCTACTCACGGGTAAGTTTCCAGCAAACTCCTGCCGGATTGCCAGACGGCCCGATTTTTTGTCAATCACAGCGCGACGTCTCGTCGCCGCTAACGGCACGCCGATGAAGCGCAGATTTTCAAGGTAACGATTAGATAACAATACTGCTTTGATCTGCGCAGTTATAGCTACTCGACCGTAACCACCTGCATGCAGCAGGTTTGGTCCGCGACGCCGTGAGCCGCCGTCGAGCGGAGTGTTACCCAGCCCACCATTACTCGCGCGTAGAACTCACCAGTAACCAATTTGCGGCCGAAACCCGCGGATTTCTTATGACACTCTTAGTGCAGCCGATGACGCCCCTTTGGCCTGACCCGCTGAAGCCGGGTCCGTCGAGACGTGGCCGATGCGACGGGGGCTCAGTCGGGATCTGGAGCGGCTATTTACGGGGCACCGCGGCTCCGGCAAGTAGGCGACAGAATGAGCGCTTGAGGGAGATAAAGACGTGACGATCTACGAGCACCATCGGGTGTCTGCTGACCACAACGGGACGGCCGAGGCCGGCCACGGCACCCATGCGCTCGTCGATCGTCTGACTGACGGTGAGCCTTACGCCGTCGCCTTCGGCGGCCAGGGCGGCGCGTGGTTGGAAACGCTGGAAGAGCTGGTGTCCTCGGCCGGCATCGAGTCCGAATTGGCGACGCTGGTCGGCGAGGTCGACCTGCTGCTCGAGCCGGTCGCCAACGAGCTCGTCGTCGTGCGGCCCATCGGCTTCGAGCCGCTGCGCTGGGTGCGCGCGCTGGCCGCGGAGGATCCGGTTCCGTCCGCCAAGCAGCTGACCTCGGCCGCGGTGTCGCTGCCCGGCGTCCTGCTCACCCAGATCGCCGCGATCCGCACCCTGGCGCGCCAGGGCATGGACTTGATCAAGACCCCGCCGGTGGCCGTCGTCGGACACTCGCAGGGCATCTTGGCCGTCGAGGCCCTGAAAGCGGCGGGAGCGCGCGATATCGAGCTGCTGGCGATGGCGCAGCTGATCGGCGCGGCGGGCACGCTGGTGGCGCGGCGACGCGGGATCTCGGTGCTCGGCGACCGCTCGCCGATGGTGTCGGTCAGCAACGCCGACCCCGAGCGCATCTACCGGCTGCTCGAGGACTTCTCCCAGGACGTCCGGACCGTGCTGCCGCCCGTCTTGTCGATCCGCAACGGCCGGCGCTCGGTCGTCATCACCGGCACCCCCGAGCAGCTGTCCCGCTTCGAGCTGTACTGCCGGCAGATCTCGGAGAAGGAAGAAGCCGACCGCAAGAACAAGATCCGCGGCGGCGACGTCTTCGCGCCGGTCTTCGACGCGGTCCAGGTCGAGGTGGGCTTCCACACGCCGAGGCTCGCCGACAGCATCGACATCGTCGGTGACTGGGCGCAGCAGGTCGGCATCGATGTCGGGTTGGCCCGCGCGATGGCCGAGGCCATCCTGGTCCAGCCCGTCGACTGGGTCGACGAGGTGATCCGGGTCCACGAGGCCGGCGCTCGCTGGATTCTCGACCTGGGCCCCGGCGACATCCTGACCCGGTTGACCGCGCCGGTCATCCGCGGGCTCGGCGTCGGGATCGTGCCCGCGGCGACCCGCGGCGGTCAGCGCAACCTGTTCACCGTCGGCGCCGTTCCTGAGGTAGCCCGGCCCTGGTCGAGCTACGCCCCGTCGGTGGTCAGCCTGCCCGACGGCCGGGTCAAGCTCTCCACGAAGTTCACCCGGCTGACCGGCCGGTCACCGATTCTGCTGGCGGGCATGACCCCGACCACCGTCGACGCCAAGATCGTCGCGGCCGCGGCCAACGCCGGGCACTGGGCCGAGCTCGCCGGCGGCGGGCAGGTCACCGAACCGATCTTCGACGGCCGCATCAAGGAGCTCGCCGGGCTGCTCGAGCCCGGCCGCACCTACCAGTTCAACGCGCTGTTCCTCGACCCGTATCTGTGGAAGCTGCAGGTCGGCGGAAAACGGTTGGTGCAGAAGGCCCGCCAGTCCGGTGCGGCGATCGACGGCGTGGTGATCAGCGCGGGCATCCCCGAGCTGGAAGAGGCCGTCGCGCTGATCGAGGAGCTCAACGAGATCGGCATCACCAACGTGGTGTTCAAACCGGGCACCGTCGAGCAGATCCGCTCGGTCATCCGCATCGCCACCGAGGTGCCGACCAAGCCGGTCATCATGCACGTCGAAGGTGGACGCGCCGGCGGTCACCACTCGTGGGAAGACCTCGACGATCTGCTGCTGGCCACCTACTCGGAATTGCGGTCACGGCCCAACATCACCGTCTGCGTCGGCGGCGGCATCGGCACCCCCGAGCGGGCGGCCGAATACCTGTCCGGGCGCTGGGCGCAGTCCTACGGCTTCCCGCTGATGCCCATCGACGGCATCCTGGTCGGCACCGCGGCGATGGCGACACTGGAGGCCACCACGTCGCCGTCGGTCAAGCAGATGCTGGTCGACATCCAGGGCACCGAGCATTGGGTCGGCGCCGGAAAAGCGCAGGGCGGCATGGCTTCCGGCCGTAGCCAGCTCGGCGCCGACATCCACGAGATCGACAACACCGCCTCGCGCTGCGGCCGGCTGCTCGACGAGGTCGCCGGAGACGCCGAGGCGGTCGCCGAGCGTCGCGACGAGATCATCGCCGCGATGGCCAACACCGCCAAGCCGTACTTCGGCGACGTCGCCGAGATGACCTACCTGCAGTGGTTGCAGCGCTACGTCGAGCTGGCCATCGGCGACGGCGACAGCACGGCCGACACCGCCGAGCCGGGCAGCCCCTGGCTGGCCGACACCTGGCGCGACCGGTTCCAGCAGATGCTGCAGCGCGCCGAGGCGCGGCTGGACCCGCTGGACTCCGGGCCGATCGAGACGCTCTTCGACGATGCCGCACTGCTGGAAAACCCCGACGAGGCCATCGCTGCGCTGCGTGCCCGCTACCCGGACGCCGAAACCGTGCTGCTGCACCCCGCCGATGTGCCGTTCTTCGTCACGCTGTGCAAGACGCTGGGCAAGCCGGTCAACTTCGTGCCGGTCATCGACAAGGACGTACGCCGTTGGTGGCGAAGCGATTCGCTGTGGCAGGCCCACGACGCCCGCTATGACGCCGACCAGGTGTGCATCATCCCCGGCACCGCCGCGGTTGCCGGCATCACCCGGCTCGACGAGCCGGTCGGCGAATTGCTGGACCGCTTCGAGCAAGCCGCCGTCGATGAGGTGCTCTCGACCGGAGCGACGCCGACGGCGGTCACCGCACGGCGGCAGCACCGCAGCGATGTGCGCGGGCCGCTGGCCACCGTGCTCGACGCGCCAGATGTGTTGTGGGCCGGCCGCACCGCCACCAACCCGGTGCACCGCATCGCCGATCCCGCCGAATGGCAGGTGCACCACGGCGGTGACGAATCCCGCGAGCCGCGAGCCACGCACTCGTCCACCGGCGCGCGCCTGCAGACCGACGGTGACCAGGTTGTGTTGAGTGTGCCGATCGCCGGCGTGTGGATCGACATCCGATTCAGCTTGCCCGCCAGCACAATTGACGGCGGGATGCCGGTGATCCGCACCAAGGACGCGATCGAGGCCATGCGTTCGGTGCTCGCGATCGCCGCCGGTGCCGAGAGCCCGGAGACGCTGCCGCGGGTGCACAACGGGACAGCCACCGTGAACGTGCACTGGGACCCCGAGCGGGTCGCCGACCACACCGGCGTCACCGCCATCTTCGGCGAGCCGCTGGCGCCGACCCTGACCACGGTGCCCGACGCTCTGGTCGGCCGGTGCTGGCCCGCGGTCTTCGCGGCCATCGGGTCCGCGGTCACCGGCGAAGGCGTCCCCGTCGTGGAAGGCCTGCTGAGCCTGGTGCATTTGGACCATGCCGCTCACCTGGTCGCCGCACTGCCCAAGGTGCCGGCCGAATTGACCGTCACCGCAACGGCTTCGGTGGCTACCGACACCGAGGTCGGCCGAGTCGTCCCGATCTCGGTGACCGTCGCCGCGGCGGACCGCACGGTGCTCGCCACCATGGAGGAGCGGTTCGCGATTCGTGGCCGCACCGGTGCCGCCGAACTCACCGACCCGCTGCGGGCCGGTGGCGCGGTCTCCGAGAACGCCACCGACACCCCGCGGCGTCGCCGGCGCGACGTCACGCTGACCGCGCCGGTCGACATGCGGCCGTTCGCGGTGGTGTCCGGCGACCACAACCCGATCCACACCGACCGGTCTGCCGCATTGCTGGCCGGTCTGGAATCGCCGATCGTGCACGGGATGTGGCTGTCGGCCGCCGCGCAACACGTCGTCACCGCCACCGACGGCCAGGCCCGCCCGCCGGCCCGGCTGATCGGCTGGACGGCCCGCTTCCTGGGCATGGTGCAGCCCGGCGACGAGGTCGACTTCCGGGTCGACCGGGTCGGAATCGACCGGGGCGCAGAGGTTTTCGAGGTCGCCGCGCGGATCGGTTCGGATCTGGTGATGTCGGCGACGGCGCGTCTCGCCGCGCCCAAGACGGTCTACGCGTTCCCGGGTCAGGGTATCCAGCACAAGGGCATGGGCATGGAGGTCCGGGCCCGTTCCAAGGCCGCCCGCAAAGTGTGGGACGACGCCGACAAGTACACCCGCGAAACGCTGGGCTTCTCGATTCTGCATGTGGTGCGGGACAACCCGACCAGCTCTCATCGCCAGCGGCGTGCACTACCAACACCCCGAAGGCGTGCTGTACCTGACCCAGTTCACCCAGGTTGCGATGGCGACGGTGGCCGCCGCCCAGGTTGCCGAGATGCGAGAGCAGGGCGCGTTCGTCGAGGACGCGATCGCCTGCGGCCACTCCGTCGGCGAGTACACGGCGCTGGCCTGCGTGAGCGACATCTACGGGCTGGAAGCGTTGCTGGAGACGGTGTTTCAGCGTGGCTCGAACATGCACGACATCGTGCCGCGCGACGAGCTGGGCCGCTCCAACTACCGGCTTGCCGCGATCCGTCCGTCGCAGATCGATCTCGACGACGCCGACGTGCCGGCGTTCGTCGAGGAGATCTCGCAGCGCACCGGCGAGTTCCTGCAGATCGTGAACTTCAACCTGCGTGGCTCGCAGTACGCGATCGCCGGCACGGTGCGCGGACTCGAAGAGCTCGAAGCAGAGGTGGAGCGGCGCCGCGAAATCAGCGGCGGCAAGCGCTCGTTCATCCTGGTGCCGGGCATCGACGTGCCGTTCCACTCCGAGGTGCTGCGGGTCGGCGTCGCCGAATTCCGTCGCTCGCTGGAACGGGCTCATGCCGCGCGGCAAGGACCCCGAGCTGATCATCGGGCGTTATATTCCCGAACCTGGTGCCGCGGCCGTTCACCCTCGACCGCGACTTCATCCAGGAGATCCGCGATCTGGTGCCGGCCGAGCCGCTCGACGAGATCCTCGCGACTACGACTACTGGCGCACCGAGCGCCCGTTCGACTTGGCGCGCACCGTGATCATCGAGCTGCTGGCCTGGCAGTTCGCCAGCCCGGTGCGCTGGATCGAAACCCAGGACCTGCTGTTCACCGAGGAGGCCGCGGGCGGTCTGGGTGTGGAGCGGTTCGTCGAGATCGGCGTGAAGTCGGCACCGACCGTCGCCGGGCTGGCCACCAACACCCTCAAGCTGCCCGAATATGCCCACAGCACAGTGGAAGTGCTCAACGCCGAGCGCGACGCCGCCGTGCTGTTCGCCACCGACACCGACCCCGAGCCCGAGGACGTCGGCTCGACGAGGCTCCGGATGCGTCTCAGGCGGCCGAGGCGCCCGCCAGTGCCGAGGCCGCACCCGCCGCGCCCCGGCTCCCGCCGTAGCTCCGTCCGGCGCTCCGAGACCCGACGACATCACGTTCGACGCCGCCGACGCCACGCTGGCGCTGATCGCGCTGTCGGCCAAGATGCGGATCGACCAGATCGAGGAGCTGGACTCCATCGAGTCCATCACCGACGGCGCCTCGTCGCGGCGAAACCAGTTGCTGGTCGACCTGGGTTCCGAGCTGAACCTGGGTGCCATCGATGGCGCCGCCGAGGCCGACCTGGCCGGGCTGCGGGCGCAGGTCACCAAGCTCGCGCGCACCTACAAGCCTTACGGCCCAGTGCTTTCCGACGCGATCAACGACCAGCTGCGCACGGTGCTCGGCCCGTCCGGCAAGCGGCCCGCGGCGATCGCCGAGCGGGTGACGAAGACCTGGGAGCTCGGCGAAGGCTGGGTCAAGCACGTCACGGTCGAGGTCGCGCTCGGCACCCGCGAGGGCACCAGCGTTCGTGGCGGTGCGATGGGCAACCTGCACGAGGGCGCGCTGGCTGACTCCGCCGCCGTCGACCGCGTCATCGACGCCGCGGTCGCGGCGGTGGCCGCCCGCCGCGGAATCGCGGTGGCGCTGCCGTCCACCGGTGGTGGCGGCGGTGCGACCGTCGATGCGGCCGCGCTGGGTGAGTTCACCGAGCAGATCACCGGCCGCGACGGCGTGCTCGCGTCGGCGGCCCGCCTGGTGCTGGGCCAGCTCGGATTGGACGACCCGGTCAGCGCGCCGCCGGCCACCACCGATGCCGAGCTGATCGACCTGGTCACCGCCGAACTCGGCGCGGACTGGCCTCGACTGGTCGCGCCGGTGTTCGACGGCAAGAAGGCCGTGCTGTTCGACGACCGCTGGGCCAGCGCTCGTGAAGACCTGGTCAAGCTGTGGCTGGTCGACGAAGACGAGGCCAACGCCGACTGGGCGCGGCTGTCCGAGCGGTTCGAGGGCGCCGGCCACGTGGTGGCGACCCAGGCGACCTGGTGGCAGGGCCGGGCGTTGGCAGCCGGCAAGCAGATTCACGCTTCGCTGTTCGGCCGGATCGCTGCCGGCGCGGAGAACCCGGACGCCGGCCGCTTCAGCCACGAGGTCGCAGTGGTGACCGGCGCGTCGAAGGGCTCGATCGCCGCATCGGTGGTCGGTCAGCTGCTCGACGGTGGTGCCACCGTCATCGCGACGACATCGAAGCTCGACGACGAACGATTGGCCTTCTACCGCAACCTGTACCGCGACCACGCCCGCTTCGGCGCGGCGCTGTGGGTCGTGGCGGCCAACATGGCGTCCTACTCCGACATCGACGCGCTCGCCGAGTGGGTCGGCAGCGAGCAGAACGAAAGCCTTGGGCCGCAGTCGATTCACATCAAGGACGCGCAAACCCCCACGCTGCTGTTCCCGTTCGCGGCGCCGCGGGTGGTCGGCGACCTGTCCGAGGCCGGTTCGCGCTCGGAGATGGAAATGAAGGTGTTGCTGTGGGCGGTGCAGCGGCTGATCGGTGGCCTGTCCAAGATCGGCGCCGAACGCGACATCGCATCGCGGCTGCATGTGGTGCTGCCCGGCTCACCCAACCGCGGAATGTTCGGCGGCGACGGCGCATACGGTGAAGCCAAGTCGGCGCTGGACGCGGTGGTGACCCGCTGGAGTGCCGAGTCGTCGTGGGCGCAGCGCGTCAGCCTGGCCCACGCGCTGATCGGGTGGACACGCGGCACCGGGCTGATGGGCCACAACGACGCTATCGTCAGCGCCGTCGAAGAAGCCGGTGTGACAACGTATTCCACCGACGAGATGGCTGCGATGCTGCTCGGACTCTGCGGCATCGAGTCGAAGGCGGCCGCAGCCACCGCGCCGATCAAGGTGGACTTCACCGGCGGTCTCGGCGACGTCGAACTGGACATGGCCGAGCTGGCTGCCAAAGCGCGTGAGGAGATCGACCGCCGCGAAGCCGCGGCCGACGACGACGCCGCCGCTGAGGGGACGATCGCCGCGCTGCCGTCGCCGCCGCGCGGCTTCACTCCGGCCCCGCCGCCGGTGTGGGGCGAGCTCGACCTCGACCCGTCGGAGTTGGTGGTCATCGTCGGCGGTGCCGAACTCGGCCCGTACGGTTCGTCGCGGACCCGCTTCGAGATGGAGGTCGACAACGAACTGTCGGCCGCCGGCGTGCTCGAGCTGGCCTGGACCACCGGGTTGATCAAGTGGGAGGACGACCCCCAACCCGGTTGGTATGACACCGAATCCGGCGATCTGGTCGACGAGGCCGAGCTGGTCGAGCGCTACCACGACGTCGTCGTGGAACGGGTCGGCATCCGCGAGTTCGTCGACGACGGCGCGATCGACCCCGATCACGCCTCGCCGTTGCTGGTGAGCGTGTTCCTGGACAAGGACTTCACGTTCGTCGTCTCCTCGGAGGCCGAAGCCCGCGCGTTCGCCGAGTCCGACGGTGAGCACACTGTGGTGCGGCCGGTCCCCGATTCCGGCGACTGGCAGGTTACCCGCAAGGCGGGCACCGAGATTCGTGTGCCGCGCAAGACCAAGCTGTCGCGGACCGTCGGTGCGCAGATCCCGACCGGGTTCGACCCGACGGTGTACGGCATCAGCCCGGACATGGCCACCTCGGTCGACCGGGTGGCGCTGTGGAACATCGTCGCCACCGTCGACGCGTTCCTGTCGTCGGGTTTCACCCCGACCGAGGTGATGCGGTGGGTGCACCCGGGCCTGGTGGCCAGCACCCAGGGCACCGGCATGGGCGGTATGACGTCGATGCAGACGATGTATCACGGCAACCTGCTCGGCCGGAACAAGCCGAACGACATCCTGCAGGAGGTCCTGCCGAACGTCGTTGCCGCACACGTGATTCAGTGCTATGTCGGCAGCTACGGCGCCATGATCCACCCCGTCGGCGCGTGCGCCACGGCGGCGGTCTCGGTCGAGGAGGGCATGGACAAGATCCGCCTCGGCAAGGCCGAGCTGGTGGTCGCGGGCGGGTTCGACGACCTGACGCTGGAGGCCATCATCGGCTTCGGTGACATGGCCGCGACCGCCGACACCTCGATGATGCGCGGCAGAGGCATCAGCGACGCGAAGTTCTCCCGGCCCAACGACCGGCGCCGGCTCGGCTTCCTGGAAGCCCAGGGCGGCGGCACGATCCTGCTGGCCCGCGGTGATCTCGCGGTCAAGATGGGTCTGCCGGTGCTCGCGGTGGTCGGTTACGCGCAGTCGTTCGCCGACGGTGTGCACACCTCGATCCCGGCGCCGGGTCTGGGCGCGCTGGGTGCCGGCCGTGGCGGCAAGGATTCGCCGCTGGCCCGGTCGCTGGCCAAGCTGGGCGTCGGCGCCGACGACGTCGCGGTGATCTCCAAGCACGACACCTCGACGCTGGCCAACGATCCCAACGAGACCGAACTGCATGAGCGACTGGCGGATTCGATCGGCCGCTCCGACGGAGCGCCGCTGTTCATCGTGTCGCAGAAGAGCCTCACCGGGCACGCCAAGGGTGGCGCGGCGGTCTTCCAGATGATGGGCCTGTGCCAGATCCTGCGCGACGGCGTGATCCCGCCGAACCGCAGCCTGGACTGCGTCGACGACGAACTCGCCAACTCGGCGCACTTCGTCTGGGTACGCGACACGCTGCGGCTCGGCGAGAAGTTCCCGCTCAAGGCCGGGCTGGTGACCAGCCTCGGGTTCGGCCACGTGTCCGGACTGGTCGCGCTGGTGCACCCGCAGGCCTTCCTGGCCACGCTGGACGACGAGCAGCGCGCGGATTACCTGCGCAGGGCAGACGCCCGCCTGCTGGCCGGACAGCGCCGACTGGCGTCGGCGATCGCCGGCGGTCGCCCGATGTACGAGCGGCCGGCCGACCGTCGTTTCGACCACGAGGTGTCCGAGAAGCGGCAGGAAGCGGCGATGTTGCTCGACGCGGACGCACGGTTGGGCGACGACGACGTGTACCGCCTTTGACCACCCCCGGTGAACGTCCGATAGGTTTCTGCCAATGAGCATCGTCGGAGTGGGGATAGACCTTGTCTCCATCGCTGAATTCGCCGAGCAGGTCGACCAGCCCGGAACGGTCTTCGCCGAGACCTTCACGCCGGGTGAGCGGCGTGACGCCTCGGACAAGAGTTCGTCGGCGGCACGCCACCTGGCGGCGCGGTGGGCGGCCAAGGAGGCGGTGATCAAGGCCTGGTCCGGATCGCGGTTCTCGCAGCGGCCGGTGTTGCGCGAGGACATCCATCGCGACATCGAGGTGATCACCGACATGTGGGGCCGGCCGAAGGTGCGGCTGACCGGTGACATCGCCAAGCATCTGAAGGACGTGACGATCCACGTGTCGCTGACGCACGAAGCCGATACCGCGGCGGCGGTGGCCATCCTGGAACTGCCCTAGCTAGCCTCGACGACCATGAGCGATCTGGTCGAACGCGTACGCGAGTTGTTGCCGTCGGTGCGCGAGGATTTGGAAAACCTGGTGCGCATCCAGTCGGTGTGGGCCGACCCGGCCCGCCGCGACCAGGTGCACCGCAGCGCCCAGGCCACCGCAGATCTGTTGTCGCAAGCCGGTTTTGCCGACGTGCAGATCGTCAGCGAGGGTGGCGCGCCGGCCGTCATCGCACGGCACCCCGCGCCGCCGGGAGCGCCGACCGTGCTGCTGTACGCCCACCACGACGTGCAGCCCGAAGGCGACCCCGCTCAGTGGGCGTCGCCGCCGTTCGAGCCGACCGAACGCGACGGCCGACTCTACGGACGCGGCAGTGCCGACGACAAGGCCGGTATCGCAACGCATTTGGCGGCGTTTCGGGCGCATGGCGGCAAGCCGCCGGTCGGCGTGACGGTGTTCGTCGAAGGCGAAGAAGAATCCGGTTCGCCGTCGCTGGGCCGGCTGCTGGCCGCCCATCGTGACGCGCTGGCCGCCGACGTGATCGTCATCGCCGACTCGGACAACTGGAGCACCGACGTTCCTGCGCTGACCGTGTCGCTGCGCGGGCTGGCCGACTGCGTGGTCGAGGTGGCCACCCTCGATCACGGCCTGCACTCCGGCCTGTGGGGCGGGGTGGTCCCGGATGCGTTGATGGTTCTGACGCGGCTGCTGGCCAGCCTGCACGACGACGACGGCAATGTGGCGGTGGCAGGTCTGCACGAAAGCACCGCCGCGGCAGTCGATTACCCCGCCGACCGGGTGCGGGCCGAGTCGGGCTTGCTGGACGGCGTCGCCGAAATCGGCTCCGGGTCGGTGCCGCAACGGATGTGGGCCAAGCCGGCGATCACGGTGATCGGCATCGACACCACATCGATCGCCGCGTCGTCGAACACCCTGATCCCGCGGGCTCGCGCCAAGATCAGCATGCGGGTCGCGCCGGGCGGTGACGCCGCCGCACATCTCCAGGCGTTGTCCGAGCACCTCGATCAGCACGCCCCGTGGGGTGCGCATGTGACGGTGACTCCCGGCGACGTCGGTCAGCCCTACGCCATCGACGTCACCGGCCCGGTCTACGACGTCGCGCGGGCAGCGTTTCGGCAGGCGTGGGGCGTCGAGCCGGTCGAAATGGGCATGGGCGGCTCGATCCCGTTCATCGCCGAGTTCGCCGCGGCGTTCCCCACAGCGGCGATCCTGGTCACCGGCGTGGAAGACCCTGCGACCCAGGCACACAGCGTCAATGAGAGCCTGGACCTCGGTGTGCTGGAACGGGCAGCGACCGCCGAGGCACTGCTGCTGGCTAATCTCGGCTAGACGTCCACGTCGCGTCGCAAGTTCGCCACGTGGCCGGTGGCACCGAGGTTGTTCGGCCGACCGCAGGTAGAACGAGAGCCATTGCAGTCGATCATGACTCGTCCGCCTGTAGCTCGAATATCGGGATCCTGCGCTTAGTTTTTGACTGGTAGTTGGCGAACGCGAACGCCGGTACGGTCGCGTTGATCTTGGGGATGATCGCCTCACGTTCGGACGAGTCGAGCTCGTGCGCCACAACGTCGAACGCGTCGGTGGCGACTTCAACGTGCGCCCGCGGGTGGGCCCGAAGGTTGTGCACCCACGCCGGGTTGACGTCGGCGCCGCCGTAACCGGCGACGATCAGCAGCTTGCCGTCGATACGGAAGGCCACCAGCGGCGCGACGCGCGGCTCGCCGGACCTCGCGCCCTTCGTAGTGAGTAGCAACAGCTGGTTGCCTTCGAATCGCCCGCCGACCTTGCCGGCGTTAGCGCGGAACTCGTCGGTGATGTCGTTGTTGAGCGCCTTGAGCGTTTCGGTATCGGGTTTTCGAGTCACTCTGGCTGAAGCCGCGTGGTCGCGGCGTCTATTCCTCGCGGAGCATGCCGCGTTGGACGCCTGGCTGCCTCGGGCCAACGGCACTCGAGCTTCTTTCACCCGTCGTTCGCTGGACGGTAGCAATCTTCTCGCGGGCGCGTGTTCTGGTGCGTTCAGACCGAGGGTTCGCGCCGCAGCTTGGCAACGTGCGCGGTGGCTTTGACGTTGTACTGGGCCTCCCGTGGCCTGTCCCGTCAACCGATCTTGGTCAGCTGATAAGCCCGGCTGTTGGCCGATCCAGCAAGAGTGTTGTTGTCGATCGTCAAGAGGGAACCGTCGGCTGACGGAGCGGTCCAGGTGTCTCCCTGTAAGTGATAATCCACAGCGTTATATGGCCCGGTAATTTGCAAGTGTTTGCAGCCGTCGCCACAAGAAGTGATGACGATATTTCTGGGAGGTGGCCCTGGGTCCAGGTATGTCAGCTGGTAGGTGCCGTCGGTTAGTTCGGCCGATGCGGCGCCGGCCAACCCGATTGCTGCGCTAGCCATCGCTACAGCCATGATCCCGATTCGCGTTGTCTTCATCATTGCCCCATCCGTGCTCGGAGGCGGACCTTATCGCCCCTCCCTGTGCACACGGTAGGCCGGACGAGGCGCCGGTGTATACAGGGATTTCCCTGGTAATGGCGGACGCACCACGTGTGTGCATGTAGTGCTTGGTGTACGGCACTACGTGTGTGTGAGTGCGTGTCGCTGTCTGTGTGCTTCGCACTCGCATTCGCAATGTGCTTGGGGCCGTGTGCCTTTAGGACTCTGCCTCGTAGTTCATCGGTCAGGGTGTACTCCAACTGAACCGAACCCGCCTTAGCCGTCGCTCTGCGGTCCGTACAGGTCCAGGAAACGCTTGATCTTTGTTGTCGTGTGTGCCGCCTTGACGTTGTACTGGGCTTGCGCGATCTTGCCCTTCTCGTCGACCACGAACGTCGAGCGGATCACGCCCTGAACGGTCTTGCCGTACATCTTCTTCTCGCCGAATGCGCCGTAGGCTGTCAGCACCTTGCGTTCGGGATCGGACAGCAGCGGGAACGTCAGCTTCTCCGCGTCGCGGAACTTGGCCAGCTTCTCCGGCTTGTCGGGGGAGATGCCGACGACATCGAGGCCGGCACCGGTGAGCTCGCCCAGGCTGTCACGGAAGTCGCAGGCCTGCTTGGTGCAACCAGGCGTGGACGCGGCGGGGTAGAAGTAGATGATGACCCGGCGGCCCTTGAAGTCGGCCAGCGAGACCTTGTTGCCGTCGGCGTCGGGGAGGGTGAACGCGGGCGCTTTGTCGCCCGGAGCGAGGCGTGCGGTGTCGGTCACGGAGCTGCCTTTCTGTTCCGGCAGGTGAGATTAATGCCGGCTGATCTAGGGTAGGTCGGCAGGCATTAACCTAGACCGAGCCTGGTCCGGGTTCGCCGACGACAGGGAGGACGAGAGTGGCGGAGCGGGATCCCGACACCATCAAGCAGGAGATCGACAAGGCCCGCGACCAGCTCGCGTCGACCGTCGACTCGCTGGCCGTGCGGGCCAATCCCCGCCGACTCGCCGACGATGCCAAGGCCCGGGCGATCGGGTTCGTCAAGAAGCCCGTAGTTGTGGTCTCGCTGGCCGGCATCGCTGCGCTTGCCGCAGCTCTGACGGTGCGCCGAATCCGCAACAAGTAGCGACGTTCAGCTTGCCCGGACGGCCCTCGTCCATGCCAGCGGGCTGAGTTCGCGGAACGGATCCCCGGCGCGAATCTCCAACAGCGCGTCAAGGATTGCTTCGAGCGAACCTTGTGTTCGCCCCTTCACCGTCGCGACCCATTCGTCGGCCGATGCGCCCTCGGGCCGCGTCGTCTCGATCGGCTGTCCGAATTGCAGATACATCCGCTGCGGCCGTGGAATCAGGGTGGGCCCGAGGCCTCGCATCAGCGGCATCGCCATGTCCGAATTCCCCGACAGCCTGGTGCTGACGGTCTGACTGAGTCGACCCATCACGCTGTCACGGGTGAACAGGCTCTTGTAAACGTCGTCACCGCCGACCAATCCGACCGGGACTATCGGATAGTCGTTCTCCGCCGCGATGCGGGCAAACCCAGCCCGTCCTGTCCAATTCAGGTGGTATTCCTCGCCTTTGAATTTCGCTATCTCGCGACCCCCGCCCGGGAACACCAGGATTGTCTCGTTGTCTCGCATGAGCTCCCGCGCCGCATCGGGTGCGCCGACCACGCCGCCGTAGGCCGTCATCAGGTCGCGGCTGAAGCCCGGACGTTCCCCGATTCGACGATCCGCCAGGGTGCGCACGCGAGCTCGGATCGCGCGTTGCACGAAGTGTGGGATCAGCAGAACCTCGCCGCCGATGAACTGAGTGTGGTTGCCCACCAACAGAAATCGTCCATCGTGCGGCAGCGTTTCCAGGCCACTCACATACGGCCGGGTCAGGTCGATGAGCGGAGCGATACGGCGCTGGAGCCCGTCCAACGCAGAGCGCAGGCCCTGCACCCGAGGCGATGGATGCGCCGCGGCTTCGGGGTCGGTCAGCTGATCTGCGATTGCATGTGACGGCATCTCACCAATGTAACAAACGAACTAGTTCGTGCGGTTAGAATCGTGCTGTGCGAACCACCACAGAGTTGCGGGAAACGATCCTGGCTGCGGCTCGATCCGAGTTCGCCCAGTACGGGCTGGCCGGCGCCAGGATCGACCGGATCGCGAAGTCTGCAGCGGCCAGCAAGGAACGCCTCTACGCCCACTTCACCGACAAGGAGGCGCTGTTTCGCAGCGTCGTCGCCGCCGACATGGCGGATTTCTTCGCCGCGGTGACACTGCGCGGCGATGCGGTTCCGGAATTCGTCGGCGACATCTACGACTTGGCGTGTCTTCGTCCTGAGCATCTACGCATGATGACGTGGGCCAATCTCGAGGGACTGGTTCTTTATCCCCCTCCCGCCGAGGGCGGCGAATCCGTCGCGGTGCGAGACATCGGTGTGATCAAGGCTGCGCAAGCCGCCGGGCAGGTCGATGCGGCATGGGAACCCATGGACCTATTGGTCCTGCTCTTCGGAATCGGGCTGGCCTGGGCTCAATCGCCACATCCCGATGCTCAGGCAGCTGATCCGGCAATCGTCGCGGCCCGACGCGCAGCCGCTGTGGAAGCGGCCCGTCGGATCATCACCCCGGCCAGTCACGGAAACGATGCTTGATGGTGCGCCGTCAGGGTTTCGAACCCCGGACCCGCTGATTAAGAGTCAGCTGCTCTACCAACTGAGCTAACGGCGCGTGCGTCCTGCTGGACCGCGTTTGAGACAATAACAGCCATTCTGCCGACGGGCGAAATCGTCGACCCGGGCGTCGATCGCGGATCCCTGTTACCAGTCTTCTACGCCTTAGAATACTCGGCAGTAACCCAGCATTACCGTCGCGAGGAGGAAGAACGCAGGTGGCAGGTCGCATTGTCAGGTCGCAGCACGCGTTTCGGAAATGGCTGGTTGTGCTGATGGTGCCGCTTGCTGTCTTCGGCGCGGGAGCCTGCAGCGGCAACGGCGGCGCCCCGACGCCCAAGGCCATCATGGACAAGGCCACGCCGTTCGGTGACCTGCTGGTGCCCAAACTCACCACATCGGTGACCGATGGCGCGGTGGGCGTTGCGGTGGACACCCCGGTGACAGTGAGCGCCGACAACGGTGTGCTGGCCTCGGTGGAGATGGTCAACGAGAACGGCGGCTCTGTCGACGGCCAGCTCAGCCCCGACGGCGTGCGCTGGTCGACCAGCGAGCGACTGGGCTACAACAGGCTGTACACACTGACCGCCAAAGCCCGCGGGCTGGGCGGAGTGGCCACTCGCCAGTTGTCGTTTCAGACTCACTCGCCGCACAACCTGACGATGCCGTACGCCGCGCCGCGCGACGGCGAGGTGGTGGGTGTCGGCGAGCCGGTAGCAGTTCAGTTCGACGAGAACATCGCGAACCGCGAGGCCGCCGAGAAGGCGATCGTGGTGACCACCGATCCGCCTGTCGAAGGTGCGTTCTACTGGCTGAACAATCGCGAAGTACGTTGGCGTCCCGAACATTTCTGGAAGCCGGGCACAAAAGTCAACGTCGCCGTCAACACCTACGGTGTCGACCTGGGCGACGGGGTGTTCGGTCAGGACAACGCGCGGTCGCAGTTCACCATCGGCGATGAGGTCATCGCGACCGCCGACGACAACACCAAGATGGTGACCGTGCGGGTGAACGGCAACGTCGTCAAGACCATGCCGACGTCGATGGGCAAGGACAGCACCCCCACCGCCAGCGGCACCTACATTCTCGGTGTGCGATTCGCGCACATGATCATGGACTCCTCAACGTATGGAGTACCGGCCAACTCGCCCAACGGATATCGCACCGAGGTGGACTTCGCCACCCAGATGTCCTACAGCGGTGTCTTCGTGCACTCGGCGCCGTGGTCGGTGGGCGCTCAGGGCCACACCAACACCAGCCATGGCTGCCTCAACGTGAGTCCGAGTAACGCGCAGTGGTTCTTCGAGAACACCAAGCGCGGTGACATCGTCGAGGTGCTCAACACCATCGGCCCGCCGCTGTCGGGCACCGAGGGACTCGGCGACTGGAACATCCCGTGGGACCAGTGGCACGCCGGCAACGCCAAGGCTTGACATCGAGTCGCAACGCCACATTGGTTATCCGGCAATCTCATTCGCATGCAGTTCAACAGGTGGACGCCTGACACGCCGACTTGGGGGCTCCTGCAAGGGGCCGACAGTTCACGCTCGTAGCCTTGTCGTATGCGTGGAACTCTGAGTCAGCGCGAGGAATCCGAAGGGCGTAGTCGGCTGGCCGCATTAGGCGGCATTGTGCTGTGGCAAGTGGTCGGGGTGGCCGCGGGCGCAATCAGTTACGCGGCCGAGGCGGGCGGTTTCGAACTCGAGATGCGCCGAGCAGCTCTGCGCGCCGAACTCCGGCGCCGCTGAGGACCTTCCGCCGAGACTCCGGTCAGACGTGCGGGAACCAGGAACAGCGCCGGGGTGACAACGCCAAGCCGCGGCCGGAACGGGCCTGGGCGACGGCGCGACTCCGCGGCACCCGGTTTACAGCTTCTGGGCACGCAGCACGCCCCAACCACGGCGGCCCTCGTTGGGGTGACTGACGGGACTCGAACCCGCGACATTCAGGATCACAACCTGACGCTCTACCAACTGAACTACAGCCACCATTGCTGCCAGTCGAGCAGCAGCGCCGTCGATACTAACCGTTTGTGCCCCCGGCGGCCGAATCAGTTCCCTCCGGTGTGGGCGGTTCGGCACCGAGCTGGTCGGCCACGTCGGCGATCTCGCTGGTCGTAGGGCCAGGTGGCGGCACGAAAGCGGTGCCCCGGTAATACCGCAACTCGCGAATGGACTCGTGAATGTCGGCCAGAGCGCGGTGCGCCAGCCCCTTGGCCGGCTGGCCGTAGTAGATCCGCGGATACCAGCGGCGACACAGCTCTTTGATCGAGCTCACATCGATCATCCGGTAGTGCAGAAACGAGTCCAGGGCCGGCATGTCCCGCGCGATGAAGCCGCGATCTGTAGCGATCGAGTTGCCAGCCAGCGGCGCCGTTTTCGCCTGTTTGACGTGTTTACGGATGTAATCGAGCACCGCGGCCTCGGCGGTCGCGAGGTCCACCGTGGACGCCCGAACCTCCTCGATGAGCCCCGAGCGGGTGTGCATCTCGGTCACCACATCGACCATCGAGTTCAGCGCCGAATCGTCGGCGTGAATCACGACGTCGACGCCGTCGCCGAGAACGTTCAGTTCGCTGTCGGTCACCAGGACGGCGATCTCGATCAACTTGTCCGAGCCCAGGTCCAGCCCCGTCATCTCGCAGTCGATCCACACCAGTTCGTCCCGCACAGCATTCACAGTAGGCAAAGTTAGCTGGCCGGACTGCAGCCACCCCGCCTGGGCGCGACAGCCAGTAAGGTCGAGCCGTTATCACCGACCACGACTTCTAGGGGAGAGGCAGCGGCCCAGTGAGCAGTGAATCGACCGAGACCCCCGCGCAGCAGATCGCCAAGGGCTACGCCGTTCAGGGCCAGGCCCTGGAGTTGGGCTCGGTGGTCGTCGACGACAAAGCTGACCCGACAGCGCAAATACGCATCCCGCTGGCCACCGTCAACCGGCATGGCTTGGTCGCCGGCGCGACCGGTACCGGCAAGACCAAGACGCTGCAGGTGATCGCCGAGCAGCTCTCCGCAGCGGGTGTGCCGGTGCTGATGGCCGACGTCAAGGGCGACCTGTCTGGGTTGTCGAAGCCGGGCGAGAGCAGCGACAAGATCGAACGGCGCGCCAAGGAGTCCGGCGACGACTGGTCCCCGAGTGGATTCCCGGTGGAATTTCTATCGCTGGGCACCAAAGGTATCGGTGTTCCTGTCCGGGCCACGATCGCCAGCTTCGGACCGATCCTGCTATCAAAAGTGCTGGGCCTGAACAGCACTCAAGAATCGACGCTCGGTCTGATCTTCCACTGGGCCGAGTCGAAACAGTACGAGCTGTTTAATTTGGCCGACCTGCGTGCCGTGATCAGCCACCTCACCAGCGACGAGGGTAAGGCCGATCTCAAGGACCTGGGCGGGGTTTCGGCTCAGACGGCCGGAGTCATCTTGCGTGCCCTCGTCAATCTGGAAGGCGAAGGCGGGGATACCTTTTTCGGCGAGCCGGAACTCGATCCCAACGTATTGCTCAATAGCGACAACAAGACCCCCGCAACGATTTGGCTGCTGGAACTGGGTGACCAAGCCGCCCGCCCGGTGCTGTTCTCCACCTTCTTGATGTGGATCTTGTCCACGCTGTTCAAGTCGCTTCCCGAGGTCGGCGACATCGACAAACCCAAGCTGGTGTTCTTCTTCGACGAGGCGCACCTGCTGTTCGCCGACGCATCGAAAGCATTCCTGGACCAGGTGGAGCAGACCGTGAAGCTGATCCGCTCCCGCGGCGTCGGCGTGTTCTTCTGCACCCAGCTGCCCACCGACATACCCAATGACGTGCTGTCGCAACTCGGCGCGCGCATCCAGCACGCGCTGCGGGCATTTACGCCCGATGACCAGAAGGCATTGACCAGGACCGTCCGCACCTACCCGAAGACCGACGTCTACGACCTCGCCTCGGCGCTCACGTCGCTGGGCATCGGTGAGGCGGTCGTGACTGTGCTCTCCGAGCGTGGTGCGCCGACACCGGTCGCCTGGACCAGGCTGCGCTCACCGCGTTCGCTGATGGCCGCGATCGGAACCGACGCGATCAAGGCCGCGGCCAGCGCCAGCCCACTGCAACAGAAATATGGCAAGACCGTCGATTCGCCCTCGGCCTACGAGAAGCTCGAAGCCGAAAAGGCCAAGGCCCCAGCCGATCAGCCCGCCCCTACCGGGTCGAAGAACACGCCCGAAGCCCGCGAAGAAACCGGGCTGGTTCAGTCGATTCGTCAACAGCCGCGGCTTCCAGACCTTCCTTAAGGCGCTGGGTACCGAACTGATCCGCAACATGTTCGGCGGTGGCACCAAACGCCGTCGGTAGTCAGCTGCCCATCTTCTTGTAGAAGCTTCCGACAATCGGCGCGACGATCGCGCGTGGCGCGTACTGGCTGGCTACCGACATCGCTTTGGACGTCACGCCGGGTACTACGCGCATCTTGTTGCGCGCCAACGCATCCAGCGACTTCTTTGCGGTGTACTCGGTGGAGATCCACAAAAAGTCCGGCACCAGTTTCTCGACGATCGACGCCTCCGACGGGTCGGGCAGGTCGGTGCGCACCGGACCCGGCGCCAACACCGTCACGTGCACACCGGTTTTACGCAGTTCCCCGCGCAGCGACTCGCTGAACGTGTTCGCGAACGCCTTGGTCGCCGCATAGGTCGCGTTGTAGGGGATCGGCGAATTGCCGGCTGCTGAACCGGATATCAAGATCCCGCCGGCCCTGCGCTTGATCATTCCCGGCAGCACCGCCAACACCAGGTCGTGCACCGCGACCGCGTTCAATTGCACCTGAGCCCGCTCCACCGAGGCGTCCAGCGCCGACACCGAACCGAAGGTCGCGGTGCCGGCATTGGCGCACAGGATCGAGATGTTCCGGGTGGCCAATTCGTCGACCAGCTTGGCGCGGTCGGCCGGGTCGGCCAGGTCGGCCGGGCGCACTTCGACGGTGACGCCGTACTTCTCAGTCAGGCGGTCGGCCACGGTGTTGAGCAGATCCTCGCGGCGAGCCGTGATGATCAAGCTGTGGCCGCGCGCTGCCAATTCGGTCGCCAGCGCTTCGCCAATGTTCTGTGAAGCTCCGGTTACAACTGCGCGTGCGTCGGGACTGGGGGCGGGTACCGGCATGCGGCAATGGTAGACAGACCAACGATGACTGAATCCACCCACGACATGTCGCGCAGCTCCAAGCGGTCTCAAGCGGTGGCCTGGGCACTATGGGACACCGGCTCCGCCGGCGTGAGCGCGGTCGTGGTGACGTTCGTGTTCTCGGTGTATCTGACCGGCGCCGTCGGCAAAGGCTTGCAAGGCGGGGTCACCCCGGCGAGTTGGCTGGGTCGCGCGCTGGCAATCGCCGGGTTGACGATCGCGGTGCTGGCCCCGGTGATCGGCGTCTGGGTCGAGAACCCCCGCCGGCGACGCCTCACCCTGACCGTGCTGACCGGGCTGGTGGTCGGGCTGGTCAGCGCGATGAGCCTGATCCGCGAGCGCCCGGAATACCTGTGGGCGGGCCTGGCTCTGCTCGCGGTCGGTGCGGCGTGCGGCGATCTGGCCAGCGTCCCGTACAACGCGATGCTGCGTCAGCTCGCGACGCCGCAGAACTCCGGGCGGATCTCCGGCTTCGGCCTGGCGGCGGCTTTCGTCGGCAGCGTCGGCCTGTTGCTGCTCGTCTACTTCGGTTGCATCGACGGCAAAGGCTCCACCCGCGGATTCCTGCACCTGCCGGTCGGTGACGGTATGAACGTCCGGATCGCGATGCTGGTGGCCGCCGGCTGGTTGGTGCTGTTCGCGACTCCACTGCTGTTGACCGCGCACAAGCTGCCGGCACCGGCAGGGGGAGCCGTCGGCCCCGCCCAGAGCGCGCTGGGCGGCTACCGCAGGCTCTGGACAGGACCTGGTCGGTGAGTGGCACCGGGATCGCAACCTGGTCTATTACCTGTTGGCCGCGGCGGTCTTTCGGGACGGCCTGGCCGGCGTGTTCACCTTCGGCGGGGTGCTCGGTGTCAACGCTTACGGGATCTCGCCGGACGATGTGCTGATCTTCGGGGTGGCCGCCAGCGTGGTGGCTGCGCTGGGCGCTGTGTTCGGCGGTTTCCTCGACGACTGGATCGGTTCCAAGCCGGTCATCATCGGCTCGCTGGCCAGCATCATCGCGTGCCGGGCTGACGATGATGGCGTTGTCCGGTCCGCGCGCTTTCTGGGCCACCGGGCTGCTGCTCTGCCTGTTCATCGGGCCGGCGCAAGCCTCGGCGCGGACGCTGCTGCTGCGGATGTCCAGCGAGGGAAAAGAAGGTGTGGCTTTCGGCCTCTACACGATGACCGGGCGTGCCGTGTCGTTCGTGGCGCCGTGGCTGTTCTCGCTGTTTGTCGACCTGTTCGGGGCGGTCCGCGCCGGGATGGGCGGGCTGTGTCTGGTCATGGTCGCCGGGCTGCTGGGACTGCTGATGGTGCGTGTCCCGCGCCGGGTTTAGCCGTTGCCGTTACAGATCGTCAAGCCGGCGCCGCTGCGCTGGTTGATCTCGACTCCGTCGACGGTCACCGAGCACGTGACGTCGTGGCCGATGTTCACGATGGTGACATTGGGCGTCTTGCTGCCGGACTCGGGCAGGCTGACTTCCTTGGTCCACGGCAGCCCGACGTTGAACTCGGTCTGCATCATGCCGTCGTTGTCGACGTAGGTGATGCTGATCGCGCGGCCGTCGCCGCTGACGTTGTAGACCACGGTCTGCATGGAGCTCGGGTCGGCGGGCTGGCTGGGCTCGGTCGGGGCCGGCTCGGGTGCGCGTGCCGAGTGCGATGGCGAATGCGGTACGACCGGGACGGGCCTCGGTGAACTCGGTGTCGACGGCAGCGCAGGCACGGCAGTCTGCTTGCGGGCCGTGCCGTTGGCGATCACCAACGAGATGAGCAACGCGGTCACCAGGATCACTGCCGCGCCCGCGGCGATCCACAGCCAGCGCGGCGTCTTCGGCTTGTCCGGGTCGGGGTCGTGCGGAGTTTGATCTGGCGGCGGCTGGCCCTGCAGCCAGTATTGCGGCAGCTTGTCGGTGGGGTTTGCCGAGTTCGGATCCAGCGACGAGCCCGAGTAGTAGGGCGGTGGGTAAGACGGCTGGCCGCTGTACGCGGGGTCGACGTGCGCCCGGTAAGGCTGGTGCAACCGTTGGGTTTGCTCAGTCCACTCTTGGGTCGAACGGGTGTCTTCGGGATGACGTCGATCGCTCATGCCCACCTCATTTCTGCAGGGTACCTGCAGTGCAACCGTCGGTGCCGAAACGTCTGATGAACAGTGAAAATGCTGGTCATCCGGACGTTACGCCGACAGTCAGCGCGGCGACGGTCATCGCCCGCATCACCGCACGAGACCGTGCTGGGCTGTCGGGTTTGAGGCTGTGCGGGGTGGAGTTGAGCAGCCCGAAGGCGGCATGCGCCATCAGCCTGGCGTCGGTTTCGGCAAGCCCGGGCTCGAGCCGGCGCAAGACGCCCACCCACACTTCGACGTATTGGCGCTGGGCTCGGCGCACCTGGCGCTCGGCCGCGGCCGGTAGATAGGCCAGGTCCCGGTCCTGAATCCGGATCAGGTCGGGTTCGCCGAGGGTGAAGTCGAGATGGAAGTCGATCAGGCCGTCGAGCGCCGCGGCGGCGTCCACTTCCCGCGACAGGACCGCTCGCGCACCGGCCAGTAGGCGGGTGCTGATCCCGACCAGCAGCTCGACCAGAAGCGACTCTTTGTTGGGGAAGTGCCGGTAGATCGCGGGCCCGCTGACACCCGTTGCGGCGCCGATGTCTTCGAGCCGTACCGCCAGGAAGCCGCGTTCGGCGAACAGACGCTCCGCGGCGGCCAGCAGCTGTAGGCGCCGGTCGGACTTGCGTTGACTGCGAGGGTTCGACGCCGGGGTCTGGCCGCCGCGGTCAGCCGGAGCGGACGCTGCCATCCAGCCTCCCTGGACAGTTCGGTTAATGGCCACTAACATATCACGAGTTAGTGACCATTAACCGAAATTGGCGTGCACATCGATGACCTCACCGGCGGAAAACCGCAACCGCGCACACGGCTCTCGTCGAGCAGTTGCGCGGCAAGCTCGCGACGGCCGCGCTGGGTGGTTCGGAACGCTCCCGCGCCCGCCATGTCGACCGCGGCAAACTGCTGCCGCGCGACCGTGTCGACGGTCTGCTCGACGCCGGCAGTCCCCTGCTGGAAATCGCGCCGCTGGCCGCCGACGGAATGTATGACGACGAATGCCCCGGAGCCGGCATCATCACCGGGATCGGCAGGATCTCCGGCCGCGAATGCATGATCGTGGCCAACGACGCAACCGTCAAAGGTGGTACCTACTACCCGATTACGGTCAAGAAGCACCTGCGCGCACAGGAGATCGCCGCGCAGAACCGGTTGCCGTGTATCTATCTGGTCGACTCCGGTGGTGCGTTCCTCCCGCGTCAGGATGAGGTTTTCCCAGACCGCGACCATTTCGGCCGGATCTTCTACAACCAGGCCAATCTCAGCGCGCAGGGCATTCCGCAGATCGCCGCAGTGCTCGGGTCGTGCACCGCCGGCGGCGCCTACGTTCCGGCGATGAGCGACGAAGCGGTGATCGTCCGCAATCAGGGCACCATCTTTTTAGGGGGTCCGCCGCTGGTGAAGGCGGCCACCGGTGAGGTGGTCTCGGCCGAGGATCTCGGTGGCGGAGAACTTCATTCGAAAACCTCCGGCGTCACCGACCATCTTGCACAGGACGACCGTGACGCCTTGCGCATCGTCCGGCGCATCGTGTCGACGCTGGGGCCGCGTGAACGGCCCATCTGGGATGTGCTGCCGACGGTGGACCCGGTCGCCGACCAGTCCGAGCTGTACGACGTGGTGCCGGTCGACCCGAGGATTCCCTACGACGTGCACACCGTGATCAACCGGATCGTCGACGGCGGCGAATTCGTCGAATTCAAGGCCGAATACGGCACCACCCTGATCACCGGGTTCGCCCGCATCCACGGCCACCCGGTCGGCATCGTGGCCAACAACGGGGTGCTGTTCTCCGAATCCGCAGTCAAGGGCGCGCATTTCATCGAGCTGTGCGACAAGCGGATGGTGCCGCTGTTGTTCCTGCAGAACATCTCCGGGTTCATGGTCGGCCGTGAATACGAGGCCGGCGGCATCGCCAAGCACGGCGCGAAGATGGTGACCGCGGTGGCGTGCGCGCGGGTGCCCAAGCTCACCGTGGTGATCGGCGGCTCCTACGGCGCGGGCAACTATTCGATGTGCGGGCGGGCGTATTCGCCGCGCTTCCTGTGGATGTGGCCGAACGCGCGGATTTCTGTGATGGGCGGTGAGCAGGCGGCGTCGGTGCTGGCAACGGTGCGGGGCGAGCTGACCGCTGAGGAGGAAGAAGCGTTGAAGGCCCCGATCCGCGCCCAATACGAACATCAGGGCAACCCCTACTACTCCACGGCCAGGCTCTGGGACGATGGGGTCATCGACCCTGCGGACACCAGGACCGTTGTGGGGCTGGCGCTTTCCGTGACGTCCACCGCGCCGGTGAACCCGGTCTCCTACGGCGTCTTCCGGATGTGAGCGCGATGGGACTGCATACGGTTCTGGTCGCCAACCGGGGTGAGATCGCGGTTCGGGTGATCCGCACCCTCAAGGCGATGGGCATCCGATCGGTGGCCGTCTACAGCGACGCCGATGTCAACGCCCGACACGTCGCCGCGGCGGACGTCGCGATCGCGATCGGTCCGGCGGCCGCACGGGACAGCTATCTCAATGTCGCCGCGATCGTCGACGCGGCCGTGCGCACCGGCGCTCAAGCCGTCCACCCCGGTTACGGATTCCTTTCGGAGAACGCCGAATTCGCGGCCGCGCTGGCATCCGCCGGTATCGTGTTCATCGGCCCGCCGGTGGGCGCCATCCAGACCATGGGCGACAAGATCGCCGCCAAGGGCACGGTCTCGGCATTCGGCGTGCCGGTGGTGCCCGGCATCGCGCGGCCGGGTCTTCACGACGAGGAGTTGGTCGCCGCGGCCGAGCAGATCGGTTACCCGGTCCTGGTCAAGCCATCGGCCGGCGGCGGCGGCAAGGGCATGCGCCTGGTCGAGCAGCCGGCAGACTTACCCGCCGCGCTGGTCAGCGCTCGTCGCGAGTCCGCGGCCGCGTTCGGCGACGACACGCTGTTTTTGGAGCGATTTGTGCTGCGCCCCAGGCACATCGAGGTGCAGGTGCTGGCCGACGTGCACGGCAATGTGGTGCATTTCGGGGAGCGGGAGTGCAGCCTGCAGCGCCGGCACCAAAAGGTGATCGAGGAGGCCCCGTCACCGCTGCTCGATCCCGAGACCCGTGCCCGGATCGGCGCCGCCGCCTGCGACACCGCCCGCAGCGTCGAGTACACCGGAGCAGGCACGGTGGAGTTCATCGTCTCCGCCGACCGGCCCGACGAGTTCTTCTTCATGGAGATGAACACCCGGCTGCAGGTCGAGCATCCCGTCACCGAATTGGTGACCGGATGGGATCTCGTCGAGTGGCAGGTTCGGATTGCGGCGGGGGAGAAGCTGACCGTCGAACAGGCCGATATTGCGTTGCAAGGACACGCCATCGAAGCGCGGGTCTACGCGGAGGATCCAGCACACGGCTTTTTGCCCACCGGCGGCGACGTACTGGCGGTGACGGAATCCGGCGCGGTCGGCGTGCGGATCGACTCAGGCTTGTCCGCCGGGATGGTCGTCGGCAGCGACTACGACCCCATGTTGGCGAAAGTCATTGCCTACGGACCGGATCGGGCCGCGGCGCTGCGAATTCTGGATCGGGCGCTGGCGGACACCGCGGTGCTCGGCGTCGTCACCAACATCGAGTTCGTTCGTTTTCTGCTGGCCGACCCTGATGTCGTCGCGGGCCGGCTCGACACCGGGCTGCTGGACCGTCGTGCCGGTGACTTCGTGGCGGCGGAGCCCTCCGATGAACAGTTCGTCGCCGCTGCGGTCTTCCGATGGCTGCGACGTATCGCCGAGGCGGGTGCCGACCCGTGGGAGGTGCCGTCCGGGTGGCGGATCGGTCGGCATGCGCCGGTGAGCATCCGGCTGCGGTCGGGTGAGCGCACCGACCACGTCCACATCGTCGGCAACCCGGACGCTGCCGAAGTCCGCATCGAAGATGGTGAACCTCGTGTGCTGCAAGCCGCTCTGGCGGATGACCGGCTGACGGTGACACTCGACGGGTGGCGCGTCACCTACACCGTCGCAGCGCAGGACGGCAAGATCTGGCTGGCCGGCGACGGCGTCTTCGCGGTGCTCGACGAGGTCCGCGAACCATCGGCTCGTGAAGAGGAAGAGGTCAGCGGCGACGCCGAATTGATCAGCCCGATGCCCGGCGCGGTCGTCGCGGTCGGTGTCGACGACGGCGGCGAGGTCTCGGCGGGCACGGTCGTGGTCACGGTGGAGGCGATGAAGATGGAGCACGCACTGACGGCACCGGTCGATGGTGTCGTGGAACTTCTTGTCGCCGTGGGCGATCAGGTGAAAGTGGGCCAGCCGCTGGCCCGAATCCAGGTAGGGGACAACGCTGATGACTGATTACCTGTCGACCGGGACGTTGCCGGAGGAATACCAGCAGCTGGCCAAGACGGTCCGCGACTTCGCCCAGAGCGTGGTCGCTCCGGTGGCCGCCAAGCACGACGCTGAGCACTCCTTCCCCTACGAAGTGGTGGCCGGGATGGCCGAGATGGGCTTGTTCGGCCTGCCGTTTCCCGAACAGTGGGGCGGCATGGGCGGCGACTACTTCGCCCTGTGCCTGGCGTTGGAAGAACTCGGCAAAGTCGACCAGAGCGTGGCGATCACGCTCGAGGCCGGGGTCTCGCTGGGTGCCATGCCCGTCTACCGGTTCGGCAGCGATGCGCAGAAGCAGGAATGGTTGCCGCAGTTGGCCAGTGGTCGTGCCCTGGGTGCATTCGGTCTGACCGAGCCCGGTGGCGGCACCGACGCCGGCGCGACGAAAACCACCGCGCAACTCGACGACGGCCACTGGGTGATCAACGGCTCCAAGCAGTTCATCACCAACTCCGGCACCGATATCACCAAGCTGGTCACCGTCACCGCGGTGACCGGTGAGCGGGACGGCAAGAAGGAAATCTCGTCGATCCTGATTCCGTCGCCGACCGCGGGATTCACCGTGGAACCCGCCTATGACAAGGTCGGCTGGAATGCTTCGGACACCCACCCGCTGAGCTTCGACGACGTGCGGGTGCCCGAAGCCAATCTGCTCGGGGAGCGCGGCCGCGGCTACGCCAACTTCCTGCGCATCCTCGACGAGGGCCGCATCGCGATCGCGGCGCTGTCCACCGGCGTTGCGCAAGGCTGCGTCGACGAGAGCGTCAAGTACGCGCGGGAACGCGAAGCATTCGGGCAGGCGATCGGCCGGTATCAGTCCATCGCGTTCACCATCGCCCGGATGGAGGCCCGCGCGCACACCGCCCGCACCGCGTACTACGACGCAGCGGCGCTGATGTTGGCCGGCAAGCCGTTCAAGAAGCAGGCCGCGATCGCCAAGCTGGTCGCCAGCGAAGCGGCGATGGACAATGCCCGAGACGCCACCCAGGTTCACGGCGGATACGGGTTCATGAATGAATTCACTGTGGCCCGGCATTACCGGGACAGCAAGATACTCGAGATCGGTGAGGGGACCACGGAGGTGCAGCTGATGTTGATCGCCCGCGAGGTCGGTCTGTGAAGTCCAGTGAGGGCAGCGGTACCAACGGTGAGCAACCGGTCCGGACGGTAGTCCAGCGCGGCCTGTGGTTCGAGGAGTTCGAGACCGGCGTGCGGTATCTGCATCGTCCGGGCCGGACGATCACCGAGGCCGACAACGTGTTCTTCACGACGTTGACGATGAACACCCAGGCGCTGCATCTGGACGCTGCGTTCTCCGACGCGCTGCCGCCGTTCAATCAGCGGCTGGTGAACTCGATGTTCACCCTGTCGACGCTGGTTGGTCTGTCGGTCGCACAGCTGACCCAGGGCACCATAGTCGGCAACCTGGGTTTCTCTGAGATTGCCTTTCCCAAGCCACTTTTCCACGGCGACACGTTGTACGCAGAAACTGTCATCCTCGAAAAGCGGGCCTCCAAGAGTCGGCCCGGAGAGGGCATCGTGACGTTCGCACACACCGGGCGCAACCAGCACGACGATGTGGTCGCCACGGCGAACCGTAAGACTCTGGTACGGATGCGTCCGGCCGAGGTGACCGACTGATGGGCTTGCGCAATCCCGGGCCGGCATGGCTGTTCTGCCCGGCCGACCGGCCGGAGCGCTACCACAAGGCCGCGGCAGCAGCCGATGTCGTAATCCTCGATCTCGAAGACGGGTGCGCACCCGCCGACCGGCCCGCCGCGCGCACAGCGCTGATCGATGTCCAGCTTGACCCGGCGCGAACGGTGGTGCGCGTCAACCAGTTCGGCACGACCGATCAGGAGCTTGATCTCGAGGCAATCCAGAAGACCCGGTACGACACGGTCATGCTGCCGAAATGCGAAGCGGTCGAACATATCACCGTATTGGCGCCGTTGGACGTGATCGTGCTCGTCGAGTCGCCGAAGGGCGCCCTGATCGTGACGGACACCGTCCAGGTGGACAACGCCGTCGCGGTGATGTGGGGAGCTGAGGATCTGTTCGCCGTGCTCGGCGGCACGGCGAACCGCTACCCGGACGGGACATATCGCGAGGTTGCCCGCCACGTCCGTTCGCAGTCGCTGTTGGCGGCCAAGGCTTACGGGCGACTCGCACTGGACTCGGTCTATCTCGACATCAAAGACCTCGATGGGTTACGCGGCGAGGTCGATGACGCCGTGGCGGTGGGCTTCGACGCGAAGGTTGCCATCCACCCGAGTCAGGTACCGGTGATCCGGGCCGGCTATGCGCCGTCGCCCGAGCAGACCCACTGGGCGCGCGGCGTTCTCGCCGCAGCGGTCGATGAACGGGGCGTCTTCGCGTTCGAGGGCGGCATGGTCGATGCGCCGGTGTTGCGGCGAGCCGAGCGGATCGTGCACCTGGCCGGCGAAGCCGGCGCATAGCACGACAACGCGCTGTAACGACTACTTTCTTTTCGCCGCTGCCAGTCGCGCCGCGAACTCCGGTGACTGGATCGAGTGGGCCTGCGGCCCGAGTTCGGTGTCTTTCGCCTGCTCGTGCTGATCGACATCGAGCGCACCCGGACTCGCGGTCGCGCGCATGGTGGCTTTGGTGGCAAGCACCACCTCGCGCGGTGCGGCCGCCGGGCCGGCCGCCAACTCCAGTGCGGCGGCAACCGGGTCTTCGGCGACGCTGAGCGCAAGGCCATGCTGCACAGCGGATTCGGCGTCGAAGCGCATGCCGAACAGCAGTGCCGCGCGGGCCACCTGCGGCCCGACCCCGCGGTGCAGCATCCATGTCGCGCCGCCACCCGGATGAATTCCCAGCTTTTGGAAACGGCTGTCGAACAACGCTTTTGGACCCGCTATGCGAACATCGGCAGCCAGGGCCAAGTTCAGTCCGGCACCGACGGCGGGGCCGTTGACGGCAGCGATCGTCGGTAGCGTGCATTTGCCGACAGCCATGAAGCCGTCGTAGAGCCGGCGCAATCCCTCTTCGGCGGCGCTGCCCAGAGCGCTGAGGTCGGCACCGGCGCAAAACGCCTTACCGGCGCCGGTGACGACGACGGCATGCACGTCGGGATCAGCCTCGGCACGTTCCACCGCAGCGCGCAGTTGGGTGGACATGTCGCTGGTGACGGCATTGCGGCGATCAGGGTCGTTGACGGTGATCAGCGCGACGTGGTCGGCGACCTCGAACAGGACCAGGGACATCGGGGACCTCCATAGATCGGCCGGCGACGGCGGGTGGCGCACCGCTCGAGGACACGCGCCACACGTCAGCCCATTGGCACCTGAGCTGCACCCCCGGCAGGATTCGAACCTGCGACCACAAGATTAGAAGTCATGTGCTCTATCCAGCTGAGCTACGGGGGCCGAGGAATTCAAGCCCAGGTCAGTGTAACCAACCGGAGAAATGGGTACTCCCGCCCTCGCAACGCCGCCCGAAATGGCGTTGGCAGGGACAGAGACTGGTTTAGTGTGAGGCCTGCCACACGCCCGAGACGGCAATGCCGTGGGCCGCGTGTGTTCTCTGACCTCAGCGACGAGGAGCGGCAAAGGCATGACCGTAGCCATTGATGTCAAAACGCGTTACTCCCAGGCGCGTAGCGAAGTGCTGCAGCTTGCGGCGATGCCGCTCGAGGCCTACCGCACCGGCGCACTGCTGCTGCGCGGCTCGCCAGTGGTGGCGCGCTTTCTGGCAGGTTGGCTCTCCGCCGAATTCCCGCCGCACGTCGTCACGGGTCACGCCCTGTCCGGGGTGGCACCGCTTGACCGGTTGGCGACGAGCTGGGCCGCACAGCGGGCAGACAAGGTGTTGACCTCGGCTTTGGCGGACACATTCGGACCGGACTACCGCGACGAGGTCCTCCAGCCGATCGACCGCCCCGCGTGTACGGGACGCGTCGGCCTGCTGCAAGCTGCCGGACACCGCCGCCGCTACGCAGCGCAGACCTCAGACATCGTCTACGGCCCGGATCCTCGCGACAACATGCTGGACATCTGGCGCCACCGCGACGTCAAAGCAGGAGGCCGAGCACCGGTGGTTCTGCAGATCCCAGGTGGCGCGTGGACGGTCAACGGTCGACGGCCGCAGGCGTATCCGCTGATGAGCCGGCTGGTCGAGCAGGGCTGGATCTGCGTGTCCATCGATTACCGCAAGAGCCCCCGCAACGCGTGGCCCGCGCACATCATCGACGTCAAGCGCGCGCTGGCCTGGGTTCGGCAGAACATCGCCGACTACGGCGGCGATCCCGACTTCATCTCGGTCACGGGTGGCTCCGCCGGTGGGCACCTCGCCTCGCTGGTTGCGCTCACCGCGAACGACGAACGGCTGCAGCCCGGCTTCGAGGACGTCGACACAACGGTGCAGGCGGCAGCGCCGTACTACGGCATTTACGACCTGACCGACGACACGAAGATGCACGAGATGATGATGCAGTTCCTGGAGATGTTCGTCATGAAAGAGCGGTACGCCGACAACCCGGAACTGTACGAATTCGCTTCGCCGATTTCGCACGTGCACCGCGACGCGCCGCCATTTTTCGTGCTGCACGGTGAAAGCGACGCGGTGATCCCGAGTATGCAGGCACGCACTTTCGTCGACGCGCTGCGTGAGACCAGCGCTCACACGGTCGGCTACGCCGAGCTTCCGCACGCGCACCACGCTTTTGACCTGTTCTCCACGGTGCGGTCCAGATTCGCCGCTAACGCTGTGGCCGACTTCCTCGGCGTGGTCTACGGACGTTACGCGCGCTCACAGTCGGCAGTTTCGCGCGAGCGCGCCAACCCGGCCAGCTGAATTCGGCGCGGGCGAAACCGCACCTTTACCGTTAATTCAGCTATCCGCCAGCGGATTTCACCGACCGCCGTAGGTGAGTCAATTCTGCGTTCTGATCCGCACATTTGGCTACCGCGGCCGTATCGACCGGACTACGTTGGAAGAGCGCATATCATCCTGGCAAACAGTCAGCTGACGTCGCGGGGGCGTGACGGTGGGACGGTTCCGAAACGGGAGGCTTGAGTGGCGAGAGCGGTGTCGGTGACGGCGGCGACCAGACGAGGAATGAGCCGTGGCTGAGCAGCTCGATGCCGCCGGGATGCCCACCACGCTGGGGCCAGTCGATTACCTCCTGCATCGTGGGGAGGCCAATCCGCGTACCCGCTCCGGGATCATGGCGCTGGAGATTCTGGACCGCACACCGGATTGGGAGCGGTTCCGCACCCGTTTCGAGAATGCCTCGCGAAAGGCGTTACGGCTGCGGCAGAAGGTGGTTGTGCCGACATTGCCGACCGCCTCGCCGCGCTGGGTCGTCGATCCCGATTTCAACCTCGATTTCCACGTCCGCAGGATGCGTGTCTCCGAGCCGGGCTCGCTGCGACAGGTGTTCGATATCGCGGAGCTGATGATCCAGTCGCCGCTGGATATCGCCCGGCCGCTGTGGACGGCCACCCTGATCGAAGGTCTTCCCGACGGCAAGGCCGCGACGCTGCTGCATTTATCCCACGCCGTCACCGACGGTGTGGGCAGTGTGGAGATGTTCGCCCACATCTATGACCTTGAACGCGACCCGCCGCCGCAACCGACCCCGACCGAGCCGATCCCGCAGGATCTGTCGGCGAACGACCTGATGCGCGAGGGACTCAACCGCCTCGCCGTCAATGTGGCCAAGGGCGCTGGCGGCGCGCTGTGGGGTGCGGCGTCGACGCTCGGGCGCGCGGTGTCCCGGCCGAGCGCCGCGCTGTCGGGTGCGCTGAGCTATGCCCGCTCGGGGGCGCGGGTGATGAGCCGCGCCGCTGAGCCGTCGCCGCTGCTTCGGCGCCGCAGTCTGGCCACCCGCAGCGAGGCCATCGACATCAAGCTGTCCGATTTGCACCGCGCGGCGAAAGCGGGTGGCGGCTCGATCAACGACGCCTACCTGGCCGGTCTGTCCGGCGCGTTGGGGCGCTATCACGAAGCGCTCGGAGTGCCGATCTCGACGCTGCCGATGGCGGTGCCGGTCAGCCTGCGGGCCGAGTCCGACGCGGCCGGCGGCAACCGCTTCACCGGCGTCAACCTGGCAGCTCCGATCGGTACCACCGAACCCGTCGCTCGCATGCAGAAGATTCGCTTGCAGATGACCCAGCGCCGGGACGAGCCCGCCATGGACATCATCGGTTCGATCGCACCGGTGTTGAGCGTGCTACCGGGGCCGCTGCTGGAATCGATGACGGGTTCAGTGGTCGGCTCCGACGTGCAGGCCAGCAACGTTCCGGTCTATCCCGGCGACACTTTCCTGGCTGGTGCAAAGGTGTTGCGGCAGTACGGTATCGGCCCACTTCCGGGTGTGGCGATGATGGTCGTGCTGATTTCCCGGGGCGGCTATTGCACCATCACCGCGCGCTACGACCGTGCCGCGATCCGCGACGAGAAGCTGTTCGCCCGATGTCTACTAGACGGGTTCAACGAAATCCTGGCGCTGGCAGGTGATCCCGCCCCGCATGCGGTGCCGGCTTCGTTCGATGCCGAACCGTCCGACACCTCGCAGCGATCGGTGGTGGGTTCGTGAGCACGGAAGAGTCGAAGAAGCCGCCGCGTGATCTCCGGCTGCCTGGCTCGGTCGCCGAGATCATGGCCAGCCCTCCTGGACCCGAGATCGGCGCGTTCTTCGATCTGGACGGGACTCTGGTGGCCGGCTTCACCGCCATCATCCTCACCCAGGAACGGTTGCGGCGCCGCGACATGGGGGTCGGCGAGCTGTTCAGCATGGTCACCGCCGGGTTGAACCATCAACTCGGCCGTATCGAATTCGAAGAGCTGATCGGCAAGGCCTCGGCCGCGCTGCGCGGGCGGATGCTGAGTGACCTGGAGGAGATCGGCGAGCGGCTGTTCGTCCAGCGCATCGAGTCCCGGATCTACCCGGAGATGCGCGAGCTGGTTCGCGCGCACTTGGCCCGCGGACACACCGTGGTGCTGAGCTCGTCGGCGCTGACCATCCAAGTCGCACCGGTGGCGAAATTCCTCGGCATCCTCAACACGCTCACCAACAAGTTCGAGACTGACGACGACGGCATCCTCACCGGCGGTGTGGTCGCGCCGATTCTGTGGGGGCCGGGCAAGGCCGCCGCGGTGCAGAAGTTCGCCGGCGAGAACGGAATCGACCTCAAGGACAGCTACTTCTACGCCGATGGCGACGAAGACGTCGCGCTGATGTATCTGGTCGGCAATCCGCGGCCGACCAACCCGGAGGGCAAGATGGCCGCGGTCGCCAAGCGGCGTGGCTGGCCGATTCTGCGGTTCACCAGTCGCAGCGGTGGGGGCATCACCGCGCAATTGCGCACGCTGGCCGGCGTCGGCTCGGTGGTTCCCGTCGCGGCCGGCGCGCTCGGGATCGGGTTGCTGACCCGCAGCAGGCGCCGCGGGGTCAACTTCTTCACCGCGACGTGGTCGCAGATGTTGCTGACCGCCAGCGGTGTTCAGCTGAATATCGTGGGAGAAGAGAACCTCAACGCCGAGCGGCCCGCGGTGTTCATCTTCAACCACCGCAACCAGGCCGACCCCGTCATCGTCGGCGCGCTGATCCGCGACAACTGGGTAGCGGTCGGGAAGAAGGAACTCGAGGGCGACCCGATCATGGGCACGCTCGGCAAGATGCTCGATTCCGTCTTCATCGACCGGGACAACCCGGCCGCCGCCGTCGAATCCCTGCATCAGGTCGAAGACCGTGCGAGGCAAGGGCTTTCGATCATGATCGCACCCGAGGGCACCAGGCTGGACACCACCAGCGTCGGGCCTTTCAAAAAAGGGCCGTTCCGGATGGCGATGTCGGTGGGCATACCCGTCGTGCCGATCGTGATTCGCAACGCCGAACTCATCGCCGCACGCAATTCCACCACGATGAACCCCGGCACGGTGGATGTTGCTGTCTTCCCGCCGATTTCAGTCGCCGACTGGACGGTGGACACGCTCTCGGATCGGATTGCTGAAGTGCGTCAGCTGTACGTGGACACGCTGGCCGACTGGCCGGTCGACGAGCTGCCCGACCACGACGTGTACCGAAAACCGGCGCCACGCAAGCCGCCGCAGAAGGCCGCCAAGGCCCCGCCCGCGAAGAAAGCCGTGCCCGCGAAGAAAGCCGCGCCCGCGAAGAAAGCCGTGGCCGCGAAGAAAGCCGTGCCCGCGAAGAAAGCCGTGCCCGCCAAGAAGGCCGTGGCGAAGAAGACCACCGCTGCGAAGAAGGCGGCCAAAGTGGCACCGCGCAAGGTGACCAAGGCGCAACCGAATACGCCTCGGCCGAAGGGCCGATCGTGACCGCCCCGTCCGCCGATTCCGCGTCGCTCAGCGGCAGCGATGACACGTTGGTGCTGGCGTCGGCGTCGTCGTCGATCGAGTCGGAACTGTTGGCAACATGGCTTGATCAGCAACGTGCCCGGCATCCGGAGACCAAGCTCGCGGTGCTGGCGCTGCCCGACCAGAACCCGTCGCCAGGTGCGCTGGCGCAACTCGTCGAGCAACTCGAAATGGACGAGGACCGCACGATCGTGCCAGTGCGGGTCTTCTGGATGCCGGCGGCCGACGCGACGGCGCTGAACCGGGTGATGGCGTTGCTCCCGGGGCGAAACCCCTATCAACCCAGCGAGCGTCAGCAGCGTCATATCCTGCGGTCTGATCGTGCCCGCGCGCAAGTGGTGGCCGGTGAGTCGGCCAAGGTATCCGAACTCCGTCAACAGTGGCGCGACATCACTGTCGGCGACAATCCCCGCGAATTCGCGCATTTCGTCACCCGCCGGGCTCTGCTGGCGATGGAACGCGCCGAATACCGAATCCTGGGGCCGCAATACAAGTCGCCGCGGCTGGTGCGGCCGGAGATCATGGCGTCTGCACGCTTCCGTGCCGGCCTGGAGAAGATCCCGGGTGCCGACCTCGAGCAAGCCGGAAAGATGCTCGACGAACTCGCCACCGGTTGGAGCCGGGTGTCGGTCGACCTCGTCTCCGTCCTCGGCAGGTTGTTCAGCCGCGGGTTCGATCGCGACATCGATTACGACGAGTACCAGGTCGCGGCGCTTCGCAACGCGCTGGAAGCTCACCCGGCGGTGTTGCTGTTTTCGCACCGGTCCTACATCGACGGCGCGGTGATGCCGGTCGCGATGCAGGAGAATCGGCTGCCGCCGGTACACGTATTCGCCGGTGTGAACCTGGCTTTCGGGGTGATGGGACCGCTGCTGCGCCGCGCCGGCACCATTTTCATCCGACGCAACATCGGCAACGATCCGGTCTACAAGTACGTGCTCAAGGAGTACGTCGGCTATGTGGTGGAGAAGCGGTTCAACCTGAGCTGGTCCATCGAGGGCACCCGCTCGCGCACCGGGAAGATGTTGCCGCCCAAGCTCGGGCTGATGAGTTACGTGGCCGACGCCTATTTGGATGGGCGCAGCGATGACATTCTGCTGCAAGGGGTTTCGATCAGCTTCGATCAGCTGCACGAGACGGCCGAATATGCGGCCTACGCCCGCGGCGGCGAGAAGCGGGCAGAGGGCTTGAGCTGGATGTACAACTTCATCAAGGCTCAGGGCGAACGCAACTACGGCAAAATCTACGTCCGCTTCCCCGAAGCGGTCTCGATGCGCGACTATCTCGGCCCCCACGGCCAGATCGTCGATGATGAAGCCGCCAAACGGCTTGCACTGCAAAAGATGTCGTTCGAAGTTGCGTGGCGGATCCTGCAGTCCACCCCGGTCAACGCGACCGGCTTGGTGTCTGCGCTGCTGCTGACCACGCACGGGTTGGCGTTGACCCTGACCCAGCTGCATCACACCCTGCAGGATTCACTCGATTACCTCGAACGCAAGAACACTCCGATGTCCACCAGCGCGCTGCGGCTGCGCACACCCGAAGGTGTCCGTGCCGCGGTGGATTCGCTGTCGAACGGGCATCCGGTGACTCGGGTGGACAGCGGCCGCGAACCGGTGTGGCGCATCGCTCCTGAGAACGAACACACCGCGGCGTTCTACCGCAACTCCGTGATCCACGCGTTTCTGGAGACCGTGATCGTCGAGCTGGCGTTGGCCTATGCGGCACGCGTCGAGGGCGATCGGCTCGAGGCATTCTGGACTCAGGCGATGCGCCTGCGGGATCTGCTGAAATTCGATTTCTACTTCGCCGATTCGGCCGCATTCCGCCAGAACATCGCCGACGAGATGGCCTGGCACGACGGCTGGGAAGCAAAGGTCGCGGCGGGTTCCGACGAGATCGTGGCGGTGCTCTACGCGAAGCGGCCGCTGATGTCGGATGCGATGCTGCGAGTGTTCTTCGAGGCCTACGAGATCGTCGCCGATGTGCTTCGCGATGCGCCGGCGGACATCGGCGCCAAAGAACTCACCCAGTTGGCGCTCGGCGTCGGCAAGCAGTACGTCGCGCAGGGTCGCGTGCGCAGCAGCGAGCCGGTGTCGACGTTGTTGTTCGACACCGCGCGCCAAGTCGTCGCCGACCAGGATCTGCTCGAGCCCGCGCCGGACCTGGCCGAGCGGCGCCTGGCGTTTCGCCGCGAATTGCAGGCCATCCTGCACGATTTCGACCACGTCGCGCAGATCGCACGCAACCAGTTCGTCGCCCGCGAGGCCGAGGCCCGCGGTGCGGGGAAGTCTTGCAGTCAGGGAGCCAGCGTCGAGAGATCGGCCACATTGAAGGCTGCATTGGCCATATCGGTGATGAAATCGCCGGCATCCGAACTGCCGTTGACCATGTCGGGAACGTTCAAGTCGTACAGGACGGAGCCGATGGCGCCGAGTAGCTCAGAGGTCAGCGTTTCACCTGGTTGACCCAAGCTGATCGACAGCTCCGGAGCCAGAGACGGAACGAACGGGTAGGCATCCGGCATGGCTGTCTCCGGCAGCAGCCCGAGATCGACTTGGGCCGCTGTGACTCCTTGTCCGGCTCCGGTCGCCAAGTCGGAGGTCACGGTGACGGGGTTGACGAGCTCGAACAGGCTGGCCGGTGTGGGAAGGTTCGCATACTCCTCACCGACGTTCGTGCCGATGCTGCCGTAGCCCAGATCGACGAGCACCCTCAGGTCAGGGGTGAGCAGGTCGATCAGCCATTGCGGGGCGCCGGCCTGCAGCAGCGGGTCGAGCAGCGGCAGCGTCTGGGTGGGAATGAAGTAGTACGTGGTGTCGCCGGCGCCCGGCGAAACCGCCTCCATCACCGCCGATCCGACCTGCGCGGGTGTCAGGTCCGCGTAGTCGTGGGCGTAGAAGACACCCAGCAGGGCATTGACGTCCGCGAGCAGGTTGAGCGGGTACTGGGGGAAGTTGGCCGCACCGTCGTATTCATGGGTGTAGATGAAAGTGGGGTAGTCCGAGTCCGGAGTCGCGCCGTTGAAGGCGACGTTGAGACCCGGCAGGTAAAGCCCGTCGAATCGCTCCAGCAGGCCGCCGTCCGGGTTGTTCGGGTCGCCGGCCAAAACGAACGCCAGCTCGGCTGGGCTCGGCGGACTGGCCACCGTCCCATTCTCGATTTCATCGAGTTCGTCGGTGGCGATGGTGGCGCTTTGCGAATAGCCGAACACGATCGTGTCGGTGTCGGCGGGTTCGTCACCGAGGGCGGTCTGCAGGTCATGCAGACCCTCGACCATCGACTGGCCCAAGGTCAATTCGCTGTAGCCGGGAAGCGGGAACAACTGCTCGGGGGTGGCTAGCACCGTCGCGGACTCTGTCGTCCCCGGATAGATGCTGGGCACGTTCGGCGTGATGTAGTCGGTGTTGACGTCCATTGCATACGGCGGGGCCGGTTCGGGTTCTCCGGTACCGCCCATGATCAACGCAGCGTCGGTCCCGAACGCGAATGCGGGATACACCGTCAACGTCAGCGTCAACACTCCCGCGCCGGCGATGGACAACAGCCCACCAACCTGCCAGCGCGCGCTTCTGGTTGCCAAGCGAACCCCTCCGATGCTCTGCCGCCGAAGTTGTCAGGCGTCGGGCACCATTGCACTACTTGAATTCAGTCTGATGCGCTCCGGTAACAGGAATTTTGCGGGCTGGTGAAGTCAATGATGCCGGGCCGAGACGGGAGCTTGGCGGCCGTCCGCCATACGCTGGGTGCATGACGGTAGCCGCGGCCACTGGCCGACGACGCGGGGCAGTGTGGCCGCTGCTCGTGGGGGTGGCCGCGCTGGCCGGTTGCACCGCCGCGGGCATCGGGGTGCTGTCGCTGGCGGCGGCGCTGACCGCGACCGGTCTGCCCGATCCGGGTCCGGTGACCACGATCGGTCTGCCGTTCGTGCGGGCGGCCGGCGAGGTCGCGGCCGTGGTCGCTGTCGGATCCTTCCTGACCGCCGCATTCCTCGTCCCGCCGCAGGACAACGGCGTTCTCGATGCCGACGGCTATCGCGCTCTGCGGGTCGGGACGGTGGCGGCCGGGGCATGGGCGGTGTGCGCCGCGCTGCTGGTGCCGCTGACGATCTCGGACGTGTCCGGTCAGCCGTTTAGCGCTCACCTGAACCCCGCGAATCTGTGGTCGCTGGCGGGCATCATCAACATCTCGGCGGCATGGCGGTGGACCGCGCTGCTGGCCGCGGCGCTGACGGTGGTCAGCGTTGTGGTGCTGCGCTGGTCGTGGACGCCGTTGTTGCTCGCCGGGTCGCTGGTGACGCTGGTACCGCTCGGGCTGACCGGTCACTCGTCGGCCGGCGGATCGCACGACCTGGCCACCAACAGCCTGCTGATCCATCTGGTCGCCGGGAGCCTGTGGGCCGGCGGCCTGCTGGCGCTGCTGACGCACGTGGTCCGCGGTGGGCAGCACGCCGATCTGGCCTCGCGACGATTCTCGACGATCGCGCTGTGGTGCTTTGGCGCGATGGCGCTCAGCGGCGTCGTCAATGCCCTGGTGCGAATCCGTCCGTCGGACCTACTGTCCAGCGACTACGGACGTCTGGTCGTGGTCAAGTTCGTGGCGCTGTGTCTGCTCGGTTTCGTCGGCTGGCGTCAACGGCGCACCGGAGTTGTTGCACTGCAAGCTGATCCAAGCTCACGAACGCGACTGATCCGGCTGGCTCTGGTCGAGGCGGTGCTGTTCGGCCTCACGTTCGGTGTCGCTGTCGGATTGGGTCGCACCCCGCCTCCGCCGCTGCCGATCGGCATTCCCTCGATATCCGACGTGAAGATCGGTTATGACTTCGACGGACCGCTGACGCCGGTGCGGGTGCTCTTCGACTGGCGGTTCGACCTGATCTTCGGCTCGGCGGCGATCATCTTTGCGGCGTTGTATGTGGCCGGCGTGCGACGGCTGAGACGTCGGGGCGACGCATGGCCGATGGGCCGGACAGTGGCCTGGTTGCTGGGCTGCCTGGCGCTGCTGTTCGTCAGCTCGTCCGGGATGGGCCGCTACATGCCGGCGATGTTCTCCATGCACATGGCGGCGCACATGATGCTGTCGATGCTGGTGCCTGTCCTGCTGGTGTTGGGGGGCCCGGTCGGCCTGGCGTTGCGCGCGCTGCCGGCGGCCGGCCGCGACGAGCCACCGGGCATGCGGGAATGGGTGCTTGCGGCGCTGCACAGCAAGGTCTCGAAGTTCCTGACCAACCCGCTGGTCGCGACGGCGCTGTTCGTTGCCGGGTTCTACGGGCTCTATCTCGGTGGCCTTTTTGACGCCGCCGTGGGCAGCCACATCGGCCACGTCGTCATGAATGTGCACTTCCTGGCCAGCGGCTACTTGTTCTATTGGGTGGTCATCGGAGTCGACCCGACGCCGCGGCCGATCCCGCCGCTGGCCAAGGTGGCCGTCGTCTTCGCTTCGCTGCCCCTGCACGCATTCTTCGCCATCATCTTGATGAGCATGAACAAGGTGCTCGGCGGGAGCTTCTACCGATCGCTGCACCTGAGCTGGCATACCGATCTGCTGGGTGATCAGCGGCTCGGCGGTGGAATGGCTTGGGCCGCAGGAGAAATACCGCTCGCCATGGTCATGATCGCGCTACTGATGCAATGGTCGCGCAGTGATCGGCGGACCGCCCGTCGGCTGGATCGGGCCGCCGACCGCGACGACGACGCCGAACTGGTGGCGTACAACGCGATGCTCGCGGAGCTGGCCCGCGGCGACCGTTAGGTCTGCTGTCAAGCGGCGGCCCTGTCGGCGACGCCCGCTGCACCACGCCCGTGGGTTCCAGCTCGCGGCCGGCGTGGCTGTCCACAGTCGCGCCTCGATCCCCAGACCTGTCCAGGCCCGCGAGCTGAACGGTCCTCGCTGTCGGTCGCCCCGAGCTGAATGGCAGGCATGCGGCACCGGTTGCGGTGCCCGAGGAGAAAAGGGGAACAAGGAATGTTCGAAACGCCAGTGACCGTGGTCGGGAACGTCGTCAACGACCTCAAGCGCCGCCGAGTCGGTGACCAGGAGGTGGTGAAATTCCGGGTGGCGAGCAATTCCCGGCGCCGCGCCGCTGATGGCAACTGGGAGCCCGGCAACTCGCTGTTCGTCACCGTCAACTGCTGGGGCCGGTTGGTCTCCGGCGTCGGAGCTTCGCTGGGCAAAGGTTCGCCGGTGATCGTGACCGGGCACCTCTACACCAGCGAATACGAGGACCGCGACGGCAACCAGCGATCGACTCTCGAGATGCGCGCGATCGCGGTCGGCCCCGATCTGTCCCGCTGTATCGCGCGGGTGGAGAAGACGGTCTCGTCTGGGTCGGTGATCACGGTGACCGAGACCGACGAGGCGAAAGAGCCCGTCAGCGCGGACGGCGCGCCCGATGCGGAGGCGCCGCTGCCGCTGTCGGCTTGAGGTGCCCGTGACGATGCGCGCCGCACAGCGGCGTGAGAAGGATGCCGGACAAGTTGCCCGTCCGGTGACGATGCGCGCCGCACAGCGGCGTGAGAAGGATCCGGACAAGTTGCCTAGGATGGGGCGCGAGCTACAACCCGCAATCAGAAAGGCAACACCGCCGCATGGCTGAGTTCATCTACACGATGAAAAAGGTCCGCAAGGCGCACGGCGACAAAGTCATCCTCGACGACGTCACCTTGAGCTTCTATCCGGGCGCCAAGATCGGTGTCGTCGGCCCCAACGGGGCGGGTAAGTCGAGCGTCTTGCGGATCATGGCCGGATTGGACAAGGCCAACAACGGCGAGGCCTTCCTGGCCCCCGGCGCGACGGTCGGCATCCTGCAGCAGGAACCACCGCTGAACGAGGAGAAGACCGTTCGCGGCAACGTCGAAGAAGGGCTCGGCGACATCAAAGTCAAGCTCGACCGCTTCAACGAAGTCGCCGAGTTGATGGCCACCGACTACTCCGACGAGTTGATGGAGGAGATGGGCGGGCTCCAGGAAGAGCTCGACCACGCCAACGCGTGGGATCTCGACTCGCAGCTCGAGCAGGCGATGGACGCATTGCGTTGCCCGCCGCCCGACGAGCCCGTGACACACCTGTCAGGCGGTGAGCGGCGCCGGGTGGCGCTGTGCAAGCTGCTGCTGTCCAAGCCGGACCTGCTGCTGCTCGACGAGCCGACCAACCACCTCGACGCCGAGAGCGTGCAGTGGCTCGAGCAGCACCTGGCGGCTTACGAGGGCGCGGTTCTGGCGGTCACCCACGACCGCTACTTCCTCGACAACGTGGCCGAGTGGATCTTGGAGCTCGACCGTGGCCGCGCCTACCCCTACGAGGGCAACTACTCCACCTACCTGGAGAAGAAGGCCGAGCGCATCTCGGTGCAGGGCCGCAAGGACGTCAAACTGCAGAAGCGGCTCACCGAGGAGCTGGCCTGGGTCCGGTCCGGCGCCAAGGCCCGACAGGCCAAGAGCAAGGCCCGGCTGCAGCGCTACGAGGAGATGGCGGCCGAGGCCGAGAAGACCCGCAAACTCGACTTTGAAGAGATTCAGATCCCGACCGGTCCGAGGCTGGGCAACCTGGTGGTCGAGGTCGACCATCTCGACAAGGGCTTCGAAGGTCGCACGCTGATCAAGGATTTGTCGTTCACCCTGCCCCGCAACGGCATCGTCGGCGTGATCGGTCCTAACGGTGTGGGTAAGACCACGCTGTTCAAGACCATCGTCGGGCTCGAACAGCCGGACAGCGGCGTCGTCAAGGTCGGCGAGACCGTGAGATTGAGCTATGTCGACCAGTCACGCGGCGGTCTCGACCCGAAGAAGAACGTCTGGCAGACGGTCTCCGATGGGCTGGACTACATCCAGGTCGGGCAGAACGAGATTCCGTCGCGTGCCTACGTGTCGGCATTCGGGTTCAAGGGCCCCGACCAGCAGAAGCCGGCCGGCGTGCTCTCCGGCGGTGAACGCAACCGGCTCAACCTGGCGCTCACCCTCAAAGAGGGCGGCAACCTCATCCTGCTCGACGAGCCGACCAATGACCTCGACGTCGAAACGCTCGGCTCGCTGGAGAACGCGCTGGAGAAGTTCCCCGGTTGCGCGGTGGTGATCTCCCACGACCGCTGGTTCCTCGACCGGACCTGCACCCACATCCTGGCGTGGGAGGGCGACGGTGAGCACGAAGCGAAGTGGTTCTGGTTCGAGGGCAACTTCGGTGCCTACGAGGAGAACAAGATCGAGCGGCTCGGCGCCGATGCGGCACGTCCGCACCGGGTAACTCACCGAAGGCTCACACGCGACTAGTGTCAGGCATGCCTGCGTTGGTATGCGTGCTGAGGAGCGGTCGGCATGACGGTTGATGCTCTTGACTGGACGAAGTTCACTGACGCCAACGAGATTCCCGGGTGGATATCAGACGCCTATGCCGACAGCTACCAAGGCCCACACGAAGGCGACGCCGACAGCGAGTCGGCTGCGGAGTCGAGTCCGACGCCCTCGGTGACGCCGGCATTGTTGACGTCGCACTACCGGCTGGGTTCGCACCGACCGGCCGGCGAGAGCCGGGTCGCTGTGTACCCCTCCGACGACCCGGGCGGCTTCGGGCCGGCGCTTCAAGTGGTCACCGACGACGGTGCGATGCTGATGGATTCGGTGACCGTCCTGCTGCATCGACTCGGGGTGTCCTACGCCGCGATCATGAACCCGGTGTTCCACGTGCGCCGGGACAACACCGGTGACCTGCTTGCCGTAGGCCCAAAGGAATCCGGCGGCCACCGGATCGACGAGACCTGGCTCCACGTCCAGCTCGCACCGTCGGTGGACCGCAACGCGCTGCACGAAGCCGAACGCCTGCTGCCGGGTGTCCTCGCCGACCTGCGCACGGTCGCGGCGGACTCGACGGCGATGATCGCCGTACTCGACGACCTGGCCAACGAGGTCGAGTCCAACGCGAACGGCCACTACCCGGGTGACGACAACGCCGACGTCGCCACTTTGCTGCGTTGGCTGGCCGCTGGGCATTTCACCTTGCTGGGGTACCAACGTTGCCCGGTGCACGACGGCCGGGTGTCAGGTGATGCCGCGACGACCAGTCTCGGAGTGTTGCGGCGGCGCAAGGGTTCTCGCCCGCGGCTGACCCTGGACAACGAATTGCTGGCGCTCGCGCAGACCGACGTGGCCAGCTACTTGCGCTTCGGCGCCTACCCGTATGTGTTCGCCGTCCGTGAGAGCGTCGACGGCAGCGTCTTCGAGCATCGCCTCATCGGTCTGTTCACGGTCGCGGCGATGAATGCCGACGTCCTGGAAATCCCGATCATCTCGCGCCGGGTCCATGAAGTTCTCACCCTGGCCGATCTCGATCCCGGCCATCCTGGCCAGCTTTTACTCGACGTCATCCAAACCGTCCCCCGTTCAGAGCTTTTCGTGCGCAGCGCCGAGGAACTGCTGGCGATGGCCAAGTCGGTGGTCGACCTCGGATCGGGGCGTCGGGCGCTGCTTTTCCTGCGGGCCGACCGTCTGGAGTACTTCGTGTCTTGCCTGGTGTACCTGCCGCGCGACCGCTACACGACGGCGGTGCGCCTGCAAATCGAGGACATCCTGGTACAGGAATTCGGCGGCACCAGTCTCGAATTCACCGCGCGTGTCACCGAATCACCCTGGGCTCTACTGCATTTCATGGTCAGGCTGCACGACGACAGTGCGATCAAAATCGATACCTCGGACGCCAACCGGGTTCGGCTTCAATCTCTGTTGACCGACGCCGCGCGTACCTGGTCGGACCGGCTGATCACCGAAGCCGCTGCGGCCGAGCTCGATCCACTGGAGGTCGAGCACTACGCGGCCGCGTTCACCGAGGCGTACAAACAATCCGTCACCCCGGCGGATGCGATCGATGACATCGCGATCTTCGACGAGCTCACCGACGACTCGGTCAAGTTGGTCCTCTCCGACCACGATTACGACGAAACCGTACGGCTGACATGGTATCTGGGTGGCCAAACCGCGTCGTTGAGCGAGCTGCTGCCGATGCTGCAGTCGATGGGCGTCGTGGTGCTCGAAGAGCGACCGTTCACCGTCACGCGTCCCGACGGCTTGCCCATCTGGATCTATCAGTTCAAGATCACCCCGCAACCCACCGTCCCGCTGGCCCAGCCGGGCCCGGCACGGGAGGCCACCGCCCAGCGCTTCGCCGATGCGGTGAGCGCGATCTGGGAAGGCCGTGCCGAGATCGACCGGTTCAACGAGCTGGTGATGCGTGCCGACCTGACCTGGCAGCAGGTGGTGCTGCTGCGCGCATACGCGAAGTACTTGCGGCAGGCCGGCTTCGCCTACAGCCAGTCGCACATCGAGTCGGTGGTCAATGAAAACCCATCCACCGCAAGGGCGCTGGTGGCGCTGTTCGAAGCGCTCTTCGACCCCGACCCGTCACGGTCGAAGGCCCGCGACGCGCAAGCCGCGGCCGCGGCGGTCGCCTCCGACATCGACGCGTTGGTCAGCATGGACACCGATCGCGTCCTGCGCGCGTTCGCCCAGTTGATTCAGGCCACGCTGCGCACCAATTACTTCGTCACGCAACCGGTGTCGGCCCGCAGCCAGAATGTGCTGTCGCTGAAACTGGACGCCCAGCTGATCGAAGAGCTGCCGCTGCCGCGTCCGAGGTTCGAGATTTTCGTCTACTCACCCCGAGTCGAGGGCGTGCACCTGCGGTTCGGCTATGTAGCGCGCGGTGGCCTGCGCTGGTCGGACCGCCGGGAGGATTTCCGCACCGAGGTCTTGGGATTGGTCAAGGCGCAGGCCGTCAAGAACGCGGTGATCGTGCCGGTCGGCGCCAAGGGCGGATTCGTGGTCAAGCAGCCGCCGCTGCCGACCGGTGACGCCGCCGCCGACCGCGATACGAATCGCAACGAAGGCGTCGCCTGCTACAAGCTGTTCATCTCCGGACTGCTCGACGTCACCGACAACGTCGACCACGTCACGCGAAAGATCCGTCCCCCGAAGCAAGTCGTGCGGCGCGACGGCGACGACGCCTACCTGGTGGTGGCCGCGGACAAAGGCACCGCCACCTTCTCCGACATCGCCAACGAGGTCGCCGCCTCCTACGGCTTCTGGCTGGGCGACGCCTTCGCCTCAGGCGGGTCAGTCGGCTACGACCACAAAGCGATGGGTATCACCGCCAAGGGCGCCTGGGAAGCGGTCAAGCGGCACTTCCGCGAGATGGGCGTCGATACCCAAACCGAGGACTTCACCGTCGTCGGCGTCGGCGACATGAGTGGCGACGTGTTCGGCAACGGGATGCTGCTGTCCAAGCACATTCGGCTGCTGGCCGCCTTCGACCACCGGCACATCTTCCTCGATCCCGACCCGGATCCGGCCTCGACATGGCAAGAACGGCAACGGATGTTCGGCCTGCCGCGGTCCAGCTGGGACGACTACGACACGTCGCTGATCAGTGCCGGCGGTGGGGTGTACAGCCGCGAACACAAGTCGATTCCGATCAGCGATCAGGTCCGCGCCGCGCTGGGCATCGAAGACGACGTCACCGAGATGACGCCACCAAATCTGGTCCGCGCGATTCTGCGGGCGCCGGTGGATCTGTTGTTCAACGGCGGCATCGGGACCTACATCAAGGCCGAAGCAGAATCCGACGCCGACGTCGGCGACCGCGCCAACGACGCGCTGCGCGTCAACGCGAACCAAGTGCGTGCGAAAGTTGTCGGCGAGGGCGGCAATCTGGGTGTCACGGCGCTCGGACGGGTCGAGTTCGACCTGTGCGGCGGCCGGATCAACACCGATGCGATGGACAACTCGGCCGGTGTGGATTGTTCGGACCACGAGGTCAACATCAAGATCCTCATCGACGCCCAGGTGACGGCCGGCACGATCGATCCGGGCGAGCGCACGCAGCTGCTCGAGTCGATGACCGACGAGGTCGCCGAATTGGTGCTCGCCGACAACGCCGACCAGAACGACCTGATGGGCACCAGTCGCGCCAACGCTCCGAGTCTTCTGCCGATACACGCCGACCAGATCAAATATCTGGTCACCGAACGCGGACTCAACCGCGCGCTCGAAGCGCTGCCGTCGGAGAAAGAGATCGCGCGTCGGCTCGAGGTCGGCCTCGGGCCTCACCTCGCCGGAACTGGCGACGTTGATGGCGCACGTCAAGCTGACGCTCAAAGACGAAGTGCTGGAGACAGATCTGCCGGATCAAGAAGTTTTCGCCCGCAAGCTACCCCGCTATTTCCCGTCACAGCTGCGAGCCCGCTGCGGTCCGGCCATCCGCTCGCATCAACTTCGGCGCGAGATTGTGACGACCATGCTGGTCAACGATCTGGTGGACACGGCCGGCATCAGCTACGACTACCGCATCACCCAGGACACCGGTGTCAGCCCGGTGGACGCCGTGCGCACCTACGCTGCGACCGATGCCATCTTCGGGATCGAGTCCCTGTGGCACAGCATCCGCGAGGCCGGCCTGCCGATCGCGGTGTCCGATCAGATGATGCTGGACACCCGTCGGCTGATCGACCGCGCCGGACGCTGGCTGCTCAACTATCGTCCGCAGCCGCTCGCCGTGGGCGCTGAAATCAATCGGTTCGCTGATAAAGTCGCGGCGCTGACGCCGCGGATGTCGGAGTGGCTGCGCGGTGACGACAAGGCGATCGTGGAGAAGGAAGCCGCCGAATTCGCCCACCAAGGTGCATCCGACGAGCTCGGCTACATGGTGGCCGTCGGCTTGTACCGGTACAGCCTGCTGGACATCATCGACGTCGCCGATATCGAGGACCGCGAGCCCGACGAGGTTGCCGACACGTATTTCGCGCTGATGGATCGTCTGGGCACCGACGGCCTATTGACCGCGGTATCGGAACTCCCGCGCGCCGACCGATGGCATTCGTTGGCGCGCTTGGCGATTCGTGACGATATCTATTCCTCGTTGCGGTCGCTGTGCTTCGATGTGCTGGCGGTCGGCGAACCGGAGGAGACCGGCGAGGAGAAGATCGCCGAATGGGAACACACCAGCGCATCGCGAGTGGAGCGGGCGCGACGGACCCTGATCGAAATCTACGAAAGCGGCCAACGGGATTTGGCCACGCTGTCGGTGGCGGCGCGTCAGATTCGCTCGATGACGCGCACCAGCGGCCGAGGAGCAGCAGGGTGAGCGCGGCAGTGGGATTCGTTGCGCAGGTTCCGGTCCGGTGGTCGGACATCGACATGTATCAACACGTCAACCATGCGACCATGGTCACGATCATGGAGGAGGCACGCGTCCCATTCCTCAAACCGGCCTTCGAGTCGGACATCCTCGAAATCGGTCTGCTGATCGCCGACGTGCGTGTCACCTACAAAGGTCAACTGCGGCTGATCGATTCGCCGCTGCAGGTGACGATGTGGACGAAGCGGCTACGGGCGGTCGATTTCACCCTCGGCTACGAAGTGCGTTCGGTCAGCGCCGATCCGGAGTCGAAGCCCGCGGTGATCGGCGAGTCGCAGCTGGCCGCATTCAACATCGATGAGCAGCGACTGGTGCGGCTGACGCCCCATCATCGGGAATACCTGCAGCGGTGGTTGAGGTAGCCGATCGGGGCGTGTGGCTGGGCCCTGAATCTGTCGCCGCCCATCGTGCCGATCTGGCCGCGTTCGTCGAGCGGGCGATGCGACTCGACGCCGCCACGGTGATCCGATTGCGTGCGCGTTCGGCCCGGGAGTTCACCGCCTGGGCTTCAACCGGTTTGGAAGTGCTGGCCAGCAGGGTGGTCGCCGGCGTGGTACGGCCTGACGATTTATCGGTTGGCGCAGACGAATTGGGACGGGGGCTGGCCGATCTCGACATGTCGGGCTACGTCGATCCCGGCTTTCCGATGGACTCCGCTTGGCGCGGCGCCTTGCCGCCGGACTCCGGATTCACCCATCTCGATGATGTGCCGGCGCGTCTGCTGCTGGACTTGGCGCAGCGCGGGTCGGAGCTGGCCAAAGAGCACAGCAGCGCGCAGGGGCCGCCGGTCTCGCTGCTGGACCAGGAAGTGATCCGGGTCAGCGCGGGCGGCGACAGCGTCGGCGTGCCGATGCGTTGCGTGTTCGCGCTCACCGCAATGGGTTTCCTGCCGCAGGATGCTGATGCCATCGACGCGGGGGAGATTGTGCGGGTCCGCGTTCTGCGGACCTGGTTGCGCATCGACGCGCGGTTCGGCTCGGTGTACCGGCGACGCGGCGATCCGGCGGTTGTACTGAGATGATTACGTGGAGTACTTCAGCCACAACGGCAGGATCTCTTGGAGGTAATCCATGAACTTTTTCAGCCCGACGCGGTATTCGACGTAGCCGTAGCGGTCGACTGCTCGCTGGGGAAACGCGATTCCGATCCCGAAGAGTCCGGGAGCCAGAATGCCGTTGTCGGCGTTGTAATCAAGCTGACCCCATTGCGGGGTTTCGGGCAGTGTTCGCCGATTGAGCCCAACCGTGTACACCGCGAGGTCACACTCGGCGAGCTTGTCATCGAAGTCCGGGCCGTCGACCAGGCACCGCTCGAGACGGTCCGGCAGCACACCGTCGATGTTCTCCCGGGCCCAGACCGCCGCCCGGCCTTTGAGGCCCGAATCGTCGTAGAAGATCCAATCATCCAGGTAAACGGCGTATTTGAGCGGACTCCGGTAGAAGTTGACCACTTTCGCCACCGGGTGGCGTAGCAAATGCGGAAGCGCGATCATCGCGGAGTGCGATGAACCGAACACCGCGACCGTCGCGTCCTCGAGCGGTTCGTCAGCAAGCCTTTCCGGGTCGAGGGCGACTTCCAGCGGAATCTCCTGCAGCTGAGGGTAATTGAGCTTGTTCGGGGTCGCCCCTACCGCGAGGATCACATTGGCCGATGTCAGGTCCTGCTGCTCCGTCTCGACCCGCCACTTCCGGTTCTCGAGTACCAGGCCTGTGGCCGTGGTTTCGACGGTGTGCACCCGCTCGCGAAGGTGGTCGGTGATCCATCTCAACGGGTCGGCGACCAAGGCAAGCGCGCAGGTTTCCTCGGGATCTGTTTCGGTCAGCGGCATCGCGGGTGCTTCGGAGAACCGAAAAGCTTTGGCGCCGTTCAGATAATCCAGGAAAGCACCGACCTTTGTGTTGCTGGACACCGAGCGCCACTTGGCGCCGAGATCGCCCGCCGCGAACTCAGGATCGATCCAGGCGATGTCCTTGTCGGCAACGCCGTGATCGAGAAGTCGGCCCACGGCTGCGATGCCCGCGGGCCCGGCGCCGATGACTGCCCATGCAAACGTCATGCGTTATGTATAGAGATACGCGAAGCCACGCGCTACCCGCGGGACTTGGGCGACAGCACCAGCCAGGCCGCCGCGTTCGGCGGTAGCTCCCCGTCGAGGAGTGGTGCGCTGGTAAGAATCGGCTCGCCGTCCGGCAGCGGTATCGGCCGCATGCCGGCGTTGAGTACGCAGCGCAACCCACCGTCGCCGCGAGCAAAGGCGAGTACGTCGTTGGGCGCTTCCAACCACTCGACGCTCTCGCCGGTGAATTCGACATGGCTGCGCCGTATTTCGAGAGCCCGCAGAAAGAACGACAGCGTCGAGCCGGCGTTGAGCAGTTGCTTCTCGACGGTGAGCTCCTCCCATTCGGGCGGAATCGGCAACCAGGTGTCGGCTGACGTGGAGAAACCGAAGGGCGGAGTGTTACCGCGCCAAGGCATCGGGATGCGGCATCCGTCGCGGCCGCGGACGGTGTGCCCGGAGCGCTCCCAGGTCGGGTCGCGCAGCGCTTCGTCGGGTAATTCGACGTTGGGCAGACCCAATTCCTGGCCGTTGTAGAGAAATACCGCTCCGGGCAGGGCGAGGGTCAGCAGCGCCATTGCGCGTGCCCGGTCCAGGCCGACATCGCCCCCGCCGTAGCGGGTGGGCGCCCGAACAACATCGTGATTCTCCAACGTCCATGTAGGAGTGGCATTTTCCATCGCCGCCGCCACCAGGGTGTTCTCGATCGCATCGTGAATCTCGGCGGGATCGAATTCGGCTCGCACCAGACGGAAATTGAAGCCCAAGTGCAGTTCGTCGGCGCGGACGTACTCAGCCCAGCTGGCGTTGTCGAAAACCCACACTTCGCCGATCGTCACAGCCTCCGGATGGTCGTTCATCACCCGGCGGATATTGCGGTGAATCGCATGCACATTGGGATGGTTGAACCGTGGATCGCCGTCGCTGAGCATCCGCGGCCGCATTTCGACATCGGTGTCCGGCAGGCCCGGCGGTTTGGCCATCCCGTGTGCGACGTCGATACGGAAGCCGTCGACGCCGCGCTCCAACCAGAAACGAAGCGTCTTTTCGAGATCGTCGAAAACCTCTGGATTGTCCCAGTTGAGGTCCGGCTGTTCGACATCGAAGAGGTGCAGATACCACTGGCCCGGTTCACCGTTCGGCTCGACGACCCGCGTCCACGACGGCCCGCCGAACACGGACTGCCAATTGTTAGGCGGCTCAGCCCCTCCGGGTCCGCGTCCGTCTCGAAAGATGTAGCGGTCGCGAGCGGTGCTGCCCGGTTCGGCGGTCAGCGCCTCGCGGAACCACGGATGCGCCGAGCTGGTGTGGTTGGGCACCAAGTCCATGGTGATCTTGATGCCCCGCCGATGCGCCGCAGCGATCAGTCGTTCCAGGGCGGCAAGGCTGCCGAATAGCGGATCGATGTCGCGAGGGTCCGACACGTCGTAACCGTGATCGGCCATCGGGGACACCATGATCGGGCTGAACCAGATCGAGTTGACGCCGAGTCGGTCCAGATAGTCCAACTGCGCCGCGACACCGTCGATGTCGCCGACCCCGTCGCCGCTGCCGTCGGCAAACGATCGCGGATACACCTGGTAGAACACGGCATCCGTCCACCACGTTCGCTGTCGTCGTGTGCTCATCAGAACTGTGTATTGACCATCGAGTGGGCCGCCATCTCCAGGTAGTCGAGCAGCGCCTTGCGATGCGCATCGTCGAGGGTTGCCGAGTCGATCGATGCGACCGCGGTGTGCATACAACGCAGCCACGCGTCCCGCTCGAACGGGCCGATCTGGAAGGGCGCGTGCCGCATCCGAAGTCGGGGATGGCCGCGCTGATCGGAGTACGTTCGCGGGCCGCCCCAGTACTGCTCGAGAAACATCCGCAGCCGTACTTCGGCGCCCGCGAGGTCGTCCTCGGGGTACAGCGGACGCAGAATCTCGTCGTCGGCGACCAGCTCGTAGAAGCGCGCCACGATCGCATGGAACGTATCCGCACCGCCGACGGCGTCGTAGAAGGTTTCCTGTGGTTGTTCCATCGCCTCCATTGTGGGCTATGCCCCGAGCGGGCCGCCGAGCGACATGTGAACCTTGCGGGTGCGCCTCGCTACCGGGTGTTCACCGGATCGACCAGCCAACACCGGCCAATTTGGCGTGCGCTCGCTGCCGAATCGTGGTGGACTGGTCGGCGGAGGACGTATGGCGCAGCGCACAAAACGCCGCAGCCACCACAGTTCAGGTGCGGCGGCAGGCCTCAGCAGGGCCGCGAACAGCTCAACCCTGCACAGCGTTCAGAGCATTGACTCGTCTCCGCCGGTTCTGCACGATGCCGGATCCATCTGGAACCGCCGGCGGGTTCTGCTGCTGAACTCGACCTACGAGCCGTTGACGGCGCTGCCGGTTCGGCGTGCGATCGTCATGCTGATCTGCGGCAAGGCCGACGTGGTGCACGACGACCCGACCGGTCCGGTCGTCCACTCCTCGACGAGTGCGATCGCGGTGCCCTCGGTGATCCGGTTGCGCACCTTCGTCCGGGTGCCGTACCGGGCCCGGGTCCCGATGACCCGCGCGGCTTTGATGCATCGGGACCGGTTCAGCTGCGCCTATTGCGGAGCCAAAGCCGACACGGTCGACCATGTGGTGCCGCGTAGCCGCGGCGGCGGCCACTCGTGGGAGAACTGCGTGGCGTGCTGTTCGGCCTGTAACCATCGCAAAGGTGACAAGCTGCTGGCCGAGCTGGGCTGGTCGCTGCGGATGACGCCCACCCCGCCCAAGGGTCAGCATTGGCGGCTGCTGTCGACGGTGAAAGACCTCGACCCGGCATGGGCGCGGTACCTCGGCGAAGGCGCGGCCTAGGCCGGCTTGGCTGGCTCACCGATCACCGGTGAGATACGGTTTGCGTCGTGAGCATGATGGAAATTCACGCACTCTTGCTGGGCGTCCCGTTGCTGCTGACCGTCCTGATCGCCGCGGCGATCTGGTCACGCAAGGGTCCACACCCAGCCACTTACACACTGTCGGAGTCGTGGACGCATTCGCCGATCCTGTGGGCCGCCACCGACGAGGCTGTCGGTCACGGTCACCACGGCCACGACGAGTTCAGCGTGGGAGGTGGCGCAAGTGGCAAGTGGTGAGCTAGCAACAATCTCGACAGGCTTGCCCGCCGAGTTGCCGCACGGCTCGGCGATCACGACCAGTGGCCGCATCTCGGGTGTCACCGAACCCGGCGAACTGTCGGTGCACTACCCGTTCCCGATCAACGACCTGGTCACCCTCGACGACGCGCTGACCTACGGGTCGCGGGCCGCCGGGGCACGTTTTGCGGTCTACATCGGCGACCTGGGCAGCGACACCGGCGCGCGAGCGCGCGAAATCCTGGCCAAGGTGCCCACTCCGAACGACGCGGTGCTGATCGCCGTGTCGCCGGATCAGCATGTGATCGAGGTGGTGTACGGCTCAGCGGTCCGCGGCCGCGGAGCCGAGTCGGCCGCGCCGCTCGGTGTCGCCGCAGCGGCGGCGTCGTTCAAGGACGGCGACCTGATCGACGGTCTCGTCAGCGCGGTCCGCGTGACCAGCGCCGGTATTTCGCGGGCCTGATCCAGCGGCCGTGCCGCCGCCGTCAGGCCTCGCCGCCGGCGTCGAATCGTCGGGCTCGTAGCGACCTTTCGACTCCGGCACGGCCCTCGAGTACCAGTCGCCGCAAGGCCGCAGGCAATTCGGTGTCGGCGAGGAACTCGTCCGCGGCGGCGATGCCCTCGTCGCTGATGTCCCACGATGGGTACAGGCCGACCACCACGGTCTGTGCGACTTCGCTGGACCGTCGCTCCCAAATGCCGCTGATCGTGGCGAAATACTTGGCGCCGAACGGGTGCAGTAGCTCGCCTTGGCCTGGCTGAACGAAGCCGTTGATGATCGACCGGGTGGTGATGTTGGCCAGCGTGTCGTCCTCGGTGGCGGAGACCCACGCCTGCTCTTTCACCGCCGCCTGCGGTCGCGCGGTGGCGGCCTGAGCGCCGTTCCGTTTGCCGGCCGCCGTCGGGTCACGCTTTACCTCGGCGTCGATGAAGGGCGTCTGCGTTCCATCGGAGTCGATCACGCCGGCGGCAGCCAGCGCGGTGACGACCCGCCAACGCAGATCGGTGTCGACTGTCAGACCGCTCAGTCCCACGTCGGCGGGATCACGTTCGAGAAGGTCGGTCAGCACGGACACCTGCTGGGTCGAGAGCCGGGATGTGCACAAGGCGTTGATGAATGCCAGCTGATGATCGGAACCCGCAGCCGCGCCGCGGGCCAACTCCAGCAGCCGGTCGGTGAAGGCGGGCCAGCCCTTCGACTCTGCCCAGTCCGGGTCGGCGTAGGAGCCCAGCGCGGTCTGCGCCTGCAGCAGCAGCCGCTGGGCGACGCCGACTTCGGTTTCGGCTTGAATCCCACCGGACACCAGCGCCACGAAATCGCGCGCGCGCAGCTCGGCGTCGCGGGTCATCTCCCACGCCGCCGACCACACCAGCGTTCGAGGCAGGGGTTCGGCGATGTCAGCGATGCGGCCCAGAGCGGTGTCCAGGGACCCGGGGTCAAGCCGCAGCGAGCAGTAGGTCAGATCGTCGTCGTTGACCAGGACCAGTCTGCCCGCCGAAACCCCTGCCAGTGCAGCAACGTCCGTGCTTTCGCCGGAGACGTCGAGTTCTTCGCGGTGCGACCGCGTCAGCTTTCCGCTGCCGTCGTCGTCGTAGATGCCGATCGCCAGCCGGTGCGTGCGGGTTTCACCCGCGCCGGGCGCGGCACCACTCTGGGTCACCGCGAACCGGGTGAACTTCCCGTCGGCGTCGACGTCGAAATCCGCGCGCAGGGTGTTGAGGCCGGTCGTCTTGAGCCACTGCCGGCCCCAGTCGGAAAGGTCACGGCCGGAAGCCTTCTCCAACGCGCCCAGCAAGTCGCTGAACGTCGCGTTGCCGAACGCGTGCGCCTGGAAGTAGTCACGTAACCCGGACAGGAAGTGCTCGAGCCCGACGTAGGCCACCAACTGCTTGAGTACGCTGGCGCCCTTGGCGTAGGTGATGCCGTCGAAGTTGACCTCGACGGCAGCCAAATCGGGGATGTCCGCCGCCACCGGATGCGTCGACGGCAGCTGGTCCTGGCGGTAGGCCCAGGACTTCTCGGAGTTCGCGAAAGTCGTCCAGGCCGTGGTGAACTCGGTCGCCTCGGCCTGGCACAGCACGGAGGCGAAGGTGGCGAACGACTCGTTGAGCCACAGGTCGTCCCACCACTGCATGGTGACCAGATCGCCGAACCACATGTGCGCCATCTCGTGCAACACCGTCTCGGCGCGCCGCTCGTAGGACGCCCGGGTGACTTTGCTGCGGAATACGTAGTCTTCCAAGAATGTCACCGCGCCGGCGTTCTCCATGGCGCCCGCGTTGAACTCCGGCACAAACAGCTGGTCGTACTTGCCGAAGGCGTACGGAACGCCAAAGTTCTTGTGGTAGAAGCCAAAGCCTTGCTTGGTCTGGGTGAACAGCCGCTCGGCGTCCATGAACTCCGCCAGCGTCGCCCGGCAGAACAGGCCGAGTGCGATCTCGCCGTGCTCGTCGCGGTAGACGTCGTCCCAGCGGGCGTACGGACCGGCGATCAGCGCGACCAGATAGGTGCTCATTTTCGGGGTCGTCTCGAACGTGTGCACTCCGTCGACGGCGCTCACCGTGGCCCCGTTGGAAATCACCTGCCAGTGCTGCGGCGCGGTCACCGACACGTCGAAGGTGGCTTTGAGGTCGGGCTGGTCGAAGCACGCGAACATCCGCTTGGCGTCGGCGGTTTCGAACTGCGAGTACAGATACACCTCGTCGTCGACCGGGTCGACGAACCGGTGTAACCCCTCGCCGGTGTTGGAGTACCGGCAGTCGGCGTCGACCACGAGGACGTTGTGCTCCGCCAAGCCGGTCAGGGCGATGCCGGTCGACTCGTTGTAGGCGGACACGTCGAGGTCGCGGTCGTTGAGTGTCGCGCTGCGGACGGTGTCCGCGGCGATGTCGATGACGGTGTCGGCGCCGGCGGTCGCACCGAACTCCACGGTCGTGGTGGAACGGAAGGTGCGTTCGCTCGGGTTGCCACTGCCGTCGGTGAGGTCCAAGTTGATGTGATAGCTGCTGACGGTGACGAGCGCAGCGCGCTCGACGGCTTGGTCGCGGGTGAGGTTAGGAAGTGCCACGCTTCTAACTTAGGCGTGTCGATACTCGCGCCGGGAACAGGACCGCCACGTCTAGGGTTGTGCTGGACGGTTAGCCGTTGACGAGAGGATCACGCATGTCTGAGAAGTCCGTTGCCGATTTCTGGTTCGACCCGCTGTGCCCCTGGGCATGGATCACCTCGCGCTGGATCCTGGAAGTGGAAAAAGTCCGCGACATCACGGTGAACTTTCAAGTCATGAGTCTCGCGGTGCTCAACGAGAACCGTGAGGGTCTGCCGTCTGAATACAAGGAGAAGCTGGCCAAGGCATTCGGCCCGGTTCGGGTGGCGATCGCCGCCGAGCAGGCCCACGGCTCCGAAATTCTGGCCCCGCTGTATGAGGCGATGGGCACCCGCATCCACAACGAGGGCAACAAAGACCTCGACGACGTGATCAAGCAGTCGCTCAAGGCGCTGGACCTGCCGGCCGAGCTCGCCGACGCTGCTACCAGCGAGGCCTACGACGAGGCATTGCGCAAGAGCCACCACGCCGGCATGGACGCCGTCGGCGACGACGTCGGCACGCCCACCATCCACATCAACGGCGTGGCGTTCTTCGGCCCGGTGCTCTCACGGATTCCGCGTGGCGAAGAGGCCGGCAAGCTGTGGGACGCATCGGTGACGTTCGCGTCCTACCCGCACTTCTTCGAGCTCAAGCGAAGCCGCACCGAGGGCCCCGAATTCGACTAGCGGAGACTCGCGGAGCAGGATTTCGGTCATGCGCGTCTACCTCGGCTCCGACCACGCCGGTTACGAACTCAAACAGCAGATCATCGAGCACCTGAAAAAGACCGGCCACGAGCCGATCGATTGCGGCGCGTATACCTACGACGCCGAGGACGACTACCCGGCATTCTGCATTGCGGCCGCGTTGAAGACGGTGGCCGATCCGGACAGTCTTGGCATCGTGCTCGGCGGATCCGGCAATGGTGAGCAGATCGCAGCCAACAAAGTTCCGGGAGCACGCTGCGCGCTGGCCTGGAGTGTGGAGACCGCGTCGCTGGCCCGCCAGCACAACAACGCTCAGCTGATCGGCATCGGCGGCCGCATGCACACCGTGCCGGAAGCGCTGGCGATCGTCGACGCATTCCTGACCACCCCGTGGTCGAAAGCCGAACGCCACCAACGGCGTATCGACATACTCGACGAATACGAACGCACGCACCAGGCGCCGCCGGTGCCCGGCGCCGGCAGCGAGTAGCTTCGGTGCCGGAAGGGCATACCCTTCATCGACTGGCCAGGCTGCACCAGCGTCGCTTCGCGGGATCGCCGGTCGCGGTTTCGAGCCCGCAGGGCCGGTTCGCGTCGGACGCGGCCATGGTCGATGGTCAGGTGTTACGGCAGGCGACCGCCTGGGGCAAGCATCTGTTCCATCACTACGTCGGCGGCGCGACCGTACACGTCCACCTCGGCCTGTACGGCAAGTTCACCGAATGGGTGCGCCAAGCCGACGAGGATCCACCCGCTGCGGTCGGTCAGGTTCGGATGCGAATGGTCGGCGCCGAGTACGGCACCGACCTTCGCGGGCCCACGGTGTGCGAAATTATCGACGAGGCTCAGGTCGCTGACGTCGTCGCCCGGCTAGGGCCTGACCCGCTTCGCCGCGACGCCGATCCCTCCTGGCCCTGGGAGCGGATCAGCAAGTCGCGCAGGCCGATCGGTGCGTTGTTGATGGACCAGACGATCATCGCCGGCGTCGGCAACGTCTACCGCAACGAGCTGTTGTTCCGTCACGGCATCGATCCGTATCGTCTCGGCCGGGCGATCGGTGAAGCGGAGTTCGCCGAGTCGTGGACCGACTTGGTGACGCTGATGAAAGTCGGGGTGCGACGCGGCAAGATCATCACGGTGCGGCCCGAACATGACCACGGCGCACCGTCATACGGATCCGGTCGGCCGCGGACCTATGTCTACCGTCGTACTGGCGATCCCTGTCGGGTGTGCGGAACGTCAATCCGCACAGCCGAATTGGAGGGTCGCAACCTTTTTTGGTGTCCAACCTGTCAAACGTGACCGTAGGATCGGCCGCCGGCTTCTCATTCGGCCGACAGGATCCGCAGGGCGCGCGCACAGCCTGACCAGGTACGCATAGTCGATGAACACGTTTGCAAGCTGTGCCATTGCATCGGCAGCGATGGTCGCAGCTTTTGGATTTGGCGTCATCGCCGATGCTCACGCGCAGCCCGGACCGAACTGGTGCCCGGGCGACTTCTGGGATCCGGCGTGGGCAAACAACTGGGATTGGACTGCGTGTCACGGCAACTCGTACGTAGCCCCGAACGTCAACAATGGGCCAACCATCGTCCAGCGGCCGCCACCGATTGTCGGTCAGCCAGGCGGACCCGGTGGCCCAGGACCCGGTGGGCCCGGACCAGGCGGCCCCGGTGGGCCCGGTGGGCCGGGCGATCCGGGTGGCCCGGGGGGACACGAACCGGGCGGTGGCCGCGGCGGCCACGGGCCGGGTGGACACGGCCCCGGCGCAGCCCGGAGGCCACGATCCTGGCCGACCCGGCGACCCTGGCGGGCACGATCCCGGGGGGCCCGGCGGTCATGACCCGGGTGGATCCAGCGAGCCTGGCGGACCCGGCGAGCCCGGGGCACACGATCCCGGTGGGCCGGGCGCTTCCGGGCCGGACGCCGGAGCTTCCGCTCCGGATGCGGGCCCCTCTGCACCCGACGCCGGCGGAGCGTCTGACTCCGGCGGCGGCCCGTCGGGAAGCGCTGCAACAGGCGGCGGCGACTCGTCCGGCGGATCGGACTCTTCGGCTGGAGGCGCTTCGTCTGGCGGCGGCGACTCCTCGTCCTAGGTGATCAAACCGAGACCCTCGTCGACGCAGGTGACAATCCCGATGGGCCCGCATTGTCACGGTTTCGCATCGCGGTATCGAGCGGAATTTCGCCGACGGTCGAATATCACAGATCGAAAAAGGTTGTGCTGCTGGCTTTTTCGATGCCAACGGGCTGGGTAGCCTGGCCGAATGAAGAAAACCGTACGCATCGTCGCGGCAAGTGCCGCGGTCGCCGCCGGGATGGGGTTGGCCGGTCTAGCTGTTGCAACCGAAGCCCATGCCCAGCCGGGGCCACTCCCGACCTGGTGTCCCGGTGAGTTCTGGGATCCGGGTTGGGGCAACAACTGGGACTGGGGCGGGTGTCACGAGAACTTCCATAACGGATGGGCGGGCGGCCCGCGCGACAACTTCGACCGGCGCGACAACTTCGATCGGCGCGACGACTACGGTCGACACGACGGCTGGGATCACCGCTGAGGGCCCGTCCGAGTGACGTCTGAATCTGCCTCGATCCGAATCGGCATTGCCGCGAATTCACTTCGTAGCAATGCCGATTCGCGTTTGCGCCGGCCTTGTTCGGGCCGAAGTGGTTCATCACGCAGGCGTAGCCGATCCGGTCCTCCAGGTCGACGAAACCGAACGGCCCACCCAGGCCCGCCGAGGCCGCAGAACTCGGGGGAGCAACGACTCGTCGAGCGGAGGCAAGTGTTGGCGGAGCGGAATAGTCTCGCGAGCCGATGCAGAGACTGGTGTGCCAGCTGATGGGCTCGCTTGTTTACTGAAACTGTGAATTCGCCCTGCTTATAGCGATTTTTGTTTTTCCCGGTATTTGCTGGGTACTCGCAACCCTGTGAAGAATTCCGCTCGTTTTGCCGCAGCAACAGCCGTGATAGCCGCAGGCCTAGGACTGGCCGGTTTGGGCGTCGCTACGGAGGCTCACGCCCAACCCGCGCCGTTCCCCACCTGGTGTCCTGGTGAGTTTTGGGACCCGGGTTGGGGTGACAATTGGGACGGCGGAGGCTGCCACGACAACTTTCGTGGACAGGGCGGACCCGGATGGGACCGTGACAACCACGGCGGCGGCGGATGGGACCGCGATAACCACGGCGGACCCGGATGGGACCGCGATAACCACGGCGGACCCGGATGGGACCGCGATAACCACGGCGGCGGCGGATGGGACCACGATAATCGCGGCGGCGGCGGTGGCGATCACGGCGGTGGATACCGCTAACCACTTGCAGCACAGGTGACGGTCGCGGCCCTAGCGGCTGTCACCCTTGTGCGTCACGTCCGGGTCAGTGTTACCCGACGCCGAGCACCCGATAGATCTCGTTGCTCATGACGACACTGCGGGGATCGGCGTTGGCCTTGGTCGGGTCGAAGTGGTTCATCACGTAGGCGTAGCCGATCCGGTTCTCCAGGTCGACGAAACCGAACGAGCCGCCAAGCCCGCCGTGGCCGAAGATCGAGGGGTTGGGTCCGTTCACGCGGCGCTGATTGAGCATGTACCCCAGGCCCCAGCCGTGGTCGGCGACGCGTGGGCCGAGGACAAGATCGGTCTCCAGGCCGCCCTGGGAAACCCGGATCAGATCCATGTGCCGACGGCTGAGCAGTTGCTCCTGCGCCAGCGCGTTGTAGAACGTCGCCAAGCCCAGAGCCGACACCTGCCCGTTGGTGCCCGGGAACTCGAGTTCGCGCCACAAGTCAAGGTCGTTGGAGCTGACTTCGTCGTCCGGAGCGAACCCCATCGACACCGCCAGGCCCGCCTTCGGATGTTCGGCCAGCGAGGTGGGGTGGCCGGGGGCGTTGACGTCGGCCAGCATCTGGCGGATGTGCGGCTTGGCGATGCGATCGGCGCAGCGGCTCTGCATGGCGCGCGGCGTGCCGATGTGGATCTCGGCGCCAAGCGGTTCGGCGATCTCGGTGCGCAGGTAGTGGCCGACCGTGCGGCCGGTGACCCGCCGAAAGACCTCGCCGAGGATGAATCCGAAAGTGGTCATGTGATAGCCCTGCGCGGTATTCGGCTCCCACCACGGTTCGGCCGCGGCCAGACGTTCGCACACGAGATCCCAGTCGGTGACTTGGGCCCAGTCCATCCGCTGCCGGGGCCCGATCACACCCGACCGGTGGCTCATCACCATTGCGAGGGTGATGTCTTGCTTGCCGGCTTGGGCGAATTCCGGCCAGTACCGGGCCACCGGCGCGTTCAGATCCAACTCGCCGCGCTCGACGAGTTGATGCACACAGGTGCTGGTCAAGCCCTTGGTGCCGGACAGGACGGTCGAAAGTGTGTCCACCTGCCATGGGCGGGTGCCGGCTTCGTCAGCCGAGCCGGCCCACAGGTTGATGACAAGCTCGCCGTCCACCCAGGCGGCGACCGCTGCGCCAATTTCCTTGCCCTGCACAAAGTTTTCTGCGAACGCGTCGCGCACTCCCTCGAAGGGCGCCGCGCAGGTGCCTTGAATTTGAATGTCGGCCGTGGCTGGATGCGGAATGGGTCGGCCTCCTCAGCTTCGCCGGCGGCCTGTTGGGCCTTCGGCAGCGTACGTCGGCCTGACGGCCGCCGTGGGCCTGTTCGGCGTTCTCAGCCGATCGGCTCCGGGTGCCCGAGCCCAGCTGTGGAGCGGGCGACGGGAATCGAACCCGCGTAGCTAGTTTGGAAGACTAGGGCTCTACCATTGAGCTACGCCCGCTTGTATTAGTCGAGCGCGACTTTACGGCGAGGCTGACATCAAATCCAAATGTTGCCGTCCCGTGATCTGGTCGTGAGGCCGATACAGGGCTGGCGAGCCGTGGCCGTAGGATCGCGTGGTCACCGCGGGGTGTAGCGCAGCTTGGTAGCGCATCCGCTTTGGGAGCGGAAGGCCGCAGGTTCAAATCCTGTCACCCCGACTGGCACGCCACCCCCAACCGGCTCGAGCAGTACACGACCGTCAGCACAATCAAGGAGCACACGCGTGAAGAGCACCGTCGAGCAGCTGAGCCCCACCCGGGTTCGCATCAACGTAGAGGTGCCATTCCAGGAACTGCAGCCAGACTTCGAGCGGGCTTACAAAGAACTCGCCAAGCAGGTGCGGTTGCCGGGATTCCGCCCGGGCAAGGCCCCCGCCAAGCTGCTGGAGGCGCGGGTCGGCAAGGAGGCCATCCTTGATCAGGTCGTCAACGAGGCGCTGCCCAGCCGCTACGGCCAGGCCGTCACCGAATCCGACGTGCGACCGCTCGGTCAGCCCGAGATCGAGGTCACCAAGAAGGAGTATGGCCAGGAGCTGGTCTTCACCGCCGAGGTCGACGTGCGGCCCGACTTCACCCTGCCGGACCTCAGCGCGCTGAAGATCACCGTCGACCCGATCAAGGTCAGCGACGAGGAGGTCGACACCGAGCTGCAGAACCTGCGCGCCCGGTTCGGCACCCTGACCGGGGTCGAGCGGCCCGTTGCGACCGGCGACTTCGTCTCGATCGACCTGTCGGCCACCATCGACGGCGAGGACGTACCCGAGGCCGCGACGCAGGGCTTGTCGCACGAGGTCGGCTCCGGTCGACTCATCGACGGCCTCGACGACGCGATCGTCGGCCTGTCGGCCGGCGAGTCCAAGGTCTTCAACACGGAGTTGGCAGCCGGATCGCATGCCGGTAAGCAGGCTGAGGTCACCGTCACCGTCGGCTCGGTCAAAGAACGTGAGCTGCCCGAGCCCGATGACGAATTCGCGCAACTGGCAAGCGAATTCGACACGATCGAGGAGCTGAAGGCCAACCTGTCCGAACAGGTCAGCCGGAGCAAGCGCGTGCAGCAGGCCGAAGAGATCCGCACCGCAGCGCTGGATGCCCTGCTCGAGGGCGTCGACATGCCGCTGCCCGAAGCGATCGTGCAGGCCCAGGTGGACAACACCATTCACAACGCGCTGCACGGCCTGGACCACGACGACGCCAAGCTCGCCGAGGCCCTCGAAAAGCAGGGCACCACGCGTGAGAAGTTCGACGCCGACGCCCGCACCGAGGCCGAGAAGGCGATCAAGACACAGCTGCTGCTCGACGCGCTCGGCGACGACCTCGACATCCAGGTCGGTCAGGACGACCTGACCGAGCGGTTGGTGATGACCTCGCGGCAGTACGGCATTCAGCCCCAGGAACTGCTCGGCTACCTGCAGCAGCAGAACCAGCTGCCGGCGATGTTCGCCGATGTGCGCCGGGGCAAGACCATCGCCGCGGTGGTCGAGGCGGCCACGGTCAGCGACACCGACGGAAACGTCATCGAGACCTCGGAGTTCTTCGGCACCCGCGACCCGCTGGACGCCGAAGCGGACGAGGAATTCGATGAAGCCGAGGCGTCCTCGAGTGCGTCGTCCGAGGAGCCATCGGGCGACACGAAGTGACGCTGTGAGCGAACAGCAGGGACTTCGGGGAGTCTTCGACGGCCCCGGTTGGTTAGTGTCGGTGAAGACGGAACTCGAGAAAGCAGGTAACCCACTGTGAGCCGTGGGACTGAAATGCGCGGCAGCGCGCTTGGTCTGAACCTCACCGACTCGGTCTATGAGCGTTTGCTCTCCGAGCGGATCATCTTCCTGGGGTCGCAGGTCGACGACGACATCGCCAACCGGCTGTGCGCACAGATCTTGCTGCTTGCTGCGGAGGACTCGGCGAAAGACATCCACCTCTACATCAACTCGCCCGGCGGATCGATCAGCGCAGGCATGGCGATCTACGACACGATGGTGCTGGCACCCTGCGACATCGCCACCTATGCCATGGGCATGGCGGCGTCGATGGGCGAGTTCCTGTTGGCCGCGGGCACCAAGGGCAAGCGTTACGCGCTGCCGCACGCGCGCATCCTGATGCATCAGCCGCTGGGCGGGGTGACCGGTAGTGCGGCCGACATCGCGATCCAGGCCGAGCAATTCACGGTCATCAAGAAGGAAATGTTCCGGCTCAACGCCGAATTCACCGGCCAGTCCATCGAGCGCATCGAGGCCGATTCCGATCGCGACCGGTGGTTCACCGCACCTGAAGCGCTGGAATACGGATTCGTCGACCACATCATCACCCGCGCCGCTCACATCACCGGAGAAGCCGAATGAACCCCGAGACCCAGCCGCAGGCGCGCTACATCCTGCCGTCCTTCGTCGAGCACTCCAGCTGGGGTGTCAAAGAGTCGAACCCGTACAACAAGCTGTTCGAGGAACGCATCATCTTCCTCGGTGTCCAGGTCGACGACGCGTCGGCCAACGACGTGATGGCCCAGCTGCTGGTGCTGGAGTCGCTGGACCCCGACCGCGACATCACGATGTACATCAACTCACCCGGCGGCAGCTTCACCTCGTTGATGGCGATCTACGACACCATGCAGTACGTCCGGGCCGACATCCAGACGGTCTGCCTGGGTCAGGCCGCCTCGGCCGCGGCGGTTTTGCTGGCCGCGGGCACGCCGGGTAAGCGGATGGCGCTGCCCAATGCGCGGATCCTGATCCACCAACCGTCGCTGTCCGGAGTGATCCAGGGCCAGTTCTCCGACCTGGAGATCCAGGCCGCCGAAATCGAGCGGATGCGCACGCTGATGGAGACGACGCTGGCGCACCACACCAACAAGGACGCCGCGGTGGTCCGCAAGGATACCGACCGGGACAAGATCCTGACCGCGGCGGAGGCGAAAGACTACGGAATCATCGACACCGTCCTGGAGTACCGCAAGCTCTCGGCGTCGACGGCCTAACCGGCTGTCGCGCAGGCCAGTTCAGCGACTACCTGAATAAGACCCGGACAGTTCCTCACCGTGTGCGTCTAATCCGTCGCCACACCCCCGCCGGCGATCAACCCGGTAGTCTCAGCCGTATAACGTCCGCGACACGGCGGCGCGCCCGCCAAGCGTAGGACCACCCCAAGCGATATGTTCTTGCGCACAACACGAATATCACCGACGCGATTCACCTCTATAGGTCGCATCGCCGTAGAGCAAGCGGGTAGCGTCGGGAATTACACGCGACACAGCACAATCGACACGGTGAACAGGAAGTAGGCCCCCAGCACCATGGCGCGCATCGGAGACGGCGGCGACTTGCTTAAGTGCTCGTTCTGCGGGAAGAGCCAGAAGCAGGTCAAGAAGCTCATCGCGGGGCCTGGCGTTTACATCTGCGATGAGTGCATAGACCTGTGCAACGAGATCATCGAAGAGGAACTCGCCGACGCTGACGACGTAAAACTCGACGAATTACCCAAGCCCGCCGAGATCCGGGAGTTCCTGGAGGGCTACGTCATCGGCCAGGACACCGCCAAGCGGACGCTGGCCGTCGCGGTCTACAACCACTACAAGCGAATTCAGGCCGGTGAGAAGGGTCGCGAGTCCCGCTCCAGCGAGTCGGTCGAGCTGACCAAGTCCAACATCCTGATGCTGGGGCCGACCGGTTGCGGAAAGACCTACCTGGCCCAGACCCTGGCCAAGATGCTCAACGTCCCGTTCGCGATCGCCGATGCCACGGCGCTGACCGAGGCCGGCTACGTCGGTGAAGACGTCGAGAACATTCTGCTCAAGCTGATCCAGGCCGCCGACTATGACGTCAAGCGGGCCGAGACCGGCATCATCTACATCGACGAGGTCGACAAGATCGCCCGCAAGAGCGAGAACCCGTCGATCACCCGCGATGTCTCCGGTGAAGGCGTGCAGCAGGCGCTGCTGAAGATCCTGGAAGGAACGCAGGCGTCGGTGCCACCACAGGGCGGCCGCAAGCACCCGCACCAGGAGTTCATCCAGATCGACACGACCAACGTCTTGTTCATCGTGGCGGGCGCGTTCGCCGGTTTGGAGAAAATCGTCTCCGACCGTGTCGGCAAGCGTGGGTTGGGCTTCGGAGCCGAGGTGCGCTCAAAGGCCGAGATCGACACGACCGACCACTTCGCCGAAGTCATGCCCGAGGACCTGATCAAGTACGGCCTGATTCCCGAGTTCATCGGGCGTCTGCCGGTGGTCGCCTCGGTGACGAATCTGGACAAGGAGTCGCTGGTCACGATCTTGTCCGAGCCCAAGAACGCTCTGGTCAAGCAATACACCCGACTGTTCGAGATGGACAACGTCGAACTCGAGTTCAGCCAGGATGCCCTGGAGGCGATCGCCGAGCAGGCGATTCACCGCGGCACCGGTGCTCGTGGGTTGCGCGCGATCATGGAGGAGGTCCTGCTGCCGGTGATGTACGACATCCCGAGCCGCGACGACGTCGCCAAGGTCGTAGTGACCAAGGAGACCGTGCAGGACAACGTGCTGCCGACAATCGTGCCGCGCAAACCGTCGCGTGCCGAGCGTCGCGACAAGAGCGCCTAACTCCCGCTGTTCGTCCCGTAGGCATTGAGCGCCGCCGTTTCGAACGTCCTCGCCGGCTGGATCGTCGTTGTCGCGGGCTATCGAGCGGCGTTCATTTCGCTGGGAATCATCGCCGCGGCGGGCCTGGTGCTCTACGCGGCGGCCATGCCGGAAACCGCGCCCCAGGCCGCCCGGCAAGCGGGTTAGCCCAGGCTGACGGCCTCCCCCAAATGGGGGAGGCGGATCGCCGGCTGATGTTACTGGCGCGTAACTTCGATTCTTAGACTTTTTCGCCCGGCAAAAGTGACCAACGACACACTTTGTCGCTGCTTGCATCGACCGCGTGTGTCTGACCTCGCGTTTTGTCGAGGAAGCGGTAGCGTAGCGTTATGGGCGGGCGTCCCTGAATACCTAAGAGAAGTGCAATAATCGGTACTGCCAGTGACACAAAGATCAAACGGGGCCGCGCTTGCACGATTCGCTCCGGTTTCGGTGTCATGCCAGGGCGGTGAACAGCGACGGAAGGCGACGACGTGGGTCCGAGCGGAAACGGAGCCGACGCGGCGCGCCCCGGGCGTAAAAAACCGGAGAAGCTGGAAAAAATCGTCATCCGTTTCGCAGGGGACTCCGGCGACGGCATGCAGCTCACCGGTGACCGATTCACTTCTGAGGCAGCGCTGTTCGGCAACGATCTGGCCACCCAGCCGAGCTATCCGGCCGAAATCCGTGCGCCACAGGGCACGTTGCCCGGCGTCTCGTCGTTTCAGATTCAAATTGCCGACTACGACATCCTGACCGCCGGTGACCGGCCGGACGTGCTCGTCGCGATGAATCCGGCGGCGCTGAAGGCCAACATCATCGACCTGCCGATCGGCGGATTGGTGATCGCCAACTCCGACGAGTTCACCAAGCGCAACCTCGCCAAAGTCGGCTATGACAACAACCCGCTGGAATCCGGCGAGCTGTCCGACTACAAGGTCGAGGCCGTGCCGATGACCACGCTGACCCTTGGCGCCGTCGAGGCGATCGGTGCCACCAAGAAGGACGGCCAGCGCGCCAAGAACATGTTCGCGCTGGGTCTGCTGTCCTGGATGTACGGCCGGCCGATCGAGACCAGCGAGCGATTCATCCGGGAGAAATTCGGCCGCAAGCCCGACATCGCCGAGGCGAACGTGCTGGCGCTCAAGGCCGGGTGGAACTACGGCGAGACCACCGAAGCCTTCGCCGTCACCTACGAGGTGTCGCCGGCGAAGCTGCCCGCCGGTGAGTACCGCCAGATCTCCGGCAACACCGCGTTGTCCTACGGCATCATCACCGCCGGTCAACTGGCCGACCTTCAGGTCATGCTGGGCAGCTACCCGATCACCCCGGCGTCGGACATCCTGCACGAGCTGTCCAAGCACAAGAACTTCAACGTCCTGACCTTCCAGGCGGAGGACGAGATCAGCGGCATCTGCGCCGCACTGGGCGCCTCCTACGGGGGGGCGCTAGGCGTCACCAGCACGTCGGGTCCCGGGCTGTCGCTGAAATCCGAAGCGCTGGGCCTCGCGGTGATGACCGAGTTGCCGCTGATCGTCATCGATGTGCAGCGAGGTGGGCCCTCGACCGGTCTGCCGACCAAGACCGAGCAGGCCGACCTGCTGCAGGCGTTCTACGGGCGCAACGGCGAGTCGCCGGTGGCCGTGCTCGCGCCGCGGTCGCCGTCGGACTGCTTCGACGTGGCACTGGAGGCGGTGCGCATCGCGGTGTCGTACCACACCCCGGTTCTCATCTTGTCCGACGGCGCGATCGCGAACGGCTCAGAACCGTGGCGGATCCCCAATGTCGACGAGCTGCAACCCATCAAGCACACGTTCGCCAACCCCGACGAACCCTTCATGCCGTACGCCCGCGACCCGGAGACGCTAGCCCGACTGTTCGCCATCCCCGGCACGCCCGGGCTGGAGCACCGCATCGGCGGGCTGGAATCGGCGAACGGAACCGGCGCCATCTCCTACGACCCGGCCAACCACGACCTCATGGTGCGGTTGCGGGAAGCCAAGATCGACGGGATCTCGGTTCCCGACCTGGAAGTCGATGATCCGACCGGTGACGCCGAACTGCTGCTGATCGGATGGGGCAGCTCCTACGGTCCGATCGGTGAGGCCTGCCGGCGCGCACGGCGCAACGACATCAAAGTCGCCCACGCACACCTACGGCATCTGCGCCCGTTCCCGGCCAACCTGAGCGAGGTGCTGCGGCGCTACCCGCAGGTCGTGTGCCCGGAGATGAACCTGGGTCAACTGGCGCTGCTGCTGCGCGGAAAGTATCTGGTTGACGTGCAATCGGTCACCAAGGTTCAAGGCGTCTCGTTCCTGGCCGACGAGATCGGGCGTGTTATCCGCGCGGCGTTGAGCGGCACGCTGGCCGAAATCGAGCAAGACAAAACGATGGTCGCGAGATTAGCGGCGGCCACGGTTGGAGCAGGGAGCTAAGCCTTATGACTGACCTGATCGGCGCAGACCTGGGCCTCACGGACTTGCTGTCCGGGCACGGCCGCGTGCCCACCACGGACCAACCGCAGAAGGCCAAGGACTTCACCAGCGACCAAGAGGTCCGCTGGTGCCCGGGATGCGGCGACTACGTCATCCTCAACACGATGCGAAACTTCTTGCCCGAGTTGGGGTTGCGGCGCGAGAACATCGTCTTCGTCAGCGGTATCGGCTGCTCGAGTCGGTTCCCGTATTACCTGGAAACCTACGGTCTGCATTCGATCCACGGCCGGGCGCCGGCGATCGCGACCGGCTTGGCGTTGTCCCGCGAGGACCTTTCGGTCTGGGTCGTCACCGGCGACGGCGACGCGTTGTCGATCGGTGGTAATCACCTGATCCACGCGTTGCGGCGGAATATCAACCTGACCATCCTGCTGTTCAACAACCGGATCTACGGACTGACCAAGGGCCAGTACTCGCCGACCTCTGAGGTTGGAAAGGTCACCAAATCGACACCGATGGGCTCGCTGGACCAGCCGTTCAACCCGGTGTCGTTGGCCCTGGGTGCTGAGGCGAGTTTTGTTGGGCGCGCGCTGGATTCCGACCGCAAGGGCCTCTCGGAGGTGCTGCGTGCGGCCGCGGCGCACCGGGGTTCCGCGCTCGTCGAAATCCTGCAGGACTGCCCGATCTTCAACGACGGCTCGTTCGATGCGCTGCGTAAAGAGGGCGCCGAAGAGCGGGTGATCAACGTCCACCATGGCGAGCCGATCGTGTTCGGCTCCAGCGGTGAATACTGCGTCGTGCGCTCCGGATACAGCCTCGAAGTGGCCAAGACCGCGGATGTCAGCCTCAGCGAGATCGTGGTGCATGACGCGCATGCCGACGACTCCGCGTATGCCTATGCGCTGTCGCGACTTTCGCAGCAGAACCTCGAGCACACGGTGATGGGCATTTTCCGGCAGGTCAGCCGGCCCACCTACGACGACGCCGCGCGGTCGCAGATCCAGGCCGCTCAGGAGGCCAAGCCGTCCGACCGCGCCGCCCTGCAGTCGTTGCTGCACGGTCGCGACACCTGGACGGTCAACTGAGATGGCCACCGACGACAAGCCCGCCACGCTTGCGGGCGTGGTGGTGGCCGCCGGCGAATCGCCGTGGGAGGGCCGCGTCAAGGCCCTCACGCAGGCGCGCGGCGGGCACGCCACGGCGGTCGAACACGTCGTGAGCGTGCTCGGGGAGCGGTGCCAGCCGATCTTCGTGGTGACCTCGCCTGGGCAGTCGCTGCCGGAACTGTCGGCACACGTGGTTCGTGACGATCTGCGCGGGGAGGGCAGCTGTCCGCGATCGGGCGTGGGCTGCACGCCGCCGCCGACGCCGGTGCCAAGTACGCCTTTTTGGCCTCCGTTGATGCAACCCTTCTCAGCGCAGACGTGATCGACCTGCTAGCGGCCCGCGCGGCCCAGGACGACGCCGACATCGTATTGCCGTGGGACGGCCGCAACCATTACCTGGCCGCGGTGTACCGGACCGAATTAGCCTCTGTGGTAGACGATCTCGTCGCCGCGGGCGAGCGTGGCATTGCCGCACTAATCGCCCGGGTCGACTCGCAACGGGTCGTGATCGGCGACGCCGGAGCGCCCGCCGAGGCCAAGTCGGCATCGGGTCTGCTCGGTCTGCTGAACGCCGGTCGCTGACCCGAAATCGCAGTTTCACAGCACAGTTGGCGTCGATAATGCCAATACTGTTGGTGGACAGTCGGTTACGGCACTCAAATCCACTGCTCTGTCGCAGGGCGTAAATCACGGCGGCGAAATTGCTTGTGACACGGCCAACTACGTGTGATCTTGACTACTCCTGGTGCGGGGCTGTCGCGTGTCAGCAAGCCGCGGTCGCGATGAATCGAGGCTTGAAACTGGTGGTGCAACTCACAAAATGTAGGTGATATGACTCACCATCGGATTAGAAATTCGGGAAACTGACACCAGCGACAAAGAAGCTGTTGACCTGCGCAGTCCGCCGAGTGAGCCGGACTTGACCAGGCGGTAATCAGCGCCGCCCACCGGCGTGTCTCAAGATGACGAGCACCGCTCATCTCTCGTACGGTCCGTGGCGACCTCAAAAAGGTCGAGAAAATCGAATCCACGGACCCGCGTGTGAGCGGGGGCTACGGAGGGCGACGATGCCCCCGTGCGACCGGGCGTCAGCCCGGTCGGCTACCGATGCCCCTGCTGTCGTGCCTGATCGAGACGGCGCGATTCGAAGTAACCAACCTGCCGAGAACTCGGCACTCAGCCCACATCGCTGGGCTTGCTTCGGCGCGCGCACCCGCGAAAGGAACGATGTTGAACAACGTCCGCCAGACACTTCGCATGGCTGCGCTCACCGCGGTGCTCGCTTCGGCCCCGCTCAGCCTGTCCAACGCGATTGCCTCCGCCGATTTCGAGCGGGTCACCCCGAACGCGCCGGTCGAGTTGGCCGGTTTTGTGCCGGCTCCGGTCGCGCCGCCCGCTGACGACGCCCCGGCGACCCCGGACGCACCACCCGCCCCTGAGGCTCCGAACGTTGCGCCGGTGGCCGACGTTGCTCCGGCTCCGGCCGACCTCCCGCCGGCTCCGGACGCTCCTCCGGCCCCGGCCCCGGACGCTCCTCCCGCGCCCGCTCCGGATGCGCCGCCCGCGCCGGAGGCCCCTGCGCCTGCGCCCGAGGCACCTGCGCCCGCCCCCGAGGCACCTGCCCCAGCGCCGGAAGCACCTGCTCCCGCCGCTGACGCTCCGGCGCCAGAGGAAGCCCCCGCGCCCAAGAAGGCCTACAGCGTCAACTGGGACGCGATCGCCGGCTGCGAGTCCGGTGGAAACTGGGCGATCAGCACCGGCAACGGCTACTCCGGCGGTCTGCAGTTCACGCCGAGCACCTGGCGTTCCAACGGTGGGTCGGGCTCCCCGAACGGCGCGAGCCGCGAGGAGCAGATCCGCGTCGCCGAGAACGTGCTGCACTCGCAGGGCATCGGAGCGTGGCCGGTCTGCGGCCGTCGCGGCTGACGCACTAGTCACTGACCTACGGCGGTGGTCGGGCTCATGCCCGCCACCGCCGTCGGCGTTTCGCTGGGGCCTGAAGATCAGGGTGTCGACGCGCGTCGGTCGCGCTGTGTTACCAACGACTCATGACCCCGACCGCATTCGAGGACCTTGACGACTATCTGGCGCTGCCGCGAATTTCCGGCCTCGCCGTGTCGGCGGACGGCTCGCGGGTGGTGACCACGGTGGCCGCGCTCAACGACGCACGGTCCGAGCACAGCGCCGCCGTGTGGGAACTCGACCCGAACGGCGAACGCCCCGCGCACCGGCTCACCCGCGGTGCCGACGGAGAATCGTCGCCGACATTCACTGCGGGCGGCGATCTGTTGTTCCTCTCGTCGCGGCCGGGCGCCGAGAAGGCCGACCACGGCAACAAGCCGCCCGCCTCGCTGTGGCGACTGCCCGCGGCAGGCGGCGAGGCGGTCGAAGTTGTGCGTCTGCCGGGCGGAATAAGCGCCGTGCGTACCGCACGCGCTGCCGACACCGTCGTCATCGGGGCGGCAATGTTGTCCGCAGCCCGCGATCTCGACGACGACCGCAGGTTGCGCGACGTCCGGCGGAACTCCTCGGTGACTGCGATCCTGCACACAGACTATCCAATTCGCTTCTGGAACAAGGACATCGGTCCCGAAGAACCACATCTGCTCGACGCCACGGGACCGCGTGACCTCACACCACAACCCGGTAACGCCCTGCGTGCCGCCGGCTTCGACGACGCCGACTTCGACATCAGCGCAGACGGCGACTTCCTGGTGACGACATGGCAGATCACCGGCCCCGGACCCACCCAGCGGTCGGTGCTGATGCAGGTCGACCTGGCGTCGGGAGAGCGACGGGTGATCGCCCACGATCCCGACGCCAATCTCGAGCACCCCGCGATCGCCCCGGACGGCTCGGGCGTCGCCTACGCCCGCGAAACCATTTCGACTCCTGGCCGGGCCCCTCGAATCACGTTGCACTACCTGCGATTCGGCGATCAGCCGCGGCCGGTCGCCGACGGATGGGATCGTCGGCCGACGTCGATTACCTGGTCCGGCGACGGTACCGCGCTGGTTGTCACCGCCGACCAGAACGGGCGCGCCCCGGTGTTCAGCGTTGACGTGACGACATCGACCGTCACGCAGCTCACCGACGATGATTTCGGCTACACCGATGTGGTTGCCGCACCGGGTGGCGTGCTGTACGCGTTGCGGAGTTCCTATGCGGCACCACCACATCCGGTCCGCATCGATTCCGACGGCACCGTCACAACGTTGCCGTGTATCGAGTTGCCAACTCTGCCAGGCACATTGACCGAAGTGACTACGACGACCCCCGATGGGACGAACGTGCGGTCGTGGTTGGTGCTGCCCGCCGGCGCGGCACCGGCCCCGCTGCTGCTCTGGATCCATGGCGGTCCGCTGGGTAGCTGGAACAGCTGGGCCTGGCGATGGAACCCGTGGCTGATGGCATCCCGTGGCTACGCGGTGCTGTTGCCCGACCCGGCGCTGTCGACCGGCTACGGACAGGCCTTCATCCAGCGGGGCTGGGGCGCCTGGGGTGGACCACCGTTCGACGATCTGATGGCGGCGACCGACGCGGCCTGTGAGCACCCACGGGTCGACGCGACCCGGATCGCCGCGATGGGCGGATCGTTCGGCGGATACATGGCCAACTGGATCGCGGGTCACACCGACCGCTTCGCCGCGATCGTGACCCACGCCAGTTTGTGGGCCCTCGACCAGTTCGGGCCGACTACCGACACGGCCTATTACTGGCGACGGGAAATGACGCCGGAGATGACCGCCGCCAACTCGCCGCACCGCTTCGTCGGCAACATCCGTACGCCGATGCTGGTGATCCACGGTGACAAGGACTATCGCGTGCCGATCGGTGAAGGTCTGCGACTCTGGTACGAGCTGCTGGCCAGCTCAGCGCTGCCCGCCGGCGAGGACGGCAGCAGCCCACACCGGTTTCTGTACTTCCCCACCGAGGACCACTGGGTGATCGCGCCGCAGCACGCCAAGATCTGGTACCAGGTGGTGATCGCCTTCCTGGCCGAGCACGTGCTGGGGGAAAGGGTCGAATGGCCGGAGGCGCTCGGAGTACCGTCGCGCCCGTGACTGCAACGCGGGAATACGACATCGTCTTGTACGGGGCGACCGGCTTCGTCGGCAGGTTGACAGCCGAGTATCTGGCGCAGGCCGGCGGCAAGGCGCGGATCGCGCTGGCGGGCCGCTCGACCGATCGCCTCCTGGCGATCCGGGAAACGTTGGGGGAGTCGGCGCAGTCCTGGCCGGTCCTGACCGCCGACGCCTCGTCGCCGAAGACGCTGGATGCGCTCGCCGCCCAGGCCCAGGTCGTGGTCACAACGGTCGGTCCCTACAGCAGATACGGACTACCGCTGGTCGCGGCGTGCGCGGCGGCCGGCACCGATTACGCGGACCTGACCGGTGAGCCCCCGTTCGTCCGCGACAGCATCGACCTATACCACAAGCAGGCCCAGGACACCGGTGCGCGCATCGTGCACGCGTGCGGATTCGATTCCATCCCTTCGGATCTCACCGTCTACGCGCTTTACCGCAGAGCGCTCCAGGACGGTGCGGGCGAGCTCGTCGGCACCGACTTCGTGGTCCGCGCGATGTCTGGCGGGCTATCCGGCGGGACCATCGCATCGGGCGTGGAAGTGTTGGACGCGGTGTCGAGGGATGCCGAGGTGCGGCGGCAGTTCGCCGATCCGTACACGCTCAGCCCGGATCGCGGCGCCGAACCCGAACTCGGGGCCCAGCCCGACCTGCAGCGCCGGCGCGGTCGCCAGATCGCGCCGGAGCTGACCGGCCTGTGGACCGCGGGATTCATCATGGCGCCGGCCAATACACGAATTGTCCGACGCAGCAATGCATTACAAGACTGGGCCTACGGCCGGAAGTTCCGGTACAGCGAGCACATGAACGTGGGCTCGTCGGCGGTGGCGCCGGTGATATCGGCCGTCATCAACACTGTCGGCAACGTGACGACCGCGTTGGGAAGTCGCTATTTCCGGCTGTTGCCACGCCGGTTGGTCGACCGCGCGTTGCCCAAACCCGGCACCGGCCCCAGCGAAGCCGCCCGCGAACGCGGCTTCTACAAGGCCGAGACCTACACCACGACGACCTCCGGGGCCCGCTACATCGCCACCATGTCCCAGCGCGGCGACCCTGGCTACAAGGCGACCGCCGTGCTGCTGGGGGAGAGCGGGCTGTCGTTGGCACTGGACCGCGATGCGCTCTCCGAACTGCGCGGAGTTCTGACACCGGCGGCGGCGATGGGAGACGCCTTGCTGGCCCGATTCCCGGCCGCCGAGGTCTCGCTGCAGACCGCGCGGCTGATGCACCGCTAGGACCCATCGATCTGGTCTGAAAGAACCCTGTCGGACAAGATCAGCTGGCGCTAGTGTCAGCTGAGAACCACACCATTCGAGCAACGTTAGGTGGACGGGTCCATGTCTGGCCTTGAAGATCTGCTGTCTCAGATTCCCACGAGTGAGATCGCCGGCAAGCTCGGTGTCGACGAAGGCGAAGTCGACAAGGCGGTGCAATTGCTGGTGCCGGTGCTCGTCGGCGGACTGCAAGAGAACGCCCAAGACCCCGATCACGCCAGCAACATCGAGTCGGCGGCCGACAACCACGCCGCCAGCGGCCTGCTCGACGGCGGCGTGAGCCTCGACCACGTCAACGAGGCGGACGGTCAACAGGCCATCGCGAAGATCTTCGGGGGCAACGACGTGACCCAGGTCGCCAACGCGCTGGCCGGCGGCGGCGGGGGCAACAGCGACTTACTCAAGCAACTGCTGCCGATCCTGGCGCCCATCGTGCTCGCCTACATCGGCAAGCAACTCGGCCAGAAGAGTGAGCCGGCCAAGCAGGAGGCTTCCTCCGGTGGCGCGCTCAACGACGTGCTGGGCAGCATCCTGGGCGAAGTTGCCGGCGGCAACAAGTCGCTGGGCACGGTGTTGGGCAACGTGCTGGGCGCCAAGGCGGGCGACATCCTCGGCGGACTGTTCGGCAACAAGAAGTAGGCGCAGCCCGTAGGGGCCCCGCGACAGGCGGTGTTCGTCGCACGCGTTGGTCCTTTCTAGACTTGACGCGTGACCACGAGCCCAGAACGCGCCGCTGACACGCGGGCTGAAGACCTGCCCAAGGCGTGGGACCCGGGCGCGGTCGAAAGCGAGATCTATCAGCGCTGGGTGGATGCCGGCTATTTCACCGCCGATCCGACCAGTGGCAAGCCCGCGTACTCGATCGTGCTGCCCCCGCCCAACGTCAACGGCAGCCTGCACATGGGCCACGCGCTCGACCACACCCTGATGGATGCGCTCACCCGTCGCAAGCGGATGCAGGGCTTCGAGGTGCTGTGGCAGCCGGGCATGGACCACGCGGGGATCGCGGTGCAGCTCGCCGTCGAGAAGCAGCTTGCCGCCGAGGGCACGAGCAAGGACGACCTCGGCCGTGAACGGTTCATCGAGAAGGTCTGGGACTGGAAGCACGAGACCGGCGGGAACATCGGCTGGCAGATGCGGGCGCTCGGCGACGGTGTCGACTGGAGCCGGGAC
>CAVWEO010000038.1:0-27138 GCA_963753995.1 uncultured Actinomycetota bacterium | reverse complement strand
CCCCACCCTGCAGCTGGCCCTGGCCGGGCTGCGGACTTTTCGGGCTCAATGGCCTGGGCCTGGGTGAGGACGCGGCCGTCTCGCGGGCACAGATGCGCGAGATGACGATGGGCTTTGCCGGCCCGCAGATCCATGTCGGTGTCAGCGAGGTCTCGATTCCCGGACCTGCCGGCCCGATCCCCGCCCGTCATTATCGGCCGGCGACCTCCGACCCGGCGCCCTTGGTGGTCTTCTACCACGGCGGCGGCTGGGTGATCGGTGACCTCGACACCCACGACCCGCTCTGCCGGCTGACCTGCCGGGACGCCGGTGTGCACGTGCTGTCGATCGACTACCGCCTGGCCCCCGAACACCCGGCGCCCGCCGCGGTCGACGACGCCTATGCGGCGTTCAGATGGGCCCACGAACACGCAGCCGAACTCGGCTCGACCCCCGGCAAAGTGGTGGTCGGCGGGGACAGCGCCGGTGGCAACCTGGCGGCCGTCGTCGCGCAATTGGCGCGCGACGAGGGCGGCCCACAGCCGGTGCTGCAGTGGCTGATCTACCCGCGCACCGACTTCACCGCGCAGACCAGGTCGCTGAGCCTGTTCGCCAACGGCTTCCTGCTCACCAAAGCCGACATCGACTGGTTCACCGCGCAATACCTCGGCGGCTCGGGCATCGACCCCGCCGACCCGCGCGTCTCGCCGCTGCTGGCCGACTCGCTGTCGGGCCTGCCGCCCGCGCTGATCGCGACCGCCGGTTTCGACCCGTTGCGCGACGAGGGCGACAGCTACGCGGCGGCGCTCAGCGCCGCCGGGACCCATGTCGATCTGCGCACCGATGCGATCGCTGACCCACGGATTCGCCAGCCTGTTCCCGCTCGGCGGCGGCAGCGCGCTGGCCACCACCGAATTGATTTCGGCCTTACGGGCCCATCTCAGCCGCGTCTGACCTGGCAGTAGCGACGCCGGTAGGCTTAGACGCTATCGCCGACCGCACCGCGGTCGGGCAGCGAAGCCGACTAAGTGGAAATGGTGACCTAACCCATGGGCGATAAAGCCGCCAAATCGAACCGTCCAGCGAAATACGACCTGAACGCCGCCGGACGGCGACGGGACCTACTCGTCAGGATCGGGCTCACCTCGATCGTGGTGCTGTTCGCCGTTGTCCTCGTCGGCTACATCGTGATCTCGCACGACAAGAAGACCGCTGCCGAAGGCGCGCGGGCGATCCGGGTGACGTCGAGCAAGCTGGTCGTCAAGGACGGCACCCACGACCCGAAAGCCGTGGTCTCCTTCTACGAGGACTTCCTCTGTCCGGCCTGCGGCAACTTCGAGCGAGGATTCGGGCCCACGGTTTCGAAGCTGATCGACGGCGGCGAGATCGCCGCCGATTACTACATGACCGGCTTTCTCAGCAGACCGCAGAACCAGCAGTACTCGTCGCGAGCCGCCAACGCCGCCTACTGCGTCGCCGACGAATCGATCGACGCCTTCCGGCGGTTCCACACCGCGTTGTACACCAAGGACATTCAGCCCGACGAAGGCGGTACCTCCTTCCCTGACAACGCGAGGCTGACCGAGTTGGCCCGCGAAGCCGGCGTGGTGGGCAAGGTGCCCGAGTGCATCAAGTACGGCAAATACATTCCGATGGTCGATGGGTTGGTCGCCTCGGCAGGCATTCACGCCACCCCGACGGTCCGCATCAACGGCCAGGAATACCAGTGGACGACGCCCCAAGAGTTCGTCGCCAAGATCAAAGCGATCGTCGGGGACGTGCCCGGAATCGACTCGGCTGCGACCCCAGCAGCGTCGTGACCGCCGCGGCGTCGGCCAAACCGGATGGGCCGGTGGAACATTCGACGACGGCCTCGCCGGTCCCGTCGGGGATCTCATCGGCCAGCGCGTGGTGGGTCCTCATCGCGGGTGTGGCGGGCCTGATCGCCTCGGCCACGCTGACCATCGAGAAAATCGAACTGCTGGTCAACCCGTCGTACGTGCCGTCATGCAACCTCAATCCGATCGTGTCGTGCGGTTCGGTGATGACGACGCCGCAGGCGTCGGCGTTCGGCTTCCCGAACCCGCTGATCGGTATCGCCGCGTTCGCGGTCGTCACCGTCACCGGAGTGCTCGCGGTGGCCGGAGTACGGCTGCCGCGGTGGTATTGGATCGGGATAACTCTCGGGACGCTGGCCGCGACCGGGTTTGTGCACTGGCTGATCTTCCAGAGCCTCTATCGCATCGGGGCGTTGTGCCCGTACTGCATGGTGGTCTGGGTGGCGACCGTCTCGCTGCTTGTGGTGGTCGCCTCGATTACGTTCGGTCCCAACGGTGACGGCCGCGGCGGAGTCGTCGTGCGGGAGGTCCACCATTGGCGGTGGTCGATAGCCACGATCTGGTTCACCGCGGTTTTTCTGCTGATTGTGGTCCGGTTCTGGGACTACTGGTCCACGCTGATCTGAACAACCTGCCCATCCGAAAGACCGAAGAGGGACGTACGTGATCTCCAAAGTGCTGGTTGCCAACCGCGGCGAAATCGCCGTTCGGGCGTTCCGGGCCGCCTACGAGCTCGGCGTCGGCACCGTCGCTGTCTACCCGTACGAAGACCGAAATTCGTTGCACCGCTTGAAGGCCGACGAGTCCTATCAGATCGGCGAGATCGGCCATCCGGTCAGGGCGTACCTGTCTGTCAGCGAGATCGTCGACACCGCGCGCGCCGCGGGTGCCGACGCGGTCTACCCCGGGTATGGATTCCTCTCGGAGAACCCGCAATTGGCCGCCGAGTGCGCGAAGAAGGGCATCACCTTCGTCGGCCCCAAGGCCGAAGTGCTTTCGCTCACCGGTAACAAGTCCCGCGCCGTCGCCGCGGCTCGCGAAGCCGGCCTGCCGGTTCTGAGGTCGTCGGAGCCGTCGTCGTCGGTCGACGAGTTGGTGGCGGCCTCGGCCGAGATGGAATTCCCGTTGTTCGTCAAGGCGGTCGCCGGCGGCGGTGGCCGAGGGATGCGGCGGGTCACTGACGCCGAGGCGTTGGCCGAAGCCATCGAGGCGGCCAGCCGCGAAGCCGAGTCGGCGTTCGGCGACGCCACCGTCTACCTCGAGCAGGCCGTGCTCAACCCGCGACACATCGAAGTGCAGATCCTGGCGGATACGCACGGCAACGTGATTCATCTCTACGAGCGGGACTGCAGTGTGCAGCGCCGCCACCAGAAAGTCGTCGAGCTGGCACCCGCCCCGAACCTGCCAGGCGAACTGCGGGACAAGATCTGCGCCGACGCCGTGGCCTTCGCCCGCCACATCAGATACAGCAACGCCGGCACGGTGGAGTTCCTGCTCGACGAGCGGGGTCATCACGTCTTCATCGAGATGAATCCCCGGATCCAGGTGGAGCACACCGTCACCGAGGAGATCACCGACGTCGACCTGGTCTCCAGCCAGCTGCGTATCGCGGGCGGCGAGAGCCTCGACGATCTGGGCTTGCGGCAAGAGGGCATCCGCCTGCACGGCGCCGCGCTGCAGTGCCGGATCACCACCGAAGACCCCGCCAACGGGTTCCGGCCGGACACCGGACGGATCACCACCTACCGCAGCCCGGGGGGTGCGGGCATACGTCTCGACGGCGGAACCAATCTCGGTGCAGAGGTCAGTGCCCACTTCGACTCCATGCTGGTCAAGCTGACCTGCCGGGGCCGCGACTTCACCACCGCCGTCAACCGGGCGCGACGGGCGATCGCGGAGTTCCGTATCCGCGGCGTGTCGACGAATATCCCGTTCCTGCAAGCAGTTCTGGACGATCCGGATTTCCAGACCGGCCATGTCACCACCTCGTTCATCGAGGAGCGCCCGGCGCTGCTCACCGCGCGATCCTCGGCCGACCGCGGCACCAAGATTCTCAACTACCTGGCCGATGTGACCGTGAACAAGCCCCACGGATCCCGGCCGTCGGCGCTGTACCCGCAGGACAAGTTGCCCGAAATCGATCTGACGAAGGCGCCGCCGGCCGGCTCCAAACAACTCCTGGTCGAGCTGGGCCCCGAAGGTTTCGCACGCTGGCTGCGCGACTCCTCGGGGGTTCGCCTGACCGACACGACTTTTCGGGATGCCCACCAGTCATTGTTGGCGACGCGGGTGCGCACCAGCGGCCTGGGACTGGTGGCGCCCTACATCGCGCGGACCATGCCGCAGCTGCTGTCCGTCGAGTGCTGGGGCGGCGCGACCTACGACGTCGCACTGCGGTTCCTCAAAGAAGACCCCTGGGAGCGCCTTGCGGAGCTGCGCGAATTGATGCCCAACATCTGTCTGCAGATGCTGCTGCGAGGCCGCAACACCGTTGGCTACACGCCGTATCCGGAGCTGGTCACCTCGGCGTTCGTGGAAGAAGCCACGGCCACGGGTATCGACATATTCCGGATCTTCGATGCGCTGAACAATCTCGAGTCCATGCGTCCCGCGATCGACGCGGTGCGCGAAACAGGTTCTGCGATCGCCGAAGTCGCGATGTGTTACACCGGCGATCTGTCCGATCCGGCCGAGAATCTCTACACGCTGGACTACTACCTGAAACTGGCCGAGCAGATCGTCGACGCCGGAGCGCACGTGCTGGCGATCAAGGACATGGCGGGCCTGCTGCGTCCGCAAGCCGCACGGCAATTGGTCGGCGCGCTGCGCAGTCGCTTCGACCTGCCGGTGCACGTGCATACCCATGACACACCGGGCGGCCAGCTGGCCAGCTACATCGCGGCCTGGCAGGCGGGCGCCGACGCTGTCGACGGCGCGTCGGCTCCGATGGCGGGGACCACCAGTCAGCCCGCGTTGAGCTCGATCGTGGCGGCTGCCGCCAACACCGAGTACGACACCGGAATGTCACTCGCGGCGGTCTGCGCGTTGGAGCCTTACTGGGAGGCATTGCGAAAGGTGTACGCGCCCTTCGAATCCGGGCTTCCGAGCCCGACCGGACGGGTGTATCACCACGAGATCCCCGGCGGTCAATTGTCTAATCTCCGCCAACAAGCCATCGCGCTGGGACTGGGGGACCGGTTCGAGGAAGTCGAAGAGGCCTACGCCGGTGCCGACCGGGTCCTGGGCAGGCTGATCAAGGTGACACCGTCGTCGAAGGTGGTCGGTGACCTCGCGCTGGCGCTGGTCGGCGCGGGGCTGAGCGCCGACGAGTTTGCTTCGCATCCCGAGCAATTCGACATCCCGGAGTCGGTGCTCGGCTTTCTGCGCGGTGATCTCGGCGACCCGGTGGGCGGCTGGCCGGAACCGTTGCGTTCGAAAGCCTTGGCCGGCCGTGGTGAGCCCAAGCCCGTCGAGCAGCTGACCCCCGAGGACGAGACCGCCCTGGGGCTGCAGGGGCACAAGCGCCAAGCCACCCTCAACCGTCTGCTATTTCCCGGCCCGACAAAGGAATACGAGTCCCACTCGGAGGCCTACGGTGACACGTCGCGGTTGTCGGCCAACCAGTTCTTCTACGGCCTCCGGCAGGGCGAAGAGCACCGGGTGCAGCTGGAGCCCGGCGTCGAGCTACTGATCGGGCTCGAGGCCATCTCCGAGCCCGACGAGCGCGGGATGCGAACGGTGATGTTCATCATCAACGGTCAGCTGCGGCCCGTGGAGGTGCGAGACCGCAGCATTGCCAGCGAGGTTCCTGCCGCGGAGAAGGCTGACCGGGGCAATCCGAATCATGTCGCCGCTCCGTTCGCCGGCGTCGTGACCGTAGGCACCTCGGTCGGTGACAAGGTGACCGCCGGTCAGACCATCGCCACCATCGAGGCGATGAAGATGGAGGCGCCGATCACCGCTCCCGCTGACGGCACGGTGGAGCGCGTCGCCGTGTCGGACACCGCGCAGGTCGAGGGTGGCGATCTGCTGGTGGTGCTCGCCTGACCCGCATCGTCGGTGGTGTCGCCGGGGGACGGCGCATCGCTGTCCCGCCGCACGGAACCCGGCCGACGACCGATCGGGTGCGCGAATCGTTGTTCAACATCATCAGCGCGCGACTGGACCTGACCGGGCTGTCGGTCCTCGACCTCTATGCCGGCTCAGGTGGATTGGGCCTCGAGGCGCTGTCGCGCGGAGCGGCTTCGGCGTTGTTCGTCGAGTCCGACCGGCGCGCCGCGGCGGTACTGGAACGCAACATCGCCACGATCGCCCTGCCCGGCGCGATCCTGCGACGCGGGCAGGTGGCCGCCGTGCTCGCTGCCGGAACCGCAGCGCCGGTTGACCTCGTGCTGGCCGACCCGCCCTACGAGGTCGACGCGAGCGACGTCGAGACGCTACTCGCCGCGCTGACGGTCCACGGCTGGGTGCGTGAAGGAAGCGTCGCCGTGGTGGAGCGGGCGGCCGGCGGCCCCGCGCTGAAATGGCCCGACGGCTGGGACCGCTGGCAGCCGCGGATTTACGGCGACACCCGCTTGGAGCTGGCCGAACGCCTCTGAGTCTGCGTGTACCGTCTTCGCCTATGAGCGGCGCCGTATGCCCGGGTTCTTTCGATCCGGTGACGTTGGGCCACATCGACGTCTTTGAACGAGCGGCGGCCCAGTTCGACGAAGTGGTGGTGGCCATCCTGGTCAACCCCGCCAAGAAGGGCATGTTCGACATCGACGAGCGGATCGCGATGATCGAGGAGTCGACGACTCATCTGCCGAACCTGCGCGCGGAGTCGGGGCAAGGTCTGGTGGTCGATTTCGTCAGGTCCCGCGGGATGACGGCCATTGTCAAGGGTCTTCGAACCGGCACCGACTTCGAATACGAGCTGCAGATGGCACAGATGAACAAACACGTGGCCGGCGTCGACACGTTCTTCGTGGCGACCACCGCGCGGTACTCGTTCGTGTCGTCATCGCTGGCCAAAGAGGTCGCGATGCTGGGTGGCGACGTGTCCGAACTGCTGCCCGATCCGGTGAACCGCCGGCTCGCCGAAAAGCTGCATTCGGCGAGCGGGCGGTAAATCACCAGCGCGGCCGGGCGAAAGCCACGGCCGCGCTGATGATGTGGTTACCTCAGCTCTCGGCGAGTGCGCCGTGCAGCGACTGCTTCGCCTCGGTGATCGCCGTCAGAACCTTGGTCCGCGCTTCGGCGAGCTTCTCCTTCTGGGCGTCAGTGCCAGACCAATGGATGGTCCGGGCCAGCCCGGCGAGCTCGAACAGGCCCCATCGAATCTTGGCGACGTCCTTGAACTTACCGGCCTGGGCGAGCCGCGCATGGATGCTCTCGCTGCTGACACCCTTCCATTGCAACACGTTTCGGCCCAGTTCGGACAGGGTGGCTACCCCGTCGCTGACCGTGACAAAGCCACGGCCGGCCAGCTTGCCGATCGCAAGTTCGACGATCTCCTGCGGCGGCGCGAACGCGCCGTCGGTCGCCTCGGAAACACGCTGAACGATCTGCTCGGCGTTCGCCGGCCCATCGAGCAGCAAGGCCGCGGTGCCGACGACTACCCGCTTCTGGTGTCCACCGAATCCACGTCCGCCGGGTCCGCCGTGAGCGCCCCAGCCGTGACCGCCGAAACCGGGTCCGCCCCAGCCGGGTCCGCCCGCACCGGGGCCGCCAAAGCCAGGTCCGCCCCACCCCGGTCCGCCGGCGCCGGGTCCGCCCCAACCGGGTCCACCTGAAAATCCTCCACCAAACATCGCTGTTCTCCTTCGCGTGACGGCGACGAGCCGGTTGACCGATCGCCACATTGCATATCTAGTTCCTTGATACCTAAGGTCCGAGAGGGTGTCAAGAAACTTGATATCGCTGAGAGAAAAGCGAGACATCGCTGTCCACTCGGTGGCCGACGCGCCCGCTATTGCGACGCGAGACCGGTACTTCCATGTCAGCATGGGGGAGATGAGCGAATTCGACGATCAGCCGCTGGGGTTTCTGGTTCGCGGTTTGATGGCCCGTTTGCGCCCCCACGCGGTGCAGGCCTTGCGCCCGCTCGGGCTCGGGCTGCCCGAATTCGTCTGCATGCGCATCTTGGACGACGATCCGGGCCGCACCAGCGCCGAACTCGCTCGCCACACCCACGTCACCGCGCAGGCGATGAACCAGGTGCTGCAAGGGCTGCAGGAGATAGGTCTGGTGAGCCGGCCCGCGACGGCCGTGTCGGGCCGTGCGCTGCCGGCTCAGCTCACCCGCAAAGGCAAGGCGCTACTCAAGCGTGCCGAGGGCGCCGTCGCGTCATCCGACGAGCAGCTACTGGCTCACCTGAGCCTCGCCGATCGCCGCCAGCTCAAGCGGCTGCTCTATCGCGCCGGCAATCCGCCCGGCGAAGAAACATCGGTGTGCATTCAGCGTGATACTGCTCGACTCGATTAGTCTGGCGGACAACGGTTTAAGGACTGCCGCTGTCCCCGGACTCCCACGCTCGGTAGAGCTCCATGCGGGACCGGACCTTGAGCTTGCGGTAAATGCGGCTGAGGTTGACTTCGACCGTCTTCGGGCTGATGAACAGTGTCGCGGCGATGTCGCGGTTCGTCATGCCTGACACAGCGAGTTCGGCCACCCGACGCTCGGCAGGAGTCAACCCGTCATTGCGCGGCCTACCCGGAGTGCCCCGCGCCAGTTCCGCTTTCGCGCGTTCTGCCCACACCTGACTGCCGAGACGATCGAACGTCTGCCATGCCTGGCGAAGCGTGGCAGTTCCGGCCTCGCGCCGGCGCCGGCGGCGCTGCAGTTGTCCGAGCACGAGCTGGGTGCGGGCCTGCTCGAGTGGCATGGGGAGGCGCCGGTGCTCGGTCATGGCGAGTTCGGCCATGCCGGTGGCGGCACCGAGGTCGCCGCGGGCGGCCAGCAGCAAGGCGCGGCAACGCAACGCCGAGGCGAGCATCCAGGGGCGGTCGAGTCGGCGGCCGTTGCGCTCGAGGGTGTCGATGAGCGACTCAGCGTCGTCGAGTCGGCCCACGCCGATCATTGCCTCGGCGGCTTCGGGAAGGTACGAGGCGGTGATGATCTCGGTAGCGTTGGGATATGCCTGCGCCATGGGCAGTAGCGGCTCGACGGCGTCCAGGGCGGCCTGGTAGTTGCCGCGGGAGACTTCCAGGAATGCGCGCAGGGTGACCGGCCATTCACCCATGCGCATCGAGCCGCAGCGTCGGCCGGCGGCGACCGCCTCGTCCAGGTCGTTCGCCGCCTCCTGGACTCTGCCGGCGTATGCGGCAGCTGCGCCTCGAATGGTGAGCGCAATGAACATCGGAAAATCGCCGCCGAGTTGTGAGGCCCGCTCGATGGTTTCGTCCGCGGCCACGGCGACGCTGCCGAAATCCCCCCGCCAGATGTCAACCAGCCCCCGTGAGAAGGCCACGAACATGAGCTCGCCTTCCTGGCCCAGTGCGATGCACCGCTGGCCCACTGCTGTCAGCACTTCGCGGGCCGGGTCCAGATCGCCCGTCCAGCCCCGCAGCAGCGCCATCTGAACACTGGGCAGGAACGCCAATGGCATTGGGAGACCGTTGTCCTCGAGGGCGACGGCACGTTGGATGGTGGCTTCATCGAAGCCATCCCCGCTGAGAAAGCCCAACGTCTCGTGCATTCCCAGCGCCGGGCTGATCAGGCTCGGGACCCCCAGACGCTCGGCTTCGGCGACCGCCTGTTGCACTCGATCGGTGGCGCGCTCCGGTTGGGCCGCGTTGAACAACGCGTAGGAGAGCATGATCAGCATTCGCACCCGCAATGCGTCATCGACACCGCTCTCCGGTAGTCCGCTTTCCAAAAGCTCTGCCGCTTCGGCGAATCCGTCTTCGTAGAACCGTACCAACGCGAGTTGGTAGAGCGCCTCGGCGCGGCGTGGGCTGATCGGCAAAGTGGCGATCACGGCTTCGAGCAGCTGTCGTGCGCGCCCAGGATCGCCGGCGGCGAAGTAGTGCGTCGCGCACAGGATTCGACGCGCTGGGTCGTCGGCACCCAAATTGACAGCCAGCTCGAGAAGTTCGGCTGCGGCCGCCGGCGCTCCCCGAGCCTGAGCGAACTCGGCCGCGGTGTCCAGGGCATCGATGGTTTCGGGTTCACCGACGGCATCTGACAGTGCCAAATGGCGGGCCCGCAGTTCGGGTTCGGCGACGAGTTGAGCCAACCGACGGTGCATAGCCCGCCGCCGGCGCGGCGGCGCATCGGTGTAGACGCCGTGGGCCAGCACAGGGTGGGTGAACGAAACCCGGTTGCCGTCGATGGTTATCACCCCCTGAGCTTCGGCCTCACCCAGCATGTCCAGCACGCGTTCCACGGTCGTGCCGGTTGACTGAGCGAGTATGCGTAGCGTGGGACGAGGCACGCTTGCTGTGGCGAGCAGCAATTCCTGAGCGTCGGGACCTACCCGTTTGAGCCGGGAGCTGACCAACTCGTTGAGACTGCCGGGCAGGCGCAGTTCGCCGGAACCGGAGTTGGTGTCGATCGCCCGGGCCAGTTCTAAACCGAAAAACGGATTACCGCCCGCGATCTGGTGAATGCGCAACAGCGTCGGTCGCGGCAGCGAGATATTCAACCGCGATGTCAGCACTCGATGTAGCTCTCCAACCGTCAACGGCTGCAGCCGGATTCGTCGCACCGCAGCCGGATGGGCGAGTTCGACCTGCCCGGCCACCTGCGGGCTACGAGTCGTACAGATCAGCCCCACGCCCGGTGGCAACCGCCTCGCGGCGAACGCAACAGCGTTGGCGCTGGAGACGTCGATCCACTGCAGGTCGTCGATCGCCAGCAGCACAAAACTCTCAGACCGGATGGCCAGCCGATCGAGTACGGCCACAAACGCCGCAGCCACCGCCCGGGCGTCGGTCGGGCCGGCGTGCTCGCGGCGACGCAACAGGGCCGCATCCAAACTTTGCTGCTGAGGCGCGGGTAAATCAGCCCAGATCGACGTGTCGATATCGGTGAGAAGGTCGGCCAGTGCCGCATAGGCCAGCACGGACTCGGCTCTGGCCGCCCGGCTTGCCAGCACCGTGAAGCCGCGCGCACGGGCTCGGTCCAAAGCATCGAGCCACAGGGTCGTCTTCCCAATCCCGGGATCGCCCTCGATCACCAGGGCCGCAGGGGCGCCGGGGACGCCGTCCAGGAAGTCGGCGACAACCTGCTCATCGGCCTGGCGACTCGCTGCTCGCATCGCCATACCCCGCCGCCGCCTCTCCGCTGACACCGCCCGTTACCGGTCGCGTGCCGCCGCACAGGCCCCTGACTCGGGCGGCAATCTCACACCTCGTCGGGCACCAGCATAAGTGCAACCTGTGAATCTGGCATGAGTTGGCTGGCGTAGTCCTGTGCTGCCGCCGGCGGCTCGCAGGCCGCGCCCGACCCGTCGTCAGTGGTGATGGTGGTCGTGCCCGGTGTCGGGGGAGCCGCCCATCGCTCGGAGCATCGGGATGCCGCCGGTGATCACGAAGCGCGCCACGAGCAGCGCGGCGAGCGCCAGGAAGGCAATGTTGAGCCAGGTCGTGTAGTTCCACGAGATACCGGCCTCCATCACCGTCGCGTCGCGCTGCGAAGGAATGAGACCCGCTGTACCGAAGATGATTTCGACGAGGTAGCCGGCAATGGCCATGGCGGCATAGAAGGTGCCCAGCAGCGTCAGCATCATCGCGAGGCCGTAGTACTTCCGGTAGATGTTCAGGATCGGCAGGATGAGCAGATCGGCGAAGATGAAGGCGACGACGCCGCCAAAACTTATCCCACCGTTCCACAACACGGCGGCCAGTGGCACGTTGCCGATCGAGCAGACGAACGAAGCCATCGCCACGAGGGGCCCCACGATCGGCCCCCACACCGCCGACCACGCAGGGTGGTCGGCGAAGAAGAAGTGCTGCCAGAAGGATCCGGGCACCCAGGCCGCGATGGCGCCGGCGATCAGCAGCCCGATCACCAGGTCGCGGAGTATCGCGGCCCACTCCATCACGAAGATGTGGGACACCGACGTGAAGCCCTCCCGTGAGAACAGCCGGTGCCGGAACGAACCTTTGCGCTGGACCGACATGTCCATGGCCGCATGGCCTTCCATCGAGCCGGCCCGCCCTTGGTCAGCCTGCCTGCGGGCCGCATCGATGAGTCGCGAGCGCACGAAGAGCCGGAACAACACGGCCAGAATCACGATCATCAGCGGGCCACCGACGAACTCGGCGGCGGTGAACTGCCAGCCCATCAGCAGGGCCAGGATGATGCCCAATTCCACCACGAGGTTCGTCGAGCCGATTTCGAACGCCATGGCGGCGGTGAAGCCGGCGCCCTTGCGGAACAGCGACCGGGCCAACGCCACCGCGGCATAGGAACACGACGACGATGCCGCGCCCAGGCCGGCCGCGATCGCCAGGGTGCGGGGCCGATCATCGCCGAGCAGTGCCACGACGGTCGAGCGGCGCACCAGGGCCTGCACCACGGCGGACAGCGCGAAGCCCAGGATCAGGGCCCACAGGATCTCCCACGTCATGGACCCGGACAGCGCCAGCGCGTGCAGCAACGCGTGAGTCATGGCACCTCCAACCAGGTACCCCCGTGGGGTATTCCAATCATCTGCCGGGTAGCGCACGCCCGCATCCCGGCGACGCCCGGGATTGCCGCCGGAAGTCGATGGTCGACATAATTACGTCAAGTGTGCAGGTAATCGGGATCATTCTGAGACCTAAAAGCCCGACACACCGAGCCTGGCAACGCAGTCACAGAAGCAACACCAGGCACACTGGTAACAACAACGAAGCCGGGAGGGTGTTGCCGTGTACCGAGTTTTTGAGGCGCTTGATGAGCTGGGCGCCATTGTCGAGGAAGCTCGTGGTGTCCCGATGACCGCGGGTTGCGTTGTCCCTCGCGGCGACGTCCTGGAATTGATCGACGACATCAAGGACGCGATCCCAGGTGAGCTCGACGATGCTCAGGACGTGCTCGACGCCCGCGACTCGCTGTTGCACGAAGCCAAGACGCACGCGGACGCCATGGTGTCGTCGGCGACCACTGAGTCGGAATCACTGCTCAACCACTCCCGCGCGGAAGCCGATCGCATCCTGGCCGACGCCAAGGCGCAGGCCGACCGGATGGTCGGGGAGGCCCGTCAGCACAGTGAACGGATGGTCGGTGAGGCGCGCGAGGAGGCGTCACGCATCGCAGCGTCCGCCAAGCGCGAATACGAAGCCACCACCGGGCGCGCGAAGGCCGAGGCCGACCGCCTCGTCGAAAACGGCAACATCTCCTACGAGAAGGCCGTCCAGGAAGGCATCAAAGAACAGCAGCGTCTGGTGTCGCAGACCGAGGTTGTCCAATCGGCCAACGCCGAGTCGGCCCGGCTGATCGACAACGCACACGTCGAGGCTGACCGGCTGCGCGGCGAGTGCGACATCTACGTCGACAGCAAGCTCGCCGAGTTCGAAGAGCACCTCAACACCACCCTGCGTTCGGTCAACCGCGGCCGCCATCAGTTACGGACAGCCGCCGGCGTTCACGACTACGCACAGCGGTAGCACTTCCGCCGGTGGCACGAGGTCGCTGGCAACGCCCGTAGAATCGCGGCATGGCGCGCCAGCGTAGCCACACGGCACAACCACGTACCGGTTCGCCGCTCGTCGTCGACATCGCACGACTTGGGCGACGCCCCGGAGCGATGTTCCCTCTGCACCAGACGGTGGCGAACCCCGCCCGGATCGGCCTGGACCTGGTCGGCATCGCGGCCGGTGCATCCTTGGACCTCGACTTCCGGGTGGAGTCGGTGTCCGAAGGCGTATTGGTGAGCGGGACCCTCTCGGCGCCGATCACAGGCGAATGCGCGCGATGTCTGACGCCGTTCCAGGAGCACATCGAGGTCGGCATCACCGAGTTGTTCGCCTACCCGGACAGCCTCACCGAAGCCACCACCGAGGACGACGAGGTCGGGCGCGTCGTCGCCGATACCGTCGACCTGGAACAACCGATCATCGACGCGGTCGGCCTGGAACTGTCGTTTTCGCCGCTGTGTCAGGACGACTGTCCGGGGCTGTGCCCCACCTGCGGCGTCGCGCTGGCCGCCGCGGAGCCCGATCATCACCACGACGAGATCGACCCGCGCTGGGCGAAACTGACGACGATGCTGGGATCTGACTCAGACGGAACCGGCGATGAGTGATCTGCTCGACGCGCTCGAGGTCGATCTGCCCGGCGATCTGCTGACCCTCGCGCTGACGCATCGCAGTTACGCCTACGAGCATGGCGGACTTCCCACCAACGAGCGCCTGGAATTCCTCGGCGACGCCGTGTTGGGGCTGACGGTGACCGACGAGCTGTACCACCGTCACCCGCAACGCCCGGAAAGTGATCTGGCCAAAATGCGTGCCGGCGTGGTCAACACCCAGGCGTTGGCTGAGGTTGCGCGAGCGCTGACCGATCAGGGACTCGGTGCGCATCTGCTGCTGGGCCGCGGCGAACTGAAATCCGGCGGCGCGGAGAAATCCAGCATCCTGGCCGACGGCCTGGAATCCCTGCTCGGCGCCATCTATCTGCACAGCGGCATCGAGGCCGCGCGGCGGGTCATCCTGCGGCTGTTCAGCGAATTGCTCGACGCCGGGGGGCTTTTGGACTGGAAGACCAGCTTGCAGGAGTTGGTTGCGGCCCGCGGCCTGGGCACGGTGTCCTATCAGGTGAGCGCCACCGGGCCGGATCACATGCGCGAGTTCACTGCGGTCGCCGTCGTTCGGGACACCCGCCACGGCTCCGGAATCGGTCGGACCAAGAAAGAGGCCGAGCAGAAGGCCGCTGAGAAGGCGTGCCAGGCTCTGGCCCTCGATGGCGCGGTATCCGGGGAGACTGCCGGCTAGATGCCCGAACTACCCGAGGTCGAGGTGGTGCGGCGCGGACTGCAGGCACACGTGGTGGGCAAGACCATCACTGCGGTCCGCGTGCATCACCCCCGCGCCGTCCGCCGCCACGAGGCCGGCCCCGCCGACCTGAGCGCGCGGCTGCTCGACGCGCGGATCACCGGCACCGACCGGCGCGGCAAGTATCTGTGGCTCACCCTGGACGGGCCGAGCGGCGACGAGCAGGCGTTGGTCGTGCATCTCGGTATGAGCGGGCAGATGCTGCTCGGGGAGGTCCCCAACATCGGGCATCTGCGCATAGCCGCGCTGCTCGACGACGGCACCACGCTGAGCTTCGTCGACCAGCGGACGTTCGGCGGCTGGCTGCTGGCCGACCTGGTCACCGTCGACGGCAGCGTGGTCCCGGTACCCGTCGCGCATGTGGCGCGTGACCCGCTGGACCCGCGCTTCGACCGGGACGCGGTGATCAAAGTGTTGCGGCGCAAGCACTCCGAGATCAAGCGTCAACTGCTCGACCAGACCGTGGTGTCGGGGATCGGCAACATTTACGCTGACGAGTCGCTGTGGCGGGCCAAGGTCAACGGCGCCCGGCTGGCCGAGGCGCTGACCCGCAAACAGCTGACGACGCTGCTGGAATCCGCCGCCGAGGTGATGCGCGACGCGCTGGCGCAGGGCGGCACGTCGTTCGACTCGCTCTATGTCAACGTCAACGGGCAGTCCGGTTACTTCGACCGATCACTGAACGTCTATGGCCGCGAAGGCGAGGCGTGCAAGCGCTGCGGCGCGGTGATCCGCCGTGACAAATTCATGAACCGGTCGTCGTTCTACTGCCCCCGCTGCCAGCCGCGACCGCGAAACGGAAAGGGTAGGGAAAGCCCCTATTGATGGTCGGCTGGCAGCGTTGGCCGATGCCAATCCGGTCGTGGTCGCGGCTCCTCGGATTGAGCTCATCGGTCTGACCGCCACGCTGCTGGGCAGCCTCTGACAGGTCGAGATCGACGCGAGCGGGGCACGCGCTCGAGGTTTTTCGCGCCAACGTGGATCTCGACGCGTGCATGGCACCCGGTAGAAATGTGCCATGACTGATCTGTGGGTCGAGCGCACCGGAGTGCGTCGCTATACCGGCCAGAGTTCGCGCGGCGCGGAGGTGCTGATCGGCTCCGAGGACGTCGACGGCGTGTTCACGCCCGGGGAGCTGATGAAGATCGCCCTGGCGGCCTGCAGTGGGATGTCCAGCGACCAGCCGCTGGCCCGCCGGCTCGGCGACGACTACCCGGCAACGGTTCGGGTGTCCGGTGCGGCCGACCGTCACGAAGAGCGCTATCCGCTGCTGGAAGAGGTGCTCGAGGTCGACCTCTCGGTGCTGAGCGAGGAGGAGGCACAGCGGCTGGAGCTCGTTGTCAACCGGGCGGTCGACCTGGTCTGCACGGTCGGCCGCACGCTGAAGTCCGGGACGAAGGTCAGCTTCGAGATCGCCAACCGTGCCCGAGCCTGACGTTCGGCTCACCGCGTGGGTGCACGGCCGGGTGCAGGGTGTCGGCTTTCGCTGGTGGACCCGATCGCGCGCCCTGGAGCTGGGGCTGACCGGTTACGCCTCCAACCGGCCGGACGGCCGGGTGCAGGTCGTCGCGCAAGGAACCCGTGACGCCTGTGAACAGCTGTTACGCCTGTTGCGTAGCGGGGAAACGCCAGGCCACGTCGACAATGTCGTGGTCGATTGGTCGCCGCGCGGCGAAGCCATCAGCGGCTTCGCCGAGCGGTAGTCTGGCACGCCGTGTACCTCAAGAGTCTGACGCTGAAGGGCTTCAAGTCCTTCGCCTCGCCGACGACTCTGCGCTTCGAGCCCGGTATCACCGCCGTTGTCGGACCCAACGGGTCCGGTAAGTCCAACGTCGTCGACGCGCTGGCGTGGGTGATGGGGGAGCAGGGCGCCAAGACCCTGCGCGGCGGCAAGATGGAGGACGTCATCTTCGCCGGCACCTCGTCGCGCGCGCCGCTGGGCCGCGCCGAGGTCACTGTCACCATCGACAACTCCGACAACGCGCTGCCGATCGAATACTCCGAGGTGTCGATCACCCGGAGGATGTTCCGCGACGGAGCCAGCGAGTACGAAATCAACGGCAGCAGTTGCCGTTTAATGGATGTCCAGGAACTGCTGAGCGATTCTGGTATCGGCCGCGAGATGCATGTGATTGTCGGCCAGGGCAAGCTCAACGAGATCCTGGAATCCCGGCCGGAGGACCGGCGGGCGTTCATCGAAGAAGCCGCCGGTGTGCTCAAGCACCGCAAGCGCAAAGAAAAGGCGGTCCGCAAGCTCGAGTCGATGTCGGCGAACCTGGCCCGGCTCACCGACCTGACCACCGAGCTGCGCCGCCAGCTCAAACCCCTTGGCCGTCAAGCCGAAGTGGCTCGTCGCGCCCAAACCATCCAGGCCGATCTGCGTGACGCCCGGCTGCGGCTGGCCGCCGACGACGTGGTCACCCGGCAGTCTGAACTCAACAACACCAACCACGCCGAGGCGACGCTGCGCCGCGAACACGACGAGGCCTCGGCGCGGATGGCGGTCGCCTCCGAAGAACTGGCCGCTCACGAAGCGGCTGTGACGGCGCTCTCGGAGCGGGCGGAGTTGGCACAGCAGACCTGGTTTCGGTTGTCCGCCTTGGCCGAACGGGTCAGTGCGACGGTGCGCATCGCCAGTGAGCGAGCTCAGCATCTGGATGTCGAAACCGCGACGACGGGTGGCCCCGATCCTGATGAATTGGAGGCGCAGGCCGAGCAGGTGGCCGCCGCCGAGCGGCAGCTGCTCAGCGAGCTTGCCGCCGCCCGCAGCCGGCTCGACGCCGCACGCGCGGAGTTGGCCGACCGCGAGCGCGACGCCACCGAGGCCGAGCAGGCTCACGTGGCGGCAGTGCAGGCCGAGGCCGACCGCCGCGAAGGCCTGGCCCGGCTGGCCGGCCAGGTGGAGACGATGCGGGCGCGTGTCGAGTCGATCGACGACGGTGTCGCCAAGCTGTCGGAGCGGATCGAGGAAGCTGCCGCCCGGGCCCAGCAGGCCAAGGTCGAGTTCGAAACCGTGCAGGGCCGCGTCGGTGAACTCGACCAGGGCGAAGTCGGTCTCGACGAGCACCACGACCGGACGGTGGCCGCGTTGCGATCGGCCGACGAGCGGGTTGCCGAGCTGCTGGCTGCCGAGCGTGGCGCCGAACGTCAGGTCGCGTCGCTCCGGGCTCGCATCGATGCGCTGTCGGTCGGGCTCGAGCGCAAAGACGGCGCCGCATGGCTCACTGAAAACCGCAGCAGCGCAGGAATTCTCGGCTCGGTGGCCAAGCTGGTCAAAGTTCAGTCGGGATGCGAGGCGGCGCTGGCCGCGGTCCTCGGTGCTGCCGCCGACGCGTTGACCGCCGACAGCTTCGGCGCTGCCGCGGACGCGGTGACCGCCCTGAAGCACGCCGACGGTGGCCGCGCGGCCATCGTGCTGAGTGACTGGCCCGTCCACGACCAGGCGCAGGTGGGAACCCTGCCCGACGGCGCGCGCTGGGCGCTGGATCTGGTGGAGGCGCCGGCGCGGTTGCGCGGCGCCCTGACCGCGATGCTGTCCGGTGTCGCCGTTGTCGACAGCCTCAGCGAGGCAATGAGTTTGGTCGCTGATCGTCCACAGCTGCGGGCGGTCACCCGTGACGGTGATCTGGTCGGCGCCGGGCGGGTCATCGGCGGATCCGACCGCAAGCCGTCGACGCTGGAGATCACGTCCGAAATCGCCAAGGCGCGAGCCGAACTCGCCGCTGCCGAGGCTCAGACCGACGAGCTGGGCGCGGCGTTGTCCGGGGCGATGAGCGAGCAGGCCGCCCGTCAGGACTCCGCTGAGCAGGCGTTGGCGGCGCTCAACGAATCCGATGCCGCCATCTCGGCGATCTACGAGCAGCTCGGCAGGCTGGGTCAGGAGGCCCGCGCCGCCGACGAGGAGTGGCACCGCCTGATGCGCCAGCGGGAGGAGCTGGAGACCGGGCGCGCCGACACTCTCGCCGAGCTTGGCGAGCTCGAAACCCGGCTCAGCAACGTCGAACAAACTCACGGCGTCTTGGCTGAGCCCAGGCACGGCGAGCTCCGGCAGCAGATCGCCGCCGCCGCCGAAGCTGCACGCGGCGTCGAAGTGGAAGCCCGACTGGCCGTGCGCACCGCCGAGGAACGCGCGAATGCCGTTCGCGGACGGGCGGATTCACTTCGCCGCGCTGCCGTCGCGGAGCGCGAGGCGCGGGTCCGTGCCCAACAGGCCCGGGCGGCGCGTCAGCATGCTGCAGCGGTGGCGGCGGCGGTCGCCGATGCCGGTCGGCGGCTGGCCGGCCGGCTGAGCGAGGTGGTCGGCACCGCCTCGCAGAACCGCGATGTGCTGGCCGCCGAGCGCCAGCAGCGTTCGGTCGCGTTGGTCGCGGTCCGCGACGAGGTGAACACGCTGGGCGCTCGGATCGGGGCGCTGACTGAGTCGCTGCACCGCGACGAGGTCGCCAAAGCGCAAGCGGCGCTACGCATCGAGCAACTCGAGCAGATGGTGCTCGAGCAGTTCGGTATGTCGCCGGATGTGTTGGTTGCCGAGTACGGACCCGAGGTCTCGCTGCCACCGACTGAGCTGGAAATGGCCGAATATGAGCAGGCCCGCCAGCGTGGCGAGCAGGTGACCGCGCCCGCGCCGCAGCCGTTCGACCGGCCTACACAGGAGCGCCGCGCCAAACGCGCCGAACGTGAGCTGGCCGAGCTGGGCCGGGTCAATCCACTGGCCCTCGAGGAGTTCGCCGCGCTGGAAGAGCGCTTCAACTTCCTGTCCACTCAGCTCGAGGACGTCAAGGGGGCCCGCAAGGATCTGCTGGACGTGGTCGCCGATGTCGACGCCCGTATCCTGCAGGTGTTCACCGAGGCCTACGTCGACGTAGAGCGGGAGTTCCAGGGCGTTTTCGCCTCGCTGTTCCCCGGCGGCGAGGGCCGGTTGCTGCTCACCAACCCCGACGACATGCTCACCACCGGCATCGAGGTGGAGGCCCGTCCGCCCGGCAAGAAGGTCAAGCGGCTTTCCCTGCTGTCCGGCGGCGAGAAGTCGCTGACCGCGGTGGCGATGCTGGTGGCCATCTTCCGGGCCCGCCCGTCGCCGTTCTACATCATGGACGAGGTCGAGGCGGCGCTCGATGACACCAACTTGCGGCGGTTGATCGGCCTGTTCGAGCTGCTGCGGGCCAAGTCGCAGCTGATCGTCATCACCCACCAGAAGCCGACCATGGAGGTCGCTGACTCGCTGTATGGCGTGACGATGCGCGACGACGGCATCACCACGGTGATCTCGCAACGGATGCGCGGTCAGCAGGTCAACCAGCTGGTCACGACCACTTAAGATAGGAACACCTTGCCGCAAGCCCTGTGGATCGCGATTGCCGTTGTCGCCGCACTGAGCATCATCGCCGTCCTGCTGGTGGGACTGGTGCGCTACCGGCGACGCCAGATCAGTCTGTCGGCGGGTGAGCAAACTCCCACCCTGGACCGCTCCGGCGGCTATGCCGCGTCATCGGGAATCACGTTCAGCCGCACCGATACCGACGACCGGGTCGACACCACCGGGTTGCCCGGTGTCGGCGATGACGCGGCCATTCCGCGCGACGCGCCCAAACGTTCGATCTCCGATGTTCAACTGCCTCAGCCGGATACGGCTGCCCCACCGGTGGAGCCGGCCCCACCGGTCGAGCCGGAACCGGCGCCGCCGGAGCCCGTCGCAGCGGAGCCCGATGTAGAGGAGATCGCCCCGGCCGACGGGCGGCTGGAGCGACTGCGCGGGCGACTGGCCAGATCGCAGAACGCCCTGGGCCGTAGCCTTTTGGGCCTCATCGGTGGCGGCGATCTCGACGAGGACTCCTGGGAGCAGGTCGAAGACACCCTGCTGATCGCCGACCTGGGCCCGACCGTGACCAGCTCGGTGGTGGCCCAACTCCGCAGCCGGCTCGCCAGCAGAGATGTCCACACCGAGGCCGACGCGCGCGCGGTGCTGCGGGAAGTGCTGATCGCCGAGCTGCAGCCCGATTTGGACCGCTCGGTGCGCGCGCTGCCGCACGACGACCACCCCTCGGTGCTGCTGGTCGTCGGCGTCAACGGCACCGGAAAAACCACCACGGTCGGCAAACTCGCGCGCGTTCTGGTTGCCGACGGCCGGCGCGTCGTGCTGGGCGCCGCCGACACCTTCCGGGCCGCCGCAGCTGATCAGTTGCAGGCCTGGGGTTCTCGGGTAGGCGCCGACGTGGTCCGTGGAGCCGAGGGCGCTGACCCGGCCGCGGTCGCTTTCGACGCCGTCGACAAAGGCATCGCCTTGGGCGCCGACGTCGTCGTGATCGACACCGCGGGCCGGCTGCACACCAAAACCGGGCTGATGGACGAACTCGGAAAGGTCAAAAGGGTGGTGAGTCGGCGCGCGGCCGTCGACGAGGTGCTGCTGGTCCTGGACGCGACGATCGGCCAGAACGGCCTGGCGCAGGCGCGGGTGTTCGCCGACGTCGTCGAGATCACCGGAGCGGTGTTGACGAAGCTTGACGGCACGGCAAAGGGCGGCATCGTTTTTCGGGTCCAGCAGGAACTCGGGGTGCCGGTCAAGCTGGTCGGGCTGGGCGAGGGGCCGGACGACCTGGCGCCGTTCGAGCCGGCTGCGTTCGTCGACGCGCTTCTGGGATAACGGCGTCGACCCGCCCTGCGCCGCGCCCGCGACCGCGGCGTCGTGCTGATTGAAGGTCTCGAGTGCCCTTCCAATGGGGCACTCGGCACCGAACGCCCGACTGGCCGGGCGCTCGGCGAGGTATGTCCGGTCCTCCATATCGACGCCGATCTACTCGCCTGCTCTGAGCAGATGTAACACCGGCGAAACCTTTCAGCGCCGCTCTTTGTAACAACCACTTTGCAAGGTTCTCGTGCAGGCCGCCGGCAACAGTCGGGCGGCTGTCCATGGCCGAGATGAGGTGATAGCGAGTGAGTTTCCCGATACTGGGCCAGCCCGACACCGGCGACACCGCTTGGATGCTGGCAAGTTCCGCGCTGGTGCTGTTGATGACCCCGGGACTGGCGTTCTTTTACGGCGGCATGGTCCGTGCCAGAAGCGTGCTCAACATGCTCATGATGAGCATCAGCGCGATGGGTGTGGTGACGGTGCTCTGGGTGCTGTACGGCTACTCGATCGCTTTCGGCAATGACAAGGACGACCTCTTCGGTGATCCGACCGAATACTTCGGTCTGAAGGGCCTCATCGGCGGTAACGCCGCGGCCGCCGATGCCGCCAAGGGCGTTGCAGCGACGAACATTCCGCTGGCCGGCACGCTGCCGATGAACGTGTTCGTGGCATTCCAGCTGATGTTCGCGATCATCACGGTCGCGTTGATCTCGGGTGCGGTATCCGACCGGCTCAAGTTCAGCGCCTGGCTGGTGTTCGCCGGCCTCTGGGCAACGATCGTCTACTTCCCGGTCGCGCACTGGGTGTTCTCGTTCGACGGTGTCACCGCGGAGCACGGCGGCTGGATCGCCAACAAGCTGCACGCCATCGACTTCGCCGGCGGGACCGCGGTCCATATCAACTCCGGTACGGCCGGCCTGATCCTGGCGATCGTCCTCGGCAAGCGCAAGGGGTGGCCCGGAACGCTGTTCCGACCGCACAATGTGCCGTTCGTGATGCTGGGAGCGGGTCTGCTGTGGTTCGGCTGGTACGGGTTCAACGCCGGATCGGCCACCAGTTCCAACGGTGTCGCCGCCACGACGTTCATCACGACCACCGTCGCTACTGCCGCGGCCATGCTGGCCTGGCTGCTCACCGAGCGGATCCGTGATGGCCACGCGACGACGCTCGGAGCGGCCTCGGGTGTGGTGGCCGGATTGGTCGCCATTACGCCGTCCTGCTCGTCTGTCAACGTGCTCGGCGCGCTGGTGATCGGGTTGGTGGGCGGCGCACTCTGCGCCGTGGCGGTCGGGGTGAAATTCAAGCTCGGCTTCGACGACTCGCTGGACGTGGTCGGTGTTCACCTGGTCGGCGGGCTGGCGGGCACGCTGCTGGTCGGACTGGTCGCCGCTCCGGAGAGCCCCGCCATCAACGGGGTGACTGGCGTATCCAAGGGCCTGTTCTACGGGGGCGGATGGGGCCAATTGGAGCGGCAGGCCATCGGCGCGTTCAGCGTGCTGTTCTACTCAGCGATCGTCACGCTTATCATTGCCCTGATCCTCAAGTACACGATCGGGCTGCGACTGAGTCCTGAGGAAGAAGCCGCCGGAATCGACGAGTCCCAGCACGCGGAGAGCGGTTACGATTTCGCGACAGCAACCGGCTCTGCACTTCCGCATGCAAGCCTGCCGGAGCCGCAGGGCGCTCGTGGTCATGGCTCGGAAGATCGAGTGGGCGACAAAGTAGAGGCGGAATAGAGATGAAGCTGATCACAGCGATCGTCAAGCCGTTCACGCTCGAGGATGTCAAGGCCAGCCTCGAGCAGGTCGGAATCCTGGGTATGACGGTCAGCGAGGTCCAAGGGTACGGCCGGCAGAAGGGCCACACCGAGGTGTACCGCGGTGCCGAGTACTCCGTCGACTTCGTGCCGAAGGTCCGCGTCGAGGTGCTGGTCGAGGACTTCGACGCCGACAAGGTGCTGGACAGCATCGTGCGTTCCGCCCGGACTGGAAAAATTGGCGACGGTAAAGTGTGGGTCAGCCCCGTGGAAACCGTCGTGCGTGTGCGCACTGGTGAGCGCGGAGCGGATGCAATCTGACACAGGCCGCTGGAAGTCCCCTTCGGCCTTGCCGATCCGACCAGGATTGGAATGACGCAGCGCGAACACGAGTCACCTGATCCGCCAGGACAGCAGGCCACGGCGGGCAAGATATCTGGCGCGGCAAATGATCTAGCTGCCGCCCGGGCGAAGTTGCTTGCCCGCGGGCCGAGTGAGCTCGACTCCGCTGCCCTTCGCGAAGCGTGGGGCGAGCTGCACGAATTCTGGTTGACGACAAAGGCTTCCGAGATCGGCATTATGCCCGGCAGTGGTTTCGCCATTGTCGCGACGGGTTCACTCGGCCGGCGAGAGTTGGTGCCCTACTCCGATCTGGATCTGTTGCTGTTGCACGACGGCATGAACACGGACGCTGTTCGAGACGTCGCAGATTCGCTGTGGTATCCGTTGTGGGACGCCAATATCCGTCTCGACCACAGTGTGCGCACCGTCGCCCAGACGCTGAAGGTCGCCAGCTCAGACGTCTCCGCCTGCCTGGCGATGCTCGACACCCGGCACATCGCCGGCGACGAGGAGTTGTCCGGCCGGCTGATCGACGGCATCCGCCGGCAGTGGCGGTCCGGAATCCAATCCATCTTCGGTGAAGTCGTCGATGAAACCCACGGCCGGTGGCGCCGCTTCGGGGAGATCGCCCATCGGGCCGAGCCCGACCTGAAATCGGGCCGCGGCGGCCTGCGCGATATTCAACTGCTCGACGCTCTGGCCATCGCGCACCTCACCGACCGGCTGGCTGTGGGCGAAGCCGACGACCCGCTGGGTTCGTTGACGGGCGCGCACCTGATGCTGCTCAACGTCCGCACCGAACTGCACCGGGTCTCGGGCCGTGGGCACGACCAGGTGCTGGCTCAATTTGCCGACGAGATCAGCGCTGCGCTGCACATCGGCGACCGTTTCGACCTGTCCCGAGTGCTCTCCGACGTGGGGCGCACCATCAGTTATCGGGTCGACGCCGGGCTGCGGACCGCCTCCAATGCCCTACCGCGGCGGGGAATGTCGGCGATCCGGCGGCGTCCGCGTCGGCCGCTCGACGAGGGCGTGGTCGAGTACGCCGGTGAGATCGTGCTGGCCCGCGATGCCCGGCCGCAAAGCGATCCAGCGCTGCTGCTGCGGGTGGCGGCCGCGTCAGCGGTCACCGGGTTACCGATTTCGGTGGCCACGTTGACCCGGTTGGCTGATACCGCGCCAGAACTGCCGACGCCGTGGCCGCGCGACGCGCTGGACAACCTCCTGGTCATGCTGACCGCAGGCCCGGACACCATCGCGGTAATCGAGACCCTGGATCGCACCGGGTTGTGGGGCCGGCTCTTCCCGGAGTGGGGAGCGGTGCGGGACCTCCCGCCGCGCGACGTGGTCCACATCTGGACCGTCGACCGTCACCTCGCCGAAACCGTCTCGCGGGCGAGGATTTTCACGACTCGGGTGGCGCGGTCCGACCTGTTGATCCTGGCGGCGCTGCTGCACGACATCGGTAAGGGGCGCGACGCCGACCACTGCGTGCTGGGAGCGCAGCTGGCCACCCAGATCGGTACCCGGCTCGGCATGTGGCCATCGGACATCGAGATGTTGTCCACGCTGGTGTTCCATCATCTGCTGTTGGCCAAGGTCGCGATTCGCCAAGACCTGAACGATCCGCAGACCATCGCCACGGTCTGCGATGCGCTGAACGGCGACCCTGTGCTCCTCGATGTGCTGCACGCACTGACCGAGGCCGACTCGTTGGCCACCGGTCCCGGGGTGTGGAGCGACTGGAAAGCCTCGCTGGTCGGTGACCTGGTGCGGCGCGCGCGGATGGCGATGAACGGCGAGGCACTGCCGCAAGCCGATCCACTGGACCCTGAGTACATGGCGCTGGCCGCTGATCGCAAGGTGCACGTCGAGCTGCGGCCGGGCACCGACCGGAGGCTGCACCATGCGGTCGTTATCGCGCCGGACCAGCGCGGGCTGCTCTCCAAAGCAGCCGGCGTGCTGACACTGAACTCACTGCGGGTCCACTCGGCCTCGATCAACGTCCAGGACGGCGTCGCGATCAGCGAATTCGTTGTTGCGCCACACTTCGGCAGTCCGCCCGCATCGGGGTTGCTGCGCCAGCAGCTGATCCGTGCGCTCGGTGGGCAGACCGACGTGTTGGCCACGCTGCAGCAGCGGTCGGGAGACACGAAGCCCAAACCGATCGGCGACGCGCCGACCGCGGTTCCGGTCCATCAGTCGTCCGCGCCACCGCGGATCATGTGGTTCGAAGGCACACCGGGTCGGCTGATCATCGAGATCCGGGCCAACGACCGCCCTGGCCTGCTCGCGCTCCTCACCGGTGCGCTGGAGCGCGCCGGAGTGGATATCGACTGGGCGAAGGTCAGCACGCGGGGGTCGATGGTCGACGACGTGTTCTGTATCGCGCTGCCGGAGCGCAGTGCCGCTTCCAGAGCGACCGGGGAGCCGGGTTCGAGCACCCGATCAGCTATCGAGCATCACCTGTTGGCGGTCCTGGAAGGCCCGCAAACCCCGCAAGACGCGGCTGCGGTCTAGCCGAGGCGGGTCCGCAACCAGGCGTCGATTCGGTCGGCGACGCTCGTCCAGGCGGGCTCCTGCATCATGTTGTGTCCCATGCCGGAAAAGAACTCCGCCTCGGTCCGGTAGGCCTGTGCAGTGGCGCGCACCTCGGCGTTGGTCACCAGGCCGTCGTCCGCGGCGCCCAACACCAACACCGGGGCGCTGACCCGCCTCGTCCGCACCCGTCGAATCAGCGGATCAACGAGCGAAGCGCGCACCGGCTCGGATTGCACACGCGCAGCACATGATTCGACGATCTCCTCGGGTGTCCGGGCACTGAAGAGGTGTTCGCGAACCAGCGGCGTGGTCCCGATGAAGCCGGCCAGGTTGCCGACCGGCAGCGAGCGCATGGAAACCCACGGATGACGGCTCCAGATCCGTGTCGCCAGCCCGAGCACGCCCCGCGGCGGCACCGATGCCACCAAGACCGCGGCCGGGACATCATGGTTCTCGAGGTATCGCTGCACGACGAAGCCGCCCAGTGAATGCGCGATGAGGACCGGTCGGCCGCCGAGGCTCTCGGCGGTAGTGCGCACGTCGTCGAGGTAGTCGGCAATCGAACACGCGTGGAACGGCTTGTCGGCCGGGCTACCGCCGTGGCCGCGCAGGCTCACTGCCACCGCGCGGTAGCCTGCCTCGGCGAAGTAGTCCACGAAGTTGTCCCAGCACGAGGCGGAATGCCACCCGCCGTGTACGAAGAGCAACGGCACCGGATGCGCGTCGTCGCAGGATCCCTTGTCGATCACCTCGAGCATGCGTCGATCATCTGCTAAAAATCTCGGCAGGTGTGCGGCTACCCGCACATTCGTCGGCTGGTGAACGTCAGCCGCATACTCGAACTCTGCGGCTCGCCAAGCCCGGCCCGCGCTGCGCACTCTGCATCGTCGCCCGGCTAGGCTGGGCTGCGTGTTTGAATCGCTGTCCGATCGGCTCACCGGTGCTCTGCAGGGACTTCGCGGCAAGGGTCGGCTGACCGACGCCGACATCGACGCCACCACCCGCGAAATCCGGCTGGCGCTCTTGGAGGCCGACGTATCGCTGCCGGTGGTCCGGTCGTTCGTCAGCCGCATCAAAGAGCGCGCCAAGGGC
>CAVWEO010000037.1:0-25855 GCA_963753995.1 uncultured Actinomycetota bacterium | reverse complement strand
TTTTCCCGGTGGATCCGGTCGAACAGCTGCGCGACAACGTCTGGATCGCCCCGTATTACGAAGACGACCTGCACGACTTGGCGTCGGTCATCGGTACGACAAGATCCTGTTCGGATCGGACTGGCCGCACGGTGAAGGCTTGGAGAACCCGGTCTCCTTCACCGACGAGCTCGTCGGCTTCAGTGACGCTGATGTGCGAAAGGTGATGCGCGACAACGCGTTGGACTTGCTGGGTGTCAAGGTCGGCTCGGCGGCATGAGTGCCAGAGGCCGCACGAACCCATGAGCGAGTGGACCATAGGCGCGGTCCTCGATGTGATCGCCGAGGTCGTTCCCGACCGGACGATCACCGTTTGTGGTGATCGTCGCAGGACATTCGCCGAGACCGCCGACCTCACCCGCCGGCTCGCGAACTACCTTGCGGCCAACGGTTTCGGAGTCCATCTGGAACGGGCGAATCTGCAGAACTGGGAGTGCGGGCAGGACCGCGTGGCGCTGCTCATGCACAACGACCTCTACGCCGACGTGGTCATCGGTTGCCTGAAGGCACGCACCGTCCCGGTGAACGTCAACTACCACTACACGCCCCGCGAGATCGGCCAACTGCTCGACTACGTCCGACCTCGCGTCGTCATCTATCACCGATCGCTCGGCGCCCAATTCGCCGAGGTGTTACCCCGGGACAGTGTCGATCTGCTGCTGTCGGTCGACGACGGAAGTGACGTGCCCGAACTTCCCGGTGCGGTGGCCCTCGATGAGGCCCTCTCGCAAGGGAACACCGACCAGACCGTGACCGCGTCTCCGGACGACCTGCTGATGATCTGCACCGGTGGCACCACCGGTCGACCCAAGGGTGTGCTCTGGCGACAATCCGACATCTACGTCTCGTCGATGGTGGGCGCCGATCATGCGTCCGCTCAGGACATCCGGGACAAGGTGAGTCGCAACGCCGGACCGCCCTGGTTCGCGGTGTCACCGTTGATGCACGCCGCCGGGATGTGGACGGCATTCTCGGCGATCATGGCCGGGCTGACGGTCGTGCTGTACGACACCAGCAAGCGACTCGACCCGCGATCGGTGTGGCAGACCGCGCAGCGCGAAAAGGTGGGCATGATGACAATGGTGGGCGACGCCTACGCCGCCCCCCTGGTCGCCGAATTACGGCAGGGCAACTACGACCTGGCGTCGCTGGCCGCGATCGGCACCGGCGGTGCCGCAACGAATCTCAAGCATCAACAAGCCCTGCTGGAGCTGTTGCCCCAGCTCACCATCATCAACGGGTACGGATCGTCGGAAACCGGGAACATGGGTTTCGGGCAAAGCCGCGGCGACGTCCGATCCGACACCTTCACCTTGCGCGAGGGCGGTCTGGTGTTGTCCGAGGACTACAGTCGTTTTCTTCCCCCGGGTGAACACGAGGTGGGCTGGGCCGCCCGGGAAGGCCGGATTCCCCTCGGGTACTTCAACGATCCCGATGCCACCCGCAAGACCTTTCCGGTGGTCGACGGCAAACGCGTGGTGATATCGGGAGACCGTGCTGCGCTGGAGGCGGACGGGACATTGCGGCTCTACGGTCGCGACTCGCTCGTCGTCAACACCGGCGGGGAGAAGGTGTTCGTCGAAGAAGTCGAAGAAGTGCTGCGGGCGGACCCGGCTGTGCTGGATGCCCTGGTGATCGGCCGTCCCAGCGAACGATGGGGCGAGGAGTTGGTGGCGCTGATTCAGCCACGAGAAGAAGCCCACGCGGTGGACGATCAGCTTCGGGCCCGCTGCGCGGCGCAACTGGCCGGCTTCAAAGTGCCCAAGGAATTCATCATCGTCGAACAGGTCCACCGCCTGGGCAACGGCAAGGCGGACTACCGGTGGGCGAAAAGGCAAGCGACGGAGAAGGCGCCGATGTCGAGATGAGTGCAAGCCGAGTGATCGACTGCCTGGCCAACGTGCACTTCGGGGAGACCGAGAAGCAACCGACGTGGATGGTCAAGGTGCGCGACGACTATTTCAAGGGACCGGACTCGATGTTCGCGCCGGTGGACCTGTCGGCACTGCTCGACGAGATGGACGCCCACGGCGTGCGCAAGGCCGTGCTGATGGACAACCTGGCCAAGCCGTCGGTGACGGCGCGCAAATTCGTCGAGGCCAAGCCTGATCGCTTCGCGCTGGCGATGGGTGGTGTCGACCTGCTGCGGCCGATGCCGTCGCTGCGCGAGCTGAGCGCGGTGGTCAACGATCTTCCGGTGGTCTATGCCGTTGTGGGGCCCAGCTTCTGGGGCGATGGCAGGTACCCGCCGAGTGACGCCGTTTACTATCCGCTGTACACGAAATGCGCCGAGATCGGGCTGCCGCTGTGCGTCAACACCGGACTCCCCGGGCCACCCATTCCCGGCGAAGTGCAGAATCCTATTCACCTCGACAGGGTGTGTGTGCGATTCCCCGAGTTGAAGCTGTGCATGATCCACGGCGCGGATCCCTGGTGGGACATCGCCATCCGGTTGCTGATCAAATACGCGAACCTGCGCCTGATGACGTCGGCGTGGTCGCCGAAGCGGCTGCCGGACAGCCTGCTGCACTTCATGCGAACCCGCGGCACGGACAAAGTGATCTATGCCTCGGATTGGCCGGTGCTGAAGATGCATCGCGTCGTGCCGGAAGCCCAGGCACTTGATCTGCCCGCCGACGTGCTGGAGAACTATCTCTACAACAACGCACAGACATTCTTTTTCGAGGGCCGCGAGGAGCGCTGACCATGGATCGTTACGAACTCCGCAGAGTCGACTACAGCCTGAGCGACGATCATCAGGCGCTGCAGGCTGCGTACCGGGATTTCTTCAAGACGCACTGTTCGATCGAAACCGTCCGCGCGGCAGAGGAATCCGGCTTCGACAAGAGCCTGTGGGAGCGACTCTGCGGGACGGGGGCCACCACGATGGCGTTGCCCGATGCCGTCGGGGGAGACGGCGCGACATTGGTCGACCTGACGCTGGTTGCCGAGGAAATCGGCCGTTCGCTGGCGCCCGTACCCTGGATCGATCACGTGTGCGCGGCGCGGCTGCTCGCTCGACTGGATTCCGTGGAATCCGCGGTCGTCACCGGCCAACAGCTCGCGGCGTTGGATGCCCAGCACGACAACGTGCAGGGACGACGGCTGATTCCGACCGGCTCGATCGCCGATCACATCATCGTTCGCGACCGCGAGGACGTGGTGCGGCTGAGCTTCGACACCCGGCCGACCAAGGTCGACAACATCGGCCGACTTCCGATGGCCTGGGTCGATCCCGCCGGTGCCGACTCCCGCGTCGTGCTGGCGAGCGGCCGCACGGCATCGGCCGAGTATCAACGCGCGCTTGATGAGTGGCGAGTTCTGATGGCCGCGGCGCTGGTCGGGTTGGTAGAAGAGACGATGACGATCGCGGCGGAATTCGCCAAAACCCGCTATACCCTGGGCGTGCCGATCTCGACTTTGCAGGGCATCTCCCATCCGCTGGCGAACATCGCGATCACCGTGCAGGGCGGGCGCAATCTGGCGCGTCGAGCCGCATGGTTCCTGGACAACGAACCCGCCGAGCGCCCGGAACTGGCGCCCTCGGCGTTTGTCTTCATGGCCGAAGAAGCCTCGAAGGCCGCGACCATGGCGGTGCACGTTCAGGGCGGCCTCGGGGTCTCCGCGGAGGCCGCGGCCACCGCATATCTGGTTCGAGCCCGGGGTTGGGCGCTGGCCGGCGGCGACCCCGGCGCAACTGCCAGGTATGTGGGCGAACTGGTCGCAGCCCGCGAAAGCCGTTGAGGAAAGGACAGTTCGAGTGGATTTCTCACGAGTCGCCCTTGCCGAGGGCGATCAGACATTTCTCGATGAGGCTCGGGACTTCTTGACGACGCACGTGACCGACGACGTCAGGCGGCGCGATCGGGAAACCGGTGACAATTTCGACGAAGGTGTTCATCTGGCGCTGGGTAGCGCAGGCTACCTGGAAGGGGAGTGGAAAGGGGCGGCCGAGGGGGGCTTCTCCCGAGTCCACCGTCGCATTTGGGAATTGGAGAAGCGCCGCGCGCACGTTCCCTGGGTGACCTGGGGAACCACTGCCATGGTTGCGCGTTCGGTGGCGAAATTCGGCTCACCGGAGTTGCGGTCCGAAGTCATGCCGAAAGTCTTCAGCGGCGAAGTACGGCTGTGCCTGGGCTACACCGAACCTGAAGGTGGATCCGACATTGCGACCTGTAAGACCCGTGCCGTCCGCGACGGTGACGGTTGGATCATCAACGGTTCGAAGATGTTCACCACCGGTGCGCACAAATGTCAGTACGTCTTTCTGATCACCAACACCGATCCGGAGGCGCCAAAGCACAAGAGCCTGACCATGTTTCTGGTGCCGCTGGATTCGGCGGGCATCGAGATCCAGGGAATCCGCACCGTCGATGGTGACCGCACGAATATCGTGTATTACAGCGATGTCCGTGTCGACGACAAATACCGGCTCGGCGATGTCAATGCCGGCTGGACGGTGTTGCGCGAGCCACTGAACACCGAACATGGTGCCGTCGCCGCCGCACCCGACGGGCTGCAGGACGTCTCGATCATGATGCACCAGGCCGGTTTCATGGCGCACGCGCTGGACAAGGGCGCCGCCACCGTGGCGAAGCGGGACCCGAACGGCCACCGGCCCGTTGACGACGGGTCGGTGGCATACCGGTTGGGCCGCAGCACCGCCCGGATCGAGGCGGCACTGAGCGCGCCCGGCATCTTCGGCCGGGTGGCGATCGCGCAGACCATGCGTGACGTCTCACCTGAATTGATGGATCTCCTCGGCACGGCGTCGACGCTGCCGATGGGCACTGACGGTGCGGCCGATGACGGCGCGTCAGAGTACGTGTACCGCTTCGCCCCACTGGTCGGGATCTACGGCGGCACTCTCGAGGTGTTCCGCAACATGATCGCGCAATACATGCTCGGCTTGGGCAAGCCCAATTACGCAGCGCCAAAAAAGGTTTCCTAGGGCAGACTCGCTCAGGTCGTCAGTACCGTGGCGGCGGCGGTTCCGGGTGCACCGTAAACCTGGGCAAACCCGACTCGCGGACTACCCGGGACCTGGCGATCGCCCGCCTGACCGCGCAACTGCCGCACCAGTTCGTGCATCTGCCGCAAACCTGAGGCCCCAATGGGTTCGCCGTTGGCGATCAGTCCGCCATCGGTGTTGACCGGCATGGGCCCGGTGATCTCCGTAGCGCCATCGGCCAGCAGTCGCTCCTGCTCGCCGTCGGCACAAAAGCCGGCCTCGGCCATGTGGATGATCTCGGCGCCTGCGTCGGTGTCCTGCAACTGGATGACATCGACGTCCTGCGGAGTGACACCTGCCTTTTCGAATGCGGCCTTGGCGGCGTACACCGTTGGCGAGGCGTCCTCGTCGACGGGTGCGTAGGTGGTGTTGACTTCGTACGCGCCGTAGCGGCGGGTGCGGAGTTCGACGGCGCGCACGAACACGGGCCGACTGGTGAACCGGTGCGCGATCTCGGCACGGCACATCACCACGGCGGCGGCGCCTTCGTCAGGGGCGCAGAACATGTACTGGGTCAACGGGTAGTTGAGCACCGGCGAAGCCAGGATGGCCTCTTCCGAAATCGGTTTGCGGCGGAACGCGTTGGGGTTCAGGGCGCCGTTGCGGAAGTTCTTGGCCGCGGCCTTCGCCAGCGTGTCGGTCGAGATACCGTGATCGTGAAGGTACCTGTTGGCCTTCATACCGAAGAACTGAGTGGTCAGGTACTGGCCGTTCTGCGCGTACCAGCGCGGCATGCCCACCAGTGCGGGATCTTCGGTGAAGGCTCCTCGGGGATGTTTGTCCATCCCGACCGCGATGCCAATGTCGTAGTCTCCCAACCGAATGCTGTCTGCACACAATTTCGTCGCGCTGGCTGCGGTGGCGCACGCATTGAACACGTCGGTGAAGGGGATCCCGGTGAGTCCGACCATGCCGACGATGGCGTCCGGGTTCGCGACCGTCCAGCTCCCGCCCACCGCGAATTGAACGTCTTTCCAGCCGATGCCGGCATCGGTGAGCGCGAGCCGGATGGCGTCGGCGGCCATTTGCATGGCGGACTTGCCCTCGAATCGGCCGAACGGGTGTAGGCCGACACCGATGATCGCGACGTCGTTCGTACTCCGGCTCATCCGATGGCCCCTCTCGAACTCGACGGTGCAAACCTCACCGGGATTGCGGAGGGTGAACGGAAGGGCTGCCCGTAGATGTGCGGGTCGTCGTCGGTGACAAGCTCGAGATCGGTCACCCGGTTGAGCAGGCACTCCAGGGCGACCCGCGTCTCCATCCGGGCCAGGTGCAGGCCCAGGCAGGTGTGTTCGCCGGCCGCGAAGGAGATGTGCGGCACCTGCTCGCGAAAGATGTCGAATTCGTCTGGCCGGGGCCAGCGGTGCTGGTCGCGATTTGCCGAACCGATGCACAGATCGACCGCCGACTGTGCGGGGATCGTCACCCCTTGCAGCACAGTGTCTTTGGTCGTGAATCGCTGCACGGTAGTCAACGGCGTTTCGAAGCGTAGGCCTTCTTCGATCGCCGGGGCGATGAGCGCGTGATCGGCCTGGACCGCCGCGAGCTGCTCGGGATGAGTGAGCAGCAGGAACAACAGGTTGCCCGACGAGCGGTAGGTGGTCTCCAGTCCGGCGGGAAGCAACAGCCGTAGAAACGAGTAAATCGCTTCGTCGCTGAGTTTTTCGCCGTCGATCTCTGCGGTTACGAGATCGCCGATGATGTCTTCGGTCGGTTTCGCCCTGCGCTGTTCGATCTGCGCCAGGAAGTAATCCCTCAATGCGGCGGATGCCTCGAAAGCGCGCTGGTATCTGACTGTGTAGTTGATCAACTCGACTGCGCGCCGGCGGAAAGTCGGCAGGTCCTCGGCGGGCAGGCCCAGCAGCTTGGCGATGACGCGGGTCGGGAACTCGAAGGTGAAGTCGCGGACCAGATCCGCACACCCGGCGTCGGCGAATTCGTCGATCAGTGCATCGCAGATCGGCCGCACGACCTCGGGTTCCCAACGCGCGAGCGCCCTGGATTTGAACGCCGCCGACACCAGGTTGCGGTGTTCGCGATGCTTCGTGCCCGCCATGGCCAAGATGGACGGACCGATGAACAAGCCGATGGTGTTGTCGTAATAGGTCGAGCTGAACGTGTGGGCATCCCGAAAGGCGACGTTCACTGCCTGAAATGACATGGCGGCAAAAGACTCTTTGGGGCGCAGTGATTCGGGCGTCTTCGAGTAGTCGACGACCGTCCCGTGAAAGACGCCCGCGCCGTCGCGCCTGCGGGCGAAGTACGGGTAGGGGTTCCGGATGAAGCCGGGCGGTTTGTCATCGCTGACGGCGGCGTCCCGGAGTTGACCTTCCACAACTGCACTCCAGCTTCGTCGAGCAGATCGACACCTTGCTGCATGATCGTACTGTAAAGATTACAGTAGCGTACAACAGGCAGCAGGGCCGCTGGAAGCGGCGTCAGGAGTCGCGGCTGCGGCTCCGTTTGGCCAATTCCACACCGAGTTCATCCGGTGGTACCGGGTGGCCTTCGGTGCAGCGGACCTCGACGGTTGCGTCAGCTCCGCAGCCGACATGGGTGAGCCGTAACCGGTTGCGGCCCGGCAGGTGCCGTTGCCCCCACTCGAACATCGCCCACACCACCGGCATGAAGTCGATGCCGGCTTCAGTGAGCACGTATTCGTCGCGGGTTCGCTGCCCGGGCTCACGGTAGGGCCGCCGCGTCAACAGGCCCAGGTCGACCAACTCAGCCAGGCGGGCCGCTGCGGCGGCCTTGGTGATTCCGACGCGGTGTGCGAAGTCGTCGAATCGGGTGGTGCCGTAGTAGGCCTCGCGCATGATCAGCATCGCGGACTTGGTGCCAAGTGCCGACATGGTCTTCTCGATCGAGCATTGGCCGACCGCCGTCCAGGCGTCGCGGTCGGCCAGTACGCCCTGCAGGAGTGTCATAGATCACCTCGGTTCTGGGTTGCTCACAGTATACCTAGGTGTTACATCTGGGTATAGCGAGCAATACTCAGCGCGGACTCGAGGAGGAGTCATGGCATATCAGGATCGAGACGCCGTCATCGTCGGTGCGGTACGCACACCAGTCGGTAAGGGCAAAGCCAGTGGCGCATTGCACGGCGTTCTGCCGGCTGACTTGCTGGCGCACAGTCTGCGGGAGCTGGTCGCGCGTACCGGCGTTGATCCGGCCCAGATCGACGACGTCATCGCCGGGGCCGTGACTCAGGTGGGCGACCAGGCCGTCAACATCGCCCGTAATTCGTTGCTGGGCGCTGGCTTCCCGGAGTCGGTTCCGGGCACGACGATCGACCGCCAGTGCGGCAGTAGCCAGCAGGCGATCAGTTTCGCGGCCCAGGGTGTCCTTGCCGGCGCGTACGACATCGTCGTGGCCGCGGGCGTGGAATCCATGAGCCGTGTCCCGATGGGTACCTCGGTGCTGCCGGGCAGCAACCCGTTCGGCGCCGGCATGAAGAACCGCTACCCCGAAGGCCTGGTGCCACAAGGCATCAGCGCGGAACTCATCGCGTCGAGGTGGGGGTTCTCGCGGGCCGATCTCGACGAGTTCTCTGCGAGCAGCCATGAGAAGGCAGCGCGGGCAACCAAAGAAGGGCTCTTCGCCAACGAGCTGGCTCCGATCGCGGGACTGAGTTCCGACGAGATCATCCGGCCCGGTACCACCGCTGAGACACTGGCCGGGCTCAAGCCCGCTTTCTACGATCCCGCGGTGGGCGAGCGCTTCCCGCAGATCAATTGGGAGATCACGCCCGGTAACTCGTCGCCGCTGTCAGACGGTAGTGCCGCAGTGTTGATCACCAGCGGCGCGGCCGCCAAGAAACTCGGTTTGCGTCCGCTGGCCCGCATTCACACCACGACGGTCGTCGGCTCGGACCCGCTCTACATGCTGACCGGCGTCATCCCGGCCACCGAGAAGGTGCTGCACCGCGCCGGGCTGACGTTGTCCGACATCGACCTGTTCGAGGTCAACGAGGCCTTCGCACCGGTGGTGCTGGCCTGGGCCAAGGACACCGGTGCCGATCTGGCCAAGACCAACGTCAACGGCGGCGCGATCGCGATCGGACACCCATTGGGCGCCAGCGGAGCTCGCATCATGACGACGATGGTCAACGCTCTGGAACAACGCGGCGGCCGGTACGCGCTGCAGACGATGTGTGAGGGCGGCGGCATGGCCAACGCCACCATCATCGAGCGACTGGACTAGCCCACCCAGCAAACGACCCCTGCGCGATCGCCGTCAGCGCGGGGGTCGTTGCGCGTGGCGGGCTGCGTGTATGGCATCCAAGACGGGCAAATCGGCAGGCCGTTTCCAGGGAGCTAACAGATAGAAAAGCTATCGTTCGACGTGGGCAATGCGTGTACCGCCTGCCATACGGGCTGACCCCTCAGCACTTCGGGAAGGGGAACCGACTGATGGACTGGACGAAGCTGTTCAGGTTTGCGGCGGCGTCGACCGCGGTCATGACCGTCGTGCCGGCCGCCGTTTTCGCCCCCGTCGCGGTCGCCAACGTGCCAGGTTGTCTGCCTCTCAACGGAACGCAGCTTTCCGCCAACAGCCATGAAGACACCAACATCCTCGGCATCATCTACGACAGCACCGTGACTTACTGGTACCAGGATGGCGCGGTCAACTGGCACCGAACCATCGATGGCGGCGAATTCAACCTCACGCATACCAACACCACCGGAACCGTGCCCGCCGCGCCGGGGAGTACCGCGACCATTCCCGGCACCAGCGGGGGCCGGCGAGGCGGCGACGTCGCCCCCATCATCGTGACCGTGTGCAACCAATAGAGCGCGTGCCCGTGAACGTCAGTCCCGGGGACTCAGGCGTTCGCGGATGAACGGCTGATTGGACGCAGGAAAACGCAAAACGCCAGGAGTTGAATTCCCGGTTGTCTTTTACCGTTGCCAGGCATGTCTTCGAAGGCTTATCTGGCAGAAGGGCCTAACGTCGGGCCCGGGTCCGAAAGGATGCCCCTCGGCAAGGAAGCCGAGACAGCGATTGAACGAAAGTAGTAAGCACTCATGACCCAAATGCAGGGTGACGTCAGCGTCGACGTACACCGCCTCGACGGCGAGGTGAAACTCTGGTGCTCAACAGCGCATCACCACATCGGGTACCTCCGCCGAGGGCCGAATGCCACCATCGAATATTGGCCCCGAGACGGCGAAAGGCAGCCGTGGCCACCGCGCGACCAGTGGGGTCCGGTCGACTGGTGGGCCGTCACATGCCCGGGCGGCTGCCCCCACAAATTCGGTGGCCCCGTCGATATCATCCGACGCATTGTGAATGAGGTCGGCGACGACCCGAGGCGGACCGAGGGTGAATACACGCTGATACGCGCGGCACACTGAGGTCTGCGAGGCCTTCGGCACGACCATCGCGCGATCTCGGCCAGTCGGTTTCGGCGACCTTTTCCGGCAGAGCTCCTTCTGCGTGCTGAGCACTAGCCGGAGGGTTCCCGCGGTTCTCCGACCGTGGATGTATCTGCCGAAGTGGCTAGGATGCCCGAGCGCGATTGCGGTCGACCGTAATAAAAGCCTTGCGCGAACGAGTATCCGAGAGACTTTACGGTTGCCGCCTGGTGCGCATCCTCGATTCCTTCGGCGATCACCGGTAAGCCCAGCGCAATGCTGAGCAACGCGATGGCCCGGAGCAGCGGCGGCGTCGGCGAATCGGCGACGATGGTTGCGATGAACGACCGGTCGAGTTTGAGAAGGTCGGTCGGCAGGGTCTGGATCCTGTTCAGCGACGAGTAGCCGGTGCCGAAATCGTCGATGGCTATCCGGATGCCGCGGGAACGAAGATCACGCAGCGCTTCGGTTGCTCTGGGCGTGTCCAGATCGAACACGCTCTCCGTTACCTCGAGCACCAGTTGGCTCGCTGGCCATCCGGTGGCCGCGAGCACCGTTTCGACGCCCGCCACGTAGCCCGGCTCGGCCAGCTCGAGGCCCGAGACGTTGACGTGGATCGCCAAGGGTCCGTTGCGTTGTGCGCTTTGCAGCGCGTGCCCGTCTGAGCAGGCGCGCCGCAGCACGTACTCATCCAATTCAATGATCAGCCCCGATTCCTCGGCCACCCGAACGACTTCTCCGACTGTGACGTCCAACCGGCTGGGCGGTGCCCAGCGAATCAGGGCCTCAACCCCGACCACCTTCCCGGTCTCGGCCAGGGAGACGATTGGCTGATACAAGATCTCTACCGCGTCGTTCGCGAGCGCATCCGCCAGCTCGGTCGCCAACGGGCCGCGGCCAGATGATTCGAGCACCGTGCGGTTGCCACCGGTACGCTCGGCCCGGTACAACGCTACTTCGGCGCGACTGACCAGTATCGATGCTGAATCGCCCGACTGCCATGAAGTGACTCCGGCCGAGCATCCGATCGACATCGTTGCCCTCAGTTGATCGGTGAGCGTGAGGGCGCTCTGCTCGCTGGTGTTCGGCAGGAGCACGGCGAACCTGTCAATGTCTGGCCTGGTGAGGGTGTCGTCACGCCGCAGCAGAGGCAACCACGATGTGACGAGGTGCTGCAACATCTCATCACCGGCGCGGTGACCCCCCATTTCGTTTATCGCGGGTAGGCGGTCGAGGTTCAATACCACCAGCGCCAGGCCCGCACCGTTACGTTCGGCAAGAGCGACCTCCTGTTGAAGGGCATGGTCGAATCCTCTGCGGTTCGGCAGCCCGGTCACCACGTCGACGTTGGCTTCCGAGGCAAATCGGCTCAGGAGTCCCACGACGATCCCAACGCCGACGGTCGCACCCGAGGCAACCAGTCCGGACCACCATGGCGTTGCCGGGCGGAACGAGAACACCGCCATGCAACAAGTAACCGCGAACAGCATGTGAGCTGCCGCCAGTGTCCAGCTGAAGAACACGCAAACATGAATGGCGACAGAGACATACAACGTCGATAAGGCGACCGCAGCGATCGGGCTAGTCGACTCGTAGATGCCGGTCGTGAGCATCATCGTGCCCGTAGCCAACAGTGCGTGATAGTGGACGGGACGAAGCTTGTGCCCGCGCCCCATCAGGCCGGCTCCGATGAGTACCGCGGCCGCAGCAATGCCGTAGACGACAAACACGTTGCCCGGCCCGGCGGGCATTTGCGTGGCAAGCATGATGCCCAAAGTTCCGCTCACCACAAAGAGCACGCCGGTGGTGTAGGCCATCACCGTCGGGGTCGCAAGTACTGACCTGGCCCGCGCCGGAGCAAGAGCGTTACGGTGCACTTGCTGGTACGACACGTGGCTCATTAAACAGCTAACGCCGCGGCAAGCGCTGCCGATGCGCGGCTTTGGCCACTGGCCGGGACGAAAGACACCTCGCCGGAGGGTTTTCTAGGCCGCAGCTGAGGGCGCCGAGAAGTTGTCGTGCCTCGAGATGCCAACCCCCGCAGCTGAATCCGTGATGCCGTCGGGTGCTGGTTCAGAGCCAGCCGGTACGGGCGGCGGCGACGGGTTCGGCCGGCTCCGGAGCCAGCTCGCCGCTCTTGACGCCGTCGAGCAGTCGCCGCACCGTGGCGACGATGTCCGGGGCCGCCGCCGCGAGGCCGGCCTTGTCGGCTTCGCTGACCTCGTCGGGGTCGACCCCGGCGCGGGTCAGCACCGCGTCCGGGTCGGCGAGCTCACCGGCCAACCAGGACACCGGGTCGGCCGACAGCTCCGGCACGAAGTTGCGGCGTCCAGGCTCCCAGCCGTTGAAGCGGGGATGGTGGTGCGCCCGGTCCAGCGTGCCGGGCGGGCTCTCGGTCGAGCCGAACAGATCGACCCGCCATACCGGGCGGGTGAACGAGATCGGGACGCCGGCGTAGATCGATCCCTGCGGTTCAGCCCGGTCCACCAGGCGCAGTTCCAATCGGACTCCCCGTTCCGGGGTTTCCTGACCTTCGTTCGGTGTCGGGTCGACGAAGAACATGTCGCCGACGACGACTCCCAGGTTTTCGAATCCAAACGCTGCCAACATAGCTGCGAGGGTAGTCCTACGAGCCGGGCGCAGCGCGGCGCGTGAGGCGCAAGGCGCCTGGCGCACTGGGCGGAACGGCCGGTTGAATCGGGCTCACCGGCGCAGTGCGTACGTAGGCGGACCCACGCGGCGGACGGGGGTCTGGCTCGCCCTTGTTCGGCCAGAGCGCCGTCGCGCGCTCGGCCAACGCGGTGATGGTCAGAGACGGATTCACGCCCAGGTTCGCGGTGATCGTCGAGCCGTCGATCACGTGCAACCCGGAATATCCGTGCAGGCGGTGGTAGGGGTCCACCACACCGTCAGCAGCGCTCTCGCTGATGACGCAGCCTCCGATGAAGTGACCCGTCATCGGGATGTCCGCCAGGTCGGCCCAGGCACCGCCGGCGATACCGTCCAGGTGCTCAGCCGCGCGCCGGGCAACCTCGTGACCGACCGGGATCCATGTCGGGTTGGGTTCGCCGACGCCCTGCCGTGACACCATCCGCCGTCCGAACAGCCGGCGGCGCGTGAAGGTGGTGATCGAATTGTCGTGCGTCTGCATGACGAGCAGCGGAATCGTCTGCTCGGACCAGTTTTTCGGGTTGAGCAGGCGCATGAGGTCCCGACGTTGACGCACCAGTTCTTTCATCCCCGTTCGCCAGCGGCGCCCCCCGTCGAGACCGTCGACGAGGACGGTGCCGAGCAAGCCCATCAGATTGGAATCGTGGCCATAGCGGCACGGCTCGACGTGGGTGTGCTCGTCCGGATGGATCGACGACGTGATGGCGACACCCTCCGAGTAGTCCACATCGTCGCCGCGGGCGCGCACGGCCAGTATCGATTCGGAGTTGGTGCGCGAGAGTTCGCCGAGCCGTGGCGAGATGTCCGGCAGACTGCCCCGGTCACGCAGTCGGTGCAGGAGCCGCTGGGTCCCAAGGGCCGCCGCCGAGAACACCACCTGCTGCGCGGTGAACGTGCGACGGCGCCGACGAATCTTGCTCCCGGTGCGACGCGTGACCACGTCATACCCCCCGCCGGGACGCGGTCGCACGTCGATGACCGTGGTCAGCGGATGGATCATGGCGCCAAGGCTTTCCGCGAGGTACAGGTAGTTCTTCACCAGCGTGTTCTTGGCGTTGTGTCGACAGCCCGTCATGCATTCGCCGCAGTGGCGGCATGCGTTGCGGTCCGGGCCCATCCCACCGAAGTAGGGGTCACCCACCGGAGCGCCGGGGGCGGCCGGCTCACCGTCGGCATCGCTGAAACACACCCCGACCCGGGTGGCGCGAAAGGTTTCGGCGACACCGAGATCGGTGGCAATCTGCAGCATGACCTTGTCCGAAGGTGTTGTCCGCGAGTAGGTCTCGACGCCGAGCATCCGCGAGGCCTGGTCGTACCAGGGTGCGAGCTCGTCCTTCCAGTCGGTGATGCCGCTCCATCGCGGGTCCGCGAAGAAGGGCTCGCCGGGCTCGTAGAGCGTGTTCGCGTAGACCAGCGAACCCCCGCCGACGCCTGCGCCGCTGAGCACGACCGCGTCGGATAGCAGATCGATTCGCTGGATCCCGTAGCAGCCGAGTGAAGGCTTGAACAGATAGTCGCGGACGTGCCAGCTGTTCTTGGCGAAGTCCTGATCGCGGAAACGCCGGCCCGCCTCGAGAACGCCTACGCGGTAGCCCTTTTCGCTCAGACGCAGCGTGGTGACGCTGCCACCGAAGCCGGACCCGATCACGAGCACGTCGTAGTCGAACGAAACCTGAGTCACGCGCCTACCTCCTCGACGGCGGAGAGGGGAACTACTTCTTCGTAATCGGTGAGGACCGCGGACCGTGTCCTGCGCTGATACTCATGCACCAGCCCCGGCCAGTTGGTGGTGACCCGGCCCGAGGCGGTGCGATACCAGGAGTCGCAATCGGTCCAGACGCCCTTTTCCAGCCGAGACTGGACCTCCGCGTCGTAGGCAGCTTCGACGTCAGGCCGAATCTCGAATGCGCGGGGGCGGCCACCATGGGCGAGTTCCGCCACGATCTGCCTGATGTAACGGGCTTGCTGCTCGATCATCTGAATCACCGAGCTGCTGCCCAGATTGGTGTTCGGGCCGTAGATCAGGAACATGTTCGGAAAGCCGGGCACGGTCATGCCGAGATGAGCGCGGGCACCCTCGGCCCACTCGGAGCCCAGGTCGCGTCCGTGCCGGCCGGTGACCGTCATCGGCGCGAGGAACTCCGTGGCCTTGAACCCGGTTCCGTAGATGATGACATCGACATCGTGTACCCGGCCGTCGGCGGTGCGGACACCCGTCGCCGTCACCTCCTCGACCGCATCGGTTTCGACGTCGACGTTGTCGCTGGCCAGCGCCGGGTACCAGGCACTGCTGAACAGCACCCGCTTGCACCCGATCGGGTAGTCGGGAGTGACCTTTGCGCGCAGTACCGGATCCTTGATGTGCCGCTTGAGGTTTGCCGACGCCAGGACCTGCAGCGCCCGGGCCAGCGGGGCGAACTTGGTCAGCGCGAGTCCCAAGAGCTCCGTCAGCTCCCAGATCGAGCCGCGCATGGCGGAGGCGAATCCGGGCACCCGGCGGAATGCGGCGTGGTGGACGTCGGTGTAGGCGCGGTCCACCTTCGGCACGACATACGGCGCGGATCGCTGAAACACCGTGACGTACGTGGCGGTTTCGCGAATACGCGGTACGAATTGGATCGCCGACGCTCCGGTGCCGAGGACCGCGATGCGCTTGCCGGCCAGCTCCACATCGTGGCGCCATTGGGCCGAATGGAACGACGGACCCGCGAACGTGTCGAGTCCCGGAACCTTCGGAAATGCCGGTCGCGACAGCTGACCCGTCGCGGGTACCAGCACGTCGGCCTCGAGGACTTCACCGGAAAAGGTCGCGACCCGCCAGGTGGCGGTGCGGTCGTCGTACTCGGCGGAAGCGACGTCCATCCCGGTGCGGACGAGTCTGCGGAGGCCGAATCGGTCGGCGGTGTCCTGGATGTAGCCGAGGATGTCGGGCTGCTCGGCGTAGCGGCGTCCCCAGTCGGTTTTGGTGGCGAAGGAGTAGGAGTACAGATTCGACGGCACGTCGCAGGCGGCACCGGGGTAGGTGTTCTCGCGCCAGACGCCGCCGATGTCATCGGCCTTCTCCAACACCGTCACGTCGGCGAGCCCGTCCTTCGCCAGCTCGTAGGCGGCGCCGAGACCGCCGAATCCGGCTCCGATGACGAGAACGCGAGGACGGCGAGAAGCGGTCATGGGAAAGACGCTACGAGCACGCGGGAGGTCAAGGGCAGAGCATTGCGGACGGAAAATCCATGATTTCGGCCAACGGCGAGCGAGTTAGGGTGCGGTCACACAGTCAGTAATCGCGCGCGAGGAGCGACCGAACGCTGGTAGCGCGCGGGGGTCGTTCCCGTCCACCGCTTGAACGCGGCGATGAAACTCGTCGCTTCGGCGTAGCCGAGTCGCAGCGCGACGTCTTCGACCGACAGGGCGCCCGTCCCCAACAGCTCTTCGGCGAGCACCCGATGGACTTCTTCGACGAGGTCGCGGAAGGTGGTGTTCTCCTCGGCCAGCCGACGGCGCAGCGTCCGTTCGCTCATCGCCAACTGCCGGGCCACACCCCCGATCGTGTGCGGTGCGCCGCCAACCGAGGCCAGTTGCGCACGAACGCGCAGGGCGACGCCGGTGCGCTCTCGTCGGCGTTCCAGCAGCTCGTGGCACTGCTGTCGACACATCGCGACGCTGATGTCGCTGGCCTGGGGCAGGCGTTCGTTCAGCAATGCGGCGGGCCAGGACGCCACCGTGGCGGGCGATCCGTAGCCGGGTGTCACGCCGAACACCTCGCGGGCCGCAGCGTCGCCCGAGGGTGGCCTCGGGCCGGCGAAGTCGATCGCGCTGAACGGCACGGGGCTGCCGAGCGATTCCGCCATCACCTGGGCGATCGCGGACAGGTCGCGGCGGATGAGGAACTCGGCGACTGGACCGGCCAGGTCGGGCAGATCGAGTCGCAACGCGGCGACCGGTCCGTCGACCGTCACCGTCGGCAGGCAGAACCCGTAGCTGAGTTCGTAGTACCGCGCCGCGAACCGGACGGTGTCGCCCAGGGTCGAACTGGTCAGGCAGGCGAAGCCGAAGATGCCGAACGATCCGACGTGATAGCCGGCGCCCACCCGGATCCCGAGATCGGCCGCGCCGGCAACGGCGCCCAGCAGATCCACCAGGTTTGTCGCGATGGCCAGCTCCTGGCGTCCGACGATTGTCCGACCGTGGTCGTGCAAATCAGTCTCGGACAGACCCGTTCCCGCGAGGATGTCGGTGACGGCCATGCCGTTCTCACGGCCGAACTCGGTCATCATCGCGGCGCTGGCGGTGTTTCGCGGAAAGTCCCAGTGCGACAACTGCGATCCGGCGAACACCTGCACGGCTCCAGTATGGCCGACCGCGCGGTGGTGGCCGTTCAGCTCATCCGGGGTAGCCGGCAACGATCACCAGGTTTGACGTCGCGGAGTCGTGGCGCAACCCGACCACCGCCTGATAATCCCCGGACTCGTACCAGGCTCGTGCCTGCTGCTTGCTCGAGAATTCGACGAGGACGGTCCGGCTGAAGGGCCAACTGCCCTCTACGACGTCGACGTCATCGTCGATGCCCACCACCTTGCCGCCAAATTTGTCGAAGATCTCCAGGTGATTGGCAGTTTCGTACTGGTGATATCTGTCCCGATCGTCGATCGCGATCTGCACGACGACGAACGCTTTTTCTTCCGGCATGGCTGATCTCCTCGGCGGCGGCGACGCATCTAAGGTAAGCATTGGTTGAGTCGAAGTCAATGAATTAAGTTCGATGAACATGCTTCGTTGAGTTGTGCTCTGCCGGCGAGGGGGCGCACGATCTAGCGATGGTGGCCGGCAACGCCAAACGGAATCGACAGCCGCCGCGGCCCGCTACGCGGCGGCGAGAGCAGGCTGAAGTGACGCGGCGCAAGCTTCTCGACGCCGCCGTCGCCCACTTCTCGGCCCGTCATTTCGACGACGTCGCGACCGGTGACATCACCGAGAGTGCCGGGGTGGCACAGGGCTTGCTGTTTCACTACTTCGGCAACAAACGCGGGATCTACCTCGAGGCGCTCGGCGACGCCGCCAACAAGCTGAATGCTGCCGCCACACCGCCACCGGGTGATGGTTCGCCGGGCGAGCGGTTCCGGCAGATGTTGCGGGCCCACCTCGCCTATTTCAGCGGCCACGACCGTTTGGCACTTCGTCTGATTCTCGGCGGCAACGGGGGTGACCACGAAGCTTGGGAGATCTTCGACCAATCACGTTGGCGCACAGTCGAATGGACGTGTCAATTGCTCGGTCTCGACTTCGGCCGCCAAGCGGTGCGACTGATGTTGCGTTCGTGTGCCGGCGCCCTCGATGAAGCGACCACGTACTGGCTGAAGAACGACCGACCGTTCGATCCCGACGCGATGGTCGAAGTGGTGGTCCAACTTCTCATCACGTCATTGCGCTGCGCCGCGCAACTCGACCCGGAACTGGATGTCAGAGAGGCGATTAGGACGTTGGCCGGCTCGGAGTCACTAGGAACTTCTCCCCGGTCGCCCGCTTGACATAGGTGTGGAACGCGTCGGGTTGGAGCATGCCGGCCAACGACACCTCCCGGGTGTACGTGCTCGCGAACGTCGTGGTGAGCTCCGCGGCCACCCGGGCTCGCAGTCTGGCAAAGCCTTCGCCTCCGAGGTTTTGCAGAAACGGCGTCAGCAACCAGCCGCCGACGCCCCAAGCCATGCCGAAATTTCTGGTGAGCACGGTCGGGCCGGTGTCGAGTCCGCCGTAGATGTACACCTGCTTGTGCACGGCCGAGCCGTAACGCGAATACTCCGTCGCGGTCGCACTGGCCGCCCGCTCCATACCGTTGAGGATGTCGCTCGCCAGCGTGCCGCCACCCGTGGCATCGAAGGCGATCGTCGCCGATGTCGCGGTCAGAGCTTCCACCAGGTCAGCCGCAAACGATGGCGCGGATGAATTGCACACGTGAACGGCGCCAAGCGATCTCAGCAGCGTTTCCTGGTCGGGCTTGCGCACGACGTTGACGAGCGGAACTCCATCGGCGATACAGAGCTTGACGAGCATTTGGCCGAGATTCGACGCCGCAGCCGTGTGCACGAGGGCTGAATGACCTTCCCGGCGCATGGTTTCCAGCATTCCGAGGGCAGTTAGTGGATTGACGAAAGACGAGGCGCCGTCCTTGGCTGTTGCCCCGTCCGGCAACACGAGACACGCCGATGCGTCGACCGCCCGGTACTGGGTGTACATGCCGCCGCCGGCAATTCCCACCGTCTTGCCGAGCAACGCCTGCGCCGCCGGTGACGACCCGGCGGCGACCACGGTCCCTGCTCCTTCGTTGCCTACCGGAAGCGGCGTGTCGACGCGCGCCGACAGCCCCGCCAGAGCGCCTTCGCCCAGCGCTGCGGTGACCACCGGGTGTTCAGGGGTGCCGGACACCGTCGCGGAGGACATGTCGGCGCCGGCGATGAGGACGCCTAAATCTGACGGATTGATCGGGGAGGCCTCCACGCGGACCAAGACCTCGTTGGCGGCCGGGGACGGAACAGCGACGTCGTGCAGCGAGAGTTCGAGCGTGCCTTGCGAAGTCACCAACGATCGGAGTTCCAGCGCCTGTTCAGGCAAATCTGCGGTCATCGGGCTGCCCTTTCTGTTCAGTCAATGGGCTCGACCCACTGAGCGCGAGATGGTCCCGGCTCGAACGGCTCACTGAAGTATTGCGTCTCGCGGACAACCTCGCCACCCTCGAACTCCATCACGCTGACAACGTAATTCGGCTGTCCGTCGTAGGTCAGGACGAGCTCGCTGACCCACAGGGCGCCGGAGCCGAGTATGCGGCGCACGCTGAAACGCTTCGCGTTGGGCTGCGCCGCGCGGGACGCCTCGATGTGGGCGCGTCCCCGGATGCGCTCACCTGATTGCGGGTATTCCAGCACGGCATCGGTTCGGTAGATGTCGTGCTCGGCCGCGAACTCGTTGGCGTCTGAGGCATCCCAGTGGCGTTGCAGGGCGGCCCGCACCTCGTCATCAGTCATGGCGTCGAGTCGTTGAGGGCCTGGTCGCGGGCCCACCGGTAGTCGGCTTTGCCGGCCGGGCTGCGCTCGATCGCGGCTCGGAACACGACCGCCTTGGGCAGTTTGTAGCGGGCCAATGTCTGTGCGGCATGGTCGATCAACTCGACGGCCTCGGCCTTCGCGCCGCCGGCGAGCGCGACCACGGCCACGACTTCCTGACCCCACCGCTCACTGGGCCTCCCGGTGACGACGACGTCGACCACGGCTGGGTGCGATGCGATCGCGGTTTCGACCTCCTCGACGAAGATCTTCTCGCCGCCGGAGTTGATCGTCACCGAGTCGCGGCCGAGCAGTTCGATGTGACCGTCGGCCAAGTGTCGAGCACGGTCGCCCGGAATCGCGTACCGCACAGCGTCGATCACCGGAAAAGTTGCCGCAGTCTTGGCAGCATCGCCCTTGTATCCCAATGGCACATAACCCCTTTGGGCGAGCCAGCCCATGCCCTGATGTCCCGGGTCGAGGATCGATCCGCGATCCTCGGCGGCGACAAAGGTATCCGGTCCCGCGTTGAAGGTGCCCGTTGACACCGCCCCGGACGTCGACATGTGCTGCATCTGACCGCCGGTCTCCGACGAGCCGACGCCGTCGATGATGAGCGCGTTCGGCAGCACGTCGATCAGGCGTTGCTTGACGTACGGAGTCAGCAGCGCGCCGCCGTTGGCCACCACCGCCAACGACGACACATCCGCGATGCCCTTCTCGATGGCGGCGACCAGTGGCCGGGCTATGGCATCACCGACCACCGTCACCGTCATGACCTTCTCCCGTTCGATCGTGCGGACGACGTCGTCGGCGTCCAAATGATCGACGACAGAAGGGAAGACCACCGTCTGCCCGGTCGTGATCGCCGTCATGACGCTCCACTGGGCGGCGCCGTGAATCAGCGGCGGCAGGATCATCAGCTTGGTGCCGGTGCTTCCGGCCAGTCTCCCGACGAGCTCGTCAAGTGAGCTGGTCGGCTCGCCGGTCATCAGGTTTCGTCCGCCGAACGACGTCATGAAGATGTCGTGTTGACGCCACAGGACGCCCTTCGGCATTCCGGTCGTGCCGCCGGTGTAGAGCACGTACAAGTCGTCGGGGGAGTGCCGGACGGCCGGCGCGGGGGGATCCGAGCTGATCGCCGTCTCGTAATCCACGGCGCCGCAGAGCAGCGCGTGGCCCGAATCGTCGGCAATTTGGATCAGGACCCGCAGTTGCGGAAGATCCGGCAACACTTCGGCGACCCGCGGGGCGAAGGCGGAGTGGTAGATCAACGCCGTCGCACCCGAGTCGGCGAGCAGATAGTGCAATTCGCTCTTGACGTAGCGGAAGTTGACGTTGAACGGTGCAACCCGCGCGGCGAACGCGCCGATCAGCGACTCGACGAATTCGTTGCCGTTGTAAGCATAGAGCCCGACGAGATCCTGGCCTACTTGGTGGCCTTCGAGTGTCGATCGCTCGGTGTGGCAGCCCAACCCGCGCGAGTGCAGGTATGCGGCCAGCCGCTGCGACCGGTCCATGATCTCGGCGTAGGTGAAGCGGCGGTCCCCCTGGATGATCAGCTCGCGGTCCGGAATTGTCGCGGCCACGGCGGCGGTGACGTCGGGGACGGTGAATTCGACTGCGTTGTCGGCCATCTGAACCCTCACGGCTGGTGCGGAAGCAAGCGAACCATCAGGCCGTCGGCTTCGCTGAGTACAGCGCCTTCGGCTGATGTCATAGTAGCCTCTATGAAAACCTGTAGGTCGACGTGCAGAAACACGGTCAACTGAGTCTTCATATCAGGCCGGCCCCCATGTCCGGAGCAGCTCGTCGGTGCTGGTGACGGTCGCTAGCAGCGACAGCGTGTTGGCGATGATCGCATTGCCGTATTCGGTGGGGATTCCGGCGACGGCATCACGCGGCACCATGACGTCATAGGCGGCATTGACCGCGTCCATGACGATGTTGGGGATCGCGATGTTGAGCGAAACCCCGACCACCACGATGGTGGACACTCCGAGGTTGCGTAGTACCGCGTCGAGGTCGGTACCCCCCATCGGGCCGACGCCATGCCACCGGCTCAATACGAGATCGCTTGGCTCAGGACCTAATTCGGGAAGTACGGCGGCGCCGGGCGTGCCTGGAAGAATGTTGACCTGGCCGCCCCCGATGGCGAAGATCTTGGCATTGTGATTGGAGCCGAGCCCATCGGGCCGTCGCTGCACCACGCAGTGCACCACCCGCACGCCCGCCGCGCGGGCCGCCGGTAGCAACCTGGTGATGTTGGGCAGGGCCACGCGGCGTGCTTCCTCGGCGAGTTGCGCCAACCCGGCATCAGGGCCGATGACGGCGCCCTGGCACTCCTGAGTGACAATCGCGGTGTGCGCGGGTGCCGCGATGTCGGCGAGCGAACGTTTCACGCGGGCACTTCGTAGAATTGGGCCGCCCAGTTACGAAGTGCCAGATATCCTTTCGCGTCCTCTCGGGACAGCCTCGGATTTTCCACGTACTTCGGGTCGCCGGCGAGCCGGGGCCACCAGATCGAATAGGACAGATCCGAGCACTCGTCGTCTACCGGAGTGCAGGTGAAGAACAGCTGATGGTTCTGAGCGCTTTCGAAAACGCTGATCGCCCCGCCGGGGCCGAACAAATGACTGTGGAACCGCAGCGCCAGATCGTCGGGGTCGTCAAGCGGATGCACCGGCTCGCGCCCGGCCCGCCGGGAGACGTTGCCGGTCCGGTACGGCTGGTAGGGGATGGGCCGGTTGGCCCCGTCGGGGCCCCAGCGCCACCCGAGGTGTTTGCAGTGTCCCTCCACGACGTGCAGCACGCCCTCGTCGTCGCGGTAAGCGACCAGATCCTCGCCGAAATAGCGCGGTGGCCGGGCCGCGCCGACGGGGATTTCCGGCGACCAGCCGACCATGAACCAACCGGTGACTTTCCAGGTGAACGGCACTTTCACACCGGCTCCTCAAGCACTCGTGGCAGCGATACTAAATACGTTACAGTATGGATTCCAGGTCGAGGAGGCGTTGCGAGGTGGCTGACGAGCTCGAAGCATCGTTCGACGTGCTGGTGATCGGAGCGGGGTTCTCGGGTCTTTATGCATTGCACCGCCTGCGTGGACTCGGACTCCGGACTCGTGTGCTGGAGATGGCTGAAAATGTCGGTGGCACTTGGTTGTACAACCGCTATCCCGGTGCGCGATGTGACATCGAGAGCATCGAGTACTCCTACAGCTTCTCCGATGAGATCCAGCAGGAATGGGTGTGGACGGAGACCATGCCGGCCCAGCCCGAGATCGAGGCTTATCTGAACTTTGTTGCCGACCGGCTCGACCTTCGCCGCGACATCCAGTTCGGCACGAAGGTCGTCGCGATGACTTTCGACGAGCAGACTGCGACGTGGATGGTCCGAACCGAGGCAGGTGAGTCGTTCACCGCACCGTTTGTGGTCGCCGCCTCCGGGATCTTGTCGGTGCCGCTGGAACCCGACATTGCCGGGATGGCCGGCTTCGCCGGAACGTCGTTGTTCACCAGCCGATGGCCCAAGGAGGGCTTCGATCTGATTGGAAAGCGGGTCGGCGTCATCGGCACGGGCTCGAGCGGTGTTCAGCTCATACCTGTTGTGGCCCGGGAAGCCCTGCAGCTCTCCGTATTTCAGCGCTCGCCTACGTACACTCTGCCGTGGCGGGTGCGCCGCTTCGAGCCCGGCGAGTTGGACGAGATGAAGGCCCGTTATCCAGAGATACGGGCGGCCCAGCGCGAACACCCGATCGGCGCCGCGCGGCTGAGCGCCTTTTCGGTGCTGCTCGAGATGCTCGGCAGCCCGCCGCTGAAGTCGGCGTCGCGCGAGGAACAATTGCGCGCTGTCAAGGAGAAGGGCGTATTAGGTGCGCTGAACTGGAGCGACATCTTCTTCGACATCGAAGCCAACCGGATGGCCGCCAAACTGTACGGCGAGGCGGTAGCACGGATCGTCAAAGATCCGGAAACAGCGGCATCGTTGGTGCCCGTGCATCCCTTCGCGTGCAAGCGGCCGATCATCGACCAGGGCTATTACGAGACGTTCAACCGGGATAACGTCACCCTCGTCGACCTACGGAAGTCGCCGATTCGCGAGGTGACAACGGCCGGCATCCGCACCGAGCACGAGTTGCACGAATTGGATGTCATCATCTACGCCACCGGATTTGATGCCATGACCGGTGCGCTCAGCCGTATCGATGTCCGCGGTCGCGACGCGATGTCGCTGGGCGAGTTCTGGGCCAGCGAGGGTCCGCTGTCTTATCTGGGGTTGGCGGTTGCCGGGTTTCCGAACCTGTTCACGGTTCAGGGGCCAGGCGGTCCGAGCCCGGCCACCAACTTCGTTCCCGCGCTCGAACAACACGTGGAGTGGATCGGCGACTGCATTACGCACCTGCGCGCCAACGGCATCCGCACCATCGAAGCAACGGCCACCGCGCAACAGGATTGGATCGACCACGCGACATCGCTGGTCGCGGCTACCGTTCTGGTCCATCCGTCGTGCAACTCCTGGTACAACGGTGGCAACGTGCCTGGCAAGAAACGGATGTACATGGGTTATACCGGCGGAATCCCTGAATACCGGCGCCGCTGCGACGAAATCGCAGCTGCCGGATACACCGGCTTCACACTGGCGTAGGTGAGTGGCATGTCGTTGGCAACACTAGGCCTCAACGCGGCACGCGAGCTGGGCATGCTGCTGCCGCGCACGGTAGCGGGACTCAACGAGTCCACCGGGTGGAATCCGGCATCGCCGCGCGGGGTGCGTCAGTTCGGCGAGGTCATGCTGGACGAGCTTGCGCTGTCAGGGTTTTCGCTGCTGGGTGAGTCCCCGAAAGCGGTTCGGTCGCCGGACGCGTGCAGCGCGGCAGCTGAAGAGCTGTCAGCACTGGGTATCGATGGCGCGCACGCTGACCCACAACCGTTGCAGGTCCAGACCGTCGAACGCCGACGCATTGCCGGACTGGCCTACGAGCGGCTGACATTCGAGCACGACCCGGCGTTGCCGGAGAGCTTGGCGGTCGAAGGGCTCGGGGGACCGGCCAGGGCTGTGGTCCATCTGTGCCGGCATCCGGGCGGGCCGAGGCCGTGGCTGATCTGGGTGCACGGCGCCGGTCAGGGCGGCGTGGAGGACCTGCTACTGACGCGCATCGGACGCATTCATCATCAGTTGGGTTTCAACGTCGCGATGCCCGTGCAGCCCGGTCATGGCTGTCGACGACGGGAATGGCCGGCCTACCCGGACATGGATCCGCTCGGCAACGTCGCGGGCATGATGCGCGCGGTGTCGGAGATACGGGCGGTCGTCAAGTGGGTGCGCCCCCAGGCCAGTGCCGTTGTGGTGTGCGGGATTTCGATGGGCACCCCGGTGGCCGCCTTGGTGTCGCACCTGGAGCGCGACATCGACGCGGTGGGTTTGTACACGCCCATCCTCGGACTCAACGCGATGATCGCGCGGCATCTGGGTCGCTGGGGTTCCGCGCGCGACGAATTCCGGGAACTGCTGGAATCCCCGGTGGTGGCGAAACTGACATCGGTGATCGATCCGCTCGCCGTCGACCCCGCGCCGCCGCCGCAACGGCGGCTGATCGTCGGCGCGTGGCATGACCGGATGGCGATGCGTGAGCCTACGATCGCCTTACAGGAGCGCTGGGGCGGGCAGTTGTACTGGTATGACGGCAGCCACGTCGGCCACATATTCTCGCGCAAAGTATTTGGCGTTACCGAACGATT
>CAVWEO010000036.1:0-24487 GCA_963753995.1 uncultured Actinomycetota bacterium | reverse complement strand
CGTTCTTGGATGCGCGGGAAGACGCCTGCCGGCGGGCGTGCGTACCGGGCCACATCACGGCGTCGGCGCTGGTCCTCGACGACACCGGCGGCCAGGTGTTGTTGACGCTGCATCCGCGGTTGGGTCGCTGGGTCCAATTGGGCGGGCACTGCGAGGATTCCGACGCCGACATCCTCGGCGCGGCGCTGCGGGAGGCCACCGAAGAATCCGGCGTCGAGGGCTTGCGGATCTCCCCCGACCTGGCCGCGATCAACGTCCACGCGCTGACTTGCTCGCTGGGCGTGCCGACCCGACACCTCGATCTGCAATTCGTCGCACAGGCCCCGGCCGGGGCGCAGATCGCGATCAGCGAGGAGTCAGTGGACCTGAAATGGTGGCCGATCGACAAGTTGCCCGACGGCACCGACGAGGCACTGGCCTACCTCGTCGAGCGCGCGACCGGGAATAGCCGAAGCAGCCGTTGGCTGGACCTCAGTAGACCCAGCCACGGGAGGAACGATATGACCGCAGCACCGAAGTACCTCGTCACCGGTGCAGGCGGTGGCGTCGGCGGAGTGGGCCGCATGGTCGTTGACGATCTGCTGGCTTCCGGAGCATGCCGTGCGAGCCATGGTGCACCGCGACGACGCCCGCGCAGAAGCGTTGCGCGAGAGCGGCGCCCAGGTCGTCGTCGGGGACCTGACCAACCCCGTCGACGTTGCCGCCGCGCTGGACGGTGTGACGCGAGTGTTTTTCAGCATGAGCGTGTCCGCTTCGTACTTGGAGGCCACCGCGGTGATCTGTTCGCTGGCCGCCGAACTCAGCGGTCTCGAGGTGCTGGTGAACATGTCACAGATGACCGTGTCGCAGATGACACCAACCAGCACGACAGAGTCGCATCAGCAGCGATTGCACTGGCTCGCCGAACACATCGTCGACTGGTCGCCGGTACCGGCGGTGCAGATTCGGCCCACGGTCTTCCTGGAGAATCCACTGTTCACATTGCTCGCCGCCCATTCCATACGCGAACAGGGTGTGCTCGCACTACCTTTCGGCGCCGGCCGAACATCACCGATCGCAGCCCGCGATGTTGCCGACGTGGTCAGCGCCATACTGCGTAGTCCGGCCGAACACGTCGGCGCCGTGTACGAGCTGACCGGGCCCACCACCCTCGACATCGATGGCCTTGCGGCGCAATACAGTCAGGCGCTGGGGCGGTCGGTCACCGGGCAGCGCGTCGACGTCGAGGAGTGGGAAAGCCAGCTCGCGACGTCGGGACTCGACGCGCACGTATCCGAACACATCGCGACGATGGCGCGCCTCCATCGCGAGGACCGATACAACCGCTCTACCGCAGGGGTGCAAGAAATCACCGGCCATCCCCCGCACAGCGTCGAAGATTTCGTCCGCGCCCACAAAGAGCTTTACGCCTAGCGATCCGGCTCACACGTCGCTGGAGTAGCGGATCCCGCCGTCGGGAATGCTGACGCCGGGCCACACCCGCGCGCCACGCAGCAGCTCGCAGCGGGCGCCGATGTCGGCGCCGTCGCCGATCACGCCGTCGCGGATCAAAGCCCGCGGGCCGATCCGCGCACCGAACCCGATGATCGATCTTTCGATCACGCTGCCCGCCTCGATGCGCACGCCGTCGAAGATGACCGCACCGTCCAACCTTGCGCCAGGCCCGATTTCGGCGCCGCGACCGACGACCGTGCCGCCGATGAGCAGCGCGCCGGGCGAGACCGCTGCACCGTCGTGCACCAACTGCTCGCCGCGGTGGCCGCCCAGCGCCGGCGACGGTGCGATACCACGCACCAGGTCGGCCGATCCACGGACGAAGTCTTCCGGGGTGCCCATGTCGCGCCAATAGCTGGCGTCGACGTAGCCGCACACCTTGACTCCGGCGGACAGCAGCGCGGGAAACACCTCACGCTCGACCGAGACCTCGCGGCCGCGCGGGATGCGATCGATGGTCTCGCGGGAGAACACGTAGCAGCCGGCGTTGATCTGATCGGTCGGCGGATCTTCGGTCTTCTCCAAAAATGCTGTGACACGGCCGTTTTCGGTCGGAACGCAGCCGAAAGCCCGGGGGTCGCCGACTCGCACCAGGTGCAGCGTCAGGTCGGCCTGCCGCTCGTTGTGGTAATCCAGCAGTTGGCCCAGATCGGCCCCGGAGAGCACGTCGCCGTTGAACACCATCGCGGTGTCGTGCCGCAGATAGCCTGCGACGTTGGCGATTCCGCCGCCGGTACCCAGCGGATTCTGCTCGGTCACGTAGTCGATCTGCAGGCCCAGTTTCGAGCCGTCACCGAACTCCGCCTCGAAGACCGCCGGCTTGTAAGACGTTCCGAGAATCACGTGCTCGATCCCGGCTGCGGCGATCCGCGACAGCAGGTGGGTCAGAAAGGGCAACCCGGCCGTCGGGAGCATCGGCTTGGGCGCCGACAACGTCAACGGCCGCAACCGAGTGCCCTTGCCGCCGACCAGAACGACTGCGTCAACCTGTTTGGCCATCAGCGCCGCCCTTCCGCAGAATTACGCACCATCAAACCTGACCGCACCGCCAGTCCGGCCCGAAATGCCCAGCGCAGTGGAGCACGCCACGGTCCAGAATGCCGGTCGGCCAGGTAGATGTAGGTGCTTTTGTGATGCACGGCCAGATTGCGCGACGACTCTCGTGCGGTGGCGTGACCCTTGTGGTGCAGTACCTCCGCCGTCGGCACGTAGACGTTGAGCCAGCCGGCCCGGCCCAACCGGTCACCGAGGTCGACGTCCTCCATGTACATGAAGTAGCGCTCGTCGAACCCGCCGATCTGCTCGAAGGCCGCGCGACGCACCAGTAGGCACGAGCCGGACAGCCAGCCGACCGCTCGCTCACTGGGCTCCAGCCGTTCCTGCCGGTAGGCCGCGGACCACGGATTCTTCTTCCACAGCGGACCCAGCACCGCGTGCATGCCGCCCCGGACCAGGCTGGGCAGCTGGCGCGCCGACGGATACACCGATCCGTCGGGGTCGTGGATCAACGGCCCCAAGGTCCCGGCGCGCGGCCAGCGCGCCGCAGCGTCCAGCAGGGCGTCGATGCTGCCCGGGCCCCACTGCACATCGGGGTTGGCCACCACGATCCACTCGTCGGCGTCCCCCAACTGGGCGATCGCGCGGTTGACCGCGCTGCCGTAACCGAGGTTGGCTCCGGTGGAGTAAAGCCGCACACCCGGGTAGCGCTCGACCGCGGCCTGCGGTGTCCCGTCGGTGGAGCCGTTATCGGCCATCAGGACGTTGACCGGCCGCTCGGTCGCATGCGACAACGAGGCCAGAAATCGGTCCAGATGCACGCCCGGCGAATAGGTCACCGTGACCACCGGCAGCACGTCACTCACGCGTTGAGGGTAACGGTCAGTTGTCCGCGGGCGCTCCCAGCGCCGCCTCCAGCGCCGCCCGCCACGGCCGCAGCGGCGACAGACCGGCGTTCTGCGACTGCCGACCGGACAGCGCCGAATACGCCGGTCGCGCGGCCGGCCGCGGGTTGTGCCCGCTGCTCACCGGTCGCACCCGCTGCGGGTCGGCGCCCAGTATTTCGAACACCGCACGGGCCTGTCCGCAGCGGGTGACCTCGCCTGCGTTGGCGGCGTGCACGATCCCGTTGGGCGCCGTCACGCGACCGTCGGCCACCTCGATCAGCGCTCCGACCAGGTCAGCGACGTAAGTGGGCGAGCCGGTCTGGTCGTCCACCATGTCCAGGACACCATCGCCGGCCGCCAGTCTGCGCATGGCGGCGACGAAGTCCTTTCCGTTGCCGCCGGTGTAGACCCACGCGGTGCGAACCACGACGGCGTGCGGCAGCGCCGCCAGCACCGCTCGCTCGCCGGACAGTTTGGTCTGCCCGTAGACGCTCAACGGCCGGGTCGCGTCGTCCGGCTCGTAGGGCCGCGGCGCCGCGTCGCCGAACTCACCGTCGAAGACGTAGTCGGTGGAGATGTGGACCAGTTGCGCCCCGACCTGCGCGCAGGCCTGCGCGATGTGCTCCGGTCCGGCGGCGTTGATCGCGTACGCCTTGTCCTGTTCGCGTTCGGCGTCGTCGACGGCGGTGTAGGCCGCGCAGTTGATCACCACGTCGTCGGCCTGCACAATCTCGCCGGCGCGCCGCGGATCGGCGATGTCCCACTGCGACGACGTCAGCGCCAGCACGTCGCGTCCCCGCCGGGCCGCCTCGGTGGCCAAAAAGCTGCCGACCTGTCCGCCGGCGCCGGCAATCACGAAACGTCGGTTCATAGATCACGAGTCTGGCACGCCGCGGTTTGTTACCGGAGTTACCACTGATACGCAAGTAATCTGATGCGATGCCTGAGCAACGGGTGACCCGTGTGATTGCGACCGTGACGGCCGTATTGGTCGTCCTCGTCACGGGGGTGGCGTGGAGCAAAGTCCGCTCCTTCGAAGACGGGATCTACCACGTTTTCGCCCCGTCGCTGGGACACGGCGGCGACGATGGCGCACTCGACATCCTGCTGGTCGGCATGGACAGTCGCACCGACGCGCACGGCAACCCGCTGAGCCCGCAGGAACTGGCGTCGCTGCGTGCGGGCGACGAGGTGGCCAGCAACACCGACACGATCATCCTGGTGCGCATCCCGGACAACGGGAAGTCGGCCACCGCGATCTCGATTCCCCGCGACACCTATGTGTCCGCGCCAGGGCTGGGAAAGACCAAGATCAACGGCGTCTACGGCCAGACCAAAGAAGAGAAGCGGGTCAGCCTGGTCGAATCGGGCGCCGCGCCGGACGAGGCCGAGCGCGAAGGCACCGAAGCGGGTCGCGAAGCGCTGATCAAGACCGTCGCGGACCTGACCGGCGTCACCGTCGACCACTACGCCGAGATCGGGCTGCTGGGCTTCTCGCTGATCACCGACGCCCTCGGTGGAGTGAATGTCTGCCTCAAAGAGCCTGTGTTCGAACCGATGTCGGGCGCCGACTTTCCGGCGGGGCCACAGAAGCTCAACGGCCCGCAAGCGCTGAGCTTCGTCCGGCAGCGTCACGAACTGCCCCGCGGCGACCTGGACCGGGTGGTGCGCCAGCAGGTGGTGATGTCGTCGCTGGCCCACCAGGTGATCTCCGGCAAGACGCTGTCCAGCCCGTCCACGATGAACCGGCTGCAGTCCGCGATCCAGCGCTCGGTGGTGCTGTCATCCGGTTGGGACATCATGGATTTCGTGAACCAGCTGCAGAAGTTGGCCGCCGGACGGATCGCGTTCGCCACCATTCCGGTGCTCGACGAATCCGGCTGGAGCGACGACGGCATGCACAGCGTGGTGCGGGTCGACCCGCATCAGGTGCAGGGCTGGGTCTCCGGCTTGCTGGAAGGCCAGGCCAAGGGCAAGACCGAGGAGCTGACCTACGCACCGGACAAGACCAGCGCCAGCGTCCTCAACGACACCGATATCAACGGGTTGGCCTCGTCGGTGTCACAAGTGTTGAGCGCCAAAGGGTTCGGCACTGGCAAGGTCGGCAACAACGACGCCGCGCACGTGAAGAACAGCCAGGTTCAGGCCGCCAGTTCCGACGACCTGGGCGCCCAGGCGATTGCGAAAGAACTGGGCGGGCTGCCCGTCGTCACCAACACATCGGTACCGCAGGGATCGGTCCGCGTGGTGCTCAGCAACGACTACACCGGCCCGGGTTCGGGCATCAGCGACGGCGGCCCCAAGCTGGCGGCGGCCTCGCACCCCGACACCGGCTCTGAGGCTCCCCCGCCCTCGCCGATTCTGACCGCGGGCTCCGACCACCCGGAGTGCGTCAACTGATCTACTGAGGTGTGGCACCTCTGAACCTCAGCTCAGCGATTCTCGACCCGATGCTGCGCGCCGACCCGGTCGGCCCGCGCATTACCTACTACGACGACGCCACCGGCGAGCGCATCGAACTGTCCGCCGTCACGCTGGCCAACTGGGCCGCCAAGACCGGCAACCTGCTGCGTGACGAGCTGGGCGGCGGCGCCGGTAGCCGGGTGGCCGTGCTGCTGCCGGCGCACTGGCAGACCGCGGCGGTGCTGCACGGGGCGTGGTGGATCGGCGCGGACGTCGTGCTCGGCGCCGCCGCGAACGCCGACATCGCGTTGTGCACCGCCGACCGACTCGAGGAAGCCGACGCGACCGGGGCCGCCGAGGTGGCGGTGCTGTCGCTGGACGCGTTCGGCCGCCCGGTGCCTGATCTGCCGGTCGGAGTCACCGACTACGCGACCGCGGTGCGGGTACACGGCGACCAGATTGTCGCCGAGCAGAGTCCTGGTCCCGCCATGGCCGGCAGCTCCGTGAGCGAGGTGTTGGCCGCATGCCAAAAGGCCGTTGCCGCACAGGGTTTGACGGCCGGCGACCGAGTCCTGTCCACCGCGTCCTGGGATACGTCCGACGGCGTGATCAATGGCCTGCTGAGCGTGCTGTCGGTCGGCGGCTCGCTGGTGTACGTCGCCAACCCCGACCCGGCCGCGCTGGCCCGCAAGGCGGAGACCGAGAAGGTCTCCCGCAGCCTCTAGCCACGCCCGTCGCCCCACCCCCGACGGCGGCCCGGCCAGCCGGGCGTTCGCTGTCGAGCGCCCGGCTGGCCGGGCACTCGGGCTGGCCGGGCGAGGCGGGCTGGCAGGGTCGTCACCGATACATGTTGATATCGCTATATGTGGATGTTAACGTCGTTGGAGCCCGGAGTTGGGCTCCAAGATACGACGAGAGGATGTTTCGCGATGGTGGTGCAAGGCCTACTGGGAAAGGCGGCCGGCACGGTGGTAACCGGCCTGGTCGGCGTGAGCGCCTACGAAGTCGTGCGAAAAGCCCTGGGCAAGGCCCCGCTCCACGAGGCCGCGGTATCGGCGACGGAGTGGAGCCTGCGCGGCACGCGACGGGCCGAGGAAGCCGCGGAGTCCGCCCGGCTGAAGCTGGCCGACGTGATGGCCGAGGCCCGCGAGCGCATCGGTGAGGAGGCTCAGCCTCCCGCCATCGGCGACCACGATCACGACCACGACCACGAGCACTGATTCCCCGGCATGGCCGATCTACAGGTCGTGTCCGACGCGGCCGGGCGCATGCGGGTCAAGGTGCCGTGGGTTCGGGCGAATTCTAGGCGCGCGGTAGCCGTCGAAGAGGCGGTCGACGGCCGGCACGGCGTTCGCGCCGTGCACGCCTACCCGCACACCGGTTCGGTCGTCGTCTGGTATTCGCCCAAGCGCTGCGATCGCGACGAGGTGCTCGCGGCCATTGCCGAAGCCGAACACGTTGCCGCCGACCTCATTCCGGCCCGCACGCCGCGGTCATCGGACATCCGCAACACCGAGGTACTGCGGATGGTGATCGGCGGCGCGGCCCTGGCCCTACTCGGTGTGCGTCGCTACGCGTTCAACCGTCCCCCACTGCTCAGCCCCAGCGGCCAGCTGGTCGCGACCGGCGCGACCGTTTTCATGGGCTATCCGTTCCTGCGCGGTGCGCTGCGCGGGCTGCGGTCCGGGCGCGCGGGCACCGACGCGTTGGTGACCGCGGCGACCGTCGCAAGCCTGGTGCTGCGCGAGAACGTGGTTGCACTCACCGTGCTGTGGTTGCTGAATATCGGTGAGTACCTCCAGGACCTGACGCTGCGCCGGACTCGGCGGGCCATCTCCGATCTGCTGCGCGGCACCGCGGACTCGGCGTGGATCCGCCTCGACGACGGCAACGAGGTCCAAGTTCCGATCGACACCGTGCAGATCGGCGACGACGTGGTGATCCACGATCATGTCGCGATTCCGGTCGACGGTGACGTCGTCGACGGCGAAGCGATCGTCGACCAGTCCGCGATCACCGGCGAGACGCTGCCCGCCAGCATCATCGCCGGGGCGAGGGTGCACGCGGGCTCGGTGGTGCTGCGCGGCCGCCTGGTGGTGCGCGCCCGCGCGGTCGGCAAGGAGACCACCATCGGCCGGATCATCTCCCGCGTCGAAGAGGCCCAACACGATCGGGCGCCCATTCAGACCGTCGGCGAGAACTTCTCCCGCCGCTTTGTGCCGATCTCGTTCATCGTCTCCGCGGTCACGTTGATGCTGACCGGCGATGTCCGGCGCGCGATGACCATGCTGCTGATCGCATGCCCGTGCGCGGTGGGATTGTCGACACCGACCGCGATCAGCGCGGCGATCGGCAACGGCGCGCGCCGCGGCATCCTGATCAAGGGCGGGTCGCATCTCGAGCAGGCGGGCCGGGTGGACGCGATCGTCTTCGACAAGACCGGAACACTTACCGTGGGACGCCCCGTGGTGACGAATATCATTGCCTTACACAACGATTGGCAGCCCGAACAGGTGCTTGCCTATGCGGCGAGTTCAGAGCTGCACTCTCGGCACCCGTTGGCCGAAGCCGTGATCCGGTCCACCGAGGAACGCCGGATCACCATCCCGCCGCACGAGGAATGCGAAGTGCTGGTCGGCCTCGGGATGCGGACCTGGGCGGACGGGCGGACCTTGCTGCTGGGCAGCCCCTCGTTGCTGCGCGCGGAGAACGTCACGGTGTCGGAAGAGGCCGGCGACTGGGTCGACAAGCTGCGCCGTCAGGCGGAGACCCCGCTGCTGCTCGCCGTGGACGGCACGCTGGTCGGCCTGATCAGCCTGCGCGACGAAATTCGCGCCGAAGCACCCGACGTATTGAACAAGCTGCGCGCCAACGGAATCCGCCGGGTTGTGATGCTGACCGGCGACCACCCTGAGATCGCGAAAGTCGTCGCGGACGATCTGGGCATCGACGAGTGGCGCGCCGAGGTGCTGCCCGAGGACAAGCTCGAAGTGGTCCGCAAGCTCCAGGACGAGGGCTACATCGTCGGGATGGTCGGCGACGGGATCAATGACGCACCGGCGCTGGCGGCGGCCGACATCGGCATCGCGATGGGCCTGGCCGGCACGGATGTCGCCGTCGAGACCGCCGACGTCGCGCTGGCCAACGACGACTTGCGACGCCTGCTCGACGTCCGCGATCTGGGTGCGCGCGCCGTCGACGTCATCCAGCAGAACTACGGCATGTCGATCGCCGTCAACGCCGCGGGGCTGCTGATCGGGGCCGGCGGCGCCTTGTCACCGGTGCTCGCCGCGATCCTGCACAACGCCTCGTCGGTGGCTGTCGTCGCAAACAGTTCACGCTTGATTCGGTATCGCTTGGACTGAAAAGCGTCCGCCGGGCCCTCGCAGGCCTCGTACGATGTGCGGATGTCATCGACCCCGCTCGACCCGATTGCCAGCGAACGGCTGTCGCACGCCGACAAGGTGTTCACCTCAGATCTGTCCATCAACGAATTCGCGCTTCTGCACGGGGCAGGTTTCGAACCGCTCGACCTCGTGATGGGTGTCTCGGTCTACCACGTCGGCTACCAATTCACCGGCATCCGGCAGCAATCCGAGCTACCCGTGCTCACCGAGGCGACATACCGGGCACGCTGGAATGCCATGGCCCGCATGCAGGCCGAAGCGGACGCGCTGGGCGCCGACGGCGTCGTCGGTGTCCGCCTGGAATGGCGTCAGCACGGCGCCGAGGCGGAGCACCTGGAGTTCATCGCGGTCGGCACCGCGGTCCGCTATACCGCCAAACCCGGGTCTTTTCGGCGCACCAACGGTCAGGCCTTCTCCAGCCACCTGTCCGGCCAGGACCTGGCGACCCTGCTTCGATCGGGCTATGCGCCGGTGGCGTTCGTGATGGGCAACTGCGTCTTTCACATTGCCGCGCAAGGCTTTCTGCAGACCCTGCGGCAGATGGGCCGCAATACCGAGATGCCGCAATGGACGCAGGGCAACTACGAAGCACGCGAATTGGCGATGTCGCGCATGCAGAGCGAAGCGGAGCGCGACGGGGCGTCCGGCGTCGTCGGGGTTCAATTCGCCATCCAGAACTACGCCTGGGGTTATCCACACGGTCGAGTTCTACGCCGCCGGAACTGCGGTGCGGCGCAGCGGCACTGCCGAGACCCTCGCGCCGTCGTTCGTGCTCGCCATGAACGACTGATGGCCGGGTTCGACGCCGAACGAGTGAGCCGCACGGTCGGCGGCGCGCTGGCCGGCCCGGGCGGAATCGCGTTGGTGATCAACGTCTTCGCCGGTCTGCCGGGCGTGACGCACGTCGCCGCGCGTCGGGGAGTCTTCTCCTCGCAACCCGAACGGCTGCACATCGGTGACTGGCGCTACGAGGTGACCCGCGACGGCCGGTTGATGGCGGCCCACGTGGTGGGCGGCATCGTGATCGGCGAAGAGGTGCTCCTCGCCGACGCGGTGGGGCCGCACCTGGCCCGCTCCCTCGGCCAGCTGGTCGCCCGCCACGGCCCCGCGGTGGTCCCGAACATCGACGCGGCCGTCGATGCTCTGAGCGCCGGGGCGGGGTGACACGGCTGCGGTTCAGCGAGACGAACTCCGGAGTGGAACCATCCGATGAACCGGCGACGGTCGCCGCACTCGCCGAACTCCGCACTGTCAGCAGCTATTTCGCGTTGGGCACCGGACCTCTCGTCGATCGCTGGCACCCGGTCGGGCAGCTTTACGACGACGCCGCACTGCTGGCTGAGATCGTCGGCCGGGTCAAAGCCCGGATGAACGTCACCGAGCAACGCGTCGCGGCCTCGACGTTCTTCCTGGGCTTCGCCGCTCGGCTCTGGTCGATCGGATTGGGCACCGTCGCCGGCTACCGGATGCTGATCGACCTTCCGCCCGAGCGTCTGCTCTTTCGTCACATCGACGGTCAGATCGCGCTGCACCTCGAGCATCCCGTCGCCCAGCCGCGCGACGATCTTCCCGCCGCGCTGGCCGACATGGTTCTCGGCACGCACCTCAGGCCGCTGACGGTGGCGCTGCGCCGGCTCAGCCCGATCTCGGAGAAGTTGCTGGACGGCAATTCGGCCTCGGCCCTGCTTGGCGCCGCACGCGTTTTCGATCGCGACCGTGCGACGACGTCGGGATGGCAACTGGCCCGCGGCATATGCAGCGACCCGCGACTGAGCGCGGCCGTCCGTTTTGGCGATACCGACTACCGCCGCAATAGTTGCTGCTTGTATTACCGCACGCCGAACGGCGGGCTCTGTGGAGATTGCGCCCTGGACCGGGTGCCGGAAAGGGATTGCGTTGATCGACTTCAGCCCTCCAGTCCTGAGAACTGAGGACAACGGCCGAGAGCAACGCTGGCCGTTGCCCACCGATGAGCAAAGCCTGCTCGACCTGATCCGGCTGTGCTTCCAAGAGTATTGGGACGACATCTGGTTCGGCGTCCTGGTCGAGGGCGCGGCGTGGGAGGTCGCCGCTCCCAACCCGCCCGAGCGGATCTCGATGTACGACGGATACGCAACCGTCGACTTCGGTCGCTGGCACTTTCACCTGTGCATCGGCGAGCACACCGAAAGCGGTCCCGAGCTCGGCCGGATCCGCCGGTGTGCCCGCGCCGAGATGTACCGCCGGATCGGCAGTGACGGCGCGCCGACGTCCTGGGGTGTGCGACTGTTCAACGGCCGCGACGACCAGTTGATGACGCTGATGCTGCCCGGCCCATTCCTGACCAACACGCAGCAGATCCGCGACGAACCCGACTTCGAACAGCTCGAGCTGTGGGACCGGCTACGAGCCACCTACCTGGGACTGGATCCCGATCCACTCGACCGTTCCGGCAAGGGCTTTCGGCACGGCTGACGTCGACGTCAGCAGCAGTCTTCGCCGCGCCAGGACTTGACGCCCTGCCAGATCGCCGTGGCCGCGATGCCCAGACCGATCGCGGGGTCGAACCACCACACGCCGGGCCAGATCGCCGCGACCGCCAGACCGGCCAGGACCGCCGCGGCCTGCGCGCCGCACAGGTAGTTCTGGGTGCCCTCGCCCGCGGTGGCCGCCGAGCCCAGCCGATCGGCGAGCGAATGCTTGGCGCGGCCCAGGATCGGCATCAACACCAGCGACGCAGCGGTCAAGACGATTCCGATCCGCGAGGTCTCGGCGTCGTGCGGGTCGAGCAGGTGGTGGACCGATTCCGCGGCAATGTAGGGAGCGGTCAGCCAGAACGACCAGGCGACACCGACCTGCGCGCGGCGCTCAGCCGTCGCCGACGCCGTCCGCGCACCCGAGAATCGCCAGGCGACCATCGCGCTGGCCAGCGCCTCGGGCAAGCTGCCCAGTGCCCACCCGGTCAGCGCGATCGAGCCGACCGCGAGGCCCTGCCACAGCCCGACCACGCCTTCGGTGAGCATCGCGGCCATGCTGACCCAGGCCAGCCGATACGCCCAATGTGCTCCGCGCTGCCACTGCGAATCGTGCGCGACGGCATGTCCGTGCCCGGTTTCGGCGCAGCAGTCGTCGGCGAGTAGACCGGCCTGATCGCTTGTCCAACGGGATTCGGTCACCCAGCGATGTTAGGTCAACACGTGGCGCAGGCGTGCCACCCCGACCGTTAAGAAGGCGGCAAGGGCCGCTTCATGGTGCAGACGATGCTCCACTCGAAATAGAACTCGCCGCCCTTGTCGTATCCGGCGAAATGGTGGGAGACCTGGACACGCTGCACCGAGGAGTTCACTACCTCCCACCCCTGGAGCCCGTGAGCGTTGGTGTGCCGGTTCGCTTCGTCGATGACAACCTGCAGGGACTCGTTCGTCACGCTGATGAAAGTGGTCTCCCACCGCGGTGCCGACCAATTGCTGTCGGATGCCACCCCTGACGCGGGCACAGGTGAAGGTGCACTCATAGGGCGGTACCCTATGCGGCCGCGATCCCGGAAAAGTGAATGGAACCTGACCGGTGCGTTAAGTGATGTCGCTGAATTCCGGGCGGTCCGAACAGCCCGACACCACAAGGTCATTCCCAGCATCGGATGGCATTCTGGCCGCCATGACCCGTACCGAGAACGACACCTGGGATCTGGCAACGAGCGTGGGCGCCACCGCCACCATGGTGGCCGCCGGCCGCGGCCGCGCCACCCGATCCGGCCTCATCGACGACCCGTTCGCCGAGCCGCTGGTGCGGGCGGTCGGGGTGGACTTCTTCACCCGCTGGGCCACCGGCGAGATCAGCGCCGACGAGGTCGACATTGCGGGCCACCCGTGGGGTATGCAGCCGATGACGGACCTGCTGGCGGTCCGCACCCGCCTGATCGACCAGTTCGTCACCGACGCGACGGCATCGGGCATTCGCCAGGTCGTGATCCTGGCCTCCGGCCTCGACGCTCGGGGCTACCGATTGGCCTGGCCCGCCGAGACCGTGGTGTTCGAGATCGACCAGCAGCAGGTGACCGACTTCAAGACCGCGACGCTGGCCGCCGCCGGCGCCGAGCCCACCGTCGACCTGCGCGCGGTGCCGATCGATCTGCGCGACGACTGGCCCGCAGCACTGCGGCAGGCGGGCTTGGACACCGAGCGGCCGACCGTATGGGTCGCCGAAGGTCTGCTGGCCTTCCTGCCGCCGGAAGCCCAGGATCGCCTGCTGGACAACATCACCGAGCTCAGCGCCCCGGGCAGCCGGCTGGTGGTGGAGATCTTCTTGAGCTCACCGGAGTCGCTGGAGGTCATGCGCGCGTCATCGGAGAAGTGGTACGAGCACGGCCTCGACGCCCGTCTCGATGACCTCTGGTACAGCGGCGAACGCCACGACGTCGCTCCCTACCTGGACGAGCGTGGCTGGCAGACGACCCGGCACCGGTCCAGCCAATTGCTGGCCGATGCCGGATTACCGGTACCGCAACGCAACGACGGCCAGACCGAAAATTATTACTGCACAGCGCAACTCGGTGCGCTATAGCCGCCTGCCAGAAGGCACTGCCAGAATCCGACGTCGTGCCAGGCGTGGTGTTTGAAGCCGGCCTCACGAAGGTGGCCCACGCGGACGAAGCCGTGCCGCTCGTGGAGTGCGACACTGGGCTCATTCGGCAAGGTGATCACGGCGACCGCACTGCGAAATCCTTGACCGCGCAAGCGATCGAGCAACTCGGTGTAGAGCGCGTCGCCGATCCCCCGACGTTGCGCAGCCGGGTCGACGTAGATGGTTGATTCCACGGTCCACCGATAGGCCGCGCGCTCGTTCCACGGCCCCGCGTATGCCGCTCCGACGACGCGGTTCTCCACGACGGCCACCAGCCACGGGAACTGCCGGTGCCGTTGCGCCCAGAGGGCGCGCACCTCATCGACGCTCTGCGACTCGGTCCGGAAATTGAAGACGGAATGCGCGATGTAGTGGTTGACGATCTCGCTGACGCGCACCAGGTCTTCCTCGGCCGCGGACCGCACCTGCACTGCGCTCACGTTGCCTTGGGCCGGTACCCGTCGATGTCCTTGGCCTCGATCGATCGAGCCAGCAGCTCACCCTTCCCCGTGAGCGCCAGCCACGCCGCATACATCCACTTCTCGGGATCGTCGTAGCGCGTGACGTAGGCATGCGAGATCTTGTGTAGCGCGTGGTCGAGCGAATGATGCCAGGCGGCAAAGCGTTGTGCCTTACCGCGCGGTTCGCCGAGCCGGAACAGTCCGTCGCTCACCCACTCGCGGATGGCGTCCAACGTCTCGTTCTGCACCTCCAGCGCCGAGGCCGACGAATGTTGGTGCTTGACGCGCCAATCCACCGCATTGAGGTCGATCGGCCCACCGAGAGCGTCGAGCAGCAGTTGATTCCGCACGACCTCACGCGGGTTGTCCGTCATTTTGGTCACCGTACAGATCGAATGCGCAGGCTTGAAGCTTTGACGCGCGGCCGATGCAGTGCCGCCCCCGACGCGGTGTGGGACAATTCCGCCGTTAGGCGATGACGACAGAGGAAACCGGTGCAAATCCGGTGCGGTCCCGCCACTGTCATCGGGGAGCGACCCTCACCAGCCACGGCCGAAAGGTTGGAAGGCGAGGCAAGCAGCGATCCGAGAGCCAGGAGACTCACGTCATCGCGTCCTGCAAGCCGGGGCGGTCGACCCCGAGAGCGAGGGTCCCCCATGGCGTCTTCTATTGCCGACGGTCGATCGTGACCGCCCCCATCTGGATGGCCGAGCCGCCGGAGGTGCATTCGACGCTGCTGAGCAGCGGGCCAGGCCCGGGGTCGCTGCTGGCGGCCGCGGCGGCGTGGACCGCGCTGAGCACCACCTACACCGAGGTCGCCGACGAGCTGACCGCCGTGCTGGCCGGGGTGCAAGCCGGGACCTGGCAGGGCCCGAGCGCCGAGAGCTACACGGCCGCCCATGCGCCGTATCTGGCCTGGCTGCAACAGGAAAGCGCGAACAGTGCCGCCCGGGCAGCCGAGCACAAAACGGCGGCGGCCGCCTACACCACCGCGGTGGCCGCGATGCCGACCCTGGGTGAGCTGGCCGCCAACCACGCCACCCATGCGGTGTTGCTGGGAACGAATTTTCTTGGCATCAACACCATCCCGATCGCGCTCAACGAAGCCGACTATGCACGGATGTGGATGCAGGCCGCCACCGTGATGAGCACCTACGAGGGCGTCGCAGAGGCGTCGGTCGCGGCAGCCCCGCCGACCCAACCTGCTCCGACGATCGCGAAGACGGCATCACCGGCCGACGCGACGCCGACAGCTCCGCCCCAGTGGTTCGAGGACCTGCAGAGTTATCTGGAGGGGCTGTTCCCGCAGCCTCCCTATCCCGATCCCAGCCAATTCCCGCTCTATCAACAGCTACTCGACTTCTTCAACCAGATCGGCTACACCGGGGTCGACGACCCGATTTCAACGTGGTTGCAGGGGCTCGACCCGTCATGGCTGCCGCCGGTTGGCGTGCCCGGGTCCTGGCTGGCTTTCACCGGCGACCCGCTGAGCTACCTCAACCCCTTCAGTCTCGCCTACGTGTTGTCGGTTCCACTGGACCCAGGGTCCTACGTCGCCTTCACCGGCATCGTCATCGCCGACGATCTCCTGGCGATCATTTACACCGCGGCGGTCAATCCGCAGGCACTGATCCTGGTCATCCCGACGGCGCTGGTCGAGATCGTCGGATCGACCATCGGTAACACCATCCAGGTACTGCACTACATCCTCGATTCGACTCTGGCTTTGGTGCTGCCATCCCTGCTGCCGCTGGCGTCAGCGTCGCTGGTTCCGCTGGCGGCGGCGCCGGTGGGTCTAGCCGGCCTGGCGGGCTTGGCGGGCCTGGCCGGGCTGGCGCCGGCCACCGCGCCGATGCTGGCCCCGGCGTTTGCCATGGCCCCCACCCCGCCGCCGCCCGCACCCGCTCCGCTGGCACCCACGCCAGCCCCGGTGGTGGTCGCTCATGCCCCGGCCGTAGCGCCTGCGCCCCCTGCCCCGCCGCCCACGCCTGCCGGACCACCGGCAGTGACGATGCCGGCATACATGTACATGGTCGGCGATCTGGGGTTGGCAGCCCAGCAGGCCGCTGACGCCGGCAAGCGAGCCAAGAAAGCAGCAGTGCCCGACGGTGCCGAAATTGCCGCGGCCGCAACGGTTCCCGACCAACGGCAACCGGCACGGCGGCGACGGCCGGCGACAGCCGCCATGATCGGCCGCGGCTACGAGTACATGGACCTGCAGCCGCAGCCGACCGTGGCCGCCTCGGAACGCGACTCCGGAACGCTCGGCTTCGCCGGGAGCGCGGCCCGCGACAACGGCGCGGAACCGGCGGGGTTGGCCACGTTGACCCGGGATGGATTCGGCGGCAGCTCGAGGGTGCCGATGCTGCCGGGAACCTGGAAACCGGATCTGGACTGAGGCCGGCCGGCGGCCTCGTCGCTGTAGCGTGCACTCATGGTGGATTTCGCTCTGCGCTCGTGTGGGTTGCGCGGGCACGCGACCTTTGCTCCCGATGAGCCTGCACTCCGCGAACGCCTGACTGTCGACACACCCGCCGGGGAAGCCTGGCGCTGTTTGCGCTGTGAGACTTTCGTGGTCGGCCCTCCGCGCCGCCACGGCCCGGCGAACACGGCCCCCGAGATTCCTCGCGGGAGATTCCTGCGGGATCGCACCCTGATGCGGCTGCTAGCCGTCGAACGCGCATTCCGCGCCGTCGTGTTCCTGCTGCTGGCGGCCGGGGTGCTCAAGGTCAGCGGATCGCGTGAACGACTGCAGCAGGTCTTGGGCAAAGACATCCCGTTGCTGAAGCCACTGGCCAACCAGATCGGCTGGGATCCAGAGAACTCCAAGCTCGTTCACCAGATCGCGCACGCCTTCGCGCTGTCGTCGTCCACGCTGCAATGGATCGCGGTCGGCCTGGCCGGGTACGCGCTGATCGAGTTGATCGAGGCGGTCGGGCTGTGGCTCATGCAGCGGTGGGGTGAGTACTTCGCGGTGATCGCGACCAGTGTGTTCTTGCCGCTGGAGATCTACGAGGTGACCGAAAAGGTCACCGCCCTGCGGATTTTCGCGCTGATCATCAACATCGTCGCGGTGCTGTGGCTGCTGTGGAGCAAACGGCTGTTCGGACTCAACGGCGGCGGCAAAGCCTACCGCGAAGAGCATGAAGCGGAAAGCCTGCTCAGTGTCGAGAGCGCAGGACTGAGCGGAACCGTCGCCGGCGCAACGGCGTGACTAAGACTCCGTCTGCAAGACCGCCTGGTGCTGCAGCGCGTAGGCGACCGCATGGGTGCGGTTGTGCACACCGAGCTTCGCCAAGATCGCTTCGACGTGGTGGCCAACGGTTTTCGGACTGATGTGCAGTTCGGCGGCGATCTCGGGGTTGCTGCGACCGACGGCAAGTAGATCGAAGACCTGGCGCTGACGCCCGGTCAGAGCGTGTGGGTCCGATGGCTTGTCGGCCGGCCGTGTACGCGGCGCCCGCTCACGCAGAGCCGCCAGCCGCTGCTGGGCGCGCCGCGCGGCGGCCTTGGCGCCGAGCTGGCGGAAGATGTCCAGCGCCGACTTCACCGCGGCCAGGTCACCACCGAGTAGGGCCAACGCCGCGTCGTACTGGCAGCCGCGGTCCGCCCACTCCTGCGCAGCGCGCTCCCATTGCCCGCCGGCTTCCAGGTCGAACGGGGTCACCACCCCGTCCTCGGCATCGGTGGCGTCTATGGTGCCGCCGGCCAGGTGAATCCACCGGCGCAGGCTGCCGAGCAGCCACCGATCGGCGCGGTCACCCGATGCGGCCAGTCCGGTCCGGGCTTCGGCAACAGCCTGCTCGTCGTCACCGGCCAGCCAGGCCACTTCGGCGCGCGCCGCCCATATCACGCCAAGGTGCACCAGGTCACTGGGCTGGTCGGCATCCCCGGCCTCGTCCGCCGACGGAGTCGCGGGCGGCCGGCCGCGCCGGGCCCGCAGCAGAGCCAGCGTCACCAGCGGCAGTACCCGATGCTGCGGGCTGAGTTCGGGGCGGGTCACGATCTGTTCGGCGTTGCGGGCCGCCAGATCCCAATCCCCTTGGTGCAGCGAGGCCAGCGTGGCGGCGGCGGTCAGCAGCGAGCTGAACATGTCGAGATCACGTTCATCGCAGAACCGTGACGCCTCCGCCAGATAACCCGCAGCGCGGACCAACTCGCAGCGCAGCACCGCGTACCAGTAGATCAGCACGCCCAGCACCGCTGCGTGCTCCTCGAGCCCCTGGGTCGCCAGTGCTTCGTGCCAGACGGCCTCCAGCTCGTCCCAGCCGGCGCCTCTGCTGAACACCTCGGTGAGCGCCGTGTAGCCGCGGGCCCGGACATCGATTGCGGAATCGGCCAATTGGTGGCCCAGCGCGAGAGCGCGGGCAGCGTAGTCGGCGCAGATCGGGTCCAATTCCAGCGCGCTGATGTGGGCCATGTTCAGCAGCGACCAGGCCAGCTGCGGCGAAGGGCCGAGCCCTTCCAGCAACCGCAGCGATGCGTGGGCCGCGTCGACCGCTTCGGCGGCGCGCCCGAGCGGCTGCAGCAGACGCGAAAGCCAGCGCAGGTTGTCACCTTCGCCGAGATGGTCGGACAGTTTGCGGCGCAGGACGACCGCCTCGCGCAATGCTGCGACCGCCGGCTCGGCCTGACCGCTCAAGTAACACGCGAACGCGTGGCGCTCCAGCCAGACCACGCGATCGTCGTCGCGCGCAGCGTGGGCGCGACGGAGCGCGAGCGCGTAGAGGCTCGCGGCCTCCCGATTGGCCCCCAGCGACGCGGCCCGCTCCGCGGCGGCTATCCCATAGTGGACGGCGGCACCGTTATCGCCGGCCTCATCGGCATGAAAAGCCAGTGCCGCCAACGCGTTCGGATCAGCGGGCGGTGCGGCCAGTGCGGTCAACGCGCAACGGTGCAATTCGATGCGATCGAAGTCAGGGATCTGCGCCCAGGCAGCCCGGCGGGCAAGCTCGTGACGAAACCTGATCTGGTCGCCGTCGGCGACCAGTACCCCGGCGCTCAGACATTCATGCAGTGCCGGCCGGGCTTCGGGGCACATCCGTTCCAGCAGAGCGATATCGGCACGCGGACCGCATACGGCGACGGCGTGCGCGATTTCCCGCGCCTTGGCCGACAGCCGGGCCAGTCGACCGCAAACCGCCTCGGAAACGCTGCGGGGCAGGGCTTTCCGGGTCAGTGCGGCTGGGCCCGCTGCCAGTACCTCGGTGACGAAAAACGGGTTGCCGCCGCTGACCCGATACAGCTGTTCGGCGTTGACCCCGCTACCGGCAGCCAGCGTAGCCACCGCCGGCAAACTCAACGCCGTCAACTCAATTCGGTTCACCCCGGCACAATTCGACAGGTCGCCGAGGGTCACCGCCAACGGATGCGTCGGCGCCAGCTCGTCGTCGCGGAACGAGATCACCAGCATCAACCGCAGCGCAGCGATCCGACGCGACAGGAACCGCACCAGGTCCAGGGTCGCGCCGTCGGCCCAGTGGGCGTCCTCGATCACCCACACCCATCGGGTGCCATCGGCCAACGCGGACAACAGCTGTCGGTAGATCCGTGCGGTGTCCCCCGAATCGACTGCCGCGGTCAGCGCTGCCCCGGCGCCTGCCTCCAGTCCTGACAAGGCGTCGGTCAACGGGCCCAGCGGGCGCGGGGCGCCCAGCGGGTCGCACCATCCGCGTAACACCTGCAGCCGGGGCTTCAGCTGGGCGGCAAACCGGGCCAGCACGGCGGTTTTGCCGACTCCGGCTTCGCCACGCAGCAGCACCACTTCGCCGGGGCCGCCTCGGGCCACCCGGCGCGCCAGCGCATTCAACTGCGCCAGTGGGGCCTCGCGTTCCAGCAGGACATTCACCAGAGGGGACATGATGCACTGTGACTGTAGCGCCACCGGCCCCAAGATGCGCGTCAACTGCGCATTTGCTGAACGCTTGCGCCAAGACCCGCCGAGGCGTCAGCGCAGCAGTGCGCGCGACATCACCACACGCTGAATCTGGTTGGTGCCCTCGTAGATCTGGGTGATTTTGGCGTCGCGCATGAAACGCTCCACCGGGAAGTCGATGGTGTACCCGGCGCCGCCGAAGAGTTGCACGGCGTCGGTGGTGACCTCCATCGCCACGTCGGAGGCGAAGCATTTCGACGCCGCCGAGATGAAGCCCAGGTTGGACTCGCCGCGCTCGGCGCGGGCGGCGGCGCTGTAAACCATCAGCCGCGCGGCCTCCACCTTCATCGCCATGTCGGCGAGCATGAACTGCACACCCTGGAATTCGCTGATCGACTTCCCGAACTGCTTGCGGTCCTTGGTGTATGCGATGGCGGCGTCGACCGCGCCCTGGGCGATCCCGACCGCCTGCGCACCGATGGTGGGCCGGGTGTGGTCGAGGGTTGCCAGTGCGGTCTTAAAGCCGGTCCCCGGCTCACCGATCATCCGGTCGCCGGGAATACGGCAGTTCTCGAAGTACAGCTCAGTGGTCGGCGAGCCCTTGATCCCCAGCTTCTTCTCTTTCGGGCCGACGGTGAAGCCTTCGTCGTCGATGTGCACGATGAACGCCGAGATGCCGTTGGCGCCCTTGTCCGGGTCGGTCACCGCCATCACCGTGTACCAGGATGACTTGCCGCCGTTGGTGATCCAGGCCTTGGCACCGTTGAGGATCCAGTCGTCGCCGTCGGCCTTGGCGCGGGTTTTCATGCCCGCCGCGTCGCTTCCGGCCTCGCGTTCACTCAACGCGTATGACGCCATCAACCCGTCGGTGGCCAGCGTCGGCAGCACCTGCTTCTTCAGCTCTTCGGATCCGCGCAGGATCAGGCCCATCGTGCCCAGCTTGTTGACCGCCGGGATCAGCGACGCAGACGCGTCGACCCGGGCCACTTCCTCGATCACGATGCACGCGGCCACCGAGTCGGCACCCTGGCCGCCGTACTCCTCGGGGACGTGCACGGCGTTGAAACCGGACGCGTTGAGCGCTTTGAGTGCTTCTTCGGGGAAGCGCGACTGCTCGTCGACATCGGCGGCGTGCGGCGCGATCTCTTTTTCTGCCAACGCGCGGATCGCTGCCCGCAACTCGTCGTGCTCCTCCGGCAGCTTGAACAGATCGAACGACGAATCTCCGGCCCACTGAGCCATCTCGGCCTCCCTTTTTGTGCCCGACCAGGCGGTGCTACTCGCCGGTAACTTTACCTTGACGCTGTTGAAGAGCCGAATCCTTGGCCAGCACCGACTCCGCCAGCTCTGCTTGAAAATCCACGATTCGGCTGCGTAGAGCGGTATCCGACACCGCCAGGATGCGTACCGCGAGCAGGCCCGCGTTGCGGGCTCCGCCGATCGACACCGTCGCGACCGGCACGCCGGCCGGCATCTGCACGATCGACAGCAGCGAGTCCAGCCCGTCCAGCTTGGCCAGCGGCACCGGAACGCCGATCACCGGCAACGGTGTCGCCGAGGCCACCATGCCGGGCAGGTGGGCCGCGCCACCGGCACCGGCAATGATCACCTCGATGCCCCGGCCGGCGGCCTGTTGCGCGTAATCGAGCATGCGCTGCGGGGTCCGGTGCGCGGAGTACACGCCGATCTCGTAGGCGACGCCGAACTCGGCCAGCGCGTCGGCGGCGTCGGACATCACCGACCAGTCGCTGTCGCTGCCCATGATCACGCCGACGCGTGCCGGCTCATGGCTCATGCGCGCCGCTCCCGGTGGCCTTCGGATCGCACTGCTCGCGTTATCGTCGCCGGCTCACTCATCTGAATGCGGATCCCATCCGTCCGTCCATTCCCCATCTGACAACCAGTGTGCCGCGCGTTCGGCGCGTTCACGCAGGTTCGCCAACTCAGCCGGGTCATGGCCGAGAAAGTTGATGTGGCCGATCTTGCGGCCCGGTCGTTCGTCCTTGCCGTACAGGTGAACCCGGGCGTCGGGCATCCGCGCGAACAGATGGTGCAGCCGCTCGTCGAGCGTCATGGCCGGTGTGTGCGCAGCGCCCAGCACGTTCGCCATCACCGTCAGCGGCGCGATGGCGTCGGTGGCACCGAGCGGGTAGTCCAGCACCGCCCGCAGATGCTGCTCGAACTGGCTGGTCCGAGAGCCGTCCATGGTCCAATGCCCGGAGTTGTGTGGACGCATGGCGAGCTCGTTGACCAGCAGGTCGCCCTCGACGCTCTCGAACAACTCGACGGCCAGCACCCCGACGACGCCGAGTTCCTCCGCCAGCCCCAGGGCCAGCTGCTGTGCCGCGGCACCGACGTCGCCCGACAGTTCGGGGGCCGGGGCGATCACCGTCACGCAGATGCCGTCGCGCTGAACCGTCTCGACCACCGGCCAGGCCGCACCCTGACCGAACGGCGAGCGCGCCACCAGCGCGGCCAGCTCGCGACGCATCGCGACCCGCTCCTCGACCAGTACCGCTACGCCGGAATCCAAATATCGACCCGCGATCTCGCGGGCCCGGGCCGCATCCGCGGCCATCTGCACGCCGCGACCGTCGTATCCACCGCGGGCCGCCTTGACCACCACGGGCGCGTCGGCGAACGCGCTGATGCCGTCCAGTTCCTCGCGGCTCTCGACGACCACGTAGCGGGGCACCGGGGCGCCGAGCGCCTCCAGCCGGCGCCGCATGACGATCTTGTCCTGAGCGTGCAGCAGCGCCTGCGGCGGCGGAGCCACGTTGACGCCCTCGGCGACCAGCTTCTCCAGCAGCTCAGAGGGCACATGCTCGTGATCGAACGTCAGGGCAGCGGCACCGGCGGCGACCCGGCGCAGGGCGTCGAGATCGGTGTGTGAGCCGATCACCACGTCGGGGCTGACTTGGGCGGCGGGGTCGCCGGCATCGGCGGCCAGCACCCGCAGGCTCTGGCCCAACGCGATCGCCGCCTGGTGGGTCATCCGGGCGAGCTGTCCGCCGCCGACCATCGCGACCTTCGGCGAGGAGTTGGGGGTACTCGTCACAGCGATCAATGGTGTCATGACCCCCAAACAGGGTTGAACGGGCCATTTGGCGGCGCTGACACAGTCACAGAGCACCCTTAACCACTAATACGTAGACTGCGACATTGTGTCCTTTGCCGATGCCACGATCGCCCGACTGCCGGGGCCGATCCGCCCCTACGCCGAGCGTCATCACGAGCTGATCAAGTTCGCGATCGTCGGCGCGACCACATTTGTCATCGATTCAGGGATCTTCTACACGCTGAAGCTGACGATCCTGGAGCCCAAGCCGGTGACCGCCAAGGTCATCGCGGGCATCGTCGCGGTCATCGCGTCCTACATCCTGAACCGGGAATGGAGCTTCCGGGACCGCGGTGGCCGCGAGCGTCACCACGAGGCGCTGCTGTTCTTCGCGTTCAGCGGCGTCGGGGTGCTGCTGAGCATGGCCCCGCTGTGGGTCTCCAGCTACGTCCTGGACCTGCGGGCGCCGGCCGTGTCGTTGACCGCGGAGAACATCGCCGACTTCATCTCGGCCTACGTCATCGGCAACCTGCTGCAGATGGCGTTCCGGTTCTGGGCGTTCCGCCGCTGGGTGTTCCCCGACCAGGCGGCACGCAGCGCCGACAGCGCACTGGAATCGGCGCTGACCGCCGGCGGTATTGCCGAGGTGTTCGAGGATGTCCAAGAGGGCGGCAACGTCACCCTGATGGGGTCATGGCGCGCGCGCCGCACCCGGGTGGGTCAGCTCGGGGATTCCTCCGAGCCCAGGGTGTCGAAGACTTCGTGATACAGCAGCGCGTGGACCTGCTCCACGCGCGGAATGTCGTGGAACTCCAACGGATCTTGTGACGCCGACTCGACGATCAAGGTGCCGGTGCGCAGTAGTCGGTCGATCAGCCGGTGGCGAAATTCGACGCTGTTGATCCGGGCCAGCGGGATGTCGATGCCGCTGCGGCTCAGCACGCCGTGCCGATACATCACCCGCCGGCCGGTGATGACGAAATGGGTTGTCAGCCAATTCAGGAACGGCCACAACGTCAACCAGCCGATCAGCACCAGCCAGATCGCCCCGATCACCCAGTAGACGACCTGTTTGGCGTTCGGGTCCCAGGTGGTGCCGTTGACCACCGCGCAGCCGAACGACGCCGCCGCGCTGGACAGAATCAGAACGACGACGGGCCAGAACAGCCGCTTCCAGTGTGGGTGGCGGTGCAAAACCACCTGCTCGTCGCCTGCCAGCACGTTGTCGGGGTAGCCCACGTGCGGCACTTTAGACGCTGGGGCGCAGATGCGTGATGTCTCCGGCAGATATCGCATGAGTCTCG
>CAVWEO010000035.1:0-60210 GCA_963753995.1 uncultured Actinomycetota bacterium | reverse complement strand
GGCCACTGCACCGCCCTGCGTCGGCAGCCGCCTTTGGCCCGTTCCGGGCGGGCAGTTTGCTGTGACCATCGGCGACGCCGAGCCGAAAACCCGCCTGCCTCACACCACCGGCGCCTCACGGGTGACCCAGCTCACCAAAAGGCGTGGCAGGAAGGGTGGAACGGCCCGATGCGAGAGCTCGGGTCGTGCCGCGTCACTACCGAGGTGGCCGGTGACGCCGCCGCGGCCAAAGTTGCCCGGGGTTTCTCGGCCCCCCGCGGCCCCGCACGGCCGTGACCAGCGCAATCACCGGGAGCAGCGCCGGCGGCTCTACGATGCGTTCATGAGCTTGGGCAAGCAAGGCGTGCGCCATCTCATCGGCATCTACCTTCGCGCGTGGGCCACTCAGGATCCCGACCTGATCCTGACGGTGTTCACCCCTACCGCGACATACCACGAGCGGGTTTTCACCGACCCCATCTGTGACCATGCCGGGATCCGCGAGTACTGGCAGAGCAAGGTCGTCGAAGCGCAGGCGAACATCAAGACCGAACTGCTCAATCTCTACCTCGACGGCACGACAGCCGTCGCGGAGTGGGAAGCCCACTTCGACGACGTCGTCCAGGGCCACCGCACAAGGATGCGTGAAGTGGCCATTCTCGAGCTGGACGGCGACCGGGTGGCCAGCTTGCGGGAGTACTGGACCTCCGAGCGCGTCTGCGCCAACTCATGACCGAATCAGACGACTTCCTGCGAGACCGGCAACGGTCGGTGCCGCAGAGCGGCCCGGCAGGGCCGCCTCCGCCGCCCCGCCCCCCTACCGGCGATCCCCGCCCGGCCCCGCCACAGTGGCCTGCTCCCCCCGCACCTCCCCCGCCGCCGGAGCGCACTCCGTGGAGCAACATCGACTTCACGCCCGGCGTTGATCGGGCCCGGCCACCCGGACCCGGCTACGGCTGGCGGCGCGCGGTCTTCAGGGCCACGTTCGGCCTGGTCAACCTTGGTCCGTCGGCCGGCGAAAAGCAGGACGCCGCCTACGAGGCCACCATCGGGTCGGCGCTTCGGGGCAATTACAAGGTCGGCGTGCTCGGCAAAGGCGGTGTCGGCAAGACCACCGTCGCCGCCAGCGTCGGGTCGATTTTCGCCGAGCTTCGTCGACAGGACCGCGTCGTCGCGATCGACGCCGACACCGCCTTCGGCCGGCTCGGCAGCAGGATCGATCCGCGCACCCACGGCTCCTATTGGGAGATCGCCTCCGACCAGAACCTTCGGTCCTTCGCCGATGTGAGCAGCCGCGTCGGCAGCAACTCCGCGGGTCTCTACGTGCTGGCCGGAGAACCGACCGCCGGTCCGCGGCGGGTACTCGACCCGGCGCTGTACCGCGAGGCCACCTCGCGGCTCGACCGCCATTTCACGATCGCGATCATCGACTGCGGTTCCACGATGGACGCGCCGGTGACCCAGGAGGCGCTGAGCGACCTCGACGCGTTGATCGTGGTCTCCTCGCCCTGGGCAGACGGCGCCGGTGCCGCCGCCCAGACGATGGAGTGGCTGGCGGCGCATGGCCGCACCAGTCTGCTGCAGCGCACCGTGGTGGTGCTCAACGACTCCGACGGTCACTCGGACAAGCGCCACCGATCGGCGCTGGCCCAACAATTCCTCGAGCGCGGTCAAAAGGTTGTCCAGGTGCCCTTCGACCCGCATCTGCGACCCGGCGGCGTCATCGATGTCCGCAGCGAGCTGGCTCGCAGGACCCGCCGCACGTTTCTGGAGATCTCTGCCGCGGTCGCCGGTTTCTTCGCCGCCCGGGACAAGGCGCGGGAGAACCGCTAGGGGCGGGCCGACGGGTCGGCGGTGGCCTCGATCTTGGTCACCAGGTGCTGGCCGATGGTCAGCACGATCACGGCGAAGAGCCGTCGCTTCGCGAAAGCCAACAGCACGGGCTGACCGGCCGGACCGCTGACCACCGTCGCACCCGGGCCCAGGTACCGCAGCAGATTGACCGCGACATCGTGGGGTCCATGGTTGATCTGCGGGGGCGGTGCGGGATCGGCGAGGACCGTGCCGACGCCCCACACGGTCGGATCCAATACCTCGACCAGCGCCTGCAAGTCGCCGTTCGCGCACGCGGTGATGAACTTCTCGGTGACACGCTGATGTTCTCTCGGCGGCCGACACGCCGCCCGGCTTCGGTTGCGCGAGAGCGATTTTCGCCCGCGCCCGCCGGGCGAGCTGCCGACAGGTACCGACCGGGCGACCGACGGTCTCCGCGATCGCGTCGAAGGGCACCCCGAACACGTCGTGCAAGACGAACGAGACCCGTTCACCGGGGCTCAGCCGGCGCAGCACCTCCAGTAGCGCGCTGCGCACCTCGTCATCGAGGGTCACCCGGTCGGCGGGACTCAGGCGTCCGGGCTGGTTGAGCGCAACCGCCTCTGCGTCGATGTCGTCGGGCCGCTCGTAGCGGGCCCGTGCCGAGCGCACCTGATCCAGACACAACCGGCCCGCCACGACGGTCAACCAGGCGCGAACATCGTCGATCGTGCCCACGTCGGTCCTTGAAAGCCGCAGAAATGCTTCCTGCGCAACGTCTTCGGCGTCACCGACATCACCGAGCATCTGGTAGGCCAGGTTCACCAGGTAGGGGCGATGGTGCCGCCAGGCTTCGGCGATCTGCGGCGACGCGGAGTTGGTCATGTGTTCACGACGATCTGGGTCGGCGAAAAGTTACAGGGTGCAGCCGTAACTTTCCCACCTCCCGGCCCGTCCTTGATGAAAAGAACCCTGACAAGGAGGCCACCATGACCATTGTTGTGACCGGCGCGACCGGCAATGTCGGACGCCCGCTGGTATCGCTGCTCGTCGCCGCGGGGGCACAGGTACGCGCCATCACGCGTACCCCGCAGACCGCCGGATTTCCCGGCGGCGTGCAGACGCTGAGCTCGGCCGTCGACGCGCTGCCCGGGGCATCGGCGGTGTTCCTGAACTCCCGTGCACTCGGCGACGACCTCGCCGCGCTGGTGACCGCGGCCCGGCACAGCGGGGTCAGCACATTGGTGGCGTTGTCCGCGATCAATGCCGACGACGACTTCGCGCGACAACCGTCGCGTGTTCGCGGCGACCGCAACGCCGAAGTCGAGCAACTCTGCGTCGGCTCCGGCCTGGCGTGGGTGAGCCTGCGGCCATCGGTGTTCGCGACGAACTTCGCCGGCATGTGGTCGGCGCAGATCCGGGCGGGCGACGTTGTCGGTGGGCCGTATCCCGACGCCTCCAGCGCGCCGATCGTCGAGGCCGACATCGCAGCGGTCGCTGCCCGCGCCCTGCTGACCGATGAGTTGGTGGGGCAGCGGATTCCACTGACCGGGCCGCAGGCGTTCACCAACGCCGAGCTGGTCGGTGTCATCGGCACCGTGCTGGGTCGGCGGCTGCGTTACGCCGAAGCCCCGCTTGACGTTGTGCGACAACGCTTCATCGGCATCGGCCTGGGTGCCGAATTCGCCGACGCGTATCTGCTGATGCTCGCCGACGCCGTCGACAAGCCGGCACTGGTCACCCATGACGTCGAGAAGATCACCGGGCGACCGGCGACGTCCTTCGCGCAGTGGGTTGGCGATCACCGCCATCTGTTCACCAACTAGTCAGGAAGACAACTCATGTCCGATCCTCGTCCACCGCGCTACCTCAAACCGATGAACAAGCTGATGATGGCGGTGCAGAAACTCGGCATACCGACCGGGCCTGCCATGGTGCTGACCGTGCCCGGCCGCAAGTCGGGTCAGCCGCGCAGCACGCCGATGACCCCGTTCCGATGCGACGGCGACCTCTACGTGGTCGCTGGGTATCCCGGCGCGGACTGGGCCGCCAACGCCCGGGCCGCCGGCACCGGCATTCTTAGTAAGGGCCGCCGATCCCGAGCGGTCAAGATTGTGGAACTGACTGCGGCACAAGCCCGCCCGATACTCCGGGTCTACCCGGCCGAGGTGCCGGTCGGGGTCAGTTTCGCGAAGCGCTCCGGCATGGTGGTCGACGGGACGCCTGAGGAGTTCGAGGCGTTGGCCGGCCGCATCGCGGTGTTCCGGTTCGACCCGATTGCCGCCGGGTGATCAAAGCTGCAGGGGCACATTCTTTTCCGCGCAAGCGTCGGTGACGGCCGCGACGATGTCCTGGGTGCGCAGCGTCTCGAGGTCTTCGACGGTCACCGAGCCTCTGTCGGTCCGGTGTTGCGCGGCCACCCGGGAGTCCCGTATTCGTTCGGCGCGCTCGACCACGTTGCGAGCGAAGCGGCCGTTCTGCATCACGTCGATGCCGTGCAGGCCATCCGGCGCCAGGTAGGCCCGCAGCGTCTTGCAGGCCATGTTCAGCGCCTCGCGCGCTGCAGGCTCGATCACCGTTGCACGCGGCTCGCCGTAGCGCACCGCAATCTCCACCAGCTCGTCGGGAGCGTAGGACGCGAACCGCAACTTGCGGTTGAACCGGCCCGCCAACCCCGGGTTGACCGTGAGGAACTCGTCGACTTCCTTCTCATATCCCGCGCCGATGAAGCAGAAGTCGAACCGGTGCACCTCGAGCGCCACCAGCAGCTGGTTGACGGCCTCCATACCGATCATGTCCGGTCGCCCGTCGTGGTGGCGCTCCACCAGGCTGTAGAACTCGTCCATGAAGAGGATGCGACCGAGCGAACGGGCAATCAGCTCATTGGTTTTCGGGCCCGACGCACCGATGTGCTCACCGCAGAAGTCGGCGCGCTTGACTTCGATGATCTCGGGATGCCGCACGATGCCCAGCCCGGCGTAGATCTTGCCCAGCGCTTCGGCGGTGGTCGTCTTACCGGTACCGGGCGGGCCGACCAGCACCATGTGGGCCGGCGTAAAACTGCCCGGCGGCCAATACCGCAAGCGCGAGCAGTTAGCTGAGGCGCACGCCACGCTGCGCCGGATCGCCGCGGGCGAGATCAGCTCGCGCCAGCTCGCTGAGAATGCCGCACTGCTGACGCGCCGCGAGAACGACGGCGCCCCCGTCACGGCCACGGTGTTTCACCTCCCCGCTTGCCAACCGCGGTCGGCGGCCTGAGGCGACCTGACTCGTGAGTAGGGTTGAATCGTCGGTCACGGGGTAATAGACGCTCAACCGAACCCCGGAGGACCGCCTTCGATGACCTTCGACCTGACGCCGACCGGCGCGCAGCACGACCTGGCCCGGCGTACCCACGAGTTCGCCGAGGACGTTATCCGTCCCGTTGCGCTGGAGTACGACCAGAAGCAAGAGTTTCCGTGGCCGGTGCTCGAAGAGGCCGCCCAGCGCGGCTTCTACAGTCCGCTGTTCTACCGCGATCTCATCGGTGACCCCACTGGGCTGTCGCTGCCGATGTTCATGGAAGAGCTGTTCTGGGGTTGTGCCGGAATCGGTTTGGCCATCGTCATGCCGGCGCTGGCATTGTCGGCGATCGGGCAGGCCGCCTCTCCCGAGCAGATGTTGGAGTGGGCGCCGCAATGTTTCGGCACACCCGGTGACCTCAAGCTCGCGGCCTTGGCGATCTCCGAACCAGAGGGCGGCAGCGACGTCCGCAATCTGCGGACCACGGCCCGCCGCGACGGCAGCGACTGGATCCTCGACGGTCACAAAATGTGGATCGGCAATGGTGGGATCGCCGACGTCCATGTGGTGAATGCGGTGGTGGACGAAGAACTGGGTCACCGCGGTCAGGCGTTGTTCATCGTCCCGGGTGGTGCTCCGGGCCTGGAGTTGGTGCGCAAGCTCGACAAGCTCGGTTGCCGCGCCTCGCACACCGCCGAGCTCAAATTCAACGGTGTGCGGATTCCGGGCGAGAACCTGTTAGGTGGGGAAGAGAAGCTCGAGCACAAGCTGGCCAGGGCGCGCGAAGTCGTGGCCGGTGGAAAGCGTTCTGGCTCAGCCACATTGGGCACTTTCGAACAGACCCGTCCGATGGTTGCGGCGCAGGCGATCGGCATCGCGCGGGCAGCGCTGGAATACGCCACCACCTATGCCACTCAGCGTGAGGCCTTCGGCGGACCGATCATCGACAACCAGGGCATCGCTTTTCCGCTCGCCGAGATCGCCACCCAGATCGATGCGGCGCGACTGCTGACCTGGCGCGCGTCGTGGATGGCAGCCCAGGGGATCGCGTTCGAGCGCGGCGAGGGTTCGATGTCGAAGATGGCGGCCAGCGAGGTCGCGGTGCGGGCGACCGAGCGGGCCATTCAGACGCTCGGTGGCTGGGGCTACATCAACGACCATCCCGTCGAGAAGTGGTATCGAGATGCCAAGCTGTACACCATCTTTGAAGGAACCAGTGAGATCCAGCGGATTGTCATATCCACCGCCCTCGGTGCCACCGAGGGCGCACCGCCGTTGCACGTCGTACTCGAACCGTCGGGTGGACCGTTGAATCGGGCGTTCGGACGCGGCACGCTGGTGCGGGGCCGCGTAGCCGACGCGGCGCTGGCCGCCAAGGACCGGGTCCCCGAGCCGCTGATGCGCCTGGCCATGCAAGTCATAAAGCCACCGCGAAAATGACACTCGACAAGACCGGCGCCGAAACCACCGTCAGTGCCGCCGAAGGGAAGTACACCATCGCGGTGGGTGGCCAGACCGTCGGCTTGGCTGCCGTCGCCGACCGGGGCGACCAGCGGGTTTTCTATCACACCGAGGTCGACGAGCGGTTCGGTGGACGCGGGCTGGCCACGATTCTTGTTCAGCAGGCGCTCGAGGCCACCCGGGCCGACGGGAAGCGGGTGGTCGCGACCTGCCCGATGGTGGCCGCCTTCATCAAGAAGCATCCCGAGTTCGGCGACATCACCGATCCGGCGACACCCAGCATTCTGCAGTGGGTCGGGACGCTTTAACTTTCCCGGCCGGTGAGTTCTTCGGCGAAGCGGTCGATGAAGGCCTCGGCTGGCCCGTTATCCGCCTGTCGGATAACGAATTTCGTGAGACCGGCAGCCACGTAACGGTCGAGTTGGCGGTGCAGCTGATCCCAGTCGGCGGCGACCAGGTCGGCGGGATCGACGTCCGGACGTCGACGCCGCACCGCTGCCGACAACTCGGGCGCCAGCTCTCCGCCGGCAACGGCCAGCGAGATGCCGTAGTGGTCGGGCTCGATCTGCCGGCCCGCCTCCGCGGCGGACCGTTCGATCGCTTCCCGTCCGGCTCGCGCCTCGTCGGGGGTGAGGAAGCTGCCCAGCCAACCGTCGGCCAGTGTGCCGATCCGGCGAAACGCCGCCGGCGCCGAACCGCCCAGCCAGATGTCCAGTGGGGGATCGGGGCGGGGTGCGACCGCCGCCGCAGTCACCGAGAAGTACTTACCGTCGTAGCTGGCCGAGTCCTCGACCAGGGCCGCCCGCAGGATCCGCAGCGATTCGTCGAATACCGCGCCGCGCTCACCGTCGGGCACCGTGAACACCTCACGCTCGGCGGCAATGGCCGAGCGCAGGCCGAACACCGGCAGCACCCGCTTGGGCGCCAGCGACGCCAGCGAGGCCAGTTGCTTGGCCACCAGAACCGGGTGACGCCCCGGCAGCACCGCCACCGACGTGCCCACCTTCAATCGCTCGGTCCGCGCCACCGCGTAGGCCATGCCGATCATCGGATCGACCGCCGGTGAATAGATCAGCTCGGAGAACCACAGCGAGTCCACCCCGATGCTCTCCAGGTGATCGACGATCGGCCCCAACTGACCGGTCGGGGTATTGGCGCCGAGGCTGATTCCGAAGCGAACCTTCATGCCTAATGCCAACACAACGTAGTCACCGCTTGTGCCCGGTGCGTCAGGCTGCCCGCTGGCTCCACGCATGACGGTGCTCTGCGATCTCGTCGAACTCAGGCACCACGCCGGTCTCGACCGCGATCACGAAGTTGATGCGCTCGTCTTCCGAGGCGGTGAGATGCAGATCGGGGTAGGCGTCCTCGCCGAAAACGGACGCTCGCGCACCTGAGCAGCCACCACATCGGCCCCGACAAAAACTACTGGCGCAACCGAAATAAAACCCCGACCGAGGGCCGGGGAATCTGTAACCCATGACGCGACTCATACATTGGTGGGCGAAGGGGGACTTGAACCCCCACGTCCCGAAGGACACTGGCACCTGAAGCCAGCGCGTCTGCCATTCCGCCACTCGCCCTAAACAACCGGTGGAGCCTATCACTGTAGGGGCCGGCACTCCCAAATCGGACGGGCCGCCCAGCACCGCGGTTTCACCTGCCGCAATGGGATTCTCAGAGTTCTGGAGGTGCCGCTGAGCCGTTCTGGACCGTTAGCATTCCCGGATAAGACACGCGTACTGCGACACGCCGGAGACTCATCCGGTGGGCCGCGAGCGAACTGAAGGATCGGGCGTTTGACATGAGCGGCCAGCGGGGACTAGTTCAGCGCATCGAGCGCAGGCTCGAGGTCTCCGTCGGTGATGCTTTCGCCCGTGTTTTCGGTGGTTCGATCGTTGCGCAAGAGGTCGAGGCGATGCTGCGACGGGAGGCCGCCGAGGGAATTCGCCCGGTCGCCGGCAACCGCTTTTTGGCTCCCAACGAATACATCATTACCCTCGGTATGCACGACTACCAGAAAGTGGGCGCCGACCCGGACCTCACTTCGGACGCTTTGGCCAAGCATTTGGCGCGATACATCGGCGAACAGGGGTGGCAAACATATGGTGACGTGGTCGTCCGGTTCGAGCAGTCGTCGAACCTGCACACCGGCCAGTTCCGCACCCGCGGTGCTGTCAACCCCGATGTCGAGCCCCGGCAAAGGGCCGGCGAGCTCGCCCCGCCAGAATCAGACCGTGCGTTCAACGCAGAACCAGGAGTACCAGCGATGACCGAGAATTCGAGTTACGGCGGTGGCCAGGGGCAGGGTCGGCCCGGCGACGACTACTACGACGACCCCTATGCGCCGCCGCGCGACGACCCGCATGCCGCACCGGACCCCCGCGGCAGCTACCCCGAGCAGCGCGCCGGCTACCCCGACCAAGGCGGCTACGGCGCACCCGGCCCCCGCGGCGGCTACCCCGACCAGGCGGGCTACGACCAGCGCGGCGGCTACCCCGACCAGCGCGGCGCCTATCCCGACCAAGGCGGCTACGGCGCACCCGACCCCCGCGGCGGCTACCCCGACCAGGCGGGCTACGACCAGCGCGGCGGCTACCCCGACCAGCGCGGCGGCTACCCCGACCAAGGCGGCTACGGCGCACCCGACCCCCGCGGGGGCTACCCCGACCAGCGCGGCGGCTACCCCGAGCAGCGCGGCTACGGCCAGCCCGCCGGCGGACCGGGATACGACGAGTACGCCGACTACGGCCGGGCACCGGCCCGCCAGGACGACGGTCCCGGCTACGGGGCACCCGAGCAGCGCGGCGGCTACCCCGACCAAGGCGGCTACGACCAGGGTTACGGCGCACCCGGATACGGTCGGCAGGACTACGGCCAGCCCGAGTACGGACAGTCACATGCCGCACCCAGCGCAGGCGGGTACGGCGAGCCCCAACGCGACTACGACTACGGCCAGCCCGCGGAACCCGGCGGCTACGGCCAAGCCGGCTACGGCCAGGGCGGCTACCCGGCCTCGGGCTCGGCTGTCACGCTGCAGCTCGACGACGGCAGCGGGCGCACCTACCAGCTGCGGGAGGGCCCCAACGTCATCGGCCGCGGCCAAGACGCGCAGTTCCGGCTGCCGGACACCGGTGTGTCACGTCGCCACCTGGAGATTCGGTGGGACGGCCACGTTGCGCTGCTGTCCGACCTCAATTCCACGAACGGCACCACGGTCAACAACGCCCCTGTGCAGGAATGGCAGTTGGCCGACGGTGACGTGATCCGGCTGGGACACTCGGAGATCGTCGTCCACATCCACTGAGCCCGCAGGTCACGCAGCCATCCAGCTTCAGCCCGCGTTGACCACCGTCCAAGTATCGTGACGTTGCTATAGCCGGGCACATGAGGCACGCGGCACCAGGACGGAGAGGACGCCGGATGCAGGGACTTGTACTGCAACTGACGCGCGCCGGTTTCCTGATGCTGCTGTGGCTGTTCATCTGGTCGGTCCTGCGGATCCTTCGCACCGACATCTATGCGCCGACGGGAGCGGTGATGGTGCGCCGCGGTCTGACGCTGCGCGGAACGCTGTTGCCGGCGCGGCAGCGTGGCGGCGCGGCGCGCTATCTCGTCGTCACCGAGGGGGCGTTGTCCGGCGCGCGAATCACGCTGAGCGGCCAGCCGGTGCTGATCGGCCGGGCCGACGACTCTACGTTGGTACTCAACGACGACTATGCCTCGACGCGGCACGCGCGACTTTCCCAGCGGGGCTCGGAATGGTACGTCGAAGATCTAGGATCGACCAACGGTACATACCTTGACAGGGCGAAAGTGACGACGGCGGTAAGGGTTCCCATTGGCACGCCGGTGAGTGTCGGCAAAACGGTGATTGAGTTGCGTCCGTGACCTTGGTCTTACGCTATGCAGCGCGCAGCGATGTCGGCTTGGTCCGATCCAACAACGAAGACTCCGTGTACGCCGGTGCGCGCCTGCTGGCGCTCGCCGACGGGATGGGCGGCCATGCCGCCGGTGAAGTCGCTTCGCAGTTGGTGATTGCCGCACTGGCCCACCTCGACGACGACGAGCCCGGGGGCGATCTGCTGGCAAAACTCGACTCCGCGATCCACTCCGGCAATTCGGCAATCGCCGCGCAGGTCGAAATGGAACCCGACCTCGAGGGCATGGGTACCACGCTCACCGCGATCCTGTTCGCCGGCAACCGAATTGGTATGGCACACATCGGTGACTCGCGCGGCTACCTGATGCGCGACGGCGAGCTGACCCAGATCACCAAAGACGACACCTTCGTCCAGACGCTCGTCGACGATGGCCGCATCACCAAGGAAGAGGCGCACAGCCACCCGCAGCGATCGTTGATCATGCGGGCGCTGACCGGGCACGAGGTCGAGCCCACCCTGACCATGCGTGAGGTCCGCCTCGGCGACCGTTATCTGCTTTGTTCCGACGGGCTTTCCGACCCGGTGAGCGACGAGACCATCCAGGATGCCCTGAAGATCCCCGACGTCACCGACAGCGCCGACCGGCTGATCGAGCTGGCGTTGCGCGGCGGCGGCCCCGACAACGTGACCGTGGTGGTCGCCGACGTCGTCGACAACGACTACGGCCCCACCCAGCCGATCATCGCGGGCGCGGTGTCCGGCGACTCCGGGGTGCACGACAGCCTGACCCGGCCGAACACCTCCGCCGGACGGGCGTCTGCGTTCACTCCGCGCAAAGAGGTCACTAAACGTGTTCCGCCGCAGGCAGATTCGGCTCCGCCCGCGCCGCGATCACGGCGTCGGTTACTGATCGGTCTCGTGCTGAGCATCTTGCTGGTGCTCGCGGCACTGGCCGTCGGCCGTACGGTGGTCCGCAGCTACTACTACGTCGCCGACTACAACGGCGCGGTGTCGATCATGCAGGGCATCCAGGTGTCGATCCTGGGTGTGCCGCTGCACCAACCGTATTCGCAGGGATGCCTGAACAGCCTCAACCAGCTGTCGGTGAATCGCTACGGCACCGCCACCGCCAATCACGACTGCCGTCCGATGAAGCCCTCGGATCTGGCCGAGTCGGCACGCGCGCAAGTCGCCGCCGGGCTTCCGGTCGGAACACTCGAGCAGGCCAACGCCCAACTGCGGCGGCTGGCCACCGAATCGCTGCTGCCGCTTTGTCCGCTGGCGCGCGCCCAGTCGCCGGCCCCGACCCTCGTGCCGACGGCCTCACCCACGCCGGGTGCGGAAACCCCGGTCCCGCAGGAGCCTTCGGCGAGCTCCTTACCCGCGATGCCGACCGCACCGAATGCGCCTACCGTCACAGCACTCTCCCCGCCGCCACCCCAGCCGGGCACCGACTGCCGGACTCCGGAATGACGACGCAGCCGCAGGCGCCCGTCACTGTCACACCTTCGTTGCCGAATCGGCGCAATGCCGAGCTGGCACTGTTGTGTTTCGCGACAGTGATCACCGCCGCGGCGTTCGCCATCGTGCAGGCCAACCAGGAACGTGGGGTCAGCTGGCAGCTGTTCAACTACACCGCGGGTTTCCTGGCGGTGTTCGCCGTCGCGCATCTGGCGATCAGACGCTATGCGCCGTATGCGGATCCGCTGCTGTTGCCGATCGTGGCGCTGCTCAATGGCCTGGGTTTGGTGATGATCCACCGGCTCGATCTCGACGAACGGCTGGCCGAGGGGAGTGGCCGCGCCGTCACCAACCCGCAGATTCTGTGGACGCTGGTCGGCGTCGGCGCCTTCGCCGCGGTGGTGATCCTGCTGAAGGACCACCGCGAACTCGCGCGCTACGGCTACGTGTGCGGTCTGACCGGTCTTGTCATCCTGGCCATACCGGGGCTGCTGCCGAAATCGTTGTCCGAGCAGAACGGCGCGAAGATCTGGATTCGGTTGCCGGGCTTCTCGATTCAGCCCGCAGAATTCTCTAAGATCCTGTTGCTGATCTTCTTCTCGGCCGTCCTGGTCGCCAAGCGCGGGCTTTTCACCAGCGCGGGCAAGCATGTGCTGGGGATGGACTTGCCGCGCCCGCGCGACCTCGCACCGCTGCTGGGCGCGTGGACTGCGTCGATAGCCGTGATGGTTTTCGAAAAAGACTTGGGCACTTCACTTTTGCTGTATGCGTCGTTTCTGGTGGTGGTCTACCTGGCCACCCAGCGGTTCAGTTGGGTGGTACTGGGGCTGGCGTTGTTCGCGCTGGGGAGTGTGCTGGCGTACTTCGCTTTCGGTCACGTCCGGGTCCGGGTGCAGACCTGGCTGGACCCGTTCGCCGATCCCGATGGCGCCGGCTATCAGATCGTGCAGTCGTTGTTCAGCTTCGCCACCGGGGGAGTGTTCGGCACTGGGCTGGGCAACGGCCAGCCGGACACGGTGCCTGCTGCCGCAACCGATTTCATCACCGCCGCCTTCGGCGAAGAGCTTGGATTGGTGGGTCTGGCCGGCATCCTGATGCTCTACACGATCGTGATCGTCCGCGGGATGCGCACCGCGATCGCCGTGCGGGACAGCTTCGGCAAACTGCTCGCCGCGGGCCTGGCGTCCACGCTGGCGATTCAGCTGTTCATCGTCGTCGGCGGCGTCACAAACCTCATCCCGCTGACCGGGCTGACCACGCCGTGGCTGTCCTACGGCGGGTCGTCGCTGGTAGCCAATTACGTGCTGCTGGCGATTCTGGTGCGCATCTCGCATGCGGCCCGCCGTCCGTTCCGGTCGACCGCGCGCAACACGTCACCGATCGCCGGCGCCAGCACCGAGGTGATCGAGCGGGTATGAACACCTCCCTACGCCGGATCTCGGTGAGCGTGATGGCGCTGATCGTGCTGTTGCTGCTCAACGCCACCCTCACCCAGGTGTTCACCGCCGACGGGCTGCGGTCGGACCCCCGCAACCAGCGCGTGCTCTTCGACGAGTACTCGCGGCAGCGGGGTCAGATCACCGCCGGCGGTCAGTTGCTGGCGTATTCGGTGGCCACCGACAGCCGCTTCCGTTTCCTGCGGGTGTATCCGAACGCCGCGGTCTACGCGCCGGTGACCGGCTTCTACTCACTGCGCTACTCCAGCTCCGGCCTGGAGCGGGCCGAGGATCCCCTGCTCAACGGCTCCGATCAGCGGCTGTTCGGCCGGCGGCTGGCCGACTTCTTCACCGGGCGCGATCCGCGCGGCGGCACGGTGGACACCACCATCAGCCCACGCATCCAGCAGGCCGGCTGGGATGCCATGCAGCAGGGCTGCAACGGGCCGTGCCGCGGCGCGGTGGTGGCGCTGGAGCCGTCGACCGGGAAGATCATGGCGATGGTGTCCTCGCCGTCGTTCGATGCCAACCTGCTCGCCTCGCACGATCCGGAGCAGCAGGCCAAGACGTGGCAGCAACTTCGCGACGACCCGCACTCGCCGTTGATCAATCGCGCGATCTCGCAGACCTATCCACCGGGTTCGACGTTCAAGGTGATCACCACCGCGGCCGCGCTGCAGAACGGCATGACCGAGGATGACGAGCTCACCGCGGCGGCGTCGATTCCGCTGCCGGACAGCACCGCCAGCCTGGAGAACTACGGCGGGACCCCGTGCGTCAACGCCGAAACCGTCACGCTGCGTGAGGCATTCGCCCGGTCCTGCAATACCGCGTTCGTCCAGCTGGGCCTGCTGACCGGGACCGACGCACTGCGCGGCATGGCCGAGTCGTTCGGCCTGGACGCCGTGCCTGAGCCGACGCCGCTGCAAGTCGCCGAGTCCACCGTCGGCCCGATTCCGGACGCTGCGGCGCTGGGGATGTCGAGCATCGGTCAGAAGGATGTCGCCTTGACGCCGCTGGAGAACGCGGTCGTTGCGGCTACCATCGCCAATGCCGGCATCAGCATGCAGCCCTACCTGGTCGACGGCCTGCAGGGACCTGACCTGGCCAACATCAGCACGACCGCGCCGCACCAACAGCGCCGTGCGGTGTCCCCGCAGGTCGCGGCTAAGCTGACTGAGTTGATGGTCGGCGCCGAGAACGTGACACAGCAGAAAGGGGCGATCCCCGGCGTGCAGATCGCATCCAAGACTGGTACGGCAGAGCACGGCCCCGACCCGCGCCACACCCCGCCGCATGCGTGGTACATCGCTTTTGCGCCCGCGAAGGCTCCGAAGGTCGCCGTAGCGGTGCTCGTGGAGGACGGCGCTGACCGGTTATCGGCAACCGGAGGTGCACTTGCCGCACCGATCGGGCGCGCCGTTATCGAGGCCGCGCTGCAGGGAGGACCATGAGCCCGCGAGTAGGTGTGACGCTGTCTGGCCGCTATCGGTTGCAGCGACTGATTGCCACCGGCGGCATGGGTCAGGTGTGGGAGGCCGTCGACAGTCGGCTGGGCCGCCGGGTCGCGGTCAAGGTCCTCAAGGCTGAGTTCTCCCAGGACTCCGAGTTCATCGAGCGTTTCCGCGTCGAGGCCCGCACCACGGCCATGCTCAACCACCCCGGGATCGCCAGCGTGCACGACTACGGCGAGACGCAGATGGACGGCGAAGGCCGCACCGCCTATCTGGTGATGGAGCTGGTCAACGGTGAGCCGTTGAACTCGGTGCTCAAGCGGACCGGACGGCTCTCGCTGCGGCACACGCTGGACATGCTCGAGCAGACCGGCCGCGCGCTGCAGGTCGCCCACGCCGCCGGTTTGGTGCACCGTGACGTGAAGCCGGGAAACATCCTGATCACCCCGACCGGTCAGGTGAAGATCACCGACTTCGGTATCGCCAAGGCCGTCGACGCTGCGCCGGTGACCCAGACCGGCATGGTGATGGGCACCGCCCAGTACATCGCGCCCGAGCAGGCGCTGGGCCACGACGCGACCCCCTCGAGCGACGTCTACGCGCTGGGAGTCGTTGGCTACGAGGCGGTTTCGGGCAAGCGGCCGTTCACCGGTGACGGTGCCCTGACCGTGGCGATGAAGCACATCAAGGAACCCCCGCCGCCGCTGCCGGCCGACTTGCCGCCCAATGTGCGCGAGCTGATCGAGATCACCCTGGTCAAGAACCCGGGCATGCGCTACCGAAGCGGGGGGCCGTTCGCCGACGCGGTCGCCGCCGTTCGCGCCGGCCGCCGGCCGCCGCGACCCAACCAGGCCGCCGGAGGAGCCCGCGCCACCCCGGCCGCCATCCCGTCGGGTTCGCAGACCCGGGCCGCGGCCGCGGCCACCACCCGAGCGCCCGCCGCCCGCCGCCCCCGGCCCACGACCGGTGGGCACCGCACCCCGCCGCCGCGGCGCACCTTCTCGTCCGGTCAGCGCGCGCTGCTGTGGGCCGCCGGGGTCCTGGGCGCGCTGGCGATCATCATCGCGATTCTCATCGTGATGAACTCGCACGGCAACAACACGCAGCAGCAACCGTCCGCACCCACCGTGACCGACACCGGAGCGCCGCCCAGCAAGTCCGAATCGGCTCCGGCGCATCCAACTAATTGGACGTATCGGGGGACCACGGGTCATTCTGGAGGGCAATGCATCCTGCCCACCCCCAGGCGGGCGTCCGCGCTGACCTCCTCTTGCGTGATGGCGTCCCAACACGAGAAACCGCGATGACGACCCCGCAGCACCTGTCCGACCGCTACGAACTTGGTGAGATCCTCGGCTTCGGTGGCATGTCCGAGGTCCACCTGGCTCGGGACGTCCGGTTACACCGCGACGTCGCGGTCAAGGTGCTGCGCGCCGATCTGGCCCGCGATCCCAGCTTCTACCTGCGTTTCCGCCGCGAGGCGCAGAACGCCGCCGCGCTCAACCACCCAGCGATCGTCGCGGTGTACGACACCGGCGAGGCCGAGACGGCCGGCGGCCCGCTGCCCTACATCGTGATGGAGTACGTCAACGGGGTGACCCTGCGCGACATCGTCCACACCGACGGCCCGATGACGCCGACCCGGGCCATCGAGGTCATCGCCGATGCCTGCCAGGCGCTGAACTTCTCGCACCAGCACGGCATCATCCACCGCGACGTCAAGCCGGCCAACATCATGATCTCCCACACCAACGCGGTCAAGGTGATGGACTTCGGTATCGCGCGGGCGCTGTCCGACAGCGGCAACAGCGTCACGCAGACCGCCGCGGTAATCGGTACCGCGCAATATCTTTCGCCGGAGCAGGCCCGCGGCGACAGTGTCGACGCCCGCTCCGACGTCTACTCGCTGGGCTGTGTCCTCTACGAAATGCTCACTGGCGAACCGCCTTTCGTCGGTGACTCACCGGTCGCGGTGGCCTACCAGCACGTCCGCGAGGATCCGGTTCCGCCGTCGCGACGCTACGAAGGCATCTCCGCCGACCTGGACGCCGTCGTGCTCAAGGCGCTGGCGAAGAACCCGGAGAACCGCTACCAGACCGCCGCGGAGATGCGCACCGACCTGGTTCGGGTGCACAACGGGGAGCCGCCGGAGGCGCCCAAGGTGTTCACCGAGGCCGAGCGCTCGTCGCTGATGACCGCCCCGCATTCCTCGGATTCGGCGGGCTCACAGACCAATCCGCTGCCCCGTCAGCAACTCGAGTTCGCGCGCCCGCGTAATCCAGGCTCGGTGAGCCGCTGGGTGATCGCCGTCGCGGTGCTGGCCGTGCTGACCGTGGCCGTCACGGTGCTGATCAACACCCTCGGCGGCGGAATGCGCAACGTGCAGGTGCCCGACGTCCGCAATCAGGCGTCCGCCGATGCGATCGCCGCGCTGCAGAACCATGGCTTCAAAACCCGCACTCAGCAGAAGCCCGACTCGACCGTTCCGCCGGACCACGTCATCGGCACCGACCCGGGCGCTGACACCAAAGTCGGTGCCGGCGAACTGATTACGGTCAACGTGTCCACCGGTCCCGAGCAGCGCGAGGTGCCCGACGTCTCCTCGTTGAGCTATTCGGCGGCGGTCAAGAAACTCAAGGCAGCCGGATTCAACCGCTTCAAGCAGGTGAACTCCCCGTCGACGCCGGAGACCAAAGACAAAGTCATCGGCACCAACCCGCCGGCCAATCAGACTTCGGCGGTGACCAACGAGATCGCCGTGATCGTCGGGTCCGGTCCGTCAAGCAAGCAGGTTCCCGACGTCAGCGGACAGAACGCCGACTCGGCGCAGAAGAACCTCACGGTCTACGGGTTCAGCAAGTTCAGCCAGGCGCCCGTCGACAGCCCGCGGCCGGCCGGCGACGTCGTCGGCACCAATCCGCCTGCGGGAGCCAACGTTCCGGTCGACACGATCATCGAGTTGCAGGTGTCCAAGGGCAACCAGTTCATCATGCCGGACCTGTCGGGTCTGGTGTGGACCGAGGCCGAGCCGCAACTACGCGCCCTGGGCTGGACCGGAATCCTGGTGAAGGGCGCCGACGTCGACGCGGGCGGCTCGCAAAAAAACCGGGTGGTGTACCAGAGCCCGAGCCCGGGTCAGGGCGTCAACCGGGACGGCAGCATCACGCTGAAGTTCGGTCAATAGCCGGGTCGTAGTGGCGCACGCTGGCCAGGCTGTCCACCAGTTCGCTCTCCAGCTTGCGCACTAGTCCGTCATCGCGGACCTGTCCGCAATCGACCAGCCAGTTGGCCAGCATCCGGTGCCCGCCCTCGGTGAGGATCGACTCCGGGTGGAACTGGACGCCGTGAATCGGCAACTCGGCGTGCCGCACGCCCATGATCACCCCGCTTTCGGTGTGGGCGGTCACCTCCAACTCGGCGGGCAGCGTCGTTGGCATGATCGTCAGCGAGTGATACCGGGTCGCGGTGAATGGATCCGGAAGTCCTTGCAGGACACCGCTATTCGTGTGAAACACGCTGCTGGTCTTACCGTGCAGGAGTTCGGGCGCCCGGTCGACGGTGGCGCCGAACGCCACGCCGATGGCCTGGTGTCCGAGGCAGACGCCCAGCAGCGGGGTGCGCGACGCAGCGCAGGCCCGCACCAGGTCGATCGATGCACCCGCGCGCTCCGGGGTTCCCGGTCCAGGACTCAGCAGGATTCCGTCGACCTCGGCGGCGGTTGCTGCGGGGTCGGACAGCCGCACGTCGTCGTTGCGCCACACGGTCGCCTCGACACCCAACTGGCCGAGGTATTGCACCAGGTTGAAGACGAAGCTGTCGTAGTTGTCGACGACCAAGATCTGCATCGTGTCAGGCTACCGGGCCGTGGATTGGCGGTCCGGCTCAGTAACTGACCGGGCCGGCGGGCTGGGCGAAGTGCATCCGCAGCGGCTCGCTGTGACCGACGACGTGCGCGTCGGTCACGGCGTGCTCGGCGTAGCCGAGTCCGAACCGCACCACGTACTGCTTGTAGAGGATCACCAGGGGAGCACCGGCCAGTGCGGACTGCATGGCCGAGGCGTCGCCGATCGCGGTGATCGTGTACGGCGGGCTGTAGGTCCGCCCGTTGAGCAGCAACGTGTTGCCGACACAGCGGGCCACCGAGGTGCCGATGATCCGCTGGTCCTGCATCTGGATGGCCTCCGCGCCGGCACTCCACAAGGCGTTGAGGACGGCCTGGATGTCCTGCTGGTGCACGACCAGGTCGTCGGGGGAGGCGTCACGGGGGAAGCGGCCGTTGGCGTCGCGCTGTGCGTCGTCGAGCGTGACGGTCAGACCCGGCCCGTGCGCGGGGTCCAGCCCGGCTTCACCGGCCAGCTCCGCCGACCGTCGCAACATCGCCGCGAGCGCGGCGTCGGCGGACCGGCCGTGGGTGGAGTCGATGGTGCTGGCCAGCCGGTCCCGGTCGCCGGCCAATCGGTCGACGGCGGATTGTTCACTACGCACCAGGTCGACGAGTCGGGGTGCGTCGCTGCGCCGGATCTCCCCACCGCGGGACACCCCGTGCGTCGCGCCGATCATCAGACCGGCCAGCAGACACACCACAGGGACGCAGGCGCTCCACCGCGACCGTTTGTCTCGCGTGCCGTCGCGGACGAAGGACAGCCGCGGTATCCGTCTGGCCATCGGCTCTCCGTCCGCTGCTGGTGAGTGCGTTACGCTCGTCGTTGCCCTGCTCTGCCTACCGTAGCTCCGAGTTATACCCGAGGTAGAAATGCCCAAGTCCAAAGTTCGCAAGAAGACCGACTTCACCGCGCACGCGGTGAGCCGCACCCCCGTCAAGGTCAAGGCCGGCCCGTCGAGCGTGTGGTTCGTGGTGCTGTTCTGCGGTTTGATGCTGATCGGTCTGGTCTGGCTGATGGTGTTCCAGCTGGCGGCCACCGGCCCCGACGCGCCTTCGCTGCTGAACTGGATGACGGACCTGGGGCCGTGGAACTACGCCGTCGCTTTTGCGTTCATGATCAGCGGTTTGTTGCTCACGATGCGGTGGCGGTAGGCCGCGCCGCCGGGCTGACGCACCGCTTCCCGGGTTGCTGGCCAGCAACGGTGCGTGACCAGATCACACGCATGTGATTCATCCCCATTGTGCATAGCGCCTGTGGATAAACCGTATCGTCGGTGGTAGACCCCTTAGGAGCCTGGTGCAGCAAACACAGTGGGCGCCATCCGTCGTCGGAATCGCAGCGTGCGGGCTTGCCGGAGTCGTGATGGCTACCGCATGTGTGACCGTCGTCACAGATGCTCCGGGGCGGCTGTTGCTCGGAATTTCCGCCGCCGGCCTGCTCGTGTTCGCGGTCGGCACCTGGCGTGCGCGGCCGAAGCTGGCAATCACCGCGGACGGCCTGCAGATCGGTGGCTGGCTGCGAGCTCAGCAGCTGCGTCGACCCGACATCAAGATCATCCGGATCAGCGAGTTCCGCCGGGTCGGGCGCAAGATGCGGTTGCTCGAGATCGACGCTGACGACGGGCGGCTGTTCGTCTTCTCCCGATGGGATCTCGGCACCGACCCGCTGGACGTGCTCGACGCGCTCACCGCGAGTGGTTACGCGGGTACGTGAGTCGGCGCGCTGATCGCGGGCAGCGTCAGGAGATGGTGATCGACTCGATGACGACCGGCTCGGAGGGGCGGTCGCCCGGGCCGGTGGCTGTGTTGGCGATGGCGTCCACGACGCCTTGTGAGTCCGAGTCGACGACCTCGCCGAAGATGGTGTGTTTGCGGTTCAGGTGCGGCGTCTTGCCCACGGTGATGAAGAACTGCGAGCCGTTGGTGCCGGGACCGGCGTTGGCCATCGCCAGCAGGTAGGGCTTGTCGAACTGCAACTCGGGGTGGAACTCGTCGGCGAACTTGTAGCCCGCGTCGCCGCGGCCGGTCCCGGTCGGGTCGCCGCCCTGGATCATGAAGCCGCTGATCACCCGGTGAAAGATCACTCCGTCGTAGAACGGGCCGGAGCTTCCGCCGGAGGCGTTCTCGGTCGAGTATTCCTTGGTGCCTTGCGCCAGGCCAACAAAGTTGGCGACGGTCTTGGGGGCGTGGTTTCCGAACAACGCGATCTTGATGTCGCCGCGGTTGGTGTGCAGCGTGGCAGTGGCGGTCTGAATCGGGCTGGTAGTCACGGGATCACAGTCTGCCATCACCGTCCGCCCCGCCGGACATCCGGTGCCGGTACCCGTGTGGCAGTCTGAACGTATTCCCGGTGCGGCGTTGTGAAAGGGCGAGAAATGGGCGCTAAGAACCACATCCGGCTGACCCCGAGGGAGCGCCTGAGCCGCGGTCTGACCTACACGGCGGTCGGGCCGGTCGACGTCACCCGCGGCGTGGTCGGTCTCAGCGTCCACTCCGCCCACGCCGGTGCCTCGGGCCTGCGCCGCCGCTACCAGGAGGGCCGACTGGCCCGCGACATCCAGAAGGCCCAGGAAGCTCTGGTCCACGAGCTGGCCGCCGCGCAGGAAGTGGTGACCGGTCTGCCCGAGGCACTCGCCCAAGCCCGGCGGTCGCAGCGACGCAAGCCGCGACCCTGGGTGCTGGCCGGTGCCGCGATCGCGGTGCTGGCCGCCGGCGGGGCCGCCTTCGCGATCATCCGCCGCTCGTCGCAGCCTGAGCCGTCGCCGCTGCCACCCAGCGTGGACGTCGACCACCGCCCCTGACCCACCGTGGGCTGGCGACGGTACGACGGCAGGGCACTCGCGGACGGCACGCTGACCGGCGAGGCGCGCGACACCGAGCTCGAGGGCTTCATCCGGCTGGACAACTCGCACCTGTGCGACGTGCGGCTGGAGAGTGCCACCGCGACCGAGCGCTACGAGCAGGCGCGGCGGTGGTACCAGGTGACCTACTGGGCCGATGACGGCGAAGGCGGCGAAGTGTGGAGCCTAGGAGATTCGAACTCCTGACATCTGCCTTGCAAAGGCAGCGCTCTACCAACTGAGCTAAGGCCCCTCGGGACGACCGTCGAGCTGGTCGGCGGCCACGTGCCACACCTCGACGCCCTGTCGAGACCGGATGGCCACCGCCAGCACCACGACGGCTGCCAGCGGCAACACCAGTCTCACGAAACGTCTTGGCGAACACATGGTTGTGGGCCTAGGAGGACTCGAACCTCCGACCTCTTCGTTATCAGCGAAGCGCTCTAACCACCTGAGCTATAGGCCCGCACATGCACACGGACGAGCGCCGAGATTACCGCACCCGGGCGTCTGCGCCCAAAACGCTAGTCCCGATCGGCCAGCGTCACCTCGACGCCGCCGATCAAGTCCGTCGTCAAGTTGTAGATGAACGCGCCGATCGTGGCCGCGGCGGTGAGCAGAACGATGTTCACCAGTCCAACCAGAACGGCGCCGCCGAAGATCGTCCCGCTGGAGACCAACTCGGCGCTGCCGCCGGAGTTGTTGAGCAGATCGCCGACGTTGCTGTTGAGCTTGCTCCACACCCCCATGCCGCCGAGCACCAGGTACAGGAACGCCACCGCGATCATCCAGACGAAGAACAACGCCACCGACAGCACCAGCGACACCTTCAGAGTGCTCCACGGATCGACGCGGCGGATCTGCATGCTGGCGCGAACCGGGCCGGGGGTGCGCGACGACACCTGAATGCGGGCTTCCGAACGAGCCGGCGCAGTCATCGTGTCACCCGTCCGGTCCCCGGCCGACTTCCGTTGTCCGCCACGGGGAATCGGGCCAGACAGATCGGGTAGTTCACTGGCGTACGCATCGTTGTCTCGGCTCTCGTTCGGCACCGGCTCGACCTCGGGCGCCGGGGTCTTGGCCGCCCCCTGAGCTGCCGTGCCGGAGATGAACCGGTTCAGCCGTGCCTCGGCGTTGGGTGCGCCGCCGCGGCCGGGCTGACGCTGCTGCGCCGGCGACGGACGGGCAGCGGGCCGCTGCCGTGGAGGCCCGCCAGTCCCGTTCGGGCTGTCGCCCGGTCCGGAATGGCCCGGCTCGTTCGGTGACGTCACAACCCACAGCTCCTAACTGTGCAACCAGCCGCCGGGGCGGCGGGTAAATGCTTACGCCTCAGACTCGGCGCCCGGCTCGTCGTCGACGTCAGCCTCTTCGGCGTTGCGCGCAATGGCTAACAGTGTGTCGCCCTCGCCCAAGTTCATCAATCGAACACCCTTGGTCTGCCGGCCGGCCTTGCGGACCTGCTTGGCTTTCGTCCGGATCACCCCACCACCGGAGGTGATCGCGAACACCTCGCTGTCGTCGTCGACGATCAGTGCTCCTACGAGCTTGCCACGCCGGGTGTCGTACTGGATCGTCAAGATGCCTTTACCGCCGCGGCCCTGCGCCGTGTACTCCTCGATCGCGGTGCGCTTGGCATAGCCGCCGGCGGTAGCGACCAGCAGGTACGTGCCTTCGCGGACCACATTCAGCGACAGCAGGTAGTCGTCGGCGTTGAACCGCATGCCCTGCACCCCCGAGGTCGCCCGGCCCATCGGGCGCAGCGCGTCGTCGGTCGCCGAGAACCGGATCGATTGTCCGTTGGCCGAGACCAACAGCAGGTCTTCCTCCGACGAGCACAGCACCGCCCCGACCAGTTCGTCGGCGTCGCGCAGATTGACCGCGACGATCCCACCGGACCGGTTGGAGTCGAAGTCGGTCAGCTTGGTCTTTTTCACCAGCCCGTTGCGGGTGGCCAGCACCAGATAGGGCGCGTCTTCGTAGCTCTTGATCTGGATGACCTGCGCGATGCGCTCCTCGGGCTGGAAAGCCAGCAGGTTGGCGACGTGCTGACCGCGTGCGATGCGCGAGGCCTCCGGCAAGTCGTAGGCCTTGGCCCGATACACCCGGCCCTGGGTGGTGAAGAACAGGATCCAGTCGTGCGTGGAGCAGACGAAGAAGTGCCGCACGATGTCGTCCTGCTTGAGCCCGGCGCCCTGCACGCCCTTGCCGCCGCGCTTCTGGCTGCGGTACAGGTCGGTCTTGGTGCGCTTGGCGTACCCGGTTTCGGTGATCGTCACGACGACGTCCTCGCGGGTGATCAGGTCCTCGTCGCTGACGTCGCCGTCGGCCGCGATGATCCGGGTACGGCGGTCATCGCCGTGCTTGTCGGCGATCTCGGCGAGCTCGTCGCGCACGATCGCCCGCTGCCGTTCCGGCTTGGCGAGGATGTCCTCCAGATCGGCGATCTCGGCCTCGATCTTGGCCAGGTCGTCGATGATGCGCTGACGTTCCAGGGCAGCCAGCCGGCGCAGCTGCATGTCCAGGATCGCCTGGGACTGGATTTCGTCGATGTCGAGCAGCTCGATCAGGCCGGCCCGGGCGATGTCGACGGTCTGCGACGCGCGGATTAACGCGATGACTTCGTCAAGGGCGTCAAGGGCTTTGACCAAACCCCGCAAGATGTGCGCGCGCTCGTTGGCCTTGCGCAACCGGTAGGTGGTGCGACGGATGATCACGTCGAGTTGATGTTCGACGTAGTGGCGGATCATCTGGTCGATGCGCAGCGTGCGGGGCACGCCGTCGACGATCGACAACATGTTGGCGCCGAAGCTGGTCTGCAGCTGGGTGTGCTTGTAAAGGTTGTTCAGCACCACCTTCGCCACGGCGTCGCGCTTGATTTCCACGACGATGCGCAGGCCCACCCGGTCGCTGCTCTGGTCCTCGATGTTGGAGATGCCGGCCAATTTGCCGTCACGGACCTGGTCGGCGATCGAGGTGATGAAGTTGTCGTGGTTGACCTGATACGGCAATTCGGTGATGACGATCGAGGTGCGTCCGCGCGAATCTTCTTCTACCTCAACAACACCGCGCATCCGGATGGACCCGCGGCCCGTCGTGTAGGCGTCATGGATTCCTTGAGATCCGACGATCAGACCGTGCGTCGGGAAGTCTGGTCCCTTGACCCGCTCGCAGACCGCGGCCAGCGTGGCTTCCTCGTCGGCCTCGTGATTCTCGAGGCACCAGTAGACAGCCTCGGCGAGTTCCCTGAGGTTGTGCGGCGGAATGTTGGTCGCCATACCGACGGCGATGCCGCCGGATCCGTTGGCCAACAGGTTCGGGAACCGGCTGGGCAGAACCGTCGGCTCCTGCACACGCCCGTCGTAGTTGGGGATGAAATCGACTGTCTCCTCGTCGATTTCACGCAGCATCTCCATCGCGAGCGGAGTAAGCCGTGCCTCGGTGTACCGCATGGCTGCCGGCGGGTCGTTGCCCGGCGAGCCGAAGTTGCCCTGCCCGTCGACAAGCGGGTACCGCAGCGACCACGGCTGCGCCATCCGCACTAGGGTGTCGTAGATCGACGAGTCGCCGTGCGGGTGATAGTTGCCCATCGTCTCGGCTACGGAGCGCGCGGATTTCGCGTGACCGCGGTCCGGACGGAACCCGGAGTCGAACATCGCGTAGAGCACCCGGCGGTGGACCGGCTTGAGGCCGTCACGCACTTCGGGCAATGCGCGACCGACGATCACGCTCATGGCGTAGTCGATGTAGCTGCGCTGCATCTCGTGCTGAATGTCCACCGGTTCGATGCGGTCGCCTGCTTCGTCGCTCGGCGGCAAAGTGGTGTCAGTCATGTGTTCCTTCGGTCGTGAGAGCTAGCCGTCTCGACTTCTTAAACATCCAGAAAGCGAACATCTTTGGCGTTACGGGTGATGAAGCTGCGCCGGGCTTCGACGTCCTCGCCCATCAGGATGGAGAACAACTCATCGGCCGCGGCCGCGTCGTCGAGGGTGATCCGTCGCAGCACCCGCACGGACGGGTCCATGGTGGTCTCCCACAACTCCTTGGCGTCCATCTCGCCGAGACCCTTGTAACGCTGAATCCCGTCCTCGGTGTTGATCTTTCGGCCCGCAGCCCGGCCGGCCTCCAGCAACCCGTCCCGCTCACGGTCGGAGTAGGCGAATTCCGGCTCGCTGCGCTGCCACTTCAGCTTGTACAGCGGCGGCTGGGCCAGGAACACGTGGCCGTTTTCGATCAGCGGCCGCATGAACCGGAACAACAACGTCAGCAGCAATGTCGAGATGTGCTGACCGTCGACGTCCGCGTCTGCCATCAGCACGATCTTGTGATACCGCAGCTTGGTGATGTCGAACTCGTCGTGGATTCCGGTGCCGAGCGCGGTGATGATCGCCTGCACTTCGGTGTTTTTCAGCACGCGATCGATGCGCGCTTTCTCGACATTGATGATCTTGCCGCGCAGCGGAAGAATCGCCTGGAACATCGAGTCGCGACCGCTCTTGGCCGAGCCGCCGGCCGAATCACCCTCCACCACATATACTTCCGACTTGCGCGGGTCGGTGGAGCGGCAGTCGGCAAGCTTGCCGGGCAGCCCGCCGATGTCGGTGGCGCTCTTGCGTCGCACCAACTCTCGGGCCTTGCGGGCGGCCAGTCGGGCTTGCGCCGACGATACCGCCTTGTTCACCACCGTCTTGGCGTCGGCTGGGTTGGCCTCGAACCAGTGCGACAGTTTGTCGTTGCATGCCTTCTGCACAAACGATTTGACCTCGGTGTTACCCAGCTTCGTCTTGGTCTGGCCCTCGAACTGCGGCTCACTGACCTTGACCGAGATCACCGCGGCCAGACCCTCGCGAATGTCGTCGCCGGTGAGGTTGGCGTCCTTTTCTTTCAGCAGCTTCTTGTCTTTGGCGTACTTGTTCACCACCGACGTCAGCGCGGCGCGGAAACCCTCCTCGTGGGTGCCGCCCTCGTGGGTGTTGATGGTGTTGGCGAAGGTGTGCACCGACTCGGAGTATCCGGCGTTCCACTGCATGGCGATCTCGACCTCGTGGCCCGGGCCCTTGTCGGAGAAGTCCACGATGCTGGTGTGGATCGGGTTCTTGGTCCGGTTGATGTGCTTGACGTAGTCGACGAGACCGCCCGGGTAATGGAAGGTGCGGTGCTTGACCTTGTGCGGCGCAGCGGATTCCGCGGATTTCTCCTCCGCGGTTTTCGGCGCCTCGGCGGTGTCGCTGACCACTTCGTCGACGACTTCCTCAGCGGCGACCCGCTCGTCGATCAGGTCGATGGTGAGCCCTTTGTTGAGGAATGCCATCTCCTGTAACCGGCGGGCCACTGTCTCGAAGTCGTAGTTCGTCGTTTCGAAAATGCTCGGATCGGCCCAGAAGCGGATCGTCGTCCCGGTTTTCTTGGTCTTGTCACCTTGTTTGAGAGTGCCCGGCACCGAACGGTCGTAGGACTGGTACCACTCGTAGCCGTCCCTCGAGATCTCCGCCTCGAGCCTGGTCGACAGCGCGTTGACCACCGAGACGCCGACCCCGTGCAGACCACCCGACACCGCGTAGGCGCCGTCGTCGCCGCCGAACTTTCCGCCGGCGTGCAGCTGGGTCATCACCACGTCGACGGTGGGAACGCCGGTGGCATGCATGGCCACCGGAATACCGCGGCCGTTGTCGGTGACCTCGACGCCGCCGTTCTCGAGGATCTTGACGTCGACGGTGTCGGCGTAGCCCGCCATCGCCTCATCGACAGCGTTGTCGACGACCTCCCAAATCAAATGGTGCAACCCGCGCTCCCCGGTGGAGCCGATGTACATGCCGGGGCGTTTACGGACCGCTTCCAAGCCCTCCAAAATGGTGATGGAGTCGGCGCCGTACTCTTTCGGATTTTTCTTCGGGGCAGCCACGATCGGAAGGCTCTCCTTGGGGTGCACGCGCGACCAGTCCGATGACTGTGCGCTGGTTCCTGGTCAGTCTACCGTCAACACACCTCCGCACCGATTCTGCACGGGCGTTTCTACACAGCTATCTGGGCCGTGTAGAGAATTTCTCGGTCTAGGCTGCGTCCTGACGCTTGACACGACAGTTTTCTGCCTTCTAAAGGCCCTGAGCGGACCGCGCCGGGTCAGCCGTAGGTGTCACGCGGCCCACGCCCGGAGATGTGCCTCGGACCTTTCCGCCACGACGGGGCAGTGGGGCCGGTGATCCGCAGGCTGGTCACCACACCATCACCGACCTCGGCCGCGATCTTGACCAGTACCTGTTTCTGGATGAGCCGCAGTTGGGTGGCCCACGCCGTCGACTCGGCCGTCACGCTGAGCACCCCGTCCCGCAGTGCGGTCGGCGTCGCATGCTCGGAAATCTGCGCGCCGACCACGGTCGGCCACCGGCCGAAAACCGCACCCTCGGCGACGCGCGGCGTCCAGCCTTGCCTCTTGGCGAGCTCGCGGGTGGCACGGGAGAGCGGCTGTGGGTCGCGGGCGTCGGGACCCGGGCCGGACCAGCGGCGCCGGCTCGCGGCGCCGGCCACCCTGCGGCTCGGCGGCAGCCGGCGCCCGCGACCCACATCTTTGCCCTGGGTCCGGGCGGCCCCCCGGGCTTCTTCCAGTACCCGCCGGACCAGATCCATGCCCTTCGCCGCGCTCAGCTGCTCGGGCGGACCGGCCTCGGGTTCCGGTGTTTCGTCGTCGGTGCTCACCGCGTCACTCCTGTTCGGGCTCGGGCCTCAGGACCGCTGAGGCCGGGCCGGTGTCATCCTCGGTCAAAGTGATGTCGATCCGGTCGGCATCCCAGTCGCGCGGAATATCGTCGAGGACCGCGGCCGTCACCAGCACCTGCTCCGCCGAGGCGGCTGCCGCGGCCAACGCCTCGCGACGCGCGGTGTCCAACTCGGCGAAGACGTCGTCGAGCAACAGCACCGGGTCGCTGCCGTCCGCGCGCAGCAGTTCATACGCCGCCAATCGAAGGGCCAAGGCCATCGACCACGATTCCCCATGACTGGCAAAGCCTTTCGCTGGTTGTTCACCGAGCCGCAGCTCCAGATCGTCGCGATGCGGACCGACGAGACACACTCCGCGCTCGAGTTCGGCGGCACGGCGCGCGGCCATCTTTTCCAGCAGGGCCGTCCGCAGAATGTCGACGTCGGGCCGGTCGGGTTCGATCTCGACGCTGGCGCGATACCCGATCGACGCGGGCCGTGACGCCGGCGCCAGCAGCTGGTAACTCTTCTGCACCTCGGGCGCCAACTCATTCACCAGTGTCATCCGGGCGGCCATCAACTCCGCACCGTGGGTCGCCAGATGCCCGTCCCACACGTCGAGGGTGTCCAATGCGCCACGGTCGCCGCGAAATCGGGCCCCGGAGGCGGACTTCAGCAAGGCGGTGCGCTGGCGCAGGACCTTGTCGTAATCGGCCCGGATTCCGGCCACCCGCGGGCGACGCAGGGTGGCCAGATCGTCGAGGTATCGCCGGCGATCACCGGGATCTCCTCGGACCAGCGCCAAGTCTTCCGGCGCGAACAAAACCGCCCGCAACACCCCGACTATTTCGCGCGGGCTGCGCACCGGTGACCGGTTGAGCCGGGCCTTGTTGGCCCGCCCGGCGGTGATTTCCACATCGACGGCGCATTCGCGGCCCTCGTTGACCACGATCGTCGAGACCACGGCGCGCGGCGCGCCGACCCGGATCAGCGGCGCGTCGGTGGCAACCCGGTGGGACCCGAGGGTCGACGAATACCACAGAGCCTCAACAAGATTCGTCTTACCGAAGCCGTTCGACCCGACGAAGACCGTCCGCCCCGGCGTCAGTTCGAGTTCGACGTTCGCCCAGGACCGAAAGTCACGTAAGCCAAGATGACGGACGTACACCTAATCGCTAACCGGGCAGACGAACCGGCATCAGCAAGTACACGTAATCCGTCTCCAGAGCCGGGAAGGGTCCGCTGTCTGTGGGTTGCGCGTCATCGTCACCGGCCGGGCGCAACACCGCCGGACGGCTCGGGGTGGTGAACCCGAACGACACCCGCTCGGAATGCAGCGATCCCAGCCCGTCGGTGAGATACGTCGGGTTGAAGGCAATGGTCAGTGGTTCACCGGCGAATTCCACCGGCACGTCTTCCTCGGCCCGACCGACATCGTCGGCGCCGGCCGACAAGCGCAGCGTGCCGTGGAGAACTCCATCCGCACCTGGGCACCGCGGTCGGCCACCAGCGCCACGCGCTTGATCGCCTCGGTCAGCTCAGCGACCCCGACGGTGGCGACCGCGGTGTGTTCGCTGGGCAGCAGTTGGCGGAACTTCGGGAACTCCGCATCGAGCAGCCGGGTGGTGCTTCGCTTGCCATTCCCACTGATGCCGAGCAGTCCGTCTTTGCCCACCGAAGATCCAGCGCCGAGCGACAGATGGACCTCGGCACCGTCGGTACCGCTCTTGGCCGCTTCGGACAACGTCTTGGCCGGTACCAGCACAGCGGCCTCGACGTCGGATGCGGCCGCCGACCAGGTCAGCTCGCGAACCGCCAGCCGGAAACGATCGGTAGCCGCCAAAACCACTGACTGACCGGAGATTTCGACCCTGATCCCAGTCAGCATCGGCAGCGTGTCATCGCGGCCGGCGGCGACGGCGACCTGGCTGATGGCCTCGGCGAACACGTCCACCGACAAGGCACCGGTTTCTTCGGGCAGCGTCGGCAGCGTCGGGTAATCCTCGACCGCCATGGTCGGCAGCGAGAATTTGGCACTTCCGCAGGCCAACGACACTCTGGTGCCCTCGACCTGAACGTCTACCGGCTTGTTCGGCAAGGCCCGGGTAATGTCAGAAAGCAGTCGTCCTGAGACCAAAGCCTTTCCCGGAGAAGCGATTTCAGCTGCCAACCGGACCTCGGCAGAGACTTCGTAGTCAAATCCGGAAATCGTCAGACCGTCGTCGGATCCGGTCAGCAACACGCCGGCCAGTACCGGCACGGTCGGGCGGGACGGCAGAGTCCGGGCCACCCACGCCACTGCATCGGCGAAGTCATCCCGCACCAAGCGGAATTTCAAGTCGGTCAGACCGACGGTGGTCGTCGCCACGTCCATTGCGTCCCTTCATCACCTCGAGCGGCAAGGCTAGCTTCGGCGGCTCCACACATCATGAGGCGCGGTCCCCGCCGACGGCCGCCTGCGCCCGTCATCCGTTCCGACGACCGAAACGGCTGTCGAACCACAACCGTAGAGCGTCGGAGGCCATCTTGAAAGCTAATCGGAATCAGCGACACCCAGGGTGTTTCGAGCGTCGGGGCGGGGTGTGGAACGGCTTGTCCCCAACAGCTTTTTCTAAATAACAAACTATGTAGGGATCTCAATATTAGTAATAAGGCCTGTGCAAGTTGGGGACAGCCTGCTGTCTTTGCTGCTGACGGTGCCGACCGGGTTGTGCATGACACGCGGACGGACTGTGTGGTTCGTGTGCAGCGGCGTGGGGATCGGTCGAGGCTGTGCACGGGAGCGACGTTTGCGCGACGAGTGTCAGCAGTTTGCGCACAGTGGTATCCACAGGCGGCGCTGTGACAAGAGATACCGACGGGGTAGAAGTTTTTTGGAATTCCCACCCGTGTCGACGTCGCCGGGCGGCCAGTCGTGCGCCACCCGGCCCATACCTCGGGCGATAACCGGCCACGCGATGCCGAGCGGCCGGTGACGGTCAGCGCTTGGAGCGCTGGCGAATCCGGGTGGTGAGCTCCTTGACGTGATCGAAGACCTCACGCCGCTCGGCCATCTCGGACAGGATTTTCTTCTGCGCGTACATCACCGTGGTGTGGTCGCGACCGAATGCCTGCCCGATCTTGGGCAGGGACAAGTCGGTCAGCTCACGGCACAGATACATGGCGATCTGCCGTGATTGGGCCAGGGCCCGGGTCTTGCCCGGACCACGTAGTTCTTCGACGGTGGTGTCGAAGTACTCGGCGGTAGCGGCCATGATCGTCGCGGCGCTGATCTGCATGGTGCTGGCGTCGGCGATCAGGTCGCGCAACACGATCTCGGCCAGCGATTTGTCGATCGGCGCCTTGTTCAGCGATGCGAACGCGGTGACACGAATCAGAGCACCCTCTAATTCGCGGATATTGCGTTCGATGCTGCTGGCGATCAACTCGAGCACGTCGTCCGGCACGTTGAGCCGTTCCATTTGTGCTTTCTTGCGCAAAATGGCGATGCGGGTTTCCAGTTCAGGTGGCTGAACGTCGGTGATGAGGCCCCATTCGAATCGGGTACGAAGCCGATCTTCAAGGGTCGCAAGCTGTTTCGGCGGCCGGTCAGAGGAAATGACGATCTGCTTGTTGGCGTTGTGCAGCGTATTGAAGGTGTGGAAGAACTCTTCCTGGATACCCTCTTTACCTTCGATGAACTGGATGTCATCGACCAGCAGCACATCGACGTCGCGATAGCTGCGCTTGAATGCCACTTTGCGATCGTCGCGCAGTGAGTTGATGAAGTCGTTGGTGAACTCTTCGGTCGAGACGTACTTCACCCGCATCCCGGGGAAGAGCCGCTGGGCGTAGTTGCCGGCGGCATGCAGTAGGTGAGTCTTACCCAGACCGGACTCGCCCCAGATGAACAGGGGGTTGTAGGCCCGGGCCGGCGCCTCGGCGATAGCCAGTGCCGCGGCGTGGGCGAAGCGGTTCGAGGCACCGATGACGAACGTGTCGAAGGTGTAGCGCCGGTTCAGGCTGAGTCCGGCGGCTGCGTCGGCGGCCTGGCTGTGCGGCCGTTCGGAAAAGTACGACGGCCAACTCTGGTGTGCGCTGGCCAGAGCCTCGCCGTCTTCGTCGATCTCGTCGAGGTCGTCGAGTGCTTCGTCGAACGCCGCGTTGGAACGATCGTCGATCTCGTCGGAGGTCAGTGGTGAGATACGAACGCCGAGCTCGATCTGTTGGCCGAGCCGTCGACTGAGCGCGTCGGTGATCTGGGTGCGCAGATGACGTTCGATCTCGTTTTGAACGAAGCTGCTCGGCACCGAGAGCAGAGCGAACCCTTCGACGATCGTCAACGGCTGCACGAGGTTCAGCCACGCCCGTTGCTGCGGTGTCAGTGGCGGAACATGACGGTTCACCATTGAGGGCGGCGCCGTCTGTGGCGAGTTCGCCATTGAGTTCCGAGACGACCGCGCTCCAGACCGTCGCGAAACTTGATCCGGGGTCATCGGTCAACGACGGCTCCCCCTGAGTGTGACATACAAGTTCAACTGATAGTCCGACTGACAAACTGTCCACACAGTTATCCACAGGTGTGGACAGGACAGCGACCAGCGTGCCGCAACTTACCCCCGACGGCCCGCGGGATCGGCGCTCGAGACGGCCAGTGGAACTCAGCTGGCTAGGAGGCCGATCTGCCATCCTCGCTTCGTTGTCCGGCGCCGTTTCGGTGTGAAACAGCACCGCCCGAAGCTAACAGTTTTCCAGGCTCGCGCCAACCGTTCCGCAACATTGAAGACGCTTCGCAGAAGATTGCTCCGCGGACCGGTGGCGGGTGTGGCGGCAGTTAAGGATCGGTCCCGGATCAGGCCCGGCGTCCGGGTGTGGTTTGACCGGGGCAACGGCCGGTCAGTACCCTCATACAGTCGCCCGAAAGTAGGCGATACGGCTGCGATCCGAGCATTGAGCCCGGAGGCCGCGCCGGTTACCAGCGAGATACAAAGCCTATCGAGGCGTCGTGGGGGAGAGCGTGACCCACCGGCATGGGAAACCGTGTCGAGCACGATGCCAGATGCAGCAAGGAGAGAGTCGTGGCAAAGGGCAAGCGGACGTTCCAGCCGAATAACCGGCGCCGTGCCCGTGTGCACGGTTTCCGGCTGCGGATGCGGACCAGGGCCGGCCGGGCGATCGTGTCGAACCGGCGTGGCAAGGGCCGTCGCTCGCTGACTGCCTGACCCTGCAACCCCGGTGTGACGGCGGTGCTTTCCGCGCGTAACCGCATGACGCGGTCGACCGATTTTGACGCGACGGTCAAGCACGGAAAGCGAACCGTCCAACCGGACATGGTCATCTATATGCGGCATGCCATCGGCGATCCCAAACTCGGACTGATTGTCTCGCGATCGGTCGGGTCGGCCGTGCAGCGGCACGGGCTCTCCCGGCGGCTGCGCCATGTCGCCCGCGATGTGATGGCAGACCTGAATCGCTCGGAGCACGTGGTGATCCGTGCCCTACCCAGTAGTCGTGATGTCGCCTCGTCCCGGTTGGGGGAGGAACTGCGAGCCGGCCTGCGGCGCATCGAGGCAGCGGGATCGAAGCGGTGAGGCGCCGTGATGTCGCGGCTGCGGGCCGCTGAGTTCGGAGTCGCGCGCGGTGTGATTTTCGTGATCCAGCTCTACCGCCACATGGTGTCGCCCCTGCGATTGCCGACGTGCCGGTTCACCCCGACCTGTAGTCAGTACGCGGTAGACGCGCTGGCCGAATTCGGGTTGGTGCGGGGGAGTTGGTTGGCAGCAGTCCGGCTGGCGAAGTGCGGTCCGTGGCATCGGGGAGGATGGGACCCGGTACCGGAGCGCCGAGGAGCCCGGGCCCAAGACTGGGACACCCCAGCAACGCTAGGGGAGAGTGATTCGGTTGTCGTTTGATCCGTTCAGCCTTGACTATTTCTACTACCCGGTCTCGGCGATCATGTGGCTCTGGTACAAGGCGTTCTCGGCTGTCCCTGGGCTGGGCCCGAAGAACTTCGTCACCTGGACGCTGGCGGTGATGTTCTTGGTCTTCACCCTGCGGGCGATCCTGTACAGCCCGTTCGTCCGCCAGATCCGCACCACTCGTCAGATGCAAGAGCTGCAACCACAGATCAAGGCGCTGCAGAAGAAGTACGGCAAGGACCGCCAGCGGATGGCGCTGGAGATGCAGAAGCTGCAAAAGGAGCACGGGTTCAACCCGATCCTCGGCTGCCTGCCGATGCTGGTTCAGGTGCCGGTGTTCCTGGGGCTGTATCACGTGTTGCGCTGCTTCAACCGGACCTCGAGCGGGATCGGGCAGCTGGGCCTCTCGCCCGAGCGCAACCGCTCGCTGGGTAACTACGTCTTCAGCGCGACCGACGTCGGCCACTTCCTGGACGCCAACCTGTTCGGTGCGCCGCTGGGAGCCAGCATGACGCAGCGCGGCGCGAGCCTGCAGGCGTTCCAGGGTTTCGAATTCAGCCGGCCGGCCGTTGCGGCGGTCGGTGTGCCGGTGATGATCCTGGCCGGCATCGCCACCTACTTCAACAGCCGCGCGTCGGTGGCCCGCCAGAGCGTAGAGGCCGCGGCGAACCCGCAGACCGCGATGATGAACAAGTTGGCGCTCTACGTCTTTCCGCTCGGCGTGGTGGTCGGTGGGCCGTTCCTGCCGCTGGCGATCATCTTCTACTGGTTCGCGAACAACATCTGGACGTTCGGCCAGCAGCACTACGTGTTCGGGATGATCGAGCGCGAAGAAGAGGAAGCAGAAGCGCGAGGCGATCGAGCGCCGGGCGGCGAACGCACCGGCGCCGGGCACCAAACCAAAACGTTCGGCGGCCAAGACGACGGCCGCCGGCAACGGCACGGCGGCCGTCCCGGACGCCGAGACCCCGAAGCCCGACACCGATGCGGGTAACCGCGCGCCGCGGCCGGGGGCCAAGCCGAAGAAACGCGGACGCTGACACACCACCGTCCGGTCGTCGCATCGGACACCACACTTCACCGGGCGAAGCCCGGGCACGGGTAAGGGAAGGCAGGCTAGACATGACAGACACCGAACAAGCAACCAACGGACAAGAAGCGCCGACGGAGGACGAGTTGGAAGGTGCCGTAGACGACACCGCTTCAACCGAGGCGACGGCGAGGGCGATCAGGAAGAGCGGTTGGTCGCCGAGGGAGAGATCGCCGGGGACTACTTGGAGGAGCTGCTCGACCTCCTGGACTTCGACGGCGACATCGACTTGGACGTCGAAGGCAGCCGCGCGATCGTCAGCATCGACGGCAGCGACGACCTGGCCAAGTTGGTCGGCCGCAAGGGCGAGGTGCTCGACGCGCTGCAGGAGTTGACCCGGCTGGCCGTGCACCAGAAGACCGGTGTGCGCAGTCGGCTGATGCTGGACATCGCGAGCTGGCGCCGCGGCCGCCGCGAGGAGCTGGCCGCGCTGGGCGACAAGGTGGCCAAGCGTGTGCTGGAAAGCGGCGAACGTGAAGAACTCGCACCGATGACGCCGTTTGAGCGCAAGATCGTGCATGACGCCGTCGCTGCGGTCAGCGGGGTGCACAGCGAGAGCGAGGGCGTCGAGCCGGGCCGCCGCGTCGTCGTCCTGGTCGACTGAACCGACACCGAGTTACAGCGATGTAGTTCGAGCGCACGTCGCCAGCGGGAGCGGACGGGAGGAATGTTTCACGTGAAACATGCCGATTCCCACGACCGCGCGGCGTCGCCGCTACCGCCCGCACCGGATGCGGCAGCGCTGATCTTCGGCGACCGGATCGGCCTGGCCGAGCGGTACGCGGAATTGCTTGCGACCGCCGGCGTGGAGTGGGGCCTCCTGGGTCCGCGCGAAGTCGAGCGCATCTGGGACCGCCACCTGTTGAACTGCGCCGTGGTCGCGGAGCTCGTCGAGAACGGCGAGCGGATCGTCGACATCGGCAGCGGGGCGGGACTCCCGGGACTGCCGATGCTTATCGCCAAACCGGGCCTGCGCGTGGTCCTGGTCGAGTCGCTACTGCGCCGCACCGAATTCCTCCAGATGGTCATCGACGAACTCGGGCTCGACGCCGAAGTCGTCCGCGGCCGGGCCGAGGATGCCGAGGTTCGTCAGGCAGCCGGCGGGAGCCGACGCGGTCACGTCGAGGGCGGTGGCATCGCTGGACAAGCTCACTCGCTGGAGCCTGCCACTGCTGCGTCCGGGCGGTCGGCTGCTGGCGATCAAAGGGGAGCGCGCCCCCGACGAGGTGCTCGAGCACCGGCGTGTGATGACCAAGTTAGGCGCTGCTGATGCCAGGGTGGTGGAATGTGGCGTGAGCTTTTTATCCCCGCCGACAACGGTGGTGGTGGCTCGACGGGACAAGCCGGAACGAGTCCGGAAATCGTCGCGCCGACGATCGAGCAGGGAGAGCCTATGAGCGCGCCGCACGACTCGTTCGGCACCGGACAGCGGGGTGCATGTTTCACGTGAAACATCGGAACCGGACACCCCGATCGGTGCCGCGGCCGAGCGCGCGATGCAGGTGCTCTCCAAGTCCCACGAACCACTGACCGCCCCAGCCACCGCCGGTTGTTCACCATCGCCAACCAGAAGGGCGGCGTCGGAAAGACCACCACCGCGGTGAACCTGGCGGCTGCGTTGGCCATCCAGGGACTCAAGACGCTCGTGATCGATCTGGATCCGCAGGGCAACGCGAGCACCGCGTTGGGCATCACCGACCGGCACTCCGGAACGCCGTCGTCCTACGAGGTACTGCTCGGCGAGATCCCGCTGAAGGAAGCGATGCGGAAGAGTCCGTACAGCGACCGGCTTTTCTGCGTGCCCTCCACGATCGACCTGGCCGGTGCCGAGATCGAGTTGGTCAGCATGGTGGCCCGCGAGAACCGGTTGCGCACCGCGCTCGCCGAGCTCGACGAGCTCGACCCCGAAGCCCCGTTCGACTACGTCTTCATCGACTGCCCGCCGTCGCTGGGGCTGCTGACCATCAACGCGTTGGTCGCGGCGCCGGAGGTATTGATCCCGATCCAGTGCGAGTACTACGCGCTGGAGGGGGTGTCGCAACTGATGAACAACATCGAGATGGTGAAGGCGCATCTGAACCCCGGCCTCGACGTCAGCACCGTCATCCTCACCATGTATGACGGCCGGACCAAATTGGCCGACCAGGTGGCCGACGAAGTCCGCCGCTACTTCGGGCCGAAGGTTCTGAAGACCGTCATCCCGCGCAGCGTCAAGGTCTCCGAAGCGCCCGGCTACAGCATGACGATCATCGAATACGATCCCGGTTCGCGTGGCGCGATGAGCTATCTCGACGCCAGCCGCGAACTTGCCGACCGCGGCCGACCCGCACCCGATAGAGGGGAATCACGATGAGCCAACCGACGCGCAGAAAGGGTGGCCTCGGGCGAGGCCTCGCCTCCCTGATTCCCACCGGACCGGCCGAAGGGGAGACCGACTCGGCGCCACTCGGTGGACCACGGATCGGCGCTGCCGCCGCCGACGTTCTGATGGGCGGCCCGCCGGCGCCAACATCGGACATCGGCGCGGTGTACCGCGAAATCGACCCGACTCAGATCGAGCCGAACCCGCGGCAGCCGCGGCAGGTTTTCGATGACGAGGCGCTCGCCGAACTCGTGCACTCGATCCGTGAGTTCGGGCTCATGCAGCCGATCGTGGTGCGTGCGCTCGACCGGACGAGCGGCCCCCGCTACCAACTCGTCATGGGGGAGCGGCGCTGGCGCGCGGCTCAGACCGCCGGCCTGACCGCCATCCCGGCGATCGTGCGGGAGACCGCCGAGGACAACCTGCTGCGCGATGCCCTCCTGGAGAACATCCACCGGGCTCAGTTGAACCCGTTGGAAGAGGCGGCGGCATACCAGCAGCTGCTCGAGGAATTCGACGTCACCCACGACGAACTGGCCGTCCGGATCGGTCGGTCGCGACCGTTGATCTCCAACATGATTCGGCTGCTCCGGCTGCCGATCCCCGTGCAGCGTCGGGTAGCGGCCGGTGTGCTGTCGGCCGGCCACGCCCGGGCCTGCTGTCGCTGGAGGCCGGAGCCGAAGCGCAGGAGACGCTCGCGGCACGGATCGTCGCGGAGGGTTTGTCGGTCCGCGCGACCGAAGAGGCGGTGACGCTGGCCAACCGAGCCGGCCCGAGCCAGCCCTCGGCACCGCGGCGCAAGCCGATCCAGATGCCTGGCCTACAAGATGTGGCCGAGCAACTCTCCGGCGCCTTCGACACTCGCGTCACGGTCAGCCTGGGTAAGCGCAAGGGCAAGATCGTGGTCGAGTTCGGCTCGGTCGAGGATTTACAGCGCATAGTCGAGTTGATGAACTCGTCGAAGCGCTGACCGACCATACCGACCCGTTACGTCACTGTGACATTCTGCCCGGTCAAGCCGGCCTGACATGCCGAGAACAACCGAAATCCGCTGCCTCGCAGGCGATTTGAGCCAAGGCGGACAGCTCAGCAGCCGCGGCGTCACCCAGTGCCTCGAAACCGGCGGTCACCCGCCGAGCCCGGGTCCGACAGCGGACTCGCACGGGTGTCGCGGCCGTTGGCATCGGGGTACGCTCGGGTGCGAGGTGGTAGCACCACCCGCTCGCGGGGAAGCAGGGCCGGCAATGATCTCGGCGGCCCTACCGCTTGGAGGCCCAGGAGTCTGATGTCTGCTCGAATCACACCGCTGCGCCTCGAAGCCTTCGATTCGTTACCAAAGCACGCTCGCCGCTGCGTCTTCTGGGAAGTCGACCCGGCGACCCTTGGTGACGACGATCATCTCGCCGACCCTGAATTCGAGAAAGAAGCATGGCTGTCGATGGTCATGCTGGAGTGGGGATCGTGCGGGCAGGTGGCCACGGCCGCGCCCGCGGATGGCGCCGAGGGAGAGTCGGCCTGCTTGGGCTACGCGTTCTACGCGCCGCCGCGCACCGTGCCGCGGGCGCACCGATTTCCCACCGCGCCGGTGTCGGCCGATGCCGTGCTGCTGACCTCGATGCGGGTGGAACCCGGGCCGACGGCCGATGAGTTGCCCTACAGCCTCGTCGAGCGGGTCGTCGACGAATTGGTCCGTCGCGGTGTGCGGGCGCTGGAGGCCTTCGGCCGTACCGCGGCCGTTGCGGAGTTGGCCGGCCTTCCGAGCAGCGACCCAGAGTTGTTGCCGGTGCTCGAAGTACTGGGCGACTGCTCGGCCGAGCAATGCGTGATCGAGGCCGACTTTTTGCTTGGCGCGGGATTCGTTGTGGTGGCCCCGCATCCGTACTTCCCGCGGCTGCGGCTCGAGCTCGACAAGGGTCTGGGCTGGAAGGCCGAAGTCGAGGCGGCGTTGGAGCGACTGCTGGAAAGTGCGGCGCTGCAACAGCCGGTGACCGCGGGAGCGTCGGCGTCGGCGCGGTCGTCGACGGCGTCGGCTAAGAGCCGCTGACCCGACCGGCCTGCTCCACGGCCAGCTCGTGGGCGAGCAGCTCGGCGAACGTGAACGTGCCGGTGGGCCGGTCGTTCTTCCCGAGCAGGTAGAGACGCTTCACCGCCGCCAGGATTCCCTCGGCGATCGCGTCGCGGGTCTGCGTGGTGATCAGCATCGCGCGATCGCGCGGGTTGGTGATGTAGCCGACGTCGACCTGCACGGTCGGCATCCGAGTCAGCCGGAGCAGATCCCAGGTTCGGCCGTGGGTGCGGCAGTCTCGTAAACCGGTGCGCGCCACCACTTCTCGCTGAATGAAGTCAGCCAGATTGCGGCCGATCGTCGACACCGAGCCGTGCGAGTTGCCGAAATGGAACGACGCGACACCACCGGCGGACGGGGTGGCCTGGGTTTCACAACGCAGGCTGATCATCAGGTCGGCGCCGACGGCGTTGGCGGTCGCCGCGCGTTCGTGATCCGACGGGCTGCGGTTGGTCGGCCGGGACAGGAAAGTCTCCATGCCGATCGCCGTCATCCGGCCTTCGAGCCGACTTGCCAAGTCCCACAAGATATCTGACTCACTGATCGGCCCGGCCGAACCCTGCGAGATCAGGCCGTGGTCGTTGCCACCGCGACCCGGGTCGATGATGATTCGCTTGCCCGACAACTTCGGGCCCGATCGGCGTACCAGTTCCTCTTCGCGGATCGCGTGCAGCGACCCGCCGGTCACCCGCGAACTGAGAAAGTACAAGGAGCGCAACGTTTCCGGGCCGCATATGCCGTCGGCGTACATGCCGTACTCGCGCTGATAGGACATCAGGCCATTGTGGGTCTGCAGGCCGAAATATCCGTCGACGAGGCCGGTGTAGAAGCCGAGATCTTGCAAGCGGTTCTGCAGCGTCGCGACGTCGTCGCCGTACATCGGCGCACCGAATTGGTGATGCAGCGTTCGGGCGCCCAACCGGTACGACGCTTCGCGCAGCGCACGGTTGGTGGCTTCGCCGACGATGCCGTCGACCAGCAGACCCCGATGCTGCTGAAAGGCCCGGACGGCATGATCGAGCTCGTCATCGAAGACGTCGACGGCGACGTGGCGTCCGGTGCCGAGGTCGGCGTCCGCACCGTCGAGGTGACCGAGCGCGGCCAACGCAGCCCGGATCTCGGTGACCGCCGCACTACGGTCACCACGGCGCAGTTCATCGCCGGCGCCGCGGTGCGGTCTCGACATGCAAAGCCTCCGGTGAGCCGTGTGAGCAGCCCTGCCGCTTTATTGACAGGCTTGGCCGTATTGTCTCAGACGCTCGCCGATTTAGGGAAAACGCCAGGCAAAGTGCCGCGGGGTGTGGCGACTCAGCCGACTCCGGGAACGGCGTCGGAAAGCTCCCGCAACAGCGCCGCCTTACCCTTGGCCCCGACGATGCGCTTCACCGGCTCGCCGTCCTTGAACAAGATCAATGTCGGGATCGACACCACGTCAAAGTTGCGGGCGGTCTCGGGATTGGCGTCGACGTCGAGTTTGGCGACGGTCAACTGACCGACGGATTCCTTGGCGATCTCTGCGAGCACGGGTGCGACCATCTTGCACGGACCGCACCAGGTAGCCCAAAAGTCAACCAGCACAGGCGTACTGCTGGCCAAGACGTCACTTTGAAAGGAAGCGTCGGAGACGTCCACGGGGGCGCCGCTGGACTCGGTCTGTGTCATCGCACGTACTCCAATCAGAGGGAAGCTGCCGCCGGTTCTCCGGCGGGGTGGGTTTGGGTTCGCTCGCCCGGCTCGGCGTGTTCGGCCAGCCAGCGCTCGGCATCGATAGCCGCCGAACAACCGGTACCGGCAGCGGTGATCGCCTGCCGGTAGGTGTGGTCGACCAGGTCGCCGGCGGCAAACACGCCGTCGAGCGAAGTGTAGGTCGTGTGGCCGCGCACCAGTACGTAGCCGTCCTCGTCCAGGTCGAGTTGGCCGCGGACCAGCTCGGAGCGGGGGTCGTGGCCGATCGCGACGAACACTCCGGTCACCGGCAGGGTCGATTCGTCGCCGGAGACGGTGTCGCGCAGCTTGAGGCCGGTCACGGTGTTCTCGCCCTCGACGGAGACCACGGCGCTGTTGGTGAGGAATCTGATCTTGTCGTTGGCACGGGCCCGGTCGAGCATGATCTTGGAGGCGCGGAATTCTTCGCGGCGGTGCACCAGGGTGACGCTGCGCGCGAACTTCGTCAGAAAGGTCGCCTCTTCCATGGCCGAGTCGCCACCGCCGATCACGGCGATGTCCTGATCCTTGAAGAAGAAGCCGTCACAGGTGGCACACGAGCTCACTCCTCGGCCGAGCAACTCCTGCTCACCCGGTACGTGTAGGTAACGCGCCGCGGCACCCATGGCCAGGACCACGGCCCGGGCCTGCAGTGTCTCGCCTTCGGAGGTCGTGACCGATTTCACCGGGCCGTCCAGTGACACCGATTCGACGTCTTCCATCCGCAGGTCCGCGCCGAAGCGCAGTGCCTGCTCGCGCATCTGGTCCATCAGCTCGGGGCCCTGGATCCCTTCGCGGAATCCGGGGAAGTTCTCCACCTCGGTGGTCGTCATCAGCGCGCCCCCGAAGGCGGTCCCTTCGAAGACCACCGGCGCGAGCTGTGCCCGGGCGGCGTACAGCGCCGCGGTATAACCGGCGGGTCCGGAGCCGATGACGATCACGTCGTGAACGGTGCTGGTCGAGGAACTCATACCAACCTTTCTTCAATACTTGAAGCCGCTGTAGTGCACTGGAACGCCAGGGTAGGCGGTGCTGTTCCCGCGAACACTACGGCCGGTGGACAATCCTGTCAGCCGACAGGCCGGTGTTAGCCGAACTGCAGGTCGGCGCCACCGCGAGCACCGACAGCGTCTCCGGCGCGTCGCCGGGCAACACCAGGAGAACGGCTGGATGGCCGGTGATGTCGACCGGGCGGGCGCCGAGCACGTGCATGTTCGCCGGATAGCCCAGACCGGCCAGGCAGGAGGCCCGTCGGCGCGGATCGGTCAGCGGCCCGAAATCCGGATCGCGGTCCAGCAGCGCGACGATCTGCTGGTCCGAGAGCGGAATCGACGGTGGCGGGCGCGACACCGTGATGTGTTCGACGGTGGTGGGCCTGCTCGGCATCGTTGCCGGCGGGGTGATCAGCGCGGTGACGCCCAGCCACGCCGCTGCGGCGGTCGCGGTCAGGCCCACGGCCGCGAACGCCAATCGCGTCGGGCGCGGGAATCGCCCGCGGCGCACCGCGTGGGCGGCGCTGGTGGACCCGGCACCCAGGCCCGCAGCAACACGGCCGACAGTCGCAGCATCGACCGGAGGTGCCGAGGCTGCGTCGGGGCCCAGCGCGGCCACCTCACGGCGTACTCGGTTCAGCGCCTCCATTTGCTGGCGGGCAGCGGGATCGGTGCGGATGCGCTGGCGCAGCCGCGCCGCGGTCTCGTCGTCGAACAGTCCTGCTTGCAGGTCGGCAAGCACGTCCGTGGTCAGCGGTGGGTTGTCACCCTCGGCTGGCTCGACTCCGTCCATCTGCCCCAGTGTCCGTCATCGGGTGACCGTGCGGCTAGCCGGCCGGACGATGGGGTGCCGAATCGGCTTGCAGGTAACCGAGAATCGCGGCCAGTCGGGCCCGGGCGCGGGCGCAGCGGCTCTTCACCGTTCCTTCGGCCACACCGAGCAGTCGGGCGGTGTCGGCGACCGAATAGCCGTGCATGTCGACGGCGACCACCGCGGCCCGCTGCTCGACGGGAAGGCGCATCAGCGCCCGCTGTACCGCGATCGCCGTCTCGACCTGCGCGGTCCGATCCGGCACGGGGTAGACGTCATCGAGCACGGTGGTCAAATGAGTCTTGTTGCGGCGCAGCCGATCCAAGCACGCATTGACGACGATGCGGTGCAGCCAGCTGCTGACCGCGGCGTCGTGCCGGAATGCGCCGGCGGCACGGTGTGCTGACGCCATCGCCTCCTGCAGCGCGTCCTCGGCGTCTTCGGTGCAGCGGCTGCTCAGGCAGGCGACACGGTGCAGTTGACGGTGGTGACGGCGGAAGAGTTCGGCAAAGGCAAAGCGGTCCCCGGCGACGTGCGCCGCCAGCAGTTCGGCATCGCTGCGCTGCTCAGGCGATTCCTGCTGAATGCGTTGCGCGAAGCCCACTCGCCGGACAGTAATCAATCCGGCGAAACCCGGCACTTCACTCGGTCGGGCCGGTCAGGACTTGGCTTGCACCGTGACTTCGGAGAGGCTGGTCCGACTCTGCCCGTTGGTCGTTCCGAGGGTCGGAATCCACACCAGCAGGTAGGTGGTGGGCGAGGACGCGTTGACCTGAATGGTGTTGTGCCCCGGGTGCATTGCGGTCGGCTGGCTCAGCACCGCAGTGTCCTCGAGCCGGCTCGGTGTCGCGGTCGCCGACGACCGGATCTGAATCTTTGTTCCGTTGCTGGGCAGGTCGACGTTGACGGCTCCGACAACGGTGGGCTTCGGCAGCTGCAGCATCAGGCCGACCCCACTCTTGAAGCCGGGGAACGGCACCGGGTCGTGGTAGATGTCGGTCTCCCACGCGGTGCCCGGGCTACCGTCGATCGCGAGCGAAGCCGACGAGGGATTGTCGGCTTCGCCGCCGGGGGAGTACACCGTGACACCCGCAGGCTTGATCAGGCTGCCCGCAGCGGCACCGTCGCCGGAACTCGAGGTCGACGGGCCGTTGAGGCCGAGCTGGTCTTTGTCGAGGCCTCCGACGTCGCTGAACATCCGGCTCAGCACCGAAGCCAGGACCAGCAGCGCTACCAGGATGACCGCGGCTCCGGCGCTGAGCCCGATGATGATGGCCCGGCGCCGGCGGAGGCGGGCCTGTTCCGCGTCACCGCCGGCGGCGCTTTCACGGCTGGGCCGTGCCGGCGCAGGCGGCGGCGCGTTCTCATCGATCGGGGCGAGCAACTCGGTGCGGTCGGCGACCACGGTGGCCTGCTGAAGCAGATTCAAAAGGGTTGCGGCACTGCGTATTCCACCATCCAGCTGGATCGAGTGGGTGGCCGCCGCGGAGATCTGGAAGGGGATGTCCTCGTCGATCGAGCTGGGGTCGAGCGGCTGGCCGGACGAATCGCGGGGCGCGGGCGCCAGACCGCTCGGCTCGCCCGACTCGGGCAGCGGCCACTTGTTGACCAGCAGCGCATACAGCGCTGCGCCGATGCCGCGGATGTCGTCTTCGGGGCTGATGTCAGGCATGGTCGCCGGGAAGGCGAGCACGACGTCGCCCTCGATGCTGACCCGCACCCGGCCCGGGTGGTCGATCGACAGCGCGACACCCGCGTGGTGGGCGGCCTCGGCGGCCGCGGCCAGGGTTTGCATCGCGCGCGAGGCGCCGGCGGCCGACGGTGAGGTGTCGGCCACCTCCTGCAACGAACCGCCACGGACCCATTCGGTGACGACCAGGCCGCCGGTGCCCGTGTGCACCACGTCCAGAATGCGGGCGATCCCGAGCTTGTCGATGCGGCTCAGCTTCATGGTGCGGGCCAGGATCTCGCGGATCTGCTCGTCGGGCAGACTCCCGTCGGGGTCGACGAAGGTCAGCGCCACCTGCCGGTTCAAAGCGGTATCCAGTGCCTGCCAGAACTGGAGGTGCGGCGCACCGCCGTGGAACACCAGCAGCCGGTAGCGACCGCGGGCGATGCTGGCACCGGGCACCAGATGCTGTTCGTCAGATTGCGCCGTGGCCTGCGATTCCGCCGGGCTCGGTGTGCCGAACTCGATGGGATCGCCGGTGGCGAACGCGCTGGTCTCGAGGTCGGAGCCGGCCGATCCGCCGTTGGTGGGTGCGGACGGCCCGGGCGCTGCAGCCGTGTCGACCTGCAGATCGGTGGGCACATCGGGATGGAAGTCGTCGGCTACCGGCGACGATCCGGCAGACGACAAGGGTGCGTCGGAGACGGCTTTGGCCGAGGTGCTGTCCGGTGAGCCGTCCGTCATCGCTGGTTCCCTCCCTGTCCCCTCCCCGGTTGGTTGTTCCGGACGCCCTCGCCGGATCGATTCTCGTGCCGGATACTCCGTCCGACCGGGCGGATTGTTGTGCTCAGGGTACGTGACGATGCCGGGGCGCAACAGTTGATTCCGACCACCGAATGCAGCGGCGGTGACGTCGGCTGACCTGCCAGAAGGGGGCGCGACGGCGACCGGAAGAGGCCCGGGAGCGGAGGGTCGCCGGTCGGCCGGGGCCAGACCGGTCCAGCGCCGCAACACGGCCAGCGCCGCGACGGCCTCGGGTACCTGCGCGCGAACCATGACCACGGCCACGATCGGCACCATGATCGCCGCGAGCACGACCAGCCGCAGCAGCGACCCGGCGCCGCCGCCGTAGGCGGTGAGTCGCTGCATGCCCAACAGGACGTCGACCAGGTAAGCCACCAAACCGGCCAGCAGCGACGCGGTGGCCGTCACCAGGATCGTGCGCACCTCGGCGACTGTGAGCAAGTGACCCCCGTTGGGCCGCAACGCATTACGTAACAGGACGTAGCCGGCGACCGCGCCGGCCACGAATCCCAGCCCGTTGGCCAGCCCCAGATAGCCCGCGACGAGATCGGGGTTGTCCGTGAGGTGCGGCGCGACCAGCGAACTGGCGATCTTGACGATCGTGATGACGACGATGATCGCGATCGGGATCCACGGCTGCTCGCGGGCGTAGAAGACCCGCAGCTGCAGGAGCACCACGGAGTAGGGCAGCAGCGTGAACGCCGACATCGCGATCGCCGCGCCCAGGTGGCCGGCGTCGATGTCGCCGAAATGCCCGTAGGCGAACAGCGCGCTGCCCATCGCCGAGCCGCCGACGGTCATGAAAGCGACCGTCGGGATGAGCGTGACCATGGTCAACCTTGTGGCCAGCGACAGGTCGGCAAGCATCCCGCCGGTGTCATCGGCGGCCGCGTTGCGACTCAGTCGCGGCATCACCACCGTCAGCACGGTCACGCCGATCATGCCGTAGGGCAGCATCAGCACCAGCCAGGTGTAGTTGTAGATCGCCGGCCCGGAAGCGGCGGCGGTGCTGGCGATCTCGTTGGTGACGATCAGGCCGATCTGGCTGATCAGCACGTAACAGAGCATCGCGGCGGCCATCGCTCCGAAACGCTTGAGCCGGTCGTCGATTCCCCACAGCGGGCGCAGGCTGATCTTGTGACGCCGGATGGCGACCACCAGCACCACCGTCTGCGCGAATACCCCCAGGGTGGTCCCGATGCCGAGCACCAGCAGCTTGGCGTTACCCATTTCGACCGGATCCACCGAAAGCTGTCCGGGCGCCGCCAGGTAAGCGCCCAGCGTGGCGATCGCGACAACGTTGTTGAGCACCGGCGCCCAGGCCGGCGGCCCGAACACATTGCGGGTATTGAGGATTGCCATGAACACCGAGGAGAGGCCGTAGAAGATGACCTGGGGCAGCAGCAGGTAGGCGAACGCGACGGTCAGCGGCGCGTTCACCTGCGGGTTGCTACCCAGCATCAGCCGCACCAGCAGCGGCGCGGCCGCCACCGACAGCAGAGTGGCACCCAGCAGCACGGTGGTGGCCAGCGTCACCAGGCGGCGCACGAAGGCCGCGCCGCGGTCGGCGTCATCCTGCTCGGCCCGGGCGAGCACCGGCACGAAGATGGCAGTGAACGTCGCTTCCAGCACCAGCGCCGCGACCAGGTTCGGCAGCTGGTTGGCCACCGTGAACGCGCTGGACAGCGCGGCGCCCAGGATCGCGGCCAGCAGCACGATCCGGGCGAAGCCGGTCAGGCGGCTGACCAGGGTCGCCAGCGCCATGCCCCACGACCGGGACACCAGCGCGGCATCCGAGAGCTCCGGGCGGGGCTGCGGCGAGGCGCCCTGCGCCGGCACGTGACCGGTCGGCGGCAGCGGCCCGGTCGACGGTCCGGGATTGTGCTGAACGCCCCGCGGCGGCATGGCGCGGCTCACGCGTTCGCCTCGTCGTCGACGGGGTGCTCAGCCTCCGGCGGATCCGGCCGATCCAGGTCGGCGGGGTCGGGTTGTCCGCGGAAGCGGTGCCACAGCCGACGTCCGGCCAGCGCCACCAGTACCGCGGCCGCGGCTCATCGTGATCGCGAACAGCACTTTGCCGTAGGCGTTGGAGTGCACCGAGAGTCGCACCGGCTCGCCCAGCGGCACACCGTCGGGTGTGTGCAGTGCCGCATCGATCGCGACGCGCTGGGTGAAGTTGACCTCGATCGGCACGCGCATCGGCAGGTATCCCGGCGGCAACTCGATGTCGCCGGGGTCGGTGAAGGTCATCCCGGGCGGCACGTCGAGATGCAGCCGCACCCGGATCGGCACCGCCAACCCGTTGTGCAGGACCAGCGGTAGCGGACTGTGCTCGGTGGCCAGCGTGTACGACCCGGTCGGCGTGACGATGGTGACCGCACCGAACTGGTCGTCGAGCGCGTGACCGAGCACGTCCAGCCGTTGCTGGGCAAGCCCGTTGCGGGTATCGGGCCGGTCGGCCTGGCTGACCGCGCGCAGCATGTCTTCGCGCAGCGGCGCGGTGTAGCTGACACCGTTCAGCCCGCTGCGCGGATCGGCGGCCAAGGCCGAGGTCAGGCCCGCCAGCCGGCCCATCTCCGCGGTGATCTTGACGATGACGGCATCGCTGAACCGGCCGCGTCCAGCGGCGTCGGCATCCGGCTGCGGCGTCCCGTTGGCCGGTTGGACGGCCGACGCTTCCGCGATCAGCGCCGGGAGCGGTCGCGGTACCGCCAGGCCGGACCGAATCGCGGTCGCCAGCGTGGTCATGATCGCGCCCGCGTCCTCGGGCCGCAGATTCCAATTGGTCGGTGGCAGGAGAATCTGCGTACGCGGGTTGACCTTCGGCTGCAGCGCCCGCCACAGCATCGAGCCGAGCGCGTCCTGACGGCGGGCGACGTCGGAGTCGTGCCGAAGCCGAACCAGCAGCGCGGCGTTGAGGTAGCTCGGCGCGACGGGATCGGCGCCCACCGCCGCGAATGCGGCGCCGACGGCGGGGTCGAACGGCGCGATCACCACTTGCGGCGACAGCCGCCGCGGGGCGGTGTCCGGGGTGGTCGGCAGCGCAGCGTTGGAGTCGCTGCCGGAAGAGTCCTCGGGCGCGACCACCACGGTGTTGCCGTTGGCGCTGAGCAGGTCGACGCCGCGGCGGGTCAGCGTGCCGTCGGGGATCAGGGTGGCGCCGCGGACTGCGACGACACCGAGGATCTGGTCGACGACGTCGCCGGCGGCGCTGGTCGCGGTGGCGCTGAGGCCGGGTTCCCCGATCCGCTGCACCGCGTCCAGGTCGGCCTGGGCGTAGGGCAGCGGCGCGACGCACGGTCCGGTGGGCCAGCCCGCGCAGCCGGTTCAACCAGGCGGTCGCCGCGGCCTGCCCGGTCCCCGGGTGCGTCGGGGTGCCCGGCTCCTGGGCGGGGCCGGCGGAGGTGTCGGAGACGACGTAGCCGGCGGTCATCGCGTTGACGGTGACCAGCAGGTCCGGGTCGACCGCCAGGCACATCGAGCGGCCGACGGCGCCGTCCGGGTCGACGTCACGACTGGTGGCGAACTCGGCGGCGGACAGCAGCACGTCCAGCCGGCCGCCGCCGGCCAGCGAGGCGGCCAGATCGTCGTCCATCAGGCGCACCGGAATCGTGCCGCCGGGAACACCGGGTGCCAGCCGGGGCCGGTCGGCCAGCGGCCACAGCATGGTGACCGGCACGGGTTTCGAGGTGTCGGGCGCGATCACGGTGTCCAGCGCGCCCGTCGCGCCGCCGGCGGTGTCCAGCGGATCGGGCGGCACGCCGAGGACGGGCAGCAGGAAACGGGCGTTGTCCAGCCGCGCCGGTTCGCCGTAGTCGGGCGTGCCGTTGACGTTCACCAGCAGCGGGTAGACGCCGGGCGCGGCGATGTCCAGCGAATGTTTGGCCGCCGACCGCATCGGGGCCGACAAGGAGAACTTCACCTTCTGGCCGCGCTGGAGCACGGGGGACACCGTCGCGAACTCCATCGCGGCCTCGTACTGGTCGGTGTCGCCGTCGAGATTGGTGCGCAGTCCCATCGAGACGGGGACCGGTGCCGCGTGCTCGAGGCGGAGCATCACGTCGTGGACCGGGCGGTCGCCGATGTTGGTCACGGTCCCGGCGACGGTCACCACCGGCTCGCTGGTGGTGGTGACGACCTGCGGGGTGACCTGGTCGATGCTGACCTGGACGAACGGCGTAGCGCCGGGCTCACCGGCGGCCGCGGTCGGCACGCACGCCGACGCTCAGGCCGACCAGGATGCCGACGACTGCCAGCAGGCGCGACAGCACGCCCCGCCGGAGTCGCAGCGCCGTCGAACCGCGGTCGATCCCCGCCAGCGGGTGTTGCCCCCACCTCGAATTGCTCTGCATCGTTGTCGGCGGCTACGGCCCGGGACCGCGACCGTTCTTCCGGCCTCGGACGGGCTCGTCGGCCCGGCGGATGCGGGTGCGCGAGTGGGTCTGCGGCCGTCGCCGCGGCGTGCTGGGCGGTAGCGGCGGAAGCGCGGCCGGGCCGTCGCTCTGCAGTTTGTCGATCAGCTCATCGGCCACTTCGGCGAGCTTGCGTTCGTCGGCGTAGGCCAGCCGGGAGGGCAGCTCGGGCAGCGGCACCCACGCCACCTCGGCGACCTCGACGTCCTCGTCGGACAGCTCGCCGCCGGAGAAACGCATCAGGTAGTGATGGACGGTCTTGTGGACGCGGCGGCCGTCGGTGACGAACCAGTAGTCGATGCGGCCCAGTGCCGCCAGCACGCTGCCTTGAATCCCGGTCTCCTCGGCTACTTCCCGGATCGCTGTCTGCTCGGCCGTCTCGCCGAGCTCGATGTGCCCCTTGGGCAGCGACCACAGCATGCGACCGCGCCGGTCCACCCGGCCGATCAGCGCCGCCACCTGTTCCTCGCGCGGGCGATCGATGTTGTCGATGACCAATCCGCCGGCTGAAGTCTCGTGCACGGTGCGCAGCCGTTCGGGTCCACGGTGCCCCGGGCGACGCTGCCCGGACTTCGCGGTGTCAGAAGGCGTGGCGGCGGCGGGCGTCGGCTCGTTGCTGGATTTGGCTTCGCCTGACCCTGCCGAGCGCCGACCGCGGCGCCTCCCCCGGCGCCGACGTGGTTGCGGATTTTCGCCGTCGGACACCCAAGCGATAGTAGCTGGCGTGCTCAGACGCTCCGGGCACACTCGCCGGTCGTGAGCTGCGGGATTGGACGAGCGGGCCAGGACAGCAGGACTGCTCAGCGGCCAGTAGCCACCGTGTCGTCGTCCGACTACTCTTTCTCCGTGCCCGAGGACCCAGGATGCCGAGCTGTTGGCCGCTGCCGCGGTCGCGTTGAACAGCCATGCCGACGTCCTGCGCGGGCTCGGCGCGCTGTTCGCCGGCGCCGGACACGAGCTGTATCTGGTCGGCGGTTCGGTGCGCGACGCCGTGCTGCAGCGGCTGAGCACCGATCTGGACTTCGCCACCGATGCGCGCCCCGAGCAGCTGCAGAAGTTGCTGCGGCCGTGGGCCGACGCGCTGTGGGACACCGGCATCGACTTCGGCACCATCGGCGCCGAGAAGAGTGGTCAGCGCCTGGAGATCACCACGTTTCGGGCCGACCGCTACGACGGGGTGTCGCGCAACCCGGAGGTCCGCTTCGGCGACTCCCTCGACGACGATCTGGTCCGCCGCGACTTCACCGTCAACGCGATGGCGGTGCGCGTCACCGCGGCCGGCGCAGCCGAATTCGTCGATCCGCTCGATGGGTTGGCCGCCCTGCGGGCCGGCGTGCTGGACACCCCGGCGCCGCCGTCGGTGTCGTTCGGCGACGACCCGCTGCGGATGCTGCGCGCCGCCCGGTTCGTCTCGCAACTTGGTTTCGGCGTGGCGCCACGGGTGCTGGAGGCGATCCTGGACATGGCCCCGCAACTCGGCCGGATCACCGTCGAGCGGGTGGCGGCCGAACTGGACAAGCTGCTGCTCGGCGCCGACCCGGTCGCCGGCATCGACCTGATGGTGCAAACCGGGATGGGCGACGTGGTGCTGCCCGACGTCGGCGGCATGCGGATGGCCATCGACGAGCACCACCAGCACAAGGACGTCTACGAGCATTCGCTGACCGTGCTGCGGCAGGCCATCGCGCTGGAAGACGACGGACCGGATCTGGTTCTGCGTTGGGCGGCGCTGCTGCACGACATCGGCAAGCCCGCGACTCGCAAGCACGAATCCGACGGCGGGGTCAGCTTCCACCACCACGAGGTCGTCGGCGCCAAGATGACCCGAAAACGGTTGCGCGCCTTGAAGTATTCGAAGCAGATCATCGACGACGTCTCGCAGTTGGTGTACCTGCACCTGCGGTTCCACGGCTACGGCGGCGGCAAGTGGACCGACTCGGCCGTACGGCGCTACGTCACCGACGCGGGTCCGCTGCTGCCACGGCTGCACAAGCTGGTGCGCGCGGACTGCACCACCCGCAACAAGCGACGCGCGGCCCGGCTGCAGGCCAACTACGACGACCTGGAGGCGCGGATCGCCGAACTGGCGGCCAAGGAAGACCTGCAACGGGTCCGGCCGGACCTCGACGGCAACGAGATCATGGAGTTGCTCGGCATCCCGGCGGGCCCGCAGGTGGGGGAGGCGTGGCGCTACCTCAAGGAGTTGCGGCTCGACCGCGGACCGCTGACCCACGAGGAGGCGACGGCCGAGCTGAAGTCGTGGTGGGCAACGCGCGGGAACCCCTAGCCACGACGCTGCGTCCCATGGACATGGAGTATTGCCTCAGCGCCGGTGACGGCGCAGCAGCCATCTGGGACCGCGGTCCCGATCTCGACCTCGACGGCGACGGCCGGCTCGACGCGGTCGGTCTCGATGTCGACGGCGACGGCCTGACCGACGACGCGCTGGCCGACCTGGACGGTGACGGTATCGCCGACCACGCCGTCCTCGATGTCAGCCGGTGGTGAACGCTATTTCACCGACGACGGAACCGGGACCTGGGCGATCACCGCCGAACGGCCGCCACGGCCCCCGACCGGCCTGCGCTGGTTCGGCCTCGACGGCGTCGAGCACACCGGCAGGCCGCTCGCGGAGTTCGGGCCGGACGTCGGCACCGAGGGCCGCGACGGGGTGCGGCTGCTGGACAGCGACGGCAACGGTCTGGCCGACCGCGCTCTCGTCACCGGCGCCGACGGCGTCACCGGGTACGTCGACACCGATGGCGACGGCCGGTGGGACGTCAAGCTCACCGACACCGACGGTGACGGCGCCGCCGATGCGGCCAGCGCCTTGGCGCCCAAAACGTAGATCCCTGTCCGCTGCGGCAGCCCGGTACTGTGACGGCCCATGACCTCCGATTTGTCGCGCCCGGACTCGGTAAGCGCTGCTCTGACCGAGATCCTGCGCGATGACCTCAACATCGACGTCAGCCGGCTGACCCCGGAGTCGCGGCTGGTCGACGACGTCGGCCTGGACTCGGTGGCGTTCGCGGTGGGCATGGTCGCGATCGAAGACAAACTCGGCGTCGCAGTGAACGAGCAGGAGCTGCTGGGCTGCGACACCGTCGGCGACCTCGAGAACGTCATCCGGGCAAAGGCCCCGGTCGGCCGGTGAGCGTGCTGGCCACCGCCCTGTCCGGGGCGATGCGCACCTCAGCTCACGACCTGGTGGTCTTCGACAAGGCGGCCGATGCGTGGACGCGGCGGCCCTGGTCGCAGGTGTACGCCCGCGCCGAGGGTATCGCCTCGCGGATCCTCGACCAGCCGCAGTCCGGCGCCGTCGGTCTGGTCGGCGAGCCCACCGCCGACTTCGTCGCGGCCATCCACGGCACCTGGCTGGCCGGCCGGAGCCTGTCGATCCTGCCCGGCCCGGTCCGCGGCGCCGACCCGCGGCAGTGGGCGCGGGCGACGCTGACCCGGTTCGCCGGGCTCGGCGTGCGGACGGTGTTCAGCCACGGCGACGAGCTCGCCCTGCTGAGCGGCCATGACGCGGCGCCGACGGTGCTGGACCTGGCGACCGTCGCGCACGAGCTCTCGACCAACTTCATGCCGGTCGACCCGGCTCCCGGCACGCCGGCGATCCTGCAGGGCACCGCGGGCTCCACCGGAACTCCCCGCACCGCGCAGCTGTCCGCCGAGGCGGTGCTGAACAACGTCAATGCCCTCCTGACGTGCATCGGCGTCGACCCGGCCGTCGACGGCGGGTGCACCTGGCTGCCGCTCTACCACGACATGGGGCTGACGTTTCTGCTCAGCGGCGCCCTGGGCGGGACGCCGGTGTGGCTGGCCCCCACCTCGGCGTTCACCGCGTCGCCGTTCCGTTGGCTGCGCTGGCTCAGCGAAAGCGGGGCCTCGCTGACCGCTGCGCCGAACATGGCCTACAGCATGATCGGCAAGTACGCCCGGTTGGTGTCCGACGTCGACCTCGGACGGGTGCGGTTCACCATCAACGGCGGTGAGCCCGTCGACTGCGCCGGAATGGAGCGGTTCGCCAACGCGTTGCGCCCCTTCGGTTTTGACGCCGCCGCACTGGCGCCGTCCTACGGGCTGGCCGAATCCACCTGCGCGGTGACGATCCCCGCGCCGGGCCGGGGACTGGTTTACGATGAGATACCCTCGGGGACAGCTGATTCCGAGCCTCAGCGGCATGCGATGTTGGGCGACGCGATTCCCGGTATGGAGATCCGGGTCAACCCGGCGTCCGAGCAGTCGGCCGAGGTGCCGGGCCGCGACGTCGGTGAGATCGAGATCCGGGGCACCTCGATGATGTCCGGCTATCTCGGGGATCCCCCGTCCGAACCCGGTTCCTGGTTCCCGACCGGTGATCTGGGCTATCTGACGGACAACGGCCTGGTGGTCTGCGGCCGGGCCAAGGAGATCATCACCGTCGCCGGCCGCAACGTCTTTCCCGCCGAGATCGAGCGGGTCGCCGCCGGGATCCGCGGTGTGCGTGAGGGCGCGGTGGTGGCCGTCGGCACCGACGGGGATGCGACCCGGCCCGGGTCTGGTGATCACCGCCGAGTTCCGCGGTCCCGACGAATCCGGCGCCCGCAGCGAGCTGGTTGCCCGGGTGGCGTCCGAGTGCGGCATCGTGCCGGCCAACGTGGTGTTCGTCCGGCCGGGTGCGCTGCCGCGCACTTCGTCGGGCAAGCTGCGGCGACTGGAAGTCAAACGCAACCTGGCGGCGGTGACTCCGTGAGCGACGACCTGAGCAACGACGAGTACCGGGCGCTGCTCGACGACGTGTTCAACGATGACGTCGCAAAATGGACCGCGGAAGCCGAAGCCAGCGAACGCTTTCCACGCAAGCTGATCGAGCACCTGGGCGAGCGTGGAGTGTTCGCGCAGAAGTGGCGCAACGGTCAGCACCCCGACGTGGCCAAGCTCGTCGCGTTGGCGTTCGCGCTGGGAAGGCTGGGCTCGGCCGGTATCGGCGTCGGTGTCAGCCTGCACGACTCGGCCATCGCCATCCTGCGTCGCTTCGCCCGCTCGGAGCACCTCAAGGACATCTGCGAGCAAGCCATCCGGGGTGAGGCATTGTTGTGCATCGGCGCCTCGGAGGAGTCGGGTGGCTCGGATCTGCAGATCGTCGAGACCGAAGTCCGTTCTGTACGAGACGGATTCGAAGTCCGCGGAATCAAAAAATACGTTTCGCTCTCCCCGGTGGCCGACTACATCATGGTGGTCGGCCGCGGTGTGGATGACGACAACACCAGCCGGCACGGCAACGTGCTGGTGATCGCGGTGCCGACCGCGCAGACCGATATCCAGGCGCCGTATCGCAAAGTCGGTGCGGCACCCCTGGACACCGCCGCGGTACACATCGACACCTGGGTGCCCGCCGACGCGTTGATCGCGCGTGCCGGAACGGGTTTGGCGGCGATCTCCTGGGGGCTGGCGCACGAGCGAATGTCGATCGCCGGTCAGGTCGCCGGGGGCTGCCAGCGGGTTCTCGCCATCACGCACGCCAGGATGGTCGAGCGCAGGCAGTTCGGCGCGACGCTGTTCGAACATCAGGCGCTGCGGTTACGGATGGCAGACCTGCAGGCCCGCGTCGACCTGCTTCGCCACGGGCTCAACGGGATTGCCGCCGAGGGACGACTCGATCTGCGGGCCGCCGCGGCCGTGAAGGTCACCGCCGCTCGACTCGGCGAAGAGGTGCTGTCGGAGTGCATGCACATCTTCGGCGGCTCCGGCTACCTGGTCGACGAGACGCCGCTCGGCCGGTGGTGGCGGGACATGAAGCTGGCCAGGGTCGGTGGCGGTACTGACGAGGTGCTGTGGGAATTGGTCGCCGCGGCAATGAAACCCGACTACGACGGCTACCGCGAGCTCTCAGATGGAACACCTTCTCCAGATTGACACTGGCGCGCAGAAGTGCGAGTAACCGGCGCGCCAGCGTGGATCTCGGTGGTGACTAGCGGGTGTCGGGGACGTCGTCAGGTGTGCGCGGCAGCGCATACAGCGCCATCCGCCGGTTGCTCATGTCGTGCTCGCCGAGGAACGCGCAGCCGGCGTATTCACACAGCCTGCGCGCCGAGGTGTTGCGGTGATCGGGATCGAACATGATTCGGCGGCAACGGGGTTCGACCTCAAAGACGCTGGCGACGATACGCGGCAGCAGGAACGGCCCGAGCCCTTTGTTGACGATCGACAGTTCGGCGATGGCGGCGTGCAGCCCGACGTCGTAGGGGTCCGCGTCGTAGCGGGTGGCGATGGAATCCTTTGCGGCGCGGTATACCTCGACGTATCCGCTGTCCTGGCCGTTCATGGCGCCGATGAACGGCCGGGAGTAGTCACCCGCACACTGGGCGCGCAGGTAATCCCGCCATCGCGGCACCGGCCAGTCCGATTCCCACGCCTGGACCAGATGCGGCATGTTCATCCAGCGCGAGATCAACTCGGCGTCGATATCGGGGTCCGCCGGACGCAGCGCGTACGGATCGGTCAGCACCGGTGTGGGCGGCGCGGGGGCGGCGCGGACCTCGTCGCTGAGATCGGTCAACTCCCGCGGCAGGGTCACCGGTGCGTCACTCACGGGCCGTGAGCCTACCGGAAATAAGGTTAGGGTTACCTCCGCTCGAGCCGCCGGGCCAGCCTCTCTTCGCGCTACGCGCTCATCGACCTCCGCTCGAAGCATGCGGCGGAGCCTCTCTTCGCGCTACGCGCTCATCGACCTCCGCCGGGAGGACCGGCGAAGGCCTGCGCGATCGGCAGCCAGCGCGCCGCATCGTCGCCGTCGGCGGTGATGTCCAGCTCGCCCAGCGGGCGTCGCTGGGTGACCAGAAAGCAGAAGTCCTCGGCCGACCCGGTCACCCGCTGTGCGGCGGCCTCCGGTCCCCACGTCCAGAGCCCGCCGTCCGGTGCGCGAAGTTCGACCCGGAAGGGTTCACCCGGGGGCTGCAGCTCGTTGATGACGAACGCGAAATCGCGGGTGCGCACCCCGATGTGGGCGATCGAGCGCAGCCGGGCGGTCGCCGGGCGGGCGACGCCGAGCGCGTCGGCGACGTCGAGGCCGTGCGCCCAGGTTTCCATCAGGCGGGCGGTGGCCATCGACGGGCCGCTCATCGGCGGCCCGAACCACGGCAGCTTGCGCCCGTCGTCGACGGTCAGCAGCGCGTCGTGCAACTGTGTGCGGGTGGCCCGCCAGTCGGCGAGCAACTCGGCGGGCGGAACGGCGGCCAACTCGTCGGCCGCGGTGTTGACGAAACCGATCGGGTCGTCGAGAGCGGACTTGACCACGTCGGCGAAGCCGTCCTCGTCGGTGACCGACACCAGCGCGCCGCGGTCGGTCCACAGCAGGTGCCCGATCTGGTGGGCGATCGTCCACCCGGCGGCGGGCGTCGGCGCCGCCCAGCCATCCTCGGGCAGCGCCGCGACCAGCGCGTCCAGCTCATCGCTTTCGGCGCGCAGGTCCTCGACAATCTGCGAAAGGTCGGCCACCTGCGTACCTTAACGATTCCCCGCGCGCCCGATGACACTGTGGGCGGCCAGCCCCAGCAGATAGACGATGCTGCCCGCCACGACCAGCGCCGACGAGTGACCGTCTGCGGGGATCACGATGGCCGCGCCGGTGATCGCGGCGAGGAACGCGACCCAGAACAGTGAGTCCTGCACGGCGAACACGTGTCCGCGCAGCGCGTCGTCGACGTCGATCTGAATGGCGGTGTCGGCGCACAGCTTGAGCACCTGACCGAGCCCGCCGAGCAGGAAGCCACCCGCCACCAAAATCCACAGCTGCAAACCGGCACCGGCGATTTCGATGACGGCAGCGACCGCCAGCGCGCCGTTGGCCGTGGCGTAACGGCCCCAGCGGCGCACGGCCGGCGGCGTGACCAGATTGGCCAGGAAGGATCCGGCGCCGGCGGCGGCGACGAACAGTAGCGCGCTGCTCAGCGGCGAGACCGCGGCCGAGTGCCCGTTGCGCACCAGCAGCAGCACCAGCAGGGAGTTGATGCCGAACACCATCCGATGGGCGGCCAGCCCGGACAGTGTGGCCGCGACGGTGGGGCGGTCCAGCACGGTGCGCACGCCGTGCAGCCAGCCGGTGAGGACGGCATAGACGGCCGACCCATGGATCGCCCGCCGGGTGTGATCGGGACCCAGCAAGTGGTCGGAGAAGCGCAGTGAGAGCAGCAGCGCGATCAGCAGCGGGACGGTGACCAGGAAGATGACCGACGCGGCGCCGGCGTCGCCGGAGCCGAACAGTGCGCGCGGCACCAGCATGAAGTTGGCGCCGAGAAAGGCTGCCACCGCGCCGACCGCCGACGCGATCGAGTTCATCGTGACGACCTGCTCCCGGGGGACGACGTGGGGCAGCGCGGCCGACAGTCCCGACATGACGAATCGGGCCAGCCCGTTGACCACCAACGCGCCGCACAGCACGAATAGGTCGCGGGCACCCAGCGCCAGGCTGATGCCCACGACGGCTGCCGACACCACCCGGCCCGCGTTGGCGGCGATCAACACCCGCCGGCGGTCCCAACGGTCCATCAGTGCGCCGGCGAATGGGCCCAGCAGCGAATACGGCAGGAACAGCACCGCGAATGCGCCGGCGATGGCCAGCGCGCTCGAGGCGCGCTCGGGATTGAACAGCAGTGCGCCGGCCAGGCCTGCCTGGAAGAGTCCGTCGCCGAATTGGCTTGCCAGCCGCAGCTCCAGCAGCCGCCAAAAGTCGGGCAGCGCGCGTACCGAGCGCCAGACAGCCACCGGCGCGCTCGGAGGAGTCACTGAACCTGCTTCCAATTGGCTGGGCGGTGACCGGACCCGGTGGCGATCGGACCGGGCAGCGGGGGCGCCTGTTACAACACTACAAATTCTCACCTACCGTGCTTCGGGTTGACCACGGCCGTCGTGGCCGGATGCCATGATGGACAAGTGGCGCAGTCCGAAGACCCAGAGGATTTCATCGCCCCTGCCGCACACCGAGTGCGAGCGGGCACTTTGCTTCTGGCCAATACGGATCTGCTCGAGCCGACCTTCCGTCGCAGCGTGATCTACATCGTCGAGCACAACGACGGGGGCACGTTGGGCGTGGTGCTCAACCGGCCCAGCGAGACAGCGGTGTACAACGTGCTGCCGCAGTGGGCCAAGCTGTCGCAGAAGCCGAAGACGATGTTCATCGGCGGACCGGTCAAGCGCGATGCGGCCTTGTGCCTGGCGGTGTTGCGGGTCGGCGCCGTCGCCGACGACGTGCCCGGGCTGCGGCATGTGGCCGGCCGGATGGCGATGGTCGACCTGGACGCCGACCCCGAGTTGATCGCCCCGGCGGTGGAAGGCGTCCGCATTTTCGCCGGCTACTCCGGCTGGACCATCGGTCAGCTGGAAGGTGAGATCGAGCGCGACGACTGGATTGTGTTGTCGGCCCTGCCTTCTGACGTCTTGGTCGAGCCGCGGGTGGATCTGTGGGGCCGGGTTCTGCGGCGCCAGCCCCAGCCGCTGTCGATGCTGGCCACCCACCCGATCGACGTCAGCCGCAACTAGGCGGGCCTGGCGGCCGCCGCTTCGTCGTCAAGGGAGTCGCGGGACAGCCGGCTCGCGATCACCGAGCACACGATCAGCTGGATCTGGTGAAAGATCATCAGCGGCAACATGATCACACCGACGGTCGCGGCGGGAAAGAACACCAGCGCCATCGGAAGTCCGGATGCCAGGCTTTTTTTCGAGCCGCAGAACAGCAGCACGATGCGGTCGCCGCGGTCCAGGCCGATCGTCGGGCCGACAAACCAGGTGAACGCCAGCACCAATGCCAGCAGTACGGTGTTGACGACCGCGACGATCGCCAATTGCCACGGGTCGACGCTGGCCCAGATGTGTTCGACCATGCCCATCGAGAACGCGGTGTAGACGACCAACAGGATCGACCCGCGGTCGACGACTTTGGTCAGCACCGCGTGCCGGAGGACCCAGTCCGCGATCCACGGCCGCATCAGCTGGCCCGCCACGAACGGGAGCAGCAATTGGACCAGCACGTCGCGGACCGCGGTGGCGTCCATCCGGGCGCCGCCGCTGGTGTTCATCAGCAGCACGACCAGCAGCGGGGTCAGGGCGATCCCGACGATGTTGGACAGTGAAGCGCTGACCAGCGCGGCCGACACGTTGCCCCGCGCAATTGAGGTGAACGCGATCGACGACTGCACGGTCGAGGGGACCAGGCACAAGAACAGCAGCCCGTTGTACAGGT
>CAVWEO010000034.1:0-22078 GCA_963753995.1 uncultured Actinomycetota bacterium | reverse complement strand
GGTTTCGACGTCACAGCGAAGGGTCATTCCGTGTCCGGGCGCTGCCCGGTTCGGCTCGATAGCGCCGCCGTTCGGCTGCGGCGAACCGTCGACGAGTTCCGGCTCGAGCCGGGCGTGGTCGGCGAACCACTCGACGTGGCGCAGATTCGGCACTGCGGCAGCGATCGGCGCGTGGATCGCCGGCGCACAATGGGCGGACACCTGCAGGTTGTGGGCCTCGGCAAGGGCTGCGCACTGAAGCCACCCGGTGTACCCACCGCAGCGGGTCGCGTCGAGTTGGAGGCAGTCCACCACTGCGGCCAGGGCCGCTGCGTCGTACACGTCAGCGGCGTACTCGCCGGCGGCGACATCGCAGCGCACCGCGTCGCGCACCGCCCTCAGCCCGCCGATGTCGTCGCTGGACACGGGCTCCTCGAACCAGGTGACGCCCAGTTCGTCCAACCGAGCGCCTACCCGCCGCGCCTGTCCCACCGAGTACGCACCGTTCGCGTCGACCATGACCTCGACGCCGTCGCCGGCAAGATCGCGCAGCCGGCGCACGCGGTCGAGGTCACGTGCGATGTTGTTGCCCCACGATTCGCCGATCTTGATCTTCATGCCGGCTGCACCCACCGACTGCCACCACTCGACCTGCTCCTCGAGCTGGCGGTCGGTGAGCGTCGTGAACCCGCCGGACCCGTAGATGGGTACCGCCGGGCGACACGACCCGAGCAGGGTGGACAGCGAGACACCGAGCACGCGCGCCTTGAGATCCCACCAGGCGATATCGACCGCGCTGATCGCCTGCATGACCAAGCCTTTGGTGCCGAGGTTGCGGCAGGCGCGACGCATCGCGGCCCAACCGTCGCTGATGTCAGGCACGGGACGGTCACGGACGACACCCGCCAGATGGTGGTGGATGACGTCGGCCGCAGCCGGGGAGGAGTACGTCCAGCCGAGCCCTGTCGCTTCCTCGGCATGCAGGATGACCACGACCGCGGTCGTGGCGTCCCAGGACAGGGTTCCGTCCGCCTCGCGCTCGGGGGTGTCGAAGCTGCGGATGTCGACGGTCACGTCGGCGATGGTCGAAGTCATGACGAGAGCTCGGTTTGCTGCTCGGTCAACCCACGACGGCCGAGGCGGACGAGCCGGTCTGCAGCACGTGCTGCGAGCGCCATGATGGTCAACGCGGGGTTGACCGCGCCCTGGGTCGGCAGTGTCGAGCCGTCGACCACGTAGAGGTTCGGCATGCCGAAGACGCGGTGTGCCGCGTCGACCACACCGTCGGATGCCTGCGCGGCCATTCGTGCGCCGCCGACCAGGTGCGCGTAGCGGTCGATGGTGAGCACCTCGCTTGCCCCGGCCGCCTTCAGGATCGTCTCCATCGACTCGGTCGCCGCCCGAGTGAGTTGTTTGTCGTTGTCGCATTGCGAGTAGGACAGATGCGCGACGGGCAGGCCATGTCGGTCCTTCTCGTTGGCGAGCGTCACTCGGTTCGCCGGCTGAGGGAGGTACTCGCACAGCGCGCCGAGCGTCGCCCAGTGCACGTAGTCGCGAAGATATTCGCGCAACGTCGCACCCCAGTGGCCCTGAGCGACGATGTGCTCGGCCCAGGTGATGGGCAGCGGGCTGACCGTTTGGATGGCCCAACCGCGCCGGTACGGCTTGCTCGGGTCGGTCTCGTAGAACTGTTCCGAGCTCACCTCCGGCGGCGGCGACTTGTACATCCTGACCTCGTCGTCGAAACGACCTGCGGTCTGCGGCGCACCCTGCACCATGATGTAGCGCCCGACCTGGTCGTGATCGTTGCCAAGCCCTTCCGGGTGCCGTCCGGTCGCCGACAACAGCAGCAACCGCGGCGTCTCGATCGCATAGCCGGCGACGGCAACAGCCTTCGCACGTTGATAGTGCTCGCGGCCCGGCGCGCAGATAATTGACGCCGGTCACGGTGTTGGTGCGATCGTCGACGACGATCCGCGTGACCATCGAGTCGGCACGGATCTCGGCACCGTTCGCCAGCGCGTCCGGGATGTGGGTGATCAACGGGCTGGCCTTGGCGTTGACCTTGCAGCCCTGAAGGCAAAAGCCGCGGTAGATGCAGTGCGGTCGATTCCCGAACCGACCATTGGGTATCGCGACCGGGCCGACCCGCGCCTCGATACCGGCCGCGAGCGCGCCGCGCAAGAACATCGAGCCATTGCCACCGACCGGGTGGGCGTGGTGCGGATACGTATGGGGGTCACCCCATGGCCAGGGCTGGCCGGCAACCGGCAGTTCTTGTTCGATCGCTTCATAGAACGGCTTGAGGTCGCCGTAGCCGATTGGCCAGTCGGCACCGACGCCGTCGACGGAATACGTGGTGAAGTCGGACGGGTGCAACCTCGGTGTGTAACCGGCGTAGTGGATCATCGACCCGCCCACTCCGCGGCCGGAGTTGTTCGACCCCAGCGGGACCGGGTCCTCGCCACCGATCTGGCGCGGCTCGGTCCAGTACAACGTATGTGCCCCACGCTCGTCGGACACCCAGTCGGCGTCGGGATCCCAGAACGGCCCGGCATCCAGGCAGACGACCCGCCAGCCTGCCCGGGCGAGCCGCTGCGTGAGCACACCGCCGCCGGCGCCCGCACCGACCACGACCAGATCCACCTCGTCGCCATCGGCGTAGCGGCGCATGTCCGCACGTAGCCGATGGTTGGTTCTGCTGCCGTCGTTGGGGATCAACCACGCCGACTCGTTGCGAGCGCGGATCTCGCGATAGTTGCTGCGGCCGCTCATGACGTCGGATCCGGCGAGCCGCCGAGCAGGTCGGCATGTTCCGCGCGTGCGCGTTCGATCCGTTCGCTGAACGGCACCGGGTCGCTGTCGTCGTGGTCAGCGACCTCCCAGTGCTCCAACGTCCCCACGCCGGGGTTGAGGTAACCGCGCGGGTAGGCAGGGCCGGGGAAGCCGATCTCGTTCCACGCCCACGGGTGGGAGTAGAAGGCCGTGCACGCGTAACGGGTCCACAGGCTCCACACGTGCGATGCGTTGCGGCCGCGCCACTTCGCGCCGTCGGCGGAGAGCTCCTGGATTGATTGCACCAACACCGCGCGCTCGGCGTCGATGAGATGGGCGAAACCACGTCCTGAGTGCTTGTCAGCGGAGTCCGCATCGAGATCGGCAAGGCTGTCGCGCCACGCCTGCCCGTCCTCAGCCATGTCGTCGTAGTGCCAGCCGTCGGTCTCGCCGATCGCCAGGCGGTTGTCGATCAGCTGCAGCACCGGCACCTTCGGCTCGCAATCCTGGGCGAGCAGCAGATCGAGCAAGGGCGCCGCGATCGCGACTTCGGTCGGTGAGAAGAAGGCGAGCTGATCGGGCAGCGCGAGGCGGGCGAGCACGACGCCGGCCGTGACGTCGTCCCACGCCGCGGCTTGATCGAGCACGTCGAAGCCGGGGAAGCGGCCGCGGTGTTGCGGCGTGATCGCGCGTTGGTCGGGGCTGCGGTACGGCATCAGGCCGAGCCTGCCGGATCCCCCTGCGGCGGGCGCCCCTCACGACGCAGGACCGACGCGAGCAGCCCCATCCCGCCTACCAGCGAGGCGAGCAGTGGCGCGAACAGTGGCGGTCCGGCCTCGAGGTTGTATCGGGTGATGCCGCCCGGGCGCTGCGCGATCCCGCGCAGATGCAGGTAGGTGCCCTGGAGGCCATTGGCCACGATCGCGGCAGAACACAGCGGCAAGACTGTGTGCGCAGCGCGACGGGAGAACATGGCAGCGACACCGGCCGGAATCGCCGTCGGTATGACGACCACCGGCCACCACATCACCTTGTTGCCGAAGCTGGCGCCATCGTGGGACAGGTAGATCTCGCCGGCCGTGATCGCTGCGCCTGCCGCAGTCAGCGCGGACAGGGACCGCTCGAAACGACCGGTACGCACGTCATGCACGGCCGTGCGGACGAGGTCGGTCGGGTCGTCCGAACCTGAGGCCTTGCGCCTGCCCATCATCGGTCGTCCTTTCGTCCGGGCAGATACTGCTGCACCTTCTGCTTGACCCCCTCCTTGACGAACCCCCACGTGTCCTCGTCGCCGTGCAGTACCGCACCGGCCATCGCCTTGACCTGCGCGAACGTCGCATGCGGCGGGATCGGCGGAACGTTGGGATCGCACCGTACGTCCAGAACGGTCGGTCGATCCGCGGACAGCGCCTGCTCCCACGCACCTCCGAGCGCATCGGGGTCGTCGATGTTCGTGCCGATCAGGCCAAGACTGCGTGCGAAGGCGGCGTAGTCGACATCGGGAAGCGTCTGTGACTCGGCGAATTTCGGCGAGCCTTCCATCGCGCGCATCTCCCAGGTGACCTGGTTGAGATCGTTGTTGTGCAGTACGGCGACGATCAGGCGCGGGTCGGACCACTGCCGCCAGTAGTGCGCGATCGTGATCAGTTCGGCCAGCCCGTTCATCTGCATCGCGCCGTCACCGACGAACGCGATCGTGGGCCGGTCAGGGTGTGCCCACTTCGCACCGATCACGTAGGGCACTCCAGGGCCCATGGTCGCCAGCGTCCCGGACAACGATCCGCGCACGTCACCGGTGAAGCGCAGATGACGCGCGTACCAGTTGGCCGAACTACCGGAGTCGGCTGCCACGATCGCGTTCGCCGGCAGCCGCTTGGAAAACTCGTGAAAGATGCGCATGGGGTTGACCGGGTCGGCATCGGTCATGGCCCGGCGCTCGACCGTGTTCCACCACGAGGCGACGTCGGACTCGATCTTTTCCTGCCACGAGCGATCGGTCTTGCGCTCCAGCAACGGGATCAGCGCTTGCAGCGTCGCCTTCGCGTCGCCGACGAGGTTGAGCTCGTACGGGTAACGCATGCCGATCCACTTGCCGGACCGGTCGATCTGGATCGCGCGAGCCTGATCAAGTTCGGGCAGGAACTGGGTGTAGGGAAAGTTCGAACCGACGGTCAGGAGCGTGTCGCAGTCCATCATCATCGTGTACGAGGGGATGGTGCCGAGCAGTCCGATGGACCCGGTGACCCACGGCAGATCGTCGGGCAACACGTCCTTGCCGAGCAGCGCCTTCGCGGCGCCCGCGCCGAGCAGCTCCACGATTTGGGTCAGTTCCGGTACGCATCCGCGCGCACCTTGACCGACGAGCAACGCCACCTTCTGGCCCGAGTTCAGAATCTCGGCCGCGCTGCGAACCGCGGTGTCGTCGGGTATGACCGTCGCACGGCTCATCCCGAGGCTGGACGGAACCTGCTTGAAGGCGTGCCCCGGTGCTTCGTAGGGAAGCTCGAGGACGTCGGAGGGGAAGATGATCGCGGTGGGTGCGCTCTCGTCCAAGGCGATGCGGATCGCCCGGTCGATGAGATTGGGGAGCTGCTGCGGAACGGTGCACATCTGGACGTAGTCAGAGCACACGTCCTTGTACAGGCTGAGCAGGTCCACTTCCTGCTGGTAGGAGCCACCCATCGCCGAACGCTCGGTCTGCCCGACGATGGCGACGACCGGGACATGGTCGAGCTTGGCGTCATAGAGCCCGTTGAGCAGATGAATCGCTCCGGGTCCGCTGGTGGCGGCGCACACTCCGACCCGTCCGGAGAACTTCGCGTAACCGACCGCTTCGAAGGCGGCCATCTCCTCGTGCCGGGCCTGCACGAACTCGGGATCGTTGTCGGCACGTCCCCAGGCTGCGAGCAGTCCGTTGATCCCATCGCCGGCATAGGCGAAGACCTGGGCGACGTCCCATGCCCGCAGGCGCGCCAGTAGCGCGTCGGCCACCGTGGTGGACATGAATGATCCTTCCGTGCTGCACAGCGCGTTCGCGCGCAGGCAGAGCTGAGTCGGCGGATAGCGCATGTCGCGGTACTGGTCGACCGGCGTGCTCATGACTCCTGTACCCGCATCTACCGGTCTACTAGCGATATTTGCATTTTGCAAGCGTTTCTCGCAGACTCGTAACCATGGCCACAGGCAGTCGTGCAGCGCAACGACGAAGCTCCACTCAGAGCGCTTCAGCCGGCGAGGTCGATGCCCTGCTGGAGGCCTGCCGTTCCCTGGTTGCCATTTCCGTGCGTTCGCTCGCGGCGGTTTCCGCGCAGGTCGACATCGTGCAATTGCGAGTGCTGGTTGTGGTCGCCAGCCGCGGATCGGTGAGCCTCGGCGAGGCGGCCGACGCCACCGGAATCACGTTGTCGAAAGCGAGCCGTACGTGCGACCGACTCGTCGGGATGAGACTGCTCGCACGTGCCGATGATCCGTCCGACCGACGCACGCTGAAACTGACGTTGACCCCGGCCGGACGACGCATCGTCGGCCGCGTGACCCAGGCCCGCCGCGACGCGATAACACCCATGTTGGATGCGATGTCTGCCGAGCAACGTGCCGTCCTCGTTGTGGCACTTCGCCAGTTCACAGCCCGAGCGGAGCCTGAGAGCCGCGATCTGTGGGCAATGGGATGGGAAACATGAACGACAACCGAGGAAGGACTTGGATGACACGAACGGTGGTAGTGACAGGTGCTAGCGGTGGGATCGGTCGGGCCAGTGCAGTAGCCGCGGGACGCAGGGGAGATACGGTCGTGCTGCTCGCGCGAGGCGAGGCCGGTCTCGATGCGGCCGCCCGCGAGATCGAGCAGGTCGGCGGGAGCGCGGTGCCGATGTCGGTCGACGTCGCCGACGCTGATGCCGTGTTCGCCGCCGCTGACAAAGTCGAAGCCGACATCGGACCGATCGACGTCTGGATCAACGACGCGTTCACCTCCGTCTTCGCACCGTTCGACAAGATCCGGCCGGAGGAGTTCCGGCGAGTCACCGAGGTCAGCTATCTCGGCTACGTCTACGGCACCATGGCGGCTCTGAAGCACATGAAGCCGCGCGACCGCGGCACGATCGTCCAAGTGGGATCGGCACTCGCCTACCGCGGAATCCCGCTGCAATCGGCCTACTGCGGCGCCAAGCATGCGATCCAGGGATTCCACGAGTCACTGCGTTGCGAACTGCTGCATGAGAAGAGCGGCGTCCACGTGACGATGGTGCAGATGCCGGCGGTGAACACCCCGCAGTTCTCCTGGGTGCTCTCGCGCCTGCCGCGCCATGCCCAACCGGTGGCGCCGATCTACCAGCCTGAGGTAGCCGCCCGCGCGGTCATGTATGCCTCGGACCATCCACATCGTCGCGAGTACTGGGTCGGCTCGAGCACGATGGGTACGTTGGCGGCGAACGCGGTCGCGCCGGGTCTGTTGGATCGCTATCTGGCCAAGACCGGCTTCGACGCCCAGCAGACCGACCAGCCCAAGGATCCCGACCAGCCGGTCAACCTGTGGGAGCCGGCCGACCGCAGCGGCAAGCACGACTTCGGCGCGCACGGGATCTTCGACTCGAAATCGATCAAGACCGACCCGCAGCTGTGGGCCTCGCAGCACCACGGCGCTGTCGCGGCGATGGCGGCCGGTGTGACCGCGGCAGCGGCCTGGTTATGGCGCACCCGCTGATGGCCGCCGCCTCGCCGCCCGCTGCCACGGGTCGCGCTGCCGCGTTGTGTCAGCTGCTCGTCGGAAGCGCACTGTGTGCCTGGCCGGTCGAAGTGACGGGTGCGGTCGCGGGCTCCGGCAACATCCCCGCGTCGTTCGTCACGCGCGTGCTGGGCGCGCGTTCGTTCGTACAAGGTGTCGTAATCACGATCGCGCCGACGCGCGGCGTCCTGCGTACCGGCGCCGGGGTCGACATGACCCACGCAATCAGCTTGATCCCCCTCGTGCTCGCCGGACGGTACCGTCGCGTCGCCGCCGCCAGCATCGCCGTCGCCGCCGCGAGTGCCGCACTTGAGCTCACCGCAGCCCGAACTGCCCGATGACCACCACGCCCGGCCGCTCGACGCGGACGCAGCAGACGCCGCCTCACGTGCTTCGCGAGTACGCGCTGCTCGCAGACGGTGAGCGAGGGGCAGTGGTCGGCCCCCGTGGCGACATCGTGTGGATGTGCGCACCGCGCTGGGACAGCCCATCGGTGTTCAGCGCATTGATCGGTGGCCGCGGCGTGTACAGCGTGGCGCCCGACGACACGTTCGTGTGGGGCGGCTCCTACGACGAGGGGTCGATGATCTGGCGCAGCCGGTGGGTCACCCGCAACGGGATCGTGGAATGCCGTGAGGCGCTCGCCTATCCAGGCGAACCTCGCCGCGTCGTCCTGCTGCGACAAGTTCGCGCCGTCGACTGCACGGCACGCATGACCATCCGGCTGGCCCCGCGCGGCGACTACGACTCCGAGCCGATGAGCGACCTGCACCGTCACGACGGCGTTTGGACCGCGCGCGTCGGCCAACTTCACCTTCGACTGAGCGGTGCCGCCGACGCGCATCCGCGCGAACATCGCGAATCACTCGAGCTCCACCTCGAGGTAGAACCCGAGCACAAGCACGACCTCGTCCTCGAGATCGCCGATCAACCTCTTCCCGAACTGCCGCCCGACCCGGACGACGCGTGGCGAGCGACCGAACGAGCCTGGCGCCATGCAGTTCCGACGTTCGCCGAGACGTTGAACCCACCCGACACGCGCCGCAGCTACGCCGTGCTGCGCGGGCTCACCCGCCCGGGCGGCGGCATGGTCGCTGCCGCCACGACGAGCCTGCCCGAGCGTGCTGAGGCCGGGCGGAACTATGACTATCGCTACGTATGGATTCGCGACCAGTGCTACGCGGGCCAGGCGATCGCGAGCGTCGGCCCGGATCCGCTACTCGACGACGCGGTCCACTTCGTCGCACGAGCGCCTGCTCGACGATGGCGATCGGCTGGCCCCCGCGTACACCCTTGACGGCGCCGCCGTCCCCGACCAACGGCACGTGAACCTGCCGGGCTACCCGGGCGGCTACGACATCGTCGGCAACTGGGTGAACTCGCAGTTCCAGCTCGACGCATTCGGTGAAGCGCTACTTCTCTTCGCGGCGGCAGAACGCCACGACCGCCTGGACACTGATCACTGGCGGGCAGCCCGCGCCGCGGCCGACGCGATCGCAAAACGATGGACCGAACCCGACGCCGGCATCTGGGAACTGGACGACCAGGCGTGGACCCACAGCCGACTCACCGCCGCAGCCGGTCTACGGGCAATCTGCCGCGGCGGCGCACGGAGACGGCAGTGCGCGGGACTGGCTCGCCCTCGCCGACCGGATCGTCGCCGACACCGCAGCACGCGCCGTCCATCCGGACGGACACTGGCAGCGCACCCCGGACGACCCGAGCCTGGACGCCGCGCTCCTGCTGGCCGGGATACGGGGAGCCACTGCACCGGACGACCCGCGCGCGCTCGCGACCTTCGAGGCCTACCTGCGCGACGCTCACCCAGGACGGCTACGCCTACCGGTTCCGCCATGACCCCCGTCCGTTGGCCGACGCCGAAGGATCGTTCCTGCTGTGCGGCTTCCTCGTCGCCCTCACTCACCATCAGTACGGCAACTCGGTGGCCGCGCGCAGTTGGTACGACACAACGCGTGCGGCCGTCGGCCCGCCGCAGCTGTTCAGCGAGGAGTACGACGCGCAGCAACATCAGATGCGCGGGAATCTGCCGCAAGCATTCGTCCACGCCCTCCACCTCGAGGCTGCAAGTCGCCTCGCGACAGACCCCGCGCACAGAACGGAGCAGCCATGACCCAGCCGATTCCCGAACCCGAACTGCTCGATCCGGACCGGATCAATCGTGACGCCCGTGAGCACTTCACGACCGACGACCACCGTGCTCGCGCAGACCTGCTGTCCCAGGCTCTCGAGGATTCGTGCGCGTACGCACGTCAGCTGTGGGAGACCCTGGACACTCAACGGGCCTACCTGCTGCAGAGCCTGCCGCCTGACCCGCGCACGCCCGGCGCCCATGTCCTCGGCGCGTCGCCGACCGGTCCCGATGACGAGCTCGGGTTGGAGACAATTGGATCGGTGCGTTCGCCGCGACGACCTCCGTCCTGTGCGGCCCGCACGGTGACTCCGGGTTCGGGTTGTCCGAGGCACGTGCGCAAGCGCAGCTACGACGCACCGCTCCGGAGATGCAGCTCATGGCACATCATCCCGAGCTGCAACACAGCAAGCCGGAATCGGACTCGACCGACACGTCGCCGCCGGCGCAGCCTGCACAACGCCCAAGAAGAGCGCCGCGGCAAAGGTCATCGCCGGTGTGCTCGTCGGCGTGTTGGCACTACGAGGTCTGCGTCCGCGCACACGGGTGACCCGCTAGCTGGACGGTGGTCGTGAATCGCGCCGAAGAAGAGTCTCGACGGAGCGATCAAATGCTCTGAGGCGAACTGATATCACCGACGCGTGGTCACCGCCCGCGCGGATGCAGCGACCACCACCGCGTAAACCGCATGCTGACACAGCGAGCTGATCAGGATCCTGCGCGGCCATCGCCACGGCGGGGGTGTTCCACCCAGGGTAGGAAACAACGTCATCGCCATCGCCTGACACAGCAGATAGAACTCGACCGTCGCGCGTGCGGTGCTGTGTTTGCGCAGTAGTTCGATGTACTCGATGCCGACCGCCGAGCCGTAACCCCAGTGCACGAGCAGGAAGAGCGCTTCTTTCTCCGGACTTGGTGTCGGGCCGGTGCCGCAGCACGGCAGCGGCGGCGGTGACAACGTGTTCGCTGGCGTCGTAGTCGACCGGCTCGTCGGAGGGCCCACGTGTGTCGACGGCCGTTCCTGTTCGGCATCGGTCACGCGCGAGCTGCTCGAGCTTGAGCGTCAAGGTCATCGCGCTGGTTCCAGCCAACCCGACAGCGAACCCACGGGCACCGTCGCCAAGCAGGCGTGCCAGCTTCGACTGCACGCGGGTAAGGGTAGCGGTCGGTGCGAACTAGGCGCCGGTCCGCTGGTCGGCATCGTCACCCATACCTCCCCACTCGTCGTGTCACCGGGTTGGAGCAGTTCGCGCGCGTTCTCTGGTCCTGTCATCGGCGGACCCGGTCGATTGACCATCTCGCCTGCGGGCAACGGCCGGCCAGCGGTGACCGACGCAGTGGTCATCGTTTAGTCACCCAATATCACCGTCGGCACCCGTTCGTCGTCGACGCGACCCAACGTTCGACCGGCCGAGAATCCTGGCTTATCATTGATGATCGTCACTGACCAACGACCGTGGTGTGGCTCGAAGGGTTACTGGTTCGAGTCCAGTCGGGGGAGCCAGAGGCCCCGGATTCCGGGGCCTCTGTTGTACAGCGACAGCTACTTCGTATCGTGACCCCCATTTTACCCCCATTTTTGAGCGTTCGACATCGATGCTTAGCGGCGCAGGCCGCAGCGACGTCGAACGTATTCCGGCGGATCCACGGCTGCACTGGCGACTCTTATACAACTCATCGGCCTCGGCTGCAAACACCGCCGACCGATGACCAACATCATCCGAACAGGCGGACCGACCCGCTCGGCATACCTGGCCGCGGCGTCTGGTGCCACGTGACTGTTGAGCGAGCAACTCCGGCCACGGTCCATGTGACCCGACGTCCTGCGTCCAAGGTCTGGACGCGAAGGCTTCGTGGTCACCGACTCCTGTGGGCAGCCTCGCGATAGCCCTCGCCGACGAACATGCGTTGGCTGGGCGGTCGGCCGGTGCTACGAGGGTAGGTGTCCCATTTCGTCGGTGTCCGGCAGCCGCCAGCCAGTCGGTATCAGACCCAACAGCGCGTCTCGCGACGGTGGCAGATGGCATGCCTCGGTCTGATTGACACAAGAGAAGACAACGACACGCGGTGGCCACTGGTCGCGGTAGGCAACCCGTAACTGTGCCCAGCTGCCACACGTCGGGCAGACCACGCGATGGGCGTATTGACGTTCCATTTGCGTTCCATGAGACCCGACCGCAACCGGACGTCGAACGGACTAATACCCAGCCGAGATTCTAGCGTTGCCCAATGCTTACCACGAATACGCCTGTGGCGGGCCCTGCGGCCGCTCACACGGCACGGCCGTCGTCGTGGTGGACCGCGGCGAACCGGTCATGTCCACACTGAAGACCGAACGCGTCTCGATCGACGACCTGATGGCGGCTGCACGCAACGAAGGCATCGAACGGCTCGCCGACATAAAAGTCGCTGTGCTCGAAACCAACGGCCGGATCTCCTTCTTCGACGAACAAGACCGCTCAGGAGCACCGGACAACCCGACAGTCGGCCAAACGACAATGCTCAGCGAACGATGCCGCGCTGCGTCCGTCCCGTGCCCGCCTCACCCTGACGTCGATGCGAGACAGCGCTATGGCGACCCGATCGCGCCAGCTTGCTCGTCGTGATGTGGCTAGGCGGTGCACGGCGAGGTTGTCTACTTCGGAGTTCGCCGTCACCTTCCAATGGGGGTACGTGTCACCAGTTCGCCGAGGTCCAGTCGTCGCCGGACCAGCGGGCCGAGGACCAGCGGGCCGAGGACCAGCGTGCGGAGGACCATGCGGCGCTGCTCCATCGCGCGGAGGACCAGTCGGCGTCGCTCCATCGGGCAGACTTCCATTCGGCCGAGGTCCAGGCGTCGTCGGTCGATCCGGTGCTCGTCGTGGTTGTCGTCCATCCCTGGCCGGTCCACTGTGTGCCCATCCATTGGCCGCCGGACCACGCGGTGAGGGTGGACGACGCGGCCCACCAGGCTGCCGGGTTCCAGGGGTTGCCCTGCGCGTCGACCTCGCCGGTGATCGGGTTGCCGTCCGCGTCGAGCAGGACAGCGCCACCTCTGGCTGCGTCAAGTGAGCCCTGCCCGGTCGACTGGGTGAAGTTCTGCACTGCCGCCGCGCGCAGCGTCGCGGCGTTCTTGTCGGTACCGACGAGGTGTTGTGCCACGTCGAAGGCTCGGTTGAGGTTGATCATGCCTGCTCCGGCCGCGGACACTCCGGCCTGGGGGGTGGGGTCGGCCGAGGAGGTGAGTGCGTACTTCACCTGGTCGGGGGTGAGCGCGGGGTAGGCCTGCAACAGGTCGGCCACTGCCCCGGACACGACGGCCGCGGCCTGGCTGGTGCCACTTCCGCGGAACAAGGTGCCGCTCTGATCACCCGAGACGAGTCCCTGCGGGTTGTTCCGGTCGATGTAGGAGTTGGGATCGCGCATCGACACCACCGAGGTGCCGGGAGCAAGCAGGTCGACGTGGCGCGTCGAAGACACGTTGGAGAACGACGCCGCGGTGGTGCGTGGCGCCGCCCAGCCGCCGACCTGGTTGCCGGCGTCGGCGGCACCGACCGCGATCAGGTACGGGTCGTAGGCAGGGTCGGTGAGTTGTCCGGCGGCCGAACCCTCGTTGCCTGCTGAGGCGACCACGACGATGCCGTGGTGCCAGGCGTTCTCCGCTGCTGCGGCGAGCGGGTCGAGCAGGTAGCTCTGGGTGGAGTCGGTTCCGAAGGACAGGTTGATGACACGCACCGCGGTGCCGTCGGGCAGGATCGGATGTTCGGTGACCCAGTCCAGGGCGGCGATCACCTGGCTGACGTCCGTGCTGCCGTCGGTCGTGGCCAGTTTGATCGACAGCAGCTTGGCGTCCGGTGCGACCCCGAGTTGTACCGAGGCCGGCGCGGTCGGGAGATCTGAGGAGGGATTGCCGGCGCGCCTGCCGGCGATGATGCCGGCCATGAACGTGCCGTGTCCGTAGGTGTCCTGATCGGCCAGAACGCCGTTGCCCTCGATGGACAGATCGGGGCCGTAGGTGACCTTGCCCGGTGCATCGAGGCCCGCGACGGGATTGGTGCCGGAGTCGAGGAGCGCCACGCCGACGCCCTGCCCGGTGATGTTGCGGTTGGCACTGTCGTGCTTGCCCCAGATGGGCCGCACACCGATCGCCTTCTCGATGGTGAACAGTGAGCCTGGGTCCTGCTGGGCTGCGTTGTCCCCGTAGGCGTTCTTGGCGGTGTTGTCGGCCTGCGCGCTGCCCCACTTCGCGTCGGCAAAGCTCGAGGTGTGCGGTGCGGTGAGACGGATGGCCTCGGGCTGCATCTCGGGCCGCGGCGTCGCCAGCGCGGCTGTCGCCACCGCGATGAGGACTCCGGCGGCGGCGGTGCCGCGAGTACGGAAGGAGTGTCGGCGCGCTGTCATGAATCGTCCTGGTCACTAGTTGGCTTAACAACTAACTCTTCGGACGACTTTACGAAGGCTTAACGTGGTCGCGCAACCGCTGATCGAAATTTTTGGCTTGCGAACGTCGCGCCGTCGTAGGTTCTCCGACCGGTGCCTTCGCTCCGGTTCGGTAGCTGTGCAGTTTTGGGCGGCCAATCGACGGCACGGACATCACCGGCTTGGCCGACAGAAGCGCACGACGACGCAGTTGCGCAGGCAGCTCTTGAGTTTGATTGAACCGCGCGGGCGTTGTTCGCGTGAGCACGGTCACTCGGCGTGCTCGGTTGATCCGGCGAAGCGCGCCGTCTATCGGGCTCGATCCCGAAGTCACCGGCCGAGTCCGGTCGCACGTCGACGTTGCCGACGACATCGACGATCGAGTGCGGACCAACCTTCGTGAATCCATGCTGCCGCTACCTGCCGTTGCTGCTCGCGAAGCGATGCACCGTGCGTTGTTGATCATTGTAGGAAGTACGAGGCGAGCGCCGATGTCCGTCGCGACGAATCCGGAAAGGGCACCTGGGTGACTGTCGTCTGTTTGATGCCACCACACGGCCTCGCGTATCGAGCTGCCGCGCCGTCAGATACCTTTTATGGAAGCTATCTGCACATCGTGCGGGAGAAGACAGCTCTATGGATCGAGAAGACCGAAGGGCGCGCCCGCCGATCGCGGGGGACGCATACCGGCACGGGCAGCGCCCTTCGGTACCTCACTACTGCGGGGGAAACAAAGTGAGCCGCTTCCGGAGGTGTCGGGGAATCAGAGAGTGGCTCGCCTCGATGGATTGGAGCCGGGACAGCTCAACCCATAGTCGAGCCTGATGGTCGTTTCCGGAAACCACCACGATAAAACCAACAAGATTGCCACAAGTCGACGCGGTCAGTTCCTGGTCGGTCCTCCATATCCGGCCTGTTGGCGCGTTCATGCACACCTGGCGGAACTGACTCGCCAGTAGCCCCCTCGTCGTGCTTACGTCGAAGTCGGGCACCGGACGTCGAGCGCCGAACCCCGATCCGTCACCTCGACGTCCGGTGCACCCTCAGCCAACGACTCCGCTGTGTTTGCGTCAACTAAAATCGGATCGAATGCCGCGTTACGTGACAAATGCTTCATGTCTTGAGGGATACGGTGGCAAGTGAGCCGCCAACCCATCCCTCCCGGGCCGGCTGCCTTTCCGATCTGCACGGACCGAACGCGCTAGCGCCCGGTCATCGTCATCATCCTGATCGTCGATAGGGTATGGACGGCGTCATCAGCTCGCGCACCCGCGATGCGCCCGGCTCTCGACTCGTCAACCGATCTTGTACCTAATACGGCCAGTCGGCCATGACGACTTCGACCGGCGGTCATGGTCATCTCCAGATGGCCAATGCCGCATGTGGTGGCCGGGCTAGAAGACGCGGAAGGCGGCGCCCGTGTGCAAGCATGCCTGCGGCCATTTCAATGTCGCAGATTCGCGCGTGCCCATAGGGGAATTGGCAGGCCCTTGGTCGCAAGGGCATGGCGCCCATCGCGGTGGCCGTGACAGGCTAGCCCGGCGCTGCGGCTCCGAGGGCTGAACAGCCAGGCCTCGGAGCGGCGGTCCATCGCCTGGACTTAGTCGGTCAGGTCTCCCGTGTCCACCACGTCTCGGCTGATGTCGCGAAGCTTCCGTCCGCTGTGTTGGCTTGCGCCTACTAGGAGTGCGAACGCGTCACCCTCGGTGAGCTTGTGCTGCGCCATGAGGATGCCGACGGCCATGCCGATGGTCCGGCTCGCTTGCAGCGCGACCTCGAGGTTGTCTACCTTCGAGCGGAGCCGCGCGATCTCCTGGGCGCCTGCGTCGACGTTGGCGCAATCGCTGGCGCGGAGATGGGCGCCGAGTAGTTGTTCGTCGGCCATGCCGACCTGCCTCCGGAGTTCGGCCGAGCTGATCCGTCCAACCCGCCGGATCGAACGGTAGCGCACCCTGCTGCCGCAGCGGTTCGAGCGGGAACCGGCGGTTCATGGACAGCTAGTCCCGTCCGCCTTCGTAAGTAAAGAACGGTAGGTATTAGTTCGCGCAACGCGAACTTCAGGCAGCTGCATGCCGCTCCGCACTCAGCAATGGAACCTCCCTGCGCCTAGCGCGCCACCTCGGCCAAAGCTCCGCAAGCGACCACGCCACCAGCAACGCCCACACACCGAGCGCGACCCAGAACCACCGCGACGTCACAGCGTCCTCGACAGATCGCAAGCGTCCGCGGATTCACGCCGCCGCCATAGCCTGGGTCGTCAGGCGTAACCGGCGGCCGTCAGCGCGTTGTCTGCTGGTCCAGCGTCTGGTGGAACGTGCTGACACATGCGTGTCAAGGGACAGCCACCGCTGCGCCCGCTGCGGCCAGTCGATGGCGCTGATAACGATGCCACGAGATCGGGGCGTCAATCAGCCGTCTCTAATCTGGGCGTCCCAACCGAGCTCGACTGTCGCGATCTGCAGCTCCAGGACGGATGGGCAAGCGGAAGCGCGTACGGCTCGAGCTCGCAGGCGGTCGCGCTCGCCGCGCTCAGTAGCGTCGTCCCACGACGATGAATGTCACGGCGTCCGGCCGGTCGCAGTTTGCCGAGGACGACTCTGGGTAACACTCGGTTGCCGGCGACATCAGCGTCGAGAAGAGTAAGAACGTCTCGTTGCTCAGAGAGCGGGCTGGGATGTGTTGGGGTGCAAGTCAGGTGTACGTGAGCACGAACGTGCTCCCGGCTCTGCTCGCCGGTACAGCGTTGATCAACTTCGGGCGGTGCTCACCGACGGGCCCGGGCGCGACGACCTCGTCCACGACGTGGCGCTGGTGGTGAGCGAACTGATGACCAACTCGGTGCGCGCTCGCAGCCGTCTGGTCAGGCTGTCATTGGCACTGCACCGCGATGTGGTCCGCATCGTCGTCGATGACGATGCGCCCGGTGAGCCGAAGGTGCGCAATGCCGAGGACGCCGAACCCAGCGGTCGCGGGATGGCCATCGTGGCCTCGCTGGCCACCGCATGGTCTGTCGAGCGGTTGATCCCGGGCAAGCAGGTGTGGGCCGAGCTGGCGGTGCCCGTCGAGCTCACCGCCGACCTGCCGAGCTGCCACCGGCCGGTGCGCTTCCACCTGGACACCCCTGCCGATCCGCCGCACCTCGTCGCGGAGCCGCCCACTCCGGAGCGGAAGACCGTAGGGCGGACGACAGCGGGTCGGGATCCGGTCGGCCCCGGAAGGCCAGCGCTCAGCCCATGAGCTCGGCGACGCCGGCGTCGAAGCCGACGGTCGGCGCCCAGCCGAGGGCGTCCCGGATACGGGACGAGTAGGCCGTGATGTGCCGGACGTCGCCGAGCCGGTAGGCGCCATCTGCGGTCGCGGACCCCGCGCCGCCCCGGCGACGGCGCGGCGAGCGGCCGACGCGGTGGTGCTGCAACGATGCGATCGATGGTGTCTTAGCTCGGGCCGGCACCCCGTTCGCCCGATCCACGTTCGGACATCGAAAGCTCACGGCCTCGAAGTAGGGGCTCCTGATGTCTCCGAGCAAGACCTGGTCACTTCAAACGATCAACGCGTACTTCGTCGATGGCGCACATCCCGCCGGTCGGGTACTGATCCAATCGCGGACTCGCTGATACGTGCGTTAGTCACCCGACCGTGCAGGAAAAGTGGATTGCCGGATCGCGTTGACGACGTCTCGTTTGGCGTTCGTCTTCGCGATGTCGACCTCGCTAGGGTGGTGGCACCGCAGTGACTCAGAAGCTAAGCCGTTCGACGAGGAATGAGAGACCCGTCGTGCACACTGAGAAGATGGTGGCGCTGGCCACCGAGTTCGCTGAGCTGGCTGCGCAGATCCGCAGCGAGGGAGCCGAGGACGAGCAGTGGTACCGCATCGGCGAATTGGCCGTGGCGCATGTCTCCGGCTGTGCGTGGGCAAGCATCAGTGACCTGCACGCGGGCAAAGGCCGGTCTTTTGCCGCGTCGCACCCAACCGCGGCCGCATTGGATGAATTGCAGTACAAGTTGGGCGAGGGGCCGTGCCTGCAGTCGGCGGCCACCGTCATGAGCGTCTTGTGCTCCGACCTGCGTGGCGAACACCGATGGCCCCGTTTCGCGGCGCATGCGCTCAGTCAGACGCCGCTGCGGGGGGTGTTAGCGATCAAACTGCCAGGTCGCGAGTTAGCGGCAATGAACTTCTATGCCGACAAGCCGCTCGCATTCGACAGCGCCGCGGTCGCTGCAGCGAGCATTTTGGCTGCCCACGCCGCCGAATTGCTCGCGGTGACCGAGTCAGCGGTACAGAGCCGCAATCTGAAAGTCGCGCTGGGTACGAGCCGACAAATCGGCATGGCCATCGGCGTCCTCATGGCGCAATACAAGATCAATGAAGAGGAAGCGTTCACATTGCTGCGGCTGGCCAGTCAGGCGTTGCAGCGCAAGCTACGCGACATCGCGGCCGAAGTAACCCAGACCGGAGCACTCCCCGACATCCCGGACCGCGCAGATTATGCCGCTGGCACCAGCAAGAACTGCTCTGAGGGGTGACGCCGGAACACGCTGCAGTCTGGCGGCAAGCCGTATTGACATGGCACCCCGCCTTATTCAAAATCTGCAAGCCCGAATGTCAGTCCGGCCGGTTAGAGGTTCCGACGAGCTCCACGGCGACAGGCCCGACCTGGTCACCGCCGCCGGCGAAGGCAACGATGCCGCGAAGCTAACGCTGGAGCGTACAGGCCGCAGTCTGGCCGAACATCGACGTCGCGGTGCCAGCGTCAGGAGCCCAACGGTGTCAAGGATGGCTTCGAGTTCATTCAGCGATCCACCCCTGACCGCCCGGTCACGAATGTGGCACGACGGTGCAGCCGAAAGCGTAGTAAGTGGGCCTGTGCGGACCAAGGTCCAAACGCGAAATCCGTAAGGCAGACCTGTCGAACGACGCGACAGATAGAGATAGATTCACCAGCCAAAAACTGCTCATCGCCTACGTCATCGGCGACCAGTCAGTGGCGGCGCCGCGGCGATCATCGCCGCAGCCGGAATCGTTGAACGGCGCTCGCGGCGGCCTTAACGTCCCCGATATTGATGTGCCCAAGCTGCGCCGCGATGGGTCCGCGACACCCGCGGGATAGTTGTTGAGGAAGGTAATTGCGTCGGGGACGCAGTGGCCTTCCAAGTGCGGATGGGGCAGAGGCGCGCAGGTCGCGGTTGCGAGGTAACGACCGAACGGTGACGACTCTGGGCTGTCCCACATCCGGGAATTCGGATAACCGAATGACGCCCAAGTTGGCGCGTTAATGCATGTCTGCCGGATCTGGCTCGCGGGTGACTGTCGGACGTGTTTACGTCGAAGTGGGCACCGGACGTTCGCGACGTGAACCCCGATCCGCGGCATCGAACGTCCGGTGCGCCCCCAGCTAACGGCCGCAGCGCTGCAGAGGTCAACCGCAATCTGTCTTCCCGAGCAGCGATCCGATCGGCACGTGCGTGGCTGCGCTCGTCGGCACATCCCGTCGGTATGTCTAAGCAGTTTCAGGTGGCGGCGGTCTCGACCTCGGCTGTGATTCGGCAGTAGTTGTTGCTGGAGTTGACGTCGACCAGACCGTCGATGGTGAACACCGCCCCGGGCACGGTGACGAGCAGGTGCATGTTGACGGTCGCGTATGCGGAAGAAGAATCGACGAACGCGTGGAAACCGCCGGCTGAGGTGGAGTAGACGGACTGCGCCCCGCTGCCTGTGGCGGCCTCGTCACCATTGCTGAACTGGAAATAAGCTTGGCCGTCCGAGGTTCCGACGAACGAGGTTCCGTCAATCTGCGTTTTGCCGCTGCGGATGACGGTAAGACTGCCGTCGAATTCGCCTGGCTGGCCCTGGTACCGACCGCACTTCGCGGTGAGCGTGGTACCGGCCACCAGGGTCAGGGACTTCTTGTGTGTTTCGCCCGCCGGGACATTCATGGACATCGCCAACGGCGCGGTCGCTGGGCGCGCCAACTCGACTTTGGTCGTGCCGCTAGGGCAGTGCCCGTCGCTGCCCAGCAGACGAAGATGACCCGCGCTGGTACTGCACGCCGTAATCGGCTCAGTACTGGCCACGCCGCTCGATCGAGACGCCACCGCTGAGGCGACCTCGTAGGATCCGAAACACAGCAGTGCGGCGGTCAGCAGTGCACACAAAACCTTGATACGGCGATTCATGACGGGTTCCCTCCCAGTCGGATACGGCGACCCAGTCACCGTATCGCCGCCCCCGTGTTGATGGAGTTCAGCAGGCGAGAAATTCAGCGGAACCGTCGGTGTAGTCGGCCGCTCGGTTAGACGATGCACGCGATTGCGGCATCACGGCCCGTGTCATCGATGCTATTTCGGTACAGTCAGGACTTTCGGGCCATGTTTACGTGCCGCTGTGCCGGTAGCGTCGGCCTTGTGTCTGGTGTCCTGTGCGGTGCACGCGCCGGCGATGTGCGGTGCCAGTTGGTCGACGGGCACCGCTCGGCGCATGCGGCGTGGTTGGGCGAGGCGCAAGTGATGCATTGGTGCGAGGGTGTGCTGCCGGAGTACCGCGGCACAGCAGGCACGCAGTGGTTTAGCCCGCCGCATAACGCGACGCAGGACCGGGCCGTCTGATGATGCCCCCGTCGCCTTCGCAGTCGCTGCCGTTGCGGGCCGGATTCGTTGAGGCCCTCGCAGCGGTGGAGGCCGAGATGTTGGCGATCCGCCGGACCATCGCCGCGGTATGCGGGGTGAGCGTGTCCAGCACGTATGTGCTGACCGAGCTCGCCCGTCGCGGTGGGCATGCTCATCCGCGAGACATCGCCGCGGCGCTGTACCTCTCGAGCGGGACGACAACCAGCATGCTTGACCGGCTCGAACAGGTCGGACTGGTCTGCCGAGCCGCGGATGAGGACGATCGCCGCAGCGTGTTGATCACGCTCAGCCCGGCCGGCAGGCGAGTGCTTGACGATGCCCGTGATCATTTTGGTGACATCATCGACGAGGTACTCAGCCCCGTGGTCGCGGCCGGTCTGGCGAGCAGCCTCACCCAGCTTGCCCGTGAACTACACGCTGGCCGCAGCGCCGGCGGTAAGTAGAACCTTCGAGCGCCTAACCTGCCCGGTCCGATTCTCGGTCACGGTTTGATCGGACGGACTCTGCATCGCCCGCTGAACATGCCAATACTTTCTATGGAAGGCAACGGGTCACGCGGGGGGGTTTACGGCCCTGGCCGGTAACCCAAGAGGCGCACATTAGCTGACTACGCGGGTCAAGCGCATGATCCTGCGCCTCTTGAGGTCCCGATATCGAATAGCGAAGGGCCCTCGAGGCGCGGGGAACCGCCGAGGGCCCTTCCTATTGATATGGATCGCCGCGGGGGACGCGACCCACCACTGAGACTGACAGCGCTTACGGAAACCAGCCACGAGAAGCCCACAAGATTCTCACAAGGCGACGCGAAGCCACTAGTTTCGTACACCGCAAAGCACGAAATGGCACCTTCATGCACACCTCGACAACTCAACTAGCGGACCCCAGCGGGCGCGCATATCGTCGCACCAGGCACCGGACGCCCCAACGGGATGTCGACCCCGATCCGCCCTGCGGACGTCCGGTGCTTCCTCGTCCAACGACTCGGCGCCACCGCCGTCAAACGCCCAAAGGAGAACGAAAGCCCCGTTTGTTGACAACGTTTCACGCATCGCGAGCTACGGTGGGAAAGGCGCCGCCGGCCCATCCCTCCCGGGCCGGCGGCCTTTCTGATCTTCACATATAGAAGTGGATAGCCGCGTTTCCGAGCCCGACCTTTCATACGACCTGCTACCGACGGGCGTGTCAGCCCTCGTAGTACGACGGGTCGTGGTCACGATAGGGCCGAAGCCCTCGATCCTTACGCTGCAGATTGAGTACCTCCAGCGAATGCCCGTCCGCGCAGCGCATATACCCCTCACGCAACGTGTATGCGCGATTCCCACCGATCAGGTGGTGCTCGGGTCCGAAGCTCACCAGCACGGCGCCGCACGTCGGACACCTAAGCCGCTTGTGGTTCGGAAACCAACCGGCCCGCTGCCCGTCTGACACCA
>CAVWEO010000033.1:0-19391 GCA_963753995.1 uncultured Actinomycetota bacterium | reverse complement strand
GACTGTTAATCGAAGGGTTACTGGTTCGAGTCCAGTCGGGGGAGCAGAGGCCCCGTATTTCGGGGCCCGCAGTGCAGTCCCGCCCGCTGCAGGTCACTCTTTAGTCATCTAAAACGACCCGCGAAAAGCCGGTTTCGAAGATCGTTATCGTCGGCGGCGCGGAGGCTGCCTCGGCCGCGCGGCGCGACGAAGGTGGCTCTGAGGCCCGTTTTCCGGGCCGCGTAGGTGTGTCCGGCGCTTTGCGACGATCGAAGTGCCCGGACTTCTCGATCGGCTACTCCGACCGAACCAGTAATCGCGAAATTAACGGTTCTTGCGCCTCTGCCGAAGATCCAGCGCCTCTGTCTGGCTTCAGCGCGACGTTCCCTGGATGGCCCCTTTTCCGAAAAGGGGTCATCCGGCCCCTGCCGAGGCCGGCCAGTTCTCGATCACCGTATGTGGCACTCGCCGGGAAGAGCCCGGCCGGGTCGTCACCGAGAGGACCACACCATGTCATGGCTCACGAGGATTGTCGCCGGCGGACGCATCAGTGGACGATGGCCGGGACGGGCAGCGTGCGCGGTCGCGACCGCGGCGCTGGGCGCGCTGTGCCTGTTAGTAACCGTCCTGGTCCCGGCAACAGCGCAAGCTGCCACCCCCGCGCTGTCCAAGGGCGAGGGCAGCGGCCCGGGCTGGTGCACCACCTACGGCACGTCGGGAGTCCGGGGCGAGTACAGCTACGACAACATCTACGCCTGCGGCCCTGACTCGACGCGGGGGGCCACGCCGTTCGATGAAAACGGGTCGGCCTCGTTCCAGTGCGTCGAACTGGTCGAGCGGTTCTTGTGGGCGGTCTATGGGTTGCAACCGATCTTCGGCAACAATGTCGACGGCGCCGATCTCATCTCGCTCTACCACTCGGCGCACCCGTCGATCCCGCAGGTCGGCACCAGCCCGTCGAACCTGCCGCAAGCCGGCGACGTCATCAGCTTCGGCGGCGGCGGTTTCATCGACACGTCGACCGGCCACACCGCCGTGGTGGTGTCCAACACGAACTCGTCCGGCAATTTCACGATCATGTCGGAGAACTGGGCCGGCACCGCTGGTAAGGAAACCGTGCACATCGACATGACCGGCGACCACAACGGCCATGTCCAGTTCTCTGGTTCCTCGTATTGGAACGCCGCCTCCTTCCTCAAGCTGAAGGGAGCGCCGGCACCGCAGACATCGCAGCTGGTCTTCGACGACTACACCCCCAGCGGCTCGGTCTACTCGATCCAGGTTGCGGGCACGAACCAGAACGGCACTGCCGAGGACGCGTGTTTCACCACGCCGCGCACGGTCAACCTGATTCCCAACTGGTGGTGGGCTGAGGGCAGCGAGATCTGGGCCTACACCAGCAGCAACTGCACCAGCGGCGAGTTGCACAGCTGGCCGTTCACGCTGACCGACTCGCCGACCGCCCCTCCGTACCACTGCCAGGAAGACGTGTCTCCATACACGGACTGGAACCCCGGCGGTAACTGGCAGAACTGTGCGATCAACCCGTCGCCGAACGGCGTCTGGCACGGCTACGCGACCGGTAGCTTCGTCCGGTCCATGTAGTCGCTGAACCTCGCCTGGATCGCGACGGCAGGGGAGTCGGCCGGCCCGGCGCCCCTGCCGTCGCGCACAGCCGAAATTCTGCAACGGTGCTTTACACTCGCCGCGTGGCCGAGAGCGCCGCAGCGGTGGGGTTGCATCGGTTTCCGGTGGCCCTGACCAGCTTCGTCGGCCGTGAGGATGAGATCCGCGCGGTAGCAGACCTGCTGGAGCGTGGCCGGCTGGTCACACTCGCGGGGCCCGGCGGAGTGGGCAAGACCCGGCTCGCCGCGCAGGTGGCGCGGCGGGTGTGTGACAGGTTCGCCGACGGGGTGTGGCTGGTAGAGCTGGCCGGCGTACCCGAGTCGGGCCAGTTACCGGCTGTTGTGGCCGCAGCGCTCGAGGCGCCTTTGGCAGCGAACCAATCGCCGGCCGATTCACTTGCCCGGCTCTTGGCGCGGCGGCAGTTGCTGCTCGTGCTGGACAACTGCGAACACCTGCTGCCAGCGGTGGCCGGATTGTGCGACACGCTCCTGCAGGGTGCCGACGACATCCGGGTGCTGGTCACCAGCCGGGAGCCGCTCGGGACACGCGGCGAGCACCGATACCGGCTCGGGCCGCTGCGGTTCTCCCGGCCCGACGACGCCGACGCGGACCGGTCGGAGGCGGCGCTGCTGTTCGCCGCCCGCGCCCGAATGTCGGAACCCGGCTTTCGGGTGGACTGCTTCGTCCGGTCCGGCGGTGGCCGCCCTTGTGGCGCGCTTGGACGGGATGCCGCTGGCCATCGAACTGGCGGCGGCACGGGTCGACGCGCTGGGGTTGCACGACATCATCGATCTGCTCGATGACCGCCCGGACCTATTTCGCACCACCGGACCTGCCGAGAAACGGCACCGGTCGTTGGCGGCCACCGCGCAGTGGAGTTACCAGCTGCTCGACAACGACGAGCAGCGGGTCTTCCGCGCACTGTCGGTGCTACCTGGCCCGTTCACCCTGCAGGCTGCGCATGCGGTCGCAGGTGACGACGCGAAGCGCGTCCTGCTGCGCCTGGTGGACTGTTCGCTGCTCGTACCGCAGCGCGTCGGTATCGACGGTCGGGCACGGTACGTGATGCTGCAGACGTTGCGCAGCTTCGCCGGGGAACGCCTGGCCACTGACCAGGCGGAGCAGGCTGCGGCCAGCGCTGGGCTGGCCCGCTACGCCGTCGACGTGGCCGAGACCGCGGCGGCAGGCATGCAGACCAGCACCGGCGAGCTGCAGGCGGCGCGCTCGCTCGACGCTGAGGACGTCCTGGTCCATCAGGCGTTGTCGTGGGCTCTCGAGCACGACCGAGCCGTCGCGCTCCGGCTGGCCATCGGCCTTGCCCCGTGGTGGTCGCTGCGGGGACGCCAGGCGACGGGTTACCGGCTGCTGAGCGACGCAGCCTCGGTGGCAGCCGAGCACGAGGTGGAGTGGTGCGCCGCACAGTTATGGCTCGGCGCCCTCGCCAGAGGCATCGGCGAGGCCGTCCGGCTCGAGCACTACACCGCTGCACGCGACGCGCTGGCCTGCCGTCCGGCGTCGCCGCTGCTGATCGCCGTGCTCATCAACCGGGCCGGCTGCCTGGCCAACCTCGGCTCGGTCGCGGAAGCGGCCGAGCAGGCCCGCAGCGCGCTGACCCTCGCCAGGCAGATCGGCGACAAGACCGGCGAGATGCGGGCACTGCGGCTGCTCGGGCTGGCCGCCAACTATCGCGGTGACAACCAAGCCAGCCTCGAGTGGCTGCGGCAGGCCATGCGCGTCGACGCGGCCGACGTTGCCGGCAGCGCGCGACGCGAGTGCGTCAGCATGTTCACCCTTGCCCTCCTCGAATCCGGCGAATGCGGCGAGGCCAGGCAGTACGGCACACAGGCATGGGAACTCGCCCGACAGGCGGGTGCGCTGCGCGACCAGGCCAACAGCCTGCTGCTGATCGCACACATAGACCTGCTCGAGCACCGTCCCGCGGAAGCCGCAGCGCACCTGCGTGAGGCCGTCGAGCTCAGCGTCCGTACCGGCCACGGGGTGCTGCTCATCGACTGCCTGGACCTGTGTGGGCACCTGTGCGCGCAGACGCGGCGTCCCGCCGACGCGGTGACGGCATGGGCCGCCTACGCCATGTGCCTGCACGACACCGGGATCGCCGACCTACCGCAGGACGAGCGGTGGCGACACGATCCGCTGCAGCAGGCCCGGCGCGACCTCGGCCCCGCACAGGCGCAGGCCGCCGAACAGCGCGGACTAGCGATGAGCCAGGCGGCCGCTGCCGAATACGCCGCGCTGCTCACGGCCGCCGGTCCGGCGTCGGCGCACCCGGCGACAGCCGCGCCACAGCTCAGCCCCCGGGAGCGCGAACTGGTCACCCTGGTGGCCCGCGGGGACACCAACACCCAGATCGCCGACAAGCTCTTCATCAGCGTCCGCACCGTCGGTTCGCACCTCGACCGGATCCGGGACAAGACAGGCTGCCGCCGCCGCGCCGATCTCACCCGGCTGGCCCTGCAAACCGGCCTGGTGTAAACCGCGCCGAACCGGCCGGGTCGACATGCCGGGAGCGGGATCTGGATGGACAACGCGCACCTGGTCCATCGCCGAAGAATGCCACCGGCAGATGACCGCGCTCGCCGACCGGTACCAGAACTCGGCCGCGTCACTCGTCTACAACATCGGCGGCCTGGCGATGCTAGGCGGCGTCGTGTGGCTCGGTGTGCTGCTCTGGCGCAGTCACGCCTTGCCACGCTGGGCCGCGGCGGCGCTTCCGGTCGGGGCGCTGGCGAACATCGCCGGATTCACGATCGCGAGCCAACCGGTGCTCGTTGCGAGCTACGTCGTGCTGGCAGCATCGCTCTTCAGTGCGGCAGCGGCGATCACGTCCCGGCCGCGGTCCAGAGCTGTAGCAATCGTCGAGCCGGCCACCGCGTAGCCCGATCAATTTTGCGGTCACGACTTGCGTCGGGGCCACCGCCTACCCCACCCATACGAGTAATCAAGACCGACCCGTGCTCGTCGTACCCGGCCGCGCCAGGGGTGTGTCTGCGGCCGGGCAGATCTTCGAGGCGGGAACGGTGAGTTACCGGCTGGCGCATGCGCGGCGCACCCGAGGCAGCTGACCCAGGTTTACCGGTCGGGTTCGGCGCGGTGTTTGGCCGGAGCTGAGCCGTTGTCGGGAGCGGGGGAGGCGAGGCCTTCGCCGAGTCGCTGCCGGGCCAGCCGCTCGACCAGCTCGGGCAGCGCCGCGACGCTGGGGGTGTCCAGGTCGTTGCGGGCACGGGCAACGACGGCAAGGACTTCGGCCAGCGTGGCACGGTCGGCGAAGTCGGCATACACCCGCACCGCGACCTCGACCAACGGGTCGCCCATCAGACTCACTCAGCCTCGAACCGGTCGCCTGGATCGTCGTGCGGGTACTCATCGTCCGCAGAGGGCATCGTCAGTTGCTGTTCCCACCGGTCGGCCTCATCGACGAACCAGGCCGCTGCAGTGTCCTCCCCTCGCTCGGCCCGGCCGTCGTTGCCGTCGTGGTTGTGGGTCAGCGTCGGGTCGAGCGGGGCTTGTTGCTCGAGGAGGTCCGCTTCGGGGATCTGCTCGCTGGGATCGACGCGTTCGTGATCGGTGCGGTTGGCAACCACTGCTGTTCCTCCTTGTCCGCGCGCAGTTGGCTGTTCTCGTCCTGCAGGTCCATCACCATGGCGATGCCGGCCAGGTTGAGCCCGGCCTCGAGTAGGTCGCCGATACGGCGCAGCCGGTCCAGGTCCTCGGCGCTGTAGCGGCGGGTGCCGCCCTCGGTGCGCTCGGGTTCGAGCAGCCCTCGCGCCTCATAGGCTCGCAGGTTCTGCACCCCGGTACCGACCAGCTCGGCGGCCACCGAGATGCCATACACCCCGCGGGCCCGGTCCGGATCAGCGACTGCCATGGCCCTGTGGTCCTCCTGACGAAATTCGTAGTGTCGACCTCTTGCGCCAGCATGCCACGCGTGATACATAAAAGCTATAGCGCACACCACAGATCAGTCAGATCTGTGGACCCACACGGAGCATCCAACAGAACAGGAGTCATGGAGGTGGACACGATGCTGATGCGCACCGACCCGTTCCGCGATCTGGATCGGCTTACCCAACAGGTTTTCGGCACCAACGGCACCCTGGCTCGTCCGTCGGTGATGCCGATGGACGCCTGGCGAGACGGCGACAGCTTCCACGTCGAGTTCGACCTGCCCGGCATCGATCCGGACTCGATCGACCTTGACGTCGAGCGCAACGTGGTCACTGTGAAGGCCGAACGTCCTCTGCGCGCCAGTGACGCCGAGCTGATCGCCGCCGAACGCCCGCGAGGGATCTTCAGTCGGCAGCTGATCCTCGGCGACAACCTCGACACCGAACACATCGAGGCCAGCTACGACGCCGGCGTGCTCACGCTGGTGATTCCGGTCGCCGAACAGGCCAAGCCGCGCAAGATCTCCATCACCAGCAAGGGTGAGGACCGCCACGCCATCAACGCCTGAGCCGATAGCGGCCGGCCATGCCACCCGCACCCGCCATCGGCGACAGCATCGCACGGACCGTCGACCAGCAGTTCCTCGACCTGATCTGCAGCGATGCGGACCTGCTCGCGGCCGAGTTCGACGCAATCATCTCCGAGCAATGGCCTCAGCCGCCTGCCGGCCGGACAAGTCGCAGGATTGCTGACAGGCCGCCCGGCCGCGGTCCAGCCTGCCGCCCAGCCGATCCGGCCCGCGGACGGGTCTCGCGGCACCGCCGCCGACCCGCCACCGGTGCATCGATTCGGCAGCGCTCGCCCCCGGTCCCAAAACCGACGCACGACAGGCAGAAAGACAGGTGATCGCCCCAGGTGAACCCAACCGCACGAGGTGACTGCTCGCCTCGCCCGCACGTCCAACCCCACGGCGTCTGACGCATGCTGCGCGACGCCCGCGCCCGAACGGCGCAACCTCCCCGCGGGCCAGAGCGACAACACGCCTCGCAACGTGGCCCCGGCCCTCGGCCGGGGCCACGACCTTCACCACGGCAAGGCGCCTTCGACATGACAAGGCGCCTTCGACATGACAAAGCGGTCCGACCTCTACGCCATCCTTGGGACTTCCATCAAGCGCGAGCCGCCCCGAAATCAGCCACGCCTACCGCGCACTGTCCGCCGCCACCACCCCGATACCGCCGGCATCACCGCTTGGCACACACCGAAGCGTCCGGTGAGGCCGCTGTGTGGCAAATACGGATGTTCACCGCCGCGCCGTGAGATCTACTTATCCAGTCATGCCAACTAATCCGACGTCAGTCAGAACTGCACTCACAGCAGCCGTGACCCGCGCAATGAAGGAGAAGGACCGCGCGGCTCTAGCCACTTACCGGACCGCCCTTGCCGCCATAGAAAACGCCGAAGCCGTCCCGCTTGGCGAGGAACACCGAGCTGGTGCCGTCCAGCTGTCTCCGGTCGGCGTGGGTAGGGCCGACGTGCAGCGGCGCCCACTCACCGAACAGGAGATGACGGAAATCATCCAGCTCGACGCGCAGGACAGGCTCGCCGCTGCCAAGTCTGTAGCAGACGCGAATCCTGATACCGCCCGACGTCTGCGCCGCGAGGCGAGCCTGCTGATCGCGCTACTCGACGACAGCGCGGGCTGACCAGATCAATTGATCCGTCCCGCCCATCGGTGTGTGCCCACTGGCGTCAGCAGTTCCGCGCGGCACCGCGGCGCGGCATGCCCGTAGCACTGCTGCCGTGGGAGACCCGGTCAGCCGCAGCTTCGACAGTTCAGTTCGTCAGAACTGCGGTGTGTTGGAGCCGATGACCGTTCGGCAGCGAGGTGCTAGACGCTCATAGGCAGCTTCGATCTTGCGTGTCGGCCGTTTGACTAAGTGATATCAAAGTGATATCACTTTTCTGCGGACGGTCAGCGAGCCGCGCAGGAGGTGCCCGTGAACGCACGAGCCGGAAACACGAATTGCCGCGACCTGGTCGTCAACGACGGGACCGTCTGTCCGTGGGCCGAGCAGGCCGCGAACGCGAACAGGTCCGGCTCCGCCTCGACCCCCACCTCCATGACGCGTTGGCCCGCTGGGCCGACGCGGCGGGCAATCCGGTCCACGACGGTTCTCGCGGTCGTGGTCGTTGTGATGTTGGCTTCGTGTACCTCGGCCGAAAGCCCAGGTAGTCATGCGCACGCGTCGGCAGTTGGGTCCGACAGCCGTGCTCCCGGATCGAAGACGGGCCGGCGTTCTGGTTTTCCCCCGGTAGTTCACCGCACCGGCTCGGCGCCGACGGGATACGCCGTGACCTTCCGCTACTGGGATCCGAGCGCGACCGCGGTGAGTATCACCGGCGAGTGGTCCTTCTCCAGCCCCGCGCACACCACCACGACCAGTTCACAAGCCATTGAGCCCTCGCACTGGGCGCCGGGTGACGTCCCGATCGTGCATCCCAACACGTTGCAAGGCCGCTGGCCGGTTACTGCGATGACCAAGGACGACACGACCGGCGTGTGGTCTGCCACCGTCCCGCTGCCATCCGGCACTTTCACCTACGGCTTCTTGGTCAACTGTTCCGCCCCGACTGCCAGCGGCTGCAGCGAGGTTCCCGACCCCAGCAACATGCCTTGGAACAGCCGAGGAAACTCGACCGCCGGCACAGCCGAAAGCAACAGCCAGGTGTACGTCCCGTCCGACCCGACCTTTCAGACCGTGAACTACTCCTGGCAGGCGCCCAACCCCATCCACGGCAACCTGGTCGATGCCGCTTACCCCTCCTCGGCGGCCAAACAGAAACAGGACGCCAACCGCCTGGCGATCTACACCCCGCCGGGCTACAACGCGAGGAGGGCCGTCCGGTACCCGACGCTGTATCTGAGCCACGGCTACGGGGGTAACGAGGTCGACTGGAGCACCACCGGTGTCGCATCAAACATCCTGGACAACCTCATCGACTCCAAGCAGGTCGAGCCGATGATCGTCGTGATGACCAACTTCAATGGGTTCGGCGACGACTGCATCACCAACAAGGCAGCCTGGTTGGCCGACTACGACAGCGACCTCATCGACCACGTAATCCCCTACATCCAAGCCCATTACAACGCCTCCCCGGAACCGTCTCGACGTGCTTTCGTCGGCCTGTCATGCGGCGGTGACCTCGCCAATTCCCTGCTCTTTCAGCACACCGGCGAGTTCGGGTACTACGGGATACTGAGTCCCTACGAGACCGGGTTGGCCGGCCTCGCCCCCGCCATCCGCGCGAAAGTAATTGCCTACTTCGTGGCGCGGCGACACGCGCTCGACAATGTCGGTGTGTTCCTCGGCGGCGGCTTGCAAGACCCCGTCCACGTCGAGGCTGCCGCCGAAGAAGCCATCCTCAACCAGGCAGACATCCCGCTGGACGCAACCTTCATCAACGGCGGCCACGAGTGGTACGTCTGGCGAATCTTGCTCCACGACTTCCTAACCCGCACGGCGTTCACGCCAACACCGCGACAACCCCACGGCTGAGCTGACCGCCGGCCAACACATCGTCGCGGTGGCCCCGGGTCGCACCGCGGGCTCGAAAGACGCCACGATCCCGCCGCACTGGGGATCACCATCCCGCGCGTCGGATGTGTCGGTGGTTGGGCGGCGCGAGCTCTAACCTGGTCGGCCGACGGGCTGGACGGCGGTCTTGGCCTTGGGAAAGTGGAATCACTTTCGGTCAATACTGCTTCGGTAGCTGCCGTGGCGAAGTATCTCGACGACTTCGCCGGGACGTTCGTGATCAAGAAGGTTGGTGACCGTGTTCGCGATGTCCTCCGGTGGGATTGGTGGGCCAACTTTTTGCTGTTCGTCGGGCGTGAGTGCGGCCCACTCGCTGTGAGCGCGGGGGAGTCCGATCCAGCCGGGCACGACGCCCATAACTCGAACGTCGCGCCTAGAACCCAGACTGGCGGTGAAGCGGCGTAAGCCAGCCTTGGCGGCGCCATACTCGGGCGATCCGTAGGCGGAATCGCCCTGTCCTCCGCTGGAGCCAATATTGACGACCGCGCCGGCGGCGAGCGACAGCATCGCCCAGAGCCGGTGGGTCAGGATCATCGGTGCGATCAGGTTGAGTGTCAGTGTGGCGAGCCAAGCTTCAGGTTCCGCGTCGGGAAACTGATCACCGTGACTCCAGGCACCGGCATTGTTCACAACAGCTCCGACCCCGCCGAGCTCAACAAGTCGGTCGGCTGCGGTGTCGATGCCAGCGATGGTGCCCAGATCCGCGACGATTATTAGGACGTGAGCTCCGTACAGGTCGTTGAGGTCGGCGGCTGCGATGCGCGCTTGCTCCTCGTCTCGATCAATGATGACTACGGGTCGGCCGCGTTCGAGCAATGTGCGAGCCACAACGGTTCCCAGCCCACCGGCTGCACCGGTGCGGCAACTTCCGTGCGCATGCCGGGATCTCGCAGCGGAGCACCGACAACGACCGGAGCCGTATGCCGGCGTCTGCTGTTTGCGCCGGATAACCATGACCGACCCGTGCTCGAGACTGGCTCGTATGCGCGGTGTGCTCCGGTATCGATGCGCGCGCAGATCGACCGCTATCGCGCGCTGTCGGGGGAGAGATCGGGCAGCGGCTTGCGCACGCATGCCAGAGCGGGTTCATGGCGCACGTCTGAGCACGTCGACTTCGCATCCCGGCGCGAAGGGGTCGAAGTCGTGCTCGATCAGCCAGCGAATGCTGAGCAGGCTGAGCATCGACCACCATCCGAAAATGACCTCGAGGTCGACGCTTCGGCCGTAGCCAGCAATAACCTCTCGAAGACGCTCCGGATGTCCGAGCGTCAAAATGGCAAGGTCATACATCGCGTCGCCCTGGCCTGCCTCGGACCAGTCCAGCACCCCGACTACGTCGTGGCCTTCGGTGAAGACATGACACAGTTGCAGATCGCCGTGTATGAACGAGGGCTCCCACGGGCGGAACACCGAATCGGCGCGACGCCGGTTTTCATCGACCAGCTGTGCCGGAAGCACACCACTGCTGACAAGCCAGTCGCATTCAGCGTCGAGGTGAGCTGCCGACTCGGCGCGTCGGGTGCTCGGCCACGGTGGCAGCGGCGCGTCGTGCAGCCTCCTCAGCGCTGCGCCGGTAGCAGTCCAAGCCGCGTGCGCCGCGATCGACGGCTCGCCCGAACGGCCAAGCGGTGCTCCGCGCAACGCAGCAAGTGCCAGGACGGGCAGCTCATGCCACAGCACTTCGGGCGTCGGGATAGGTGCCCGGGCCATCGCGTCGACTTCGGTCTTCGCGCGCGACTCATCGGCGTCGACCTTGAGAAAGACCTCGCCGACGCGCACTGTCGCGCGCTCGCTGTGACTCACAACGATCTCGACCTTGTCCACACGACCATGATCCCCGGAACCAGAGGCGGTCTTGACGACACTTGATCCGCACCTGCACGGGTCACGCCATCGCTGCCGTACATCGCGCTAGCAACGACCGCACTGTGATCGTCGGACCCGGTCGATTGATCATCTCGCAGGGGCAACGGCCGGCCGGCGGTGACCAACGCAGTGGTCATCCAATGTCACTGTCGGCTGCCGTCCGTCGCCGGCGCGAGCCATCCCTCGATCGCTCGAGAATCCTGGCTTATCGTTGATGATCGTCACTGACCAACGACCGCAGTGTGGCTCGAAGGTTGGTAGTTCGAGTCCACCCGGGGGAGCGGCCCTGGCCCGCCGCGTTCCTTCATCGCATCGGCCTTTGTTGCTGCCGTCGCCGCAGTTCGCGCTTGCTGAGAATTGTCCGGATCGACCGGCAGGCGGCGTGTGATTCTTCCGCCGGAATGGGCATAAATTCGATGCCGGCCTCGCACGCAGCGGAGCGCGGGGGCAAACCCAGCGTGCGGGGGTCGGCAAGAAAATCATGCCGGCGTTTGCGTGGTACTTTACGCCGAATCAGCGTCTTCCTCGGAAGGTATCTCGGAGTTCGGGGGAACGCTGAGACGCCATACCGCAGGAAGAACGCTCGCCGTAGTTGTGGGGGCTACGTCGCAGAGCGCGGAGTCAAGGTCGGGCAGGCACGCCTGCAGAAGGTGGAGGGGTTCGATGCTCGCGTACCTGCCCGACCATCCTGCCTCGAGTTCGTGGCACGCGCGTTCGGCGTGACCGTTGGGTTAGGCATATCTACAAGATCCGTACCGCAGTGGCTCGTTGCTGTCGCTTTACCGTCGCGCCTCCACTGCAGTCGTGCAACGCAGCACCATCACGGTTGGCTGCCCCGAATGCGGATATCCGGCGATCGTCTCGGCGAGCGCTCTCGGAAAACACCGGTTCGAATTCGACTTCGTATGCCAGAACGGGCATCACGTGCCACCGTCGCAAGCGCAGGAGATGTGGGCCACCGCGCATGCCCAGCCAGCCGCCGCACACCCGGCGAACGCGAAGATGTTGGCGCGCGAGCCCGGCGGGGGTTCGGGCCCGCGCGCGGGTTAAGCCTGATGTGTAGATCGACAGTTGGTCAAATCGAAGCCGAGATCAACGTAGGACGGCCGTATGCACGCTGAGTCGTCCTTCCAGGACTAAATTCCCCTGCCAAGGCCGCCGCGCGCCTAGTCTGACTCACCGCCGTGTCGGTTCCTGCACGCGGTCGAGCGTGACGACGGGTCTTGGATCTGCCGCTGCGGCCGCGAGGTCCTTTACTCACATCCCCGACGCCAGGCAGCGATTGACCATCTGTGGATCTGGTATCGCTCGAGAGGTGCTGCTGGGGTCTTCCTTCACCTCCTCGACGCGTGGTCGAATCGGTCTGCGGCCTCGTCTGTTCTTATATGTTCTAATATCTAATGCCCGAAGGCGGTCTACATCGACAGAGTTGCGTCCATAGACGTGGTGTTTGATCTTCGCCGCTGAGCGTGGCGTCGAGATGTGAGACGGCCACCGCGTGATCCTTCAAGAGACCCGACCAAGGTTCTCGAGAGAGGAGCAACGCGATGACCGCACCACAGAGTATTGACCTGTCCGGCTGGCTTACTGAACAGCTGAGTCAAGCGAGTCCCGATCTGCTCCGACTGATGATCACCACGTTTGTGCAGGCGCTGATGGGTGCCGAGGCTGACGCGGTCTGCGGTGCCGAGTACGGCGTGCGCAGTGAGGAGCGCACGAACGCCCGTAACGGCTACCGGCATCGCGATTGGGATACCCGGGCCGGCACGATCGAGCTGGCGATCCCGAAGCTGCGCTCCGGGTCGTACTTTCCGGACTGGTTGCTTGAGCGGCGTCGTCGTACTGAAGCAGCGTTGGTCAGCGTCGTGGCGACCAGCTATCTGCTTGGGGTAACGACGCGGCGGATGGAGAAGCTGGTCGAGACGCTCGGGATCACCGGGCTGTCCAAGTCGCAGGTGTCAATCATGGCGAAGGATCTCGATGGGCAGGTCGAGGCGTTTCGCACTCGACCGCTCGACGCCGGCCCCTACACGTTCGTGGCCGCCGATGCGCTGGTGCTCAAGGTGCGTGAGGGCGGCCGCATCGTGAACGTGCATGCACTGCTCGCGGTCGGGGTCAATGCCGAGGGATATAAGGAGATCCTCGGTCTGCAGGTCACCAGCGCCGAAGACGGCGCCGGCTGGCTAACGTTCTTTCGAGACCTGACACGCGGCCTTACTGGCGTCGCTTTGGTGACCTCAGATGCGCACCGCGGCCTGGTCGAGGCCATCGGCGCCACCTTGCCCGGCGCGAGTTGGCAGCGGTGTCGGACCCACTACGCGGCCAACCTGATGTCGGCAACGCCGAAGGCGCAGTGGGGCTGGGTCAAAGCCATGTTGCACTCGGTCTATGACAGCCCGACGCCGAGGCGGTCCACGCCCAGTTCGACCGGCTGCTCGACGCGATCGCCGACAAGCTGCCCACCGTCGCCGAACACCTCGACGCCGCCCGGGCCGACATCCTGGCCTTCACCGCGTTCCCCAAAGCGATCTGGCGCCAGATCTGGTCGAACAACCCCCAAGAACGCCTCAACCGCGAGATCCGCCGCCGCACCGACGTCGTCGGATCTTCCCCGACCGAGCCGCACTGATCCGCCTCGTGGGCGCCGTCCTCGCCGAACAACACGACGAGTGGATCGAGTCGCGCCGCTACCTCGGCCTCGACGTGCTCGCCAAGAGCCGAATGCGCCTCGTCGAACCCGACGACACCGCCACCGACGACACCGCCACCGACGAACAGGAGGTGACGCTGCCCGCCATCACCGCTCTATGCGCGATCGGGACGGCGGCGCCGGATGGCGACCAGCACGCAGACCGTGACCTGTCCGCGCTGTGAGGCGCCTGCCACCCTGACGGTTCGCACGGAGCCGATACGTGGCGCCGTGCGGTTGCGCTTCGAATTTACGTGCCCGAACGACCATCAGATGTCCGAAGCGCAAATCCAGCGCCTTTGGCACCGCGTGGCGAAGTAGGCCGTCGTGCCGCGTCGCTTCGTATCGCCCGGCGGCCTCGCCTTACAGCCGCACGCACGCGACCAGTCCGGGATCGCGCATGTAGAGCCGATGCTGTTACGAATTGACTCGTGGCCAGAAGCCGGCGGCCGGTTGAGCCAAGTCGCACGGGCGGCCTCGCGGCCGCGATCATAGGAGGCGTTCATGTCGTGGGGGACTGGTTCGGAAGGGACGACCGCGCATCCGTGCCAATGAGTCGATAGGCATGAGTAAGGCTCGCGAGCGCGAGTTCCGAAGGAATAGGCTGCGTTGCGTGGAGAGCGGCAGCGTCACCGTTGCGTGCCCTGAGTGCGGACGGCCGGCAACCGTGTTGATGCACGCCGTGGACGATGACCGCTTCGAGTTCGAGTTCAGCTGCCCGGATGGACACGTGGTGCCGGCCGACCGGGCGCAGGACCTGTGGATCGCGGCGCACCAGTAGCGTCCCCCGCTACTGGTGGCTCGGCCGTCTCCGGCCTTCAATGTGTGACTTGACAAACCCACGTGTGGAAAGCGTGCGACGGCTGACACCGCGTCGACGAGATCGCCACGCGCAACGTCGGCGATCGTGACCGGTACGACGCGCTACCCGCCGTTGCGGCTCGGATGGGCTCGACACCACCACAAACGACACCTTCTGGCAGATGCGCGCCGCGGTCGAGCTCAACAACTGCGGTGCTGCACTCGTTCCACTCGGCGGGTGTGCACATCGAGGAGCCGATCGCCGAATCCACGTTGTTCCGTGCTTTCGCCGATCGCGAAGAGGCTGCCGGACGGATCGTGCACGCCGACCGGTCATGGATCACGGCCACCTCGGCGCCGGCTTCGAATCCTCATCGCATCACGATTGCGACGCGCGCGAATTGAACCCCAACTTCTGGCCCACCGATCGACGCGGCGCCTGCCCTGTCACCGACTGAGTCCAGTCACCTTCGCCCCGCCCCGGAGACCGACCGGCAACGTCGGCAATTGTTAGATCGCGGACTGCTCGAAGGCGCGAGGCGGCCTGTCATCCGCTGAGCATGACCTGCCAGGGTCGGACCTGGCAGTCGAAGAAGGCGTTCGCCACGCTGGCGTCGTTTTGTGTCGCGAGGTGGTGTGCTTCATCGTAGCGATCGGGACCGGGTAGTCGCAGGATTGTCATTCCGGTGCCGGCCTCGTCGGCCAACGGTCCTGCCGCCACTAGATAGCCTGCCGCGTACATCCGGTTCAAGAACGCGACATGCTCGGCGAAGCCGGCAGCCTGGAACAGCGAGCCGTCGGTCGGGGCGCTCGGACCCGGCGAGTGCAGCAAGGCCACCCACGTATCGGCCGCGTTGTGCAATTGATCGGGCATCACGCCGCCACCTTTGTCGCGTCATCGCCATAGCGGGCAAGCACCATCGGCCAGCCGCTGTCGTATTCGGCGCGTGCGGCGGCTGGCTCGGCGAACGCCTCCCACCCGTCGTGGACGAGGCGGACGAGCGTGTGCTCACCGACCGGCTCGAAGGTCACGGTGACGTGGCTTGCGTGGTCGGCGTCGCGACCGGGATGCCAACTGAACGCTAGTGCCTGACCCGGTCGGCGAGAGGTCACCGATCCCCACACCGACCGACGCCCGTCGGGATCGGTCTCGATGATGTCATCGCCGTCGAATTCGACCCTCGAGCCGGCGCCGCACACACTGAGTTGCGCCAGTGGCCACCAGGCTCCGATCCGGGTGACGAATACCTCGAACGCCAGGCTTGGTCGCGCCGCGACCATGATCTCGCGTCGTAGCGCCGGAACATCGCTCATCCCGTCCTCCTCCGTGCCGTGCCGCGCCCACTGTCGTCGGCGACCTGCTGGACCTCATCGGCAAATGACTGCAAGGCGGTGTCCCAAGTACGGAGCAGCCACTGCTGGGCCGCGACCAGACCGGCCGGCGCCAGCGCGTACAGGTTGCGCGTACCGACCGGGCGACGAGAGATCAGGCCCGCGTCGGCAAGCGTCTTGAGATGCTTACTCACCGCCGGCCGACCGACAGGCAGGCGATCGGCCAGCACCCCGACCGGCGTCGGCCCATCGGTGAGCATTCCGAGAATGCGCCGGCGCATCGGGTCGCCGAGCGCGTCGAACACCGCGCCTGCTTCTTGGTCACTCATGAGTAACGGTTACTGTAGAGGAACCGTTACTGTCGGGCAACCATTAACATCTGGCGTGATGTCGGTGCCGGTCATGTGCATGCGTACCCGCTAACCCCGCGGTGCTCACCTACTACGGCGAACGACGCGGTCCCACCCGGGCCCGTTTCAGCAGTGGCGACGCCAGGGAAATGTAAGTGCGTGATCACAGCCGACGCCGACGCCCACGCCCGGTGTCCTAAGCGCATGCGGTTCGGACCGTGCGGCGGCGTGCGCTCTGATGGCAGGTGCGAGATGGTCGACCTGCCGTGTGCCTTCCCTGCGGCAGTCCTTTGGTCCGAACCCGTGGTCGAGCCCGCTACGTATGCCGCACCCCTCGTGCTGACCGACTTCAGCGCGCCTCCCTTCGATCCAGTCGGGGCTCGCCAGGTCGCGTATCGGCTCAAGGGATCTTCGGATGCGGTGCTCGTGGGTGAACATCAAAATCGCCCCGACTACCCGCCGACGCTGCTCGCACAGCACTTGCTGGACGCGGGCGCCCGTCCGTGGATGACCTTGGCGTGTCGCGACCGCAACCGCATCGTGCTCGAACAGGAACTGCGTGGCCTGCAACTGGTGGGCATCGACACCGTCCTGTGCGTCACCGGCGACGGCCGCGGTTACGACGTGCGGCCAGACGTCACTCAGGTCTTCGACCTCGACAGTGTCCGGCTGGCATCGCTCGCCGCATCGCTGGGACTACACGCGGCAGTGGCCGAGACCCCGTCGGCTGCTCCCGTTCACGACCGCCCGAGGCGATTGGTCACCAAGCAGCACGCCGGCGCGAGCGTGGCAATCCTGAACCATGTCCGCGTCCCGCGCGAGGTCGACGCATTCCTGCGACGTGCCAGAGATGAGGGGCTCGTTATTCCTGTGATCGCGGCGGTGGCCGTGTTCACCGATGCCCCATCGGCAGCCGTCTTGCAGGGGCTGCCCGGGCTGGAAGTCGACGAACGCCTGGTCCGGCACGTGCTTGCCTCGAGTGATCCGACCCAGACCGGCATCGACGCAGCGATCGAGGAGGCACGCGAACTGCTCGCGATCGAAGGAATCGCCGGGATCAACGTCTCGGGTTCGGCCTCAGCGGCCGGCTACGAGGCCGCGGCCGAGGTGAAGGCGGCCGTGGCAGACGCGATCCGATCGGAGTGGGGATCGGCATGAGCGAGGCGATGCACGCCGAGTTCGACACGATCGCGGATTGGACCGCGTCGGCCGCCCGCAGCCTGGGCAGTGCGTATTACTTGCCGGCGGCATGTCGCGGAAGCGGAAGTCCGGCGTCGCTGGATTGGCTGCTCGACCACTTGCACGCCGGCCAGGGCACGACCGTCCTCGATTGCGGTGCCGGCGTCGGCGGACCCTCGGCCTACGCCGCGATCCGACGCGGTGTCAGGCCGCTGCTGGTTGAGCCAGAGGCACGGGCGTGCCGAGCCGCGCAGAATCTGTTCGGCCTGCCTGTCGTACGCGGCGAGGCAACGGCACTACCCGTGGCCGATAACGCCGCCGATGCGGCGTGGAGCCTTGGCGTGCTGTGCACGGTGTCTAACCAGGTCGGTCTGCTCACCGAGCTGGCCCGCGTGGTCAAACCAGGCGGACGCATCGGTCTGCTCGTCTTTGTGGCCCGGCACAGCAGGCTTCGTGATGTCCCCGAGGGCAACCGATTCCCAACGACGGACGGTCTCGTCGAGCTCCTCGCAGCGGCCGCCCTACGAGTTGTTGCTTGGTCGAGCAGCTCGGCACTGGCGCCACCGAGTGAGGAATGGACCGGGCGCGCGGATCGTGTGGAGCAGCTTGTCGAAGAGCGCCACGGAGGCGAGCAGGCGTGGCTGGTTGCCCACAGTCAGCAACGACGCATCGCAGAGCTGATCGCCGATGGCGACATCGCAGCGAACCTGCTGGCTCTGAGCCGAGTCTGAGCAGACGTAGTTGTCGGCAGCGATTCAGAGATTCGGTTGGCAGTGCGGACACCAGATCGAGGTTCGTCCACCGATCGTTGTTCGTCGCAGCGTTGTCTTGCACCGTGGACACGGCGCTGGGTCGCGATCGCGCGACGCGCTGAGCCATGATCGGGTTCTCGGGATCCGGCCCTGGGCGACGGCAGCGCGCAAAACACGTTGCATCGCCCGGTGAAGATCGCGGACCTCGTCGTCGTCGAGTGACGTCACTGCGCGGGCGGGGTGCAATCGGGCCCGCCAACAGATCTCGTCGGTGAGCATGTTTCCGAGGCCGGCGATCACCCGCTGATTCATCAGCACGGTCTTCACCGCACCTCGCCGACCATGCAGGGCGTCGCGGAACGCCCGTGCGGACAGGTTCAGTGCGTCTGGTCCCTGCTCGCCGATCACCGCGTCGACCTCTGATTGGTCATCGACGATCCATACGCCCCGCAGCTTGCGAAGATCGGCATAGTGCAGCTCACCGAGGTCGGTGCTGATGACCAGTCGATCGTCGCGGCCGATCCCGACATCGGCATCGGCGTCGCTATCGATCGCGGTGAAGTAACGGCCGGCCCGTCATGCCGTTGTGAATGAGCACCGTCGGCCCGTCGGTCGGCAAGATCAACCACTTCCCTCGACGGTGCGGCTCGTGGAACTCACAACCGAGAAGGCGGTTCGTGAACTCTTCGGCGGTGGCGTTACGCAGGACCCCGTCATCAAGTACCTGCACCCGACGAACTCGCGAGGTCGGCAAAGTACGCGCCAGCATGGCTCGGTGGCCCTCGACGTCGGGTAGCTCAGGCACGTGTCACCCTCTTCTCGCGCGGGCACGGAGGCCGCCCGGAGATGCCACCAGCTGCACCCAACCATCGTGACCCGTGGGCGCTTAGCGGTACGTGGCCGCCGGGACAAAACACAAAGGTGACCCCTGGCGCCGGTCTTTGTCCGTGTCCATGGTGACGATGGCATGTCGGCCACGCGCCGAGCACCCGACAGCGTGGCTATCGGCTGCAGGCCTCGGGCGGCGCTTCCGGCACCAGCCCTGTCAGGCCGACGTCCTCGGCAACATCTCGCAGCTTGCGGTGCGAATGCTGACTGGTCACGCGCAGGATGTCGAAAGCCTCATCAGGTGTGATCTTGCGTTCGGCCATGATGATGCCCACCGCGATCCCGATCGTGCGTGCGGAACTCAACGCGACCGTGAGATTGGCGACCTTCGCCTCCAGGGTGGCGACGCTCGCCTCGAGTGCTGCGACGCGCTGCTGCTCAGCATCCTCTGGAGGCGGTAGCACGATCGAGACGCTCATGACTG
>CAVWEO010000032.1:0-29189 GCA_963753995.1 uncultured Actinomycetota bacterium | reverse complement strand
CGGCGCCTCCGGGAGCGGGTCGACGGCCCCGCACGAAGAGCTGCCCCTCGACCCGCATGCCGCGCGGGCCGCATTCCGGTCCGCGGTTCGCTTCGCGTCGGTGGCCGCGATCGGTGGATTGCTGTTCGGCTTCGACATTTCGGTGACCAATCGCTCGGTCAAGGCGCTGCAGGCCACCTTTCACATCGGCAACGGCCTGCTGGGGTTCGCGACGGCCTCGGGTGTGCTGGGTGCGGCGATCGGCGCGGTGTGGGCCGGCCGGATCGGCGACCGGCTGGGCCGGGTGTCGATGATGAAGCTCTCGGCGACTTCGTTTGCCGTGTGCGGGCTCGGCGCCGGGTTGGCGGCCAATATCTGGGCGTTCATCGTGTTCCACCTGATCGGCGGTGTCGGCATCGGCTTTTCGTCGGTTGCGGCTCCGGCCTACATCGCCGAGGTCTCGCCACCCCGGTTTCGGGGCCGGCTCGGCTCACTGCAGCAGCTTGCGATCGTGTGCGGCCTGTTCGGGGCGCTGGCATTGACCTGGGTGCCGTTCCACCTCGCCGGGGGCGCGGGCGAGCCGCTCTGGTTGGGCCTGGCAGCCTGGCGCTGGAACTTCCTCAGCGAGCTCCTTCTGGCGCTGCTCTACTTCGCGTTACTGTGCACCGTTCCGGAGTCGCCGCGCTATCTCGTTGCCCGGCAACGTATTTCGCAAGCTCGTCAGGTGCTGGAACAACTGCTGAGCCCGCGCGACGCGGAGTCGACGATCGATCGTATTGCCGGCTCCCTGGAACAGGAAAAGCGACAGTCGTGGCGTGATTTGCGCAAACCGGAGGGCGGGCTCTACGGCATCGTCTGGGTTGGCGTGGGGCTGGCGGTCTTCCAGCAGTTCGTTGGCATCAATGTGATCTTTAACTACTCCGATTTGTTGTGGGAGACAGTTGGATTCGGCGAGAAGTCGTCGTTCACCATCGGCCTGGTGACCACCGGGGTCAATGTGCTGATCACCCTGGTGGCGATCGCGCTGATCGACCGGCTCGGCCGCAGACCGCTGCTGCTGGGTGGTTCAGCGGGCATGTCGTTGATGCTGATCACCATGACGGTCGTGTTCGCCGGCGCTTCCGTCCGCAACGGTCAGCCACAACTCGACGGGGCTTCCGGAATCGTCGCATTGGTCGCCGCCGACTTGTTCGTGGTCGCATTCGCGGTGTCCTGGGGGCCGGTGCTGTGGGTCCTGCTGGGCGAGATGTTCCCCAACCGGATCCGGTCGGCTGCGCTGGGCCTGGCTTCGGGCGTGCAGTGGCTGGCCAACTGGACCATTGCGGTGACGTTCCCCGCGCTGCGGAACGCCCTGGCCGGGGCCTACTGCTTCTACGCGCTGTGTGCAGTGCTGTCCTTTGTTTTCGTCTGGCGTTGGGTCCGGGAAACCAACGGGGTCTCGCTGGAGGACATGCCCGACGAGGTGTCCCGGGTCGGCGATTCGTCCGTCGCCACCTGAAACCGCCGTGACTTTGCTCAGCCGGCCGTGAAACAATCGCTGGCCGTGAAGACCTTCGAGGATTTGTTTGCCGAACTCGGCGAACGTGCCCGCACCCGTCCGCCCGGCAGTGGCACCGTCGCCGCGCTGGACAGCGGCGTGCATACGCTGGGCAAGAAGATTCTCGAAGAGGCCGGTGAAGTGTGGCTGGCCGCCGAGCACGAATCCGACGACGCACTGGCCGAAGAAATCAGCCAGTTGCTGTACTGGGCTCAGGTTTTGATGATCGCCCGCGGGCTCACGCTCGACGACGTGTACCGGAAGCTCTGATGACGCCGCCCGACCGCAACGGGTCGACCAATCTGCGCGTCGCGGTCCCCAACAAGGGAGCGCTCAGCGAGTCGGCCGTCGAGATTCTGTCCGAGGCCGGCTACCGGCGACGCACCGACCCCAAAGACCTGTCCGTCATCGACCCGCACAACCACGTCGAGTTCTTCTTCCTGCGGCCCAAGGACATCGCCATCTACGTCGGCTCCGGTGAGCTCGACTTCGGCATCACCGGGCGGGATTTGGCGCGGGAGTCCCGCGCGCCGGTGCACGAGAGACTCGCACTCGGCTTCGGATCCTCCACTTTTCGGTATGCCGCGCCGGCCGGGCGTGACTGGACGATCGAGGATCTGGCCGGGCGACGAATCGCCACCGCCTATCCCAACATCGTCCGACAAGATCTGGCGGCCCGAGGTATTGAGGCGACCGTCATCCGGCTGGACGGCGCGGTGGAGATTTCGATACAGCTCGGAGTGGCCGACGCGATCGCCGACGTGGTCGGCTCGGGTCGCACCTTGAACTTGCACAACCTGGTGGCCTTCGGTGAGTCGCTGTGCGACTCGGAGGCGGTCCTGATCGAACAGATCGATCCGAACGCTGCCCACCGGCCGGACGCCGCTGCCCGCGATCAACTGGTCGCCCGGGTGCAGGGCGTGGTGTTCGGCCAGCAGTATCTGATGCTGGACTACGACTGCCCGCGTTCGGTTCTCGACGATGCCACTGCTATCACCCCGGGCCTGGAATCACCGACCATCGCACCGCTGGCCGACCCGGACTGGGTTGCGGTGCGAGCACTGGTACCACGCCGTGGCGTCAACGCGATCATGGATGACCTCGCCGCGATTGGCGCGAAAGCGATATTGGCGTCAGACGTCCGGTTCTTCCGGTTCTGATCTTGTATGGGCCGCTATAGGCGGCTGCGCTGTGTTAGCGTCCGGCAAAGGGCACGCTGGTTGTCGAGCCCTGAGGAGGGGTCGCTGTGACGCATTTCGCCGCATCGCATGAAGTCTTGTCGCACACCGAATTGCTGCTGTCAGCGTTGGGGCTGGCACTGTTGATCGGCATCGTCGCCGGGTTGCGTTCCTTTACCGCACCCGCAGTGGTCGCGTGGGCCGCCTACGCCCAGTGGATCAATCTCAGTGGTCATTGGCTGGCGTGGGTGGGCAGCTTGGTCGCCGTGATCATCTTCACCGTCCTCGCGCTGGGCGAGCTGGGCCTCGACAAGTCGCCCAAGACGCCCAGTCGCACCGCCCCGCCGTCGTTTATCGCCCGCATCGGCTCGGGTGCGTTTTCGGGCGCCGTCATCGGCACCGGTTTCGGGCATCTGTGGACCGCGCTGGGTGCAGGCGCCATCGGTGCGGTTCTCGGCACGCTGGGTGGCCACCACGTTCGCGCGCGCCTGGCCGGCTCGTTCGGTCGCGACCTGCCGGCCGCGTTGCTCGAAGACGCTGTCGCGGTGTTGGGCGGGTTGGCGATCGCCGCTCTAGCGCTTCATCTGTGACACAGCGTTTCGACGCGATCGTGGTGGGCGCCGGTCAGGCCGGGCCCCCGCTGGTGGGCCGGCTGACCGCGGCCGGCCACACCGTGGCGATCGTGGAGCGCAAACTGATCGGCGGCACCTGCGTCAACACCGGCTGCATCCCGACCAAGACGCTGGTGGCCAGCGCGCAGGCCGCGCACCTGGCCCGCCGCGGTGCCGACTACGGGGTCAACACCGGCCCGGTCAGCGTCGACATGTCAAAAGTCAAGGCGCGCAAGGACGGCATCGTTCTCGATGACCGCAAGGGTGTCGAAGACTGGCTGGACGGCATGGACGGCTGCGCCGTCTTTCGCGGGCACGCCCAGTTCGAGGACCCGCACACGCTGAAGGTCGGCGACGACACGTTGCAGGCCGACCGCATTTTCCTCAACGTCGGTGGCCGCGCAATCGTGCCGGACATTCCCGGGCTGGCCGGCCTCGACTTCCTGACCAACGTGTCGATACTCGAACTCGACACGGTGCCTGAGCATCTCGTCGTCGTCGGCGGCAGCTACATCGCACTGGAATTCGCCCAGATGTACCGCCGGTTCGGCGCGCAGGTGACCGTGGTCGAAAAAGGCCCCAGACTGACCGCCCGCGAGGACGAGGATGTCTCTGACACCATCCGGACGATCCTGGAGAACGAGGGTGTTCAGATCATTCTCGACGCCAGTGATATCCGGATAGCCAAGCGGGACAACGGATTCGAACTGATACCGCGATCCGGTGCGGCACCGGTTGTGGGTAGCCATCTGTTGCTGGCCGTCGGTCGGCGCCCCAACACCGACGACCTCGGACTCGAGCGGGCCGGCGTCGACACCGATGACCGCGGATACGTCGTCGTCGACGACCAGCTGAGAACCAGCGTCGATCACATCTGGGCCATGGGCGACTGCAACGGCAAGGGCGCGTTCACCCACACCTCGTACAACGATTTCGAGATCGTCGCCGCCAACCTGCTCGACGATGATCCGCGGCGGGTGAGTGACCGGATCCCCACCTACGCGCTGTACATCGACCCACCGCTGGGCCGCGCCGGGATGACCGTCGAGCAGGTGCGCGCGTCCGGCCGCCCGGCGCTGGTCGGGCAGCGGCCGATGACCCGCGTCGGCCGGGCGGTGGAAAAGGGTGAGACACAAGGCTTTATGAAGGTCGTGGTCGACGCCGAGACGCATCAGATCCTCGGCGCAGCCATCCTGGGCGTGGGTGGTGACGAAGCCATCCACGGCATCCTCGACGTGATGTCGGCCAAGGCCCCGTACACCACGCTGGCCCGCACGGTGCATATCCATCCGACCGTGAGTGAGCTGATACCGACGATGCTGCAGGAGATGTCGCCCCTGCGGTAGCGGCTCAGGCCGCCGGCTCGGCTTGGTGCTGCAGCACGGTGTCGGCGTTGCCTTCGTCGGGTACATCCGGCCAGCCCGGGTACGGTGGCGGGGTGCCGCCGAAGGCGGGGCAGTGCGAATGGTGTGCGCACCAATCGCACAGCCGTGACGGTCGCGGCCGGAAATCGCCTGTGGCGCCGGCGGATTGAATCGCCTGCCACATCGCCATCAGCGTCTTCTCGAAACGCAGCAGCTCGGCGTGGTCGGGGGAGTAGTCCAACAATTGACCGTCGGACAGATAGATCAGCCGCAGCCGCGTCGGCAGCACGCCCCGCGAACGCAGTAGCGCGACCGCGTAGAACTTCATCTGGAACATGGCTTTGAACTCGGCCAGCGCGCGCGCCTCCGGTGGGGCCTTGCCGGTCTTGTAGTCGACCACCCGCAACTCCCCGGTGGGTGCGACGTCGATGCGGTCGATGATCCCGCGCAACAAGGTGCCGTCGGCGAGTTCGACCTCGATGCGCTGCTCGCAACTTTGCGGGTCGAACCGAGTCGGATCCTCCAGGCGGTAATAGCCGGACAGCAGCTTGCGGGCCTCGCCGAGCAGATGGGCCTGCTGCTCGCCGTCCAACTGCTCGGCCAACTCGGGTTCGGCGGCGAGCACCTGCTCCCACGCCGGACCGACCAGCGCGTCGACGGTCTGCGGGCCGCGTTCTGCCGCCGGCAGACCGTAGAGCTGTTCCAGCGCGGCGTGCACCACCGAACCACGCACCTGCGCGGTCGACGGCGGTTCGGGGAGCCGGTCGATGGCCCGGAACCGATAGAGCAGCGGGCACTGCTTGAAGTCGGCCGCCCGCGACGGCGACAGGGCAGGACGCCGTCTGGCCGGTTCGCCCGGACTGCCCGGTGTGCCACTCATATCCGCAGCCTAGAAGGCAGGTCGGACAACCCCGCGCACTTCCTGCGGCGCGTCTGCTGGCAGGCTTACCCGCTGTGTCTGTCACCGGCCCGTTCGTCATCGGCGATCGCGTGCAGCTCACCGACGCCAAAGGCCGGCACTACACGATGGTGCTCAGCCCGGGCGGCGAGTTCCACACCCACCGCGGCGCGATCGCGCACGACGTGGTGATCGGGCAGCCGGAAGGCAGCGTGGTCAAGTCGGCCAATGGAGACCAGTTCCTGGTGCTGCGTCCGCTGCTGGTGGATTACGTCCTCTCGATGCCGCGCGGCGCGCAAGTGGTCTACCCGAAGGATGCCGCGCAAATCGTGCACGAGGGTGACATCTTTCCCGGCGCGCGGGTATTGGAAGCGGGCGCCGGATCCGGCGCGCTAACCTGCTCGCTGCTCCGCGCGGTCGGACCCGGGGGACAGGTGTTCTCCTACGACGTGCGGGCCGATCACGCCGAGCATGCGCGGCGCAACGTGGAGACGTTCTTCGGTCACCTCCCCGAGAACTGGCAACTGATCGTCAGCGACATCGTCGACGCCGATCTGCCGGACGGCTCGATCGACCGGGTGGTGCTCGACATGCTCGCCCCGTGGGATGTGGTCGACCGCGTCTCGCGGGCGCTCGTCGCCGGCGGCGTGCTGATGATCTACGTGGCGACCGTGACGCAGCTGTCCAAGGTAGTGGAGGCGCTGCGCGCGCAGCAGTGCTGGACCGAACCTCGCGCGTGGGAGACCATGCAGCGCGGCTGGAACGTCGTCGGGTTGGCGGTGCGACCGCAGCACAACATGCGCGGCCACACGGCATTTTTGGTGTTTGCCCGCAAGCTGGCCCCGGGTGCTGTCCCGCCAACCCCGCTTAACCGAAAGCAGCGTCCGACCCAGCCGTCGTAGTTTGATTGCCTGCTAGTCGTCGCTGCGGCGCAGATCCCTTCGCGCCGAGAGCAATTCGAATTCGGGATGCGCGGCCACCAGGCGCTCGGCGGCATCGAGAACCTCAACGGCATGTGCCCGATCGGCCGCGGCCATCGCCACGCCGATCCCGGCCCGGCGATGAAGATCCTGCGACGCTGTCTCGGCGGCCGAGACATTGAATTTCCTTTGCAGTTCCGCGATTACCGGCCGAACCAGCGACCGCTTCTGCTTCAGTGAGCGCACGTCACCCAGCAGTAGGTCGAACTCGAGCCAGCCGATCCACACCCGGCGTCAGCGACCCGGTGTCGTCGGTGGTCGGGCGGTGTCGGTCCGAAACGCCAGCAAGACGTCGGCGGTACGTGCCGAGAGCTGCCAATTACCTAGGTAGGGCTTGAACTCCATCGGGAACGCGAACCTGGGGCCACGCGGTACGGATGCGCTGACATCGACGTTGGCCACCACGTCCGCCGGATCGCGGTCCGACCACTTGACGTCGCGCACATCGAATTTCACCGGCGTGTAGCCGCCGTTGATCAACGCGTTGGCGAACTGGTCGAACACAGCGGCGCTTTCCGGGGTGGCGCCCTCGACCAGGTTCAGCTTCTGCGGACCCGGCACCGCGACGTCGGCCAACCGGTACAACACACCTGCCAACGCATCAGGTGCCGGCAGCGGAGCGACCTGCGGTGTCGCCGCCACGCTCACCGACGCCGAGGGCGACGGCGGGACGGTCGCCGGCGCCGCGCCGTCTTCGTGTTTGGAACACCCGGGAAGTCCGAGCACCACGGCAACCGCAACGGTGCTCAAGGCTGCGGTCAGGCGTCGACCCATTGAGAGGCCGTCAGCGCGAACGCACGGCCGAGATCAGGGTCATTGCGGAATCGTGGGACAGCTTCCAGCCGCCCTGATCGACGAACCGGAGATACTCCGGTGTCGGAGCCAGACGAGGGCCCGACGCGGTGATCGTGGCCGTTGCGGCTCCGGGGCCGGCCGGCGCGATATTGGTGATGTTGAACGACAGCGGCAGGCTGCCTTTGGATGCGGCCTTCTGCAGTTCGTGGTCGGCAAGGCCGACCGGATACGGGATGCCGCCCTCGACGAGGTTGCCCTTGTTGGCGAAGGACACGCTCGGGTCCTGCAAGGTGTTGAGGACCGTGACCAACTGGTCGGCGGTGGGCAGGTCCACTCCGACCGGAGCGGGCGGGTCCAGCGGCAGCGGCGTGCCGAAGACGACCGGCTGAACGTCAGGCGACACAGCGGTAACCGATGCAATACAGGTCACACCCGCCGCGGCCGCGCCGATGGCAGCCAGCGCCGCCATGCCTGTGGCTAGGGATTTCACGGTCACAGAGGTCCTCTCGGTAAAGCCGACTAAACATGATGTTAACTCTGATGCCAGTGTGCCCCATTTCGAGTTCCCGCATGAAACCGAAATCGCCGGTAGCGTTGGGTATCCACCGCACCACCGTCCTCGGGGCGGGAAAGGAGCGCACCATGGGTGAGTTCGATCGTGAACCGTTCGGTAGCCCCCGCGAACCGGACCTATCCGCAGAGGACGCTGCCGAGCTGGAGGAGCTTCGGCGCGAGGCCGCGACCCTGCGTGAGCAGCTGGACACCGTGGCCGGATCGCCGGGCTCCGGGCGTAGTCCACGCGACGTCCACCAGTTGGAGGCGCGAATCGACTCGTTGGCGTCACGTAACTCCAAGCTGATGGAGACCCTCAAGGAAGCCCGCCAGCAGTTGCTGGCACTGCGCGAAGAGGTCGACCGGCTCGGACAGCCGCCCAGCGGCTACGGGGTGCTGTTGGCCACGCATGAGGACGACACCCTCGACGTGTTCACCTCCGGGCGCAAGATGCGCCTGACATGCTCGCCCAACATCGACGTGGCTTCGTTGCGCAAGGGACAGACGGTTCGCCTCAATGAGGCTTTAACTGTCGTCGAGGCCGGCACGTATGAATCGGTCGGCGAGATTTCGACTCTGCGCGAGGTCCTGGCCGACGGTCACCGTGCTCTGGTGGTCGGCCACGCCGACGAGGAGCGCATCGTCTGGCTGGCCGAGCCGCTGGTCGCGCCGGATCTGCCTGAGGGCGTCTACGACTCGAGCGACGACGACCTGCGTCCGCGCAAGCTGCGCCCCGGCGACTCGCTGTTGGTCGACACCAAGGCCGGTTATGCCTTCGAGCGCATCCCCAAGGCCGAGGTCGAGGACCTCGTTCTCGAAGAGGTTCCCAACGTCACCTACAACGACATCGGCGGGCTGGGCCGTCAGATCGAGCAGATCCGCGACGCCGTCGAACTGCCGTTCCTGCACAAAGACCTCTACCGCGAATACGCGTTGCGCCCGCCCAAGGGTGTGCTGCTCTACGGCCCGCCTGGATGCGGAAAGACGTTGATCGCCAAGGCGGTTGCCAATTCGCTGGCCAAGAAGATGGCCGAGGTCCGCGGCGAGGATGCGCGTGAGGCCAAGTCCTACTTCCTCAACATCAAGGGCCCCGAGCTGCTGAACAAGTTCGTCGGCGAGACGGAACGTCACATCCGGCTGATCTTCCAGCGGGCCCGCGAGAAGGCGTCCGAGGGCACGCCGGTGATCGTGTTCTTCGACGAGATGGACTCGATCTTCCGCACCCGCGGGACCGGGGTTTCCTCCGACGTGGAGACCACTGTCGTTCCGCAGCTGCTCAGCGAGATCGATGGTGTCGAAGGCCTGGAGAACGTGATCGTGATCGGCGCCTCCAACCGCGAGGACATGATCGACCCCGCGATCCTGCGGCCCGGTCGCCTCGACGTGAAGATCAAGATCGAGCGGCCCGACGCCGAGTCGGCGCAGGACATCTTCTCGAAGTACCTCGTCGAGACGCTTCCCGTGCACGCCGATGACATCGCCGAGTTCGGCGGTGACCGTGGCGCCTGCATCGGGGCGATGATCGAGAAGGTCGTCGAGCGGATGTACGCCGAAATCGATGACAACCGGTTCCTGGAAGTCACCTATGCCAACGGCGACAAAGAAGTCATGTACTTCAAGGACTTCAACTCGGGCGCGATGATTCAGAACGTGGTCGACCGGGCGAAGAAGAACGCCATCAAGTCGGTGCTGGAAAGCGGTCAGCCCGGCTTGCGGATCCAGCACCTGCTCGACTCGATCGTCGACGAGTTCGCCGAGAACGAGGACCTGCCCAACACCACCAACCCCGATGACTGGGCGCGGATTTCCGGCAAAAAGGGCGAGCGGATCGTCTACATTCGCACGTTGGTCACCGGCAAGAGTTCGAGTGCCTCACGGGCGATCGACACCGAGTCCAACCTCGGCCAGTACCTGTAGCCGCGGGCCGGCCCGCAGAGCTCAGCCGGCCAGCAGCGAATAGCTGTTGGCCAGGTCGTCCTGAAGTACCTGGGCGGCGTGCGTGGTCGTGTCGATGCTCAATGCGGTGGTGAGCGTTCGAGTTTGGAACGTCCATCCGCTCGGGAGGTCGAGCCGGTCACCGAGTCCAGGCAGATCGGCCCGCGACAGGTTGGGATCGACGATCTGGCTCCAGGTCTGCATCAGCCATCGCCGCAAAGCGGGGTCGTGCAGTTCGTAGACCTCTTCGCCGGCGTCGAAGGTGGAGACGCTGTGCCGGTGGACCGGGTTCGCCGTGTAGGGCGCCGGGTTCATCGCCGGTAGCAAGGTCTGGGATTCCAGCGCCATGTCGATTCCGCCGAAGTTCTTGATGATCCGCGGACCCTGGGTCGGCTTCTCGATCTCGTTCATCAGCCAGTACCGTGGGCCGTCGAGTAGGGCTGTGGCAGCGCCGTTTTCGGTCGCGATGGCCTTCGCGTCGAGCGCCGACCACAAGTCCGCCGGACAATCGTTGAGGCCGAAGGTGTTGTAGACCGCCGCCTGCGGTCCCACCTCACCCGGCGTCACCAGAAGAACCTCGCCATAGCGCTTCCCGGATAAGCCGGTGAGGGGTTGGGCAGACATCAGGGTGAAGGTAAACGACTTCGGTCACCTGCGTCAATGGGCCGTTGGTGGTGTTCACCAGCCGGCCACGCCGCCCGAAGCGGTACCGGCGTCCGGAGGTCGCTCGCGATCATGGCCCGAAAAACTGGGCAGGCGCAAACGGGTTGCTAGTTTCCCGCACCGACTGATGGGCAATCCTGCGACATGGATTCCGGCGACATCCGCTGCTTGGTAACCGGTGCGACTGGCTACGTCGGCAGCAGGTTGGTGCCCCGGCTTCTGGAGTCGGGCTTTCAGGTGCGCGCGCTGGCCCGTGACCCTGACAAGTTGTCGGACGTATCGTGGCGCGGCAGGGCAGAGGTGGCCCAGGGCGATTTGAGCGATGTCGCCTCGTTGGTGGCGGCGTTCGAAGGCATCGATGTCGTCTACTACCTGGTGCATTCCATGGGTACGTCCAAGAATTTCGCGGTCCAAGAAGACCGTTCCGCCAAGAACGTCGTGAGCGCCGCTCGCACTGCCGGGGTGCGGCGGCTGGTTTATCTCGGCGGACTACACCCGACCGACGAAGACCTTTCCGAACACCTGACGTCTCGTACCTTGGTCGGCAAGTGCCTGCTCGACTCGGGAATCGAAACCGTCGTGTTGCAGGCCGGTGTGATCGTGGGCTCAGGCTCGGCGTCGTTCGAAATGGTTCGGCACCTGACCGATGTCCTGCCAGTGATGACCACCCCGAAGTGGGTGCACAACAAGATCCAGCCGATCGCGATCGGTGACGTCCTGCACTATCTGGTCGGAGCGGCCGCGGCCGATTTCCCGGCGTCGCGTACCTGGGACATCGGCGGTCCCGACGTCTTGGACTACGGCGACATGATGCAGATCTACGCCGAGGTGGGCGGCCTGCGTAAGCGTCGCCTCGTTGTTCTGCCGCTACTGACACCCACCCTGGCCAGTTTGTGGGTCGGTCTGGTGACACCGATACCGTCAGGTCTGGCGAGACCGCTGGTCGAGTCATTGCAGAGCGACGCGGTGGCCAACGACCATGACATCGACACCGTCATCGCGCCTCCCGCCGGGGGTCTGACGCCCTATCGCGCCGCGGTGGAATTGGCGTTGAAACACGCGGCCAGCGCGGAGGTCTACCCGGCTAATTCCGGTGCCGAAGCCATCAGGGCACCATCGGAACCGATACCCAGCGACCCCGCCTGGGCTGGTCCACGGGTGTACGACGACGTGCGCACCGAGTCAAGCGCGGTGGCTCCGGACGAACTGTGGAAGCTCATCGAAACCGGGGCGGCTCGCGACCGCTGGTATTCGTTTCCAATGACCTGGCCGGCGTCGCGCGACAACAGGAACCGCTGGACCGTGGAAACCCGCGAGCCTGGCACGCTGTTGCGGCTGCGCACCAGGCAGGGTTTACCGGGTGAGGTCTGGCTGGAGTTCGCGGTGTCGCGTCACGGCACGGGCAGCCACTATGCCCAACGGGCGATCGTTCTCCCACGGGGCCTGGCCGGGCGGGTCTACTGGCATGCTCTGCGACCGGTGCACCGGCTGGCACTTCGCGCCATGGCCAAGGCTGTGATCGGCCTGACCGAGTAACGAGGTTCACCGGATTCAACGGCGCGGAGTCGCACGACTCGGACGAAGAACTCGTCGATCTGGCGAATGACTTTCATGAATGCGTCGAAGCCGACGGATTTGGCGACGCACGCATTCGCATGCAACCGGTAGCCGCGCGGCTCCTCCTCGCCCCGCTGCGCGGGGCGCATCGTCGCCACGCCTAAGCTCGAGGGATGCAACGAATTATCGGAACGGAGGTCGAATACGGCATCTCGTCGCCGTCGGACCCGACCGCCAACCCGATCCTGACTTCGACGCAGGCGGTGCTGGCCTACGCCGCGGCCGCCGGGATCCAGCGCGCCAAGCGCACGCGTTGGGATTACGAGGTGGAGTCGCCGCTGCGGGATGCCCGCGGTTTCGATCTGAGCCGCTCGGCCGGGCCGCCACCTGTGGTCGACGCCGACGAGGTCGGTGCCGCCAACATGATCCTGACCAACGGTGCGCGGCTCTACGTCGACCACGCCCACCCTGAGTACTCCGCGCCGGAGTGCACCGACCCGTTGGATGCAGTGATCTGGGACAAGGCCGGCGAGCGGGTAATGGAGGCTGCTGCCCGTCACGTCGCGAGCGTTCCGGGCGCCGCCAAGTTGCAGCTGTACAAGAACAACGTCGACGGCAAGGGTGCGTCCTACGGGTCGCACGAGAACTACCTGATGAGCCGGCAAACTCCGTTCTCCGCCGTCATCGCCGGGTTGACCCCGTTCTTGGTTTCCCGTCAGGTCTTCACCGGCTCCGGCCGAGTCGGCATCGGACCGTCCGGCGACGAGCCCGGCTTCCAGCTCTCGCAGCGCTCGGATTACATCGAGGTCGAGGTGGGGCTGGAGACCACGCTGAAGCGCGGCATCATCAACACCCGCGACGAGCCGCACGCCGACGCCGACCGCTACCGGCGGCTACACGTGATCATCGGTGACGCCAATCTCTCCGAGACGTCGACCTATCTCAAGCTGGGCACGACGGCATTGGCGCTGGATCTGATCGAGGACGGCCCGTCGCACGGCATCGATCTCAGCGACCTGGCGCTGGCCCGGCCGGTGCACGCCGTGCACGCGGTCAGCCGCGACCCGTCGCTGCGCGCCACCGTTGCGCTGGCCGACGGACGAGAGTTGACTGCTCTTGCGCTGCAACGGATTTACCTGGACCGCGTGGCAAAGCTGGTCGACAGTCGCGACCCCGACCCGAGCGCGTCGAGGGTGGTGGAGACCTGGGCGCATGTGCTCGACCTGCTGGAGCGCGATCCGATGGAGTGCGCCGAGCTGCTGGACTGGCCCGCCAAACTGCGTCTGCTGGAAGGTTTCCGGCAGCGGGAGAACCTGGCCTGGTCGGCACCACGACTACACCTGGTCGATCTGCAATACTCCGATGTGCGGCTCGACAAGGGGTTGTACAACCGGCTGGTGGCCCGCGGTTCGATGAAGCGACTGGTCACCGAGCAGCAGGTGATCGACGCGGTGGACAACCCTCCCACCGACACCCGCGCCTACTTCCGCGGGGAATGCCTGCGCCGCTTCGGTGCGGACATCGCCGCGGCGAGTTGGGACTCGGTGATTTTCGATCTCGGTGGTGATTCCCTGGTACGCATCCCGACGCTGGAGCCGCTGCGCGGCAGCAAAGCACACGTCGGAGCCTTGCTGGACTCGGTAAACAGCGCGGTCGAGCTGGTGGAACAACTGACCACCTGAGCTGCACGACACCAGGCTTTCGCCCGAGCAATAAAGCCATTGACCGGTAGGGTGGAGAAACGACGACCGTGTCTCACGGCCGATGATGACGCAGGAGGCAGCGATGGCCCAAGAGCAGACCAAGCGCGGTGGTGGCGGTGGCGATGACGACGACCCCACTGCCAGCACGGCCGCGGGCCAGGAGCGTCGCGAAAAGCTCACCGAGGAAACCGACGACCTGCTCGACGAGATCGATGATGTTCTGGAAGAGAACGCCGAAGACTTCGTCCGTGCGTACGTCCAAAAGGGCGGCCAGTGACCTGGCCCTTCCACAATCGCCCGGCCAGCAACTCTGCACTTCCCGGAATCGCCACCGGCGGCCTCTCCTCGTTCACTGATCATCTGCGCCATGCGGCGCCGGAGCTGCTGCCTGCGCGCATGACTGGCGCCGACGCGATCACGCCCACCTCGGCGCTGCCGCACGGCACCACGATTGTCGCGTTGAAATACCCGGGCGGGGTCCTGCTCGCCGGCGACCGGCGCTCGACGCAGGGCAACATGATCGCCGGACGGGACGTCCAGAAGGTCTATATCACCGACGACTACACCGCGACCGGGATCGCCGGCACTGCGGCCATCGCAGTCGAATTCGCCCGCCTCTACGCGGTCGAACTCGAGCATTACGAAAAGCTGGAAGGCGTGCCGCTCACCTTCGCGGGCAAGGTGAACCGGCTGGCGATCATGGTGCGCGGCAACCTCGCCGCCGCGATGCAGGGTCTAGTGGCGCTGCCGCTCCTCGTTGGATTCGACATCGACGACCCGGATTCGGAGAAAGCCGGCCGCATCGTCTCATTCGACGCTGCCGGTGGCTGGAACCTGGAGGAAGAGGGCTATCAGTCGGTCGGCTCGGGCTCGATATTCGCCAAGTCATCAGTCAAGAAGCTGTATTCCCAAGTGACCGACGCGGATTCGGCGCTTCGGGTCGCAGTGGAGGCGCTCTACGACGCGGCCGATGATGATTCGGCCACCGGCGGCCCGGACCTGGTCCGCGGGATCTTCCCGACCGCCGTCACCATCGGGGTCGACGGCGCCATCAACGTCGGCGAGCGGCGTATTGCCGAACTGGCCCGCGAGGTCATCCGAACGCGTTCGCGCGCTGATACTTTCGGACCGGACGCAGAACGCGCGGGAAGTGATTCATGAGTTTTCCGTACTTCATCTCGCCCGAGCAGGCGATGCGCGAGCGCAGTGAGCTTGCGCGCAAGGGCATCGCACGCGGCCGCAGCGTGGTCGCACTGGTGTACTCCGGCGGTGTGCTGTTCGTTGCCGAAAACCCGTCGCGCACACTGCAGAAGATCAGTGAGCTCTACGACCGCGTCGGCTTCGCCGCGGCCGGGAAGTTCAACGAGTTCGACAACCTTCGCCGCGGCGGCATCCAATTCGCGGACACCCGCGGGTATGCCTACGACCGTCGTGACGTGACCGGACGGCAGCTGGCCAATGTGTACGCGCAGACATTGGGTACCATTTTCACCGAACAGGCCAAGCCGTACGAGGTCGAGCTCTGCGTGGCTGAAGTCGCGCACTACGGCGAGACCAGACCGCCTGAGCTCTACCGGATCACCTACGACGGGTCGATCGCCGACGAGCCGCATTTCGTGGTGATGGGCGGGACGATCGAGCCGATCGCCACGGCTCTGAAGAACTCCTACGCCGAGAATGCGGATCTTGCCGATGCCGTGCACATCGCCGTCAACGCCTTGAAGGCGGGCGCCGGCAATGGCAGCGACGACGACACGCTGAGCGTCTCGACGCTGGAGGTCGCCATTCTCGACACCAGCCGGCCGCGCCGAGCGTTCCGTCGGATCACCGGTGCCGCGTTGGAACGGCTGCTGCCGGCACGCGATGCTTCTGAGTCGTCGGACGACTCGGTGGAGGAATCGTCGAAATAGGCTCTCTGCCATGCTGATCGGCTTGCTGCTCGCGCTGGGATGTTCGGTGTGTTACGGCACCGCGACGGTGCTGCAGGCCGCGGCGGCCCGCGCGGTGAATTCCGGGGGCAATGAGTCCGGGGTCGACGCCGCTTTGTTGCTACGGGCGCTGCGGCAATGGCGCTACCTGGTGGGGATCGCGCTGGACGGCCTGGGCTTTCTGCTGCAGGTCGCCGCGCTTCGGCTGGTGCCGATTTACGTCGTCGCCGCGGCGATCGCCGCCTCGCTCGCCGTCACCGCGATCGTGGCCGCATGGGTGTTGTCGACGCGGTTGTCAGGGATGGAGTGGGCCGCCGTAGCGGTGGTGTGCGCGAGCCTGGCGATGCTCGGCGTTGCCGCAGGGCCGGAGGGCACCGGACACGGCCCTCCTGGGCTGGGGTGGGCGCTACTGGTGATCGCGGCCATCGTGCTCGCTGCCGGTGCGGCCGCGGGACGGTTGAGCGATCGAACCCGGGCACTCGTGCTGGGGTTCGGGGCCGGTGCGGGTTTCGGAGTAGTCGAGATCGCCGTTCGGCTGATCGATTCGATTGACCTGACCAAGGCCGCGTTCTACACCAATCCGGCCGTCTATGCCCTGGTAGCCGGTGGGGCTGCGGGTTTTCTGCTGCTCACCTCGGCGTTGAGCCGCGGATCGGTGACCACGGCCGTCGCCGGGATGGTGGTCGGCGAAACGGTCGGCCCGGCCCTGGTCGGGGTGGCCTGGCTGGGCGACCGCACCCGTCCGGGCCTGAGCTGGATGGTGGAAGCCGGGTTCGCGGTGGCCGTCGTCGCAGCGCTCGCGCTGAGCCGCTTCGGCGAGGCCCCCGAGCCCGCCGAGTCCTGAACACCGCGCGTCGGCAATCGCTTTCGCTGTTGACGAGCCGCCGGACGGAATCGGCGAAGTGCTTAATGCAGCCGCCTCCGACCCATCGGCGGGGGCTCCACACCAGTTCCGGCTTCAGCAAGTACGCTCGAATTGTGCAGCGGCGAATCATGGGCATCGAAACCGAATTCGGTGTCACCTGCACTTTTCACGGCCATCGCCGTCTCTCGCCAGACGAAGTGGCCCGCTACCTGTTCCGACGGGTCGTCTCGTGGGGTCGCAGCTCGAATGTTTTCCTGCGTAACGGCGCGCGGCTCTACCTCGACGTGGGCAGTCACCCCGAGTACGCCACCGCCGAGTGCGACAGCCTTGTGCAGCTGGTCACCCATGACCGCGCGGGCGAACGCGTGCTCGAAGACCTGCTGATCGACGCCGAGCAGCGGCTGGCTGACGAGGGCATCGGCGGCGACATCTACCTGTTCAAGAACAACACCGACTCAGCGGGCAACTCCTACGGCTGCCACGAGAACTATCTGATCGTGCGGGCCGGTGAATTCTCCCGGATCTCCGACGTGTTGCTGCCATTCCTGGTCACCCGCCAACTCATCTGCGGCGCCGGCAAGGTGCTGCAAACCCCGAAAGCCGCCACTTTCTGCCTTTCCCAGCGCGCCGAGCACATCTGGGAGGGTGTCTCCTCGGCAACCACCCGCAGCCGGCCGATCATCAACACCCGCGACGAGCCGCACGCAGACGCCGAGAAATACCGGCGCCTGCACGTCATCGTCGGCGACTCGAACATGTGCGAATCCACCACCATGCTCAAGGTGGGCACCGCGTCACTGGTGCTGGAGATGATCGAGGCCGGCGTGGCGTTTCGGGACTTCTCACTGGACAACCCGATCCGGGCCATCCGCGAGGTCAGCCATGACACCAGCGGCCGACGGCCGGTGCGCTTGGCCGGTGGGCGTCAGGCCAGCGCACTGGACATCCAGCGGGAGTATTACGCCCGCGCGGTCGAGCACCTGCAGACCCGCGAGCCCAATGCCCAGATCGAGCAGGTCGTCGACCTGTGGGGTCGCCAGCTGGACGCGGTGGAAAGCCAGGACTTCGCCAAGGTCGACACCGAAATCGACTGGGTGATCAAGCGCAAGTTGTTCCAGCGCTACCAGGACCGCTACGACATGGAGCTCTCTGACGCGAAGATCGCTCAGCTGGACTTGGCCTACCACGACATCAAGCGGGGCCGAGGCGTCTTCGATCTCCTGCAGCGCAAGGGGCTGGCGGCTCGGATCACCACCGACGAGGAAATCGACGCCGCCGTGGATCAGCCACCGCAGACCACGCGGGCGCGACTGCGGGGGGAGTTCATCAGTGCCGCCCAAGCGGCCGGGCGCGACTTCACCGTCGACTGGGTGCACCTCAAGCTCAACGATCAGGCTCAGCGCACCGTGCTGTGCAAGGATCCGTTCCGGTCGGTCGACGAGCGGGTCAAAAGGTTGATCGCCAGCATGTAGTCGGCAACGAGCCGCTTGCTAATGCCATTCCGGCCGCATCTGGCCTCGGCGAATGAGTGTGATCACCGCGTCGTCCCAGCGCTCGAGCTGAGTCGGGCTGGTAAACGGTTCAGGTATATGGCGCTCGATGTGGGAACGCAAGAGCAACGGCCCGAGGCGCAACAAGAGTACGTTCAGCGCCGACCAAAGCGGGTCCAGATCCTGCCTGGCCTGGTTCCGCTCGACGAGTCGATCGCGCTGAGCCATGGTGATCCGCAACAGGCCGTCGAAAATTTCGGAACCGATCGATCCACCCTCGACCAGCGCGCGACTGATGTAGGCGACGGCGTCTTCATTTTCTGATATGACCGCGGTGACCCGGCGTCCCATCGTGACCGATGGATCCTCGTTTACCGGCGGTAGTGGAACCTCGACCAGGGCCTTGCTGACGACTCGGACGACGTGGTCGTCAACAGCTTCCACCAGCGCGGCCTTGGTGCCGAAGTAGTGCTGTACCAGGCCAACCGACAGCCCGGCGGTCTCCGCGACCGTTCTGAGCGAGGTGGCCGCGATTCCGGTTGCCGCAAAGCACTGCAGCGCGGCATCCCGAATCCGTTCCTTACTGGAGGGTTCGGCCGGGGCAGGTGGACGCGGGATCGAGATGCGCGTCTGCGCTGAGTCAGCAATAGACGCAATTTAGCAGTACCGTGCCACAATACGGTTGTATTGCGAACCGGTACGAACATATTGTCGTTGCCGATATCGTCCGCTGGGAAGGAGCGACGTTTGTCCCCGACGTCCGACATACCACGCACCCTGTCAGCCCCGCCTTGTCTCGATGACGCCGACCGATGGGTCGACGGGGGCGACGACCCGGAACTCAAGGCGCTGTGTCGCGCCTGCCCGCGACGGTGGCAGTGCGCCAAGGAAGCCCTCAAGACCCCCGACGCTCAAGGCATGTGGTCGGGTGTGAACATTCCGGAGCGAGGACGCGGTCGTGCGTTCGCAATGCGCCAGCTGCGCTCCCTGGCAGCCCATTACGAGGACCGGAAGACAGCGTGATCGCGTCCGCCGTCGCGGGAATGGCCCGATAAGCCGCTGCGTGACGGCACACCGCTGCTGTGGTCCGATGACGTTGTTGCACAACCCGTTGCCCTAACCTCGTAGGGATGGCGATCTCCAAAGTCGAACGGCTGCTCAACCTCGTCATCGCGTTGTTGTCCACCCGCAGCTACATCACCGCGGAGAAGATCCGGTCCAGCGTGGCTGGATACGCGGACAGCGCCAGCGATGAGGCGTTTTCTCGAATGTTCGAGCGCGACAAGAACGAGCTCCGCGACCTGGGCATCCCGCTGGAAACCGGTCGGGTGTCGTCCTACGACCCGGTGGAGGGTTACCGGATCAACCGCGATGCGTATGCGCTGCCCGCGGTCAAGCTGACTGGCGACGAGGCCGCCGCGGTCGCGGTGGCCACCCAGCTGTGGGAGTCGCCCGAGCTGATCACCGCCACCCAGGGCGCACTGCTGAAGCTGCGGGCCGCCGGTGTCGACGTCGACCCCGACGCGCCGGTCGCCATCGCGTCGCCGGCCGGCAGCGTCGGACTGCGCGGATCAGAAGACGTGCTGAATGCGTTGCTGGCAGCGATCTCCGCCGGGCAGGCCGTGCAGTTTCCGCATCGCCCGTCGCGCGTCGAGCCGTACACCGTGCGCACCGTCGAGCCGTGGGGCGTGGTCACCGAAAAGGGCCGCTGGTATCTGGTCGGGCACGACCGCGACCGCGACGCGACCCGCACGTTCCGGCTGTCCCGAATCGGCCCCGGGGTGACCCCGATCGGCTCCGCCGGGGCCGTCACCAGTCCGGAGGACATCGATCTGCGCGAGATCGTCGCCAGAGCCGTCGGCGATGCGCCGACTGGCGTGCAGGCTCAGGTCTGGGTCGCCGAGGGCCGGGCCACCGCGCTGCGGCGCACCGGAACACCGGTGGGCTCGCGGCCGGTCAACGGCCGCCACGGCGACGTCATCGCGGTGGACATCGGAACCACGGGCCAGCTGGCGCGCGATATCGCCGGTTACGCCGCCGATGCCCTCGTGCTGGAGCCCGCGACGCTGCGTGACGAGGTGCTCGACCTGCTGCGCGCGCAGGTGGGACCCCCAGGAGAGGAGGTGCACGCATGACTCCCGTGTCGACGCGCTTGGTGCGGCTGCTGAACATGGTGCCGTATTTCCAGGCCAATCCGCGGGTTACCCGCGCTCAAGCCGCCTCTGACCTCGGTGTTTCGCTGACGCAGCTGGGGGAGGACCTCGACCAGCTGTGGTTGTGCGGCCTGCCGGGTTACGGCCCCGGCGACCTGATCGACTTCGAATTCACCGGGGACACTGTCGAGGTGACGTTCTCCGCCGGGATGGACACCCCGCTGCAGCTCACGTCGCCGGAAGCCACCGGTCTGCTGGTGGCGCTGCGCGCGCTCGCCGAGATCCCCGGCGTGGTCGACCCTGACGCGGCGCGCAGTGCCATCGCCAAGATCGAGACGGCCGCGGGAGCGGCCGGGCACGGCAACGACGTCTCGGCGGTCGACGAGCCGGCCCCGGCCGAGAGCCAGGCCGCCGCCGCGGTGCGGTCCGCGGTCCGTGACAAGCGGGCGTTGAGCATCGATTACTACGCCGCCTCGCACGACACGCTGTCCACCCGGATTGTCGACCCCATCCGGATCGTGCTGGTCGGTGGCCACAGCTACCTGGAGGCGTGGTCGCGAGAAGCCGAAGGTGTGCGGCTGTTCCGGTTCGACCGCATCGTCGACGCCTCGGTGCTCGACGAGCCCTCCGCGCCACCGGAACCCGCGATCCAAGCGCCACCGGACACCTCGTTGTTCGACGCCGATCCGTCGCTACCGGCGGCGAAGCTGCGCCTCTCACCTGCGGCCTCGTGGATGTTCGAGTACTACCCGATGCGTCTGCTGCGGGAACTGCCCGACGGCTACTGCGAGGCGGCGATGACCTATGCCTCGGAAGACTGGATGGCCCGCCAGGTACTGGGGCTGGGGTCGGCCGTGCGGGTGCTCGGCCCGGACTCACTGGCCGCGCGGGTAGCCCGCGACGCGACAGCTGCGCTGGAGGCCTACCAGGCCTTGGCGCGCTCCGGCTGATCAGACGGCGGCTGCGGTAGCATCGTGGGGACGTGTGGAGGTAAACACAAGTGAACGCTCTTGGCCCGTGGCACCTGGCTATCATCGCGGTCCTGGTGATCGTTCTGTTCGGGGCCAAACGGCTTCCCGACGCGGCACGCTCATTGGGCAAATCACTGCGGATCTTCAAGTCCGAGGTTCGTGAACTGCAAAGCGACAGCAAGCCAGAGTCGTCCGCCACCCAGGCCGCACCGGCTCAGCCGGTGCATTCCGAGCGGGTGGAACCGCCGGCGGCTGACGGTCGCTCGGCCTAGCGCGGCACCGCCGCCACGGCGCCCGAGCGCCTATCACCGTGCGCACCACCGGTTTCTTCAGACGGCTCGATCCGCGATCCCGTCGCAGCCGCACCAATCCCGACGCGACCATGTCGCTCGTCGCCCATCTCACCGAGTTGCGCTCGCGACTGCTGATCTCCCTTGCAGTGATCGTGCTGACCACCGCGTTCGGCTTCGTCTGGTATTCGCACCCGGTGTTCGGGCTGGAAAGCCTCGGCGAGTGGCTCCGCCATCCGTATTGCGCGCTGCCGGCGTCCGCACGCGCGGACATCGCCAACGGCCAGTGCAGGTTGCTGGCCACCGCGCCCTTCGACCAGTTCATGCTGCGGCTGAAGGTCGCGCTGACGGCGGGCATCGTGCTGGCCTGCCCGATGTGGCTCTACCAACTCTGGGCCTTCATCACCCCGGGTTTGTACAAGAAGGAAAAGCGTTTCGCCGTTGCGTTCGTGGTGCCGGCGGCGTTTCTCTTCGTCGCCGGCGCGGTGCTCGCTTATGTGGTGGTGTCCAAAGCGTTGCAGTTCCTGTTGACCGTGGGCAGCGACGTCCAGGTGACGGCGTTGTCCGGCGACCGGTATTTCGGCTTCCTGATCAACTTGCTGCTGGTCTTCGGGGTGAGCTTCGAGTTCCCGCTGCTGGTGGTGATGCTCAACTTCGTCGGCATCTTGACCTACGCGCGACTGAAGTCGTGGCGGCGCGGCCTGATCTTCGGGATGTTCGTCTTCGCAGCGGTTTTCACGCCCGGCTCCGACCCGTTCTCCATGACGGCGCTGGGACTGACGCTGACGTTGCTGCTCGAACTGGCCATCCAGATCGCTCGCGTGCACGACAAACGCAAAGCCAGGCGCGAAGCGCTGACCACCCTCGACGACGACGAAGCATCGGTCCTCGACCCGCCCTCCGCGGTCGAAACACCTTCTGCGGTCGGGGCGCCGTCGAGCATCGCCGGACCTCATGACGACATCACCTGACCCCGGCACTGTCCCCGACGACACGGGTGAATTGGCCCGCTTCGCCGCGGCACTGGAATTCGAGCTCGATCCTTTCCAGCGACGGGCCTGCGCCGCGCTGGAGAGCGGCCACGGCGTGCTGGTGTGCGCACCGACCGGAGCCGGCAAGACCATCGTCGGCGAATTCGCGGTGCACCTGGCATTGGCGTCCGGGGGCAAGTGTTTCTACACCACACCGATCAAGGCGCTGAGCAACCAGAAGCACAACGACTTCGTCGCGCGCTACGGCAAAGAGCAGATCGGGCTGCTGACCGGTGACATGTCGGTAAATGCCGATGCCCCGGTGGTCGTGATGACCACCGAAGTGCTGCGCAACATGCTGTACGCGGATTCGCCTGCGCTGCGCGGACTCTCGTACGTGGTGATGGACGAGGTGCACTTCCTCGCCGACCGGATGCGTGGGGCGGTGTGGGAGGAGGTGATCCTGCACCTGCCTGACGACGTGCGGCTGGTCAGCCTGTCGGCAACGGTGAGCAACGCCGAAGAATTCGGCGGCTGGATTCAGACCGTGCGTGGTGACACCTCGGTGGTGGTCGACGACCACCGACCGGTCCCGCTGTGGCAGCACATGCTGGTCGGCAAACGACTCTTCGACCTGTTCGACTACGAAGCTCACGAACCGGGGGATCGACGGCACGCGGTCGTCGATCCAAACCTGTTGCGACACATCGCCAATCGCCGTGAGGCCGATCGGTTGTCCGACTGGCGCGGCCCGCGTCGCGGAGGTGGCCGAGGAGGCTCAGGACGCCCGGAACGGTCGGGTTTCTATCGCCCGCCGTCGCGGCCGGACGTGATCAGTCTGCTCGACGCGGACGGACTGCTGCCGGCCATCACGTTCGTGTTCTCCCGGGTCGGTTGCGACGCCGCGGTGTCGCAGTGTCTGCGCTCGTCGCTGCGGCTGACCACCGAGGTCGAGCGGGCGCAGATCGCCGAGGTGATCGACCACCGGTGCGGCGATCTCGAGGACTCCGACCTGGCCGTGCTCGGCTACTACGAGTGGCGTGAAGCGCTGCTGCGTGGCATCGCCTCGCATCATGCCGGCCTGTTGCCGGTGTTCCGGCACACCGTCGAGGAGCTGTTCACCGCCGGGCTGATCCGGGCCGTCTTCGCCACCGAGACACTGGCATTGGGCATCAACATGCCGGCCCGCACGGTGGTGTTGGAGCGACTGGTGAAGTACAACGGCGAACAGCATCTCCCGCTGACACCCGGCGAGTACACCCAGCTCACCGGCCGGGCCGGCCGGCGCGGCATCGACATCGAGGGCCACGCCGTGGTGCTCTGGCACCCGGGCGAGGAGACCACCGAGCCGACCGAGGTCGCGGGTCTGGCGTCGACCCGGACCTTCCCGCTGCGCAGCTCGTTCGCGCCGTCGTACAACATGACGATCAACCTGGTGAACCGGGTGGGCACCGAGCAGGCGCACCGGCTGCTGGAGAAGTCCTTCGCGCAGTACCAGGCCGACCGTTCGGTGGTGAGCCTGGTCCGCGGTGTCGAGCGCGGGCAACAGATGCTCGACGAGGTCGCGGCCGAGCTGGGCGGCAAGGATGCGCCCATCCTCGAATATGCCCGACTGCGCGAAAAGATCAGCCAGCAGGAGCGCGCGCAGGCCCGCGCGTCGCGGCTGCAACGCCGGCAAGCCGTCAACGACGCGCTGTCGGCCCTGCGCCGCGGCGACATCATCACGATCACCCACGGTCGACGAGGCGGGCTGGCCGTCGTGTTGGAGCCCGCCCGCGACAGCACCGACCCGCGGCCGCTGGTGCTGACCGAAAACCGTTGGGCTGGCCGTATTTCATCGGCGGACTATTCCGGTGAGTCGGCCCCGGTCGGGTCGATGACGTTGCCCAAGCGCGTCGAACACCGGCAACCCCGGGTCCGTCGCGACCTGGCGTCGGCGCTGCGTTCGGCCGCGGCGGCCGGCCTCTCGGGGCCCGGTGAGCGTCGCGGCAAGCGCACCGAGAACCGCGACGGCGACCACGAACTCGCAACGCTGCGGGACAAGATGCGTCGTCACCCGGCCCACCGCGAATCCGACCGCGAGAGCCGAACACGGGTCGCGGAGCGCTACCTGCGGATCGAACGCGACAACGGTGCCCTGCAGCAGAAGGTCGCCGCCGCCACCAACTCCCTGGCCCGCACCTTCGACCGGATCGTGGGACTGCTCACCGAGCGTGGCTTCATCGCACTTGCCGACGGCAGTCCCGCGGTGACCGAGGACGGCCGGCTGCTGGCACGGATCTACAGCGAGAGCGACCTGCTGGTCGCCGAATGTCTGCGCACCGAGGCCTGGGCCGGGCTCAAGGATGCCGAGTTGGCTGGCGTGGTTTCCTCGGTGCTGTACGAGACACGCGGCGGCGACGGGCCCGCGGCACCCCGGCACGAGCAGATCCCGACGGCGCGGCTCCGGCAGGCACTGGCGCAGACGCGGCGCCTCTCGGCCCAACTGCGCGCCGATGAGCATCGTCATCGCATCACGCCGACCCGCGAACCCGACGACGGATTCGTGGCGGCCATCTACCGCTGGGCCAGCAACGGCGATCTGGTCACCGCCCTGGCCGCCGCCGACGCCGAGGGCACTGGACCGGCGTTGTCGCCGGGGGATTTCGTCCGGTGGTGTCGACAGGTGCTCGACCTACTCGACCAGGTCCGCAATGCCGCGCCCCAACCAGAGTTGCGGTCGACCGCCAAACGTGCGATCGATGCGATTCGGCGCGGCGTCGTGGCAGTTGACGCCGGGTAGGCTGAGCCGAGGTTACGGTTGCCTACGGCACCGACGCGAGACTGCATTCAGCACTGAGAGGACCGAGACACGATGAGCGGACCGCAGGGAACCGACCCCACGCAGCCGTGGCAACCGCCTCAGGGTGAAGGTCAGAAAGCCGGCGAGGATCAGACCCAGCAGGCCTCGCCCTGGCAGCAGCAACCGGGCAGTGAGCAAGGCTGGCAGGCCTCAGGCGGCGAGCAGCAGACCTGGCAGGCGCCGGCATACACGCCCACCGAGTACGGGCAGTACCAACAGCCGGCCGCCCCGTACTACCCGCCGTCGCAGACATACCCGCAGGGTTACCCCCAGCAGGGCCAGTACCCCAATCAGACCGCTCCCTACGGTCAGCCGGGTCAGTACGGCCAGCCGGGCCAGTACGGTCAGCCGGGTCAATACGGCCAACCAGGACAGCCGGGCCAGTACGGCCAATACCCGCAGCCCGGTCAGTACGCGGGCCCGTACGGACAGCCGCCCGCCGGCCCGAAGCGTTCGAAGAAGACGATCGGCACCATCCTCGGTCTGTTGGCCGCTGCCGTCGTCGCGGTGATCCTGGTGCTGGGTTTCTGGGCGCCCGGATTCTTTGTGACCACCAAGCTGGACGTCGGCAAAGCCGAGGCCGGTGTGCAGCAGATCCTCACCGACAACACCAACGGCTACGGCGCCAAGAACGTCAAGGACGTCAAGTGCAACAACGGTCAGAACCCGACCGTGAAGAAGGGTGCCAGCTTCGACTGCGACGTGAGCATCGACGGCACCAAGCGGTCGGTGACCGTGACGTTCCAGGACAACAAGGGCACTTACGAGGTCGGCCGGCCCAAATAACGCCGGTTCACGACGCCGGCAGGGCGTCGAGCGCCTTCTGCAGCCGAGCGACCGAAGACCCGACCCCGAAGCGGGTCGCGAGCTCGGCGACCCGTGGCGGGTCGACCGCGACCAGCGGCAGCGCGTCAGTGGCCGTCGAGAACCTGACCGCCACGTCGGTGGCAACCTGCACCACCGGCCCCGCCGCCTCGATGTAATCGGCGGCCGCTCGCAGCTTGGCCCTGACGCCCTTGGCCAGTGAGGATTTCGGGTCGTCGACCGCCGCCAGGATGGCCTCCAACGAGCCGTGTTGGGCCAGCAGTGTCGCGGCGGTCTTCTCGCCGACGCCCGCTACGCCGGGCAGTCCGTCGGACGGGTCGCCACGCAGTAATGCCAACTCGGCATAGCCCTCGCCGGCCCGATCGGCGGGAACGCCATAGCGCTCGGACACCTCGACGGGACCCAGCAGCGTCGCGTTGCTCAGACCGCGGCCGAGGTAGAGCACCCGGATGGCAACCGGCGCGTCGCGAACTACCTGCAGCAGATCGCGGTCGCCGCTCACCACGACCACCGGGTCGTGTCGCTCCTGGGCGGCCAGCGTGCCGATCACGTCGTCGGCCTCATAACCCTCGGCGCCGCCGGTGCAGATACCGAACGCATCGAGAATCTCGCCGATCATCTCGACTTGAGGCGACAGGTCGTCCGGTACTTCCTCGACATCGGTTTGCCCGCTTGGGTTTTCCTGCTCGACCCGGTGCGCCTTGTACGACGGGATGCGGTCGACCCGGAACTGCGGGCGCCAGTCCAGATCCAGGCACACCACCAACCGGCCGGGCTTGTGTCGGGTGATCACGGTGGCCACCGAGTCCAAGAAGCCGCGGACCGCGTTGACCGGTCGACCGTCGGGGGAGGTGATCGAGGACGGGACGCCGAAGAACGAGCGAAACCACATGCTGGCACCGTCGAGCAGCAGCAGCGGCGCGGACATGTCCGCCATCCTGCCAGTAGCCTCTAGCTCATGGGTTCTGACCGCTTCGACGCAGAGGTCTACCGGCGCCGGGTGGCGGCCGCGACCGTGGCCACCGCGAAGGCCGGCCTGGCCGGGCTGGTGATCACCCCGGGATACGACCTGCGCTATCTGATCGGCTCTGGCGCGCAGACCTTCGAACGCCTCACCGCGCTCGTGCTTCCGGTCTCGGGGGAACCGTCGATCGTCATACCGCGACTGGAATTGGCCTCGCTGAAACAGTCCGCGGTCGCCGATCTCGGCGTGACGGTGCGGGATTGGGTCGACGGCGACGATCCATACCGGCTGGTGGCCGACGCCGTGGGTGGCCCGCCCGCGGCAACGGCGGTCACCGATTCGATGCCCGCGTTGCACCTGTTGCCGCTGGCCGATGTGCTCGGCACGCTGCCGGTGCTGGCCACCGGCGTATTGCGCGAACTACGGATGGTCAAGGACGCCGCCGAGATCGACGCGCTGCGCACGGCGGGTGCGGCCATCGACCGGGTGCACGCCAGGGTGCCGGACTTCTTGCGGCCCGGCCGGACCGAGGCCGACGTCGCCGCTGACATCGCCGAAGCCATTGTCGCCGAAGGGCATAGCGAAGTGGCGTTCGTCATCGTCGGCTCCGGCCCACACGGCGCCGATCCGCATCACGGATATTCCGATCGCGAGATCCTGGTGGGCGACCTCGTGGTCGTGGACATCGGCGGCCCCTACGCGCCCGGGTACAACTCCGACTCGACGCGCACTTACAGCATCGGCGAACCCAGTACCGAAGTGGCACAACAGTATTCGGTTCTGCAGCGGGCACAAAAGGCGGCTGTCGAGGCGGTGCGCCCCGGGGTGACCGCCGAGCAGGTGGACGCCGCTGCCCGGGACGTGCTGGCTGAGGCGGGGCTCGCCGAATACTTCGTGCACCGCACCGGCCACGGCATCGGGCTGTCGGTGCACGAGGAGCCCTACATCGTGGCGGGCAACGATCTGGCTCTCCAGGTGGGTATGGCGTTTTCCGTCGAACCGGGGATCTATTTCCCGGGCCAGTGGGGAGCCCGCATCGAAGACATCGTGGTGGTGGCCGAAGACGGTGCTATGTCGGTGAATCACCGTCCGCACGAGCTGATCGTGGTGCCCGTTTAGCCGCGACTGGTCACGCACTGCGGCCGCCCTGAGTATTAGGCTCACATGATGACCGATCACGACCGCGCCGCGGCCCGCCGAGAAATCACCAACGCTTTCATGAACGCGCTGGAACGACGGCACGAAGTGCTGGACCTGATCGTGGACGCCGACGACAGACCCTCCGCGGTCGACGGCATCGTCGAGTTGCTCGGCACCTCACGGCTGGGTGCCGAAGCGGTGATCGGCATGTCGTTCGACCAGCTGACCAAGGATTCGCGCAAGATCATCGCCGCCGAGCTCGAGGACCTGAACAACATCTTGAGTTTCACGTTCAAGGACCGGCCGGCCAGCTCGGGCGAGACCATGGTGCTACGGGCGTTCTCCGGAAAATCCGATCACGACATCTTCGCCGCACGCACCAGGGACATCGGCGCCAAGGGTGACGGCTCGGGCGCTCCCGCGGCCGACCTCGAAGACGAAATTCGTTCCGCCGAGGAACGATTCGACGCCGAAGAAGCGGCCTGGTTCGTCGCGGTCGACGGCGACGACAAGGTCGGCATGGTGTTCGGCGAGCTCGAGGGCCACGAGGTGCACGTCCGGATCTGGATCCACCCGGACTACCGGCACCGCGGCTACGGGACTGCTGCGCTGTCCAAGTCACGACCGGAGCTGGCGGCGTATTTTCCGGCGGTGCCGCTCGTGATCCGGGCGCCCGGCGCCACGCTCGTCTAGCCGGCCGTGTCGGTTTTGCGGGTCAACAGATCCGAAGAGCCGAGCACCCGCTCGACCTGAACTTCGATGACCACCCGTCGCGGGTTCTCCCGGGGCGTGCGGTAGCGCTGCGCGTAGCGCAGCTCGGCGTCGCGCACGGCGTCGGTTTCGCGGTTGACGCTCGCCCGGCCCTCCAACGAGAGCCAGCGCGCTCCGTCGACCTGACTGAGCACGGCGACCTCGCCGCGGTCGGCGTTGACCGCCTTCTGCGAGCCGCCGGTGGTGATCACGCGGGCGATGTGGGTCTTCGGATCGAAGGTGAAGCC
>CAVWEO010000031.1:0-10525 GCA_963753995.1 uncultured Actinomycetota bacterium | reverse complement strand
CCGCTACCACATGCGGCGAATTGTCGGCCCGCAGCGTGGTCAGCATGGCAAGGTGACGCTCGGTCAGAAATGCCAGCGCGTCGTTGGTCAGCCGGGCCGTGGAGTTCGCCATCACCACCCACGCTAGCGCAGGACATAATCGCAACCGTGGATGACACGGGCACACCGACAGTGCTGATTCTCGGCGGCCGCAGCGAAATCGGCGTCGAACTCGCGGCGCGGCTGGCCGCGGGCGCATCGATCGTGCTGGCGGCCCGCAACGCCGACCGGCTCGACGAACAGATCGCGGCGATCCGCGCGGCCGGAGCGGCGCGGGTGGCATGCGTCGAATTCGACGCCGACGACGTGAAATCGCACGGCCCGCTGGTTGATTCGATCATTGCCGAGCACGGCCCGATCGACACCGCGGTGCTGGCGTTCGGGATCCTCGGCGACCAAAGCCGCGCCGAGACCGACGCCGCGCACGCCGTCGCGGTCGTCCACACCGACTACGTCGCTCAGGTCAGCTTGCTCACCCATCTCGCCGCGGCGATGCGTCGGGCGGATCGGGGAAAGCTGGTGGTGTTCTCGTCGATCGCCGGTGCCCGGGTGCGCCGGGCCAACTATGTTTACGGTTCGGCCAAGGCCGGGTTGGACGGCTTCGCGGGTGGGCTCGCCGACGCGTTGCACGGGACCGGTGTGCAGGTGCTGATTGCCCGGCCGGGTTTCGTGATCGGGCGCATGACGCAGGGGATGTCGCCGGCGCCGCTGTCCAGCACGCCGGCGCAGGTGGCCGAGCGGACGGCGCGGGCACTGGCGAAGGGGCGCCGGACAGTCTGGATTCCCTGGGCGTTAGGACCAGCCGCCGGCGTCATGCGGCTGCTGCCGCAGTTCGTGTGGCGGCGGATGCCGCGTTGATCGTCAAGCCCTCATGGAGCCGACCGCGTCCGCGTAGCATCCTGGCCAGCGAGAGGCCAGGTGGTTCTCATGACGCAAAAGCGGTCACCGAAGGTCGCAATCATCGGCGCCGGCATGTCGGGCTTGTGCATGGCGGTCAAGCTGCAGAATGCCGGCATCGATTCCTACACCGTCTTCGAGAAGGCCGACGACGTCGGCGGTACCTGGCGCGACAACACCTATCCCGGTCTTACCTGCGATGTGCCGTCTCGGTACTACTCCTACTCATTTCGGCCCAACCCGCAGTGGTCCCACGTACTGCCGCCCGGACCTGAGATACGCGCCTACTTCCAGCGGGTAGCCGATGAATTCGGTATTCGTCGGCACATACGGTTCGGTGTCGATGTCACCGCAGCCGAATACGACGACGGTAAGTGGCGGCTCACCACTGACGCCGGCGACGAGACCTTCGACGTACTCGTCACCGCGACGGGAGTTCTGCGGGTACCTCGCCACCCGGACATTCCCGGCCTCGACACATTTGCCGGCCCGGCGTTTCATTCGTCGCGCTGGGATCATTCGATCTCGCTGGCAGACAAGCGGATCGGCCTGATCGGGACGGGGTCGACCGGTGTGCAGATTGTTGCGGAGCTTGGCGGCCAAGTCCGTCAACTGACCGTCTTTCAACGCACCGCGCAATGGGTCTACCCGTTCCCCAACGGCCGTTACTCCGCGCTCACCAAACGCCTCTTGTCCCGTTGGCCGAGGCTGAACACCGTGGCGTATCGATTCTGGGGAACCGTGTTCAGGCGCCTGTTCGGACGCGCGCCCATCCGTCCGGGTCTGCGGCGTCGCTTCGTCCAGGCCGAGTGCCGGTGGAACCTGCGGCTGTCGGTGCGAGACCCGCAATTGCGGGCCAAGCTCACGCCCAAGGACCAGCCGATGTGCAAGCGGTTGGTCATGGCCGGCCACTTTTACCGGTCCGTGCAGCAGCCCGGCGTCGAGGTCATCACCGATCCGATCGACCACATCGAACCCTGCGGTGTCGTCACCGCCGACGGCGAGTTGCACGAAGTGGACCTGTTGGTCTACGCCACCGGATTCGACGCCCGCGCCTATGTGCGTCCGTTGACGGTCGTCGGCGAAGGCGGGTTGACCCTGGACGAGGCTTGGGCGGACGGGCCGACGGCGTATCGGTCTGTCGCGGTGCCCGGCTTTCCCAATCTGTTCATGCTGATGGGTCCGCATTCGCCGATCGGCAATCAATCGCTGATTCCCATCGCCGAGGATCAGGCCGACTACGCATTGTGGTGGATCAACAAGATCCGCGACGGTGTGGTGTACGCCGCCGCGCCAACCGAGGCGGCAACGAAAGAGTACAACGAGAGCATGAAAGCCGCTATGCCGCAGACGATTTGGCTGTCCGGATGCAACAGCTGGTACCTCGGCAAAGACGGTCTGCCCGAGCTCTTCCCGTGGACACCGGAAACCCATCGTGAACTGCTTCGCAGGCCAGTGACTGCGGACTTCGACGTGCGCTCTGTTTGAGAGATCACGCGGCGTCAGAAATCTTCGTCGACGGGATCGTCGCCGACGGCTGCCCAGGGCGAGTTCTCGTCGAAAACCAGACCCAGCGGCGCCAGCACCCGCAGTGCGGTGTCGGCCACGACCTCGTCGAGATCACAGACGAGTATCGAACGCCACGGCGTGACGACGAGCGGCGCCTCGATCGCCGCCAGGTACTCCGCGACGCGCGCCGGTAGTACGCCCATCGGCACCGCGGCGCCCAGCGCCACCCGGCCATCGTCCTGCTCGAGCCAGCCCACCGGTGAGCGGGTGATTCGCCGAAAGCCGTCACCCAGCTCGACGCCGGGCCACAGTCCCGAGGGATCCGCCAATTCGCGCACCCGTAAGGCCTTTCCGCGCACCTCGGCGAACCGCACGGCGGCCGAAATCATCGTGTCGACGACCTCGTGGGCCGTCAGCCGCACACCGGTGTCACGCCCGGCCAGCACCAGCGCAGCGTGATCGCCGACGACGTGCACACCAACGTCGGCACCCAGTCCGGACACGTCCTCGCGCCCGTCGTCGACGCTGAACAGGAAGCGTTCCGGCAGCTGCGCCAACAGCGGCTCGGTCTGGATTGCGGCGTCAAGTTCGCTGACCCATGCCCGCACGTCGACGATGCCACCCGCCCTGCCGGACAGCGGTGAGGCGACGACAGTGCAGGACGACGACGGCAGCAGGCCGGACTCTGCCAACGCAGCGGCCATGGCTTCTGCATCGTTGACATCGGGAATTTGCAGACCGGCATGGTCGGTCAGTTCCAGCGCCGCCGAGCCGAAAGCCGCTGACGCGTGGGCCAGTGCTACCAACTGGCCGGCAGTCAACCTGCCGCCGGGCAACCTGATTCGAGCCGGTGAGCCCTCGGCCGCGTGGTTCAGGATGTCCCGGCCCGTCGCGCATAGGCTTTGCGCTTGTCGACGTCGACGTCGCTGGTGAAAACGCGGCCGGTCCCCAACGCGCGTCCCAGCGCCTCGGCTACCCGCAGCGGCATCAACCGCTGACCCGTCACGGTCGCGCCGATCGAACGGGGAACGAGGACGCGCGGTTTGGGTTTGGCGATTACCGCGGCGATCGCCCGGGCGACATCATCCGGCTCGGCGTTCTTGAAGCCCTTCGCGTGTCCGATGCCGGTGATCATGTCGGTGTTGGTCAGGGTCGGCATGATCGCTGAGAAGTGCACGCCGCTCCCGCGGTTCTCCATGCGTACGGTGTCGGTATAGCCCAGTACGGCATGCTTTGTCGCGCAATAGGTTGCGATGCCCTCGGTCGGCAGCAGGCTGCCCAGCGACGCGATGTTGATGATGTGACCGTGAGCGCGCGGCAGCATCCGCTGTGCCGCCAGCTTGGTTCCGAGGATCACACCGTAGACGTTGACATCGAGCAGCCGCTGCGTGGCGGCATCGGCCTCGTCGACCGCCTTGCCGACGGCGATCACCCCGGCGTTGTTCACCAGGACGTCCACGGGTCCGAGCCGCTCTTGGATTGCGTCGAGAAATTCGGTGAAGGACCGTCGATCCGTCACGTCCAATCGGCGGCCGAACCCGAGCCCCAACTGGTTGGTCGCGTCCTTGACGGCCGATCGGTCGATATCGCCGATGGCGACCTTGGCGCCCAGGGCGTGCAGAACAGACGCTGTAGCCAGCCCGATCCCGCGCGCGCCGCCGGTGACGGCAACGACCTTGCCGGCAATAGAGGAACGTCTCATCGATAATTGCTCCTTCATTGTTGGCAAAAGCCTAGGCGTCTTCAGCGCCCTACACTGGCGCCATGGCACCCACCTTCGCAGACATCGCCAAGGCCCAATACGTTCTGTTGACGACATTCACCAAGGACGGCCGGCCCAAGCCCACGGCGATCTGGGCAGCCAACGACGGCGAGCGACTGCTGGTCATCACCCAGGCGAAGTCGTGGAAGGTCAAGCGGATTCGCAACACCCCGCGGGTCACGCTGGCGATCTGCGATCGGGCCGGACATCCGAAAAGCGAGGCCATCGAGGCGACTGCGACGATCCTGGACTCGTCGCAGACCGGCCTCGTCTACGACGCCATCGGCAGCGAATACGGCATCGTCGGCAAGGTCTTCAACGTGTTCAGCAAGCTGCGCGGTGGCATGGCGAACAACGTCGGTCTGGAGTTACGCGCGGCGCGGATGCCGGCTGAGTAGCGGCCCGAGGAGGAAGCGCGCAACCGGACTACGCGCTGCTTCTGAGGTGTTCGTCGAAGAACGCAAACACGCGCGACCACGCATCGTCGGTGGCGGCCTGGTCGTAGCCGAACCCGGTGATGCGCAGCAGCGGTTGGGCGGGCAGCTTGTTGGCGAAGCTGTGCCCCACCTTCGGATAGGACTTGACGTCGTTGGTGATGCCCTTGTCATCGAGCACCCGCTGCAGCTTCTCAGAAGCCCCGCGGCCAAGCGGATCCCGGCGGCCGAAGCTGGCCACCACCGGGCAGGCCCCGTCCAGCGTCCGGCTGAGCTCGCGCGGTAAAGGAGCTCCGTAGAACGGTGCTGAGGCGTCGAAACCCTTGGGCGACATGACAAGTGCAAATTGCCCGCCCATGCAGAACCCCGCGATGCCGACGCGGTCGGTGGTTTCCGGCAGGGCTTTGAGGTAGTCGCGGGCAGCCGACACGTCGTCGAGCGAGCGGCCGCGCTGGGTGAGCACTTCGCGGATGACCTTGGGCACGCACAGCGCGCGGCTGCCCCGGGCGAACAGGTTCGGGGTCAGCGCGACATATCCCGCTGCGGCGACGTGGCGGTTGATCGATTCTTTGTCCGGTCCGTAGCCGATCGCGTCGTGAATGATCACCACACCGGGCCACGGCCCTGGACCGTCGGGGACGTCGAGCAGCGCGTCGATCGGGCCGGCCGGGGTGTCGATCTCGATTGTCGTCACGTCAGACATCTAACCGTGCGATGCGAGTCTGCGGAACTCCCGCGGCAGTCTGCAGCGTTGCCTTGTCATGGTGTCGCGACTGTTTCTGCTCTACGTCTTCGCCGAGCTCGCCGTCGTGGTGGCGCTCGCGTGGACAATCGGGCTCGGGTGGACCCTGTTGTTGCTGTTGGCGGCGTTCGCCGGTGGGTTGGTGCTGGCCGGCTCGCAGCTCAAGGTGCAGCTGAACCGGCTCCGGTCCGGCGTGAATGCGGGCCAGTCGAAGCTGGCCGCCGACGGCATGGCGGTCGGGCTCGGAACGTTGCTCGTGGTGGTGCCGGGTCTGCTGACCAGCGTCGCGGGCCTGTTGCTGTTGCTGCCGCCGACCCGGGCCGCGGCCCGTCCACTGCTCGGCGCGGTGGCCGTCCGCGGCCTCGGTCGGCGGGTCCCGCTGATCACCGTCAACGGGGTCGGCCCCTACCAGCGCCCGCCGCGACCGGACTTCATCGACGGTGAGGTCATCGATATCGCAGACGTCACCGAGGTGTCCGCTCACCCGGACCTGCCACGCTTCCGGCCGCAATAGCCGCCGCCCGAGCACCCCGTAGGTTCTATCGGCGTGACTGACGTCCCGACCACCTTGCTGCTCAATGGCAGGGTGCACAGCCCGAGCCATCCCGACGCCACCGCGATGGCGGTGCGCGCCGGCGCTGTGGTGTGGCTGGGCAGCGACGACGTCGGCCGAGACCAGTTCGCCGGCGCCGACGTCGTCGATCTGGCCGGCGGCTTCGTCGCGCCGGCCTTCGTCGACAGTCATATTCATCTCACCGCCACCGGGCTGGCGCTCACCGGTCTCGACCTGCGCTCCGCGACATCGCGGCCACACTGTCTGCGGTTGGTTGCCGACTTCGCGGCGGTCCACCCCGGCGAACCGATCTGGGGCCACGGGTGGGACGAGTCGTCGTGGCCGGAGAACACCGCGCCCAGCACCGCCGACTTGGACGCCGTGCTCGGCGATCGGCCTGCCTACCTGGCCCGGGTCGACGTGCACTCGGCGTTGGCGTCGACCGGTCTGCGGCGGCGGGTCGACGGATTGGCCTCAGCGACCGGGTTCGACGAGCAGCGGCCGCTGGTTGCCGACGCACATCACCGTGTTCGCGCCACCGCGCGCGGACTGCTGACCGACGGCCAGCGCGTCGAAGCCCGGCTGGCTGCGCTGCGCGCCGCGGCCGCCAATGGGATTGCCGCGGTGCACGAATGCGCCGGCCCGCAGATCGGCGGCCGGGCCGATTGGGACGAAGTGCGGGCAATCGACCACGGCGTCGAGGTGATCGGCTACTGGGGCGAGGCGGTGACCACCCCGGCGGCGGCCCGCGCGCTGCTCGACGCAACCGGCGCGGCCGGGCTGGCCGGCGACCTGTTCGTCGACGGCGCGCTGGGGTCGCGTACTGCTTGGCTGCAAGATCCGTACAGCGACGCCGACCACTGCGGAAGCTGCTACCTCGACGCCGGGGCCGTCGCGGCGCATCTGCGGGCATGTACCGAGGCGGGTGTCACGGCCGGATTCCACGTCATCGGCGATGCCGCGGTCGCCACCGTCATCGACGCCCTGGAACAGGTGGTCGACGACGTCGGCGTGCCCGCGGTCGCTCGGTGCGGGCATCGCCTGGAGCACCTGGAGATGGTCACCGCCGAGCAGGCGGCCAAGCTGGGCGCGTGGGGAGTTCTGGCCAGCATGCAGCCCAATTTCGACGCGCTCTGGGGTGGTCGTGACGGCATGTATGCCCGTCGTTTGGGTATCGATCGTGCCGGGCGTCTCAACCCGTTTGCGCTGCTAGCATCCCAAGGCGTGGCTCTCGCGTTCGGATCCGACGCCCCAGTGACCGGGCTCGACCCGTGGGCGACGATCCGGGCCGCCGTCCATCACCACGCACCCGATAGCGCGATCTCCGCCCGTGCCGCGTTCGCCGCCGCGACCCGCGGTGGATGGCGGGCGGCCGGCACCGGAGACGGTCTCGCGGGCAGCCTGGTCCCGGGCGCACCTGCGTCGTACGCCGTTTGGGACATCGACGAATTCGAAGCGAGCGCGCCGAACGATGCCGTGCGCCGTTGGTCGACCGATCCACGTTCGCGAGTACCGGTGCTGCCCCGACTGGGCCCGGCCGACCCGTTGCCGCATTGCCGGCAGACGGTGCACCGGGGCGCGGTGATCCATGCCTAGGGGCATCAGACGGTTCGACCGCCGGATCCGGCCCTCCAAGAGCGCGGAGAACACCGATGTGTTCCCGGCGATCAAGCACCCGGTCAAGGACGACGACGCTGTCACCGGTGAAATCCCCGTCTCTGCCGCGACGGCTGCCGAGGTCACAGGGGAGATTCCGCTGGTCCCGGACGTTGAGCCCGACGACGACATCGACGACATCGACGACGTGGACGGCGACGTGGAGTCGCCGGACTTCGGGGCCGGGCCGACTGCGGGCGGCGCGGACCGGCTGGCCCAAGTGCGCGATCGGTCCGCCCGAATCGCCACCTGTCTGTGGCACCGGTTAATGCTTTTGACCGCGGTGCTGGTGGACTGGCTGGTCCGCGAAGCGCGGATCCGGGTGCCGCAGGCGGCCCGGTGGCTGCGGCCGCGGCTGACGCGCCTGAGCGCCGCGGTCGTCGCCGGTCTGTTGCTGTGTGCGAGCTATCCGCGATTCAACTGGTGGTGGGCCGCGATCCTCGCCTTCGGCGTGCTGGCCTGGGTGCTGACCAGGCCGGAAACCACGCCGGTCGGCGGCTTCGGTTACGGATTCCTGTTCGGCTTGGCGTTCTATCTGCCGCTGATCCGGTGGATCAGCATTCTGGTGGGCGCCGTACCACTGCTGGCGTTGGTGGTGATGTGCGCGGTGTTCCCGGGACTCTTCGGCTTGGCGGCCGGAATTGTTCGTCGGTTTCCCGGCTGGCCGATGTGGTTCGCGCTGCTGTGGACGGCGCAGGAATGGCTCAAGTGCACCATTCCTTTCGGCGGATTCCCGTGGGGCGTGGTGGCCGCCGGTCAAACGTCGGGGCCGTTTCTGCCGCTGGTCCGGCTCGGCGGCGTCCCGCTGCTCTCGCTGGCGATCGTGCTCACCGGCTGCGGCGCCGCCGCTCTGGTGATGGAGGCTGTGTCGTGGTGGCGTGCCTCGCAGCGTCACCGCAACGCCGACCGGCCTACCGCCGACGATGCCCGGATCGCCGACGCCCCGCCCGCCGTCCTGCTGCCCGCGTTCTGCATCTGCCTGATGTTTTTCCTGGCTGCCGCGGTCTGGCCGCAGGTTCGTCACTCCGGCACCGGATCGGGCAACGAACCGACCGTCACCGCAGCCGTGGTCCAGGGCAACGTGCCCCGGCTCGGACTGGAATTCAACGCCCAGCGTCTGGCGGTGTTGGGTAACGACATACGGGAGACCCGCCAGCTGGCCGATGACGTGCGCGCCGGTCGCGCGCCACAACCCGACTTCGTGGTCTGGCCCGAAGACGCCTCGGAGATCGATCCGATCGACAATCCTGACGCAGCGCAGGGGATCGCGGTGGCCGTCGACGCGATCGGGGCGCCGATCCTGGTCGGCACGGTGCTCGATCTCGCTGGTCGACCGGCGCATGAGCCGGCCCAGACGAACACGGTGATCGTCTGGAATCCGAAGTCAGGCCCGGGCGACCGTCACGACAAGCGGATTGTGCAGCCGTTCGGGGAGTACCTGCCCTGGCGCGGGTTCTTCCGGCACCTGTCCGGGATGGCCGACATGGCCGGCTATATCGTCCCGGGCAGGGGCTCCGGCGTCGTGCGGGCCGGCGACACTCCGATCGGCATCGCCACCTGCTGGGAAGTGGTTTTCGACCGGGCGTTGCAGCACTCCGTCCGCAACGGCGCCCAACTGATCGCGGTGCCCGCCAACAACGCCAACTTCAACCAGACGATGAGCGAGCAACAGCTGGCATTTTCCAAGCTTCGCGCCGTGGAACTGGACCGCTTCGCCGTGGTCGCCAGCAACGTCGGGATCTCGGCTCTGATCACTCCGGACGGCCGTGAGCTACAGCGCACCCGGTTCTTCACGCCGGCTTACCTCGACAACCAAGTCCGCCTCAAGACGTCGATGACCCCGGCCGCCAAGTGGGGTCCGATCGTGCAGGACGTTCTGGTGGCGGCGGCACTGGCGGTCCTGATCGCGGCGATACTGCACAATGGTTGGTTCGCGGATATCCACCGACGCCTGTCGGAGTTGGCAAACAGGGGTGCCCCCGCGCCGGAAGACTCCGACGACGACCCGCCCGGTGACGACGCAATGAGAGATGGTGACACGGTGTCGACCGATGCCGACTTTGACGACGACGGCCGGCAGCCCGCCCGCCACGGGCGAGAAAAAGGAGACCTATGACCACCGGCGATTCGGTGCCCCTGGGAGCGGGCGAGCGCCCGAGCCTGCGCACCCTGGTGATCATCCCCACCTTCAATGAGCGGGAGAACCTGCCGCTCATCATCCAGCGGCTGCGCACGGCCCTGCCCGAGGTGCACATTCTGGTGGTCGACGACAACAGCCCGGACGGCACCGGGCAGCTGGCCGAGGACCTGGCGTCGGCGAGCCCCGGCCTCATTCACGTCATGCACCGCACGGTCAAAGACGGTTTGGGCGCGGCCTATCTGGCCGGTTTCGCGTGGGGGCTCAGCCGCGACTACACCACCCTGGTCGAGATGGACGCCGACGGCAGCCACGCACCCGAGCAACTGCACCTGTTGCTCGAAGCCATCGATGGCGGCGCCGACCTGGTTATCGGCTCGCGCTACGTCGAGGGCGGCAACGTGCAGAACTGGCCGTGGCGGCGCTGGGCGCTGTCCTGGACCGCCAACACCTACGCCCGGCTGGCGCTCGGCATCGGCATTCACGACATCACGGCGGGCTACCGTGCCTACCGCCGCGACGTGCTGGAAAAGATCGACCTCGACCACGTCGACTCGAAGGGCTATTGCTTCCAGATCGACCTGACCTGGCGGACCATCACGAACGGATTTGTCGTCGCGGAAGTGCCGATCACCTTCACCGAGCGCGAGCTCGGCGTTTCGAAGATGAGTGGATCCAACATCCGCGAAGCGGTGGTGAAGGTGGCGCAATGGGGGATCGACGGCCGCCTGCACCGCAGGCGCGCCACGCCGGTCAGGCAGTGAACGCCAACGCCGTCAGCTGCCGCGACGGCGAG
>CAVWEO010000030.1:0-144386 GCA_963753995.1 uncultured Actinomycetota bacterium | reverse complement strand
ACCATCCCCGCGGCCTGTTCCTGCGACATTCCGCTGATGCGGGCGCAACGCTGCGGCGTTGACAGGTAGAGGTAGGTGCGGCCGGACACCGGGTGGACGTTGACGATCGGATGAGGGGCCGACGTCTCCGCATCCGCCCCGAGTTGCAAACCCGTCATCACATGCGTGATGCAGCGGCCACCCAACAAACGCCGGATGTCGGCGGGCAATGTCTCATACGCGACGTATTGGTTGGTGAACAACGTCTGCCCACCCCGGTCCGGAACCACCACTGCCCGCAAAGCGGTGAAGGCCGGCGGTTCTCGCACGTAGCTGGTATCGGTGTGGAAGCTCGACCGCGGCGGACGGGTCCGGCCCATGTTGCTGACCACGTTGAGGTCCGGCTCCCCGGGTACCGGGGTTTCCCCGAGAGTGAACATCGTCGGCCCGATGCTTCGGAGAAACCGCAGAAAGCTGGCGTCGTCGGCGTGTTGGCCAGGAAGGACGATCACGCCGTACTCGGCGAGGAGGCTTCGCATGTGCGCGGCGGTACCGGCGTCGAGGGTGTCGACCACAAGTCCGGTCAGCCTGGCGCCGACGGGCGTCATCACAGTGACGTCAAGCATTGCGCACCTTCACGATTCAATTCACCGAGCCCGATCTCGAACAGTTGAGCCAAACCGATTCCCGCGGCGGAGGCCATCACTGCAATCACGCTGCCCGGCGCGTACGAGCAGTAGAGCCCGGCTTCCAAAAACCAGGGCTGGCCGTCCGGGTCGATCCGGAAGTCGAACAGGCTGTAGTGCCGGCAGCCCAGTGCCACATGGCAGCGGCGTGCCGCCGCCCACACCCGCTGGGTGAGAGGTTCGTCGTCGACGACGATCCACGCTCTCGACCGATCTTTTGCGACCAGATACAGATCGCCGTTGTCGGTTCGGGCAAGCTTGTCCTCGCGGGTGCGGATGGGTTTGCTGCCCGGATCCATCGCATACTCCTCCAGCGGCAGACAGACTAACTCTCCGTCGCGAACGATGATGCCGCAGCGCACTTCTCGTCCGAGCTCGACGTATGTCTCAGCCAGAACGGCGCTGCTGTGCGCGAGCGCCAGGGCGGCAGCGGTGTCGTACTCGTCCAGATCATGCGCGAGGGACACCGCGACAGAATTGTCGGCGTCGACGGGCTTGACCACCACGGGAAACGGCAGCGCCGGCCGTTCGCCGGCACCGAGCACCTGCGCTTCGGGCACCGCCACGCCGGCCGCCGCGACTATCGAGCGGGCCTGGTGTTTGTCGACACCGATCGCCATCACGTCGGCCGGGTTACCGAGGTAGGGAATGCCGAGCTCGTCGAACATGGCCCGGTAGCTGGTCATGCCCGGGACGCAGAACATCTGGGGGATCATCGCGTCGACGTCGAGCGTCCGAATGTGCTCCACCGCTTCCGCAAGCGTCAGAGCGCGGGCTTGCTCGATGGCGCGCACAGTGAGCTTCGCCGGGAATCGCCACGACCCGTCTGGTGAGACATAGGCGACGTGCATGACGTGGTTTGTCGAGCGGCGCAGCGCATTCAGACAACCTTCGGCGTACAGCCGAGAAAGGTCGGCACGAAAGTCGTCGACTGCCGAGCCGACAAGGTGGAGGAGCCTTAGCGGCCCCGCTGCGGCAGACATTCAATCCCCGTCCGGTTCGACCAGTTTGCCGATGTTGAAGTCGATCTTCAGCCATCCCCGCCGGCGAATCAGGTTGTCGATCAGCAACGCCGGGATCTGGACGTGGTGAACCATGAGGTACGGCAAGGGATCCCACCACGTGAAGATGGCATCTTTGCCGCGCAGGATGCCCTTGAGTCGGGCCAGCCTGCCGGATTGAGTCACCAGCCGCCACATCTCGTGATAAATCCAGTACGTAGGGCGGGCTCCATCGAGCGGCGTGATCACCGGATGCCCGTCCTCGAGGTAGGCCGATGCCAGCCCTCGGTGATTGTGAAACGTCGTGATCGCCGAGTGTGTCCGGGGATTGCACTCGATGGCATAGACGTTGCCGTCCGCAGCCTCGATGAAATCGAACGAAAATTGCCCCGTGACGCCCAGGGCTCCGACGAACTGCTCGACCCAGGCGCGAATCTCGGGCTTGTCGACCATCGCGTAGTTGAGCTGAGATGCCGACGATTCGCAGCACACGTGTACCTGAAGTCGGCCGTTGACCGCCGTGCCATGGGTGCAATACTCACGACCTGCAATGAATTCCTGCAATATCCAAGGGTTTTCCCTCGAAATCGGGAGCCAGTGGGCCAGCGCCGCGTTACGCTGCGGCGTCCGCCTCGACAGCCTCGGTGTATCCAGTCGGCCGACGGGGTTGTAGGCGATCTGCTTCAACACATAGCTGCGGCCCGCGGGGAAGTGGAAGTTCAGAAGCTGCCGTGGATCAGTCACACGCACCCAGCTCGGCACCTGAAGGCCAAGTGCGACAGCAACTTTGGAAAACTCCGCCTTGTCGTCGAGCATGCTGACGACGTCTTCGGTGGCGTGAATGACCTCGCAGATACTGTCCAGCGAGTAGCGTGCCCGCGCGTCGTAGATGCTGGCAGCGGGACTTGACACCGGAATGACGTTGTCCACCGCTTCGTAGCGGACGATGTCGTAGAGCGCAGCGTCATAGCCGGGATCGGTCGGCTCGGGAACCCTGTAAAAGGCATCAACTGCTCGAGAGAACCGGTGACCGGTGAACCGATATTTGGCGGTCTCGGTCAGGATCACCCGATGGCCGGCACGGTGAAAAGATCGGGCGAGCTGGAGCGCCTTGGTCATCTTGCCGCCGGTGATGAGCACGGTCCGGGAGGACTTGGTGGGCGAAGCCACCGCCGGTGTCCGTGCGCGGCCGAGGAGTGCGACGCCGACGACCAGCGCGTCGATCGGCAACGTGATCAGCAGACCCACGAGCGTGGCCAGCGTTCGAACTGCATTGGCGGGCCTTCGATCGCTGGATTGCACGGCCGCGGCGCCGCGTCCGGCGACGTGAGTGCGCGGCGCCGAGGCCGCCGTCGTAGCCCGCAACGGCACCACGTCATGCATGGCAACTGCCGTACGTAGTCGAGGTGAACATGTCGATGCCAGCTCCGCCTCGCGGGTAGCCGAGGCAGATTTTTCGATGCAGCACCAACGTTTCGGCGAGTTCTTCCACAGTCACGTCGTTGAGGAACAGGCATTCGCCGATCGGTGCCGGTACCGCCGCCCGCAGAATGCCATCGCGGGTTTTCAAGATGGCCGTGGTGGCTTCGGCGAGCAGTTCCGGTGTCAGGTGCTCACTGTCCAGCGCGAGCCCAAGGTCGCTCATCACCCCGAGCACCCGATCGCGCTCGCCGGTCGACACCAATCCACGCTGCTCCGCCAAGGTGGTGGACAGCGCCATGTCGATGTTGATGGCGTGCCCGTGGAAGAACGGGTCGGGCGGTGCGAGTTCCAGCGTCGGACTCCAGGTGTGCCCGAAGGCGATCACCCGGTCGAGGTCGATCTCGTGCAGATTGGGCACCTCGAGCTCGAGCATGGTGGCGATGGCTTGATGCGTGAGACGTTCCCCGGCGGAACGTAACTCCGGTGTGCCGTCGAGATGCCCGAATCTGGTGCGCAGCAGGTCGACGCCGTGCTGCTCCAAGAGCTCGAAGATTTCGTTGTTCCCGACCACCGAGATCTTGATCAACTCGGCCATGCCGTTACGGACCTGGTCCTCCGGCAGGGTCTTCAGGAAGGAGAAGTCCAGGAGCACTTTCTGCGACGCGTGATAGGCACCCAGCCGGTTTTTGTGTTTGCCGTGATTGACAGCGACCTTGATGGACACGCTGGCGTCGATGAGGCCGATCAGCGTCGTGGGAATCCGGATGTAGGGGGTGTTTCGTCGATAGCTCGCACACGCGAATCCCGCGACGTCGGTGGTCAAGCCGCCGCCCACGACAAGCACCGGCTCGGTGCGGACCAGTCCGTAGTCGTTGAACTTCGCGACGATTCGCTCGAAGGTCTCCAGAGATTTGGCGGTCTCCCGGATTTGCACCGGCATCACCGTCAGGTTGATGCCGTGTCCGTCGAAGTACGCGTGAATGTCGTTGCCGTACAAGTCGTAGACGGTTTCGTCGACGACCATCAGGGCTCGGCCGTAAGGACGGTACGCTTCGGCCAACTCGAGGCTGTCGGGCCCGAAGACACCGTCGACGTACACCAGGTCGTATTCGATCTTCTCGTAGCCTTCCACATGAAAGGCTCTGGGACTGCTGATAACTCGGGCTTGCATGTCACTCATGACGATGTCCTTGCTGCGGGGAACGTGTGAGGTGAGAGTCGGCGCTGCGTTCCGTGCCTCACGCGACCAGGCCTACCAACTGTTCTGCGTCGAGAGATTCAACGGTGTCCTCGGCATCCCCGAAGTCGCCGTCGACGGTGTTCTCGTTGGGAAAAGCGATGCACCTGATGCCGGCCGCAGAAGCCGCGGAGACTCCGCCGACGTTGTCTTCGATTGCCACAGCGGTGTCGGCGTCCTCGCCGAGTTGCTTGAGGGCGAACAGGTAGGCAGCGGCGTCCGGCTTCGGGGTATCCACGGAGTCGCGGTCAACGATCACGTCGAACGTGTCCGCGTCGATGTCTGGGCTCAAGGTGTCCAGTAACGCCGAGATGTTCTCCGGCGAAGTCGTGGTGACGAAGCCGAGTTTGATGTCGCGACGCTTGGCCTCGTTCACTGTTGCGATGACACCGGGCCGCGCTTTGAGGCCCGACGTTTCCAACAGTTCCTGGAAAATCTGCGACTTCGTCGCGTGCACCGCCTCGGCATCGACGTCGTCTCCGCGGGCCTCGGCGTAATCGGCGATTCGCTGCGCACCGCCGTTGGACTCGAGCATCGCCACGTAGTCGGGCTGCGACCACGTCCAGTCCAGGTCGTGGGCTTCGAACGACTCGTTGAACGCCCGGCGTTGCAACTCCGAGGTATCGACGAGCGTGCTGATCGAACCAAAAAGGATGGCAGACATTGATTTCCTCTTCGTGGAATGGGGTAATCCGGCCGAGTCGCCATCTGGCCGACCCGTACGGTAACCATTTCCCGGTACACTACTGGTCTAAACGTCCACTAGTGACTATATCTTTCATTACAGAATCAAGTCATCATCAGCTAACTTCTCTGAGGCAGCTCAACTCAGGCAAGGCGAGCGCAAAGGCGGAGTGCACAGATGACACCTGGCTCGGGCGACAAAGCGCCCAGCAATGGTGAGGATGCGCGGGTGGCTCGCACCCGTGCCGATGTCGCGCGCGCGGCGCTCGGCGTGCTGACCGATGAAGGTTCCGACGCTGTGACGCACGCGCGGGTCGCTGAGCTGGCCGGTTACTCCAAGACGACGCTGTATACCCACTGGCCGTCGCGGGTTGACCTGATCGTGCTTGCCGTGGATGCGCTGGGCGAGCTACCGCACCACGAGCGGACCGGAGATCTGCGCGACGACATCATCGGCGAGCTGGTGGCGTTCCGCGGGGGCATCACCGAGATGCGCCTGGACCTCATCCTGACCGGGATGGCCCAGTGGGCGTCGGTCGGGGAAATGCGCGAGATCCGCGACAAGATCAATAATTCCGGCCAGGGACAGATGCGCGCCATGCTCGGGGAAATCCTTGACGGTGCCGAACTCGAGGCGGCCCTGTCGATGCTCACCGGCGTGGTGGCCTGTCCGTCCATCATGTTCGGCACCCTGCCGGAGGACGAGGTGATCGCCGCGGCGGTTGACATCGTGCTGCGCAGCGCGACACGTCGTACATCGTCGAAGCGGTAGCGTCCTCTCAGCCCGGCGGCGGCACGGGGACCAGTCGCCGCAGTTGAGTGACGTGTCCGGGTGACAGTTCCTCTAAGCAGGTGACCCCCAGCAGCTTCATGGTGCGGACCACCTGCGCGGACAGGATGTCGACCGCCCGTTGCACGCCGGCCTGGCCGCCGGCCATCAGTCCGTAGAGATAGGCGCGGCCGATCAATGTGGTGCGCGCGCCGAGTGCGATTGCGGCGACGATGTCGGCGCCGGACATGATGCCGGTATCCACCAGGATTTCGGTGTCGGCTCCGAGTTCACGCGCCACCGTCGGCAGCAGATGGAACGGCACCGGCGCCCGATCCAGTTGCCGACCACCGTGATTGGACAACACGATGCCGTCGACACCGAGGTCGACCACCGCGCGGGCGTCGTCAAGGGTCTGGATGCCCTTGACGACGAGCTTGCCGGGCCACTGCGCTGTGATCCATGCCAAGTCGTCGAAGGTGAGGCTGGGGTCGAACATGGTGTCGAGGTATTGGCCGACGGTGCCCGACCAGCGATCCAGCGACGCGAAGGACAGCGGTTCGGTGGTCAACAGGTCGATCCACCAGCGCGGCCGCAGCGCGGCGTCGAACGCCGTCCGCAGCGTCAGCGCCGGGGGAATCGACATTCCGTTGCGGACGTCGCGCAGCCGCGCGCCCGCGACCGGGACGTCCACGGTGGCCAACAAGGTATCGAACCCCGCCTCCGCGGCCCGCTTCACCAGCGCCATCGACCGCTCCCGGTCGCGCCACATATACAGCTGGAACCAGGTGCGGCTGTGCGGCGCAGCGGCCGCCACGTCCTCGATCGACGCGGTCCCCAGCGTCGACAGCGAAAACGGGATGCCGGCCGCCGCAGCGACCCGGACCCCGGCCAGCTCGCCTTCGGTGTGCATCAGCCGGGTGAAGCCGGTCGGGGCTATCGCGAACGGCAGGGCGACCGGACCGCCCAGCACCTCCCGATCGGTGCGGACACTGCTGACGTCGCGCAAAATGGTCGGGTGAAACTCGATGTCGCGAAACGCTTGTCGCGCCCGCTCCAGCGAGATCTCTTCCTCGGCTGCGCCGTCGGTGTAGTCGAAAGCGGCCCGCGGTGTGCGGCGCCGGGCCAGGCGCCGCAGATCGCCGATGGTCTGCGCGTCGTCGAGCCGACGCTGAATGCGGTCGAGCCGCGGCTTGCGAAAACGGATCAGCGGCGCGAGGTCACGCGCTTTCGGCATCCGCCGTCTGATCACTGTGCCACCGTAGGGGATATGGAATTGGCAAGCGACCCGTTCGATCTACAGCGCTTCGTCGACGCGCAGGCTCAGGTGTACGCGGGCGTCGTCGACGAGCTACGGGCCGGCCGCAAGCGCAGCCACTGGATCTGGTTCATCTTCCCGCAGATCGCCGGCCTGGGCAGTAGTGCTACTGCGGCCCGGTATGCGATCTCGTCGCTCGACGAAGCGCGGGCCTATCTCCGCCACGAGGTGCTGGGTCCGCGGCTGCGCGAGTGCACCCAACTGGTCAACGCCGTGCAGGGCCGCTCGATCGGCGAGATCTTCGGATCGCCGGACGACATGAAAGTCCGCTCCTCGATGACGTTGTTCGCCCGGGCCACCACCGACAACAGTGAGTTCGTCGAATTGCTGGCGCACTATTACAACGGCGAGGAAGACCCGCTGACGCTGCAGCGTATCGGTTAGACCGGGCGTAGAAGGCGCCAGCCGTGCGGCTCGACCGCCAGCTTGTCGACCACATCGGGCGGGGGCGCTCCGCTGCCCGCGATGACTTCGGCCCGGCCGGAATCCAGCCGCATGCGCAATGGTTTCTCACCGATGTTGAGCGCCACGATCAACGCCTGATCGCCGTGGCGGCTCTCGTACACGTACTGCTCGTTTTCCAGCCGACGTGACGTCGTCGACGCCGCGTACAACCACGGGTGCCGTCGACGCAGACCGACCAGGTATTGGTGAAGCGACCAGATCTCGACGCCACGCTCGTCGAGTTCAGCTGGGGGAGAACCGAATTCCGGGCGCACCGCGTCGTCGCCGCCGAACCGCTCCTCCTTGACCCCGCGGTAGCCGAATTCGTCGCCGGCGTAGATGCTGGGAACACCGCCGACCGTCATCAGGATGACCAGGGCGTGAGCGAGATGTTCAGGGTGCTCGAGTTGGCTGGCGATGCGAGTGACGTCGTGATTGCCGATGAAGGTCAGTGGCGCAAATGCTTTCTGGAAGTCGTTATGCCGCTGCAGCGCGTGATCGAGCTCGAAGAAGTTACCGTCGTTGAGCCCGCTCCAGATCGCTTTCCACAACTCGTACTGGGTGGCCGAGTCCAATCCCGTCTCGCGAACCACCGCGGCGTAGTCACCGTGGATCAACTCACCGACGAACCACGCGTCCGGATGCGCCTGCCGGACCTTCGGCAGAACTGAAGCCCAGAATTGTTGCGGTACAGCGTAAGCAGCATCCAACCGCCAGCCGTCAGCTCCGCGCCGCAACCAGTGCGCCATCACGTCGGCGGTGTAGTCGGCGACCTCGGAGTTGTCGTGGTTCAGCGTGAGCAGGCCGTCATGACCTTCGAAGGTGTCGAACCTGCCCGGCCGGCCGCGGAACCAGCGCGCGGCGTCGTCATCGTGTACGGCTTCGCGGTAGCGCGCGAAATCGGTGCCGACGTGGTTGAACACCCCGTCGAGCAACACCCGCAAGCCCCGCCGGCGCGCCTGGGCGATCAGATAGTCGAAGTCCTGGTCGTCACCGAGTCGTGGATCGATGCGGTAGTGGTCGGTGGTGTCATAGCCATGGGTGCGTGACGCAAAGATCGGCCCGAGCGCGATTCCGGAGGCACCGAGGGCGATCGCGTGGTCGAACCACTCGGCGATGTGTCGCAACCGGTGCTCGTGTGCCTGCGGCGCCGCGTCTGACGGGAAAGCGCCCACAAAGCCCAATGGGTAGACATGCCACCAGATCACGTGCTCGACCCAGTCGGGTTCGCTCATGGCCGGTACCTGGCCTCGTACAGTGCTTTCATCTCATCCTCGAGTTCGGGCGCCGGGCCGTCGACCACGGACCGCGGCGCCACAGTGCCAATCGGCAGCATCGCCACCGGGGGAGGCGGCGCGTGCCAGTCGGTCAGCCACCCGGTCAGCTGGGCGTTCGTCGTGGCGTAGACGATGCGCCCCAGCCCCGCCCATGCATGTGTGGCCGCACACATCGGGCAATGCTCGCACGACGTGTACAGGGTGGTTCTCATACGTTGCACCGGAGCCAGATTCGTCACTGCCCACCGGATAACGCCCGTCTCGGCATGCAACGTCTGGTCGGCATCGGTGACGCGATTGTGATCCTCGTGCAGCGTCCGCCCGCCGGCAGCCACCAGCACCGCACCGAAAGGGCCGTGTCCGGCCTCCAGAGCAGTGCGGGCGAGCTGGACGCAGCGTCGCAGATGCTGCAGATCGACGTCGGTGACGACCACAAGCCCGAAGTGTACGGGCGAGAGGCTATCCGGCGGCCGCCAACGTTTCGGCGGTGATGATCGCCTGGGCGACGCCGGCGATGATCGCCGCCGCCTTCAGCGCCTCCAGGATCGCTTCGCGATCGACGCCGGCCTCGCGCAGGGCGTGCTCGTGGGCGGTCACGCAGTGCCCACAGCCGTTGATCGACGACGCCGCGAACGACCACAATTCGAAGTTGGCTTTGTCGACGCCCGGGTTGCCGATGATGTTCATCCGCAACCCCGGACGCAGATCGTCGTACTTGCCGTCCAGGAAGCCACGGCCGCGGTAGAACACGTTGTTCATGCCCATGATCGACGCCGCGCCCAGCGCCGCCTGATATGCCTCGGCGGACAGCTCGTCTGCCGCCTCGGCACCAATCTCGGCCAGCACCTGGGCGTTTCGCGTGGCTGCGGCGCTGGCCAGGAGCGTGCCCCACAGCTGTTCTGCATCGAGCACGGTGCTGCGGCTGATCGAGCCGAGGTTGAGCTTGAGGTCCTTGGCGTAGTCGGGCAGAGCCTCTTTCAGATTATCGACGCTCATTGGCGCCCCTCCCCGGCGGGAGGAGAGGGTACAGTGATCAGGCTGAGGCCTTGAGCAGTTCGCCGGCGTCCAGCGTGGGGTCGCCCTTTTTCCAGTTGCACGCGCAGAGCTCGTCGGACTGCAGCGCGTCGAGCACCCGCAACACCTCGTCGACGTTGCGACCAACCGAGCCGGCGGTCACCGAGACGAATTGGATTTCGTTATTGGGGTCGACGATGTAGGTGACGCGGTCAGCGACACCGTCGGCGTTCAGCGCGCCGGTGGCCTCGACCAGCTCGCGCTTGAGGTCCGAAAGCATCGGGAACGGCAGCTTTTTGAGATCCTCGTGCTGCGCGCGCCACTGAAAGTGCACGAACTCGCTGTCCACCGAGACGCCGAGCACCTGGGTGTCGCGATCGATGAATTCGTCGTTCAGCTTGCCGAAGGCGGCGATTTCGGTCGGGCAGACGAAGGTGAAGTCCTTGGGCCAGAAGAAGACCACGCGCCACTTGCCGTCGAAGTCACCGCTGGAAATGGTGGTGAAGTAGTCCTCGGGCTGTTGCGCGTCGACCTTGGACAGGTCTCCGCCGATCAGCGCCGTCAGCCGGTAGGTCGGGAACTGGTCGCCGATGGTCAGCAGTGCCATGTCGCTCCTCCACTCAAATTGGATTTAGTCAAGTTTTCAGTTGTCCCTATCCTGCCGGAACCGAACTTTAAATGAAAGGTGATCTTTCCCACTACACTAATAGGTATGACCGATAAGAGTTATCAGCCGACGATCGCCGGCCTGCGGGCCTTTGTCGCGGTGGCCGAAAAACAGCACTTCGGAAGCGCCGCAACAACTCTCGGCGTCAGCCAATCGACGCTCTCGCAGGCGCTCTCAGCCCTGGAGACCGGCCTCGGCGTGCAGCTGGTGGAGCGTTCCACGCGTCGCGTTTTCCTGACCACCGAAGGCAGCGGGCTACTGGCGCAGGCCCAGGCGGTGATCGAGGCCGCGACGGCGTTCACCGCCGCGGCGGCAGGGTCAGCCGATCCACTGCGGGGCACCATCCGGCTGGGCCTGATTCCGACCGTGGCGCCCTACGTCCTGCCGACACTGCTCGCCGGGCTGGCCGATCGACTGCCCGGGCTGACGTTACGGGTGATCGAGGATCAAACCGAACGACTGCTGACGGGCCTGCGCGAGGGGTCGGTCGACGCGGCGCTGGTCGCGTTGCCGGCTGAGGCCAGTGGCATGACCGAGATCGCAATTTACGACGAAGATTTCGTGCTGGCGCTGCCGCCGGGCCACTCGCTGTCCGGAAAGCGACGGGTACCGCCGGCTGCGCTGGCCGAGCTGCCGCTACTGCTGCTCGACGAGGGACATTGCCTGCGTGATCAGGCGCTGGACGTCTGCCGCAAGGCGGGTGTGCACGCTGAGCTGGCCAACACCCGGGCCGCGTCGCTGGCCACCGCGGTGCAGTGCGTCGCGGGCGGCTTGGGCGTGACGCTGATACCGCAGAGCGCGGTCGCGGTCGAGAGTGTGCGCAGTCGCCTGGCCCTGGCTTACTTCGCCGCGCCCCGGCCCGGCCGTCGGATCGGACTGGTGTTCCGGTCGTCGAGCGGACGTGAAGGACCGTACCGGCAGCTTGCCGGTTTGATCGGTGAGCTGCTCGCCGACGACCAGCAGTTACGCCCGGTCGGGTAGCCTTGCCCACCCCACCACGTCGGCCGAACTGAACGTGTTCTAGTTTCGCCTCATGCTGGACTTCACCCTGGAAAACCTCAGCGCCGAAGAGGTCGAACGGCTGCGCGCGGTCTACCAGCCGTTGGCCGAGTCGGTTCGGGAGTTGATCGACGCAACGATCAGGACCGAGGTGGACGTCGCTGCGGTCACGGCAGCCAAGGCCGAGATCGATTCGGCCACAGCATGTTTGAGGCAAAAGCAGACCAACGGAAGCTTCGGCGTGCGCTACCTCGCCACGGGCGAGCGGATGGCCTGGGGCAACGCCGTCATCGGGATCCGCAATCCAATCGCGCCGCCGCTGCAGATTCAACACGACGCGGACGGGAAATCGGTGTGCGGTTTCCATCTGGGTGCCGCCTACGAGGGCCCGCCCGGTCACGTCCACGGCGGTGTCGCCGCGCTGGTACTCGATCACCTGTTGGGCGAGGCGGCCAGCGACGGCATCAATCCACGTCTGACCGGCACCATCAGTTTCCGCTATCTCCGCGCCACCCCACTCGGGGACCTGCACGCCGAGGCCGTGATCACCCGCACCGAGGGCGTCAAGACCTACGCCGTGGGACACCTCGCGGACGCCGACGGCGTCACCGTCGAGGCAGAGGGCGTTTTCATCCAACCGCGCTGGGCGCGGGATCGCACGGAATAGGTTGCACTGTGGAAAAAGTAGTTGCGGTTCTGCTGGCCGCCGACCGTGACGAATCCTGGTGCCAACGGCAGCGAGGACCGGTCGCCGAGGCGCTGCTGGGACTGCGCGTCGACGGGCTGACCGTCAATGTCCGCGACTCGGCAGTCAACAAGTCACTGATGACCCTGACCACCCTCGACCCACCCGCGGCTGCCGTGGTGAGCATCTGGACACCACAGTGCTACGGGGAACAAATCACCGACGCGCTGCGGCTGCTGGCCGCCGAGTGCGATCAGCTAGCGGCCTACCTGGTCACTGAGTCGAATCCGTTGCTGGCGCCGATCGAACTAGGCCAGCGCACAACAGGTTTGGCCAACATCGCGCTGCTGCGCCAACCGGCCGGGCTGGATTACCCGACCTGGCTGCAGCGTTGGCAGCACGATCACACACCGGTGGCGATCGAGACGCAATCCACCTTCGGCTATACCCAGAACACGGTCGTTCGCGCGCTGACGCCGGGTGCGCCGCAGCTGGCGGGCATCGTCGAGGAACTGTTCCCGATCGAGGCGGTCACCGACCTGAAGGCGTTCTTCGGCGCGGCCGACGACGCCGACCTGCAGCAACGGCTGTCCCGGATGGTGGCCAGCACAGCGGCTTTCGGCGCCAACGAGAACATCGACACCGTGCCGACCAGTCGCTACGTGCTCAAGACACCCTTCACCAGTTGAGGAGACGCTTTGATTCTTCAGATCGACGACCAGAACCGGGTCCGCACCCTCACGCTGAACCGGCCCGACGTGCTCAACGCCTTCAACGAGGCGCTCTATGAAGCGACCGCCGAGGCCCTGCAGCAGGCCGCGGAGGACACCGGAGTCGCCGTCGTCCTGCTGACCGGGGCGGGGCGCGCTTTCAGCGCCGGCAACGACCTCACGGAGATGCAGGCGCGCATCACCGACCCCGAAATGGCCAGCCAGGGCTCACATTTCACCACGATGATCGACGCCCTCACTCGCTTCCCCAAGCCGCTGATCTGCGCCGTGAACGGTGTCGGCGTCGGTATCGGCACCACCATCCTGGGCTATGCAGACCTGGTCTTCATGTCCTCGACGGCTCGGTTGAAGTGTCCTTTCACCAGCCTGGGCGTGGCGCCGGAGGCGGCGTCGTCGTACCTACTGCCCCAGTTGATCGGCAGGCAGAATGCCGCCTGGCTGTTGATGTCCTCAGAGTGGGTGAGCGCGGGCGAAGCGCTGGCCATGGGCATGGTCTGGAAGGTCTGCGAACCCGACGACCTGCTCGGCGAGGCCCGCACGCACGCCGAAATCCTGGCGGCCCGGTCGATTCCGAGCCTGATCGCGGTCAAGCAGTCCATCGTCGAGCCGATCCGGCCGGATATCGCGGCGGCAACAGAACGCGAAAATGCACACTTCGCAGAGCTTTTAGGTGGTCAGGCGAATGCGGCGGCGCTGGCCGATTTCACCGCGAAGCGGGGATAGTCAGGTGCCGGTCGGTTGCAACTGCGCCGCGGCTTCGATGATGGCCCTGACAGTGCGCCGGCACCGCCCGCAGTCCAGACCCGCTCCACACTTCGTGGCGACCTCTTTGGACGTCGACGCACCCTCGGCGACAGCCTCGGAAACGGTCTGGCTGGTGACTCCCTCACACAGGCACACATACATCAGCGGACCCCCCACTTCTGGGTCTCCGGTGACCACACGGCGCGCATGTAGGCAAGTCTAACCTAACTCGCTTCGCGAAGGCTATCCTTACTTAGGTAAGGCTTTGACCAGCACTTTTGTTGAAATATGTCCGCCCCCGCCGTGTGAATCAACACGCCGGCCGTCGTAAACTCGACTAGATTCATGCTCGGCGTGTGGTGATGTTGCAGCCCAACTTCACCGCTGATCGCCGCGACTCGGAACCATCTCAGGGGACATAAAGGAGCGATCGTGCAAGGTGATCCTGATGTTTTGCGCCTTCTCAACGAACAACTGACCAGCGAACTGACCGCGATCAATCAATACTTTCTGCACTCCAAGATGCAGGAGAATTGGGGCTTCACCGAGTTGGCGGGCCACACCCGCGCCGAGTCGTTCGACGAGATGCGGCATGCCGAGGCGATCACTGACCGCATCCTGCTGCTCGACGGGCTGCCGAACTACCAGCGGCTGTTTTCGTTGCGCATCGGTCAGACGCTGCGCGAGCAGTTCGAAGCCGACTTGGCGATCGAATACGACGTGCTGAACCGTCTCAAGCCGGGCGTCATCATGTGCCGCGAAAAGCAGGACTCGACCAGCGCGTTCCTGTTGGAGAGCATCATCGCCGACGAGGAAAGCCACGTCGACTACCTGGAGACGCAGCTGCAACTGATGGACAAGCTCGGCGAAGAACTCTATTCGGCTCAGTGCGTTTCGCGGCCGCCGACGACCGGGATAGCCAACAACTGAGCGGGTATAGCTGCTGCGTATGACGAGAACGCAGACAACGACCCCACCAGACCCGCAAACCCGCGGTGCGCTGGTCAGCCCGCAGCGGCGCAATTTCGTCTTCCTGGCGATCGTGCTGGGCATGCTGCTGGCGGCGCTGGACCAGACCATCGTGGCCACCGCGTTGCCCACCATCGTGGCCGACCTCGGTGGAGCGGGCCACCAGTCCTGGGTGGTCACCAGCTACCTGCTGGCCTCCACGATCATCACTGCGCTGGCCGGCCGGCTCGGTGATGTGTTGGGCCGCAAGCGGATATTCCAGGCCGCAGTGCTGTTCTTCGTCACCGGGTCGGTGCTGTGCGGGCTGTCGCAGTCGATGGCAATGCTGGTCGGCGCTCGTGCCCTGCAGGGCATCGGCGGCGGCGCCATCGCGGTGACCGCTACGGCGCTGATCGGTGAGGTCATCCCACTTCGCGATCGGGGCCGCTACCAGGGTGCGTTGGGTGCGGTGTTCGGTGTGACGACCGTGATCGGTCCGCTGCTGGGCGGGTATTTCACCGACCACCTGACCTGGCGGTGGGCATTCTGGATCAACGTGCCGGTCTCGATTGTCGTCTTTTTCGTTGCGGCGGCGGCGATCCCGTCGCTGGCCGCCCGGGCCAAGCCGGTGATCGACTACGCCGGCATTGTGTTCGTCGGCCTTGGAGCCACCGGGCTGACCCTGGCCACCAGCTGGGGTGGCACTACCTATCCATGGAGTTCGGCGACGATCGTCGGGCTCTTCGCCGCCTCGGCGGTCGCGCTGGGCATCTTCGTCTGGGTCGAAAGCCGTTCCTCTGGGCCGGAATCCGCGCCGATCCTGCCGACCCGGCTGTTCGCCGATCCGGTCTTCTCGGTGTGCTGTGTGCTGTCGTTCGTGGTCGGGTTCGCCATGCTGGGGGCTCTCACGTTCCTTCCGACCTACATGCAGTTCGTCGACGGGGTTTCGGCGACCACGTCGGGTCTGCGTACCCTGCCGATGGTCGCGGGCATGCTGACGACCTCGATGGGCAGCGGTGTCCTGGTCGGCCGGACCGGCCGCTACAAGTTCTTTCCGGTTGCTGGAACCGCGGTGATGGCACTCGCTTTCGTGCTGATGTCCCGGATGGACCCGTCCACATCGGCACTGCTGCAGTCGGTGTACCTGTTCATCCTCGGAGCCGGGATCGGGTCGTGCATGCAGGTGTTGGTCTTGATCGTGCAGAACACGTCGAAATTCGAAGACCTCGGCGTCGCCACGTCGGGGGTGACCTTCTTCCGGACGATCGGAAGTTCATTCGGCGCAGCCATTTTCGGTTCGCTGTTCACCAACTTCCTGCACAGCCGGATCGGCCCCGCATTGGCGGCTTCGGGCGCCTCCCCGGCGGCGGCGAATTCACCGGAAGCGTTGCACCGCCTGCCGCATGCGCAGGCCGTGCCCATCGTCGCCGCTTACGCCGCATCGCTCACCCAGGTCTTCTTGTGGGCAACGCCGGTGGCATTGGTCGGCTTCGTGCTGGCGTTGTTCCTGCGCGAGGTGCCGTTGCGCGATATCGGTAACAACGCCGCCGATCTGGGCGACGGGTTCGCCATGCCGACCGCGCAGACGCCGGAGGAGATGCTGGAGACCGCGATCGCCCGTCTCACGCGCGGCGAACCGGGGATGCGGCTGCGCAGCATCGCCATGCGACCCGACTGCCGACTCGACGTCGCGGAGCTGTGGGCGCTGCTTCGCATCAACCGTTACCAGCGGGCGCTGGGCATTGCCCGGCTGACCGACATCGGCGAGCAGTTCGGGATTCCGTACGAAGTCCTCGAGCCCACCTTCGACCGGCTGGTCCGCGGCGGCTACGCCCGGCGCGACATCGACCAGCTTTGGCTGACGCCGGCCGGCACGCGGGAAGTCGACTTCGTCTCGTCGCTGCTGCAGGGCTGGATCATCGACAAACTGACCCGGTCAGCCAATTTCGAAGGTCGCCTCGACCGTGCGCAGGTCGAGGCCGCGCTCAACCGCATCACTCACCGCATCGTCGCGCAACCCGGCTGGGCCGACGATCAGCCCAAGCTGTCCGACCTTGCCACGCAACGGATACCGAGGTCGATTCCGAGCTGACCCGACCGCGCTGCCGCACCGTGAGACGAGAGGCCGGGAAGGGCGCGATGGCGTCCCCAGCGTCAGCCGCGATCTGGCTGGTGGGACCTCGGGCCTACCAGCCAGATCGCACCTCGGCGATCACTTATCAGAAGAGCGTGACCGAATTCAGCAACCCGTCGATGACCGGGTCTGCGTCGAGGACACTTGCGGCGGCAGTGGGCAGCGAATTGATGAACTCTTCGATGGACGGGTAGATCAGGCCGTCGATGCCGCTGGGCTCCAACAGGAACGTGTCCAGGTCGAAGGCAAGAATGCCAAACTCGTCCGTCGGCGTGGCGGACAGGCCGCCGGTAAACGCCTCCGGGTCGAGTGCCGCGACCAGGTCGCTGATCGCCGCAGGTTCATCCGGTGGCCCTGATCCGCCGGTAATCGTGCCCACCAAATCCACGATGTAAGGCTCGAGCGCTGTATCGATGCCACTAGGAACCAACAGGTAGGTGTCAAGCCCGTAGCCCAGAAGGCCGAGCGCGTCGGTCGGTGCGCCCGCGGAGCTGAACGAGTTCGGGTCGAAAGCCTCGATCAGGTAGCTGATCGCCTGCGTTTCCGGAACAGCCGCGGCGCTGACCGCTTGCAGGTCCACTGTCCCTAGAAGGTCGCCGACCGCATCCGAACCGAGGACGTCGGCATGTGCCGCGGGTGCGGTGCCCAAGCTGATCGACGCGGCAATAGCGGCGGCGCCGACGGCCATGCCGGAAGTCAGTGCTATCCGGCGGCCCCGCGGCATGGGGATACGAGCGTTGCGACTCACGTGCGAGCCTCCAGTCCGGTGATGTGTCGATATGGACGTACGAGCGTTTGCAGCCACACTGCCGGCGTCGCGCTCATGAGTTTGAATGCCCGACCCCAACGGGTCGCCGACCGCCCAAGCCTATCTCAGAAGGCGTCGTATACATATATGAATTCTCAGCCAGCCTGAGTTTCTATTAGTGAGCACTTTGGTGAAACTCAGGAAAAAAGCTTGCCTTGGGCTGCCGCTCGGCGGTAAGGGGACCGGCACGCTCCGGCATCGGTCCATCCCGGAGTCACGTTGCCATACAACAGGTTTAGCTCAAGCAAACCTGTGAACCAACATTCCGGTTCACCATGGCCGGGTCATTCGCCCGAGCCGTCGGGGCAATGTTGCATTACATGTCCAGAAATCAAATAACGTTCAACATATAGCTAAATTTAAGGTGTCGAAGAAGCGGCACCCCTTTATCGATGGTCGTGATCCGAATTGTCGATATCGATGCGCGTCACCCGGGGCCTCGAGGCGTTTCGGGGTTTCCGCATACGACCGCCGGAGGCGTACTATCTCGCCATGAGCCGCATCGGAGCGTTCCGTGACGACGACCTCGCCGGCTGGATCATGAAGTCGCCCGAGCTGGGTGGCGCGATCGGAGCTTTCAGCGACGCGGTCTACAACCGCAGCCGGTTGCCGATGCGAACCCGGGAAGTGGCCCGGATTGTCATCGCGCACAGCAACGAGTGCGAGATCTGTGTCAATACCCGCGACGGCGACGGACTGGCCAACGGTGTCGACGAGGATCTCTACGACCACGCCGATCAGTGGCGCACCTGGCCCGGGTACAGCGACCAGGAGCGCATCGCCGCCGAGTTCGCCTACCGGTTCGCCACCGATCACACCGCGCTGCGCGAAGACGAGGACTTCTGGGCCCGCTGCGGCGAACACTTCTCCGACGAGCTGCTCGCCGACCTGGCGCTGTCGTGCGCGCTGTGGGTGGGAATGGGACGCGTTCTGCGCACCCTGGACATCGCGCAGTCCTGCAAGCTCACCTTGCCGAGCCGGGTGTGACACAACGACGTTGACAACCCGGGGCTCACGTACGCTGTCCGGCAGATGACCACCACGCCCCTTGCGGCCGCGGCCATCGCCAAGCTCGAGGCCGAAGGGGTGGACGCCGTCATCGGCACGGTGATCAACCCGGCAGGTCTGACCCTCGCCAAGACCGTGCCGATCCGCCGGACCCATGCGTTCGCCGACCCCGGGCTGGGCGCCAGCCCGGTGTGGCACGCCTTCGCAATCGACCAAACAGGTATTGCGTTCACCGATCACAACGGTGTTGTGGGTGATCAACGGATCCGAATTGATTTGTCCGCGTTACGGATTCTCGGCGACGGACTGGCGTGGGCTCCGGGATCGTTTCTCGAGCAGGATGGCAGCCGAGTTCCGGAGTGCAGCCGGGGAACGCTGCAGCGAATCGAGACCGCACTCGCCGAGGTCGGGACCGACGCGATGGTCGGACACGAGATCGAGTTCCTACTCGTCCAACCCGATGGGCATCGATTGCCGTCGACGGCCTGGGCGCAGTACGGGCTGGCAGGCGTGCTCGAACACGAAGCGTTCGTCCGCGATGTCATCATTGCAACGTCGCTGTCCGGCATAGCGATCGAACAGTTGCACCCCGAATTCGGGACCAATCAGTTCGAGATCTCTCTTGCACCTCAGGCGCCGGTCGCATCCGTCGACCAGCTGATCGTCACCAAAATCATCGTCAGCCGGGTCGCCCGACGCTACGGCATGCGGGCCAGTTTCTCGCCCGCGCCGTTTGTCGGCGAGGTTGGATGCGGTGCCCATCAACACTTTTCGTTGGCCACTGCGGCCGGACCACTTTTCTCCGACGGTGGTGGAGCCCGCGGGATGACAAGCAAGGGCGAAAGCGCGGTCGCCGGACTACTACGCGGACTGCCCGAGGCCCAGGGGATACTCTGCGGCTCAATCGTTTCCGGATTGCGGCTGCAACCGGGCAACTGGGCGGGCAGCTATGTCTGCTGGGGCGCCGAAAACAGAGAAGCAGCACTGCGCTTCGTAGTCAGCGAGCCGGGTAACCCGTACGGCGGCAACGTGGAGGTCAAGCCCGTCGATTCGTCAGCCAACCCGTACTTCGCGACGGCCGCTATTCTGGGCCTGGCGCTGGACGGCATCGCGGACAATGCGGTGCTACCCGCCGAGATGAAGGTCGACCCGGCGGCCTTGAGCGATGCCGAGCGCAACCGGAGCGGCATCGCGCCGCTGTCGACTTCGCAACTACACACAATTGCGGCACTGGAAAATTCGCGGCGAATGCGCCGCATTCTCGGTGATCCCGCGGTCGACGCCACGGTAGCGGTCCGCCGTTTTGAACACGAGCACTACGCCCACCTCAACCGCGAACAACTGGCCGATAAGTTCCGGATGGCATGGAGCGTGTAGCGGAATCCGCGCTGGCCGACCACATCGCCGGCGTGCCGCTGATCGATCAGCACATGCACGGCTGCTGGCTGGCGGCGGGGGACCGGCGTCGTTTCGAGAACGCTCTCAATGAAGCCAACACCGAGCCTCTCGCCGACTTCGACTCCGGATTCGACACCCAACTCGGCTTCGCCGTCCGCGCTCACTGCGCGTCCCTGCTCGGGCTGCCTCAACACGCCGAGCCACAGGACTACTGGCAACACCGAAGTCAGCACAGCGAGACCGAGCTGGCGAGGATCTTCCTCGGCGCGGCAGGCGTCAGCGACTGGCTGGTCGACACCGGCTACGCGCAAGGTGTCGCCGACGTCGCGGACGTGGCCGAGTTGTCCGGAAGCCGTGCCCATGAAGTCGTCCGCATCGAACAGGTGGCCGAGCAAGCCGCAGCTTCACCAGGCGATTACGCGTCGGCTTTCGAACATATCCTGAGGCGGCGTGCGTCCGCCGCGGTCGGCACCAAGACAATCTTGGCCTACCGCGGCGGCTTCGAGGGCGACCTAAGCGAGCCGTCGGCGGCCGAGGTCGCGACAGCTGCTGCGAAGTGGCGCGACAGCGGCAGCACCCGACTCACGGATCGGGTGTTGCTGCGCTTCGGACTGCATCAGGCGTTGCAGGTGGGCAAGCCGCTGCAGTTCCATGTGGGTTTCGGTGACCGGGAGTGCGACCTGCGCCGCGCCAACCCGCTCTACCTGAGGGACTTTCTCCAGCAGTCCGGCCAGACCCCGATCGTGTTGCTGCACTGCTATCCCTACGAGCGCGAGGCCGGTTATCTGGCACAGGGGTACAACAATGTGTACGTGGACGGCGGTCTGAGCATCAACCACCTGGGCGCACGCGCACCCGCATTCATCGCGCGACTGCTTGAGCTGGCGCCATTCGGCAAGATCGTCTACTCGTCGGACGGCTTCGGCCCGGCGGAGCTGCACTACCTCGGCGCAGCGTTGTGGCGCAGCGGCATTGGCCGAGTGCTGGGCGGCTTCGTCGAGAACAGCGACTGGAGTCTGACCGACGCCATCCGGGTCGTAGACATGATCGCGCACGACACCTCGGCGCGCATCTACCGGCTCGAACAGGTGTGACGCAGATCAAATCCGGGTACAGAGCGCGCTATGGCAACGACGCTGGGCGGCCTCAAGGACTGGGTGCGTGAGCAAGTCGCATCGCGCGTCCCGAAAGCTGATCTGGACCAACGGGACCCGGACTACATCCGCGATCAGCTACCCCGAACATGGCTGCTGGCGTCGCTGTATTTCCGCGCCGACGTCCAGCACCTGGACCGGATTCCGGCCGACGGACCGGTCCTCCTGGTCGGCAACCACAGCGGCGGAAACGTACCGCCCGACACCTTCGTGTTCACGCTGGCGTTCTGCTCCTACTTCGGCGTCGAGCGGCCGTTCTATCAGCTGGCCCACAACCTCGTCGTCTCGGCGCCGCCGCTGGGCTGGCTGCGGAAATTCGGCACCGTCGCCGCCAACCCGGAGAACGCTCGGCTGGCCCTGGAATCCGGCGCGGCACTGCTGGTCTATCCCGGTGGCGACTACGAAGTCTTCCGGCCATCGTGGGAACGCCACAAGGTCGATTTCGACGGCCGGATGGGCTATGTGAAGCTGGCGCGCGAAGCCGGCGTCCCGATCGTGCCGGTGGCCAGCGTCGGGGGCCAGGAGGCCGCGCTCTTCCTGTCCCGCGGGCAGTGGCTGGCCAAGTTGCTGATGGCGGATAAGTTGTTGCGGCTCAAGAGCATTCCGATTTCGCTGGCGCTTCCGTGGGGCCTCAACATCAGCGACCTGGCCGGCCACATCCCGCTGCCGACCAAGATCGCGATCGAAGTCCAGCACCCGATCGATGTGGACGGTGACGATCAGGCCGTGCACGACAAGGTGATGGCCAGCCTGCAGGGCGGGGTCGACCGTCTCGCGGCGCGACGCCGATTCCCGGTGATCGGCTGATGCGCGTCGATCGCAGTAACGTCGTCGACGCCGACCGCGACACGGTCTGGAAGATCGTCAGCGATCCGGACAGGTATCCGTCGTTCATGACCCGACTGGAGCGCTGGGAGAGCGCCAACGGCCAGTCGCTGCGTGTCGGTGCCCGATATTTCGTGCACTGGAAAGTCGGCTCGGTCCCGGTGGGCGGGCTGATGGAAGTTGTCGAGTTCGACGATCGCCGCGACCTGGCTTGGGTCGGCATCACCGGGGTGACGTTGCGCGGCCGAATCCGCTTGCGCGACGCGGGCGGCGGCCGGACGAAGGTGACATTCCGGCTGTCGTATCAGGCGCCGGGCGGAATCTGGGGCTACATCGCCGACCGCGTTGCGGTGGGCCAGGTGGGGCGAATCGCGGCCGACACGCTCAAGCGCCTCAAGCAAATCGCCGAACTCGGCGGCTAGGCCGGGACGGCCCAGACTGTCGGCGTCGGAATCGACCATGCGTCCGCTGTGTTACAAACCCTGGCCGTCATCTGTCGGTGCATTGATCGGGCGATTCATAGTCAAAGGACAAAGATGACTCAGCAGGTTGTTCTCATCACCGGCGCCCTCACCGGGATCGGGCGTGCCACCGCCGTGGCTTTCGCCCGCAAAGGCGCCAAGGTCGTGGTGTCCGGCCGCCACGACGACAAGGGGCAGGACCTCGTCGAAGAGCTCCGGGCGCTCGGTGCCGAGGCAGAGTTCGTGAACGCCGACGTGACCAAGGAAGACGAGGTCAGCAACCTCGTCGACACCGCGGTCGCGAAATTCGGCCGTCTGGACGTCGCGGTGAACAACGCCGGCTTCGAAGGCAAGCTCAGTCCCATCCAGGACGCCAGCGTCGAGAACTTCCGGGCCGTCCACGACACGAACGTTCTCGGGGTGTTCCTGAGCATGAAGCACGAAGTACGCGCGATGACCGGCCAAGACAGCGGCAGCATCGTCAACATCTCCTCGACCTACGGACACAAAGCGGCTGCCGGTGGAAGTGCTTATGTCAGTAGCAAATTCGCGGTTGAAGGCCTGACCAAGACGGTCGCGCTCGAGCAAGGGAATTCAGGGATCCGGGTGAACGCCGTTGCGCCGGGTCTGACCGACACCGGCATGGCCGACCGCTTCACGGGCACCGCCGAAGTCAATGATGCACTGGTATCCACGATCCCGTTTCTTCGACGGGGAAGCACCGAGGAACTCGCCAACGCCATCGTGTTCATCTCGTCCCCGGAAGCCTCCTACATCTCCGGCACGGTGTTCGATGTGGACGGCGGCATGTCCGCGACCTGAGGCACGGTCGCGCCACCTGCTAGACGAATCGCGCCGTCGACACCGAATCCGTCGACGCGCGCTTTTCGTCCGAACGGACGACCCCATTTCGAGCTGACGAAATCTCAACCCACATATATTGGGGCGTCCGCAATTTAACGGGGGTCCTGGTGGCAGATGGCATTCAGCGGTGGGCGGTCGGCGCGAGTCTGGCGGGTGGCGCGGCTGTGCTGGCGATGCTCGGAGCGTCGGTCGCGCGCGCCGACACCATCGATGTTTTCCTCGGTCAGGCGGAGGCCGATTTGGCGCAGACCGCCGCCCTCTTTTCCGGACTCGACTCCTCTTCAGCGCCAACGCTTCCAGGCGTGGTGACAGACTTCGAGAGTCAGGACGCACTGATCGCGCAGATTCAAGCGCAGCAGGACACGTTCTCCGAGGCGTTGCGGAGTAGTTCCCAGCTCCTCACCGCAGACCAGCAGCTTGCGAGCGCCTCGGGCGAACTGCTTGCGGCGAGCCAGACCTTTGTCAATGCCATCAACGCGGGGGATTTGCCGCTCAGCGCCACGGAGACGTTCTCGGACAAGCTCACCGGACTCGAAGCGGCCTTCGGCTTCCTCGATGCTCAGATCTTTCAGGAGATCCCCGCCGAATTCACCGCCGGCTTCGACACCGTGGCCGACGGCGGCACCCTCGACTTCACCAGCCTCGACCCCGGATTGGCCGGCGCCGCGGCGTCGCCCATCGTCACGTCGTACCCGTTCGAGTTGCTCAAGGACGCCGGCGACAACCTCACGTCAGCCACGCAAGCACTGGATGCTGTGCCGCCGGCTGATGTGGTCAACGAACTGACGCCCCAACTGGACCTGCAAAGTACGGCGCTGCAGGCCCTGGGCGAGCTGACAACTGCCGAAACCGCAATCTCGGCGTACGACAACGGCGCACTGGCTGACATCGCGACACCCTGGTTCAACGTCGTCGATCAGGGATGGGTGCAAGGCACCGAGTCGTTGCTCAACGCCGATACGGCGCTGGAAGCCGCGTTGGCCGGCGGTTCCGGTGTCGAGGCGGCCGAATTGACAGTGATCGGCGCCGATTTCGGTGTCCTCGGCGATCTGTTCAACTCGCTGGGGATCGCGTTCACCTCGACGCTGTTCTGACCGACTGTCAGATCAACCCCGTCGCGTCGAAGATCCACGACGTGTCTGCTTTGGCGAGGTCTTCCAGCCAGGTCGGGGGAGCGTGGTTGGTCAATCCGCCCATGTCCCAGTAGTCCTTCCACAACGTCACTTTGCCCTGCTCGACACGGTGCACCGAAACAAATTGCAGCACAGCGCTTTCCCCGCTCGCCCAGTTCCAGGTCTCGGAGTGCTCATAGAGGACGTCGGAGCCGTTGGACACCAGCACCCCGTCGTGGTTCTGGTAACCGGCCAGCGGCTCGAGTCCGACCTTGAGTCGCTTCACGATGTCGTCGGGCCCCCGGGCCGCCAGGGTCGGCCCGACCGGCATGTCGACGTAGACGCAATCCGCGGACAGAAAGGTCTTGACGGCCTCCCAGTCCCGGGCCGACAACGCCTTCCACATACCGATCACCGCTTCGTCAACCGACATGGAACAAGGCTTACAGGTAACCCCCCGTGCCGGGCAAGGATCAGCGCATCTTTACAGTCTGCGCAGGCAACGAGGCTCGCAGGAGGTGGGGATGCCAAGGCTGCGATCACGAAACAAACGCGTCCGCAAAACCAGTCCATCGCCGTTCTCACCGCCCTGGACGCCCAGGGCGGCGCAGTACGGGGTGGGCATTGAGCACAACATCGCCATACCGATGAGCGACGGGGTGCACCTGCGCGCCGACATCCATTACCCCACGGACCGCGACACCGGCGAGCCCGCCGCCGGACCGTTCCCCGTACTGCTGTCGCTGACGCCTTACGGCAAGAAAGCCCCGCCCCCGGCCGCCCAGATCGGCGGCGGAGCGACTCCGTATCTGATCAAGCGCGGCTACATCGAGGTGATGGTCGACGTTCGAGGGTGTGGCGTCTCCGACGGAACCTTTCAGATGTTCGGCGAACGGCAAGCCCGAGACGGAATCGAGCTGGTCGACTGGGCCGCTACGCTGCCCAACGCCAACGGGCGGGTCGGGATGTTCGGGGTGTCCTACCTCGCCATCAACCAACTGTTCACCGCTGCCGCGGTCGGGCCGAACTCACCACTCAAGGCGATCTTCCCGGTGATGGCCGCGCGCGACTTCTACCGCGACGCCGCGGCGATGGGTGGGGCGCCGCACCTGCGCACGGTGCGTGCATACGGCGGGGTCTACAACCTGCTCAACATCGTCAACCCGGTGCTGGAGGTGATCCACCGCGGCAAGCATCCGCGGCCACGCGCCGGCGGCATTGCCGGTGTACGCAAGCGCGGACGTGCTCAACGAGGTTTCTTCCGGCCGCTGGTCGCCGACGCCGTGGCCGGCGGCGAGACGGCGTTCGACGAGAAGTTCTGGGAGGCGCTGCGGCCCGCGACGGTGGTACCGGAGATCGTCGCGAACAAGGTGGCGGTCTTCCTCGTCGGCGGCTGGCATGACGCCTTCCAGCGCGGCGCACCACTGAATTACGCCGCATTGCAGAATGCGTTCGCCGGACGGCCCGACGAGCAGCCGATGCAACCGGGCCAGCCGGTCTCCGAGGATCTGCGGCTGATGATGGGCCCCTGGTATCACGTCTCCAACTACGGTGGGCTACACCTGCAGGCACTGCAGCTGCGCTGGTTCGATCACTGGCTGAACGACGACGCCGAGGCGAAGATCTCCGGCGCGCCGCTGACCTTCCAGGCCATCGGTAGCCCGCGGTGGTTCCACGCCCGCGAATACCCGCTTCCCGCGGCAACACCGACCCGGTTCTATCTGTCCGACCCGGGCCGGCTGACCACCGAACCCGCACCTGAAACCACCAGGGCCACAGTCAGATACGTGGGTCGCGGGCGGGTCGCCGGCCGAAGTGTCGAGCAGTGGACGCTCGGAATGGCCAGCTTCATCCGCGCTCAGCGCGGGGGACAGACCCGCTACGACCAGGACAACCGGCGAATGCAGCGGGGCGCGCTCACCTACACCACCGAAGCCTTCGCCACCCCGACACTGATCGCCGGGCCGATCACCCTGACCCTGCATGCGACCGCGGACACCACCGAATCGCTGTGGGTCGCGCACATCGACGATGTCGCACCCGACGGCTCGTCGCGGCCGTTGACCCAGGGCGCGCTGCTGGGGTCGCACCGCGCGTTGGACCCCGAACGCACCTGGTACCTGCCCGACGGCACGGTGCTCAAGCCGCACCACCTCAGCACCGTGGCGGCGGTCAAGCCTGTGGTTCCGGGGGAGCTCACTCGCTACGACGTCGAGATCTTTCCGACGGCGGCGCTGCTGGAGCCCGGTCACCAGGTGCGGCTGACGGTGACCACGTTCGACTTCCCGCACCTCGTCCCGACCGTGCCCGCGCGTCGCGCCCTGGCCGGGGAGTTATCAACTGCACCAAGGCGGGCCCACGCCGTCGCATCTGTTGATCCCGGTGGCCGATCCGGACAGTCTCGACTGACCCAGTGCGGCAGCGTCATCCGGGCGCGACCACGTTTTGTGGCGCATACTCGCCTGGATGAGTTCCCTACAGCAATACATCGCCGCAGAGATTGCGACCGACCACGTCGAAGGATTGCTGACCCGACGCGAAGCCATGCGTCGCCTGGCGCTGCTGGGCCTGGGCAGCGGTGCTGCGGCCGCGTTGATCGCGGCGTGCGGTGACAGCGAGAGCCGGCCTCTTCACTCCAGTTCGGGGGAGGGCGTCGAGGCGCCAGGGGCGAAGCGGGCGTTGCCCACCGAGCCGATCACGTGGGCCGGCCCCCGCGGAGAACTCCAAGGTGCCTGGGCCCAGGCCCACAACGCCCGTCGTGGGGTGTTAGTCATCCACGAGAACAAAGGCCTCACCGATTGGGTTCAATCAGTAGCCGAGCGATTCGCCGGGGCCGGCTACTCGGCGCTGGCTATCGACTTGCTGTCCGAAGAAGGCGGCACAGGGCAATTCACCGACCCCGCCAAGGCCACCGCAGCGCTGGCCGCCGCGCCCCAGGACCGATTCCTCGCCGACCTGAACTCCGGCATCACCGAACTGCAGACTCGCGTCCCGGGCGGCAAGATCGCGGTCGTCGGCTTCTGCTTCGGCGGTGGTCTGGTGTGGCAACTGCTGGCCGCCCACAACGCCCGCTTGTCGGCGGCGGTGCCTTTCTACGGTCCGCTGCCCGACAACCCCGACTTCAGCGGCGACAAAGCGACCGCGGTGCTGGCGTTCTACGCAGCATTGGACAAGCGCGTCACCGCGTCGGAGCCGGCGGCCAGAGCCGCTCTCGAAGGCGCCGGACTGATCCACGACATCGTCGTCGAACCCGACGCCGACCACGCATTTTTCAACGACGGCGGCCCACGCTACAACCCGGCTGCCGCCGAGGACGCCTGGCGGCGGGTGCTGGAGTGGTTTGGCCGCTACCTGTCTTGACGGCATGATGCGTGCGTGACCTCTCCGCCGCCCGTCATCACCCTGCGCCACGTCCTGGAGTCGCTTGACCTCGAACAGGTCAACGCGAAGTTCTTCGTCGGGAACCAGATCGACGAAATCGCGCATCACATCTCCGGTGGCCACATCGCAGCGCAGGCTTTGATGGCGGCCAGCCGAACCGTGACCGACCGCCTGCCGCACAGCATGCACATGTATTTTCTCCGGGCCGGTGACGCCCGGCGGCCGGTCGACTTCGAGGTCACCGCACTGCACGACGGCGGCACGTTCTCAGCCCGCCGGGTGACCGCCCGCCAGTCCGGCTCTGTGCTGCTGGAGGGCGTCGCATCGTTCAGCAAATCCGTCGAAAGCGTTGTCTACCAGCAACTTCCCCCAGATTTCCCGGATCCCGAATCTGTGCCGGGCTTCGCCGAGCAGCACCGTGACCACGCGGACGAACTCGGTGGTTGGTGGGCGCGCGAGCAACCCATCGACTATCGGTACGTGGACCCGTCGGCCAGGATCGCGGCTGACGTTGCCGACGCGCCGCCCGCAGGCATCCGAATATGGTGGCGTCCCAACGGCACCGCGCCGGTCGACCCGGTGATCGCTGACTGCCTGACCACGTTTGTCGCGGGCCGCACATTGCTCGAGTCGGCAATGATCGCCCGCCGCACCACCCCGTTGGGACCGGGCTTCTCCGCTCTGATGGATCTGGCGATGTGGTTCCATCACCCGCCGGACCTGTCGGATTGGCTGCTCTACGAACAGCGTTCGCCCAGCGGCATCGGCGGGCGCGGATTGGCCCAGGGCACCATGTTCAACCGCACCGGCGAACTGGTCTGCACCATGACGCTGGAGTGTTACTTCGGCGGTACCAAGAGCGGCTAACGAGCGGCCATCGATCTGGCCTGACCCAGTGCCACCGGCAGCGTGGACCAGCCGTGCAGCACCCGGGTGTCGCGGCGGCTGCCCGCTCCGGCGGAGCGCACGTCGGGAAAGCGGTCGAAGAACGCCCGCAGCCCCACCTCGCCTTCGGCACGCGCCAGAGCCGCACCCAGGCAAAAGTGCCGGCCACCGGAGAAAGCCAGGTGTCTGCCGGCATTGTCGCGTTCGATGTCGAACGTGTTGGGTTCGGCAAAGACGGCCGGGTCACGGTTGGCCGCGGCGACGTAGACGATGACCAGCTCGCCCTGACCGACCGGGTGGCCCGCAACCTCGGTGTCGCTCAACGCTATTCGTGCCGTGAGTTGCACGGGCGACTCCAGCCGCAGGATCTCCTCGACGGCGTTCGGCCACAGCTCGGGTCGCTGGCTGAGTGTGCGGAGGTGCTCGGGCTCGTCGAGCAACATCCGAATTCCGTTGCCCAGCAGATTCACCGTGGTCTCGAAACCCGCCGCCAACACCAGGCCGGCAACCGCCCGAAGCTCGTCGTGATCGAGGTACGTTTCCGGCGAGCCGCTTTCGGCCTTACCGATGAGCTGACTCATCAGATCGTCGCCGGGATCGCGACGCAACTTGTCCAGATGGGTGTCCAGCCAGAGGTTGAATCCGGCGAGCCCGCGCTGCACGCGGCGGTACTGCGGCCAGGGCAGCCCGAAATCCAAACTCGGCGCGGCGAGTTCACCGAACTCGAGAATGCGCTGCCGATCGCCCTCAGGCACTCCGAGGATGTCGCTGATAATTGCGACCGGCAGCTGTGAGCAGTACCGGTCGACGATGTCGATGACGCCCGGCTCGTTTGACAGCTCGGCCAGCAACGACTCCGCGGTCTGTTCGACCCCGTCCCGGAGCGCGCCCACCGCTCGGTGGGTGAACACCGACGACACCGTCTTGCGATAGCGGGTGTGATCCGGCGGCTCGACGGCCAGCAGAGCGGGCGGGCGCAGCGGATGCAGCAGTTCGTCGCGGGTTTGGCGCTCGAGCCACCGCAGTGGTGCAGGCAGGTTCGACCCGATCGACAACACCCGGAAGTCCTCGGATCGGAGCAGCTCGTTGCCGATTGCGTGGTCTGCGGTGATGTAGCCGATCCTGGACCGAACCAGCGGACCGCGGGCCCGCACCTCCTCGTAGAACGGCGCCGGGTTGGCCTTGACGGTCGGGTCGGCGATCAGCCGGGCCTGCAGGTCACCCCGTCGAGCACCGATCGAGGAGCCGCCGCGGACGAAACCGTGCAGCGCCAGCCAGTGCAACCTCTGCTTCAGTTCGATCGCCACAGGTGAGGCCTCCACATCGTCGGGCGGTGGTAGCGCCCAGCCTACGACCCGATGCGGTTGTCGGCCGTCAGCCCAACTCCCAGTTCATGTTTTTCGCGAACGTGAGGGCATCGTCGGTGACGGTGCCCATGGCGTGGCTCCGCTCGACGTAGGACCGCACCATCGGCAGGAAGTTCATCGGGTTGTAGGCGTCTTCCTCGTAAGTCCACAGGTTGTGGCCGCCGTACTTCAGCACCGAGAGGTTGGCCGCCTGGTGGACGCTGCCGTCGCCGGGGTCGCGCATCCGGTTCTGGAACTCGCAGAACACCCACCCCCGGTCGACGTCGATGGAGTGCCAGGACGTGGGATAGAACGGCATCTCGCTGCCGGGAAAGACGTTCATCGTCGAGACGATCCAGTCGCGGATCTGCTCGCGGCCGTGCAGCGTCCCATACGTGTGCTCGACGTAGGTTGCGTCCTCGGTGAACTGGTCGGCGAACCGCGACCAATCCCAACTGGAGCCGATCTCGACGACTACCTGCTTGTGGTGTTCGAAGGCCGACTCGATCTCGTCGCGCGACCACTGTTCGCTCATGCCTCTGCCACGTCCTTGATTCGGTGCAACGTCGTGGTCATGTCCCGGACGTTGCGGCGTTGCCGCAGGAAGCCGCCGAACAGCCAGAAGTAAAGGCCGACGAGTGGCGAGGAGGCCATCCGGAACGACTCGGTGACGTCGGTGCCGCCACCCGACGGCGCCAGGCGGTAGTGCCAGTTGTTGACCGCCCGGTCACCGACGAGCACCTCGAAGCCGAATTCGCGGCCGGGTTCGCATGCGGTGACGCGGCAGACCGTCCAATACACCGGGCCGATCTCGTTGCGCTTGACGTGGCCGCGGAACCGCGCGCCCGGCGCGGGTCCGGTCGCCCCATCGAGCCACTCGGCTTCAAACACCTCGGGGGAGTAGCGGCCGATGCTGTGGACGTCGGTGATCAGGCCCCAGATCTGGTCCGCCGGTGCCGCCATGTGAACTGTCGCCGATCCCTGCATGGGCTGATCCAAGCATGCCCACGGCTGGCCGGTCCGCGAAAACGGCGATGTTCAGCGGATCGGCGATCTCGGTGTGCGGCGGGACGAACATCGCGGTCACGTTGTTGCGGCCGATGTCCTCGGCCGTCTCCAACGCCGCTGCGATGGGCGATCCGAGCCGGCTGGTCCCAGCTCCCGATGAAAGTGTCGTGACGGGGTGCAACCTTGTCCCGACGATGGATCCGCGCTAGCGTTTTTCGACGTCCAATATCACAATCCCGACGGAGTGATCATCATCGACGACTACCACAGCACAAAGCGGTCCAAGAACGACGGCGGGCCGGACGACGGTGAAGCGCCGGTCATCGTCAGCTTGGTCGAGGCGGCGATGCAGATGTTCTCCGCAGCCATCGACGCCCTGCCCGACACCAGCGACCCGGAGTTCTCCGGCCGCGCCAACGTGATCTTGTCCGGTCTGCGCAAACTGCAGACGGCCCTGACGAAGGCGGCGACGCGCGGACGTGCGACACCGTCAGTCATCGTGTCGCTCAGCGGTGTTCGCACCCGCTACGACGACCTGATGGCGTTGGCGTCAGAGGCGCCCGGCGCGACCTTGGGCCAGCAGCTCTACGTCGTCCGGCGGCGCGCGAAGCTGTCGGCGCAGGAGACCGCGAACGGTGTCGGGCTCACTCCCGAACTGCTCGACGCCATCGAGGCCGAGGAAATTCCAACCGACGACGAAGCGGCGCGGATCAAAGAGCTCCTCGCGGCGCTCGGGGGCTGACGCCAGCTCGGCAGCCGGCCCGGTGGGTTATCACCCGTGAACGACGCTGACGACTCGCCGGTGGGTGGGCGATCACCGGCGACTCGGGCGCTGATTGCCGCCACATCGGTGACCGCGCTGATCATCGGCGGGGCCTACCTGGCGATCGATCGTCTGCATGCCTCGGCGGACAACGCGGTCGAGCACCCCGGTCCGGCCGCCACCGACGCGCAAACCCAGACCGAGGTCGTCGAACGTGTTCGCGACATCGTCGCGAGCACCGGGCTCCGCCGGCCGACGGCGGGCTACTTGTTGATGTCGTGCAGAAACCGCGACGATCCGCCCTATCAGGGTGCGGTCTACCTGAACTTCGAATTGCCACCCGATGTCGACGCCGACCATTATTTCCGCGACGTCGCCAACGCCTTGGTGGCTCGAGGCTGGCGGGAAGGCCTGCCGCCCAACGAGCACATGTTCGGCAGGAATCTGTCGAGGGACGGCGTCAACGCGCTTCTCTACCCGGACCGCGACGCCCCGACGCGCGGGGTGGCACGCATCTACGGTCAGTGCCACGACGTGAGCGATCACCATGGCACCAGAGCGGAATGGACCGACATTACCGACCGCCTGCACTGAACAGGTCCGCGAAGCAGAACTGCGCGTGACGGATATACCGTCACGCGCAGTTCTCTTGGAGGTCTAGCCGGCGTGCGCGCCCAGCGAGCCCTGCAGGTCACCCTTCATCGCGTTCAACTGGGCTCCCCAGTACTCCCAGCTGTGAGTGCCGTAGGCCGGGAAGTTGAACACGGCGTTGTGACCGCCCGCGGCGTTGTAGGCGTCCTGGAATTTCTTGTTGCCGCCGATCATGAAGTTGCTCTCCAGGAACGTGGCCGGCAAGTTGCCGCCGCCCAGCTCGTTCGGAGTCCCGTTGCCGCAGTACACCCAGAGCCGGGTGTTGTGGGCGACCAGTTGGCCGACGTTGACCGTGGGGTCGTTGCGTTGCCATGCCGGGTCACTGTCCGGCCCCCACATGTCTTCCTTCTTGTAGCCGCCGGCGTCGCCCATCGCCAGGCCGATCGCGCCCTGCCCGGTGGACGGGCTCAGGTAACCGGACAGCGAACCGGCGTAGATGAACTGCCCCGGGTGGTAGATCGCCAGGTTCATCGCGGACGAGCCGGCCATCGAGATGCCGACCGCGGCGCTGCCGTTCGCCTTGACGCTCTTCTGCGAGGACAGGTAGCCGGGCAGCTCGCTGGTCAGAAAGGTCTCCCACTTGTAGGTCTGACAGCCAGACTTGCCACACGCCGGGTTGTACCAGTCGGTGTAGAAGCTGGACTGACCACCGACCGGCATCACGATCGACAAGCCGGACTGGTAGTACCACTCAAAGGCGGCGGTGTTGATGTCCCAGCCGTTGTAGTCGTCCTGCGCCCGCAGGCCGTCGAGCAGATAGACGGCCGGCGAGCCGTTGCCGCCGCTCTGGAACTGGACTTTGATGCTGCGTCCCATCGACGCCGACGGCACTTGCAGGTACTCGACAGGAAGGCCCGGACGGGAGAATGCGCTAGCCGTCGCAGACTCACCGATGAGGCCGATCAGGCCCGGTAGAGCAGCGGCTGACACCGCAACGACGGACAGTCGCCGCGCCCATCCACGGATCTTGTCGCTTACATATGCCATATCAGGCCCCTTGTCGACGGCGTCACGCACTACCGCGAAACTTACCGTGCCGGTGTTGATATGTCGATCAAGACACAACGGTGTCGCGTTTTCGCAGCAACCATTTCCACCTGCAGCGAGCCTGTGCTAGAGCCGCTAATTGGCTGATTCTGGCAACACCGTTCCGCCCTGCACGACGGTCCCGCGGCTGATCCCCGGGTCGCATTTTCGCGCGATGAACGCGTAGGGTGACCCGGGGTAGACCGACGAGACACGCTGTCCCAGTCGTTGCGCCGCCCGCGAACCAGTTCGTCAACACTGATGGTCGCCGGGTGCGGCGCTCGGGCGATGGGCCGCGATTGAGGTGCAGATTTGGACACGGTAGTTGGACTGTCGCTGACATCGACGTCGGTCGGCTGGGTCTTGGTGGAAGGCCGCGATGCAGACGGCGCCATCCTCGATCACGACGACTTCGACGTTGACCCCACCGCCGGAATGCAGGCGGTGTACACCTCTGAACAAGCAAGCGCCGCAGTGCTGGAAGCACAGGCCGCGGCAGTCGGTATCGATCAGCGACTGCACGTTGTCGGGGTCACCTGGAGCGACGAATCGTCGGCCGAGGCAGCACTGCTGGTGGAATCGCTGACCGACGCCGGATTCGACAACATCGTCCCGGTCCGGTTGCACGACGCGTGCGACATGCTGGCCCGCGCCATCGCCCCGGTCGTCGGCTACGACCAGGCCGCGGTATGCGTCTTGGACGGCGACTCGACAATCGTCGTCATGGTCGACGCCGAGGACGGCGAACCGCAGACCGCCATCAAGCAATTGTCCGGCGGGCCAGGGCATTTGGTCCACTGGCTCACCGCGCTGTTTGACCGCAGCTCCTGGCGACCCGGCGGCATCGTCATCGTGGGCGCGCAAGACGACGTGGACGCCTTGTCGCCGGGGCTGACGACGCTGCCCGTCCCGGTCATCAACCAGGTGGGCGCAGATCTGGCATTGGCGCGGGGAGCTGCGCTGGTCTCCGCTCAGAGCACCGAATTCACCGACGCCGAGATGCTCGAGACGGTCAACGGTTGGCGCCACGATGATGACGCCGCGGGCAAACGCTCCTACGCCGGAGCCGCGACCATGCTGGCCGCCGGGGCGGTCGCCTTCGTGGCGTCGCTGTCTCTGGCGCTGGGCCCGCACCTGGTGCCCACCCACGCACCCGACCCGGCCAGGCCGGTGGCCCACCAGGCGTTGCACGCGCCGATCGCCGAAGCCCCGGTTCCGCCGCCGGCCGCGGTCATGCCCCCACCTGCTCGCCCGGCGCCGCAGCCGGCACCGGTCGAACAGCCGGTTGCCCGGCAGCCGGTCGTCGAACAGGCTCCGGTCGAGGTCCATGCGGCCGCGCCGGTTGCGCCGCCCGCGCCACCGCCTCCGGTGGCACCTCCGCCGCCGGAGGAACCTCCCAACCCGCACCCGCTGCTGACCAAGCTGCTGCAGCGCCTCCATGGGCAAGACCCCGACCAGCAGCCGCCGCCTCCGCCGCCCGGGGCGCCGACCCCGTAATCGTGTCGGGCCACCGGCACTGTCAATCCGGGAATTGCCGGGCTATTTCGGCCGCAGTGGTCAATGCGCCGAGATGCTGGTCCACGGACTCCAGCCCGGCGTTCATGGTGTTGATCGAGACATGTGAGGCGCCCGCGTCCGCCCAGGTTTTCACACCCTCGGCAAGGTCGCTGGCGTTGCCGTTCCAGGAAACCTGGCCCTGCATGCCGATTCGAGCCGGATCCCGGCCGGCCGCTGTGGCGGCTTGCGCCACCTCCTGACGCGCCCGCTCGAGTTTGGGTCCCGGTCCCACCATCGGAAACCAGCCGTCGCCGAGTCGGCCCGCCCGCCGGAACGCACGCGGCGATGACGCGCCGAACCACACCGGAATCGGCTGCTGGATCGGCAACGGCGCCAGCCCCGCACCCGTCACCCGGTGATAGTCGCCGTCGAAGGTGACGCTCGGCTCGGTCCACAGCTTGCGCATCAACTCGACCTGCTCGTCGCAGCGCTTACCCCGCGTCGAAAAGTCTTCTCCCAGTGCCTCGTACTCGACCGCGTTCCAGCCGAGACCGACGCCCAGCCGAAGCCGGCCACCGCTGAGCAGATCGACCTCGGCCGCTTGTTTGGCGACCAGCACGGTCTGCCGCTGCGGCAGGATCACGACACCGGTGACCAACTCCAGCGTGGTCGTCACCGCCGCGATGTAGCCGAAAGCCACCAGCGGTTCGTGGAAGGTGTTGTGCAGGTCGTAGGGACCATTCCAGTCGGCGTGAACCGTCGTGTCGGCGCCGACGACATGGTCGTAGGCAAGCAGATGCGCGTAACCCAGCCCCTCGACGTGCTCGGCGTAGGCCCGAACGGCACCCGCGTCGGCCCCGATCTCGGTCTGCGGGAACACCACTCCGATCCGCATCATCGATCCCCTTCGGTCCCGTTCGTCAGCGTTTCTTGACGCGCTTGGCGGTGAACGACACCACGACGTCATCGGCGACTTTCAGCGCGCCCAGCAGCTGGGAGTACGGCTTGATGCCGAAGTCGGATTGCCGGACCGTGGTCTCGCTGGACAGCCACCAGTTCGCGCCCTGGTCATCGGTGCTCACATCGACAACCTGCTCCCGCGAAGTTGCCTGGATCGTGAGCATCCCGGTCAATCGGTAGCCTTCGTCAGTCTTGTCAATAGCGTTGGCTTTGAACGTGATTCGCGGGTAGCGCTTGGCGTTGAGCGATCGCGACGCGTTGCTGCGCACCAGGATCTTCTCCGGCCCGGACAACGGAGTGACACCGCCTTGGCCGCGGACGACCTCCAGCGAGCCGACCTCGACGGTCAACTCGGCGCCCACCGGCTCGTCGCCGTCCCATTGGACCGTCGCGTGCCACCGGCGCATGGCGAGGGTCAGCCGGTGTCCCATCGCGGCGGCCGGGCCGGCGACACCGGTTCGGATCAGCAGATCACCGTCGGAGCCGTCGAGGCTCCACTGCGGGACACGCGCGTCCGGTGTCAAACCGTCAACACGGTGCGGTAGTGCGCCTTGCCCTGCTCCAGCGCGGCATAGCCTTCCGCGGCTTTCGACAGCGGCAGCTCCTCGACCCACGCGCGCACCCCGGTCTGCACCGCGAACTTCATCGTGTCCTCGATCTCGCTGGCAGTTCCGGACGGATGGCCGACGATGCTGAGCCCCGGCGTGATCAGTTGCAGCGGGCTGATCGGCAGCGGCTCGGGTGTGACCCCGATGGTGATCAGCTCTCCGAAAGGGAGTAGCCCGCCGACGGTGGCGGCCATCGCCTTGGAGGCTCCGGCGGTGCCCAGCACCACCGCGACCCCGCCGAGGTCGTTCAATGCCTCTGCGACGTCGCCGTCGCTGGCGTCGACGTAGTGATGCGCACCGAGCTCGAGCGCATCCGCTTTCTTCGCAGTGCCGCGGTTGATCGCGATGGTCTCGAAACCCATTGCCCGGGCGAACTGGATGCCGAGGTGGCCGAGGCCGCCGACGCCCAGAATCGCCACCCGGTCGCCGGGCAACGCCTTGGTGTGCCGCAGCGCGTTGTAGGTCGTCACACCCGCACAGCCCATCGGCGCGGCCTCGGCATCGGTGAGCTCCGCGGGAATGCGGGCCAATGCGGAGACCGGAACGGTCGCCGACTCGGCGTAGCCGCCGGGGTAGTGCCAGCTCGGCACCTTGCCGTTCAAACACGTGATGAATTGACCTTTGCGGCACTGTGCGCAGTGGTTGCAGTTACCGCCGAACCAGCCGACGGCAACACGATCACCGACCGCAAATTCCTCGATGCCCGGACCGATTTCGGCGATCGTGCCCGCGATCTCGTGTCCCAGGGTCAGCGGCCATGACAGGCCCGGAAAGTCTCCGGCGACGAAGTGGGCGTCGGTGCCGCAGACGCCGCAGGCCTTGACGCTGATGCGCACTTCGCCGCGGTCCGGTGACCTCGTCTCGACATCGGCGAGCTCCAGCGATGCGCCCGCGGACTTGACCTGAACAGCTTTATGTGACGGCATGGCCGTAGCTTAATGCGCGACAGGGCATTTGGCTGAAGCATCACTGTGATAGTCGACCTGCCAGTGTTTGATGCCGTTCAGCCAACCCGACCGGAGACGTTCGGGTGTCCCGATCGATTCCACGTCGGGCAAGGCGTCGGCGATCGCGTTGAACATCAGGTCGATCGTCATCCGCGCCAGATTGGCCCCGATGCAGTAGTGCGCCCCGGTCCCGCCGAAGCCGACGTGCGGGTTGGGATCGCGCAGGATGTTGAAGGCGAAGGGATCGTCGAACACGTCCTCATCGAAATTGGCTGAACGGTAGACCATTACGACGCGCTGACCCTTCTTGATCTGCACACCGGACAGCTCGTAGTCCTCGAGCGCGGTCCGCTGAAAGGACGTTACCGGGGTGGCCCACCGAACGATCTCGTCAGCGGCGGTGGCGGGCCGCTCCTTCTTGTAGAGCTCCCACTGGTCGGGGAATTCGGTGAAGGCCATCATGCCCTGGGTGATCGAGTTGCGAGTCGTCTCGTTGCCGGCGACCGCAAGCAGGATGACGAAGAAGCCGAACTCGTCGTCGGAGAGCTTGTGGCCGTCGACGTCGGCCTCGATCAGCTTGGTGACAATGTCAGGGCCGGGATTGGTGGCCCGGTCGGCGGCCATCTGCATGGCGTACATGATCAGGTCGACCGATGCGGAGATCGCGTCGTTGTTTTCGAACTCCGGATCCTGGTCGCCCACCATCTGGTTGGACCAGTGGAACAGTTTCATCCGGTCTTCCTGCGGCACCCCCAGCAACCCGGCGATCGCCTGCAGCGGAAGCTCGCAGGACACCTGTTCGACGAAGTCGCCGGACCCGTGCGCCGCCGCGTTCGCCACGATCTGGCGGGCCCGTTCTCGGAGGTCGTCGCGCAGTTGCTCGACGGCCCGTGGGGTGAAGCCGCGGGAGATGATCTTGCGCAGATGCGTGTGCTGCGGGGCGTCCATGTTGAGCAGGACGAACTTGCCGCGTTCGATCTGCTCGCCGACCGTGCCGTCCTTATAGCGTGGCAGCGCGGTCTTCTGCAGGCTGGAGAAGACGTCGCTGCGACGCGAAATCTCTTTGACGTCCTTGTGTTTGGACACCACCCAGAAACCGCCGTCGTCGAATCCGCCGGCACCCACCGGCTGCTCGTTCCACCAGATCGGCGCCGTCCGCCTCAGCTCGGCCAGTTCTTCGACCGGTAGCCGTTCGGCGTGGACGTCAGGATCGGTGAAATCGAATCCGGGAGGAAGATTCGGAGTCGGCATCGGTGGCACTCCTTGGGGTGAATACGACGTGGGCATGACGCGTTCTGGCCCAGTAAAGCACCGCAACAGCCGAGATGGAACGGCTCTCCACGGATTGCCGGATGATCGATTGGAACGTGTTCTCGCGGTGGGCCGCGACGAGTTTCGGCTGCTTTTGCCGAGCCGGTTTCGACGACGACGACCGCCACCGGTGTCCTGATCTGTACGTATCGACTCACGGACCGCTGATCGGACCGTCATGCCAAACCGCCTTGTGGCACCGGCGGTACTGACTATGCTTGCCTCCAGGTCATGGGCTTACGAATGGCCCGGTGACGCAACATCAGAGGTGGATCATGATTCGCGAACTGTTCGTCGCCGGTGCGATCGCCGGCGCCGCTGTCAGCCTGGCCCCGGTGGCCCTTGCCGATGCCGGGCCGTACGACGGCGACGTGCCAGGTATGAATTACGACGCGTCGCTCGGTGCGCCGTGCGACAACTACGAGCGGTTCATCTTCGGGCGCGGCCCCGGCGGTCAGGCCGAGGCGTGCCACTTCATCATCAACCAGTTCCCGGCAGCGCAGACGGGGTACTGGGTGATGACCTACCCGCTCTACGGGGTGCAGCAGGTCGGCGCCAAGTGTGACAACCCCAGGGGGTCGTCGGCGCAGTCACCCGACGGGCAGGCGATGCTGTGCACCGAGCACGGCTGGCAGATCGGCCAGCTGACCGGTGGCGGGGCTCCGAACGGCCAAGGCGGCGGCTTCCCGTCCGATACGAGTATCACGCACTTCCCCTAAAGACTCAGGAGACAGCCATGGCCTTCAGCCCGAAAGACGCCATCGACGCCGCGCGCGACATCGTGACGAACGCCGTCGAGAGATCGGCGGACATCGTCGAGAACGCCGGCCACATCATCAAGGGCGACATCGCCGGCGGCACAGGCGATATCGTGCACAACTCGATCGACATCGCGACCTACGCGGTGGAGCGGACCAAAGAGGTCTTCACCGGTGTCGCCGAAGACGAGTGACTAGACGGCGGCGGCTTCGTTGAGGTCGTCGAGCCGGCTCGTCGCCTCAAGATATTCCTGCACCCAGCGTTCGATGACCGTCGAGGTCTTCTCGACCTTGGCGAACTGCCCGACGACCTGACCGACCGGGTTGAACGCCACGTCGACCGATTCGTTGGGGTAACGGTTGGTCGCCCGCACCGCCATACCGGAAACCATGTACTGCAAGGGCATTCCGAGTGGCTTCGGGTTTTCCGGCGCTTCCCAGGCCTCGGTCCAGTCGTTGCGCAGCATGCGGGCCGGCTTACCGGTGAACGATCGGCTGCGGACGGTGTCACGACTACCGGCTTTGACGTAGGCGGCCTGCTGAACCGGGGTGTTCGAGGATTCCTCGACCATCAGCCATTGCGAGCCCGACCACGCACCCTGGCAGCCCAATGCCAACGCCGCGGCGATCTGCTGACCGCTGCCGATGCCACCCGCACCGAGAACGGGGACCGGCGCGACCTCCTTGACGACCTGGGGCCACAGCACAATTGAGCCCACCTCGCCGCAGTGGCCGCCGGCCTCGCCGCCCTGGGCGATGATGATGTCGACGCCGGCGTCGGCGTGCTTGCGGGCCTGCGAGGGGGAGCCGCACAGCGCGGCAACCTTCAGCCCGGCGTCATGGATGTGGGCGATCATCTCCGGCGGCGGGGTGCCGAGCGCGTTGGCGATCATCTTCACTTTGGGGTGGGTGAGCGCCACCTCGACCTGCGGTGTGGCGGTCGCCTCGGTCCAGCCCAGCAGTTGCAGGGTGTCGCCGTCGCTGTCCTCGACCGGCACGCCGTGGTCGGCGAGGATCTTCTTGCCGAAGTCGAGGTGGTCCTGCGGCACCATCTTGCGCAGCGACTCAGCCAGGTCTTCGGCGGACAGGTGCGAGTCCATGCCCTCGTATTTGTTCGGAATGACGATGTCGACGCCATACGGGTGATCGCCGATGTTCTCGTCGATCCACTTGAGCTCGATCTCGAGCTGCTCGGGAGTGAAGCCGACCGCGCCCAGCACGCCGAAGCCGCCGGCCTTGCTCACCGCGACCACGACATCGCGGCAATGCGTGAACGCGAAGATCGGAAACTCGATGCCGAGTTCGTCGCAGATGGGAGTGTGCATGGGCAGATCCTCACGTGGTTGCTTACCGCGGCGTAGGCGAACTGGAACGTGTTCTAGTTTAATACGGAACTGCCCGGCTGTGACCACCCGGGTGAAAGTCGCACTATCGGGCCCGGACCGCCGGAGGTGGAACAAGTTCTACCCGCTCAGCCGGCTGCGGTAGCGTGTCGCGTCATGGGACGCGTGGACGGAAAAGTTGCACTGATCAGCGGCGGCGCCCGGGGGATGGGCGCCGCGCACGCCCGGGCGCTGGTCGCCGAGGGCGCCAAAGTGGTCATCGGCGACATTCTCGACGATGACGGCAAGAAACTCGCCGACGAAATCGGCGACGCCGCGCGCTACGTCCACCTCGACGTCACCCAGCCCGACGAGTGGGAGGCCGCGGTGGCCACCGCGGTCAACGACTTCGGCAAGCTCAACGTGCTGGTCAACAACGCCGGCATCGTCGCGCTCGGCCAGCTGGGCCAGTTCAATGTGGACAAGTGGAACAAGGTCATCGACGTCAACCTGAACGGCACCTTCCACGGCATTCAGGCCGTGGTCGAGCCGATGAAGGCCGCGGGCGGCGGCTCCATCATCAACGTCTCGTCGATCGAGGGTCTGCGCGGCGCGGTCATGGTGCACCCGTACGTCGCGTCCAAGTGGGCGGTACGCGGGCTGACCAAATCGGCGGCGCTGGAGCTCGCTTCGCACAACATCCGGGTCAACTCCATCCACCCGGGGTTCATCCGCACCCCGATGACCAAGCACTTCCCCGACGACATGGTCACCGTGCCGCTCGGACGCCCCGGCGTCTCCGAGGAGGTCGCCACCTTCGTGCTGTTCCTGGCCAGTGACGAATCGTCGTACTCGACCGGTGCTGAGTTCGTGATGGACGGCGGACTCGTCAACGACGTCCCGCACAAGTTCTGATCGCCCAGCGGCCCTCAGCCCTGGCGACACCGTGCGATCACGGTCTCGGCGAACCGCTCGATCGCGGCGCGGCAACCCGCGCGATCGCTCGGCTCGACGTCCTCACCCATCCAGGGCGCGCACATCACCGCCGTGACACCGAGGTCTTCGGCGCGTCGGTAGAGGTCGGCTGACGGTATCTCGAGCAGGGCCAGCATGATCTCGAAAGGCTCTCTGTCGCGGCCGTATTCACGCCGCAATGCCGTCAGCTTTTCTACGTGTCGGACCGCGTCATCCCAGAGATAGGCGGTGCCGACCCAGCCGTCGCACAGCCGCGCCGCCCGGCGCAGCGCGACGTCCGATTCGCCGCCGCACAGGATCGGCACCGACGCCGGCGGATGAGGCTCGAGCATCAACTCGGGCACGTCGTAGTGACGACCACTCCACGACACCCAGCCGCCCTGCCACAGCGCACGCAACGCCGGGATCATCTCGTCGAGTCGCTTACCGCGAGTGCTGAAATCCTGTCCCAGCAGCTCGAATTCCTCACGCATCCAGCCGGCGCCGACGGCCAGCGACACCCGACCCCCGGAGATCACCGACGCGGTCGCCACCTGCTTGGCCACCTCCACCAGCGGTCGAGCGGCGGCGACGTAGACGGCGTTGGAGAACCGCAACTGCCGGGTGGTCGACGACATCGCACCGATCATGACCCACGAATCGGGCCAGGCCGTCTCCGGTGGCCACGGCGGCACCCCGGCCGCTGACGGGTACGGCGAGCTCAGGTTGCGCGGATAAATCAGGTGATCGGCGCAGATGACGCCGTCATAGCCGCACTCGTCGAGCATGCGGGCAATCGCCAGTGCGTCGGCAGTCTCCATAAACGGTGTGCCAGACCAGAACTGCATCAGGCGCCGACGCGCTCGGCGACACCGGCGAAAGTGCAACTGGCGTCGCATTTTCCGGGTAGAACCCTCGGCAGTCGCAATTTCGCGGGGTCGTCCGGCAACTGGGGCACGTCGTAAGACTTTAAGTTCCTTTTCCAAAGCGCGGGCGTAAGCGGCCAGAACCCGCTAGTAAAAGGATGGTGGATTTCGAACTCGACGCGGCGCAGACGGCCTGGCTGGCCGAAGTTCGTGCATTCCTCACCGAGGCCGTCACGCCGGTGCTGCGATCTGAGTTGAGTGAGCACGGCCAGGAATTGCCCGACGGCGAGGTCGCGGCCTTTCGGCGCAGGGTCGGCCGGCAGGGCTGGTTCGGGCTGAACTGGCCGTCGGAATACGGCGGGCTCGGCCTGGGCGCGGTGTATCAGCACCTGTTGATGCGGGAGTTCGAATACTGGGGTGTTCCGGGCCCCGACCTCACCGTGACGTCGGTGGCTCCGATGATCATGCGGCACGGCACCGAGGCGAACAAGCGCGAGTTCCTCCCGCCGATCGCTCGCGGCGAGTTGATCTGTGCAGTGGGTTACTCAGAACCCGAGGCGGGCACCGACCTGGCCAGTCTGCGTACCCAGGCCGTCCGCGACGGCGACGAGTGGGTGATCACCGGATCCAAGATCTGGAACAGTGTCGCGAACCGCGCAACGCACGAGTGGCTCTGCGTGCGCACCGATCCCAGTGCGCCTCGGCACCGCGGCATCTCGGTGATCATGGTTGCGACCAATCTGCCCGGCATCCAGATCCGCCCGCTGTATGCGTGGTCCGGTTATCGCACCAACGAGGCGTTCTTCGACGAGGTCCGGGTGCCCGTCGGCAACTTGATCGGCGAACTCAACCGTGGTTGGACCTACATCACCGGCGCGCTCGATCTCGAGCGGGGCGCGCTCACGAACGCGGGGGATCTGCGACGCGCACTCGATGAACTGACCACGCTGGCCACGCGCGACGGCTCGGCCCTGTTGCAGGCACCGGGCTTCCGCCGCCGCCTCGCCCAGGCGCACGCAGACCTAGAAGCGGCGGAGCTGATGGGATATCAGGCGGCTTCGCTGTTGGAGAGCGGCGTGATTCCGACCGTCGAGGTCAGCGTCGAGAAGATCTTCACCAGCGAGTTACGCCAGCGGATAGCCGACCTGGCCATCGACGTCCTCGGCCCCGACGGTCTGCGGGCCTACCGCAGCCCGGGTGCGCCCGTGGACGGCAAGTTTGAACGGCTGTACCGGATTTCGCCGCTGATGCGGTTCGGTGGCGGCACCAACGAAGTGCTGCGCGACGTGATCGCCCAACGCGGCCACGGCATGCCGTCGTACGGACGATGACCCGATGAAGCTGATACCGAGTCAGGACGAGCGAGATCTGGCGTCGATGCTGTCCGCATTGTTCGCCGCCGAGTGTCCGACGAGCCTGGTGCGGGAACTGCGCGACGCCGGCGTACGGCCGATGCCGGAGCGATTGTGGAAATCGTTGGCCGACGCCGGTGTGTTCGGACTGTTGCTTCCGCAGGAGCACGGCGGCGCCGACGGTGCGCTGACCGACCTCGGTGTTTTCTACGTCGAGGCCGGCCGGCATCTGTGCCCGACGATCGTGCACGACACCCTGCAGGCCGCCCTCGCCATCCAACTGCTCGGCGGAACCGATCAGCGTGCTGCCTGGCTTCCGATGCTGGCTGCTGGAAACTACAGCGCCACAACATCTTTGTCGAGTGCCCGCGACGCCGCCAGGATCGCCCCGACGTTGCGGACCCGCGTCGACGCCACCGGTACCTGGCGGCTCAACGGCGTCGTCGATTTCGTCGCGAACGCCGACCTGGCCGATCTACTGGTGGTTTCCGCAGCCGATGGCGGCCGGACCATCGCCTTCGTCCTGCCGCTGGCCGCTGTAGCCCTGCGGATCGAGGCGCGGCCCCTGATGGGCGGCCACCGCGCCTTCCGGATCACGTTCGACGACGTCGAGGTGGCCGACCCCAATGCCGTGCTGGCCGGTTTCGGCGGCGCGGGCCTGACCGCCGAGGATCTGCGCCGGACCGCCAACGCCGCGGTGGCCTTGCAATCGCTGGACCTGGTCGGCGTCGGCGAGGCGGTGCTGCAGCGGACGGTCGATTACACGATGGCACGCAAGCAGTTCGGCCGCCCGATCGCGTCGTTTCAGGCAGCGCAGCATCTGGTGGCGAATATGCATATCGCGCTGGCCGCGGCGCGACTCGCCGCGCATTCGGCAGTGTTCTGGATCGGGCGGGGTCACACCGCAACCCGTCAGACCGCGATTGCCCGGATGCACGCTGCTACTGCGGCGAAACTCATCACGCTCGACGCGCACCAGTTGCACGGCGGCATGGGCTACGTGGTCGAAACGGATCTGCATCTGTTCTCCGAGCGTGCCCGGGTGTTGTCGACGCTTGGCGGCGGCGCGGACATCGCATCGTCGTGGTTGGAGGAGCGGGCGTGAGCGAGCAGAGCCTGATCGACGCGGAGTCGGCGGCGCGGGTGGGAACGGTGGCCGCCACCGCAACGGGTGAAGTCAACCGGCGTGACTGGCAGCGGTGGGCCGCTGCCGTCGGCGACCACAATCCACTCTGGTTCGACGCCGAATACGCTCGTGCGCAGGGTTATCGCGACATCATCTGCCCGCCGCTGTACCTGCAGTACGCCATCTTGGGCGTCACGCCACTGGACGAGGTGCGGCCAGACGGGTCGTCGGGTGCGGTGTCCGGCAGCCTCGCGTTTCCATTGGCACCCAGGCGGATGGCCGGCGGCGAGAGCACGACGTTTCACCGGCCGGCATACCACCACGACGAGATCGACATGGTCCGAACCATCGAGTCGATCGTCGAGAAGCGCGGTCGCTCAGGGACATTCGTCCTGGTTACCTGGCAAACGGTGTATCACAACCAGCGGGGCGATCTGGTCGCCGAAGCAACGACGTCGATGATCGCCCGACCCTGGGAAGCGACGTGACCCGCGAGCAGATCTTCTACCAGGACGTCCACCCGGGCGATGCGTTGCCAGCGCTGACCGTGACCGCCGACGAACGGCAGTTGTTCTTCTTCAGCGCTGCCACCTACAACGGCCACCGCATCCACTACGACAAGGACTGGGCCCGGACCGTCGAGGGTTACGACGACGTCCTCGTGCAGGGCCCACTGCAGGCTGCGTTGCTGGCCCGTGCCGTCACCGACTGGATCGGCGGGCGGGGGCGACTGGTCGAGTACGCCGTGCAGAACCGGGCGATCGCCCTTGCCGGACAGCAGCTGACCTTCGGTGGCTCGGTTACCGGAAAACGGTTGGTAGACAACATCGGTCTAGTCGACCTGGACATCGCCGGGCGGCGCGACGACATCGTGTTGATGCCGGGGACCGCCACGGTCGCGCTGCCACTGCGAGGTGAACAGTCGTGACGGGTCTGCGCGGTGAGGCGGCAATCATCGGTATCGCCGAATTGCCGGCCGAACGCAAACAGGCCGGGCCACCGTCGTTCACCCTCGATCAATACGCGCGGTTGGCCAAGATGGTCGTCGACGATGCCGGGGTGGACGCCTCAATGATCAACGGCCTGGTGTGCCACGGCCTGGCGGAATCCGACATGTTCGCTCCGGCGACGCTCTCGGAATATCTCGGCCTGCCGGTCGATTTCGGGGAACGTGTCGACCTCGGCGGTGCCACGTCGGCGGCAATGGTGTGGCGGGCCGCGGTCGCCGTCGAACTCGGTCTGTGCGATGCAGTGCTCGCGGTCGTACCAGGATCCGCGGTGCTGCCGACGTCCGCCCGCCATCCACCTGCGCCGCCCGGCTGGCACGGCGCATCGAGCAACAAGTACGGGTCCCCACAGGCGGAATTCGAGATTCCATACGGCAACGTGGGGCAGAACGGGCCCTACGCGCAGATCGCTCAGCGGTACGCGGCTGCGTTCGGTTACGACGCAACGGCTCTGGCGAAGATCGCGGTGGACCAGCGAACCAATGCGTGCGCGCATCCCGGGGCGGTGTTCCACGGCAAGCCCCTCACCGTCGATGACGTTGTGGCCAGCCCGATGATCGCCGACCCCATCCACATGCTGGAGACCGTGATGCGGGTGCAGGGCGGAGCCGGCGTCCTGATCGGCAACGCCGACATCGCCCGCCGGGCGCGCCACCGCCCGGTGTGGGTCAAGGGATTCGGCGAACACATCGCCTTCAAGACAGCGACCTACGCCGAGGACCTGATGACGACGCCGGTGGCACGCGCCGCCGGACGCGCCTTTGCGATGGCAGGTCTGAGCCCATCGGACATCGACATGGCGTCGCTGTACGACTGCTACACCATCACGGTCCTGATGACTCTCGAAGATGCCGGCTTCTGCGGCAAGGGTGAGGGCATGGCATGGGTCAACCAGCGTGACCTCACCTTTGCCGGCGACTTTCCGCTCAACACCGCGGGCGGGCAGCTCTCCTACGGCCAGGCCGGCATGGCGGGCGGCATGCATCACGTGGTCGACGCCGCGCGCCAACTGATGGGCCGCGCCGGCGACGCGCAGGTAGCCGATTGCCACCGGGCGTTCGTCACGGGGACGGGCGGCATCATGAGTGAACAAGTCGCTCTGGTGCTGGGTGGTGACTGAGATGACCGAAGCGATACCACTTCCCGAGGCCACACCCGTGTCGGCGCCGTTCTGGCAGGGGCTCACCGAGCACCGGATTATGGTGCAGTTCTCGCCGTCGTTGCGGCGATACGTGTTCTATCCACGCACCCTGGCGCCGGGCACGCTGGCCGACGATCTGCAGTGGCGCGAAATCGACGGGGCCGCAATGGTGTACACGTTCACCGTGGCGCGCCGGCCCACCGGTCCACCGTGGGCGGATGCGGTGCCGCAGATCCTCGCCGTCGTCGAATGGGACGCCGGCCCGCGGCTCAGCACCGAACTGCTCGATGTCGACCCCGCCGATGTCCGGATCGGAATGCGGGTCAGCCCGGTGTTCTGCGACATCGCCGGCACCGGGGTCACGCTGCTGAAGTATCGGCCGACCGATGTTTGAGACCGTGCAGCAACTGTTGCGGTCTCGCTCACAGGATGACACCGTGGCCGTCGCGCATGGCGATCGGACTTGGACCTGGCGCGAGCACCTCGCCGAGGCCGCTGCCGAGGCGTCCGCACTGATCAGAATCGCCGACGCCGGTCGTCCACTGCACGTCGGCGCCCTGCTCGGCAATACACCGGCCATGCTGCGCTCGATGGCGGCGGCCGGGTTGGGCGGTTTCGTGCTGTGCGGGATCAACACCACCCGGCGCGGCACCGGGCTGCTGTCCGATATTCGGCGGTCGGATTGCCAACTGCTGCTGGTTGATTCCGATCACCGAGCACTGCTGGACGGCTTGGACCTTGCCGGAATCACCGTGCTTGACGTGGGGTCACAGCGCTATCTCGACGCGGTCGCCGATGCACCGCCACTCGTCCCGCATCGCGAGGTCGGTTTCGACGACACGCTGATGATGATTTTCACGTCAGGAACCAGCGGCGATCCCAAGGCGGTGCGGTTCTCCCACGTGATGGCGATCATGTGTGGCGCAAGCTTGGTGGGGCAGTACGACGTCACCTCAGACGACGTGTGCTACCTGGCGATGCCGCTGTTTCATTCCAACGGCGTGGCCGCCGGCTGGGCAGTGGCGATCGCCAGTGGCGCGACGATGGTTCCGGCTCGATTCTCGACGTCGCGATTCCTGGCCGACGTGCGCCGCCACGGCGTCACCTATCTCAACTACGTCGGCAAGCCGCTGGCCCTGCTGCTGGCCACCCCGGAGCGACCCGACGACGCGGACAACACCCTGCGCATCGCTTTCGGCAACGAGGCATCCGACCGCGACATCGACGAGTTTGCCCGGCGATTCGGCTGCCGGGTGGTGGACAGCTTCGGCTCCAGCGAATTCGCCGTGATCATCACCCGCGAGGACGGCACACCCGCCGGCTCGATCGGGAAGGGCTATCCCGGCGTCGCCATCTACGACTCGCAGACCGTGACCGAATGCGCGCCAGCGGTTTTCGACGAGCACGGCGCACTGGCCAACTTCGACGATGCGGTCGGCGAATTGGTGAACACCCAGGGCTCCGGCCCGTTCGCCGGCTACTACAACGATCCCGCGGCCACCAACGAACGCATGCGCCACGGGATGTACTGGTCCGGCGACCTGGCGTATCGCGACGTCGATGGCTGGATCTATCTGGCCGGCCGCACCTCGGACTGGCTGCGCGTCGACGGCGAGAATCTCGCGGCCGCTCCCGTCGAGCGAATTCTGCAACGACTCGCCCCGATCAATCAGGTTGCGGTGTACGGGGTTTCAGACGGCGATGTCGGCGACCAAGTGATGGCCGCCATTGTTCTGAACGACGGTCAGTCGCTGACACCCGACGAATTCGAGAAGTTCCTGGCCACTCAACCGGACTTGTCGCCGAAAGCCTGGCCTCGATTCGTCCGCATCAACGATGAGCTGCCCCGTACGGCGACTACCAAGATCCTCAAGCGCGACCTGATCCGGGCGGGAGTGACCGCTGCGGGCGGCGTCCTGTGGGAGCGGGCCGCGCGGGGTACCGCGTACGTCGTCACGGACTAGCAGGACACCGACTGTGCAGGTTGTCGACGAAAAACTCGCGCCAGCGCTTTCTTAACCTGCACACTCGGCGTGCGGCCGAGGCTCATCGAGTCTGGTTGTCCCGGTCTACAACTCCAACAGCACGGTCACCGGCCCGTCGTTCACCAGCTCGACACGCATGTCGGCGCCGAAGATCCCGGTTGCCACGTCGGCCCCCAAGGTCCGCAACGTCTGCACGAACTCGGTGACCAGTGGCTCGGCCACCGTGCTCGGCGCGGCGGCGTTCCAGGACGGCCGCCGTCCCTTGGCGGTGTCGGCGTAGAGGGTGAACTGGCTGACCACCATGATCGGCGCATTGGTGTCAGAAGCGGACCGTTGATCGTCGAGAATCCTGAGCTGCCACAGTTTTTCGGCGAGCCTGCGGGCTTTGTCGGCGTCGTCGTCGTGCGTCACCCCGACAAACGCAAGCAGACCCTGGCCCACGGGCGCAATCGCGCCGACAACCCGGCCGTCCACCGACACCGCTGCCGATGCGACTCTTTGCACCAGAATCCGCATTCCCCCGATGCTGCCACGAGTGAGATGCCCCGCTGCCGTGGGTACGCTCGCCAGATGTCAGTGCTGGTCGCATTCTCGGTCACGCCGCTTGGAGTCGGCGAAGGTGTCGGCGAGATCGTCGCCGAAGCCGTTCGGGTGGTCCGCGAGTCCGGGTTGCCGAACCAGACCGACTCGATGTTCACCGTCATCGAAGGGGACAGCTGGAGCCAGGTGATGGCCGTCGTCGAGCGCGCCGTCGAAGCGGTGGCGGCCCGCGCCACCCGAGTCAGTGTGGTGATCAAGGCCGACTGGCGACCCGGCGTCACCAACGCGATGACCAGCAAGACAGAGTCGGTCGAGCGGCACCTGTCCACGCGGCCCGAATAGTCGCGCCTAATGTCATAGCCGTGAGCGCACGCGCGGGCATTGTCGTCACCGGAACCGAGGTTCTGACCGGCCGGGTTGCCGACGCCAACGGACCATGGCTCGCCGACCGACTTCTCGAGCTGGGCGTCGAACTCGCCCACATCACCATCTGCGGCGACCGCGCCGCCGACATCGAGGCGCAGCTGCGCTTCATGACCGACGAGGGCGTGGACCTGATCGTCACCAGCGGCGGCCTGGGGCCGACCGCTGACGACATGACAGTCGCCACCGTCGCCCGATTCTGCGGCCGTGAGCTGGCGTTGGATGTCGAGCTGGAGAGCAAGATCGCCGAGATCTTGCAGAGGCTGATGGCCCGCATCGGTTCCGGCGATTTCGAGGCCGTGCGTGCCGCCAACCGCAAACAGGCCATGGTTCCGGTCGGAGCAGTGGTGATGGATCCGGTCGGAACCGCCCCCGGCGTGGTCGTTCCCGGTAAACCGACCATCGTGGTCCTGCCGGGTCCGCCGCGCGAACTGCAACCGATGTGGAAGACCGCGGTGCAGCTCCCCGACGTGCAAGACGCCATTGCCGGCCGCACCATCTACCGCCAAGACACCATCAGAATGTTCGGGCTGCCGGAGTCCGGTCTGGCCGAGACCCTGCGCGAGGCCGAAAACGAGATACCCGAATTCGCCGCGCTGGAGATCACCACCTGCCTGCGCCGCGGCGAGATCGAAATGGTCACCCGCTACGAACCCGAGGACGCCGACACCTACCGACGACTGGTCGCACTACTGCGGAACCGGCACGGCCGGCAGATCTTCTCCGACGACGGCGCCACGGTGGACGACCAGATCGCGCAGCTGTTGACCGGGCGCCGGATCGCGACGGCCGAGTCATGCACCGGCGGCCTGCTGGCGGCACGGCTGACCGAACGGCCGGGCTCGTCGGCATATCTGGCCGGCGGACTGGTGACCTACGCCAACGACGCCAAGGCCGAGTTGCTCGGTGTCGATCCGGCACTCATCGAGACGCACGGCGCGGTGTCCGAGCCGGTGGCCGAGGCGATGGCTGCGGGCGCGCTACGCCGCTTCGGCGCCGATACCGCCGTAGCGATCACCGGAATCGCCGGGCCCGGTGGTGGAACCGGCGACAAGCCGGTCGGGACCGTCTGCTTCGCCGTGACGTTGGCCGGCCAGTCGCCGTCGACCCGAACGCTGCTGCTCCCCGGCAATCGCAGCGACATCCGCGAACGATCCACGACGGTGGCCGTGCATCTGCTTCGTCAAGCGCTCAGTGGAGCCGACGAACACCGTTAACATGGCCGGGTGTCCTACCTGCTTCGGCCATTTGCGCTGGCATGGCGGTATTGGCCGCAGATAACCGCGTGCTATCTGGTGGGTGTGCTGGCCCGTCGGGGTGCCGTCGAATGGGCCGCGTATGTGGGGCACGACAACGCTTTCTGGGCGGCGATGATCATGCCCTTCGCCGGTTTGGCGACGCTGGGCTCCTACGTGGCGATGTTTCTGGTGGTCCGCCGCGGCGTCCCGGTGCTGGCGGATTTGCCGCGGCCGTCGTTGCGCGGCGCCGACTTGTTCACCACGATCGTCGTGCCGTTCTTCGCGATCTACCTGGCTTGGCAACTGTTCAAAGAGGATTGGCTGGCGTACCTGGGACGCGCCCTGGACTACCAGATGGGCGAGGCGTTCAGTGGCGTCGACGCCCATGCGCTGCCGGTGCCCAAGACCACCTGGATCGTCATCATCGCGGCATTGATCATCCGTTACCCACTGCGCTACTTCGCCGCCCGGCTTCCGAGATGGCTGACGGCGGTGCGCATCTACATCGATTCGCTGTGGGTCTTTCTCGTGCTGAGCTACTCGTTGTCGGCCGGATTCACGTTCCTGGTCAATCCGGCCGGCTGGGTCGCCACGCGTCGGATCGTGGTGTGGTTCACCAGTACTCGTGCGGAGCTCTTCGCTCACTTCAAGCCGCTCGAGCTGGGGTGGAAGGCTACGACGTGGGCGGCGAAGACGGTGTTCGGCGGCGCAGGGGTGCCCTTGATGTGGCTCGCTGTGATCGGCATCGTCTACGGCGTGTCGATGCAGGCGAACTGGCGCACCGCGGCACGCCGAACCGTGGGGGAGCGCAGCACGGCATTCATCGAAAAAGTGTTGCCGGCGGGCCGTTTTCAGCGTGGATGGACGGTGGTGCCCACCCCACTGCGCGACAAGGTTTCCGACTATGCGATGTCCAAGACCGGGCGATACAAGCCGGTCGTCGACTCCGCCAAGTTGATCCTGCACGGCGGTCCCGTCGCGCTCGCCTGCTATGTCCTCGCCTACCTGTCGTTGGCGTGGCTCGACCCAGCGGGCAGTTTCTACGGACCGTCCAACCATCACGGCTACCTGTTTCGCGGTATGGCGTGGCTTGTCGGCCCACATGACTGGGGGTTCTGGACATCGTTCGTGCCGACCCTTGGTTTGATCTCGCAGCTGATCGTGGTGCCACTGCGGATCGCGTTGATCGCTACCGCTTTCGGGTACTGCTGGCTGCACGCGACCCGCGCTCAACTGGTTGAGCAGAGCACCGGCTCACAGCTCGATGCGCAGCAGGATGGCGTCACTGCCGTCGGTGATGTCGACGGCAGTGGGCGTGACGCTGCTGGGCAGCAGGAAGTTGAACTGCAAGGCACCGGGCTTGCTACAGAACTCGGTGGCGCCGGGGCTGATCGGATAGACCACACCGGAGCTCGACTGATCCAGCCATCGCCGCCGCCCGTCGGTGAGGACGCCGACGCAGCGCCCGGTGATCGGGTCACCCGATCGTTCGATGGTGACGACCGCTAGCGTCGCGCCCTTGGGTATCGACGGTTCCAGAGGCCGATCCGGCAACGCGGTGACGCGAGTGACCGATCCCAGCCGCCAGCTCTGCCCGAACATCGAAGCGCTCGCTGCGCGGGAGATGACATGTTGTGGAACGACGGTCGAACGATAGGACGACCATTGCGGGTACAGCTCGACGATGCAGAGGGTCATCAGCGCGGCGGCCACGACCGCCATCCCGATCAGGTTTCGCACCCACAGCCTGCTCATTCCGCCGGGCCGATCTCATACGGTTTGACCATGATCATGTCGGTGCGCTCCAGCGGCAGGTTGTCAAGGTCGATCACCAGACGGCTGTTGAGTCGGTTTTCGCCGCCTGCCCACACCCGCAGTTGCAGCGGCCTGGTGATCGACGGCTGGGTCAACTCAGGCGCCACATCGAAGATCCAGTAGCCGTGTTGCGGCAGACCCGGGTCGACGTGAACGCCGAAGCCGCGCATCGGACTGCGCGCGGACGTCAGATAGGTGTTGCCGCCCACCACCAGATCAGCCGACGGCAGCTCCGAGGACTCGAGTGCCGACACCGTCGCATCGACGACCAGCCACACCCCGATCGCCGAGACGGTGTTCGAGGTGAATCGGCTCAGCGCGAATTTCCCCTTGGGCGCCAGGCGAACTCGGGCGGCGGTCACCTCCAATGAACGGCCACGCACCGGGCCGGCCACGTTGCCGTGCACATCGAATGGCGCGTATATCTGTGTCGGAACCGGCAAGTGGTGAAACAACAATGCGGCGGCGGTCACCAGTACCGCTGTCAACGGTAGGACCGCCCGCCGGGCCAGCCCAGTACGCGCCTCCCTCATGCCTTCACCACGGGGACCACGATCTGGGCGTAGCTGGTTTCACTGGCGAGCCAGCCCGTGCCGTAGGTGACGACCATCTCACGCAACTGCTTCTGCCAAACCCGCATTGTGACATGGGAACCGGCGCTGATCGCGTCGCGCGGCAACTTCCAGAGGAAGACCACCTTCTCGGACAGCTTGGGTCCCAGCGAGGGGACCATCGACGCGTCGGCGATACGGAATGCTCCGATGAATTCTTTTCTCGGCTGCTGCAGATCGAATTCCGCATCCTTGGTGCCCAGACTGAGCCCGCCTTGGATCGGTCCGTCGTTGCGGATCGTGCTGACCAGGCCGAGGTAGATGCGTCCCGGCTCCGCCGGCATCAACACACGCTTGCCGGCGCGAACGTCGTCGAGGGCGAGCGCCTTGACGACGTTGACCGTGAATTCACCGTCGCTGTAGGCCTGGCCGGGTTTGAACACGGTCGGTTTGGCCTCGACGCTGTCCAGCCCGCCGAACAGTGCGGCAACTGCGACGACCGCTCCGGCGATCAGATGCCACAGCTGTGGAAGCTTCAACCCGGCCAGTTCGCCGCGGATGAACCGCTTGAGGCCGCCCCACATGCCGCTGAGTTTATCCGCCATCGTCGGCGATCGTGGTCGCGCTGCTTTCGCTGCTGCCGAAGCGGATTCCGGTGGCGTCCCGGCCGATCGCGGTCAAGACGGCGACGGCGACCAGGACGGGCCCGATGGTCACGGCCAAAGCGAACGGGTAGCCGTGGGTCTCGGCTAGCCGCTCCTGAATCGGCAAGTTGAAGGCCGCCAGCAGATTTCCCAGCTGATAGGTAACGCCCGGATAGAAGCCACGGATGGCATCCGGCGACATTTCGGTCAGGTGCGCGGGTATCACGCCCCACGCGCCCTGTACCGCGAACTGCATCAGGAACGAACCGAGGCACAGCATCGCGGCCGTATGAGAGTAGGCGAACAGCGGCACGATCGGCAGCCCCAGCACCGCGCAGAACACCACGGTGTGGCGGCGGCCGTACCGCTGGGACAACGAGCCGAAAATCAGCCCACCGGCGATGGCGCCGATGTTGTAGATCACCACAATCCATTTGGCGCTCGCGTGGGAGAGACCCGCGCCGCCGTCGTGGGTCGCCGAGAGAAACGTCGGATACACGTCCTGGGTGCCGTGACTCATCCAGTTGAACGCGGCCATCAACAAGACGAGGTAGATGAATCGGCGGATGACGGCGGCGTCGCGCAGCACGTCGCGAATCCTGGTGCGGGTCAATTTCATTCGGTCTTGCTCTGCTACCCAGACTTCGGACTCCTGTACCCGGTAGCGAATGATCAAGCTGATCAGCGCGGGGACGATGCTGAGCCCGAACAGCCAGCGCCAGGACAGGCCGAGGTGATCGATCACCAGAAGCGAAGCCATTGTTGCGAGCAGGTAGCCGAATGCGTAGCCCTCTTGGAGCAGACCGGAGAAGAAACCGCGCCGTTCGACCGGAACCTTCTCCATGGCAAGCGCGGCGCCCAGTCCCCATTCGCCGCCCATACCGATGCCGTACAACAGTCGAAGTATCACCAGCACAGTGAAATTCGGCGCGAACGCACACAGAAAGCCGACCACCGAATAAAACACCACGTCCACCATCAGCGGCAGACGCCGGCCGACCCGGTCGGCCCAGAGTCCGAACAGCAGCGCGCCTACCGGACGCATCAGCAAGGTTGCCGTGGTCAGGAACGCGACTTCGGCCTTGCTGTGGTGAAATGTCTTCGCGATGTCGGCATAGACCAGCACCACCAGGAAGTAGTCGAAGGCATCCATCGTCCAGCCCAACAGCGCGGCGATGAAGGAATTGCGTTGATCCTTGGTCAGCGGCGAGTTCGCGGGCACTCGCACCGTTTATCACACGGCGCGCGGCGGTGTCGCGGGCTGACGAGAATTCACTTCATTTCGATGCTGTCCCAAAGCTCGATCATCGTGCGCAGAATCTCCTCGGCGAAGCCCAATCCGGCGAGGTGGCTTTCACCCGGCAAGGTGGTGAGCACCGCGTCGGGCAATCTGCTGACGACATGCTGCCCATGGGCGAACGGCACGATGTGGTCGCGGTCGCCATGCCACCAGCGCACCGGAATCTTCACCTCGTCCAACCGGAATCCCCAGTCCTTGGCGAAGACGACGACATCGGCGAACGGGGCCGCCAGCTGCTTGCGGGAGCCGTTGAGCAAATCGTCGAGGAACATCGCCTTGAACTCCGGCCGCACCAGCAGCCGTCGATCACCTTCGGGGGAGACCCGCGCGTAGAGGTAGAGCGCGGGCTCGGCGACCGGCTTCAACAACCGGATGAAGGCGGCTGCCGCCAGGCGGATCGGAAGTCCGGCCACCGCAAGCACCGGCGCCGCCAGTGTCCCCAGCGACATCAGACCTCCGCTGATCGCCTCCGCGCCGACCGTGGGCGCCACGCCACCCAGCACGCCGACCGCGACGATCCGGTCAGGCATCGCCGCCGCACAAGCCAGCGTGTAGGGGCCGCCGCCGGAAAGTCCGACGACGGCCATCTTGTCGATGCCCAGAATGTCGGCGACGGTACGCAGGTCGTCGGCGAAGGCCAGAACGTTCTCGTACTGGTGCGGGGTGGACGCACCGATGCCAGGACGGTCAATGCCGATCAACCGAATGCGATTCTCTGCCGCGTACACGCGGGCCTCGGCCGGAATCTGCCGGCGCGCGCCGGGCGTGCCGTGCAGCCAGAAGATCGGGCGGCCATGCGGATCGCCGAATTCGGCAAACCCCAGCTGGCGGTCCTCACCGACCGCGATGTTGCCCTCGAGCTTGGGGCGAGCAATCGAATAAGCCATTACGGCAGTGTTACACGGGTACGTCGCGCTAACTCCGAGAACCCAAGTTCTGGCACTCGCCGCGGCCGGACTGCCAACTACAAGTGGGCGCTTAACTGTTGTCGAGTCGACGCTGTAACCAATACCCTCTTCCTTGCAGCGGTCGGGACGGAAGTTGATGGCAGCCCGTCACGACCCGAGCTGACACCAACAAAGAGTTGAGGGACTATGGGCGAATTCGATCAGCACGAAGGTGAAGCGCAAACAATCGTCAATCTCGCCGACGCGGCGATGCACATGTACCGGGCGGCTATCGATTCGCTGCCTTTTCCGGAAGACAAGAAATTCCAGAAGCGCGCCGAGGTGGTGCTGACCGGTCTGCGCAAACTTCGCGCCGCACTGACCGAGGCGGCGAGCCACAGCCGGCCCACACCCACGGTGATGCTGGCGCTCAGCGATGTCCGGCGGCGCTACGACGACCTGATGGAACGGGTGACCGATGCACCCGGATCGACTCTGGGACAACAGCTTTACAACGCCCGCGTACACGCCAAGCTGTCAGCGCACGAGGCGGCCAACGGGTTCGGTCTCCGGCGGGAGTTGCCCGATGAGCTGGAAGAAGGCGGCACGCCCACCGCGCAGGAGACGCCGCTGGTGGAACAGCTGATTGCCGCCATCCGCGTCGTGGCCGGACTAGACGAAGGCGAATACCAGCCTGAGCCCCTCGCGGTCGAGGAGCACGTCGACGGCGACAACGGCACCGACTGGGATGAAGCGTTGGCACTCAACGGCGCCGGCGAGGAGGCGCACGCCTCTCATTAGCTGCGTGCGCTACCGGATCGGCAGACCGGTCAGCGCCCGGCCGATCACAAGTCGCTGAATTTCGCTGGTGCCCTCAAAGATGGTGAAGATCTTCGCATCTCGGTGCATCCGCTCGACCGGGTAATCGCGGGTGTAACCGTTGCCGCCGAGAATCTGGATGGCTTCGTCAGTGACGTAGACCGCGGTCTCGCTGGCGTACAGCTTCGCCATCGATCCCTCGGCCGAGGTGAACGGCTTGTTGTTGCGCTGCATCCAGCTGGCCCGCCAGACCAGCATCCGGGACGCGTCGATTCGGCTCTTCATGTCGGCCAACTTGAACGCGATGGCCTGGAACTCGGCGATCTTACGGCCGAATTGTTCGCGCTGCAGCGAATAGTCCAGCGCGTATTCATAAGCGGCGCGAGCGATTCCGAGCGCCATTGCACCGACCGTGGGACGAGTTCGCTCGAACGTCATCATCGCGGCCTGACTCGAGGTGCGATGCCCTTCGCGGATTTTGGCGATCCGGCGCTCGAATTTCTCACGGCCGCCGAGGATCAGCTCTCCGGGGATGTGGACGTCATCAAGTACCACCTCGGCGGTGTGCGACGCCCGGATGCCGTGCTTCTTGAATTTCTGTCCCTGGTAAAGGCCCTTGGTGTCGGGCGGGATGATGAATGTCGCTTGGCCACGGGTGCCGAGTTCGGGTTCCACCGAGGCCACCACCACGTGCACGTTGGCGATTCCACCATTGGTTGCCCACGTCTTTGTTCCGTTGAGAATCCACTCGTCGGACGCCTCGTCGTACCTCGCTCTGGCGCGGACAGCCCCGACGTCGGACCCGGCACCGGGTTCGGACGAGCAGAATGCGGCCAACTGCGGATCGCCGGGGCTGCCGAACATCTGCGGCAACCACTCACCGATCTGTTGCGGAGTCCCATTTGCGGCCAGCGCCGCCGCGGCGAGGCCGGTGGCCATGATCGACAACGCGATGCCCGCGTCGCCCCAGAACATCTCCTCGAAGACGGTCGGCATGCCCAGCCCGCTGGCCTCGCCGGCCATCTGGGCGAACAGGTCCGGAGTGTAGAGCCCGACCTTGGCCGCCTCTTGGATGATCGGCCAGGGCGTCTCTTCCCGTTCGTCCCACTCGGCGGCCGCCGGCCGGATCACCGATTCGGCAAACTCGTGCACCCAGTCGCGGACTTGCACCACTTCTTCGGACAGATCCAGCGAAAAGGTCGAGTCCATCGGGGCTCCTATCTGGCGTTGCGTCCGGAATCTGGTGGCGTCGGGCGATCCGGGCGCTAGCGATCACAGTAAACGTTTGTATACTGAGTGAACAAACCGGCAGCTCAGCGTGGGGCATATGCGGTGTTTGAGCAGCTGACGACGTTGTCTCGTCATTTTGACATCTGTCCACCCGAACTCGTGAGGGGGCCACATGCAACGCAGCGATATTCGTGCCGTCGGTGATCTGGCGGGTGAGGCATCCTCGGTACTCACCACCCTGGTGCGCGACATGCACGCCGGTATCGCCGGTCGGGTGTTCGACTCGATCGGGCCGTCGGCCGCACCGACCCGGACCATCCACGACGGATTGACGCGGGCAATCTACACCGGTGTCGACCGTGGACTGCGTGGTGCAACCCACGCCGCCGGCAAGGTCGCTGCCGAGGTCTGGGGCAACGAGACCGATGACGCCTTGGAGTCACGCACCGACGCGGTCGGCGCCATCCTCGCCGCGGTCAACGGGATATACGGCGACGAGCTGACCGACCACAACAACCCACTTGCCGGCGCAATGGTGGTTCGACACGGCGGTGAACCGGTCGCGCTGACGACCGACCATCTGGCTGCGGCGTATCCGTCGGCGACCGGTCGGGTCGTGGTGTTTGTGCACGGCTGGTGTCTGACCGAGCGGTCCTGGTCCCGTCCGCCGCGCGAGACCGACGACGGCCGCAGCTACGGCGAACGACTGCACGATGACCTGGGCTACAGCCCAATTCTGTTGCGGTACAACACCGGACTGCACATCTCGGTCAATGGCCGCACGCTGGCAGGAATCCTCGACCTGCTCCACGATCAGTGGCCGGTGCCCATCACCGAACTCGTGTTGGTGGGCCACTCGATGGGCGGACTGGTAGCGCGCAGCGCCTGCCACTACGGCGCCGAGGAACGGCACGACTGGACCGACGTCGTCAGTCGGGTGGTGTGCCTGGGCTCGCCGCATCTGGGTGCCGATCTGGAAAAAGGCGTGAACATCGCATCGTGGGCGCTGGCCAAATTGCCCGAAACACGCGCGATCGCAGCATTTTTGAACGCGCGCAGCGACGGCGTCAAGGATCTGCGCTACGGCGCCTGTCTCGATGACGACTGGCGCGACGCCGATCCGGATGAGTTTCTGCGCGATCGTTGCCGCGAGGCGCCGTTCTTACCGCACGCGACGTATCACTTCGTGTCCTCCACGGTGGCACCACGTCTGCTCGGCATGGTGGCCGGTGACCACCTGGTGCGGTCGAAAAGCGCTGCCGGCGTTGGCCGGTCGCGGCGTGTTCCGTTCCAGGATGAGCACGGTCTGATACTGACCGGCTTGAACCACTTCGACTTGCTCAACCACCCGCTGGTCTACGCCAAGCTGCGCGACTGGCTGTCCCGGTCAGCGATCAGCGCTGCCGGCAGCGGCGATATGGGCCGCGACGTCAGCGGCGACCGCTAGCGACCGCGCGTCGGTGCCGCGGTGGTACCGCCCCTCGACCGGGTCGTAGGCCGCGCCGGCGATCGACCCGTGGTCGGCGGGTAACTCGAACACCTGCACCGGCCAATCCGCCTGTCGCAGCGCCGCGGCGAAGTCGCGAGCCACCGATACCGGGATGACCCGGTCGGCCACCCCGGCCAGCAGAGTGAACGGGGTCGTTTGTGCGGCATCGCCGAGTTGAGCTGCCGGGAGTTCGCCAAAAATCGGGTCGGGGACCATGAACGCTCCGGCGAGGGTGACGGTGTGCGCGAAAGCCACACCCAGCTGTGCAGCCCGGATCGTCAGCGCCGCGGCCGCCAGGCCTCCCATCGACCAGCCGACGAGCACCAGCCCGTCGGGGTCCTCGACCCGGTCGCGGGTGAAGTGCACCGAACCCAGCAGATCCGCGCGGCCGCCGTCGGCGCTCGAGGAGTTCCAGTCAGGCGCGACCACGCCCAGGCCGTGTCCGGCAATCAGCTCAGCGAGTGAGCGCACTGAGGCTCGCGCGTCTGCTTGCTGGCCGTGCCACAGCAGAACCGTCCGCTGAGAAGGTTCGCCGAAGACGTCCGCCAGGCGACCGGCAGCGTACTCAACGGTCTGCATAGGGATGGGGCGGCTACTACTTGGGCGGGGCGGCCGGGGCCGGCGCGGCCGGGGGTGGGGCCGCCGGTGCGCTCCCGCCACCGATCAGCGAGTTGAGAATGCCCAGCCCCAGGCCGGCCTGTTCCGGGGATTTGCCCGGGTCGGGGACAGCGGTGTCGTTCTTTTGCCAGGCTTGGCAGCCATCGGTCTTGAAAGTCTTGTCCGTCGGGTCGATCCGCACGATCTGAGGCTTCTTGCTCATCGCGTTGTCGAGCGGCTGCTTGGCGTCGTCACCGAGCCGCTTCCAGTAGCACACGCCGCTACCGACAGGTCCCGCCGACGTGTAGACACCCGGCACGATGTCGGTGCCGACGTTGTACACGCCGTCGTGGTCGATCGTGGTTTTCGCCGGAGCCGGCGCTGCACCGTGCCCGGGGGCAGGTGCCGGCCCGGGGGAGGGCGCCGGGGGTGGAGCAGGTGTGGGATCGGCAGCGGCCAGGCCGGCTGACACGCCCCAGGACAGCATCGTCAGCACCGCCGCGGCGGCGATCACTGGCTCAAGCTTCACAGATAGCAGCATACGGACTTCGCGAAACGCGCGTCGGCGCTGAATCGTGATCAGGCGGTTTTGTTGAACAGCGGCAGCAACAGACGACGACGGGCGCTAGTGGCATCGGCGAAGTACTGCAGGGCCTCGTGCACCGTGGTCGCGGTCGGGAAGCTGATGTCCTCGTGCGTCACCAGCAGCGTCAAGTTCACCGCTTGGCTGGGGATCAGCGCCCATTCCAGGCCGGCTTCGGTGCAGGCGTCGTCGACCGCGTGGAGCAGGCGCACCGCTTGCGCGCTGAAGGTGTCCAGACCCGTCATGTCGAGAACCAGGGGGTTGTCCGGAAGATTGAAGCGGCGGGCGTATTCGATGACCTGATTGACATTGCTCGCGTCGACCGCGCCGGTGATGGTGACCACCGTCGCGAGGTGACGGCACTGGGCACGCACCGCGGCGCCGTTGCAGTCGACAGGAAGGTGGGCGTGTCGCGGCGCCAAGTACGAAGCTGCCGTGTTAGTCGAGTCGTTCATGTGACGCGCCCCCCGTTTCCAAACAGTGTTACTGCAATATCAGGATCAGCGATGACCCTGACCTGTTTGAGACGCTAATTGCCTACTCTAAGGTCACCTGTTCCAGCGTTTAATACTTTGCTAAGAAACAAATCCACTTGCCCGCAACATGGTTCGGATTTACCCCCACTCATTCCAGAACGTCACGCTCTCTGCCGGCGGCCGCGACGCCGGACGGAAATCGGTTCCGATGGTGTAAGCCACCGGAAACAGCGCCGCCTGGGTGACGGTGTCCGGGATCCCGAGCAGCTCAGCGACCTCTCGCTCCTTGGCCAAATGCATTGTCGTCCAGACTGATCCAAGCCCGCGGGAGCGCAGCGCGAGCAGAAAGCTCCAGCCGGCCGGGATGATCGACGCCCACGCCGACGCGGCGGTCAACATGCTGGAGTTGTCGATGCGGTTTTCCAGGCAGGGAATAACGTGCACTGGGACTTGACCCAAGGTGTCGGTCAGGCTGAACGCGCTCGCATACACCCGCCGGGTCTGCGGATCGGCCGCGTCCTTGGCGGCGTGGGCGAGGTACTCCGAGCCGATGCTGCGGTAGATCTCGGCGATCGCGGCGCGTTTGTCCGCGTCGGTGATGACCAGCCATCGCCAATCTTGCGCGTTGCTGGCTGTGGGAGCCTGCATCGCGAGCCGGATGCAGTCCAGGATGACGTCACGGCCGACCGGCCGCGTCAGGTCGAGGCGCTTTCGGACTGATCGCGTGGTCGTGAGCAACTCGTCAACCGATGCGAGATCCACTACTGCCACCGCCCTTCAGGACTCTGTCGGCTTCTGCTCTCATGTCTGCGACGATATGGGCAGCGGGACGAACTGTGTCGACAAGTCCGACCGACTCGCCGATCAAAATGGCAGCGGCCCCGAAATCCTCTGCGGCGACAGCGGCTTCATAGCTTTTCACCACATCGGGCAGCGACGCCAACAATTCGGCTTCCTTGCCATGCCATCTGTCGACGAACGGATTGCTCAGCGCCCGCTCGTTGTACTCGGCCGGCCAATCCAGTCGTCGCACATGGTCATAGACCCGCGTGCGATACGTGCTGTCCCCGCCGGCGCCCAGCGCCCGATCGTGAGCGCGCGGTGACACCAGCGCCTCCGAGGAGGCCCAGAACCGGGTGCCCACCACCACGCCGTCCGCGCCGAGCATCAGTGCTGCGGCAAGCCCGCGCCCGTCGGCGACGCCGCCCGCCGCCAGCACCAGTGTCCCCGGCGCTCGGTCGGCGGCCAGGTCGACGACCTCGGGCACCAACGTGAACGTCGATCGCACTGCCATGCCGTGCCCGCCCGCCTCACCGCCCTGGGCGACCACGATCTCCGCGCCGGCGTCGAGTGCCCGACGCGCGTGCTCCAGAGTCTGAGCCTGGGCGATCACCGGGATTCCGGCGGCGTGGACGCGTTCGGTGAACGGCTCCAGATCGCCGAAGGACAGCATCACCGCTGCCGGTCGGCGCTCCAGTGTCTCGTCGAGCAGCTCGGGCGCGCGAGCCAGACTCCAGGTGATGAAGCCGCACCCGACCCGCGCCCCGCCGGTCAGATCGAACTCTCGCTGCAGCCACGCCGAATCGCCGTAGCCGCCGCCGATCAGCCCCAGGCCACCGCTCGACGACACCGCGGCGGCGAGCTTGCCGCCCGAGATCTGGGCCATCGGCGCGGAGACGATCGGGTGTTCGATCCCGAAGAACTCGGTGAGGCGGGTATGCATGACTTCTCCTGTGGTGGAGCCGATGTGCGGATGCCGGCGCTGGCTGTGTCAACACGCACTGGCAATGATCGCTTCCGCGGGGTGCGCACGCATCCTGCCTGCGCATTCGCTCTCGGGACGCACCGGGCGGGAACTCGCTATCGCTGTGGCGCGCTGATACCCTGCCAACGCCGTCGTAAAAGTGACGCAGTGATGAACGAAACACCTGTGGTCTCACGGAAAGATTGTTGTGCGCAGCGCAGATATCAAGGCTCTCACGGGACTTCGCATCATTGCCGCTGTTTGGGTCGTGCTTTTCCACTTCCGTTCGCTGCTGCGCGACGCAACCCCCGGTTTTCTCGACGCACTCACCCCGGTACTCAATTGCGGGGCCCAGGGGGTGGACTTGTTCTTCATCCTGAGTGGGTTCGTGCTGACCTGGAACTACCTGGACCGGATGGGCGGATCCTGGTCGACGCGTGCCACGCTGCACTTTCTCTGGTTGCGGCTGGCCAGGGTGTGGCCGGTATATCTGGTCACCTTGCACCTGGCCGCGCTGTGGATCGTCTTCACCCTGCACGTCGGCCACGTCCCGTCGCAGGAGATCTACCGGTTCACCGCGATCAGCTATGTGCGTCAGGTTCTGTTGCTGCAGCTGTGGTTTCAGCCGTTTTTCGACAATTCGAGCTGGGACGGGCCGGCGTGGTCCATCAGCGCCGAGTGGCTGGCCTACCTGCTGTTCGGGCTGCTGGTGCTGGTGATCTTCCGGATGGCGCGCGCGACGCGGGCCCGCAACCTGGTCTGGCTGGCGGTCGCCGCATCGCTGCCGCCCGTGCTGTCACTGCTGGTGACCGGCCAGTTTTACACGCCGTGGAGTTGGTTGCCCCGCATCGTCATGCAATTCACCGCCGGGGCGCTGGTCGCCGCCGCGGTCAGTCGTTTGCAGCTCACCGATCGAGGTAGGCGGGCCGCCGGCTATGCGTCCGTGTTACTGATCGCCGGCGTGGTGGGCTTTCTCTACTGGTCGGACGCGCACCCGCTGCACGGTGTCTCCGACACCGGCGGTCTGGTCGACATCTTGTTTGTGCCGTTGGTCCTGACGCTGGCGATCGGCACCGGCAGCCTGCCGGCGCTGCTGGCCACCCGACCGCTGGTCTACGGCGGGCAGATCTCGTTCTGTCTCTACATGGTTCACGAGTTGGCGCACACCGCCTGGATTTGGACGGCGCAGCAGTTCGAGCTCACCTTGTTCGGCAACGCGGGCAAGCTGCTGCTTGCCGCGGTGCTCGCGGTGACGTTCCTCGGCGCGGCCGCGCTGTACCACCTCGTCGAAGAACCGGCCCGCCTCTGGATGCGAAGGATGGTCGGTGACGGGCGGCCGGTGGTCGACGCCGCCGATCCCGAGGCACCCGCCGAGGGCGGCAAGCTGCAGTCGATCGACGGACCCCACGAGGGACGGCAAAAGCCGTTGTCAGCGCGCGCCGGCTAGCTCCGTCGTGTGACGCGAGCGATACTGCGCCGCATACTGATCAAGTACGATCCCCTTGGCGCGAGGCCTCGAGCTCCCACGTCGGTAGCCCGTCGGATGCCAGCGCGTCGACGTCAAAAATTCAGCGTGGTGCTTTTACGATTCCGCTTGTACGGATGTGACCAGCGGCCGAGGCGGTGGACAGTGCAGGTAGCGGTGGGTCGTCTGGCCACAGTCGTCGTCGCGGCTGTCACGGCCGGAGTGGTCACGCACACTCCCGCCACGCCGCGGCCCCTTCAGACCGTCGCCCGTGGAACGCCGATCGACCACGTCGCGGTGATCGGGGATTCCTACACCACCGGCACCGATGAAGGCGGCTGGGGACCGAACACCTGGACCAACCGCACCTGGCTGACGCTCGCGCGCCAAGGGGTCCAGGTCGCGCCCGAGGTTGCCTCCGAAGGCAGGGCCGGCTACGTCGTGCGCGGCGATCACGGCAGTGTCTTCGAAGACCTGACGAACCGTGCCGTCCACCCCGACGACGCGCTGGTGGTGTTCTTCGGCTCGCGCAACGACCACGGCGTCGATCCGATGCAGATGACCGCGATGTCCCACGACACCCTGGATCTGGCCCGCCGCATCGCGCCTGCGGCGAAGCTGCTGGTGATCGGCCCGCCATGGACCGATTCCGATCCGCCGCCCGATGTCCTCTATATCCGCGACATTCTCAGTGGACAGGCCCACGACTTCGGCGCGACGTTCATCGACCCGATCAGCGAGGGCTGGTTCGTCGGCAGGCCCGAATTGATCGGCCCCGACGGTGTGCACCCGAACGACGCCGGACACGCGTACATGGCGGAGAAGATCTCTCCGTTGATCCATGCCCAGCTTTCCCGGCGGGGTTGATCCGCGCTCGTCGTCATGCGTTTCGGTCCAACTCGTCCCGGGTACCTCGGGGAGCACGAGACGAGAGTGGGGATTACCGATGAGATCTGTTCGCACGGCGACGACACTGTTCTTCGGGACGGCCATGCTTCTGCTGGCGGTCGGCTGCGGCGGCGGTGACAAAGGCGGCCCCACCAGCACCACGACCACGACGACCCCGTCGTCGAGCGTGGCACCGGCACCCGCACCCGCGCCAGGAACTCCCGGCGGTGGTGGCTCCGGTGGCGGTGCGACGGGAGGCGGTGGACCCGGTGGTGGCGGCGGTAGCATCCCCGGCGGCCCGACCGGCGGCGGCGGACCCGGCGGCGGCAGCGGCAGCATCCCCGGCGGCGCGACCGGCGGCGGCGGACCCGGCGGCGGCAGCGGCTGCATCCCCGGTGTGGGCTGCGGAGGCGGCGGACCGGGCGGTGGCGGCGGTTGCATCCCGGGCGTGGGTTGCGGCGGGGGATAACCCCGTCGAGGTCTGAGCCGAAAATCTCTGCAGATTTCAGGCGCCAACTCCTGAGTCCACACGTGCGAACCGGATTAGTGTTCGGGGCAACTCGACGGCTAGGGGACCGCACATGGCCAAGCTCCGGTTTGGGTATTTCATCGCACCGTTTCACCGTGCAGGCACCAATCCGACGCTCGCCATGCAGCGCGACCTCGAGCTGGTCGAGCATCTCGACGCGCTGGGTTTCGACGAGGCATGGATCGGTGAGCACCACTCCGCCGGTAGCGAGATCATCGCCTCTCCGGAGATTTTCATCGCCGCGGCCGCGGAACGGACCAAGTGGATCAAACTGTGTACCGGCGTTATTTCGCTGGCGTATCACAACCCGCTCTGGGTCGCCGACCGGCTGATGATGCTGGATCACCTCACCCATGGCCGGGTGGTCGGTGGAGTGGGGCCCGGGTCGCTGCCCAGCGATTCGGCGATGATCGGTCTGACCCCGACCGATACCCGCGAGCTGCTGGACACCAACCTCGACATTCTGGTGAGACTGCTGCGGGGGGAGACCGTGTCGGCGAAAACGCCGACGCACGAATTACACGACGCCCGCCTCCAACTCGCCCCGTATTCCGAGGACGGCGTCCCGCTGGCGGTGGCCGCGGTCGCCTCGCCGACCGGTGCGCGACTGGCGGGCAAGCACGGCATCGGTCTGCTGTCGATCGGGGCGACGCTGACCATCGACGGGTTCAACGCCCTGCAGTACCACTGGGACATCGTGGAAGAGCGCGCGGCGGCATTCGGCACCACCGTCGATCGCAAGAATTGGAGCCTGGTCGGACCGTTCCACATCGCCGAGACCGAGAAGCAGGCCCGCGAAGACGTGAAGTTCGGTCTGGCGTCGTGGTTTCGGTACTTCCAGAAGGTGGCCGCGTTCCCCCAGATGACCATGCCCGGCGAACAGATCGACGAGATGATCGATGTGCTCAACGACAACGGCGCCGGGGTGATCGGCACGCCGGAACGGGCGCGCGAGCAGGTGCAGCGGATGTGGGATCAATCGGGTGGGTTCGGTTGCATGCTGCAGATGGGCCACGAGTGGGCCAACCCGGCGGCGACCCGACGGTCAGCCGAATTGTTTGCCGCCGAAGTGATGCCGCATTTCCAGGGCCAAGCGCAGCCGACCCTGGATGCCGCAGCGCGCGCCAGCGAGGTGCGTGAAGGCCTGGCGCAATCCCAGATCGACGCCGTCGCGCACATGGCGAAGAAGTACGAGGACGAACTCGGTTCGAAATAGCCGACTTTCGGCATCGGCGCGCGGTCGAACGCCGCGGAGGTCGTGACGATTTACCTTGCCTGAAAGATGGCCGTCGCGACGGCCAGGCCCAGACCGATCACCGCGGGCGCAGTGTCGGCGGCGCTGTCAGACGCCCGGGCATGAAAACCGATTGCGCCCACTAACAACAGAGCCGCACCGACCGCGGCTGCCACACCGATCGGCGGCCACGCCAGACCGGTCAACACGCCTGCGACAGCGGCGAGTTCGAGCACCCCGATCAGCCGCCACTGAATGGGGTTGACACCGAGGTGGTCGCGAATCGTCAGCGATTGCGCGACGCCGATCACCTTGAGAGATCCGGCGAATCCCAGCAAAGCGGCCAGCAGCGCCGTCACAACCACTGTGGCGATCATGTGCACACCGTAATGCTCAACCCGCGATCCCGGCAGCAGATGCGAAGGCGCGCAACTCGCGTGCGATGTCGGAGCCGGCCGGCTGGTAGGCGACTTCGGTGACCCCGGCGGCGGCGAGACCGCTCACTCGCTCCGCGACCTGTTCGGCCGTACCCGTCAACGCCCCGGCGCTGGCCATCGGAATGAGGTCGGCGACGTACGGCTTGTCCCGCGCGTTGGCCCGCACCAGGTGTCCCTCGTGGATCGCGAGGTGCCGTTCGTCGGCAGGATGGGCTTCGACCGCCTCGCGCCAGCCGCGCCCGCCCGGCAACCCGTCGACCGCCGCCGCTCCGCCCCGCTCGTATATGGCGTGATACATCACCACCGCTCCGGGACCCGCCGCATCGACGACGCGTGGCGAGGTCAGCTCTTCGCCCTCGTCGAGCACCGTGCCGAAGGACAGCAGGGCCCGCCAGTCGGCTGCATCGACAGCATCGGGTTGGGGCACGGCGGCCGAGAACACCCCGTCGCCGAGTTCGGCGGCCACCGCGAGGCCCTTCGGGCCGTCCGCCCCGATCAGGATCGGCACGTCGACAGGTCGCTGCGCCCCGTACCCGGACGGATGCATCATCCGGATCCTGGCACCATCCCACTCCACGGTGTCGCCGGCCAGCAGCGCCTTCAGGCACCGGACGTAGTCGGCAACCTGTCGCCACGGCAGAGGCCGCTTACCCAGCGTGAACCGTCCGGTGAAGCCGGATCCGATGGCCACCGCCACCCGGCCAGGCGCCTGGTCGGCGAGTTCGGCGATGGCGGCCGCGTTGACCATCGGGTGCCGCAGGCTGGGCACGAGCACGCCCGGACCGAGCCCGATGCGCGAGGTGCGTTCGGCGCAGCGCGTCAGGATCATCCAGACATCGGGATACAGGGCGGGGGAGTCGTAGAGCCACGCGCGCCGGTATCCGAGCGACTCCGCCAGCTCAACATGTGCCGGGGTGTCCGATGAGGTGGCGAACGCGCACGAAATGTCCATAGCCGGACCCTAACCGAGGCGGCTCCGTCAGGGCGCGTCCCTCAAACGGGTCATCGCTATTTCACTCCTCGGTAGGGTTTTCGCAGACACGGGCGACGAGGGGCGAGACATGGCGGGCATGGCAGAGCTGGTGCCGGTGCTGCCCGCGCATCGCTTCGAGGTGGCTGCGCTGGCGCGCTACCTCCGCGGGCGGCTGCCCGGATTCGACGGTCAACTCGAGGTTCGTCAGTTCCAGGGCGGCCAGAGCAATCCCACGTTTCATCTGCAGACAGCAGGCGGTGAGTACGTGCTGCGCAAGAAGCCGCCGGGCAAACTGTTGCCGCGGGCGCACGAGGTGGAGCGCGAGCACCGCGTCATGGCCGCGCTGGCCGACACGGACGTCCCCGTGCCGCGCATGCAGCTGCTCTGTGATGACGAATCGGTGCTCGGTACAACGTTTTTCGTGATGGACCACGTTCCGGGGCGGGTCTTCCCGGACCGTGTCCTGCGCGAGGAGACTCCCGCGCACCGCGCCGCTGTCTATGAAGACCTGGCCCGGGTGCTCGCGGCGCTGCATCAGGTGGATTGGCGCGCGGTCGGACTCGAGGGATTCGGCCGCCCGGAAGGCTATATGCAGCGCCAGGTGGCGCTGTGGACCCGGCAGTGGGAGGCCGCGCGCATGGAGGACATGCCCGCGATGGATCGGCTGGCGGCCTGGCTGCCCGAGCACCTGCCCCCCGACGACACGCCGGCGTGCATCGCGCACGGCGACTATCGGCTCGGCAACGTGCTGCTTCACCCGACCGAGCCACGGGTGGTCGCGGTGCTCGACTGGGAGTTGTCGACGATCGGCGACCCGTTGGCCGACCTGGGGTATTTCTGCGTGACGTACCACGTGCCGGGCGGACCGGGTGGCCGCAGCGGTGTTCTCGATGAGGATCTCGCGGGCACTGGACTCCCCGGCCAGCAGGCCTTCCTGGACAGCTACCGCACGTATGCCGGCAGAGACCTTCCGCCATCGCTCGACGTATTCGTGGTGTTCTCGATGTTCCGGCTGGCCTCGATCACCGCCGGGGTCTGGCGTCGGGGTGTCGACGGCAACGCGGCGGATTCGCGGGCCGGCACCGATGAGTATCGCCAACGCTATCGCGGTATGGCTGAGACCGCCTGGGAGTTGGCGCAAAAGTTAACCGCTTGAGCAACTTTCAGCCATCGACGGGTCACAGGCCGGCGAAGTAGAAGCCGAACAGCAACGCGAAGAGCGTGAGCACCCATCCGCCAGTGGTCACCTTGAGCCAGACGGGCGCGCGACGAACCTCCATGAAATGCCATATCACCAAGAACGCCTTGACCGCTGCGATCAGCAACACGACGGTCGTGACGGTCGTGTTGATCTGATGCGAAGCTCCGCCGTCGAGGGCGATCAACGACGACGCGATGGTCACCGTCGTGAGCAGGGCCCACACGATCGTCAGTGGATTGCGGATCAGTGACGTCATCGATTACCTCATCAGATAGAGCAGGGCGAACAGGACCAGCCACAAGACGTCGACCATGTGCCAGTAGGTGGCGCCTGTCTCGGCCAGTGGGATCTTGGGCTTCTGCGACGTTTTCACGTTGCGGATGACGAAACACAGGACGACCAGACCGAGGGCGACATGGCACAAGTGCATGCCGGTCATCACGTAGTAGTACATGAAGAACAGGTCTTTGCCCGGCGTGAGACCCCTGCTGACTTCAGGGATCCACTCGAACATTTTGAGCAGTGGGAAGGCGGCGCCCAAGCCCAGCGCGATCCAGAATCGTCGCAGCGCGTCCACCCTGTTTCCGGCGCGTGCCGCGGCGACGCCGAGTGCTACAAAGAGTGAACTCGTCAGTAATACAACGGTGTTCACAGCACCGATGTCCAGATTCAGCTGCGCTTGGCCGGCGAGAAACAGTTCGTGGTTCTGGCCTCGGAAGAACATGTAGCCGACGAAATAGACGCCGAAGATCAGCAGGTCTCCGACGACGAAGAACCACATACTCGAGTCGCCGGGAACATGGCCGTGTGGGTTTGGCCGTTGCGACTCATCGACTTCGGTGGTCGAACCTTGAGCGACGTCGGTCATGCGCGGGTCACCGCCGGCGCGGCCGGGGCAGCCGGCGACGGTTCGGCCGGGGCGTTGTCGAGTTCGGCCTCGGGCTGACTTTTGATCGCCCGGTAGATGCAGATGTAGACGATGAATTGCCACGAGACGTAGAGCGCCATGGCAAACCAGAAGGTCATCAGACCGTTCCAGGCGAAGGGCCCCGTTTTGGTGATCCAGACCGGCGCGGCCATCAGCTCGGTCACGTATTGCCAAATGGTGTAGTAGCCCAACCACTTTGGCAGAATATTGTTCTCGTCGAGAATGATGGCCAGACCAAAGGCCATCCACATGACGCAGAAGCAGCCCAGCGAGCCGATGAACGCCAGGTAGCCGAAGTCGTAGAGCATGGTCTGGATCGCCGCGCTGTACCCGGGCCGAAATGCGCCGAGGCCGAAGCAGAACATCGGAAAGAGCATGCCGACAATCGCGCCGGTGATAGCGCCGATCATCATCGAATAGCCAAACGCCGGGCTGACCGACATCCGCTTGACCTGCATCAGGTAGCAGGCGTTGGACACCGGCGCGAGCCCGTAAGCCAGCGTCAGGATCACGCACGCGATGAGCAGGTTGTGAGAGTGCATGAAATCGACGATGTGGGGGGTGGAGCTGCTGGGCGATCGCGGTGGCATCATCCAACTCAGCGGCACGAACACCAGCCCGAACAAATTGAAGAAGAAGGGCACGCTCCAAAACGCGATCCACTGGTCGAGTTTGCGGTTCGCGCGCCAGGACGACGCGCGCTCGGCCACGCCGCTCACGCGAGAACCACCCGATCGTCGCCTTGGTGGTTGACAGCGCGCAGCAGAGCCCAGAACATCACCGCGATGTAGACCGCAAATGTCGTCAGCCGCAACGTGAATGACAGTGGGCCGTTCCAGGCGAGGGGACCCGACTTGTAGAGGATCGAAAATGCGCTGGGGGCCAGCAGCGCAACAGTCGCGACGTTGAAGTGCGCCACCCAGCGTGGAAAGATCGGCTGGCGACGGTCATCGAGATAGACGCTCAGCGCGAAGCACAGGTTCTGCACCATGATCGTGCCGACCGGTGCGACGAAGAAGAACCAAGCCATGTCGTTGAGCAGACTGATCAGCTGGGGGTCGCGCTCGGGCCTAAAAGCCGCCATGCCCCAGCAATAGTCGGCCAGGATGAAAGCTGTCGTGCCCACGCCGACGCAGATGACGTAGGCATAGGTCAGGACCGGGCTCGACGTGGCAGCCCTGGAGATCTGCACGGCGGTCACCGCGAACAGCGGGACCAACGAGCACGCGATGAGATTGCAGAGAATCGCCACACCCAGGATGCCGGTGACGTTGTCCCGGAAGAACGCCGCCACCTGGTCGGGAGTCAGGGTCGGCGACAGGGGCGGTGAAAACACCGGAAACGCCAGGTAGGCCAGTGCAAAAAGGGCCACCGCCGGCGGCGCTGTCCACAACAGGATTCGTTGACCTCTGGTGTTCATCGATATCCGTCCCTGCCTTCGCCGGCGTGATTGGTCGGCTCGCCGCGGTTCTAGATCTAGCACGCTCGCTGACAAATAACAACGAAACCGCGGCCTCTTTCCCGGAGCATCTGCCGATATTGCCATTTCGGTTGATATCTGTCAGCGATCAGCCCGGATGCGGCAGAATGGGGCCGTGCAAGACACCGCGACCGGTCGCGAAGCCCAGCGCCGCAAGACGCGCGCGCGGGTGCTCGATGCCGCCATCGTGGAGTTCCAGCGCGCCGGTGCGCACTCGGCGGATATCAACGCGATCGTCGAAGCCGCAGGGGTCGCACGCAGCACCTTCTACTTTCACTTTCCCACCAAGGAGCACGTCCTGCTCGAGTTGATCCGCCGGGACGAGGATTACCTCGCCGAGGAGCTCAGTCGATTCCTTGACACCCGCCGAGATCTGCCGGCGGTGCTGGACGAAATCATCAGGCTCGTCGTCGCGCTCGAGACCCGCTGGGGCGCTGCGCTGTTTCGCGATGTCATCAGCCTGTATTTCTCACCGGCGGCACCCAAAGACGAGAGTTGGACCAAACACCCGGTGTTTGTGCTGCTTGCCGCCGAGATCGAACGCGCCCGCATCCGTGGCGCACTCTACGATGACGTCGACGCATACGACAGCGCCGCGTTCTTTCTGATCGGCCTGCACGCCCAGCTCATCAGTGCCAGAGAATCAGGGTCCAGGCGTGACGAGGTGCTGCAGAAATTCGCCAAGAGCACGCTACGCAGCTTGCAGCGCTGAGCCGGTAGACCAATCGCGTTCGGCCACCCGAAGCTGCCCGCGGTGGGGACGCCGCTCATACACTGACCAACCGTGGGCATTCTGTTTGGCTTCGCGCCGTGGCTCGTCTACTGGGCCCTGGTCGGCAACACACCGTTCCTGGTGGCGTCTTCAATCGCCCTGCTGATCGCCGTCGCCGGGCTGGTCGCCGGGTATCTCACCCGCACCCCCAGGCGGTCGCTCGAAATCGGTGCGGGCACAACGTTTCTGGCGATCACGGCATTCACCGTGCTGGCGGGTCAGCCGGCGGTCAGCCGCTGGGCGTTATCACTGAGTTTTGCGGGGATTTTGCTGGTCGCCGTGCTCAGCCGGCAATTCGGCGCGTCATTTGTGCACGAGTACGCCTCGGCGAATCAACCCCAGGCGATGGTCGACAGCGATGTGTTCGGCCAGATCACGGCGCGGCTGACCTGGATCTGGGTTGCGGTGTTCGGCGCAATGACGGTGTCGTCGTTGATCCCCGGGTTCGCGCGCGCCGACGCTTCGATCCTCGACACCCATTCACCCGTGGCCTACCTGGGCTACTGGGCGGTGCCGTTCACGCTGCTGGGCCTCGGGGCGCTCGCCACCCGAATCGTGCCCGAGTGGATGACCGCCGCAGCGGGTGACATCGTCCGCAAGACCACGTTCGTGGCGTATCACGAAGCCACCATCGACGAGCTGTACTACCTGGCCACCGAACATGCCAACCGGGAAGTCGGCGCCGGCGAGGAGGCCTACGCCGTCAAAGTCGGAAGCAAAGGCACGGCGCTGGTCGGCGATGACAGTCGACACTCCTGGCCGTCGACCTACCGGGTGCGCCAGTCGCGGCGCTGATAGCCGATCGCGTGGCTTCGGCGCGTTTCTGGCAACATGGCGGCGAGCCCAGATGATGACCGATCGTAGCCCGCAACCCAGGACGTCCGACGGCCCGGCTGAGAGCGGCGACGAACACTGCCGGCCGAGGACATGGCTCGACCCCGGCCTGGTCGGTGTGCTGGCCGCGGTGATCAGTCTGGCCGGCGCCGGCCGTCCGTCTTTCTGGTACGACGAGGCCGCGACCGTGTCGGCCTCATACAGTCGTTCCCTACCGCAGTTGTGGCAGATGTTGGGCAACGTCGACGCCGTCGAAGGTGCCTATTACCTGCTCATGCACGGCTGGTTCGACGTCTTCCCGCCCACGGAGTTCTGGTCGCGGGCGCCAAGCGGTCTTGCGGTGGGCGGCGCGGCGGCGGGCGTGGTGGTCCTCAGCAGGTTCTGCCTGTCGCGCACCGCTGCGATCGCGTCCGGAGTCGTGTGCGCGATCCTGCCGCGGACGACCTGGGCGGGCCTCGAAGCTCGCCCGTATGCCCTGTCGATGATGGCCGCCGTGTGGCTGACAGTGCTGCTCGTGTACGCCACCCGGCGTGAAAACGTCTGGGCCTGGGTCTATTACGGGTCCGTCCTGGCGCTTTCGGTTCTGCTGGACGTGTATGTGTTGCTGTTGGTATTGGCTCACGCCTTCTTTATCTGCGCCTTTCAGCGCAGGCGGACGGTCCTGGCGGGCTTTGCCGTAACGACAGGTCTGGTTGGTTGCGCTGCAACGCCGTTGCTGATTGTCGCCGCGGGCCAAGTGCATCAGATCAGCTGGATCTCGCCCGTTGGCTACCGGACGGTCGAAGACGTGGCCGTCCAGCAGTATTTCGAAAGGTGCCCGCCATTCGCCCTGTTGTCATCAGTCGTCGTGGTGACCGCCGTTGCACTGGCGGTTACCGGATCCGTGCACGTGACGCGGCCACCGCTAGAGCTGCTGACGTTGGCGGTGGCGTGGCTTTTGATACCGACCGCACTCATCGTCGGCTGGTCGGGGCTGGTCCACCCCATCTACACGCCGCGTTACCTGGCTTTCACGGCGCCGGCGTTGGCGCTGATCCTCGGCACCTGCATTGCCGCAGTGGCCTCCAGACCTTGGGCCGTCGCAGCTCTACTCGGTTTGTTCACCATTGCCGCGGCACCGAACTATGTTCTGGCGCAACGAAATCCATACGCGAAATACGGGATGGACTACAGTCAGGTCGCCGACTTGATCGGCGCGAAAGCCGCGCCCGGGGACTGCTTGCTCGTCAACGACACTGTCACCTTCATGCCGGCCCCGATGCGGCCGCTGCTGGCGGCGCGCCCCGACGCCTACCGGAAACTGATCGATCTCACCCTCTGGCAACGGGCCATCGACCGCAACGACGTCTTCGACACCAACCTGATCCCCGAGGTTGTCGCCAAGCCGCTGGCCCGGTGCGGCGTCGTGTGGATCATCACCCAGGCCGACGCAGCCGTCCCGGCTCACCAGCAAGGTCGCGCGCTGGCACCCGGCCCGCTGTTCGGGGCGACGCCGGCGTTCGCGGTACCACACGATCTGGGTTTCCGACTGGTCGAGCGGTGGCAGTTCAACCTGGTTCAGGTGATCGAGGCGGTCAGGTGATCGCTACCAGACCCGGATGTAGTCCACGAGCATCTGGCACGGGAATTGTCCTCCGGCAGGATCGCCTGCTCCGACCCCACCGACCGCGAGCGTGAACATCGGCGCCAGCCAGTAGCCGGGGTTGCCGAACGGCCACCGCTTGTCCTCGGGAGGGGCCCCGAACACATGGATCGGCTTCGGCGGAACGCTGAAATACGGCTTCGCGCCGTCCACGTAATCCCGCCAGAATTTGAACCCGTCTTCATCCCAGCGCATCCGCCAGGTGTGCCACGCGTCGTCCACCATCCCGGGAATCGACTTTCCTTCCCAGGTTTTCCCATTGGACGCCGCGTGGACCGTGGTACCCGGAGCCCATTCGCCGTTGCCGTACCACTCGAACAGGTCGACCTCGCCGTCCGGCTGCGGGTCCTCGTTGACGGTCCAGAACGACGGCCACAGGCCGGGGTACAGGCAGTCGAGTTTGATCCGCGCTTCCCAGGTGGTGTTGATCGGGCCCCGCCAGTTGCCACGCAGCTTGCCCGTGAAGTATTGGTCACCTTGACGGGTGGCCTGCAGGACCAGGTTGGAATTCCCGTCCAGGAAAACGTTCCCCGCGCTGTAGATCCCGTCTACCGGCGGGTAAACGTCGTCCTGCCAGGTCTGGGGCGTCCATTTCGCCAGGTCGGGGCCTTGACCGGCCGGTCCGTCGAATTCGTCGTGGAACATGTAAGAGCCGGGCGAGCCGGCCGGCGCAGCGGGTGCAGCCGGCGGAGACGGGTGAGCCCACGCCTCCGGGAGCCGCATCGCGGCCGCCAGCGCCCCCAGCCCCATCGTCGTCATGACGTTGCGTCGATTCATCTCAGGCACACGTAGACCTTATATAGGGCGTCGTTGTGTTCGCATGACAGCCCGCGGCGCGTCGGTCGGTGAGGCCGTCATCTCAGCGGCCCCGATCTCAGGCCGATCCGCGGAGCTTGGCAGACTGTGCGCATGGCACAGATAACTTTGCGCGGAAACACCATCAACACCGTTGGCGACCTGCCGGCTGTCGGAGCCAAGGCTCCCGCGTTCACCTTGACCGGATCAGATCTGGGCGCGGTGACCAGCGAGCAGTTTCAGGGCAAACCGGTGCTGCTGAACATCTTTCCGTCGGTGGACACCCCGGTGTGCGCGACCAGCGTGCGCAAGTTCAACGAAAGTGCCGCCGCGGGCGGCGTGTCGGTGGTGAACGTCTCCAACGACCTGCCGTTCGCGCAAGCACGCTTCTGCGGCGCCGAGGGCATCGAGAATGTGCAGACTGCCTCGGCGTTCCGGGACAGCTTCGGCCAGGACTACGGCGTCACCATCGCCGACAGTCCCTTCGCCGGCCTGCTGGCCCGGGCCGTCGTGGTGATCGGAGCCGACGGGAACGTCGCCTACGAGGAACTGGTGCCTGAGATCGCCCAGGAGCCGAATTACGACGCGGCACTGGCCGCGCTCAACGCAGCGTCCTGACACCGGTTGGCGTCCACCGCACAGCTGGTGCGGTGGACGCCAACCAGTCACTGCCGCAGGGGTATTGCCGTAGCGCGCGCACGATCCCGTGGACGCAGCGCCACCAGGAACACCCCGGCGGCGAAAATCGCAACGGTCAGCCACGGCAAGTGCCCGTCCGGCGCGAAGCCGTCCGCGGCCAGGGACGCGAACCCGTACGACGTCATCGCGGCTCCGGCCAGCTGTACGGGTTCGGGCCAGCGGCCCCTTGGCACGTCGAGGCCTGGAAGCGGAGCGGCGAACAAGCGCCGGCCCCACCCCAGCAATACGAGCTCGACCGCGGTCACCACGCCCAGGATCGCCACCCATTCCAGCCGGCCGAGCCACCATTGAGCGCCGCCCTCGTCCGGTTGCGGCAACAGCCCAGCCGGATAGCCGATGACCGCGACGATCACCACCGGAATCATGTGCCAGAGGTACAGGGCCATCACGTTGGTGTTGGCTCGCGACAGCACTCGCTGAACCGCCGCCGCCCGCAGCACGTTGCTCAACGCGGGCGCGAAGGAGATCGCCAGTCCGGCCTGCGCGCAGCCGAACACCAACATCGCCGCCGAGGGCGGCTCGGTGTTCTGCACGGTCTGACCCGGTACACCGATCATGCTGATCGGATAGGGACCGAGCCAGATCAGCAGCCACAGCGCAGCCGCCGAACCGGTGGCCAGCAACGCCGGCCTGAATCCGGCCAAGTAGCCGCCCTGCCATGCGATTCCGAGTTGGTACAGCAGCCCCCAGCACAGCAGATAATTCAGCCAATGCAGATACGGGACGTGGCCGGCCAGTGCGGTTACGTCGACTGCGACCAGGCCGGCCGCGAGCACGGCCGGCACGGCAAGTCCCCAATGACGCTGCGCCGCAACCGCTATCGGCGTCAGCGATACCACGATCACGTACACGGCGAGAAACCACAGGTGCATGGCCACCGCCCAGCCCGCGTATTCCAGAAGCGTGCCCGCTGCTCCCGCGGCGTCGGACGCCACGACGATCGCCGACACCACCGCGACGTAGACGGCCGACGGCCCCAGCACGCGAGCGAGCCGGTGCCGCACCCAGATCTGGCGCGACATCCCGTCGGCGGCGTGCCGGTGGCGCCAGGAGATTGCGGCGGCGTAGCCCGCGACCAGAAAAAAGATCGGCACGGCCTGGAAGATCCACGTGAGCCACTGTGTCCACGGCTGGTCCAGCAACGGGTTCTGCCGGCCGAAGGACCCGTCGCGGTAGGTCACCGATCCGGCCAGCCAATGGCCCAGCACGATCAGGACGACCCCGGATACCCGGTAAAAGTCCACCGCCTCATTACGGACCGGGCCCTCGGACATACCCGCAAAGTACCCGTGCAATGAATGGCTAGGTGTGACCTGTGAGGTTTATGTGTCCAATCCTCGACAAGGCCGACCTCCGATTCCTTCCGCTAAACTGAGATTCTCGACGCCGAGGTTCGGCGATTCGCAATCCGGAAGGTGTTCCTCATATGGTCACGCGTTCAATGAGCAAGCTGGCTGCTACAGCCGGGGGTCTGGCGTTGGTGGCGCTCGCTGGCGCGGGGATCGCGTCCGCGGATGGACTGTCGGAGCAGGCGATCAACACCACCTGCAACTACAACCAGGTGCACCAGGCGCTGCAGGCGCAGAACGCGGGTTTTGCCAACATCCTGGACAGCCACCCCGATGCCCAGAATTTTCTGCAGGATTACCTCGCATCGCCACCGGCCGCCCGCCGGGCAAAGGCTCAGAACGCCCAGGCCGCTCACCCGGCCCAGGCGGGAATGTTCATTCCGGTCATCAACAGCGTTGCCGCCACCTGCAACAACTACTGATTTATCGCAATGACGCGGTGGACCTGCTCTGACGGGTTCACCGCGTCGTTTGCTTTCGGGCCGTTACCAGACCCGAATCCAGTCCACCAGCATCTGGGATGGGTAGGTACCCGGCCCGGGATCGCCGCCACCTGACCCGGCGACCGCGAGGTTGAACACCGGATAGACGGTGTAGCCGGGCCCGTTGAACGGCCAGTCCGGTAGCGAGTCCGCTGAGACGGCGAAGTACGGCTGCGCGCCGTCGACCCAGTCCTTCCAGAATCGGATGCCCGCGGCGTCCCATTGGCAGCGCCAGGTGTGCCACGCGCTGTCGACGGCGATGTTCTGGGTTTTCCACTCGCCGCCGTTGGCTTTGGCGTGCACGGTGGTGGCCGACGGCCAGCTGCCGTTGCCGTACCACTCGACGATGTCGATTTCACCCTGATCATCGTTGCCCAGCCAGTACGCAGGCCAATTGCCGGCGGTCAGGCAGTCGAGTTTGATCCGCGCTTCCCACGTGTGACCCACGCCACCTCGCCAGTGACTCTGAATCTTGCCGCTGTAGTAGGTCGGTCCGTCTTTGGCCGCTTTGAGCACCAGGTTGGACTTGCCGTCGACAAAGACATTGCGGCGGTCGTCGCGATACTGCCCGATGTTCTCGGGCAGCTCCCAGTGCGTCGGGTCTTTGATGTGTTCACGCGCGGTGGCCACCGCCCATTTCGACGCATCAGGTGCGGAGCCGGCCGGACCGTCGAACTCGTCGGAGAAGACGTAGCCACCGGCCGGCGCTGCGGGCGTGCGCGGAAATGCGCGGGCGTGCGGGACGGGCACCGCGACTGCCGTCACGCCGACGCCCAGCATCAACATCATTGTTCGGCGATCCATTTGTGGCATTAGCACAGGACGATAGCAGCGACGTCGATCAAAGATGAGTCAGGAGTCGCTCCGCGAACGCGTCGGGATGCTCGCGGTGCAGGAAATGTCCGCCCGGGACCTCTTCCACGACATAGCCACCACTGAACATTGAAGCCGCGTTCCGATAGTCCGCCGGCTCCGCGACGGGGTCGTCGACTCCGGCGAACACCACGGTGGGCACGGTGATCGTCGTTTTGAGTGAGGCGCTGGGTATCGGGGACAGCTTGCGGTAGTAGCCGAACGCCGCATCGAGGCTGGCGCGGTGCGAAAAGCTCGCCCGCACCGCATCAAATTCGTCCGCCCCGGGGCTCCAGGTGGGCGACCATCGCTTGCAGATCGCGGGCAGCGCCGCGAAGTCGTTGCGCGCGAAGCGATTCGCCGCGCCAGGCAGCTTGTACACCGCGAAGTGCCGGACTCCCCAGAGCTGTTTCGGCGAGGGACGCAACGTAGCCGGATGAGGAATGGCGAGTGCGAACAGCTTTGTCACCCGATCAGGCCGCAGCGCCGCCGCGCCGTAGGCGGCGCCAGCCCCGAAATCGTGGCCGATGACGACGGCCTCGCCGGCGCCGAGCGTTTCGATCAGCGCGACGGCGTCGTGCGCCAACGTCTCCTGGTCTGCGTCGCGATCGGGGATCTCTGTGGGGTGGTAGCCGCGCATAAACGGGCTGACGGCGCGATATCCCCGGGCGGCGATCCTGGGGCGCAGGTCGTCCCAGGTGTGCGCGGTGTCCGGAAACCCGTGCAGCAGCAGAACCAATGGCCCCGTGCCGTCCTGCAGGTAGGCGAATCGAAGGCCGTTCGCTACGACGAAGTTGACCGGCTCGGACAATGTCAGCCCTTCCGGTAGACAAGCCAGCGCAGCTCGATCGGAGAGTCTTCACGCTCGACGTCGAACACGTCGAGGCCGCTGGCCCACCCGTCGAACCAACTCGTGGGTGGCCAGGCGCCGTCGGGCAGATGAATTTTCTCGTACTCGTACGCCGAGTCATCGCTGATCAAGTCGAGCGGCAAGCCGGTTGCCGCAGCGGACAATTCATCCTGGGTGTAAATCATCGTGTTGCACTGTTGGCCGAGTTCGAGCGCCGCCGCGTCAGGGGTGTAGCCCTCGCGCGCCAGGAACACGTTGAACACCAGACAGCCCTCCGGTGCCAGGCAGTCGGCGGCGAGTTCGAAAATCCCGCGCAGTTCACCCGTCGTGCGGAAATCGGGGACCACCTCGGCAAGGATGATCAGCGCGTAGTCGTGGCGGACGCCTGCCATGGTCTCGAAGACGTCACCGGCCAGAACGTGTACTGGAAGGGACTCCCGCTCGGCCTCGGCCCGAATGATGTCGGCGAACTTCGGGCTCATCTCGACCGCGTCGACCGGGTGCCCGCGTCGCGCCAGAGCAAGAGTGTTGCGTCCGGTCCCCGCACCTACATCAAGTACCGGATGGCTTGCTGCATCGGCCATCTCGGCTGCCAATGCCCACACCCGGGCATCCGGCTCGGTGCCGAACAGCGGGCCCTCCCGGGTGTCGAGCCAGCCGTCATAGGCGCCGCCGAGGGTCACCGATTCAATACTGACGCGATAGTTCATCCCGATGCCGAACGGAGCATGGAATGAGATCACGATGTTCGAACGCGACGACGCTGAATGCGCCTTGAACAACTCGGCGGCAAGCACCGACTCGAGCTGAGCGGATTGCTCGGCGGTGTAGTGCACACCTGCGGCGGCAAAGACGTTGTCGCACATTTTGACGTACTCGTCGATCATGCTGGGCACCGCGGGAACCGTGATCTGCGCCGTCATCACCGCGCGGCGATATAGCCGCCGGTTCATCGCCTCACGCAGCATGGGCGGGTTGGCGGGGATGACGGCCGGATCGTCCATCAGACCCTTGTACACGACCCAACCCCGGTTCCACCAGCGGCCGGTGCTATAACGCAACGTATGTCAGGAGCCGGCCATTTGATCACCCACGTTTCGGATACGGCCAGGTGGACCGCGCTTTACCGGGCTACCGAATCGGCGCGGTCGGACGCGTTGTTCCGCGATCCGCTCGCCGAGCGACTTGCGGGGGAGCAGGGCCGAGCGATCGTTGCCAAGACTCCGGTGACCAGTCGCAGTGGCTGGTGGCTCGTCGCGCGTACCAAGATCATCGACGACGCCATCGTCGCGGCGATCGCCAACGGGTGCGACCGGGTGCTGAATCTCGCCGCCGGTCTGGACACGCGGCCGTACCGATTGGACCTTCCGGCTGATTTTCCGTGGATCGAGGCGGACCTGCCGCCGTTACTCGCGGAGAAGACAGAGTTGCTGGCCGACCAAACGCCCCGGTGCCGGTTGACCCGTTCAGCGGTTGACCTGGCCGACCCGGTGGCCCGCAAGGCGTTCTTCGACACCGCCCTGGATGGCGCCGGCAAGGCGCTTGTTCTGACCGAAGGCCTGCTGATGTATCTCAAAGACCGTGATGTCCAAGCACTTTCGGAGGCGATCAATCGACCCGAGGTCGCGTGGTGGATGTTCGACTTCGGCGGGCCGGGCCTGAAGAGGCTGATGAACAAGAACGGCATGCTGCAGAATGCGCCGTTCGTCTTCGCACCGGAAAACGGGTTGGCCTATTTCGAAGATCTGGGCTGGAAAGTACTCGAATCCGAACATCTCATGGCGGCTGCCCGGCGGTTTCGCCGATTGCCGATGTTCATGTGGCCGGCCTTGTGGGGCCCACAGCCGGATCCCCGCCACCCTGGCAGACGACCCTGGAGTGCGACAGCGCTCCTGGCTCGGTGAGTCCGGCATCATGATTTCGCGACGCGAACTCGCCAAATATGGTGCTGCAGCAGCATTAGCGGGCCTGGCGCCGTTGGGCACGGCTCTCAGCGGGCGCACCGCCTGGGCCGACAACCCCAGGCTCATTGATTTCGCCGAGCGCCGGATTGCACCGAATGACATCGCCGCGGCCGGATACGCCGGGGTGGTGAATTACGTATCCGATTCACGGCCCGGCGCGAACTTCGAGGCGAAGCCCCTCACCCGGGGGTACGCGGACGCGTTGCGCGCCGCGGGTTTACACATTGTCAGCAACTTCCAGTACGGGAAACCGAATGGCACCGCACCCTCGGACTTCACCCGGGGGTTCGACGGTGGCGTGGCTGACGCGCACACCGCATTAAGGCTGCATACGGCGGCCGGGGGCAGCGATTCCGCGCCGATCTTCTTCAGCGTGGACGACGATATCGACGTCGGGACCTGGAATAACCTGGCCGTCAACTGGTTTCGCGGGATCAACACAGTGCTGGGCGTGCAGCGAACCGGGATCTACGGGCATGCGCAGGCTTGCCGCTGGGCGATCAATGACGCAGTGATCGGCCATTCCAGCACAGCAGGCCACCTGTGGGCGTGGCAGACCAAAGCGTGGTCACACGGACAGCGTGAGTCCGCCGCGGTGCTGTACCAAGAAGTGGTCAACAGTCCCGACAATCCTGGTCCGCTGCTTGGCGGCATTCACATCGATGTCGACGAGGTACTGGCCATCGATTACGGGCAATGGGATTTCAATCGGTGATCTGGGCGGCCTTCGCGACGCTCTCCACGAGATCGGCGGCACTGGAAGCGCTGTCATGGGGCGACAACATCTGGGCGGCGATATTGCGAGCCCGAGTCTCGTAGTCCGGCATCAGAATCGACTTCAACTGGGCAGTCAGCGACTGCTGCGTCACGTCCGAAAAGCGTTGTGCCGAACCGATCTTCAGCTGCTGGAGGCCGGCCGCCCAGGCCGGCTGATCGAGCCAGAGCCACAAAACCAGTGAGGGCACACCGGCGCGCATGGCCGCCGCAGTGGTGCCCGCGCCTCCGTGGTGAATCGCCGCCCGGCAGCCGGGTAGGACGGTCGCGTGATTCACCGCGCCGACGATCTTCACGTGGTCGAAACGATCGAATTCCGACAAGTCATTGGGCCCCGCGCAAATCAACAACCGCTCATTCAACCGGGCGCACGCTGCGATCACCATGCCGACAATCTCGGCGGGTGGGGAAATCGGTGTGCTACCCAGACCGAAGTAGACCGGAGCGGTCCCTTCGGCAATCCACGCCAAAACGGCATCGTCGGTATCCGTGGGCGATTCCAGGGTGAGCGCGCCGACGAACGGCTTGCCCGGCTCCGTCCACTGGTCAGGCTGGCCGGGGAGGCAACGTTCGTCGTATGCCTGGATCTCCAGGGAGGGTGGCTTGGGCTCGGGTACATCCGGCATACCCAGAGCCCGGCGCAAGGGTTGCTCGGACAACTGGACCAGACTGGAGTTGAGTGCGTCGGACGGCTGGATCCGCGAGGGAAAGAAGTGCAACGCAACCAGCGGAATACCCTTGTATTCCGCGATATTTGCGACGAGCCGCTGTTCGTTCATACCGGTCACGATCACGTCGGCACCGTCAGCGAGCGACGCCAGGACCGTGCCCTTGTCCACCCAGACCTGTGCGACACGTTCTACGAGTGCAGGCAGAGCGCCGTACGGATTATTCATGTTGCCGACGAAAAAGTCTGCCGCCGTGTTCAACTGCGCGTGCGAGTCAGGCCCGTAGGCCACCGCGTCGAGCCCGGCCGACTCGACGAGCGCCAACAGGTTCGGCGGTACCGCAATTCGTACGTCATGACCTCGACGCTGCAACTCGCGACCGACCACTGCGCACGGTTCGACGTCGCCCCGACTCCCATGGGCGGCCAGCACACATTTCATCGCGGAGGTACTCCCAGCGCTAACACGGCCACATCATCCTCCAGACCCGAACCGAAGCCGTCCAAGAGCGATTGAATCGCCGCGACAATGGCATCCGCGGTGGCCGGCGCGTGCTCTGCGGCGAATTCCAGCAGTGCTCCGTGGTAATCGTAACGTTCTGGGCCATTACCGATCCGCGCCTCGGTCAACCCGTCCGTGTAGAGAACCAGCGTGTCGCCGGGTCCGAGTCGAAGTTGCGTGGCGACGAATGTCGGCTCCATGGGTATCCCGACGGGATGGCCACCGACGGTGTCGGCGTAGCGCGCGTCGCCGTCTGCGCCGAGCACCAGTGGGGGGAGGTGCCCGCCGCTGGCGAGCTGAACGTCGAATCCGTCGTCGCGTGGGACGAGGATGCCGAAAACCACTGTGGCAAATTGATTTACGGTGTCGCGAAATTCCTGGCACAGCACCGTGTGCAAATTCTGCAACACCACGATCGGATCGGCGTCGAACGCCGCGGCGGCTCGGAGCGTGTAACGCGTCAGGGAAGTCACTGCGGCAGCGCCTGCACCTTTGCCGCTCACGTCACCAATGAAGAAGGCCCACTTGTCATGCGCCAACGGGAACAAGTCGTAAAAATCTCCTCCGACGTCGTCGGCTGAGGCGGCGTGGTAGTGGGCCGACGCCGCCAAACCCGCGGGCGGTGAAAGCAACGGCGGCAACAACGAGCGCTGCAGAGTTCGTGCGAACATCTGGACCCGTGCACGTTCACGTTCGACGCGCTGTCGCTCGTCAAGGAGTTCTCGCTCGTACGAGCGTCGAAGGCCCGCGTCGTGAAATGTGATGCGCAGCAGGATTGGCAGGCCGTCCGCATCAGACTTGATGTTGGCGGTGACGAACACCGGAAGTCTGCCGCCTTCCGCGGTGACCAAGTCGACAGTCACGCCAGCAAGCTGGCCCTGCAGTTGCAGCAGAGGCGCGAAATGGGTTTCGTAATGGATGAGGCTGCCGACCGCGAGCAGATCAGTGAAAGGCTTTCCGATCAATGCTTTCCGCTCGCAGCCGAGCCACGCTGAAAGCGTGGCGTTCACGCTGACGATCCGTCGGTCCGGCCCCGCCACGACGTAGCCGCACGGGGCATTCTCATACAGATCCTCAGCAAGGTCGCTGAAAGCCGGCTCCGGTGTCACGACGCGCCGGCGAACGCAGCGATGGCCTGTGCGGTGATGTCGGGGGCGCTCAGCTGGGGGCAGTGGCCGACGGCGTCGAGCGTGACCAGCTCGCTACCTTCGATTCTCTGCTGGACGTACGCCCCGACCTCGCGGGGGGCCAAGGTGTCGTGTGCGCACTCGATCACCAAGGTGGGCACCGACACTCGTGCCAGATCCGCGCGGTTGTCGGACAGGAACGTGGTGCGCGCGAACACCCGGGCGCACGCCGGATCGGTGCGGCAGAAGCTGTCGGTGAGCTCCTCGGAGAGTTCAGGCCGATCTGGCGTCCCCATGATCACCGGGGCCATCGATCGCGACCACCCCAGGTAGTTGCTGTCCAGCGACTCCAAAAGTTCGTCGATGTCGGTGCGGGAGAATCCGCCTCGATAGCCGCTGTCGTCGATGTAGCGCGGCGAGGGAGTGAGCAGCACCAGCCGGGCGAAGCGGCTCGGATCGGCCGAAACGGCGAGCACCCCCATCATGGCGGCCACCGAATGGCCCACGAACGTCACGTCGCGCTCGTCCAACTCTTTGACGATGCCGAGGATATCGTCGGCATAGCCCTGCAGCGACTCGTAGCGCTTCGGATTCCAGGCCGACGGATCCGACGCGCCGCATCCGACATGATCGAACAGAATCAGCCGGAAACTCGACGCCAGTCGGGCTTCGACCAGCCGCCACAGACGCTGATCACATCCGAAACCGTGCGCGAGCATGATCGTGGGACCGCCCTCGACTCCGGTGATTCTCACGTTGTTGCGCGCCTGCAAGCTCACGCACTCATACTGCCATCGCGGTCCCTCGGTACCGTCGGCACTGTGCGGTGGATCGTCGACGCCATGAATGTCATCGGGACTCGACCAGATGGCTGGTGGAAGGACCGCCGAGGCGCCAGAGTCCGGCTGGTCGAACAGCTCGAGCGCTGGGCGTCGCCTTCCGGCGAACTCGTGACGGTGGTCTTCGAGCATCCGACGTCGATTCGCTCCTCAGGGATCGACATTCACTACGCGCCGAAGGCCGCAGCTAACTCAGCTGACGACGAGATTGTTCGGCTGGTCGAGTCCGATCGTCATCCCGACCAGATCAACGTCGCGACCTCGGATGCCGCGTTGGCGGAGCGGGTCCGGAGTGCGGGCGCGACGGTCTATCCGGCGGCGAAGTTCCGCGACCTCGTCGATCCGTTCAACGCCACTTGATGCCGCATCCGATCGACGGACGTTGATCGGTAGCGGCGGGCCGGCCGCCGAGGACGGCATCGACGGCGGCGCGGACATCGGCGCCCGTCACCGGTCGATCGTTGCCCGGCCGGGAGTCGTCGAGTTGACCGCGGTAGACGAGTCGGCGCCCGCCGTCGAAGACGAACGTGTCGGGTGTGCACGCCGCGGAGTAGGCCCGGGCCACGTCCTGGGTCTGGTCGTAGAGATACGGAAATGCCCAGCCGCTGTCCCGGGCGACGACAGCCATCTGCTCGGGTCCGTCCTGCGGGTAGGTGATCACGTCATTGCTGGAGATGGCCACCATCGCGACACCCAGCTCGGCAAGGTCGCGGCCGAGCGCGGCCAACCCCGCAGCGACGTGCTTGACGTAGGGGCAGTGATTACAGATGAACGTGACGACGAGCGCGGGGCCGGCGAGATCACCGAGGCCGACGGTCGCGCCGGTCGCCGGCTCCGGCAACGAGAAGTCCGGTGCCGCAGTTCCCAACGCGAGCATCGTGGACTCAATCGCCATGTCCGCCAGACTAGCTCTCGCCGGACTCAGACGCCGTGGCGGTCGGCCGCGTCAACAATGCGTAAATGCGGTTGACACCGGTCACGACGAGAATGACGATCTTGTGCGAGCGCTGTGGACAACGTCGTCGCGATGGCGTCGGAACACCTATGGTAGGACAGCCCGCCCCAACACGGGAGAAAGTCGCTGCAGCGGATGAATCCGTTTGCTTCACAGTATATTTCGCGACTGTCACTGGCTCGAGATCTAGAGGAGATCGAATGCTTCACGAGTTCCTCGAGAACTTCCTGCACAACCTCTTCAAGCCGCTGCTGCTGTTCTTCTACTTCGGGTTTCTGCTGCGGATCCTGAAGGTGGACTTCGAATTCCCCTACGTGATCTACCAGGGCCTGACGATGTACCTGCTGATAGCCATCGGTTGGCACGGGGGCGAGGAACTCGCAGAAATCAAGGCGTCGAGCATCGTCGAGATCGTTGGATTTTTGGTCACAGGCTTTCTGGTGAACTCCGTGATCGGTGTGCTCGCATATCTGCTGCTGAGCCGACTCACCGCGCTGAGGAACGTGGACAGGGCGACAGTAGCGGGGTACTACGGCTCGGACTCGGCGGGCACTTTCGCCACATGCGTGGCCGTGCTCATCGGCGCCGGGCTGGCTTTCGACGCCTACATGCCGGTCATGTTGGCAGTAATGGAGATCCCCGGGTGCTTGGTCGCGCTGTATCTGGTGGCGCGGCTGCGTCATCGGGGAATGGACGCGAACGGCAACATGCCGGATGAGCCCGGTTACATTGCGCCGGTACCGGCGAGGGTCGGCCCCGGTGCCGCGGCCAAGCCCGGCCTCGGCGAGGCTCTCGAAGCGGAAACCGAGGAACGGGTGCAGTTCGCGCTGACCAAGCGCAGACATCCACGCGGACATGACGCTGCAGGCATCGCCACGAAACAGAGTGTGTTCTCGCGCCAATTGCTGCGGGAAGTCTTTCTCAACCCGGGGCTGTGTCTGCTCTTCGGCGGCATCGTCATCGGTTTCGTGAGCCGGCTGCAGGGACACAAAGTCACTCACGACGCCGATTCCCTGTTCATCACCGCGTTCCAGGGCGCGCTGTGCCTCTTCTTGCTCGAGATGGGCATGACGGCGGCAAGTAAGTTCCGGGACTTGAAGGTTGCGGGACGGGGATTCATCTTTTTCGGCCTGCTGGCGCCCAATCTGTTTGCCCCGCTTGGCATCGTCGTCGCGCACGCCTACGCCTACCTCACCCATACCAATCTCGAGCCGGGAACCTATGTCTTGTTCGCGGTGCTCTGCGGCGCGGCCTCGTACATCGCGGTGCCTGCGGTTCAGCGTCTGGCGATTCCCGAGGCCAGTCCGACTCTGCCGCTGGCCGCGTCGTTGGGTTTGACCTTCTCCTACAACGTCACAATCGGGATCCCGCTCTACGTCGAAATCTCTCGCGTCGTCGACCACTGGTTCGGGGCTGCCTGAGAATCAGCGCGACCGTAACGCACTGCGCCCCGCGAACTTTCGCTCGCGGGGCGCAGTCTTTGAAAAACGTTACTTCAGGTCGAACCGGTCATTGTTGACGACCTTGACCCACGCGGCGACGAAGTCCTCTACGAACCTGCCCTTGTTGTCGTCCTGGGCGTAGACTTCGGCCACCGCGCGCAGCACCGAGTTCGAGCCGAACACAAGGTCATTGGCGGTCGCGGTCCATTTCGGGGCACCGGTGGCACGGTCGCGGCCCTCGTAGACGTTCTCCTGGTTCTCCGACGGCTTCCACTCGGTGCTCATGTCGAGCAGGTTGACGAAGAAGTCGTTGGTCAACACACCCGGCCTGTCGGTGAACACGCCGTGCTTACTGCCGCCGTGGTTGGCGCCGAGAGCCCGAAGTCCTCCGATGAGTACCGTCAGCTCCGGACCGTAGACGCCCAGCTGGTAGGCCCGCTCCAGCAGGAGCTGCTCTACCGGCGCCTTTTCACCCGGTCGCACATAGTTCCGGAAGCCGTCGCCCCGCGGTTCGAGCACCGCGAACGACTCCACGTCGGTGTCCTCCTGCGAGGCGTCGGTACGACCGGGAGAGAAGTGCACCTCGATCTCGTAGCCGGCGTCCTTGGCCGCCTTCTCGACCGCTGCCGAACCGGCCAGGATGATCAGGTCGGCCAACGATATCTTCTTCCCTCCGGAAGCAGAGTCGTTGAATTCGTGCTGGATTTTCTCCAGCGCCGCCAACGCCTTACTGAGCTCGGAGGGCTCGTTGACCTCCCAATTCTTTTGCGGCTCAAGGCGAATCCTCGCACCGTTGGCACCGCCGCGCTTGTCGGTGTTGCGATAGCTGGCCGCAGACGACCACGCCGTCTTGACCAGTTGCGGTACCGACAGGCCGGACGACTCCAGCACCTTCTTCTTCAGGGCTGCGACGTCTTTGTCGTCGACCAGCGGATGGTCCACCGCCGGTACCGGGTCCTGCCACAACTGCGGCGCGGGAACCCACGGCCCGAGGAATCGGGAGATCGGGCCCATGTCGCGGTGCAGGAGCTTGTACCACGCTTTGGCGAACGCCTCAGAGAGCTCCTCGGGGTGGTCCAGCCAGCGCTTGGTGATCTCGCGATAGATCGGGTCTTCCCGCAGCGAGAGGTCGGTGACCAGCATCGTCGGCGCGCGGCCCGGCCCACCGAACGGATCGGGAATAGTGCCCGCGCCCGCACCGTCCTTCGCGGTGAACTGCCAGGCTCCCGCGGGGCTCTTGGTCAGTTCCCACTCGTAGCCGTACAGATTCTCCAGGTATCCGTTGCCCCACTTGGTCGGAGTCGAGGTCCACACCACCTCCAGTCCACTGGTGATGGAGTCTTCGCCCTTGCCGCTGCCGTAGGAGCTTTTCCAGCCGAGCTGCTGCTGTTCGATCGGGGCGCCCTCCGGCTCAGGACCGACCAGGTCGGCGTTGCCGGCGCCGTGGGTCTTGCCGAAGCTGTGTCCGCCGACGATCAGCGCCGCCGTCTCCTCGTCGTTCATCGCCATCCGGCCGAACGTCTCGCGGATGTCGTGGGCCGCGGCGACCGGGTCCGGCTTGCCTTCTGGCCCTTCGGGATTCACGTAGATCAGACCCATGGTGGTCGCGCCGTAGGGCTCTGCGAGGTCGCGCTTACCGGTGTAGCGCTTGTCGGTGCCCAACCACTCGCCTTCTTCGCCGAAGAGAATCTCCTCGGGCTCCCAGATGTCTTCGCGGCCGAATGCGAAGCCGAAGGTCTGGAATCCCATCGACTCCAGGGCCACGTTGCCGGCCAGCAGCAGCAGGTCAGCCCACGAGATCTTGTTGCCGTACTTTTGCTTGAGCGGCCACAACAGGCGACGGGCCTTGTCCAGGTTCGCGTTGTCCGGCCAGCTGTTGAGCGGAGCGAAACGTTGCAGCCCCTGACCGCCGCCACCGCGGCCGTCGAAAATCCGGTAGGTACCGGCAGCGTGCCAGCTCAGCCGAATGAACAGGCCGCCGTAGTGGCCGTAATCAGCCGGCCACCAATCCTGTGACGTCGTCAGCACCGAGATCAGGTCCGCCTTGAGGGCGTCGACATCGAGTCCGGCGAATGCCTCGGCGTAGTCGAAATCGTCGCCGAGAGGGTCGGACTTCGGGTGGTGCGGGTGCAACCTCGACACGTCGAGCTGGTTGGGCCACCAGTCCTGGTTCGTGCGGGGAGCCCCGTCTTTCGGCTCGGGGGCGTCGATAGCCGGATTTTCGCTCTCGCTGCCTTTATGCGTCGTATCGGATGACACAGAATTCCTTTCAGGGGTGGGGGGTTGGGCTGTGATCACGGTTGTGATCGGGGTTTGCACTCGAACAATGGGGACACAGGCCCCAGTAGATGACTTCGGCCTCGTCGAGAACGAAGCCTTCCACACTTGTCGTCGTCGGACGGAGTCAGGCATGGCGCGTCGCCGACCGCGCAGTCGACGTCGGCGATAACGCCGCACGACCGGCACACGACGTGGTGGTGGTTGTCGCCGACCCGGGATTCGTAACGGGCAACCATGCCCAGCGGCTGGATCCGGCGCACCAGACCGACGGCGGTGAAGGCGTTGAGAACGTCGTACACGGCTTGGCGGGAGACATCGGGAAGTCCGCTGCGGACGGCCGCCAGGATCGTCTCGGTGTCAGCATGCGGATGGGCGTGGACCGCCGCCAACACCGCGACCCGCGGACGGGTCACGCGCAGATCGGCCATTCGCAGCTGAGCCGAGTAATCCGTCGACGTCGACGACACGACCCCAAATATGCCGCTCTTATCTGGAGTGAGTCAAGACCTGAATTGGAATTGGTCAAGAATTAAGCGATCTGGTTATGCGACGACCACGCAAAAAAGAAGAGGACTTTCGTCCTCACCTTCAATTTATAGCGCACCCCGGGGCTTGCCGCAAGACCGGGGGTGTGCCCCGAAAATTGCTGGCCGTAAAGAAAATTCAGCGATTTGGGGGATTTCTCAGTGAGCACCGACGGCAGTCGGAACATGCGGTGGTCATCGCCGGCGGAGGCCCGACCGGGCTGATGCTGGCAGGTGAATTGGCGGTAGCGGGAATCGACGTCGCCATTGTCGAGCGGCGCGCCGACCAAGACGTCATCGGCTCGCGAGCCGGGGGCCTCCATTCACGCACCATCGAGGTACTGGATCAACGGGGGATCGCGGATCGCTTTCTGGCGTGCGGCCAGGTGGCGCAGGTGGCGGGGTTCGCCCAGATCAGACTGGACATCAGCGACTTTCCCACTCGACACCCGTACGGACTTGCGCTGTGGCAGAACCACATCGAGCGCATCCTGGCCGGCTGGGTCGACGAACTGAACGTTCCGATCTATCGCGAACGCGAGGTCACCGGAGTCACGCACGACAATACCGGGGTCGACGTGCATGTGTCCGACAACCGGCAGCTGCGGGCGAGCTACCTGGTCGGCTGCGACGGCGGACGCAGCGCGGTCCGGAAATCAGCAGGGATCGAGTTCCCGGGATGGGACGCGACGATGAGCTACCTGCTCGCCGAGGCCGAGATGAGTTTGCCATCCGGCGCCGAGCCCGAGTGGGGCATTCGTCACGACGCGCTCGGCGTGCATGCGCTCAGCGAACCGACGAACGGGGGACCCGTCCGGGTCATGGTGACCGAACAGCGCATCGGGCCAAGCAGTGATCCGACATTGGAAGACCTCCGCCGCGCGGTGGTGGACGTCTACGGGTCGGACTTCGGACTCCACAGCCCCACTTGGATTTCCAGATCGACGGACATGGCCCGCCAGGCCTCGACGTATAGAGACGGCCGGGTTCTGCTCGCTGGTGACGCCGCGCATGTGCACCATCCGATCGGCGGCCAGGGCCTCAACACGGGCGTCCAGGATGCGGTGAATCTGGGCTGGAAGCTGGCCCTGGTGGCCAACGGGTCAGCCCCGGACAGGCTGCTCGACAGCTACCACGGCGAACGACACCCGGTCGCAGCACGGGTGCTGCGCAACACCATGGCCCAGATGCAGCTGCTGCGCCATCCAGCCGACGATCGGTCAAAAGCGCTGCGCGACATCGTGACTGAGCTGCTGGCAATGGACGAGCCGCGTCGGCGGTTTGCCGCGATGATGTCTGGGCTGGACATTCATTACGACCTCGGTTCTGATCATCCGCTGATCGGGCGCCGGATGCCGGATCTGGATGTCGCCACCACCGACGGTCGGCGGAGGATTTTTTCACTGTTGCATCACGGACGCGCGGCGTTGATCAATTTCGCCGAGCCGGGAAGTATCGGGGTGTCGGGTTGGGCTGACCGCGTCCGCCTGGTCGATGCCGAATATGCTGGCGGTGGGAACTTCCGGCGCTCGGCGCGGTTACCAGCCCGGCGGCGGTGTTGGTCCGGCCCGACGGCTACGTGGCCTGGGTAGGGGACGGCACCGACGCCGGCTTGACCGACGCGCTCGCCACCTGGCTCGGGCCGCCTACTTAGCGCCCTTCACTTTCAGAACTCGTTTCCGCAAGCCGTCGGTGGCGGTCTCCATCAGTCCTTTGGCTCCCTTTTTGATCAAGAACCCGGGGATCGGAATGGTCGGATCGACCGTCAGCTCGAAGAGGACCTTGGTGGAGTCCCCGTCGGGAGTCAACGTGTATCGGCCTTGCTGGGCACGCTGCTGCTTAGAGCTGACCAATGTCCAACTGACGCCGTCGTCGTGGACGGCATAGTCCAACACCTGCTCATCGGTGATTCCGACGATCTTGACGACCTGACGGGACTTGGTCGGGTGTCCATCCTCGTCGCGCTCGAGCACCTCGACCCGCTGATGAGTCGAGGACCACTCGGTCAACGCCTCCAGGTCGAACAGCACATCCATGATGTCCTCAGCCGATGCCTCGATGACGACCTGGCGCGATTCTGTGACAGCCATGCCGCCAATATTGCCAGCGGCTGGCCGCTCGCAGGCCGTCAGCCCTCGATCGAACGCTTTCAGGGCGAACCAGTACGTTCTGAGGTAGCCGTCAGGGCCGCGACGCGGCCCTGAGTACCCAGCAACGGTGCTGGTTGGATGTAATTCTGAGAACAAGCACGAGGGAGACAACGTGGGCAAAACCGCGGCCATGCCCGAGTCCGACCGCGCGTGGATGATCGACACGCTGCTGGCTTTGCTGCAGACCCCGAGCCCGTCAGGGCGCACGGACGCGGTGATGCAACTGATCGGCGACATCTTCAATGACTTCGGCGTGCCGTTCTCGCTGACCCGCCGCGGCGCACTCATCGCCCATCTTCCGGGTGAGTCGGAGAACACCGACCGCGCACTGGTGGTCCACGCCGACACCATCGGCTGCATGGTGCGCAGGCTCAAGGACAACGGCCGCCTCGAGCTGATTCCGGTCGGAACCTTCTCGGCCCGGTTCGCGACCGGCGCCCGGGTTCGCATCTTCAGCGACGACCCTGACGAATTCATCACCGGCACGGTGATGCCGCTCAAGGCCAGCGGTCACGCCTTCGGAGACGAGATCGACACCCAGCCCACGGACTGGGAGCACGTCGAGGTCCGCATCGACCGCAAGGTCTCGTCAAGGGAAGACCTGGTCAAGCTCGGCCTCGCCGTGGGCGACTTCGTCGGGCTGATCACCAGCCCCGAGCTCGCCGCGGACGGCTTCATCGTCTCGCGCCATCTCGACGGGAAGGCCGGCGTCGCGGTTGCGCTCGCACTGGCCCGGAACTTCTCCGAACAGAAAATCGTGCTGCCGCACCGCACCACGATCATGGTCACGATCACCGAGGAAGTCGGCCACGGGGCAAGCGACGGTCTGCCCTCCGATGTCGCCGAGCTTGTCTCGGTGGACAACGCGGTGTGCGCCCCCGGCCAGCACTCGATCGAGGATGGCGTCACGATCCCGATGGCCGATCTGCACGGCCCGTTCGACTACCACCTCACCCGCAAGCTGTGCCGCCTCGCCGAAGAACACAAGATTCCCTACGCGCGGGATGTATTCCGCTACTACCGATCTGATGCCGCCGCCGCGATCGAAGCCGGCGCGGGAACGCGCGCCGCGCTGGTCGGCTTCGGGCTGGACGGCAGCCATGGCTGGGAGCGCACCCACATCGAGTCGCTCGAAGCGACGTACAACCTGCTGCACGCCTGGCTGCAGACCCCGCTGACGTTCGCGAAATGGGATGCCCACCCGTCCGGCAAGCTGCGGGACTTCCCGTCGTCGGAGCAGCCCGCTCCCTCTGAGCAGTGGGTACCGCTGGCCCGCGGCGAGCACAGCCGAACCCGGCGACGTGTCCCCGGGCTCGCACTGGCCGCCGTCGGACGTGCCCTAGTCCTTCGGCGGACCGGGCGGCGCGACCGGTCATCCCGCCGTCGACGACCTTCACAGGCTTGTGCGGGAAGCGCTTTTCCGCGTACGCCTTGGCGGCCGAGTTGGGCAGCACATAAAGCGTTTCGCGCTTGTCCTGCAACGGTTTCAGGACCCGATCCATGAATTCCTTGCGGTCGTCGAGATAGGGCTCGATGACCTCCTCGCCGGCCGGGCACACGGCAAGGCAGTACGCCGCCTTGTAGTTGGGTTTGAACGACAGGCTCTGCCACATCGAGGCGTTTTCGGAGTCGCTGACCCTAGACCGGAAGTCGTCCGCGTCGGAGCTGTCGGCGATCGTTTGCGCCCAGTCGGTGAAGCCGCCCATGAACTCCCGGTAGTTGTGGGTCGAGCAGGCGAAGAAATCGAACTCGCCGTCCTTGCCGATGGCGCCGACAGGACAGGCCGCAACGCACAGCTTGCATTCGAGACACGGCGAATAATCCAGCGGGCGGCCATAAGAACTGATGCCGGCATCGACCAGAATCGTGCCGAGCAGGATGAAATTGCCGAACCGCGGATGAATGACATTTCGGTGGATGCCCATGACACCGAGACCGGCGGCAACAGCGACGGGTTTGTGGGCCACCACCCAGATTCGGCCCGGGAAGCGGTCCATCTCCATCGGAAAGGTCGCCGACGGGTTCAAGGCGCGATAACGGCGATCCTCCAGGATGCGGGTGATCTCGCGCGCGGCCTCGTTGAGGATCTCCCCGCTGCGATGGAACTCCTGATTTGCCACGCTGCGGGCAGTCGATCGGACGTTCTCACGATTCATCTTGACCACCAACGAGATATAGCTGCGCGTGCCGGGCAACGCCTGCTGCGACGTGCGGGATCTCAGAAGCCAGTTCGGGATCGTCCACCGAGGCGAACGCGACGTCGTCGGCACCGGCGGCCAAGCAGATCGACCTGAGCCATTCGGCGTCGATGACGTCGGTCCGCGGCGGACGATCCGCTCGATCGGCGATCACTTTTTGCACGGTCGGGTGCTCGGCAAGACGGCGGGGCAGCTGTGGCGTCACTCTAGATATAGTAGACTATACTCAGGTAGCCCGTCCAATGCGCAGCTCGACGAGCCGCGGCAGTGTTGAGGAACCCGTTACGCGGCAACGCATCACGGTGTTCGCAATGTCCCGTCAAGCCGACGTTCATGAAGATGTCACGCGCCTGCGCCGCGGTCTGGATTATGACCGTGGTTTCCACAAGGATGATGTCATGCGAATTCGCGTGGCGCTCGTGTGCTCAGCCGTGTCGATCGCGCTTGCCGCGCCGGCACATGCCGACCCCGGACCCCGACGCGAGATTCCTGCGCGGGCTCAACAACGCCGGCATCACCTACCACAGCGCACCTGACGCCACGCCGACCGGTCGTCGGGTGTGCGAATTGATGGACCAGGGCGCCCCGGAAGCTGACGTGATCAACGCGATGACGCAGCAGAACTCCGGGTTCACCAACGACCCGCGGCGAAGTTCGCCAGAGTCGCGGAGGCCGTCTACTGCCCGGTGCACCTCGGAGGAGCACCAACACCGCGCAGCCGTGGTCTCCGCCGATCGATTTTCCGTGGTTCCCACTACCCGCAGCGCTGTAAGCCGATGACCGTGTTCGCCCACAGCTCGGTCGGGGCTGGCACCGCGCGGCCGTCTCGGCATTGCGATCCTGCTTCTTGGCGGCTGCTCGCATCCACCTGCACCGACGCGCCGAGGGCCGCCGCGGACCCGAACCCGCCGACCACCATGACGGTGGCCGCCGTGCCCAAGACCCCCGACGGCGCGCAACCCCGGCTCGCGCCGAATCCAGCGCAAGTGGCCGACGACCTTGTCGCCGACGAACACGCGTTGCGCGACCCGTCGACGGGGGAGCCGGCGCTCGTGGCGGCGGCGCATCGACAGCAGGCCGCATATCGTGCCATCGGGCAGCATCCCGACTGGGACGCCGCCACTCGACCGCGCATCCCGGCGGCGCTGCTCGACACCTACGATCGCAACGTCGACGCCCGCCGGGCCCTCAACGCGATAACCCCGGCCCGCACGACGTTGCCCGCATGGCGCATCGTGCCGCCCGCTCCGGCCGAACAGTTGCTGGGCTTCTATCACCAAGCGGAGTCGGAAACCGGTGTCGCATGGAATTATCTGGCCGCGATCAACCTCGTCGAGACCCGGCTGGGCAGCATCGACGGTGTCAGCACGGCTGACGCGCAAGGCCCGATGCAGTTCTTGCCGTCGACGTTCGCGGCCTACGGCCAGGGCGGCGACATCCACTCGCCGCACGACAGCATCATCGCGGCGGGCCGCTACCTGGCCGCCAACAACTTCGTCAACGACCACGATCACGCCATCTACCGGTACAACCACGCCAGCGACTACGTGCGCGCGGTCAACCAGTACGCCGCGCTGATCGGCGGCGACCCTGCGGCGTTCGCCGGCTACTACCGATGGGACGTCTACTGCCGCACGACGGCGGGAGATGTGTTGCTACCCATCGGCTATGAGGCGACGACACCGATTCCGGCCGCAGACTACGTCGCGACCCACCCGCAGTGAGCTAGACGCTTGCCAGATCTTCGGTGAGGGCTTCGTCGGTGAGTTCTTCCAGCTCCCTGCCCTTTGTCTCCGGGCCGAGCAGGTAGCCGATCACCGTCAAGACCCAGAGACCGCCCAGCGCGAGGTACGGCGTCTGCAGTCCGTAGCGGGTGATCGCCCAGCCGATGATCGTCGGCGCGGCGATCGACACCACCCGGCCGCCACCGACCGCGATTCCAAAGCCGGTGCCGCGCAATACTGTTGGAAAGAGCTCCGAGATGTAGGTGTCGCCGACTCCCCACAACCAGCCGAGCGTGGCGATCGCGACCGCGCCGTAGATCTGGTACTGAGCCAGCGAGTCGGAGGTGGCCGCCAAGACGGTGGACGTGACTTCGATGACCGCCGCCAGAATCGCGGACGGCCTTCGACCTACCCAGTCGGCCAACGCGGTTCCGAGGTAGGCGAAGACAGCCTGCAGCACAAAGAACACCAGGGCGTAGCGAATCGCCTCGATCGGCGTGGCGTGAAACCTCTTCACGATGTAGGTGGTCAGAAACAGCGTCATACCCCAGTAGCCGACCGCGTTGGCGGTGTAGATCAGCCAGCCGGCAACCAGCCGCCGCTGTACGCCGGGAAGCTGCCAGAGTCGAGGCTTCGCAATCGTGCGGGCGGAGACATCGACGTAGCGGTGCGACTCGGTGATACCGCGTCGGATGAGGAACAGGACGAGGGCGGGCACGATGGCGACGATGAACGCCGACTGCCAGCCGAACCGCGGCACCAGCACCAGCGCGACGGCTGCGGCCAGAACATAGCCCAGCGAGAACAGCGAAAAGATAACGCCGCCAACGCCGATCGCGCGGGTTTTAGCCGGCCAGACTTCGGCGGTGTAGGGCGCGCCGACGGCAAGTTCGCCGGCACCTCCGACACCGGTCAGAAATCGCAGTCCGGTGAAAGCGGCGACGTTGTTGGTGAGTCCGGCCAGGGAGGTCGTCACGCCGTACAGCAGAATCGACGCGCCCAGTGTGGCCTTGCGCCCCCACCGGTCAGCCGCGAGACCGAAGCCGATGGTGCCGATCGTGTAGCCGAGCAAGAAGATCGATCCGATGTAGCCGGCCTCAGCGTCGGTGATGTGCAACGTCCGCTTGATCTCGGGCAGGACCAGGCCGTAGATGTTCACCGCATACGAATCGAAGCCGTAGCCCAGACCTGCCGTCACCGCGACGAAAAGCGCCTGCCTGAACGTGACGGGTGTTGCTCGGGAAACACGGGCCGGGATGCTTCCGACGCTCGACGCCACGCGTGAACGGTATGCGGCGGCGTCAGCCGAGCAGAAGGGTCACGATCTTGGTGATCGGAAAGTCAGCGGCGCGCCTCGCAGCGACCCGGCCGGGGTAGTGTGCCGCCGTGTCCGTCTATGCGTTGAACCTGTTCGATGTTGCCGATCGCGCCGAGTATCTGGAATACGCCCGACGTTCTCCCGCCGCGGTCTCCGCTCATGGTGGACGGGTGGTGGCGCTGGGGAAGTTCCAAGAAGCGATAGTCGGTGACATCGCGCCGCGCCAAGTGTTGATCCTCGTCGAGTGGGAGTCGCGAGACGCATTCGACGCATACTGCAACGACCCGCTGCTGGCGGATTTGCATCCACACCGCGAGGACGGTTCCTCGGGTTACATCTGGCACCTGTTCGACCGACTGGATGATCTCCGGCCGATCCTCGCGCAGAGCGGCTAGCCCGCTCAGCTTCCGGCGGTGAGGATTTTGATCGCGAAGATCAGGCTGTCGCCCTTCTCGATGCCGGCTTGGGGTTGGCCCTCGGGGTAGCCGTCGGCTGAACTCATCGCGACGCCGACGGTGGAACCGACCTTTTGTCCGGCGATCGCCTTCTGAAAGCCCGGCACGACTCCGTCGAGCGGGAATTGGGCGGGGGTGCCGCGTTCGTAGGAGCTGTCGAACACCTTGCCGTCGCGTCCGTCGACGCCCATGTAGCAGACCGAGACGGTAGCCGTGGGTGCGACGACCGGGCCGTCTCCGGCGCGCAGCGTGTGCACCTCGGTCTCGGTCACGCTGAACGGTTGCGTCACGGTGATCAGCGGCGCGGCCGTGTCCGTCGATCCCGTCACGGCGACGCTGCCGGTTGCCCCGCTCAGCGTCCACTCCGGCGTGCCGCCGCTGCCGGGCGCCTGGGTGGGGCAGCCGCTGTCGGCGGTGGCGGGCGGTGACTCGGCTGCGGTCATCGCGGGAGCGCCGGCAAGGGACGTCGTGCTCGGCGACGAAGCCGGCTTGTCGGAGCTGCATGCGGCGAGCGCCAAGACGGCCGATGCGGCACACGCCGCGAGCCCGACCGAGGAACATGTACGGGAGAAATTCACGGTCGTCACGTTACCTCTGAGCCCGTGATCGGCGGTGTCTGAGGGCCGCCCATGCCCCTGTGCACCACAAGGCCCACACCACGAGCAGCGGCTGAAACAGCAGCCGGATTCCGCGGGAAAGGTCGGAGTCGAGGCCGAAAGCATCTGTGTGCGTGACGAATTGAGAAATGTTCCCGGGAAAGATCAGAACAAAGAAGAGTGCGGCAACCCATCCGACCGGCACCCGCCACCGCGTCAGCACCACCAAGCTGACTCGCGAGCAGGATCTCCGCAACGCCTGAGGCCACGATGACGAAGTCGGCGTTCAGCGGCAACCAGGCGGCACTTGAGCGTGGAAAGCGCTCCGAGCGAAGGTGAGATGGCTGAACCCGGTGTAACCCAGGAAAGCGCCGAGAACAAGGCGTGCGATGTTTCGCGCGGGGGAGGACGCACGTTGATCAGGGACAGGCTGGCTCATCCGCACAGTTTCTCTCCTTTCGTCGATTCGGGGCTTCAACTGATGAGAGGCGGTGCGGCGCGCCTCGGGCAGCTGCTGGTGCGAATTCGGGCATGATGGCAGACCGAGGGGTCCAGCTTTGTTCTGGATTTCTGCGCTTGCGGCTGGGCGTCGGGCCCGCCGATCGCATACTCGTCACCTCAGGAGAGGCAGATCATGTCAACGTCAACACTGGGTCGGTCGACGTCCGCCCAGAGTGAGCCGACGCCGCCCGGTGCACCGCGCCTGCCCAGCGTGGCGAGGCTGAGTTCGCTCGCGCTGCTTGTCATTACGCTGACCGTCTTGAGCATCTCGCTGTACTGGATGGAGCACCACAAAGCCCGCCACGCGCTCGTTCTGGGCGAGACGACCAACCCGGACCACATGACCGTCACCGTCCTGATCCAGAACGTCGACCCGTCCACTGCGCGCATCAGCGCTCAGGTGGAGCTCAAGGGAGCGGGGTCACTGGTCGACGACCGCACCCACGATCTCAAAGAAGACGCGACGCTGATCAGTAACGCGGTCACCAACCCCACCGTGGTAGCCAAAGCCAACGAGCGCCCGGAATTCGTCTCGGTGCAATTCGCGCTTCGTGACGGGATCATCACCGACTACCCGCTCGACAGCTACACGACGAACTTCCATTTCCGGGTACTGGTCGGCACCGGCGCGAATCAGCACTCGGTCCCGGTCCGGGCCGTGTTCGACAATATCGACGCGTTCTTCAAAGTTGTTCCGCACCAAGAAGAATCCATCGAGGTACACCACGATGGCGGAGCAGCCAAGACCATCGCCACGCCCCAATCACTTTTTGCCGCAACGGCAACCGTGGAACGCTCGACGAGCACGGTCATGTTTGCCGTATTCATCATGGTGTTCATGTGGTGCCTCACCATCGCCGCGCTCATCGCGGCGTGGTACGTCGCCAGCGGCAGGCTCGGCTTGTTCTGGTCCGCGCTGGGCTTCCTCGGAACACTGCTGTTCGCGCTGATCCCGTTGCGGAATGCAGTGCCGGGCGACCCACCGATCGGTTCGCTCATCGATTTCGCGGCCTTCTTCATCGCCGAAGGTGTCGTCTCGATCTCGATGATCGTGACCGTTCTGCACGGCTACCACATCGAGATCTCCAACAAGAAGCAGAAAGTCGGCGCCTGACGACGACTGACATCCCGCCGCGGAAATGAGATGTTTCGAACGCGTGTGCGAAGGCTACTCCGGTGCCGGAGGTGATCGCACATGAGCGAGAACGCGAAGCAGGCGCCGAACGAAACGGCGGAGAAAGACCCAGCAGATTGGGTCACCGGCGACGAGCCCATGACAGGACCGCAGCGGAGCTATCTGCACACACTGGGACAGGAAGCGGGCACGCGACATTCCCGATGACCTGAACAAAGCTCAAGCATCCGAGCTCATCGAGGAACTTCAGCAGAGCACGGGGCGCGGAGCGGACTGAGGCCGTGAGCGGGCGGCTGACCACCGAGGACGGGCACTACGTCGTCATCAACGGTCGCAGGTGGCGCGCCACCGATCCCGGCAATTCCCGAAGATCGTCGTGACGGAACTCGTGCGGATATTGATGGCGTGGCGCCGAGAAGTGCGCAGTGCCAAGGGAACACCGCAAGAGTCTGACGCCCGCGCGGGTGTGCACGCCGCGAAAGTTGCTTTGGGGGAGCGCGGCTCGCCGCCATGGTGGGAGCAGACCGACGAACAACGCCGCACTCGGTGGGAGGCGCACGTAGCGGCGCCGCCATAACGGCGAAGCCGGCATGTCAGCAAAATCGAGCGTAAAGTTCCGATCCCGCGCTCAGCGCCGTAGGGTCGTAGCAATGGCCCTGAAAACCGACATCCGAGGCATGGTGTGGCCCTATCCCGACCCATTCGTGGTGGGACGGGAGGATGTGCGCGTCTTCGCCCAGGCCGTGAAGGCGACCGATCCCGCCACCCTTGATGACAAAGCTGCCGCGGACTTGGGCTACTCGGCGGTCGTTGCCTCACCCACGTTCCCGGCGGTATTCGCCGCCCTGATCCAACGGCACTTTCTGGGCAACGTCGACCTGGGCATGGACCAGATTCAGATGATCCAGGTCGAGCAACGCTTTCGCTATCACCGGCCAATCGTCGCCGGCGATGTGCTGCGCGGAACGATGTACGTGGAGTCTGTCGACGAGCGTTTCGGCGCGGACATCGTCACGACCCGAAGCGTCTGCACCGACCAGCACGGCGACGTGGTCCTCGAAGCGTCGACAACGATGATGGGTCGCCACGAGGACATGTCCGAGTATCTGACGTGGGATCCCCAGAGCGCCCGACACATGCGTACGCCGGGCTGGCACGGGCCCGAAACGCCGTAGCACCGGCCGACTTCGCGGCGCCGTGGACCCGGTCAGCGCGGCCGTAACCGCGGTCAGGGAGCGTAGGCCCAACCCAGAAACTTGTCTTGAGCGTCGTTGGAATTGAGCGGAACCTCACGGATTTTGGGATCCCGATAATAGTTGGCAGTGAGGTAGTTGCCGTTTCCTTCGCTCAACATGACGTGGCCGTTGCCTTGGTCGAAACGAGGATCGCTGGTGAAAACCAATGCGCCGGCCGGAATATTGTCGGTGTTCGTATGGATTTGACCCTTTGCCTTCAGGTCGTCGAAGCCGGCAATGGCGCTCGGGTACCGGAACGCGTGCTCGTAGGCCTCTTCGACGAACACCTCGCACTGGACGGGATTATCGGGATTGCTGGCCATCTGCTGGCGTGCCCACGCGAGTGCGTGAGCTCCTCTGTCGGTACCCGCCGCCGGTGCGGGCGCGCCGCTACCGCATTCCGGCGTAACGTCTTTCAGCGTTCCCGTCTCGATATCGACATCGGCGACGTAGCTGCCGTCAGAGGTCCGATACCACAGATCATCCCAGCCGCCGTTGGGAATATTGAAGCTGAAGAAACCTTTGACAGCCTCGCCATGCTTCGAGCACGTCAAGTCAACTTTATCTCCGGGGCTGTACCAACCGCGTTGTTGCGCATTGAGATTGGCGTCTGACATGCGCTGCGTCCTGGCTTTGACCGTCGCAGTGGGGCCCGCTTGAGCCGGGCCTGCCAATCCGACGGCGACGGCCACGGCAGCCAATAGTGCCGTTCCTGATCGTATCCAGGCGTTCGTCTCGGTGGGAGCTTCGCGAGGTGCAGTCGGTGCTGTGTGATCCATGGCTACTCCGTTGAAGTCGTCAGTGCGGTCCATAGATACTGCGGCAACCCGGCTCTGGGCCTTGGCCCACCGGATACAAAAGCGTGTGGGGCTCTCCCAGCGGCGCATGGCAGTTATGGTCGACCACACTCACCGGAACGCATGCCACCACCGCCGAGTGTTCCCACTGCCCACTATTGGGGTAGACGATCGCCGTCGTGTACGCCGGATCCTGGCACTGTGTGTCTGGCCCGGCCACGGCTAGCGGCGCTCCGCCGGGCTGCACCATCATCAGGGCGAGACCGAAGACGGCTGACGCCGCGACGCCCACGGACGGTTTCCGCAGCCTCGGCCGCGTTACTCCGCGGCGAGAACGCAAAGCTGCGGGCGTTGCTACCGAGGCGTCACCGCGGCGCGACGACAACAGGATTCTCATGTTTGCCAGTTAACCGCAACACCGGGACGGATGCGGCGTAATTGCACTTCGTCATCCGTTCGGTCGACATACCGGCCGTAGCTGGGACATGGTCTCTGCCTGGCTGGTTCGAGATCAGCGACCGGCATCGTGCGGGCCCGCAGAGGAAGAAACGTGACCCAGCACGTGTCGGGGTTGCCTGCGGCGTGCCCGAGCCGGCGGTGCGGGTCGATCGTCGGGGCAGAGTGCCGAAACCGCGTGAAGACGCACGCAACTGGCCGATGGTGGGCCACCGGACCGATCTCGTTTGACGCAGGTAGACCCGGTCCGTTGTTGCCGGATGGCAGTACTTGGCAGTGCCAGGGCTGGGGATGGCAGCCGCCAGCGGGCATTTTCGGGTGTGGACCGCGAAGGCCGGCCTGTCTCGCCGCCAGCGACACCGCGCAATCCGCGACCGATCGTCATGAAGGAGTGATCCATACGATGAAAGTCACTGACACATCAAGCTTTCTTGCCCAGCCGCTCCGGTTTGCCCAAGTCGACCGGGCGCGAATCGCTTACCGAAAATTCGGCGAGGGCCCAACGTTGATACTGCTGCACGGATTTCCGTTCTCGAGCCTGACATACCGGCATCTGGTGCCCCTTCTGCAGCGCCAATTCACCTGCTACGCCATCGATACGCCGGGTCTCGGCGCATCGGAATGGGACGACGACTACGACTTTCACTTTCAGGCACAGGCGCATACCCTTCGACGGTTCGTCGACACGCTCGACGTAGGGTCATACGCGGTTCTCGGCCATGACAGCGGCGCGACGCTGGGACGGCTGCTGACCTTGAGCGACCCGGACCGCGTCGAGCGGTTAGTCCTGCTCAATACTGAAATGCCGGGTCATCGGCCGCCATGGATACCCCTCTACACGGCGTTAGCCCGCATCCCCGCCTCGACAGAAGTGTTGCCGGCGCTTTTTCGGTGGCGACGATACCTACAGTCGCGCGGGGCGTTCGGTGACGTGTTTTCCAATCGCGACCGTCTCGACGATGACTTTTTTCGTTGCGTTGTCGATCCGGTAGTTGCGGATCGCGTGCGCCGCAGGGGCGTTCGGCGGTATCTCCTCGGTTTCGACTGGACGATCGTGGATGACTTTCGGACCACGCATGCCCAGATATCCGCGCCGGTACTGATGATCTGGGGTGCTCACGACCCGTTTTTTCCGCTCCACCTAGCACGCCAGATGACCGAACAGTTCACCCCAACCGCGCAGCTCACAGTTATCAATAATGCGAAACTCCTTGTCCACGAGGAGCACCCAGACCAGGTAGCTGCGGCAATCATGCATTTCTTCGACGCGCGGCAAAATGCAGACCCGAAACACTAGAGGCTCAGCCATGACTGAGGCTCGATGGCGACGGAGGCCCGAGCCTGATGAGAGTTATAAAGGCTCGTCGTCGGCGGGGGAGTCGTAGTTAGTGGCCAGGTGGTGCAGGACTCGTTCGTTGAGGGTGGCGAATACGTCCAGCTCGGCCGGGGTCAGCACGTCGATGAAGTTTTGGCGAACGTCCGCCACGTGCCTGGGTGCCGCCTTCTCGATGGCGGCGCGGCCGCTGTGCAGCAGGCAGACCATAGTGCTGCGAGCGTCGTCGGGGTTGGGCTCGCGGCTGATCAACCCGTCCTTCTGCATGCGGCGCAACTGGTGGGAGAGACGGCTTTTCTCCCAACCCAGTGCGCTGCACAGGTCGCGGGCGGCCATGCGGTCCCCGTCGCGACCCGAGAGCACTGCCAGGACTTCGTAGTCGGCGCCAGACAGACCTGATTCCTGCAGGCCACGGTTCAGGTGCACGACGAGCTGATAGTGCGCATGCATGAAGGCCCGCCAAGCGCGGTCCTCACGTGGGTTCAGCCAGTCGGATGTCATCGTCATCCATCGTACCCCGATTGGTTGACGCATCATCCATTTGTCCATATGGTTGAGTAGTCAACCTTTCCTAGCAACCAAGACGGGAGATCTCGTGAGCAGCATCAGCATCATCGGCTCGGGGAATATGGCCAGCGCCATCGGCACCTTGGCCGTCAAAGGCGGCAACGCCGTCGAAGTCATAGGTCGCGATGCGGACAAGGCCACAGCCCTGGCCGGAGCGCTCGGCAACGGCGCCACGGCCGGAACGTGGGGAGCAGTGCCGGCTGGCGAGATCGTCATCCTCGCAGTGATGTTCGACAGCGCTGTGCCGGTCGTCAGCCAGTACGGGGACGCGCTGGCCGGCAAGATCATCGTCGACATCACCAACTCCTTCAATCCCAGCGCAACCGGGCTGGCCATCCCTGCCGACACCTCCATCGCAGAGATGGTCGCCGAAGCCGCCCCCGCAACCGCCCGTGTCGTGAAGGCGTTCAACACCCTTTTCCGCGACGTCCTGGCCTCTGGGGGGCCGGTCGACGTTTTTATAGCCGGCGATGACGCGCAGGCCAAGGCGAGCGTGTCAGCGTTCATCGAGAGCCTCGGCCTGCGCCCGCAGGACACTGGGCCGCTGCCGATGGCGCGGGCACTGGAGAACGCGGGTCTCCTGGAGATGGGTCTCGTCGCACACTCCGTCAAGCACACCAACTTCTTCCTCGGCGTCAACATTCTCAGCTGAGCGAACCCGTATACCTACTTTGGAAGGAAATTCAGATGCGCGTATTCGTCACCGGCGGCACCGGCCATGCCGGTTCTTACGTCATCTCCGATCTCGTCGCCGCCGGGCATGAGGTCACCGGTCTGGCCCGGTCGGACGAGGCCGCGTCGGCGGTCACAACGCTCGGCGCCACGGTGCGTCGCGGCGACATCGAAGATCTCGACGGCCTCAAGGAAGCGGCCGCAGACTCCGACGGCGTGATCCACGTCGCGTTCAGACGCGACCTGCTCCCGTCCGGCGGAATCGACGCCGTGACAGCCGTGGAGTTCGACGAAGTGGCCGCCCTCGGCGAGGCGCTCGCGGGAACCGGGAAGCCGCTGGTCACCGCAGGCAGCATCGGCAGCCCCGGGGAGGACCTCGGCCGACCCGCCACCGAAGACGACCCGGTCCTTCCAGTCGGCAAGGAGCACAAGGGCACCCTGCGGTTTCGCAATGGCGTGGAGGGAGCCGTACTCGGCCTTGCCGAGCAAGGTGTGCGATCTTCGGTCGTCCGGCTTCCCCTTATCGCGCACAGCACGACAGATACTGCCGGCTTCCTGCCGGGGCTGATCGCCGTCGCGAAAGAGAAGGGCGTCGTCGGCTATCCCGGAGACGGCGCGAACCTTTGGCCCGCCGTGCACATCCGCGATGCCGCCTCCTTATTCCGCTTGGCGCTGGAGAAGGGCCAGGCCGGCAGAGCGTGGCACGCGGTCCAGGACGAGGGCATCCCGTTCCGCGAGATTTCGGAGGCCATCGGCAGCCGGCTGGATCTGCCCGTTGTGAGCATCCCCGCGGATGTCCTCATGCTGCCGGGTTATTTTGGGTCGCTTGCGTATCCGGTCACCATGTCCCTCCCGGCGTCCAATCTCGTCACGCGCCGGACCCTCGGGTGGGAACCCGCTCAGCCCAACCTGCTCGCGAATCTGGACAACGGCCATTACTTCTCCGACCAGCTGACGGCGTAGAAGCAGGCCCGATCTGGCACACGACACGGAGTCATCATGACCACGTTCGCGCCGCACCGCGACACCTTGGAATCCTTTGTCGACTGCATCGACAGCGGCGCAGACAAAGACACCCTCGCCCGTTTACTCGGCGAGGACGTGGTGTTGTACGGCCCGTTCGGCGATGAGCCAGACCGGGGTGCTCTGCCTCGCCGTCGACGACTGCCCGTACGTTTGTCGACAGGTCAGCCGCTTTCGACCAGACCAGCAAGACGCGGGAGGACATCCATGACAACGACTGCAGACCGTCGCACGGCACTCCTCGGCATCGCCGCCGTCGCGCTGATCATCGTGGGCTGCAGCGACGGCAAGAGTGTCGACACATCGGCTCCGACCCGAGTCGAAGCAAGCACCATCACGACCTCAAAAATTGCAGCGCAGCCCACCGAGGTAAAGCTCGTCGGAGTCGACGACGTCGAGGTGACCCTGACCGGACCGATCGCGGCCAAGTACTCATCGGCAACCGAGGATCAGAAGGACGCTCTCGGCAAGCCGCTGACGGGTGACCGCAACGCGGGCACCCGGGAGAGCGGGCTGGTGTTCCAGCAGTTTCAGAACGGCGTGATCACCGCTAAAAATAACCAGGCCGGTACGCCCGCCTACATCACCCTGGGCAAAATCCGAGACGCCTGGAATATCCAACGCGGTCCGGACGGTGCGCCTGCGGTCACCGGAGAAAACGGCTCGGCAGGTCCGCTGGGTTTCCCAATCAGCGACGTGACCGCCGACGGCGATCTGCTGGTGTCGAATTTCGAACACGGCCGGATCGAGTACAACCAGCAGACCGGTCGAGTCGAGGTGACGGTCAACGGCAAGCCCGTACCGTCCGGGCTGTAGCCCGAATCGGGGAGCAGCAGAGGGCATTTCGCGGTGGCGGACGGCGACGTTAAGTTGACATAATGTCGCTTATCGGCAAAACGCTGAACTGGGAAGTTCGATGAAGCACTCTGACCAGTGGCGTTCCCGATTGCACCCGTCCTGGCCGCCGGTGATCCGATTCCACGACCAACCGACAGTGCCGGTCAGGTTCCGCGAAAGATGACAGTGCCGGATGCTGGTCCATCCTCACGTAATAAAGTCGAAATCTGTTCTGCGAGCTGGTATTCAACGACCAGCGACGCTCGATCAATTTGTCACTGTGACGTAAGGCCGACGAACAGTCGCGAGGGTTGCCCTGCCTTAAAGTTCAATTCACGGTTAGCCGGGCCCGAGTGCCGCGACGTCGACCAGCGGTGAGAGTTGTAACGGTGCCAGTGGTTTCGTAGCGTTCTCGCCTCCTACGTCATTGTGCGTATTTTCGTGCGGTCTCGGACTGCTTAGAGTTGGCCTCGTCCCAGCCGTCCAAAGTTGGCTGCGGCAACTCACATGCCACGCGCCGCAACGTAGATCGTGCCTCGCCGGGCGGTCCTTCGGGGCGTCGGCCGGCCTCACCGAGGAGCACACCTGATGTCGACCCATACCACCGTCGTGTTTGTTCACGGGGCGTTCGCAGACTCAGCGAGCTTCGCGCCGGTCGTTTCCGAGCTGCTCACCGACGGGGTTTCCGTCGTCGTCCCGGCCGTGCCCAATCGCAGTCTGGTCAGTGACTCGGCCTACGTTGCCTCGGTCGTCCGGCAGATCCCGGGGCCCGTCCTGCTGGTTGGTCATTCCTATGGCGGTGCAGTGATTACCGTGGCGGGCTCGGAAGACAACGTCGTCGGGTTGGTCTACTTGGCCGGCTACGCGCTCGAGGAAGGGGAAAGCATTGGCGAGCTGCAGGGCGGTTTTCCTGACGCAGACCTCGCTGCGGCGCTTGTCTACCGACACTTCCCGCAACCCGGCCAGGAGGACGGCACGGACGTCTACGTCGACGTCGACACGTTCCCCGCGGTGCTGGCTGCCGGGGTCGACCCGCAGCTCGCTCGGGTGCTGGCGGTCTCCCAGCGACCGCTGGCCGCCGCAGCTTTCACCGAGAAGGCAACGACCGCAGCGTGGCGCACCAAGGCCTCCTGGGGTCTGGTCGCGACGGCCGATCGCGCCATCAATCCCGACGTCGAGCGGTTCGGCTACTCCCGCGGCTCCATGACCGTCAGGGAGGTCGACTCGTCGCATCTGGTGATGCTGGTCGATCCCACGGCTGTCGTGGACGTGATCCGTGAGGCACTGCACGCGACGAACTCTGACGTTGCCAATCAACGACGCGACCGGACTTAGGAGCACTGGCAATGACGAAAGTTGGCATTGTCCTGGGAAGTACCCGTCCCGGTCGCAGAGGCGCGGCGGTCGCTCAATGGGTTCTCGAGGAAGCGATCAATCGCCGTTCGGCGGATTACGAGCTTGTCGACCTTGCGGACGTGCCGCTGCCCAACCTCGACGAGCCGGTCTCCCCCACGCTCGGCCGCTACGAGCACGAGCACACTCGTCGGTGGGCGGCGAAGGTTGCGGAGTTCGACGGCTACGTCTTCGTCACGCCGGAGTACAACCACAGCATCCCCGGCGTGCTCAAGAACGCGCTCGACTTCGTGTACGCCGAGTGGAACAACAAGGCGGCAGGCATCGTCAGCTACGGCGGTGGTGATCCTGGGGGTGCCCGCGCGGCCCAGCAACTCCGGCTCATGCTTGGCGAACTTCAGATCGCCGACGTGAGCGCACAGCTGGCGCTGTCGTTCCGAACCTCTTTTCAGAACGCTTCCACCTTCAGCCCGGGCAACTGGCAAGCCCAGGCGCTCACGACGTTGCTGGGCCAGGTCGAGTGCTGGTCGCGCGCCCTTGAGCCCCTGCGGGCCGCCCCAATCGTCTGACATTCGAGAGTAACGTCGCTGCGAACGCGCACGCGACTCTCCCAAGAGTCGGCACCGTGTCGTCGGTCGACGAGAAGGAGCACACGGCGATGACATCGCAGAAATTAACGGATGCTGATCGGACGATGCTGGCCAAGCCCAATCCCTCTGTCATAAGTACGATCCGCGAAGACGGACAACCCGTTTCGGCCGCAACGTGGTACCTGCTGCGCGACGATCACATCCTGGTGAATATGGACACCGGGCGAAAGCGATTGGCGCACATGCGTAAGAATCCGCGCGTATCGCTCACTGTGCTCGATGAAACCGATTGGTACACCCACATCACCCTCATTGGCAGAGTCGTTGACATCTACGACGACGAGGGCATGACCGACATAGATGCAATATCTCAGCACTACCGTGGACAGCCTTACCCGCGGCGAGATCGGGCGCGCGTCAGCGCCCTGATCGACATCGATCGTGTACACGGCTGGGGTGCACACAAGAACAATGATCAAGCGTAACGCCAGCACCTAAGTGCTCGCCTCATCGCTCGAAGCTTGGACCGCGGTGACGATCGCGCCTCGACATACGTCATTGTGCGTATATTCGTAAACCCTTGTGGTGCTTAGAGTTAGCCTCGTCCAGCGATGTCCGAGTCGGCTTCATCCGGTACCGACTTCTGCGAATACTCTGCGTTGCAAGGAGAATCATGCCTGTCCCGCGTTTGCCCAACATGCACGAGCCCAAGCCGCGCGCACCGCTGCCGAAGATCGCTTTGGAAGAGGCTTACGCCCACCACGCCGGTGTCAAGCTGACCGACAAGGGTGAACCGGACTGGGCATGGTTCATGGCCGAGAATGCCCTGAACAAGGAATACATGGAGGTTGTGGCGCCGCGCCTGCAGGACTTCGACCATACGCGGCTGCAGGCAATGGAAGAAAGCGGCATCGACTACATCGTCAACTCGTTGGTGTGTCCCGGAATTGAGCGCATTCTCGACAAGAAGGAAGCTGAGGAAGCTGCGGCCGCATGCAACGACTTTCTGGCCTCAAAGATCAAGCAGTACCCCGATAAGTTCGGCGGATTCGCGGCGATTTCGTTGCATGATCCGGAGGCCGGTGCCGCCGAATGGAGCGCGGTTACGGCACTGAGTCACGAGACAAGGCGCGGCACCGGCACGGTAGCCGCACAAGCCGCGATGAATCCCGGCCCTTACGCGGTGCCGCGATTCTCCCTAGGTGGCAATGACGGTGACGATATAAACCGTCATTTACCATTCTCCACGAGCTTTCGTTCAATCTATTCAGCCAAGCCTTGCTTTACTTAGGCCAAGCTGGCCTATAGCAAATGCACTCAATGGAGGCTTACTTTACTTAGGGAAAGCTGACCTGAATAAGTATTACCTTCGTTGATGGCATCCCTGAGCTGCGGTAACGTGATCGCTATGACCAATCACAACGTTTCTACAACACAATTCCACAAATTGCTGGAAGAGCAGATTCGCAATGAATTTACCGCGGCGCAGCAATATGTCGCAATTGCCGCTTATTTCGACACTGATGACCTACCCCAACTGGCGAAGTTCTTTCACGGGCAGGCTGGCGACGAACGCGAGCACGCGATGAAGATGGTGCAATACTTCATCGACCGCGATTTCGGAGTTGAGATCCCGGGCGTCGATGAGGTGCGTAATCAGTTCGACAATCCCCACGCCGCGATCGCGTGCGCGCTCGACTTGGAGCGCAGCGTGACCAAACAAGTCAGCGCGCTGGCAGCCGCAGCCCGCGACGACAGGGACTTCCTCGGCGAGCAGTTCATGTGGTGGTTCCTGAACGAGCAAATCGAAGAAGAGGCCGTACTGATCAGCCTGCTACGCGTCGCCGAGCGCGCCGGAGACAACCTGTTCGACCTCGAGCAGTTCGTCGCCCGGGACGTCAACTCGGCTTAGCCATAAATCCGGCCCGGACCCCCACGCCGCCGAGAACAGTTCGAAGACCGGCCTTGTCGGGGTAAGCCGGGTCGACTCTCACGAAGGGCCAGTGGTGCTCAACAAGGTTTTACTCACCGCCGTGATGACACTCGGGGCCGCCCTATCGTTGGCCACACCATCGAGTGCCGACCCCAGCTCGTTCGGCGCCCTCGGGTGCAGCTGCAGCACGGAGCGTGGCGACGTCGCCCAGCACGGGCCTACAGTCAACGACCAGATAAACGACGGCATCAAGAGCGGTCTTGGCTCCCTGCACGCCGACTCACCGAGCCGCGACGGCTTCTGAGTCAGCGTGCGGGAGCAGCTGGTCGTCGTGGGGCGTGCGGGGAGCAGCTGGTCGTCGTGGGGCGTGCGGGTAGGTGGGGCCCCGCTGGCCGTGCTCCAATTAAAGGAGTTGTGTCGGACAAACTGACCTGACCAGAGAGGCAGGGACGACCGTTGCCTACCGTGATCAAGAAGCTCGTTCCGGTATTGGTGGTGACATTCGGGGCCGGCGCTCTGGCAGGATTGACCACCGGAACCGCATCGGCTTGGCCGGTCCCGATCACGCCGGATCAGCAGCGCTACATCAACCAAGCCCGCGCAGCTGGTTTCCCGGGCGACGACGACGCGGTGCTTCAAGCCGGCCTGCAGGCGTGCCGCGCGTTCTACACCGGCCAGGATGCCCAGGCCGCGACCGGCACGGTAGCCAGTCAGGCCGGCGTGACTCCCGATCAGGCTGCCGTGGCGGTGCGTCTCGCGCGCGGCCGCCTGTGCATGCCGCCGCCGGGTTGACGGCACTTCCCCATCGTTTCGGCCGGGGCTCGACGCGATCAATATGACACACTGACGAAAATCGCTGTCCCACAAGCTATTCGGCAGTTTGCCGTCGAGTGATCAGGTCACCCTAGTTGCGCGCGTCTGCCGCGGCGCCAGAATCTAGGGTTGCCACCAAGGACGCAGTGGCAGGCCGTCGGCGCCGTCTTCTGCGAGGTTCGACGCCAGCACGTGGTGCAGCTGAATGTTGTTCTGTTCGAACGCTACTCGGGATGCCGCCATGTAGAGGCCCCAGACCTTCGCCGTGGCGATGCCAACTTCGGCGACCGCCTCGTCCCAGTGCGCGACGAGATTGCGGGACCAGTCACGCAACGTCATCGCGTAGTGGTGGCGGAAGTTCTCCGCGTGCAGCACCTCGAATCCGACGTCCTGGATTTGCGAGAGGATGCGGCCCGAGCCGGTCAGCTCCCCGTCCGGGAAGACGTAGCGATCGGTGAAGCTGCTCGCGCGGAAGTTCGACTTGTTGTTGTTGCGGGTGATGCAGTGGTTGAGCAGCAAACCGTCGGTGCGTAATTTGGACTTGAGGAACTCGAAGTAGGACGGATAGTTCTTGACGCCGATGTGCTCGGTCAATCCGATCGAAGAGACAGCGTCGAAACCCGTTTCTTCGACGTCGCGATAGTCGCAGTGACGCACCTCGGCCAGTTCGCCGAGTCCTTCAGCCGTCACCGCTGATTGAGCCCAGGCAGCCTGCTCGGCGGACAAAGTCGCACCGATCGCGTGGACGCCGCGCCGAGCCGCGTAGCGCACCATGCCACCCCAGCCGCAACCGACATCGAGCAGCCGGTCCCCCGGCTGCAGCCTCAGCTTCTCGAAGATCAGCCGGTACTTGTTGTCCTGGGCCGCCTCCAGCGTTGCGCCGGGCTCCGGGTAGATCGCACAGGTGTACGTCATCGACGGCCCCAAAACCCACTCGTAAAAAGAGTTGGAGACGTCGTAGTGGTATTGGATCGCGCCGGCATTTCGCGTCCTGCTGTGCCGCATGCCCTCGGCGACCCGGCGCCAGCGGGGCAGTCTCTCTTGCGGTGGCGGCGCTGCCGGCACCAGACGCTCGACACCGATAGCGCGGATGATGCTGGCCATCCGTCGCGGCGAGGGCCTGGTGAATTCGACCTTTTCGGCCAGCAACTTGAGCACGTCGTAGGGATCGCCGGGATGCACACCGCGGGCCTCGATGTCACCGCTGACGTATGCCCTGGCCAGACCGAGCTCACCCGGCGCAGTGGCCAGATAGGTCGTACCGCGCGGAGTCAGCAGATCCATTCCCAGCAGGGCGTCTTCGGCTCCGGCGCAACTGCCGTCGTAGGCGGTGAACCGCAATGATTCGGTGGCGCCACTGGTGAAGACGGCCAAGACCTCGGCGAGGTTCATCTTGCCTCCCACGGTCGACGCCGTCTCCTTGGTGGTCGTCATCGTCGTTGCACTGCCTTTGCATAAAGGTCGAGGAAGCGGGCGTCCGGGTCGTAGACCTTCTTCGCGGTCTTGTAGGCCTCGCCGCCGTAGAGTTCGTCGAACTCTTCTCGGTTGTAATAGGAGTCGGAGTACAGCGATTTGTGCCCGTCCAGGGAACCGACTTTCTCCTCGATCAATCGATTCGTTGCGCCGTCGGTCGCTCCTACCGGAACCGACGACCAGAAGCCGACGTTGACGTAGCTGTGTCCCGGCCGAATGGGATACAGCGACCAGCCGTTGTTATCACGTAAGCGCAATGGGCACAACCAAATCGGAGCAATTGGTACCGTTTTGAGAAACCAATCCAAGAACTCCGTCGTGCGTTCCAGTGGGAGCTCGACATCTTGAACTACCCGCTCGCGAGCCGGACGGCCATTGCGCTTTTCGACGCGGTCGGCAATACCGAACCGCCGGTCGAGCGCCACCAGCTTCCAGTACACGCTGCTGCGGCGGTAGCGTCGCGGCCACCAGCGTCGCAGACGGGGATTCTGCGCGCCGAAAGCACCGGAGCACCAGAACCAGTCGGTGTCCCAACGCCAGAAGTAGTCGTGCGTTGTCAACCGGTCTTCTGTGGTGCCGGTCTCGTGCTGGATCGAGCGGTAGTAGATCTGTTGTCCGGTGTAGTCACTGGTTGGGCCGGCGGCATCGGTGCGAACACCCAGAGATAGGTAGCTCTCGGTGGCGTCGAACACCACGCCGTCCAGATAGTCGACAGGCATCTGCTCAAACTCGCCCGAATCAATGATGCGATCCATCGAAGCCATCAACTCGCTCAGCGAGCCGAACCGCACATGTCGCAGCGCGACGAACGGCTTGACAGGTTCCAACTCGATCCGTAATCGCGTCGAATACCCTAACGTGCCATAGGAATTCGGATATGCACGGAATAGGTCGGGGTGCTGCTGAGGCGAGATGGTGAGCAATTCTCCTGTGCCAGTGAGGATATCCAACTCAAGCACCGATTCATGCGGCAGGCCGTTGCGAAATGAGGCCGACTCGATGCCCAGGCCGGCGACTGCTCCGCCGAGGGTGATTGTCTTCAATTGCGGAACCACGAGCGGCGACAGGCCGTACGGCAGCGTCGCTGCCACCAGATCTTCGTAGGTGCACATTCCCGCTACGTCGGCGGTTCGGGCGTCGGGATCAATGGAAATGACGTTCGTCAGCCCTGACACGTCCAAGCCGGGGCTGCGGAGTTTCGCGCGGTCGCGGAACAAGTTAGAGGTAGGCTTGGCCAGTCGGACAGCCGCCGTCGAGGGAATCGAACGGTAACTCGACAAGAACCGTTCGACGCCCTCCTCATGAGCCGCAGATGCGGACGCGGGGACAGGCATCCCTTTAACAGTAGCCTCCGGAAACCCCTGGCGCAGACACACGGTGATCACGAGGAGCCGAGCCGGCGGTGCCGGCGAGTCCCGCGGTCAGGGCCGCGGGCGTCGTCGTGGTGTGTAACCGGACTTGCCGCGCACGGATAGGTATCGTGGCCTGGTGGTTCAAACGGAGAGCGGCTTGCCGTCCTCGCGGTCGACGAGTACGACATGACGCCGCGCCGCGCAGACCCGAGAACAGCTTCTCCAGCCGCCGACCTGGTGGTTCCGGCCGCCGACGACCTGCCCCAAGGCCTGGCCGACACCGTCGCCGAGTTGATTGGGAGGCCACGCGCCCGCGGGTGGATCCACCTCTGCTGTGCGGCTATCGCCACCGTAGGTGGATTGGCACTGGTGTCGGTTGCCGGAATCACGTCGTCGGACAAAGCCGTCCTTGCGACCGTGATCTACACGGTCACCATTGTCGCGATGTTCAGCGTCAGCGCCATCTACCACCGCAAGCACTGGCACAACCCAGTGGCGTTGAAATGGATGAAACGCCTGGATCATTCGGCGATCTTCCTTTTCATCGCCGGTAGCTACACACCGTTTGCGCTGTTGGCAATGCCGCCGCGGACCGGGGCCGAAGTGCTGGGCATCGTATGGACGGGCGCGGCAGCCGGAGTGGCTCTGAAGATGTGGTGGCCGTCCTCTCCTCGATGGGTTGGCATACCGCTGTACCTGCTACTCGGTTATGTAGCGCTCTGGTTCGCCGGCACCCTGCTCGACGGTGGTGGTCCGATCGTCGTCGGCCTGCTCGTCACAGGCGGGGTGCTCTACAACATCGGCGTTGTCTTCTTCGCCATTCGCTGGCCGAACCCGTGGCCGCGCACCTTCGGCTACCACGAGTTTTTTCACGCTTTCACCGCAGCCGCAGCGGTGAGTCACTACGTCGCCGTGTGGTTCGTCGTCGTGTAGTTCGAGCGCAATCGAGCGTCGTCAAGCTGACTTTCGCCGAAGGCGTCACCTCGACGACCCGGCCGGCTGTTCAACTCGAGTCTGGACGGCAATACCCGCCCTGCCATCGCGTTCGAGTGCGCCTAGGCTGCTTCGTCGAGATCGGTTTCGTCCTCGAAATGCTGGACATACGCGGCGGCTCGCACGGCCTCGTCCGGTTCCAGTGCCGCGCCCAGTGCACCACCGATCATCGCCAGTGACGAAGTAAGCCACGCTAATTCGAAGTAGTCACGCAGCGCGGCCGGATGCCCGACCTGATCGCGCCAGATCTGCGGCACCACGAACCAGTAAGCCGCGATCAGTGCCAACAGGTACAAGGCGACATAGAGCACGGTGACTCCGATCGTGACGGTCAGCGCGGTCGCGATATTGAACAAGATCACCTGCTTGCGCACCGCACGGCTGACGATGGGTTCCCAGAGCTCCGCACCGATGATCAGTGTCGCGACCGTCGCGCCGATCGACACCACCGCTGTACCGGCCAGCCGGTCCCATCCGTACGCATCCGAGAGCCGCCAGATGTCGGCGGTCACCAACCCGAACACGCCCGCGGCAACCGCGCCGGTCAGCGCGCGTGAAAGTCGCAGCGACAACCGCCAGGGCTCGTTGGCGGCCACCATTCCGCTGATCAACGTCAGGTTGCCGGTCAGCACCCGGGCGGTATAGAAGAAAGCCTCGTCGGCCGGATCGCTGCCGAGCTCCCGAACCCGCTGCACGGTCACCCGCCGTGAACGCCGGCCCGCGCGTTGCGCATCGGCGCCGCGCTCTTCAGCCGACCCGAGCAGCCGCACCAGCAAGCGTCCGATCACCTCGCGGGTCCGGTGGCGTGCCCCCATCGCGCCCAGTGCGGGCACCGACACGATCGCCACGTTGCTGACCGGGTTGGCGTGAGCCACGACCGGACGTTGCTCGACGTGCAACGGCAGATCGGTCAAGACGACAATGACGTCCCACTGCTTTTCCAGCAGTGTTTTCCGCGCGGCCTTGACGATCTCGGCGTCGGTCGCGGGCGGTTGAACCAATCGCCCCTCCATCACTTCGATGCACCAGCGCGCGCCGGGTAACCGCTTGTCGAGCTCGGCGTGCAACTCGGTGTCAGCGAGTTCGCGCGCCAACGAAGCGGCCGCACCGGGATCGCCGACCAGCCCGAGCACGATGTGCGGATCTGCGCTGCCGTGTGCGGGTTCAGGTGCGGACGTCATGGGACGATCGTTGCATCCGGCCCGTCGTTCGGGCGCGGCGGCAAGACGGCAAGCCACGAATCCGAGAGCAGCTCCAGCAGTTGCCCGTCCGGATCGCGAATCATCGCCGAATGATCGGAGACGCTTCCGTCGACAACCGAGCCTCCGAAATCCTCCACTCGCGCCAGTGCCGCGCCGAGGTCGCACACCGACAGCGACAGGTGGGTGAGCCCAACGTGATCCATCACGCGATCCGACCCGGCACGCAAGACGCGGTGGGAGTAGGCAAGCAGTTCGAGCACCAGGCCGTCGCGCACCAAATACGTCGCATGTAAGCCGATCGGCGCGTTCAGCTGCAGCAGTTGGCCGGTGCCCTCGTCCGGCGGCGCGAGTTCCCACCAGAACGTGAAATCCAGCAGACCCTCGTAGAATCGGCGCGACCGGGCGGTGTCGGCGACACACAGCCCGACATGATTGAAAACCGTTCGCTGACCGGCCATTGCAATCTCCTACGAGTAAGCGCCGCGTCTATGGGATCTTCAGCGGGAACGGATCATTGGCGAAGTCGATTTGGGCTGCGGGATTGGCTACCGCGGTCGTCATACCGGAGCCGAAAGCGCCGGACCCGTCGAACAGCGTCGCGGTCCCGACCGCCACTCCGTCTGCGGCCCAATGCGAATCTGCCTGCACACCAATCCATTCCCCGACCGGGAGCCGCGCCAATCCGACGGTCAGATCGCCGTTGATGTAGCCGATACCGTGTGTGCCGAGGTTGGTCACCAGGCTGGTCGCCTCGGCAACCATCACCGCTCGAAGGAATTGCGAGTTGGGTTGTCCTGCAACGACGTCGATAGCACTGTTGTAGAAGCGCTTTCGCGATCCGTTCTGATGTTCGCCGGGTGAACGACTCCAGTCCGCGGTGTCGCTGTGTACTGCGGTCTGCACACCGGGTTCCAAGGGCGGCGGAAACGGAAACGACACCGGCACAGTCCACAGTCGCCCCGGAGGCGCCGCCGATCGACGGTATTGCAGCAGGGTGGCCCGCGCGATCAATCGGCCCTCCTGGGCGACGTCACACTCCGCGCTGCGCACTCGCCGGCCGTCACGCACCACACGTACGCTCACCGCGGCGGGAACAGTGCGTGCTGCCCGGAACAAGTCGACTGTCAGTCGAGTAGGCATGAAGTCGTCTGACCCACAATGGCTTTCGAGTGCCTTTGCCGCCAGCCCCACCACAGCCGGGCCGTTGAGATGATCATCGCCCCAGTGACTTCCCGCAAACCGGGTCGGCTCGAATTCACCGCTCTCGGCCAGAGTGAAGTGCGCGGGTTTCACAGCCCATCCACCGCCATCCCGCTACGGCCCGAGAATGACGTTCACGGCCTTCACCAGCATGCCGCTCAGAAGACTCTCCGCATCGGAATTACCGGGAAGGATGCCCTCGGCGGTGACGGCGACGGTGTCGCTGAGGAAGGCGGCGAAGACGTAGGACTTGGTGGCGCCCTGGGCTGCCTCCGCAATGGATTCGGTGGTGACGACTCCGTCGATGGGCGGCCCGGGCTGGCGGGTGACCGTCGCGACGACGATCCGACCGGCGACTCGCTGGGTGACCGCTACCTGCTCACACCCTTTGGGGACGACCGCCTTCCCGAGCGGCGTAGGAGAACTCACGGCGCCGACCAGAATCGCTCCTTTTCCGAGCCCACCGATCATCGTGTACTGCGCATCCTGGGGCGGTCGCACGGGTTGCAGCACGGACCGACACAGCGGAGGGTCGACCTTCACGATGTCACCGACACCGACGGCGAAGAACTTGTCCGCGTCGGGTCCCAGCGGGGCCAGGGCGGTGTTCTGTACGCGGTCGAAACCCGGCGGAAACTGGCCTTCCAACTGGCTGAGCCGACTGATGTCGTAGTACTTGGCGTGTTGCGGGGGTGTGCTTTTCGACTTGGGTAACTCCGGCGGGAAGGCGGTCGCGCCGGGCGGACTCACTGCTGTCCCGTCCATGGAGCGCGCACATCCCGGCAGCATCAACGCCGCAACCATCACGGCGCATACGACGGATCGCCGACCGTGGCGACTCACTGGCCGGCCGACTTGTTCCAGGTGAAGCTGTTGACCGAGTTGCCCATCAGCTGAGCGATCATCATGTTGACGGCCGACGGATGACCAGAGGTGCGGGGCGTGAACCTGATCATCGGGCCCTCGGCTACCGCAACGAGCGCCAAACCGTTCTTTACCGCGGTCATCACGAGCAACCGCCCGCGCTTGGAGGCCGCGTTGGGATTCTCCAGCGAGAAGTCGTCCACCTCGCCGTAACCCGGTTCGTAGCCGACCATGGCGTTGGGGATCTGGTATGAAGTCTGGGCTGTTCGGTAATTCTTCTGAATGTACTGCTCGACGATCTGACGCGGCGTGCGATTGTCCGCCGGTGTTCCGAACAGCCGGATCTCGCCGTCCACCTGGTCGAAGGTCATAGTGATGCCGTCGTCGCTCTTTGTGACGTCGGCAGCCGGGAGATACGCGACCGAGAACGCTCCATCTTTGGAGGTGAATCGCGGATACGTCTTGACTGCGACCGGTGGCTCGTGCGGCGGGACGATCTCCGGCGGCTCTGCCGCCGAAGCCTGACCGGGGTCGCCGCCGACCGGCGGGCCGATCGGTGGGCGTCCGCAGTCAGGGGGGCAGGCGTAGCGCACCGCGGCCGGACTCGCCTTCACTGAGATGGCCGATACCGTTGCCACCGCAACCGCCAACACCGCGGTGACGGCCCCGATCAGCGCGGCCGGCGATGTCGAGCGCGGCAGCAGCGCAGTGTACGAACCGGGCGGTACGCCGTAGCCGGGAAACAGCCCGGACGGCGTCGCGCCGGTAGACGCCTCGGCGACAGCGCGTCTGGCGTTGCGGGCAGTGCGACTGGAGGCGCGCGCCGCCGCTCCGCAGTTCGGGCAGAAAGCCATGTCGGGAACAGCGTGCCGGCAATGGAAACACAGCACGGCCTCTCCCCGAGTCGGGTCCGGCTGCTCATGCAGCAGCGCCAGATGCACGCCAATTCGCAAGGCCAACAGCGCAATCGCGGCGATGATCAGATTGAGCCCAAGCTGTACTGCCGGTGCGACACTTGCGACGTCGACAACGCCCAACCCGCCGTAGAGGACAACGACGACGGCCAGTGCCCCGATGACAGCACGCCGCAGCGGGCCGTGTCGGGTTCGTCCGCGCGGGTTGAACCAGAGCGCCACGCCGGTCAGACCTCCCGCGGCAGCGGCGGTCAGGGGCATCGCGAAACCTTCAACGCCGGCCTGCATGACCAACACCGCGACCGGTTTATGGTGCGCGACAAGCCCGTTGGAAAGCTGAGGGACGGCGCGAACCGCGATCGCGGCTGCGGTGAAGAACAGTGCGGCCCGCGCACCGATGACATACCCGTCGAGCGCTTCCCTGCCGGTCGGCCGGAAGAGACGCGCAACAACGACAGGCACGATCATCACGATCGCTCCGAGTACCGGGATGCTCAGGCCCTGGGCAAGCAATCGGACGGCGCTGTGGCCGGGGCCGAGCATGTTGAGATACGAATCGGCCAGCAGCGGACCGGTCAGAATCGCCCAGCCGGCCCCCAGCGCCAACCCGGTCAGCGATGTCAGCGCGACCATCGGCAGCCCGAGATCACCGCGAATACCGGTCTGCCGGACATAGGCGACGAAGAGCACCGGCACGCGAACACGCTGAGCGCGATCAGCGCCGCTTGCCATCGCAGCAGAGCCGTGACGACCAGCGCCACCATCACCAGTCCCAGTGCCACCCGAAACGCTGTGCGTGAACGCGGCAGCAGGTGCGGAAAAAGCGTGCTGACCAACGACAGTCGGACCAATTGCTCGTTCGGTTCGGCGACGTAGGCGTCTGAGCGCAACCGGTCGGGTCCGTTTCCGGGGAGTTGGTAGAGATGTGCCCCGCAGTACCCGCAGAATGCCCCGCTGGGAACGTCGCTATGGCACACCCGGCACTGCACGATCGCTGAATGCTGTTGGCCGACAGCACTGCTCGCCGTCATTGCCGGACCCCTTTTTGGATATCAAGAATGTCGTGCGCCAGGTTGTCGGTGTCGGGACTGCCCAACCCGGTGACCAGGTCGTAGCCCGGGACCGCGATATGCACCGCGTTGCCACCTGCCACCACATCGTGAAAGGCCGGTTTGGCCGCGCCGGCCGCGACTTGGTAGAGCACCGGGTTGATGTCTCCGACCGGCTGGCCACCGTTGGCGGTCAGGAACTGGTTGACCAATACGGTCAGCGCCGCCCAGATCGGGGCGGACTGCGACGTGCCGCCGCCGGCCATCCAATGCCCGTCGACGAGGATGCTGACACCGCTGTACGGGTCGGCGTCAGCGGCGACATCGGGAGTCAATCGGTGGGTGGAATCCCACGCCGAGGACACGCTGCTCTGCCACGGCGGTCGGGAGAACAGCCGCGAAACTCCCCCGCCGGTGCCTTGCGACATGGGCGAGTCGAACCAACTGGCTTCGGAGACCCAGACGCCGTTGGCATCGGTGCTCAGGGTCGTTCCACCGACGTCGGTCATCGCCGGCACTGATCCGACGGCGTTGACACCCTGATCCTTTTCCCCGGGCGGGGTGGACCAATCACCGTTGAAATCCGCGCATTCCAGGCCTGCGGAATCCCCGCTCGACATGAAGGCCGACGTGCCGTGCGCCTCCGCGATCTGGACCGCGGACTCCACCGGCGCGAGGTCGGCGGCGGTGGCCATCCGGTCACAGCCGATCCCGAGCGAGGTACTCCATACCGCGCCCGGGAACTGCCGGTCGGCGAGTTGGTACATCTGCCCCGCCTGCGCGTAACTGGTCGAGCCGCCGAAGGCCAACGCGTTGACGACGACCAGCCTGGCGTCGGGAGCGATGGCGTGGACGACTTCGAGGTCCATCTCGGTTTCGCCGAGCACTTTGCCCGGTTGGCCGCCGATCAGCACCGGGGTGAACCGCGGCGAGCCCAGCTTGTCGGCCCATTGGTCGAGGTCAGGCTGCTTGAATCCGTCGATCTCGAAGAACACGACGGTTTGCCCCTTGCCGGTGAAGCCGTCACGGACCAGCGGCTCGGCGTTGTAGGTGCGCAGCAGGGCCGGCGGCTTGAGCCCGCCCCGAGGCACGTCAAGCGGGATGTTCGGCGGTTGAGCGCGATGCATCAGCTGGTAGCCCAGGATGCTTCCGAATTCGGTCACCTCACCCGCCAGCGCGGCTGGAATGGACGGTTGCTGCGCGGCGGCGTAGAAGACCTGACCGCTTCGGCTGCGGTAGTCGTGGATCGTCACCTCGAATGCTGAGCCGAGGTTGGCCGGGGTGCCCTCGATGTAGGCCCACTCGGCACCCGGTTGCCACCGCACATCCAGGTGATGGTGCTGCGTCCAGTCGATCAACGCGTCCGGGCGCCCGGAATGATGCAACGAGACCGCCAGCGAGATGCGCTCCTGATGTGCCGGGCCCAAATCCCGGGAGGCGCTGAGCAGCCACGCCAACGGACCGGCGATCACCCTCGGATAGCCGGCTTTGATCGGCCCGGCACCCATGGCCAGAGCCAGATAGACCGCGGCCAGCAGTGCCACCGAACGCAGGGCCCCCCGGCCCGTCACGCGATTGACAACGGCGACCCTCTGAGCGCCACAGTCGAATCACCGCTACTCCTTCGACGATTGATTCACCATGCGTGCCGGCCATCGGCAAAAGTACTTCACATCCAAACCGCCATTGACGCCGATTCGGTGAATTTTGCTCACGCGCCTGCCGTTTACGCTACCGCGAGCCAACTCATACGAATCACACAAAATTGGACAGCAGGCTAGCATCAGCGGGGCCTACTCCCCGCCGGCACCAGAAAGACGAGAGGACCGCACTGATGATGCATGGACTACGGCGTCGTTTTCTGGCGGTGAGCAGCGCCGCCGCCATTGCGTTGACGCTTGCAGCCTGCGGCACTCACACGACGGCCGGAATTCCGGTGCAGGCAAAGAAGACCACATCGGGACAGTCCCCCGACGCGGCGCCCGCCAGCCCGGCACCGCCACCAAAACCGTTGCCCGCCAGTAGTATCAAGAACCTCGGGCTTTCCACCGAAGACGTCGATGAGATCGCCGGGATGCCACTGGACGATCGAACCGAACTCGCTTCACCCGGTGTCTCCTCCAACGACTACGACCATCCCAGTTGCGCTCTGGCGATGGGACTCACCAAAGAAGCCCTTGGCGACGGCGAGTTCACCGCCTATCGCGCCATTTCGAACAGGGCGACCAAAGGCGACAGCCTCATCGGAGTGTTCAAACAAATCGTCGCCACCTTCGAAACAGCGGCTAAAGCCAGCGAGCTTTTCCACAACGCGTACAGCACTCTCGGTAAGTGCAATGCAACCACCATCTCGGCCACGTCGGAAACGACGGTCTGGAAAATCCTGGCGCCCGGGCCATTCAGCGGCGACGTCGCGCATTTCTCGTCGCTTCAGCAGACCGACAAGCAACAGAATCTGGGCTGGCGTTGCACGCATGAGGTTCGTGTGAAGAACAATGTGCTCATCGAGGCGCTGTATTGCGGGTGGGCCAACGGGGGCCCGGCCACCGCCGCCGCGGTGGACCAGATCAGCGCCCGGATACCGCCGCCGGACCAACCCAGCCCGCGGGCGCCCTCCGATTATCTCGCCCCCGACAAGATCAAATCTGTCTTTTTGGGCGTCCCGCAGGTCGGCAGGATCCTCGGGTTCAACCTGGGAGTCAGCGACAAGAACTATTACCCGGTGGACCCGCGTGATCTCGGCGCTCAATCGAATTGCAGTCCGCTGTTGGGACCCGATGCCAACTCATATGGCAGCAACGTCGATTACACGGCATTCCGCGAGGTTGATTCGCGCGAAGACAAAGACACCTACCAGCACATCGTCAACCAACAGGTCGCGACCTACGTCGACACCGACACCGCGTCCCGGACGTTCCAGAGCGCGTTGAAGAATCTCGGCGGTTGCGATGGTGCCCGGGTACCGGCCGGCTCCAACCCGGACCAGCAGTTTCAGTTGCAGGCCCCTACCGTCACCGACAACAGTGCCCAGTGGACTCTGATCGAGTTGACCAAAGGGCAGCCGGACACCTGGCGCTGCGTCTTCAATTTCCGCACACAGAGCAACGTCGTGTTCACCGCCAAGGTTTGTCAGTACGGCAACCCAGCCGACATCGCCGGCTCAAATAGCCGACCAGATGGCGAATTCGATTCCTAAATAGGGCAAGTCCGGTTAGGCTCCCGTCGCGCGTCGAACTGACGACTTGCACGTGTTCGGCGCTCGCAGACGTTGAAGGTTCAGATCAAGGGAGGCATGAATCTCGATGAAACGTGAACTTCTGACACTCGGCTGCGCGGGTCTCATGACGCTGATGGCGGCGAGTCCGATCGCGGTGGCCGACTCGTCAGCGGCCAGGTGACGGGTTCCAACATCGACTCGGTGCTGTTGTCGGCAGAGACTGTCGGAGACATCCTCGGCACCAACCTGCCGATTCAGATGAAAGGCAAAAGGCCGGCGCCCGAAGCGCAACTCGACCAACATCCGGAGTGCGCACCGCTTTTCGCTCCGGGAACCAAATTCTATGGGTCTGACCTGAATCTGTTTCGCATCACGTTGTTCAAGGACGACAAAGATTACCCGGATTACATTGTGATCCAGACGGTGGCGACCTTCCCAGACGCACAGACGGCTCAGAACGTGTTCAGCAAGGGCATCCAGCCGACCGAGGCCTGCAACTCGACCGTGCAGATCACCGACCTCGACAGCAAGCCGACCTGGGAGCTCTCCGCGCCCAAGGTCACCGGCAGACGATGCGAAGTGGCACCAAGCCCAGCTCTACCAGGGCGACCCGGTCGGCTGGAACTGCTACGTCGACCTGCATGCCGCCGAGAACTCGATCTTGCGGGCGCAGATTTGCCAGATGGGCAATGCGGGCCCGTCGGTCAGTCAAATGATGGACCAGATGGTGGCCGGGCTCCCGTCCTGAGTTGAGCGAAAGCCACTGCCGTACGCCGGATCTGAATGATGTGGAAGGGCGAATTCAAATGAAGCGGGTCGAACTACTCGTTACGTGCGTAGGCCTGATTGCGCTGACCGCGGTCGGCTGCTCGCACCCCAAGAACGACGAAGAAACCCTCAATCCGTCGGTCAACAAGCCAGCCCCGACGGCAACCTCTCGGCAGGACGCCGCGGGTGACCCCACTGCCCCACCGGCGGCCGCGCCGACATCCTCGTCGGCACCGGCCACCCCGGCACCGCCCGTCGTCGTCGCGCCCGGCAAGGTGGACGCACTGCTGCTGTCGCTCGACGACACCGGCGCAATCATCAACAGCGCTTTGAACTACGAGCAGAAGTTCAAGACCCCGCTACAGCCCTACGCGTTGGGCAACCAATCGACGTGCGCGGTGCTGTTCGGACTCAACACCGCCGCCGTCGGCAACGACTTCACCACGTTCCGTGCACTTCGCCAGCAGGAGAGCAAAGACAACTACGCCCACGTCGTCGAGCAAGAGATTGCCGCGTATGCCGACGCGGCGACCGCGACCGCAGCTTTTCAAAACGCGTTCAAGTCCGTGGACCAGTGCAACAACATCTCGGTGCACAGGGCCACCGACAACGCCGCGACCACCTGGCAGTTCCAGATTCAGAACGGCGACCCGGCCAGCGCCAACTGGCACAACACCGAGTTGACCAACAACGACGCCGACGGCTGGGGATGTTCACACGGCGCGCGGGTGAAGAACAACGTGATATTCGCGGTCCGGGTGTGCCAGCGCGGTGACACCGGCGCCGACGTGCCCACCATCCTTGACCGGCTCGGGAATTCGATTCCCGCCTAGACCCGTACGTCATTCGCCGGAGTCACAGCAGCCGGCGGCCGTCGACGCCGAAGAAGTGCAGGTGTCCCGGTTGGGGATGTAGCCGCACGCGGGAGCCGCGCGGCGGCGGGTGCTGGCCGTCGGTGCGGGCGACGATCGGGTGAGTCAATGCGTTGTCGGCGTTGGTGATTCGGCCGTACAGATAAGCGTCCGCGCCGAGTTCCTCGACGACGTCGATCTGCATCTCGACGCCGGTTCCGCCGATCTCCAGGTGCTCCGGCCGGACGCCTACGACTATTTCCTTTGTCGCCGAACTGATCTCGCGCGGCAGCGGGATCGACCAGTCGCCCAGAGCAACGCGGTGATCGACAACCGGGACGGTCAACAAGTTCATGGCCGGCGATCCGATGAACTCCGCCACGAACATGTTGACGGGATTGCGGTACAGCTCACGGGGTGCCGCGCACTGCTGCAGGACGCCGTCGCGCAGCACCGCAACGCGATCGCCCATGGTCATCGCCTCGACCTGGTCGTGGGTGACGTAGACGGTGGTGGTACCCAGCCTGCGTTGCAGCCCGGCAATCTGATTGCGGGTCTGCACCCGCAATTTCGCATCCAGGTTGGACAGCGGTTCGTCCATCAGGAAGACCTGCGGTCGACGAACGATCGCGCGTCCCATGGCAACTCGCTGGCGTTGCCCACCGGACAGATCTTTCGGTTTGCGGTCCAGGTACGGCTCGAGGTCGAGCAATCGCGCCGCATCCAGAACCCGTTCCCGGATTTCACTTTTCGGCACCCCGGCGATCTTGAGAGCGAAGCCCATGTTCTGCGCGACCGTCATGTGCGGGTAGAGCGCGTAGTTCTGGAACACCATCGCGACGTCGCGGTCCTTCGGGATCGTCGTCGGTGACGTCGCGGGTCCCGATCAGGATGCGCCCGGAGTCGACCGGCTCCAGTCCGGCGATCATCCGCAAGCGACGTGGTCTTGCCGCACCCGGACGGTCCGACGAGTACCACGAACTCGCCATCGCCGACGCTCAGGTCCAAGCGGTCGACCGCAGGAGATCTCCGCCGGAATACCGCCGGGTCGCTTGGTCGAAAGTCACTGGAGCCATGGGCTACCCACCCAGCCCGGTGACGGCGATGCCGCGAATGAAGGCGCGTTGCGCGATCGCGTACACGAATAGCAGCGGCAGCAGAATGAGGATGGATGCGGCCATCAGCACCGGCCACCGCGACACGTATTCACCCTGCATTCGAACCAGGCCCAGGGTGAGCGTCGAGATGCTGTTGCGCTGAATCATCAACAGTGGCCAGAGGAAATCGTTCCAGACGTTGACCCAGGTGAGCACCGCCAGCACCATCACCGCCGGCTTCGCGTGCGGAAGCAGTATCCGCCAATAGATCTGCCATGGGGTACAGCCGTCAAGGATTGCCGCCTCTTCGAGTTCGTCGGGCAGGGTGCGGAAGAACTGCCGCATCAGGTAGGTACCGAATGCGCTGCCGAACAGCCCGGGCACGATCATCGCCCACGGTGTGTCGGTCAGTCCGGCGATCCGCATCAGGATGAATTGCGGGATCACGGTGACCGTCAGCGGAACCATCAACGTACCCAGGTACAAGACGAACAACGTATCGCGGCCCCGAAACCGCAACCGTGCGAACGCATATCCGGCCAGTGAGCAGAAGAACACCTGCCCGGCACTGACGCACCCGGCATACAGCACCGAGTTGACGAACATCCGCCAGAACGGCATCACCGCGAAGACTTCGCGATAGTTCGACCACTGCGGATGCGCAGGAAACAGCGTCGGCATGGTCACCTCGCCCGCCGCTTCAGCGAACCCGACACCGCCCACAGAATCGGGAACAGCGCACAGGTGGCGATCACGGTCAGGGCGGTGTACACCACGACACCACGCAAAGCTCTGGGTCTGAGCACCCGTGCGGTTAGGCCCACGATTTTTCCTCCTGCGCCGCTCGGCGGCGCCCGAGCCGCAGCTGCAGCACGGTCAGCACCAGCAAGATGGCGAACATCACCCACGCCAATGCCGACGCGTAGCCGAATTCCAGGAAGGCGAACGCATGCTGGAACAACATGATGCCGAGAACATAGGTCGCCGTTTCCGGTCCCCCGTTACGTCCGGTGAGCACGTAGACCAGATCGAACGCCTGGAACGCGTGGATGATCGAGATGACGACAACGAACGAAACTGCCGCCCGGATCAACGGCACCGTGATCGACACGAATTGGCGTACCTCCCCCGCACCGTCGAGTCGGGCGGCCTCGTAGAGGTTTTCCGGCACGCCTTGCATGGCGGCCAGCAAAATGACGGTCGCGAACGGCACACTGCGCCAGATGCTGACCATGCACAGTGACGTCATCGCCCACTTCGGATCCACCAGCCACGGGATCGGGCTGATTCCGACCCAACCGAGCACGATGTTGAGCAAGCCGTTGTTGGTGTTGAAGACGAACTGCCACACGACGGCGATCACCACCGACGACACCGCCAAGGGCATGAAGATGATGGTTCGGAAGATGCCGATTCCCTTGATCTTGCGGTTGAGTACGCCGGCCACCGCGAGGCTGATCAACACGGTCGGCACGACGGTGCCGACCACATAAACCACCGTGTTGCGCATGGCGATGCTGAAGAGCGGGTCCTCGGTGAACAGATCGCGGTAATTGGAGAAGCCGGCGAACGTGGCGGGAGTGAACAAGTCCCAGTTGTGCAGGCTCATGTACATCGAAAAGCCCGAGCGGAAACAGCATGAACACGACGACCGCAGCCAGGTTCGGTGCGACGAACAAGCGTCCGGCCCGCGCGCGTCGTCTCGAAGGGCGGCGCCGCGCGGCCACTCCGGTGGTCGACGTATCGGCAGAGGTCATGGGTTTCGGAGCACCTCGTCGATGTGTTGCGACAATCCTCCGGTCAGCGTGGTCGCCGGACGCACACCGCGCAGCACCGGGCTGATATTGCGATCTATCAGCGCAGCGATCTTCGGCCAGTCGGGAGTGACCGGTAGACCCTCGGCGTGTGCCGGACCCCCGGTGAGCACGGCGAGGTTTCCAATTCTGCTGTGCGCCTTGGCGAAACCATCCGAGTGGATCGCCGACCTCAACACGGGAACGAACAACCCTGACTCGGCTGATCACGGCCTGCCCCACCGGGCCGGCAGCAAACTTCACGAACTCCCACGCCTGCTTTTTGCGCGGACTGCTCGCCGCGATCGCCAGCCCGGTGGTGCCGATATTCGATTGAGCACCATGTCCTTTCGGCCCGGCCGGCAGGACGGCGATGTCGAAATCCAAACCGGCGGCGCGGTCGAGGGTCTGGTATCTCCAATGGCCGCCGAGCGCCATCGCCGCGTGACCCGAGGTGAACAGGTCCGTTGTCGCCATCGACTGCGCCTCCGATGCGGTGGGCGCGACATTGTGCCGGTTGGCCAGATCGGCGTAGAACTGAATACCCTCGATGAATGCGGCATCGTCGAAGTTGAGGTGCGTCGGGTTGATCCGCGGATTCGACCACGGGACACCGTTGTTCATGCCGAACAACAGGGCCGAATAGTACGGCGCCCAGGTGTCGACGAATCCCCACTGCGTCACCCGGCCCGAGTCTGTCCCGCTTGGTGAGTGCCTTCGCCGCGTCGAGGAATTCGCCGAAGCCCCACGGCTCATCCCACCGCGCGGGTGGCGGTGGGACGCCGGCGTCGGCGAACAGCGTCTTGTTGTAGAACAAGAAGTTCCCCGACCACTGCTCCGGGAACGCGTACTGCCCGCCGTTGTAGGCGAACGTGTCGTAGAGCGCGGCCACGCTGTCCGCCTTGATCTCCGCAGCGAACGCGTTGTCGTGCGCCAACATTGTGTTGAGGTCGAGCAGCACTCCCCGCTCGGCCAATCCGGAGTAGGTGAATTCCCACGCCATCAACACATCCGGACACTTGCCTCCCGCGCAATAGATCGACGCATGCAGCAGCGCGTCCGGCCCGGACAGCAGCGTTCGCACTTTGATGTCGGGATGCCTGCGCTGGAACGCATCGATGACGCGCAACCGAGCGTCCGCCTCTTCGGGATTGGCCGCGAAGAAGAACGTCAGTGCGTCGTCGTCCGAGCTGCACGCGGTGGGCCACAGCGCCATCGACGCCGCACCGATCGCGCCGGCGCCGCGTAGCAAGGTCCGCCGATCGAAGGGTCTACCGCGACCAGGGGCTGGTGTTCGTCGTGTGTCTCCGGCTCGCAGTGATGAAAACGTAGTTCTTTCGTAGTGGGTCCGGCTGTGGTGTTCCTGGGTGCGCCGCCGCGGGCATCACTGCGCGAAATAGCGCACCCGCGCAATTCCGGTGGCACTGCGGCCGACATCGGCGAACAGGATGCCGCGCCGCTGCCCCGACGCGACCGAGGCCGCGACGGTGGCCCCCGCCGCGATCAGCTTCGTCGCCGCCGCGCCCGGACATCGCCCGATGAGCTCGTCGACGTCGGCGACCTCGTCGTCACCGAAAGCGATTGTCGCACCGGATGACAATGCCTGGAGCGCGCCAAATCTGTCGCCTTGTCCGACGGCGTTCACGAACGTGTCGACCAAAGTTTTCTGCCGTGAGCCCACACGGCGGAAGCCGGCCGCGAAACCAGCGGTGCCGCGCAGGCGCTGATTGCGGATCAGCCCCCGCGAGAGCTGGACGCCGGCCGGCAGCGCCGATACGCCATTGCCCAGGAACTGCCGGACCATCGCGGGCAGCTCCCAGTACGCGCGCAGCACAGCGATCTTCCAATCGCCGTCGACCTGGCGCAGGTCATAGCGGAGGAACGCCGGAATCGTCATGACGACAGCCGAACCCATCGCCACCTCGAGTTCGAGATCGCGGATCACCGACGAGCCACGGACGATGTCGAGATCGCGATGAAAGCCGATCTCGACGCGGGCCGATGAAGGTGTCATAGAACCGGCCGATCTCCGACGGACCCGTGTGCGGGCGCGAACCCACCGGGTCTTCGACGCGACCATCGTGGGTGAACAGACCCACCCAGCCCTGGCGATCATGGGCTGCCGCGGCGGCCGGCGATCGCTCCACCGCCGCCAGCAGCGCCGACTCCAACGGGCCCGTCATCGGCTTTCCACGATTGCGACGCCCGCCGCGCGCAGGGCGTCAAGAGCCGCGGCGGTGGACTCCTCCCCTACGCCGACCGTCAAATCGACCAGCACCCGGGTGGCCAAGCCCTGCCGCGCCGCGTCTGCCGCGGTCCGTCGAACGCAGTGATCGGTGGCGATGCCCACCACGTCGACCTGGTCGACCTGGCGCTGTCGCAGCCAGTCGGCGAGCAGCGTGCCGCGGTCGTCGTGGCCGCTGAACCCGCTGTACCCGGCGTCGTAGGCGCCCTTGCGAAAAGACTGCCTCGAACCGGCCGGCGTCCAGATCGGGGTGAAAATCCGCGCCGGCGGTGTTGACGCGGCAGTGCGGCGGCCAGGACGAGACGTAATCCGGATGATCGGAGAAGTGGTCGCCCGGGTCGACGTGCAGATCCTGGGTAGCCACCACGTGGTGGTAGTCGGCGCCGTCAGCCAGGTAGTCGCGGATCGCGCCCGCCAGGTCTGCCCCGCCGGCCACGGCCAGCGAACCGCCCTCGCAAAAGTCTTTCTGAACGTCGACGACGACCAGCGCGCGCATGACACCACGTTATCGCCGACCGGGACGGTACCGGAATCACCGCAACCATCCCGCTGGGTAGGATCGGCAAAGTTAACGCCGCTAGCTGCGCGTTGCATCAGGTAGTTTGTCAAACTATAGTCCAGACACGTGTCCAGAAAGCTGGAAGAAGCCCCGCCCGAACCTTTCACCGTGCTGATTCTCGGCACCTCGACGTCAGATCGGGCGTGAGTATGCGGATTGCGCTGTTGTCGTATCGCAGCAAGCCGCACTGCGGCGGCCAGGGAGTTTATGTCCGGCACCTGAGCCGGAGCCTGGTCGACCTGGGACACCACGTCGAGGTGTTTTCCGGCCCGCCCTACCCCGAAGAACTCGACCCGAGGGTGGTGCTGACCGAGGTGCCCAGCCTCGACATGTACCGCGAACCCGACCCGTTCCGCATCCCGCATCCGCGCGAGATCCGGGATCGCATCGACCTCCTCGAGTTGGCGGGGGTCTGGACCGCCGGCTTCCCCGAGCCACGCACCTTCAGCTTGCGGGCCGCGCGACTGCTGGCCGATCGCCACGATGACTTCGACGTCGTACACGACAACCAGAGCCTGGGTGTCGGCTTGCTGAAGATCGCGGCGGCCGGGTTGCCCGTCGTCGCCACTGTGCACCATCCGATCACCCGCGACCGATTGGTGGACCTCGCCGCGGCGCGGTGGTATCGCAAGCCCTCGGTACGCCGGTGGTACGGGTTTCTGGGAATGCAGGAGCGGGTCGCTCGCAGCATCCCCGAGTTGCTGACCGTTTCGTCGTCGTCGGCGACCGACATCATCGCCGACTTCGGTGTACACCCCGACCAACTTCATGTGGTGCCGCTGGGCGTCGACACCGACCTGTTCGCGCCGTCGTCGGAACCACGAGTTCCCGGCCGTGTCATGGCGATTGCGAGCGCGGACGTGCCGCTCAAGGGGGTCGGGCACCTCCTGCACGCGGTTGCCAAGCTCCGTCATCACCACGACCTGGAGCTACAGCTGGTCGCCAAGCTCGAGCCCAACGGGCCCACGGAGAAGGTGATCGCCGAACTCGGTATCTCCGACATCGTCCACATCTCCAGCGGGCTGTCCGACGACGAATTGGCCCGGCTGTTTGCATCTGCTGAAATTGCCTGTATCCCTTCACTTTACGAAGGCTTCTCGCTCCCGGCCGTGGAGGCGATGGCGAGTGGTACACCGATCGTGGCCAGTCGTGCCGGCGCGCTACCCGAGGTGCTGGGAGCCGACGGTGGCTGCGCCAGACTGGTTCCGCCCGGAGATGCCGACGAGCTGACCCGGGTCATGGGCGAGCTGCTGGACTCTCCCGACGAACTCAAACGACTGGGTGCGGCTGGGCGGCGTCGTGCCGTCGACGTGTTCAGCTGGGAATCGGTGGCCGCACAGACGGTGCGCGTCTACGAGCAGGCCATCGCCCGCACCGGGGCGGCCGGTGATCCGAGCGAAGCGGTGGGCGAGCTGTGCTGACAGTCGATTTCGATCGTCTCGGCATCGGCCCGGGCAGTAAGGTTATCGACGTCGGGTGCGGTGCGGGCCGGCACAGTTTCGAGGCGTACCGGCGCGGTGCGGACGTCGTGGCATTCGATCAGAGCGCCAGCGACATCGCCGACGTCGAGACGATGTTTCGCGGCATGGCTGACGCCGACGAGGTGCCGGCAACGGGCCGCGCGCGAGCCGTCGTCGGCGACGCCCGGGCACTGCCCTATCCGGACCAGACCTTCGACTGCGTCATCGCCTCGGAGATCCTCGAGCACATTCCGGGCGACGACGCCGTCATCACCGAATTGATCCGGGTACTCAAGGTCGGCGGCACGCTGGCGGTCACGGTGCCGCGGTGGCTTCCCGAACAAGTCTGCTGGATGCTCTCCGACGACTACCACAGCAACGAGGGCGGCCACATCCGCATCTACCGGGCAAAGCAACTCCGCGGCAAAATCACCGACCGCGGCATGACGTTCATTCACACCCATCACTCGCATGCCTTGCACTCCCCGTTCTGGTGGCTCAAATGTGCTGTGGGCGTTGATAAATCGGATCACCCCGCCGTCGCGGCATACCATCGGATGTTGGTGTGGGACATGATGCAGCGCCCGTTGCTGACCCGGCTGGCCGAATCGACATTGAACCCGCTGATCGGCAAGAGCGTCGCGTTGTACTTCGAGAAACCGGTACCCGTCGTTGAGCTGGTCTAAAGTACCGGGCGTCGCCGGCGTCCTGTCCCCCGAACAATGCCGTCAGACGGCGGAATCGATTGCGGCACTGCAGTACTCATCGGGTGAGATCCCGTGGTCCGGCGGTGGCCATACCGACCCGTGGGACCACGTGGAATGTGCGATGGCGCTTACCGCGGCCGGGCTGATCGAATCGGCGCGGCGCGCCTTCGACTGGTGTCGCCGTCAACAGCGCGCGGACGGGTCCTGGCCGATCCAGCTACGCGCGGGCGTTGTCGAAGACGCCAACAGCGACAGCAACTTCTGCGCGTACGTGGCGGTCGGCGTCTGGCACCACGTGCTGGTCACCGGCGACCGGCCGCTTTGCGGCGACGATGTGGCCGATGGTGCGCGCCGCCATCGACTTCGTGTTGGATCTTCAGCTCGAGGGTGGCGAAATCTGTTGGGCGCGTAGCCCTTCCGGGCCACTGACCGAGGCGCTGCTGACCGGTTGCGCGAGCATTTTTCACAGCATCCGGTGTGCGCTCGCGTTGGCGAACATGCTCGACGAGCCGCAACCCGAGTGGGAGCTCGCGCTCGGCCGGCTGGGACATGCGATCGCCGTTCATCCATCGGCCTTCACCGAGAAGCCGCACCACTCGATGGACTGGTATTACCCGATCCTCGGCGGTGCGTTACGCGGTGGCGCCGCGACGGCCCGGATCGCCGACAGGTGGCGCGATTTCGTCGTCGACGGGCTGGGCATCAGGTGTGTCGACGACCGGCCGTGGGTGACCGGCGCCGAAACCTGCGAGCTGGTGCTGGCCCTCGACGCCATGGGCGACCGGCAGGCGGCGTTGACACAGTTCACCGCCATGCAGCACCTGCGGGAGAAGGACGGCTCGTATTGGACCGGGTTGGTGTTCAGCGATGGAAAGCGCTGGCCCGTCGAGCGCACCACCTGGACCGGAGCAGCAGTGATCCTCGCCGCCGACGCGCTGTCCCGCACCACCGCGGGCAACGGCATCTTCCGTGGCACCGATCTGCCGCGCGGCCTGGAAAGCGACTACGACTGCGAGTGCGCGGCCAGCCAGTCGGATCGCTAAACCGCTACCCCGGCGTCGCCGGCGGTCCGCTGCAGCACCCGCATCGACCCGGTCGCCGACTTCTCCGTGAACGCGCCGCTTTCCAGTGCGCGGCAGTAGATCTCATAAGGTGGCCGTCCACCGTCGCGCGGATCCGGGAACACATCGTGAATGACCAGCGCACCTCCGGCACGGACCCATTTCGCCCAGCCGTCGTAGTCTTTGCGCGCGGCCTCCTCGCTGTGGCCGCCGTCGATGAAGAGCAGTTGCAGCGGCGTGCGCCAACCCTGCGCAACCACCGTCGACTTGCCGACCACCGCCACGACGCTGTCGTCGAGCGCGGCCTCGTCGAGGGTATGGCGCAGCGCGGGAAGCGTGTCGAAACGCCCGGTGACCGAGTCGACCAGTGACGTGTCGTGAAATTCCCATCCAGGCTGATGCTCCTCGGAGCCGTGGTGGTGATCGACGGTGTAGAGGACGCTGCCGCGCGCTTGCGCCGCCGCACCCAGCAGCACTGTCGACTTGCCGCAATATGTGCCGATCTCGACGCCTACTCCCTGGTCGAGGTACTCCATCGCCACGTCGTACAACGTGCGGCCCTCATCGGTGGGCATGAAGCCGGTCACCCGGTCGGCCAGGGCGAATAACCGGCTGGTCAGCTCGTCGTAGACAGGGCGATCTGGGGAGGACACCATCCCCTGAACGTAGTGCACGGAACTCCGCAGTCGGTTGCCGCACCCGGGTCGGTGTAGTAGTGTCCGGACACGTGTCCAACCCGGTAGTTCGGGAATCGACCAGGCGGCGTCTGACCGCCAAGCAAGCCAACACCGTTGACCGGCTGGGTAGCGCGGCGATCGACGTGCTGAGCCGAGAAGGCTTCTCCGGGTTGACGATTCGCATGGTCGCCGCGGAGGCGGGCGTGGGCGCTGCCACGGCCTACACCTACTTCTCCTCGAAAGAGCACCTGGTTGCGGAGGTTTTCTGGCGGCGGCTGGCGTCCAGCCCCGTGCAGCCGACCGAATCGCCGGATCTCAACGTCCGCGTGATCGCCGTGCTACGACAGATCGCGTTGCTGGTCGCCGACGAACCGGCGCTGGCCGGTGCGGTCACCAACGCGTTGCTCAGCACAGATCCCGAGGTCGAGCAGCTACGGCTGCGTATCGGCCGCGAGATACATCAACGCCTGGCCACCGCGTTGGGCGACGGACACGCCGCCCGACCTGGTCGAATCGCTCGAGCTTCTATACGCCGGCGCTTTGGTGCGGGCCGGGATGGGTTATGCGTCCTACACCGAGATCGCCGATCGGTTGGAGACCTCGGCGCGACTCCTGTTGGCCGAGAAGCCATAGCAGGACGTCGCGGGCTGGCATGATCAACGCCCATGGACGTCGTCGACCATCCTGAACGCGATCAGGCCTGGGACACCACGGCGCGATCGGAGACTGAAACCCAACGGTTAGACCGCAATTGGCTCAGTCTGTTGCAGGAATTGCGGGTCGTCCAAACCGGGGTCCAGTTGCTCACCGGCTTCTTGCTGACGCTGCCGTTCCAGCCCCGCTTCGACGAGCTGAGCACGACGATGCGGGTGGTCTACTTGGCCACGGTGGGCTGCTCGGTCGGCGCCACCGTGTTGTTGGAGGCCCCGGTCGGGATGCATCGCTTGTTGTTTCGCCGGCATCGAACCCAGTTCCTGGTGTCGGCGGCGCACCGGTTCGCGTATTCCGGGCTGCTGCTCATGGGCTTCGCGCTGACCGGCGTCACGGTGATCATTTTCGGCGCGGTGGCCGGTCCGCCTGCAGGCGCCATCGCCGGGGCTGCGCGGTCGTCGCGCAACTCGGTTTTTGGGTCGTGTTGCCGCTGTGGGTGCGCCGTGCTGCGCCCCCACCAGCGCCTTAGGCGCGCCTGCCGGCCCGGTTTGCACGGGACACAAGCTGGGTAACACCACCGCCATGTTGATTCGCAGAATCGCGCGTCCTTTGCTGTCCGCAGTGTTCATCGGCCAAGGCATTGAGACGCTACGCAACCCGTCGGTCACCCTCGAAGCCACTGAGCCCACTGTCGCGGCGCTGCGCAACCTGCCGGAGCCCTACGGAGACAAGGTTCCGTCGAATCCCGAGACGGCCGCGCGAATCAACGCCGCCGTCCAGGTCAGTGGCGGTCTGCTGCTGGCAACCGGAAGGCTGCCGCGCTTCGCCTCGGCCGCGCTCGCGATCACGGTGATACCGGGCAGCCTTGGCGGACATCTGTTTTGGACCGAGAGCGACCCGGAACGCAAGGCCGAGAAGCGCCGCGCCCTGCTGACCGACCTGAGCCTGCTGGGCGGGCTCATCATCGCGGCGGCCGACACCGCGGGCAAGCCGTCACTGGGATGGCGGGGCCGGCGGGCGGCCGGCCGGCTTTCAGAGGCCGTGACATCGGCACTCCCGCTGGCGGGCTCCGATGATTCGGTGTTCGATTCCGAGCTGGCCGAAAGAATCGCGCACGGTCTGCACGCCGGTGCCGAGCGCAGCCGGGAGCTGGCCGGCGCGGCGGCCGAACGAAGCGCCCCGGTGGTGGAGGCTGCCCGCAAACGCGGCATCGAATTGGCGAGCACCGCTGCCGAACGCGGTGGGGAGTTAGCCGACACCGCTGCCAAGCGCAGCAAGCCCGTCGTCAAGAAGGCCAGAAAGCGTGCCCGCAAGCGCGGCGCCGAACTGGCCGACACGGTACGTGAACGAGGCGCCGAGCTGGCCGAAACCGCACGGGAGCGCGGCAGCGAATTCGGCGAGAAGGCTTTGGAGCGAGGCAGCGAGTGGGCCGACATCGCCCGCGATCGCAGCAGCGACTGGGCCGAACTCGCGCGCGACCGCGGCAGCGAATGGGCCGACATTGCCCGCGAGCGCAGCGCCGAACTCGGCGAACGAGCATATGAGCGGGGCAGCGATCTGGCCGACACGGCCCGCGAACGCGGTGAAGAACTGGCTCACCGTGGCAAGGTCAAAGCCCGCCGCTGGCGCTGACCTTCGCCGCACGCCTGGCACGACGAGTGGCCGGCGCCGGCCCAGTGATCAAGGCCTGGCGGCGAGATATCGGACCATCGTCTCGACGATGGTGTCGAGGCTCTGCCCGACGTCGATCGCCAAGCCATGCTCGTCGGGACCGAGTGGCTCCAGCGCGTCGAATTGCGACTTCAGCAGCGACGGCGGCATGAAGTGTCCGGTTCGTTCGGCCTGCCTGTGGCCGATCAACTCCGGTGAACCAGTCAGGTGCAGGAACTCGACAGTCGCTCGGTGCGAACGCAATTGGTCTCGGTATCGGCGTCGCAGCGCCGAACAACTCATCACGCCGCGGTCATGGTCCGCGAGCCACTGCCCCACCGCGGCCAGCCAGGGATAGCGGTCGTCGTCGTTGAGGGGCGTGCCCGCGGACATCTTCGCGATATTGGCTGACCGGATGAAAGGCGTCGGCATCGGCGAACGGGATGTCGAACCGGCGGGCCAGCGCCGCGCCGACGGTCGACTTGCCGGAGCCGGACACGCCCATGACGACGATTGATGTGTCTGGTGGACAGCGCTTTTCAGCAGACACTGAACCCGCTACGCCGATGGCAGATTACGGTTCCACTCCAACCACCCCACGCCGGCCCGCCCGTCGGCGGTGCTCACGGTTGCCCAGACCCGCGGAAATTGGCTGACCCGGCCGTCTTTGGCGACCAGGCGTAGTGGTGCGTGCCCGCGCACGTCGACCGTCGCAGCCATGCCACCGGGATCGACCGTCAAGCGTCGCGGTGACCGGCAGACCGTCCGCGTCGAATGTCTGTGTAGCGCAGAGATGGTTTGCAATTCGGTGACCGTTCCACTGCGGTCCTGGATGTAACCGACACTCATCGGCGGAAACCCGGGAATGTTGAGGTCGACCCCGTGCACGTGCGTTCCGTCATCGAGGTGCAGCGCGCTCCAGAGCCAGTCCATGCTCCACCAGTCCCGCACTCCCCACGAGTGGTCCCGCTGGCCGGGCACCGCGTCGAGGGTGTAGCGACGTCCATCGACCGTAACGGATCCTGTTACCGTGCAGGGTATTTCGTATCGGGTCGCCACGCGGTACTGATACGGCGTGCCGTCGGTGGTCCACTCCAGTTCGATCGTCCACGTCGGCCGGTTCGCCTTGTTCATCTCGCAGCAACGCGGCCGGATCGACGTAGGACTGACCGTGGCCGCGCAGCGCTACCCGGTAGGCGCGCAGCGGGTCGACGGCCGAATGCGTGAAATCGAATGCGCCGGTATTCACCGCCCACGGGTCGGCCGGCAACGGAACCTCGAAGTCGACGACGGCGACGGTGGGCAGGCCCGGACCGCACAGCAGGGCATGCAGCCAGGCCGTCTGCTGATTGGGGATCAGCCCGAGACGTATCCAGCCACCGAATCCTTGTGCCGCATCGGCGAAGTCGGCATACCAGCTCTCGCTCCACAGCGGCTCATCGGTCGGAGTGTGGGCCGACTCGTCATCGGTCGACGGGCGGAGCGGCTCGACTGCCGCCGGCGCCGGCAGGACGGCCAGCGCATCGGTGTCCAGCACATGCTCGCAATGCCGTTGCAGCATCGTCATGAACATCGCGTCGCCACGTTCGGTGCGTTCCACCAGCATCGACGACACGATGGCCATCATCACCCCGAAGAAGCTCTGCCTGCGCACCCCTTCGCGCACATCGGCCAGGCTGATCGGCGCCTCCGACCCGAGCGCGCGGTGGTAGCCGTCCAGCAGCGCGTCGTAGTGCTCACGGCGATCCGCGACCGGCAGTGCGCAACCCAGGAAGTAGGCCAGATCGGTCATCGCGGGACCCCAGGTGACCGTCTGCCAATCAACCACGGTCAGTGGGCGTTCCGCGCCGTCAGCGCCGAACAGCATGTTGTCCAGGCGGTAGTCGCCGTGGATCAAACCGTGGACGCGGTCTTGGGCCGCCTCCGCGGCCAGGTAGCCGTCGAATCCGCCGACCAGTCGCTCGCACACCAGCCGATGCTGTGGGGAGATCTGGTCGCCGTATCGATCGACGAAGCCGGCGAACAGCGCGGTGATCAACGCCTGGTTGATCGGTGCGTCGCGATTGAGCCACGCCGCGTCAGCGAGTGTCGGCGTCACCCAGCAGCGGACCCTGCAGGCGGCCCAATTCGGTGACGGCGGTGTGGGCTTGCTCTGTTGTGGCGCCGCGGATTTCGTCTCCCGACGACGGCCGGGCTGGCGTCGCCGAGCAGCAGGTCGAAAATGCCCGACGACGCGTCGAACGCGTTGTGGTAGCACGGCGCGACCGGACCGTGCAGGCGCGGAGCGATGTCACGGTAGAAGCACACTTCACGCTCGTAGAGGCCCAGCGTCATCCCGGTCTGACGACTCATCGGGTCGGTGGCCGCGACCTTAAGCACCACCGAGTCCGGCCGGCCGGCATCTGTCGCGGCGCCGCCTGCATAGTTCAACTCGGACCCGATAGCACTCGCTCATCTGGCCGGTGCCGATCCGTTCGGCGGTGAAATCGGCTACGGTCCCGGCGCCGATGGCTGCCGTCAGCCAGGCGGCGGTGAGGTCGGCCGGCCGTTCGACGACGTTGTCGGTGTGCGGTGTCATGGCTCGTCCACGAAACCACATCCACCGTCATCGCGCCAGGGAAAAGCCTTCCCAGGCCAGCCGCCGTTCGGGGTGCGGGTCGAACTCGAGATGGGACTTGCGGTCGAACACCATTACCGCGCGGTCGGTGTCGGTGTAGGCCGGCCAGTCATCGCCCGGGTTACCCGTGCGGCTGAATGATCGCCAGCGCCTTTGCACTTCGCGGGTGACCCGCAAGGCCGACCGGCGATCGATGGGCGCGGTCAGCAACGCGCCGAGCTTGGTGCGGTAGAACCCGAAGACGGCGAGCAGCTCGGTGGCGTGGGTGGCCCCCAGCCCCGACCAGCGCAGCACCCGGGGCGCGTAGTCGTAGCGGTAGAGATAGGTGGGCGCGTGCCTGCCGTGGGCTTCGGCCATCCCCCACGCCGCCGAGCCGAAGGCGAAATCCCCGCCCAGCTGGATGCACGCCGATCGCGCGGGATAGTCGGGGTAGGCGCCGGTAATGCGTTCCCGTGCGGCCGGCTCGACTTCAGCCAGCAGCGCTTCGATCATCGGCTCGTTGGTCGGCAGCAGTTGCAGGAAGCGGGTGAACAGCCGCCCCTCGTCGGCGTTGGTCCCGACGATGAGCGGAACACGATGTGCTTTGCCCTGTTGCATCGCGTCGAGCGGGTCCAGGGGCAACACATCGTCACCGAATACCGGTCCGATGGGGAACGCGCCCAACATGTCTCGCACACCGTCGTTGATCAGCCGGTTTTGCGCCGCGACCAATTCTGCCGGAGTCGCCTTCATCAGCGCGTCGACGGCATCCTGCTCGCCGGCTCCCAGCAACGTGGCGAACCGTGTCGCGAATTCCGCGGCGACATCGGTGGGCCGTGTCATGCCGCTGGCCGGGCTCTCTGAAATCACTTGCGCGAAAAGGCCTTCGGCGTCTGGCGCGGTCATCAACGCCGCGACGGCATGCGCGCCGGCGCTTTCGCCGAACATGGTCACATTGGCCGGGTCCCCGCCGAACACCGCGATGTTGTCTTTGACCCAGCGCAGCGACAGGATCAGATCGCGGAGAAACAGGTTGCTGTCGATGGTGACGTCCGACGTCGACAGCGACGACAGATCCAGGCAGCCGAGCGCGCCGAGTCGATAGTTGACCGAGACATAGATGCAGCCCCGCTTGGCCAGCGCCACCCCGTCGTAGATCGGTGTGGCCGAGCTGCCCATGATGTATCCGCCGCCGTGCACGAAGACCATGACCGGCAGCGGTTCGGTCGGCGCCGGCGTCCGGCGCGGTGACGTTGAGGGTGAGGCAGTCCTCCCCCATCGCCTGATATTTGCCGACCCCGAGCATGGCGTAGCGATGCTCTTGCGGCGAGCATTTGGTGAAGCCGTGGCAATACCGCACGCCCCGCCAGGGTTGGGCCGGCTGGGGTGCCCGGAACCGCAGCGCACCCACCGGCGGCTTGGCGTAGGGGATGGATCGCCAGCGGTGGACGCCGTCGCGGGTGAAGCCTTCGACGGTGCCGGCGGTGGTCGTCACGCGGACCGTGTGTTCGTGCATCACCTGACGGTAGCGAACGTCAGGGGGCGGCGCTCGGCAGGTCCGGTTCGAGCACCTGGATGGTTCCGCTGGTGCCGTCGACCTCGATCAGCGCCCCGGGCGGGAGGCGTCGTGTCGCGTCGTGCACGTCGACCACGCAGGGAATGCCGAATTCGCGGGCCACCACGGCGGCATGTGACATCGGTCCGCCGAGTTCGGTGACGACGGCGCCCGCGTAGGTGAACGCGGCGGTGTATCCGACGTCGGTGACTTCGGCGACCAGGATCTCCCCGGCTTGCAGGTCGTCGATGGTGTCCGGCCGGACGATCCGGACCCGGCCGCGGACCCGGCCGCCGCTGACGCCGGCCCCGGTCAGACCCTGGCCGGCCGAAAGCACGGATGCCGCGGCGGTTGTGGGCCGCCAGTCGCCGCTGAAGACCGCAGGTGGCACCACGTCGGCGAGCCGGCGCTGTTCGGCGCGGCGGCGCGCCACCAGGCCGGCGGTGTCGGCGGGCAGCGCGTCGAGTTCGTCGACCAGCAGATAGAACACGTCATCGGCGGTCTCGAGCGTCCCGGTTTCCACCAGCCTGCGTCCCAGCTCACGAAGTAGGTTGCGCAGCAGCCAGTTCGCGCGCACCATCCGGTCGCGGCGAACTTCGCGGTCGCGAATCTGGTGGGCGGCCAGCAGCGCCACCGGCCGAGCGCGAAGCGGGATCGAAGGTCGAGATGTCTCCGAGCGGGCC
>CAVWEO010000029.1:0-22973 GCA_963753995.1 uncultured Actinomycetota bacterium | reverse complement strand
CAGTGGGTGCGCAGCACCAATCGAAGCCCTGGCCTGATCGCGCTGGTGCGGCGGGCGCGGCGCGGCTTACCCGGCGACCCCGACTTCGGCGATCCGCTCTCGACGGCCGGCCAGGGTGGGCCCCGTGCTGCGGCCAGGGTCGCCGGTCGGCTGCTAGGCGAACGCGGCGGCGCGTCGCGGGAGGTCAGCCTGGGGGCACTGCAGGTCTGGCAGGCGCTTACCGAGGCTGTGTCGCGGCGCCCGGCGAATGAAGAGGTGACGATCGTCTTCACCGACTTGGTGGAATTCTCCAACTGGTCGTTGCGCGCCGGTGACGACGCGACGCTCAAACTGCTTCGGCAGGTGGCGCGTGCCATCGAACCGCCCTTGCTCGACGCCGGGGGGCACATCGTCAAGCGGATGGGTGACGGCACCATGGCGGTGTTCGCCGATCCTCGTGTCGCGGTGGCCGCGGTCCTGGAGGCCACCCAAGCCCTCAAGTCGGTGGACGTCGGCGGTTACACGCCGCGAATGCGGGTGGGAATCCACACCGGTCGCCCACAGCGTCTGGCCGCCGATTGGCTGGGTGTCGACGTCAACGTCGCAGCGCGGGTGATGGAGCGGGCCACTCGCGGCGGGGTCATGGTCTCCGGCACCACCCTGGACCAACTCGGCGCAGACGACTTGGTCACACTGGGGGTCACGGCCAAGCGGGTGCACTGGCCGGTATTTTCGGGTAAACCCGCAGGTCTTCCGGGAGATTTGGTCATCTACCGGCTGAAGCCGTCCAGGGAAACTGTTAGCGACTTATCAGCTTTGGACAATCCGGATGACGACGGACCGCGGGCATAGTGGATGGCGATGATAGTCCAGGTGTTGTCGCGGCTTTCGCGTGTGCGGATCACGCTCGCCTACGCGGCCGTGCTGATAGGCGTCAGCGCGGCGCTCATGGACCTCGAGCCCGCGAGCGCGTGCGCACGTCGTCGCGCAGGCCAGCACGAATCTGCACAACCTGGCGCACGGCCACTGGGCCACGCTGCTGGACAGCGCATTCGTCACCGATGCGGGGCCGATGTACTTCTGGCTGCCGTGCCTGGTCTGCCTGCTGGCACTGGCCGAACTCATCTGGCGCAGCGGCCGGTTGGCCCTGGTGTTCGTGGCCGGTCACATCGGCGCGACGCTGCTGGTGGCCGCCGGGCTCACCGCGGCGATCGAATTCCACTGGTTGCCGCTGTCGGTGTCGCGCGCGAGTGACGTCGGGGTGAGTTACGGCGCGGTCGCGGTACTGGGTGCGCTGACGTCGGCCGTACCCCGGCGGCTGCGCCCGGCCTGGATCGGTTTCTGGGTTCCGGTCGGCCTCGCGGCGGCCGCATTGGGCGAAGACTTCACCGACGTCGGGCACGCCGTCGCGCTGATGTTGGGCATGCTGGTCTCCACCCGGTTGGACGGCCCGGTGCGCTGGACGCGGGTGCGATGCGCGCTGCTGACCGTGTCCGCGATCTTCGGCTTTTTCCTGCTGGCGCACGGCGCCTGGTCGACGGTCGGCGCGGCTGTCGTCGGTGCAGTGGGTGCGGCGACGGCCGAGTTGTTGACCCGCGTGCGGGCCGCGCGTCGGCGACCGACGCCAGAGCTTGCGCCCGAGCCGGCCCTCAACGGCTGAGCGACGAGTCAGGGCAGCGCCCGGGAGTACAGCCAGCTGTCCCACAACGGCGCCAGCGATTCTTCGCAGTAACCGTCGGCCAGAATGGTGAAGTCGTCGGTGACGGCGTTGCCGTGGCGGTAGCGGGTCGTCCAGTCCTTCAGCAACGCAAAGAACTGCTCGTCACCCACACGTGCGCGTAGCGCGTGCAGAGTCAACGCGCCGCGTTTGTAGACCCGGTCGTCGAACATGTCGCGCGGTCCGGGATCGGCGAGCAGCAAATCCTGCGGCGCTGCGCGCAGCTTCTGGTGATACTGGCCGGCGAGTTGGTCGGCGCTGGGTCCACCGCTGTGTTCTGACCACAGCCACTCCGCGTAGCAGGCGAATCCCTCGTGCAGCCAGATGTCGCGCCACTGCCTGGCCGTGACGGAATTGCCGAACCACTGGTGCGCCAGCTCATGGGCGATCAGCCGCTCGCTGGCTCCGGTACCGTCACAGTGGTTGGCGCCGAAGATCGAAATGCCCTGAGCCTCAACGGGTATCTCCAGATCGTCATCGGTGACGACCACCGTGTAACCGTTCGCCAGCGGGTAGGGGCCGAAGAGATCTACGAAAAGCTCCATCATCTCGGGCTGGCGTGCGAAGTCTTTGTGGAATTCGCGTCTCAGCCGCTCGGGCAACGCGGCTCGCATCTGCACCGGTGCCGTGCCGAGCCGGGTCATCTCGTACACCCCGATCTGGAGAGTGATCAGATACGTCGCGGTCGGCTCAGGTTGCTCGTAGGTCCACTCGGTCTGCGCCGCACGCGGCCGCCGAGACGCCAGCCGCCCATTGGCGACCACGCGGTATGGGTTGTCGGCGCTGATCTGGATTCGGAACGACGCTTTGGCGCTGGGATGGTCGTCACACGGGAACCACGATGCGGCCCCGTTGGGTTGTGCGGCCACCAGTGCGCCGTTGCTGAGTTCCTCGAAACCGACGGCGCCCCACAGCGATCGCAGCGGTCGCGGTGAACCGTGATAGTGCACGACGATCGACATCGCGGCGCCGGACGCGAGCTTCTCGGAAAGCCGAATGCAGAGTTTGCGCATCCGGCAGGCAAAGTGGGCCGCACGCGTGCCGTTGACCAACACCTTCGACACCGTCAATGAGTCGGAGAGGTCGAGGGTGAATTCGTCCAACTCGGCAAGCGCTGCGGCGGTAATCGTCGCCGACCCGGAGAGCCGGTTGATCGAGACTTTGTACTCCAGAGCCAGCTCGTAGCGCGACACGCGATAGCCGAGGTTGCCGGTCTTGGGCAGGTACGGGTCGATCACGGGTGAAGCCTGGCTGGGCGCCGACTTCTTGACGGCACGTTTCACGCGGCGGCCTTCTTGCCGGACTTCTCTCGGGGCGCATTCCACGGCCTGATCGGATTACCTTGCCAGCGAGTCGATTTCGGCACCGAATCGCCGCGGACGACCAGCGAGGCGGGGCCTACGGTGACGCCGGCGCCAAGCCGCGCCGACGGCAGCGCCACGCCGTGCGGGCCCAGTGTCGCCCCGTGCTCGAACACCACTTCGTCCATCCGCATGATCCGGTCGTGGAAGAGATGCGTCTGCACCACGCAGCCGCGGTTGACGGTGCTTCCCCGGCCCAGCGTGACGAGGTCAGCCTCGGGCAGCCAATAGGTCTCACACCAGACGCCACGGCCGACCGTGGCGCCCAGCGCGCGCAGCCAGATGTTCATCACCGGGGTCCCGCTGGCGGCGCGGGCGAACCACGGCGCGGCGACGGTCTCGACGAACGTGTCCGCAAGTTCGTTACGCCACACGAACGACGACCATAGCGGAAATTCTCCGGCCCGAATCCGGCCGACCAGAAGCCATTTCGCCGCGACCGCGACACCGGCCGCCAGCACACCCGCGATCAGCAGAACCAGCCCACCGCACAGTGCGGCCGACCAGACACCGAAGATCCGGGCCAGTGCCTGCAGCGCACCCAGCACCGCCAGCCCGATCGCTGCCGTCACCATCACCGGAACCACCCGGAATGCCTCCACGGTCGCCCGCATCACCTTCAACCGCCGCGGCGGTTCGTAGGTGCGCGCCGTGTCGGCCTCGGCGGGCCGCCGGCGCAACCGCATGGGCGGGCTGCCCAACCAGGACGACCCGCGTTTGGCCTTGGGCGGTGTCGCGGACAGCACCGCGACCAGCCCGTCGTCGGGCACCCGGCGGCCCGGTTGGGTGATGCCCGAGTTACCGAGGAACGCCCGCCTGCCGACCGTCGTCGTGGCCGCGTAGATCCAGCCGCCGCCAAGCTCGTAAGAGGCGACCAGGGTGTCGTCGGCAAGAAACGCGCCGTCTTCGATGACGGTGAACTTCGGGGTCAGCAGGACCGTGGAGATCTCGGTGTCGCGGCCGACCTCGGCACCCAGCATCCGCAGCCAGGCGGGTGTGGCCAAGCTCGCGTAGAGCGGGAACAGGTAGGTGCGGGCACCGTCCATCAGTCGCTCGGTAGCCCAGAGCTGCCACCCGCTGCGGCTGCGGACCGGGTGATAGCCCTCCCGCAACCCGATCGACAGTGCCCGCACCGCGACGATCGTCATCGCCGCGTACGCGGCCAGGGCCGCCAGCGTCGCGACCGGCGTCCAGTACAGGGCCGGTAGCACGGCCTCCGACAGCCGGTGTGTGTGCCGGACGCTCGCGCCGATCACGGCCAGGCCGGCCGCCAGTGCGGTCAACGGCATCGCGGCCAGCAGCACCGACGTGAGCGCGTACACCGCGACCCAATGGCTGCGACGGGCCGGTCGCTCGTCGGGCCACGGGTGTTTCACCCGACCGGACTTCGCCGCGGGCGAGCCCTTCCAGTACTGGCGGCTCTTGACCTTGCCCACCACACCCGAGCCGGGCGCGACGTCGGCGTTCTTGCCGACCACAGCGCCGGGCAGCAAGGTGGTGCGAGCGCCGATCGTGGCGTCGTTGCCGATCGCGATCGCGCCGATGTGCAACGCGTCACCGTCGAGCCAGTGCCCGCACAAATCCACTTCGGGCTCGACCGCGCTGCGATGCCCGAGCGTCAGCAGCCCGGTGACCGGCGGCATCGAGTGCAGGTCGACGCCCTTGCCGATGTCGGCGCCGAGTGCGCGGGCGTAGTAGACCAGCCACGGCGCCCCAGCCATGCTGCCGGCGCCGCTGGCTTCGGCGAGCCGCTCGGCCAACCACACACGCAGATGCAGCGACCCGCCCCGCGGGTAGGTGCCGGGTGAGACGTTGGGCAGCAACAGTCGCGCGGCCAGGACAGCAATGCCCATCCGGCCCAGCGGCGTGACGAACACGACGAATGCCGCGGCAACCAGCCACCAGTTGACCGCGACGGTCCACGGCACCAGGTGCAGCGCGCGGGCGACGTTGTTTCCCAGGGCCAGCCACGTGACCCATTGCAGCGCGGCCAATGTGGCCAACGGCACCGACAGTGCGACCTGCGCCATCTGGGTCAGTCGCGGGGTGGGTCGTACCACCCGCTCGACGACATCCGGCGGTTTTTTCAACTCGTCGAGGAAACCGGCAAGCGACCCGAGCCGCGGATGGTCGTAGAGGTCGGCCACGGTGACTTGCGGGTAGCGGTCCCGCAACGCGGCGACCAGTTGAGCGGCCGCGAGCGAGCCGCCGCCCAGCGCGAAGAAGTCGGCCTCCGGCCCGTCTACCGTGGCGCCGAGGAGATCCCGCCACAGCGTGGCCAGCCAGCTCGCCGTGCCGCTGAGATCGGAGGCTGGCTCGTCGTCGCCGCCCGGCGGTGGCCAGGGCAACGCCTCGCGGTCGACTTTGCCGGACGTGCGGGTGGGCAATTCGTCGACCCGAACCAGTCGCGGCACCAACGCGGCCGGCAGCTGCGCGGCGAGCAGTGCGCGGGCGGTGGCCATGTCGAAGTCCGGATCGGCGCTGGCAACATAGCCGACCAGCACCGGTGTGCCCGCCGCCGTCCGCCGCACCGCGGCGGCGCCCCCGATGACACCCGGCAGATGCACCAGCGCCGAGTCCACCTCGCCCAGTTCGATCCGGCGCCCGCCGACCTTGACTTGATCATCGGCCCGGCCGCAGAACACCAGGCCTTCGGCCCCCAGCCGGACCAGATCTCCGCTGCGGTAAGCGCGCCGCCAGCCCAGCGTGGGCATCGGCGCGTACTTCTCGGCATCTTTCGCCTCGTCGAGGTAGCGGGCCAGTCCCACACCGCCGATCACCAGCTCGCCGATCTCACCCTCGGCCACCGGATAGCCGTCACCGTCGACGACGGCCAGGTCCCAGCCCGCCAGCGGGAGACCGATGCGCACCGGGCTCTCGGCGTCCAGCCGGGCCGCGCACGCGACCACGGTCGCCTCGGTGGGGCCGTAGGTGTTCCACACTTCGCGGCCGTCGACGGCGAGCCGGGCGGCAAGCTCCGGAGGGCAGGCCTCGCCGCCGAAGATCAACAGCCGCACCGCTTCCAGCGCCTCGGCGGGCCACAGAGCGGCCAGCGTGGGCACGGTCGACACCACGGTCACGTCGCGGCTGACCAGCCACGGCCCGAGATCCATCCCGCTGCGCACCAGCGACCGCGGCGCCGGGACCAGACAGGCGCCGTGCCGCCAGGCCAGCCACATCTCCTCACACGACGCGTCGAACGCCACCGACAGACCGGCCAGCACCCGGTCGCCCGGACCAATCGGGTTGTCTCGCAAGAACATCTGCGCCTCGGCGTCGACGAAGGCTGCCGCGCTGCGATGGGTGACGGCGACGCCCTTGGGTGTGCCGGTCGATCCGGAGGTGAAGATGATCCACGCGTCGTCGCGCAGCAGCGGCGACTCGGCGCGCCAGCCTCGCGAGGAGCCCGGGCCGCGGGTCATGCCGGATTCGGTGACGATCGCGACCACGTTGGCCTCGTTGAACACCAGCTCGGCACGTTCGTCCGGGTCGTCGGCGTCGACAGGCACATACGCCGCACCGGTGGCCAGTGTCGCCAGGATCGCCTCGTAGAGCGCGAAGCTGCCGGAGGGCATCCGGATGCCGATCCGGTCACCTCGACCGATGCCGCGGGCGGCCAGCCACGCCACGCTCGCTTCGATGTCGCTGATCAGCTCGCTGTAGGTGAGCTGGACGGTTCCGTCGTCGATCGCGGCGGCTTCGGGAAAGCAGGCGGCGGTGTCGTAGAGGATGTCGATGAGCGTGCGCGGGCCCGCCGCGTGCGCCGACCGCAGGTACTGCGCCGGCACGCGTTCGGAAGCTTGGGGCGTCACCACCTGTACGAAAATACTCACGCCCGGGCACTTCAACCGCCGGCGCGCGCCGGGCGCGGGGGAAAAGTGGCTGACGGCTTCCGATCGTCGGCAATGTGACCACATATGATCGGCTCTTGCGCGGCGGGCTGTCTCGCCGTCGGCAGAACGTGCGTCATCAAGAGTTCACCGAAAAGGAGAGTGTCGCCGCGTTGGGTGCCCAGCCCCCGTCAACAGAAGCCCTGTCGCCGGAGGCGTTGACCGCCGCGGTCGACGCAGCCCGGCGAGCTTTCGCGGCCGCGGCCGATCTGGACGCGCTGGCGCGGGCCAAGACCGAGCACCTCGGCGATCGTTCACCGGTCGCACTGGCGCGTCAGGCGTTGGCCACCGTGCCCAAGGCCGAACGCGCCGACGCCGGCCGGCTGGTGAACACCGCGCGCAGCGATGCCCAGCGCAGCTACGACGACAGACTCGCCACACTGCGCGCCGAGCGGGACGCGGAGGTGTTGATCGCCGAGCGCATCGATGTGACGCTGCCCTCGACCCGGCAGCCGACCGGCGCTCGCCACCCGATCACGATCCTGGCCGAGCACGTCGCCGACACCTTCATCGCGATGGGCTGGGAACTGGCCGAGGGACCCGAAGTCGAAACCGAGCAGTTCAACTTCGATGCGCTCAACTTTCCGGCCGACCACCCGGCCCGCAGCGAGCAGGACACTTTTTACATCGCGCCCGAAGGTTCCCGGCAGTTGCTGCGCACCCACACCTCGCCGGTGCAGGTGCGTGCGTTGCTGGAGCGTGCGCTGCCGGTGTACGTGATCTCGATCGGCCGCACGTTTCGCACCGATGAACTCGACGCCACCCACACACCGGTCTTCCATCAGGTCGAGGGTCTGGCGGTGGACCGGGGGTTGTCGATGGCGCATCTGCGCGGAACTCTCGACGCGTTCGCACGCTCTGAGTTCGGGCCGCAGGCGCGCACCCGGATCCGGCCGCACTTCTTCCCGTTCACCGAGCCGTCGGCCGAAGTCGACGTGTGGTTCGAGAACAAGAAGGGTGGCGCGGGCTGGGTCGAATGGGGCGGCTGCGGGATGGTCAACCCGAATGTGTTGCGCGCCGTCGGTATTGACCCGGACGAATATTCGGGATTCGCCTTCGGCATGGGCCTGGAGCGCACCCTGCAGTTCCGCAACGGCATCCCCGACATGCGCGACATGGTCGAAGGCGACGTCCGCTTCTCGTTGCCGTTCGGGGTGGGTGCTTGATGCGCATCCCATACAGCTGGTTGCGAGACGTCGTCCGCGCGGGGGCGCCCGGATGGGACGTGACGCCTTACGAGCTCGAGCAGGCGCTGGTGCGTATCGGCCACGAAGTGGAAGACGTCATCACCCTGGGCCCGGTCGACGGTCCACTGACGGTGGGGCGAGTAGCGGCAATCGAGGAGCTCACCGAATTCAAGAAGCCGATCCGCGCCTGCAAGGTCGAGGTCGGCGAAATCGAGCCACGCGACATCATCTGCGGCGCGACCAATTTCGCCGTCGGCGATTTGGTGGTGGTGGCGCTGCCCGGTACCACCTTGCCCGGCGGGTTCAACATCACCGCACGCAAGACATACGGACGTAGCTCCGACGGGATGATCTGCTCGGCCGCCGAACTCGGTTTGGCCGCAGACCACTCCGGCATCTTGGTGTTACCGCCGGGCACCGCCGAGCCCGGCGCGGGCGGGGCGGAGGTGCTCGGTCTCGACGACGTGGTCTTCGACCTCGCGATCACCCCGGACCGGGGCTACTGCATGTCGGTGCGCGGACTGGCTCGCGAGATCGCGTGTGCATACGACCTCGACTTCGTCGACCCTGCTGCCGTCCCCGCACTCCCCGCGCAGGGGGAGGCGTGGCCTCTGACGGTCCAGGCCGAGACCGGTGTGCGCCGATTCGCGCTGCGCCCGGTGACCGGGAACGACCCGGCTGCGTTGTCGCCGTGGTGGTTACAGCGCCGGCTGCTGCTCAGTGGCATCCGGGCGATCTCGCCGGCCGTCGACGCGACGAATTACGTGATGCTCGAACTCGGTCATCCGATGCACGCGCACGACCTCAACCGGATCACCGGCGGATTCGACGTGCGGTTCGCCCGCCCCGGCGAGACCGTCGAGACGCTCGACGACATCGAACGGACCCTTGACCCGGCCGACGTGCTGATCGTCGACGACGTCGGAACCGCCGCGATCGCCGGCGTGATGGGATCGGGCAGCACCGAGATGCGCGGCGACTCCACGGATGTGTTGCTCGAGGCCGCGGTATGGAATCCCGCTGCGGTCTCGCGCACCGCGCGCCGGCTGCGTCTGCCCAGCGAAGCCGCCCGACGGTACGAGCGCGAGGTCGATCCCGCGATTTCCGTTGCGGCACTGGACCGTTGTGCCAGTCTGCTTGCCGAGATCACCGGCGGCGATGTTTCGCCGAACCTGACCGACTGGCGCGGCGACCCGCCCCGGGACGACTGGTCGCTGCCGCCGGTTCGGCTGGCGGCCGACCTGCCCGACCGAATCGCAGGGGTGAGCTACCGACCGGGCACGACGGCTCGGCGGCTGACTCAAATCGGCGCCACGGTGGCCGAAGGCGGCGACAGCCTCGTCGTGACACCGCCGAGCTGGCGCCCGGACCTGCTGCAGCCGGCCGACTTCGTCGAAGAGGTGCTGCGACTCGAAGGGCTCGAAGTCATTCCCTCGGTGCTGCCGCCGGCGCCCGCCGGGCGCGGACTGTCCGCCGATCAGCGTCGCCGCAGGGCGATCGGCAAGGCGCTGGCACTGTCCGGTTACGTCGAAATACTTCCGACGCCGTTTTTGCCCGCGGGTGTGCTCGACGCCTGGGGCTTGCCCGCCGACGACAGCCGGCGCCACACCACCCAGGTGATCAATCCGCTGGAAGCCGACCGGCCGCATCTCGCGACCACCCTGCTGCCCGGCCTGCTGGAGGCGTTGTCGCGCAACGTCTCACGCGGCATCGTCGACGTCGCACTGTTCGCGGTGGCGCAGGTGGTGCAGCCGACCGAGCAGACCAAGGGTGTCGCGGTGATCCCGGTGGACCGGCGGCCCACCGATGACGAGATCGCCGCACTCGACGCGTCGTTGCCGAGACAGCCGCGGCATGTCGCCGTCGTGCTGACCGGGCTGCGTGAGCCGCGCGGCCCCTGGGGCGATGGTCGGCGATCCGACGCTGCCGACGCCTTCGAGGCGGTGCGAATCATCGCCCGTGCCAGCGGCATCGACGTCCAACTGCGGGCCGCTCAGTATCTGCCATGGCATCCCGGCCGCTGCGCCGAAGTGCTCGTCGGCGAGACCGTCGTCGGGCACGCCGGACAGCTGCACCCGGCGGTGATCGAGCGGTCCAGCCTGCCCAAGGGCACCTGCGCGGTCGAACTGGACCTCGACGCCATCCCGATCGTCGACGTGCTCGCGGCGCCCCGCGTGTCCCCGTTTCCGGCGGTGTTCCAGGACGTCAGCCTCGTGGTGGATGCCGACATCCCGGCGCAGACCGTCGCGGACGCCGTCCGCGACGGTGCGGGAGAGTTGCTGGAAGAGGTCCGGCTGTTCGACGTCTACACCGGCCCGCAGGTCGGCGAGCACCGCAAGTCGCTGACCTTCGCGCTGCGGTTTCGGGCAACGGATCGCACCCTCACCGAGGACGAGGCCAGCGCCGCCCGGGACGCGGCGGTCCGGCGCGCCGACGAGCAAGTCGGCGCAGTATTGCGCAGCTGAAATGCGGGCGAAGAATGAGTTTGCACCGCAGTGCATACTCATGCAACGATGGTGCCATGACCGAGGCAATACGGGTGGCGGTGGCCGGTGCCAGCGGATATGCCGGCGGTGAGATTCTGCGGCTGCTGCTCGGGCACCCCGCCTATCAGGACGGCCGGCTGACGATTGGCGCGCTGACCGCTGCCGGCAGTGCCGGGACTTCGCTCGCCGATCACCATCCGCACCTGTTGCCATTGGCTCAGCGGGTGCTGGAACCCACCGAGCTGGACATTCTCGACGGCCACGATGTGGTGTTCCTGGGGCTGCCGCACGGCCATTCGGCGGCGCTGGCAGAGCAGCTCGGTCCGCAAACCGTGATCGTGGACTGTGGCGCCGATTTCCGATTAACCGACGCCGGCGCGTGGGAGCGCTTCTATGGCTCGCCGCACGCCGGCAGCTGGCCCTACGGGCTTCCCGAACTGCCGGGGAATCGCGACGCACTGCGCGACGCCCGACGGATCGCCGTTCCGGGTTGCTATCCGACCGCCGCGGTGTTGGCACTTTTCCCCGCGATAGCCGCCGATCTCATCGATCCCGCCGTCACCGTCGTCGCGGTCAGCGGCACCTCAGGTGCCGGCCGCGCGGCGAAAACCGACCTGCTCGGCTCAGAGGTCATCGGTTCGGCGCGGGCCTACAACATCGCCGGTGCGCACCGGCACACCCCCGAAATTGTTCAGGGGCTGCGCCAAGTCACCGACCGTGACGTCACCGTCTCGTTCACGCCGGTGTTGATCCCGACCACGCGCGGCATCCTGGCCACCTGCACCGCCCGGACCACGGCACCGCTGTCGCAACTGCGGGCGGCCTATGAAAAGGCCTACCACGACGAGCCTTTCGTGCACCTGCTGCCCGAAGGGCAATTGCCTCGCACGGGCGCCGTGGTCGGCAGCAACGCCGCACAGCTTGCGATCGCGGTCGACGAGGACGCTGCCACGTTCATCGCAATCGCGGCGATCGACAACCTGGTTAAAGGCACCGGCGGCGCCGCGGTGCAATCGATGAACCTCGCGCTGGGCTGGCCTGAATCCGAAGGCCTTTCGGTGGTCGGGGTGGCACCGTGACTGACCTTGCTGAAGCCGCGCCGTTGATCCGCACCCAGGGTGTCACGGCGCCGGCCGGTTTTCGCGCGACCGGTATCGCGGCCGGCATCAAGGCATCCGGGAAGCTGGACCTCGCACTGGTGTTCAACGAGGGGCCGGATCACGCAGCGGCCGGAGTGTTCACCCGCAACCAGGTCAAAGCCGCGCCGGTGCTGTGGACCCGGCAAGTGCTGGCCGACGGGCGGCTGCGCGCGGTGGTGCTGAATTCCGGTGGCGCCAACGCCTGTACCGGAGCCGGCGGCTTCCAGGACACGCACGCCACCGCGGAGAAGGTGGCCGCGGCACTGTCGGAGTGGGGCACCGAGACCGGGGCGATCGATGTCGCGGTCTGCTCCACCGGCCTGATCGGCGACCGGCTGCCGATGGACAAGGTGCTCACCGGTGTCGTGCATCTAGTGCACGAGATGGCCGGCGGCATCACCGGCGGCGAGGAAGCCGCCCGGGCCATCATGACCACCGACACCGTCCCCAAACAGGTTGCGCTGCATCATCCGAACAAGTGGACGGTCGGCGGAATGGCCAAGGGCGCCGGAATGCTGTCGCCGTCGCTGGCCACCATGCTGTGCGTGCTCACCACCGACGCGGTCGCGGAGCCGTCCGCGCTGGACGCCGCACTGCGCCGCGCCACCGCGCGGACCTTCGAGCGGCTCGACATCGACGGGGCCTGCTCGACCAACGACACCGTTCTGCTGCTTGCTTCTGGCGCAAGCGAAATAAGGCCCAGCCAAGCCGATCTCGACGACGCCGTACTACGGGTCTGCGACGATCTGTGCGCACAGCTGCAAGCCGACGCCGAAGGCGTGACCAAACGCATCGCGATCACCGTGACCAGTGCGCTGACCGAAGAGGACGCCGTCACCGCGGCCCGGGTGATCGCACGGGACAGCCTGGTGAAGACGGCGCTGTTCGGCTCCGACCCCAACTGGGGACGGGTGCTGGCCGCCGTGGGCATGGCACCCGTCGAACTCGACCCGGACCGGATCACGGTGTCGTTCAACGGTTCGGCGGTCTGCATCGACGGCGTCGGAGCACCGGGAGCCCGCGACGTCGACCTGTCCGCCACCGAGGTCGAAGTAGCTGTCGACTTGGGCGTGGGCAGTGCGCACGCGACGATCCGGACCACCGACCTGTCGCACGCCTACGTCGAAGAAAACTCGGCCTACTCGTCATGATTTCCACCGAAGTCAAGGCGCAGGTGCTGGCCGAGGCCTTACCGTGGCTCACTCAGTTGCACGGCAAGATCGTGGTGGTCAAATACGGCGGCAACGCCATGACCAGTGACACGCTTCGGCGAGAGTTCGCCGCGGACATGGCGTTTCTCCGCAACTGCGGTATTAGTCCCGTCGTGGTGCACGGCGGCGGCCCGCAGATCAGCGCCATGCTCAAACGCCTCGGCATCGCCGGCGACTTCAAGGGCGGATTCCGCGTCACCACACCCGAAGTGCTCGATGTGGCCCGGATGGTGTTGTTCGGTCAGGTCGGCCGCGAACTGGTCAACCTGATCAACGTCCACGGGCCCTACGCGGTCGGTGTCACCGGCGAGGATGCCAATCTGTTCACCGCGGTGCGGCGCAGCGTCAGCGTCGACGGAATCGACACCGACATCGGCCTGGTCGGCAACATCGCTGCGGTGAATCCCGCTGTGGTGCTGGATCTGATTGCCGCCAACCGCATTCCGGTGGTGTCGACGCTGGCCCCCGACATCGACGGCGTCGTCCACAACGTCAACGCCGACACCGCCGCCGGCGCGCTCGCCGCGGCGCTCGGGGCCGAGAAGCTCTTGATGCTCACCGATGTCGAGGGTTTGTACACCCGGTGGCCGGATCGGGATTCGCTGGTCAGCGAAATCGACACTGCCGCCTTGACCGAACTCTTACCCACACTGGAGACCGGCATGATTCCCAAGGTCGAAGCCTGCCTGCGAGCGGTGAACGCCGGAGTGCCGAGCGCACATGTCGTCGACGGCCGCGTCGAGCACTGCGTGCTGGTCGAATTGCTCACTGACGAAGGATCCGGAACGAAGGTGGTGAGCGAATGACCCGCACGGAAGAACTGCAGGACCGGTGGTCGGCGGTGATGATGAACAACTACGGTGTGCCGCCACTCGCGTTGGCCAGTGGCGACGGCGTGGTGGTCACCGACGTCGACGGTACGTCGTACCTCGATCTGCTCGGCGGTATCGCCGTCAACATTCTGGGGCACGGCCACCCAGCGGTCCTCGAGGCCGTCACCCGGCAGATGTCCACGCTGGGGCACACGTCGAACCTGTATGCCGCCGAGCCTGGCATCGCGCTGGCCGAGGCGCTGGCCGGACTGCTCGGTGCCGACACCGAGACCCGGGTGTTGTTCTGCAATTCCGGCACCGAGGCCAACGAAGCGGCGTTCAAGCTGTCCCGGCTCACCGGTCGCACCAAACTGGTTGCGGCTCAAGGTGGTTTCCACGGCCGCACGATGGGCGCCCTGGCTCTGACCGGCCAGCCGAGCAAGCAGGCGCCGTTCGCGCCGCTGCCCGGCGACGTGACCCACGTGCCCTACGGTGACGTCGACGCGCTGGCGGCCGCGGTCGGTGACGACACCGCGGGGGTATTCCTGGAGCCGATCATGGGGGAGAGCGGCATCGTGGTGCCCCCTGACGGCTATCTGGCGGCGGCACGCGACATCACCGCCCGCCACGGGACGCTGCTGATCTTCGACGAGGTACAGACCGGGATGGGCCGCACTGGAACGTTTTTCGCGCACCAGCACGACGGCATCACTCCCGATGTGGTGACGATGGCCAAGGGCCTCGGCGGCGGGCTGCCGATCGGAGCGTGCCTGGCGACCGGACCGGCCGCGCAACTGCTGACTCCGGGCCTGCATGGCAGCACCTTCGGCGGCAACCCGATCTGCGCATCGGCGGCACTAGCGGTACTGCGAGTTCTGGCCGACGACGACCTGGTGCGCCGCGCCGGGGCACTCGGTAAGACGTTGCACCAGAACATCGAAGCGCTTCAGCACCCGGCGATCGACCACGTCCGCGGGCGCGGTCTGTTGTGTGGGATCGTGCTCACCACGCCCACCGCTAAAGACGTCGAGGCCGCCGCCCGGACCGCGGGGTTCCTGGTCAACGCCGCCGCCCCCGACGTCGTGCGCCTGGCGCCGGCGTTGATCATCACCGACCCTCAGCTCGACACGTTCGTGGCCGCGTTGCCGGGCATCCTCGAACAAGCCACTGCAGGCGCGGAGGAACAGCAGCGATGACGCGAAACTTTCTGCGTGACGACGATTTGACGCCCGACGAGCAGGCCGAGGTGCTGGCGCTCGCTGCTGAACTGAAGAAGGATCCGTTCAGCCACCGGCCGCTGGAGGGTCCGCGTGGCGTCGCGGTGATCTTCGACAAGAACTCCACCCGCACCCGGTTCTCCTTCGAGGTGGGTATCGCCCAGCTCGGTGGGCACGCCGTGGTCGTCGACGGCCGCAGCACACAGCTGGGCCGCGAAGAGACGTTGCAGGACACCGCGAAAGTGTTGTCGCGCTACGTCGACGCCATCGTGTGGCGTACGTATGGCCAGGCCCGGCTGAGCGCGATGGCCGAGACCGCAACGGTGCCGATCGTCAACGCGCTCTCCGACCAGTTCCACCCCTGTCAGGTGCTGGCCGATCTGCAAACTGTCCTCGAGCGCAGGGGATCGCTGCGCGGTCTGCGGATGACCTACTTCGGTGACGGCGCCAACAACATGGCCCACTCGCTGATGCTCGGCGGAGTCACCGCCGGCATACACGTAACCATCGCAGCTCCAGAAGGTTTCGAGCCCCACCCGTTGTTCACCGCAGCTGCCGAGTATCGCGCCGCCGACACCGGAGCCTCGGTCACCATCACTGCGGACCCCATCGCCGGGGCGTCCGACGCCGATGTGTTGGTCACCGATACCTGGACGTCGATGGGCCAAGAGGACGACGGGCTGGATCGAGTGCGGCCGTTCCGTCCCTTCCAGCTCAATGCCGACTTGGTAGCCAAGGCTGATCCAGAAGTCGTTGTACTGCACTGCCTTCCGGCTCATCGCGGCCATGAGATCACCGACGAGGTGATCGACGGCCCGCACAGTGCGGTGTGGGACGAAGCCGAGAACCGACTGCATGCGCAGAAGGCCCTGCTGGTTTGGCTGCTGGAACGGGCGAGATGACACGCTCGAAGACGACACCGGAGATCACCCGCGTCGGACGGCAGGCTCGCATCGTCGCGATCCTGTCATCGGCTGATGTGCGCAGCCAGAGCGAGCTGGCTGCGTTGCTGGCCGCCGACGGCGTCGAGGTCACCCAGGCCACGCTGTCGCGGGATCTGGAAGAGCTCGGCGCGGTGAAGTTGCGCGGCGCCGACGGCGGTGTCGGCGTCTACGTCGTGCCAGAAGACGGCAGTCCGCTGCGCGGTGTCTCTGGCGGCACCGCGCGGCTGTCCAGGCTGTTGAGCGAGGTACTGGTGTCCACCGACGCCACCGGCAACCTCGCCGTTCTGCGCACTCCGCCGGGCGCCGCAGACTACCTGGCCAGTGCCATCGACCGGGCCGCGCTGCCCTACGTGGTCGGCACCATCGCCGGGGATGACACCATCTTCGTGGCGGCCCGCGAGCCGATGACCGGCGCAGAGCTCGCACGCGTGATTCAAAACCTGACGTAACCGCACGACCCAAAGGAGATCAATTCATGTCCGAGCGCGTCATCTTGGCGTATTCCGGCGGTTTGGACACCTCGGTGGCGATCAGCTGGATCGGCAAGGAGACCGGCCGAGAAGTTGTCGCGGTCGCCATCGACCTGGGCCAGGGCGGTGAAGACATGGAGGTGGTGCGTCAGCGGGCGCTGGACTGCGGCGCCGTGGAAGCTGTCGTGGTAGATGCCCGTGACGAGTTCGCCGACGGCTACTGCCTGCCGACCATCCTGTCCAACGCCCTCTACATGGATCGCTACCCACTGGTCTCCGCGATCAGCCGGCCCCTGATCGCCAAGCACCTGGTCAAGGCAGCCCGCGAGTACGGCGGCAGCATCGTCGCGCACGGTTGCACCGGCAAGGGCAACGACCAGGTCCGCTTTGAGGTCGGATTCGCTTCACTGGCACCCGATCTCGAGGTGCTGGCGCCGGTCCGCGACTACGCGTGGACCCGGGAGAAGGCCATTGCCTTCGCCGAGCAGAATGACATCCCGATCAACGTCACCAAACGCTCACCCTTCTCCATCGACCAGAACGTGTGGGGCCGGGCGGTGGAAACCGGCTTCCTGGAGCACCTCTGGAACGCACCGACGAAAGACGTCTACGACTACACCGAAGACCCCACCGTCAACTGGAACACCCCTGACGAAGTGATCGTGGGGTTCGAGCGCGGCGTGCCGGTCACGATCGACGGCCACTCGGTATCGGTGCTGCAGGCCGTCGAGGAACTCAACCGCCGGGCCGGTGCACAGGGCGTCGGGCGCCTCGACGTCGTCGAGGACCGGCTGGTGGGCATCAAGAGCCGCGAAATCTACGAGGCACCCGGGGCCATGGTGCTCATCACCGCGCACGCCGAGCTCGAGCACGTCACTCTGGAGCGCGAGCTGGGCAGGTTCAAACGGCACACCGACCAACGCTGGGCCGAATTGGTGTACGACGGGCTGTGGTACTCGCCGCTGAAGACGGCGCTGGACACCTTCGTCACCAAGACCCAGGAACACGTGACGGGCGAGATCCGAATGGTGTTGCACGGCGGGCACATCGCCGTCAACGGCCGGCGCAGTGCCGAGTCCCTGTACGACTTCAACCTGGCCACCTACGACGAGGGTGACACCTTCGACCAGTCGATGGCCAGGGGCTTCGTCTACGTGCACGGGCTGTCGTCCAGGCTCGCCGCGCGCCGGGATCTGGCCACCGACGAAACGTGAGCACCAACGAGGGTTCGCTGTGGGGAGGACGGTTCGCCGACGGACCGTCCGCCGCGCTGACCGCGTTGAGCAGGTCGACCCACTTCGATTGGGTCCTGGCGCCCTACGACGTGACCGCCTCCCGCGCGCACGCCGAGGTCCTGTTCAACGCCGGGCTGCTGACCGCGGATCAGCGCGACGCGCTGCTGGTCGGTCTGGACAGCCTGGCCGACGACGTCGCCGACGGCAGCTTCGGGCCGCTGGTCACCGACGAGGACGTTCATGCCGCGCTGGAGCGAGGGCTGATCGACCGGGTCGGCGCCGATCTGGGCGGCCGGCTGAGGGCGGGCCGGTCACGAAACGATCAGGTGGCCACCCTGTTTCGGATGTGGCTGCGCGATGCGCTGCGGCGAGTGGCCGCCGGCGCGCTGGGGCTTGTCGAAGCGCTGGCGGGTCAGGCCGCCGCGTATCCCGACGCCATCATGCCGGGCAAGACCCACCTGCAGTCGGCCCAGCCGGTCCTGCTGGCTCACCATCTCCTCGCGCACGCCCACCCGCTGCTGCGCGACGTCGACCGGATCGTCGACCTTGACGTGCGTACGGCGGTCTCGCCCTACGGTTCTGGAGCGTTGGCCGGTTCGTCGCTCGGCCTCGACCCCGACGCGATCGCTGAAAAGCTTGGTTTCGCCGCGGCCGCCGACAACTCCATCGACGCAACGGCGTCTCGGGACTTCGCTGCCGAGGCGGCTTTCGTCTTCGCGATGATCGGCGTCGACCTGTCCCGGCTTGCCGAGGACGTCATCATCTGGAGCTCAACCGAATTCGGCTACGTCACCTTGCACGACTCGTGGTCCACGGGTAGTTCGATCATGCCGCAGAAAAAGAATCCCGACATCGCTGAGCTTGCCCGCGGCAAATCGGGCCGCCTGATCGGCAACCTGGCCGGACTGCTGGCGACGCTGAAGGCGCAACCGCTGGCATACAACCGTGACCTTCAGGAGGACAAGGAGCCGGTGTTCGACTCCGTCGCGCAGCTGGAGCTGCTACTGCCGGCGATGGCCGGCCTGGTCAGCAGCCTGACGTTCAACGTCGAGCGGATGGCGGCGCTGGCGCCGGCCGGCTACACGTTGGCCACCGATATCGCCGAATGGCTGGTACGCCAAGGAATTCCGTTCCGGGACGCCCACGAGGCCGCCGGTGCCGCTGTTCAAGTCGCCGAAAAACTCGGGATCGGGCTGCAAGAGCTGACCGACACCCAACTGGCTGCCATCAGCGTTGCCCTGACACCCGAAGTGAGAGACGTGCTCACCATCGAGGGTTCGGTGTCATCCCGCGACGCCCGCGGCGGCACAGCACCCAGTCAAGTCTCCCGCCAACGTGATTCGGTGCTTTCGGCCGCCGAGCGGCTGCGGGGTCGACTGAGCAATTGGCGCGCTACCGGACCAGGACGCGCGGCCACCGGAGGAACGTGAGGGATTTCGCCGGCCGGCAACGGACCGGAATAGTAGTTGCCCTGCACGACGTCGCAGCCGAACTGCCGGAGCCACCGAACAGTGTCTTCGCTTTCGACGCCCTCGGCGACGCTGGCGATCCCGAACTCCTCGGCCAACTCGATGACAGACCGTGCGATCATCGCGGCACGTCGATCGTACAAAATCGGAGCAATCAGCTGACGGTCGAGTTTGACCTCGTCGATGGGTAGCTCGCGGAGATACGTCAACGTGGAATATCCGCTGCCGAAGTCGTCGATCGAAACCCGGACGCCGACTTCCCGGAGTCGATTGAGTACCGCGCGCCCCTTGTCGAAGTCGGCCACCATCAACTCCTCGGTGATCTCCACCGTCAGCCGGTGCGCCGACATGCCGTGTAGTTCCAACACGCTCATGATGCGGTCCGGCAGGTTGTCCTCACCGAGTGAACGTGCCCACAAGTTCACCGCGACCGGTATGTCACAGCCGGCCGCATGCCAAGCCGCTGCGTCCGAGATTGCGCGTGAGAGCACCACGTCGGTGACCGCGTCGGTCAGTCCGTGCTCGCGCACCAACGGCAGAAACTCACTGGGCTCCAACGTGCCCAAAGTGGGGTGTTCCCAACGTAATAACGCTTCAGCGCCGCAAACGGCTCCGCTCATCATCGCGAATTGCGGCTGATAGACCAGCGTCAGCAAACGGTCGTCGATGGCGCGGCGTAGGTCCCACAGCAACTGAAGCCGCTGGACGCCGGCACGGAACGTCTGGCGGCGACCCAGGTGTGCGTCCTTCTCCGGCGTAAACGTCTGAACATCCGTCGCACCCGTCTGCTCGGCGCGAGTGCGCGCCGATTCTGCCTGGCTGAGCAGATCGGCTGCGGTCGTCGCGCCTTCGTCATGGTCGGGCGCCGTTGCCACGCCGATGCTCAGAGTCACATACACCCGGCTGCCGCCGATCTCGAGCGCGGTGTCAAAGGCTTTGGCGATCCTGTCGGCCAGCCGCGCGGCGACTTCGGGACGATCCTCGACCACGATGGCAAACTGATCGCCACCGAGGCGGGCGACGGTGTCCCCGTCGCGGACGTTGGCCTGGATGCGGCTACCGACGCTGCGTAGCAACGCATCGCTGGCCGTATAGCCCAAGGTGTCGTTGACAATCTTGAAGTCGTCGACCCTGATGCTCAACACGCTCAGCGGGACGTCAAGACGGTGGTGCAACTGCGCGGCGTGCGCAAGCCTTTCGTCGAACAACCGCCGATTAGCCAAGCCGGTCAGCGTGTCCCGGAACGCGGCGTCGGCCACCGCATCGAGCAGACGTCGCCGCCGGTCCAGTACCAGCAACTGGCGCACCAGCACGGCGACGGAGATGACCATACCGGCCGCGAATATGAACGCATCTCCGCGCTGTGAGGGCCAGAAGCGCACGGCGAATGCGACGAGCGCGACCGACACGGGCAGATACGGCAGCCACATCGACCGCCGCGAGAACGGAGGGGATTGCCGGGTGTCCAGGTCCGGCCCCATCCGGAACGCTATTCCCGACAGTGCGAGAAAATAGGACCCGCTGATCCACCCGAAAGTCACGAGGGCATCGGGAATGTGGTCGGCCTTGTGTTCGTACAGGTGGAACGCTCCGGCCAAACCGATGACCGCGAACCCCACGGTCAGCAGCGCCGTGGAGAGCCTGCGGCCGGGGTCGGTGGTCCGCACGACAATCAACGCAATGACGACGAGCCCGAGATAGACAGCCGTGGTGACGGCCAGAAGGATGCGTGGGTTGCTCACCAGGTCCGCGGCGCCTACCACCAAGAACAACGACGCGGCAACAAGAATCCCGTCGAGCAGCAACCCAACACCGAACAGGTCGTCATTGCGATTGGGAACCAGAACCGAGGCACCCAATGCGCACAGCGGCAACACCACGTAGCCGATCTCAGCTGCCGAGGAAGCCGAGATCGGAGCGGTGCCTCGCAGAGCGACGTAGCACCACAGGCCATTGCCGGCCGCCCAGCCCCCCAACCCGGTAGCCAGCACGATCCACGAACGTCGCTGGCCGTCCCGGGCCACCCACGCGGCGCAGACAGCACATCCGGCCGCGAAGACACTCATGATCGCAGCGCCCACCGGACCGACTGCGGAATCGCCTGGGTACCTAACCAACAGCACTGCAAAGTAGAGCAAGCCCGCAGTCGCCGACACCGCCAGAGCTGTACGGCCTGGTGTCATTGCGGACATTCCGCTACCTGTCTGTGGCGGTGACCAAATTTCTAGACAGCGACGTTCGCCTGACAGCATCTTAAAAGGCATCGCCTCTGGCGGAGGCTATTTCGAGGTGCTCCACACCGCCAATTCGAGTTCCCCGATCCGAACGAGTGATGTCTGGAAAATCTTGAATATCGAAGCTGTGTTCAATGTCCAAACTCATTCAAGGACTTCAGAAACTTCCATCCACCGATTTTCCAGGCTGGCGACGTCATTTTCCAATTCCCGCAATTGGGCGGTGAGGCCGGCGATGCCGACGTGGTCGGACTGATCATGCTCGGCCAGCTCGCGATGCTTGGCCTCGATCTGCTCGGCCAACCGTGCCAGCCTGCGGTCGATCGCGGCGATCTCCTTCTGAACGGATCGCAGTTCAGCACCGGAGATCTCTTGCGAGATAGATGTTTTAGCTGTCGCCGCGGCGGTCGCCGTCACGCCGCGCTGGACGCTGGCCTGGGCGGCCAATCGCAGGTATTCGTCGATACCGCCGGGCAAGTGACGCAACCGCCCGTCCAGGATCGCGTACTGCTGATCGGTCACCCGCTCCAACAGGTAGCGGTCGTGGGAGACCACGATCAGCGTGCCGGGCCAGGAGTCGAGCAGATCCTCTGTCGCGGCCAGCATGTCGGTGTCGACATCGTTGGTCGGCTCGTCGAGCAGCAGCACATTGGGCTCGGCCAGCACCGTCAGCATCAGTTGCAACCGACGACGCTGGCCGCCGGACAACTCGTTGACGCGGGCGGACAACTGAGCGCCGGCGAAACCCAGCCGCTCCAGTAACTGTGCCGGCGTGACGTCGCGGCCGTCTACCTCGTAGCCACTGCGCAGTCGACCGATGACATCAGCGACACGCTCACTCCCTATCGGCTCCAGCTCAACTCCGCGCTGGTCGAGCATCCCGAGTCGAACTGTCTTGCCGCGCTTGACTCTTCCAGTGTCCGGCTGGACCGCGCCGGTGATGAGTCCCAGCAGTGTGGACTTACCCGCTCCGTTGGCCCCGACGATGCCGGTCCGCTCGCCCGGACCGATCCGCCATTCGACGTCGCGGAGCACCGGCCGACCGTCGAACGAGACTGCCACGTCAAGCAGATCGATGACGTCTTTCCCGAGGCGCGCAGTGGCGAGTTTGGCCAACTCGACGGGGTTCCGCAGCGGTGGCACGTCGGCGATCAACTGGTTCGCCGCGTCAATCCGGAACTTCGGCTTCGACGTCCGGGCCGGCGGACCGCGGCGCAGCCAGGCCAGCTCTTTGCGCATCAGGTTCTGCCGCTTGGATTCGGCGACAGCGGACATCCGGTCCCGCTCGACCCGCTGCAGGACGTAAGCGGCATACCCGCCCTCGAAAGGCTCCACGAGCCCGTCGTGCACCTCCCACGTCGCCGTCGCCACCTCATCGAGGAACCAGCGGTCGTGGGTCACCACCAACAGTCCGCCCGTGTTGCGGGCCCACCGCCCACGCAGGTGAGTGGCCAGCCAGGTGATGCCCTCGATGTCGAGGTGGTTGGTCGGCTCGTCCAGCGCGATGACGTCCCAGTCGCCGATCAGCAGCGCCGCCAGCTGGACGCGCCGCCGCTGCCCACCGCTGAGAGTGCCGATGACCGCGTCCCAGGCGATGTCGGAGAGCAGGCCGCTGACCACAT
>CAVWEO010000028.1:0-11530 GCA_963753995.1 uncultured Actinomycetota bacterium | reverse complement strand
CGTGCATGGTCTTCGTTGTCGAAAGGCACGCGGGGCTGACGGTGACGCACAAGTGCGAGCCGAGGTCTGCCCACGGCAACCCCTAGAGTCTAGGGGACGACCTGCTCAGGACAAAATTCCTGCCCGGACCCTTGAGACCAGCAGCTGACGGAGTGGCTTTGATGTGAGGGGTCGCGGCTCATCGGCAATACGTTTGAACTGTCGTCAGTCGATTGCCTGACGTGCCCCTCGTGGCGCGGGCGGATGGGTGGCAAACCAGTCTGCCCCTTGCATTGCAGGAGGCGCGCCAGGCCGGAGCCGCTGTTGTGCCTACGACGAAATTGATCCATCGACCCAGCATGGCCCAACAGGTCGACAACCGAGATTAAATGCACACCGCTGGCCGGTTACTTATTTTGCTCGGCGCGGGTAGCGAGTCGAGGTGCCGGCCGAAGCGCTCAATGCATCCGCGCGGCAATGCGTCCGACGGCTGCGTTCAGCGGCGATAGATCTACGTCGCGAAGCGTCAATCCCCCTGCACCACATAGGCATAGATGTACAACGCCATCGCCGTTGCCAGGGCGAGCAGCACCCATTGCACTAAAGCCTGGTCGATCATCGAACCCGGCGGCGGCGCCCCGGGCAGGATATTTCGCAGCGGAACGATGGCGAACAGGTTCGCCGCGTACCACGTGGCGAACGGCGGCATGAACTTTCGTCGGCCCATCGCCATCGGAATGGCCACGATCAGCGCAAGGGTCGGCAAGCTGATCAGGACCACGATGATGCCGAGATCGAAGATCAGCGCCCCTTTGGCCCGGTGCAGTGTGACGATCACATTGCTGTTGTTGTGGCCCCCGGTTTCGCTGCTGTCACTGTTGCGCTGCGTGGTCGCGTCCCAGCCGTCCATCGAGCCGGTCACCTGAACGCGAGCGGGTAGCCGCTTGCGGTCGGTCCCGTTGCCCACGAAGACATCCGCCGAGATCGGCTCGGACTTGTAGGAGTCGAAGGGCCACGCGCCCGGATCCCCGTGCGCCTGAATGTTGGTACTCACCTGTGCCGGCGCCTTACCTGCCGGATACTTCAGATCGCCCAAATCGTTTGGGGGATAGAGCCGCACGGCGATGTCGGTGTTGAGCTCATCAAAGCGCTTGTCCTCCAATGACTCGCCCGGATAGATCAGCACGTTCGCGACGAGGCGATTTGTGGTGGGCTTCAACTCTTCCAGCCTAATCTGCACGACGGTCTCATCCGGGCCCGCTTGGCTGAGGTCCAATGGCGGCAGGGGACGTTCGGCCTTCTGCAGCAGGTGAACGCCGACCAGCGACAGCGCGTAGGCGGCGAAGACGGCCATCATGATGACCACGCCGATCACGACGCGCGGGCGATGCCGGTCCTGCTGCGGTGGTGGTGACTCGACGGACGAAAGCGTTTGAACGGTCATTGCTGGCCGCCATCCTGACTCGTCGCGGAAGCTTGCCTGACGCGGACGGACACGGGTCCGCGGACGCCACCCGGTGGGGGCAACACACGCATCACGTTAGCCAAACCAGGTGCCAATCGCGCGGCGAAAGTTCAATCCCGCTAAGGACGCCCGATTGTCGTCACCCCTTGGCCACTTAGTAGTAACGCGCAGTTCAGGAATGCTAACGGTCATAATGAATTCGTCCGTGGGGCGGGACAGTTCGGCCCTCGACCCGTTAATCTAGCGTCGGTTCGCGTGCGGGATTCGTGAGCCGCGAATCTCAATGAGGTGTCAAAGGTCGGGGTGAGGCAATCAACATGAAGCACAAGCGACCAGCCGCCGTCGTCAGTTTGCTGGCCGCGGGAGCCACCGTGCTGTCGGGATGCGAAGTCCCGCACACGAGCATGGTGTACGCGAGCGAGATCGTGAACTGTAGCGGTAAGCCGGCGATCTCGGCCAGCGGCTCCACGGCACAAGCCAACGCGATGAAGCGCTTCGTCAGCGCCTACAGCAAGTCCTGCCCCGGGCACGACCTGAACTACACCGCCAACGGCTCGGGCGCCGGCATTACCGACTTCCTTTCCGGCAAGAGCGATTTCGCCGGATCGGACACTCCACTCAGCGACGACCAGTCCGCCGCCGCCAAGCAGCGTTGCGGGGGGGCCGAGGCCTGGAATCTGCCGGTGGTTTTTGGACCGCTGGCCATCACCTACAACCTCCCGGTTGACTTCCTGGTGCTCGACGCGCAGACGGTGGCCGGCATTTTCAACGGCAACATCACCCGTTGGGACGACCCGCAGATCATGTCGCTGAACGCGTCGATGCCGCCGGAAGAAATTCATGTCGTTTATCGAAGCGACAAGTCGGGCAGCACGGCGAACTTTCAGGACTACCTGAAGTCGGCCGCCGGCAACGTGTGGACCCAGGGCACCGGCAAAGAGTTCAATGGTGGCGTCGGGACCGGCGCCAAGGGCAACGACGGAACCTCCTCGATGGTGAAGAACACCCAGGGCGCGATCACCTACAACGAGCTGTCCTTCGCGATGGAACAAGGTCTGTTCGCCGCCGAGATCAAGACACCGGCCAGCCGGAAGACGAGGCGGCCGGTCCGGATCGGCACCGACTCCGTCGGCAAGACCATCGCCGGAGCCAAGGTAGTCGGCAAGGGCAACGACCTGGTGCTCGACCTATCCTCGTCCTACAACCCCAGCCAGGACGACGTCTATCCAATTGTGATGGCGACTTACGAGATCGTCTGTTCGAAGTACCCCGACCCGCAGGTCGGCATGGCGGTCAAAGCCGCCTTGCAGGCGACCCTCGGGCCCGGCCAGAACGACCTGGACAAGCACGGTTACATCCCGTTGCCGCCGGACTTCCAGTCGAAGGTGATGGCGGCGGCCAACGCCATCAGCTGACTCGGTCGCTCGCACATCGGAAGCCGATGTGCGTGGTCGCGGTGTCCTGCGACTGCGGCGAGCGCGCCGCCGGCCGATAGCGGTGGCAGTACTCGGGCGCGCAGAGGTGTGAGCCGCCTTTGAGTGTCTGCGCGATCGTGGGGTCGGCGGGACCCGTCGGTGCGCAACAACTTTTGACCGGCTGATCCAGGCGATGGTGAGCGGAGAACTCAGTGCTCGTCCATTCCCAGACGTTGCCGATCATGTCGAACAAGCCGTATCCGTTCGGCGGGAACGTCGCCACCGGCGAGGTACCGCGCCAACCGTCGTTGCGATACGGGAATCGGCCCTGCCAGGTATTGGCCATCGGCTTGCCGCCCGGCTTCTCCTCTTCGCCCCAGGCGTAGGTGGTGGCTGCTCCGCCACGGGCGGCGTACTCCCACTCGGCTTCGGTGGGCAGTCGTCGCCCCGCCCAGCGCGCGTAGGCGGCCGCGTCGGGATAGGCCACCTGCACCACCGGATGGTCCGCCCGGTCGGCGGTGTCGCTGTCCGCGCCGAACGGTTGACGCCAGCAGGCGCCGGGCACCCAGGTCCACCACTGGCGCCAATCGCGGAGATCGACCGGGCCCGGCGTGGGTCGGAAAACCATTGCGCCAGGCTCTAGTTCGTTCGGATTGGCGCCCGGATAGAGAGCAGGGTCGATTGGTTGCTCGGCGACCGTGACGTAACCTGTCGCGGTGACGAATTCACTGAATTGCGCGGTGGTCACCGGATGGCGTTCGATGGCGAAGGCGTCGACGGTCACCGTGTGGATCGGCGCTTCTTCCGGGTAGAAGCTCGTCGATCCCATCCGGAATGACCCGGTCGGCAGGTCGACAAGCTCGGTGGGCACCAATTCAGGGTATGACGACCGCGAAGTCCTGCATCAGCGCGGCTTTCGCGGACGCGAATCCGGGAGCATCCTCGGGTCCCTCCACGTGAATGGCGACCAGGTAGTTGTTGGTGTTGGTCCAGATGTGGGTGATGCGGTCGGCGAACACGACATCGCCCGACGGTCCGGTGAACGTGCCGTTCAGCTTCTGACTGCTGTATCCGCAGAACTTCGCGCCGACGGTCTCGAGCCGCAGATCATGTTTCGCATGCGCGAGGCTGTCGACGTAGTCGGCGAACGCTGCCGCGGGCCCGAGTTTCGTCGCGGCGATGGTCACCGTTCCCGTCATCGAGTCGGGACCGCTGAGTGACAACGCCAGGTCTTCGTGACCAGGCTCACTGGTCCACCTGTCGGGCAGGGTGATGGTGATTCTGGGCGCGGCAGCGGCGACGACCTGAGCGACCGTCCCGATACCGCCACTGGCAGGGCCCGGGAAGCAGAGAAACGCATTCGGCGGAATGTGGTCGGGCACGGTCGTCTCGATCCCGGGAGCCGGTGGGCCGACGCGCATCCTGGGTTGACGCGCCTGCGCTGCCGACCCGCCGGTCCACGCGACAATCCCGTCGACGGTCCTGACGCATCCGGTGAGGGCGACTGCCGAGATTGCGGCTGTGGTCAGCGCAGCACACAACGTTCTCGACAGCAACTCAGTCACGCGAAAAGGCTAGCGCCAATTCCTTTTCCACGTCCCGGTACGGGCGCCCAGAAACGTCGACGGTGACCTGCTCGATAGTTCCTCCGGTGAACGCGAACGGGGCCTTAAAGCGGCTGGACACCGCCGATCCGCCATTGCGGCCGACCGTTATTCCGGCGCCGGCCAGTCCGAAGGTTCCCGGATGCGCCTGCACGTCGGCAAGTGTGCCGACCGTAGCGTCGTCGATGAACAGCGTGACCTCACCGAGCGGCGTGTGGCTGTTCTCGACCGTGCCGGCGCGGGCGTAGCAGACACCGAACACGTGCCGGCCCAGCGGTATCGCCTCGGTCGAGGCGACTTCCTGCTGACGTTCGCCGAGAAAGTTGTACACGTAGTGCAGTCGGCCGTCCTGGACGAACAGCACGTGCCCGCCGTGGGCACCGCCCTGCTTGAACAACACCCCCTCGGCGCCGGTGGTGTCGACGGTGACGTCGGCGAGCACCGCGAAGGAGCGGCCGCGCAGCTCGGCGCCGGCGCCGATGCCCACATCGGCGCAGTCGGGATAGTAGGTATAGCTGCTGCGGTCGCCGCTCAGCAGCGGTCGCGAGCGCACCAGGGTCTCCAGCACGTTCAAGTCCGACAGCGGAAGACCATTGAACCTGGCGGCTTCGGAAAACCACAGCGCCTTAAGCTCTTCCAGCTTCTCGGGGTGCTCATCGGCCAGATCGTGGCACTGGCTGCGGTCCGCCTCGATGTGAAAGAGCTCCCAGCGATCGGCGTCGAAGTGGCTCCAGCCCGCGGGCGTGGCGGCGTGCACGGTGTTGGCGAACCAACCGTTGTGCCAGATCCCTCGGGTACCCAGCATGGTGTAGAACTGGGTCTGCTTGCCGGTGTCAGCGGACGGATCGGTAAGCGCAGCTTTGAAACTCACGCCGTCCAATGGCTTCTGCGGAATGCCCCTGACGGTCTCGGGCGGCTCAATGTCCAGCAGGTCGTAAACGGTCGGAGTGATGTCACATACGCTGACGTAATTGTCGCGGATTTCGCCGTGCGCCGCAATTCCACTGGGCCAGGACACAATTGCGGTGTCGGCGATGCCGCCCTCGTGTGAGGCGTAACGCTTGTAGAGCTTGTAGGGCGTGTTGAAAGCCATCGCCCACCCGATCGGGTAGTGGTTGTAGGTCTGCGGGCCGCCGAGCTGGTCGAAGACCTTCATGCTCTCTTCGACGGTGTCGATGTAGCCGTTGAAGAACTTGCCCTCGTTCACCGAGCCGTTCGGTCCGCCCTCGCCACTGGCGCCGTTGTCGGAAATCACCACGATCAGCGTGTTGTCCAGCTGACCCGATTCTTCGAGATAGTCCAGGATGCGGCCGATTTGGGCGTCGGTGTAACTCAAGAACCCCGCGAACACCTCCGCCATGCGACTGAATAGCCGCTTCTCTTCGTCGTTGAGGGAGTCCCAGGGCCGCACGGTGTCCTGCAACGGCCACGGCTGACCGTCGGGGCCCTTGACGTCGAGGTAGGGGTTGACCGGCGACAGTTCGGTGTCCTGCGGCACGATGCCCATCGCCTTCTGCCGCTCCAGGACGATCTCGCGGTAGCGCTCGTAGCCCATGTCGAATTTGCCCGCGTAGCGGTCTGCCCACTCCTGGAAGACGTGGTGCGGCGCGTGGCCCGCGCCGGGGCATACGTAACTGAACCACGGCTTGTCCGGGGCGATCACCTTGGCGTCGCGAATGAACTCGATCGTCTTGTCCGCGATGTCCTTTGACAGGTGGTAGCCGTCCTCCGGAGTTCCCGGGGGGCTCACCGGGTGGTTGTCGTAGACCAGGTCCGGGTACCACTGGTCGGTCTCGCCGCCCATGAAGCCGTAGAAGCGCTCGAAGCCACGCGACGTGGGCCAGTGCCGCTTGGTTGCGGCCAGGTTCGACTCTTCGAGCGGAGTCAGATGCCATTTGCCGACGCAGTAGGTGTTGTAGCCCTGCTCCGCCAAGACCTCGGACAGCAGGGCCGTTTCAAAGGGTATGCGGCCGTTGGAATTTGGGAAGCCTTCGGTGAATTCCTCGATCATGGCCATGCCGACCGTGGTGGCGTTGCGGCCGGTCAACAGCGACGCACGAGTCGGCGAACACAACGCTGTGGTGTGAAATTGTGACAGTCGCACGCCGTGCTCGGCGATCCGGCTCATCGCCGGCATCTCGACCAGACCACCAAAGCAGTCCCAGGTCGCGATGCCGGTGTCGTCCCACACCAGGTAGAGGATGTTAGGCGCGCCCTCGGGGGCGGTCGGTGCGGCGTAGGGGCCCCAGTCTGGCTCCGACTCACGGATATCCAGCGCGATCTTGCCGGTGAACTCGGTTGCCATCGCTGGCCTCACTCTCGTGGCGGACCTCCGGGATTCCGGATGCAGAGTACACCGCTGTCACGGCCTGCCAGCCGACATCGACAGGCTGATCCGGTTCCCACCGAATGCACAAGCGGCGTTCGCCGCACGGGCCGGCTGAGGTTACTTGGCCTTCTCGAGAATCTCGACGAGCCGCCAGCGCTTGGTCGCGGACGTCGGACGCGTCTCCATCAGCGAGACGCGGTCGCCGATGCCGGCGTCACCGTGCTCGTCGTGTGCCTTGACCTTCTTGGTGGTCCGGATGATCTTGCCGTACAGCGGGTGGCGCATACGGTCTTCCAGCTCAACCACGATGGTCTTCTGCATCTTGTCGCTCACCACGTAGCCGATGCGCGTCTTACGACGGCCGCGCGGCTTCGGGGTGGCCGGAGTGTGCTTGGGCCCCTTGGCAGTTGCATCTGCCGCCTTGGGCGCGGCCTTCTTCGCCTCTGCCATTACGATTCCTCACTTCCAGCACCATCAGGACCCGCGGCAAGTCCGAGTTCGCGTTCACGAAGCACGGTGTAGATCCGTGCGATTTCCTGACGGACCGTGCGGAGCCGACGGTTGTTCGCGAGCTGACCGGTCGCCATCTGGAAGCGCAGGTTGAACAGCTCTTCCTTGAATTCGCGCAACTTCTCGATCAGCTCTTCGTCGGTGAGCTCGCGCAGTTCGCCAGGCGAAGTTCCCACTGCCATCAGAACTGATCCTCTCGGGTAACGATGCGTGCCTTGATCGGCAGCTTGTGAATCGCACGGGTCAGCGCTTCCCGGGCGGTCTGCTCGTTGGGGTAGCTGAGCTCGAAGAGCACGCGACCGGGCTTGACGTTGGCGATCCACCACTCCGGCGAACCCTTACCCGAACCCATCCGGGTTTCGGCGGGCTTCTTGGTCAGCGGACGGTCGGGGAAGATGTTGATCCACACCTTGCCGCCACGCTTGATGTGCCGGTTGATGGCGATACGAGCGGACTCGATCTGCCGGTTGGTGATGTAGGCGTGCTCCAGTGCCTGGATGCCGTAGTCGCCGAAGCTCACCGACGTGCCACCGCTGGCAATGCCGCGCTGACGCGGGTGGTGCTGCTTGCGATGCTTGACTCTGCGGGGAATCAACATGGTTTAGCTCTCCGTACTCTGCGCCTCGGCAGCGGGCGCCTCGGCCGGAGGTGCTGCTGCCGCAGTCTCTTCGGCGCTCGACGCGGCACGGCCGGCCTCGGTGCTGGTCGCGGTGGTACCCGCGGATCCGCTACGACGCGGGCGGGTGCCCGACGGACGTTCGCGGCGCGGACGCTCGGCTCCAGCCGACGGCGCAACCAGCTCGCGCTTGCCACCGACGATGTCGCCCTTGTAAATCCAGACCTTCACGCCGATCCGGCCGAAGGTGGTCTTGGCCTCGTACAGGCCGTAATCGATGTCGGCGCGCAGCGTGTGCAGCGGCACCCGACCTTCGCGGTAGAACTCCGAACGGCTCATCTCGGCTCCACCGAGACGGCCCGAGCACTGCACCCGGATGCCCTTGACGTTGGGTTGCCGCATCGCCGACTGAATCGCCTTACGCATCGCGCGACGGAACGCCACCCGGTTGCTCAGCTGTTCGGCCACGCCCTGCGCGACCAATTGTGCCGTCGACTCGGGGTTCTTCACCTCGAGGATGTTCAGCTGGACCTGCTTGCCGGTCAGCTTCTCCAGGTCGGCGCGGATGCGGTCGGCCTCGGTGCCGCGGCGGCCGATGACGATGCCCGGACGGGCGGTGTGGATGTCCACCCGAACCCGGTCACGGGTGCGCTCGATTTCCACGTCGGCGATGCCGGCGCGCTCCAAGCCGGTCGACAGCAGCTTGCGGATCGCCACGTCTTCCTTGATGTAGTCCGCGTATTGCTTGTCGGCGTACCACCGGGACTTCCACTCGGTGGTGATACCGAGCCGGAATCCGTGCGGATTGATCTTCTGGCCCACTACTCCGAGCCCTCCTTCGCTTCCGAAGTCGCTTCAGTCCCAGTGGACTTCGCGGCGGATGCCTTCCTTCGTGTCTTGGACGCCTTCTTGGCGGGCGCTTTGTCAGCGGATGCCTTCTTGGCCGGCGCCTTGTCGGCCGCCGCCTTCTTGGCGGGAGCCTTCTTGGCCGGTGCCGTGCCCGCGGCCTTGCTGGCCTGCGCGCGGCGAGCGCGGGTGGCGCTCGCGGACTGCGAGCCCCGGGCGTCCTTGCTCGGACGGCTTTCCACGATCACAGTGATGTGGCTGGTGCGCCGACGGATCCGGAATGCACGGCCCTGGGCGCGCGGACGGATCCGCTTGGCAGTCGGGCCGCCGTCGGCGTAGACGGTGGCGACCACCAGAGTCGCGGGGTCGAGCCCATTGTTGTTCTGCGCGTTGGCTGCAGCGCTCGCGATGACCTTGGCCACCGGCTCGCTCGCCGCCTGCGGCGCCCAGCGCAAGATGTCGAGCGCCTCGGCCACCGACTTGCCGCGCACCAGGTCGATCACCCGGCGCGCCTTGGTCGGCGACACCCGCACGAACCGCGCGACGGCGGTCGCCGACGGGAATTCAGTAGCCGTGCTCATCGCCGCTTGGCCTTCCGGTCGTCTTTGATGTGTCCCTTGAAGGTGCGCGTCGGTGCGAACTCACCCAGTTTGTGGCCCACCATCGATTCGGTGACGAACACCGGCACATGCTTGCGGCCGTCGTGGACGGCGAAGGTGTGACCGATGAAGTCGGGGATGATGGTCGAACGGCGTGACCAGGTCTTGATGACCTGCTTGGTGTTCTTCTCGTTCTGTACGTCGACCTTCTTGAGCAGATGGCCGTCGACGAACGGACCCTTTTTGAGGCTGCGTGGCATATCTGTTACTCCTGGCTGCCGCTAGCGAGACTTCTTGCCGGTGCGCCGGCGTCGGACGATGAGCTTGTCGCTGGGCTTGCTGCCCTTGCGGGTACGGCCTTCAGGCTTACCCCACGGGCTGACCGGGTGGCGACCACCGGAGGTCTTACCCTCACCACCACCGTGCGGGTGGTCCACCGGGTTCATCACGACACCACGGACGGTGGGGCGCTTGCCCTTCCATCGCATACGGCCGGCTTTACCCCAGTTGATGTTGGCTTGCTCGGCGTTGCCCACCTCGCCGACCGTGGCGCGACAGCGCACGTCGACGCGGCGGATTTCACCGCTGGGCATACGCAGCGAGGCGTACGTGCCTTCCTTACCGAGCAGCTGGATGCTGGATCCCGCCGAGCGGGCCAGCTTGGCGCCACCGCCCGGCCGCAGCTCCACAGCGTGGACCAACGTACCGGCCGGGATGTTGCGCAAAGGCAGGTTGTTGCCCGGCTTGATGTCGGCGTTGGCGCCGGACTCCACCACGTCGCCCTGGGAAAGTCCCTGCGGCGCAATGATGTAGCGCTTCTCGCCGTCCAAGAAGTGCAGCAGCGCGATGTTCGCGGTGCGGTTCGGGTCGTACTCGATGTGCGCGACCTTCGCGTTGACGCCGTCCTTGTCGTTGCGACGGAAGTCGATCACGCGGTAGGCGCGCTTGTGGCCACCACCCTTGTGGCGAGTGGTGATACGGCCGTGCGCGTTACGCCCACCCTTGCCGTGCAACGGCTTGATCAGCGACTTCTCCGGAGTCGAGCGAGTGATCTCGGCGAAATCGGAGACGCTGGCACCGCGACGACCGGGGGTCGTCGGCTTGTACTTGCGAATTCCCATGTCTGTTAAGTCTCTCTATCCTCGCCTGTTCTGCGGCTACGCCGTAGCGCCGAACAGTTCGATCGGCTTGCTGCCGGGCGCCAGCGTGACGATGGCGCGCTTGGTGCTCTTCCGTTGCCCGAACCCGCTCCGGGTCCGCTTCCGCTTGCCCTGGCGGTTCGCGGTGTTCACCGCGGCCACCTTGACCGAGAAGATCTTCTCGATCGCGATCTTGATCTGCGTCTTGTTCGAGTCGGGGTGCACCAGGAACGTGTACACGTTGTCATCGATCAGGCCGTAGGACTTCTCCGAGATGACCGGGGCCAGGATGATGTCGCGGGGGTCAGTGACGGTCGCCATCAGGCCGAAACCTCCTCGGTGTCTTCTGCGGCACTGCGTGTCGCTGCGCCGATGTAGGCGTTGAGCGCCTCCACCGAGAACACCACGTCGTCGGCGTGCAGCACGTCGTAGGTGTTGAGCTGGTCTGGCGAAAGGATGTGCACACCGGGAAGGTTGCGCGCGCTCTTGGCGCTGGTCTCGTCGTTGCGGCCGATGACCACCAGCACCTGCCTGCGGTCGGTCAGCGTGGCTAGAAAACCCTTGGCGCTCTTGGTCGACGGAGTCTGACCCGCCACCAGCTCGGTGATCGCGTGGATGCGGCCGTTGCGAGCCCGGTCCGACAACGCACCGCGCAGTGCGGCGGCGATCATCTTCTTCGGGGTGCGCTGGCTGTAGTCGCGCGGCTGCGGACCGTGCACGACACCACCCCCGGTGAACTGGGGTGCACGCGTCGAGCCCTGACGTGCGCGACCAGTGCCCTTCTGCCGGTACGGCTTACGGCCACCACCGCGAACCTCGCCACGGGTCTTGGTCGCGTGCGTGCCCTGCCGCTTGGCGGCGAGCTGCGCCGTGACGACCTGGTGCAGCAGTGCGATGTTCGCGGGTGCGTCGAACAATGCGGCCGGCAGCTCAACCGAACCTTCGGTCTTGCCGTCGGGCGTCTTGACGTCGATCTTGATGGCCTTGCCAGACTTATCCGTAGCCATTACTTTTCACCTCGTTTGATC
>CAVWEO010000027.1:0-13947 GCA_963753995.1 uncultured Actinomycetota bacterium | reverse complement strand
ATCTCGAATCGGTGGCGACGCGATCTCCGTACGCAACGCCGCCGGGTCGCCGACAGCACGCCCGCCGGTGAAGGCGGGCGACAGAACCAGGCGCGCTGCTTGACCGGAAATCATCACCGGGCAATATCTTAAACTCCTCTTAGAGAAGTGCCAAACTGTGGGGCAAAATCGACGCTGCGTACGTGGTCATGCCCTGTTGCTGGGCGTGGGAACCAGCCGGGCACCGTGCACCGGGCCGCTGGCGACGCGGACCGTCCGGCACACACCGGCCCCGGAGAGTTCGGTGCCCACGTCGACGGCCGAGGACGCTGACCGGCACAGGAACGCGCACGTCGGTCCCGATCCCGACACGATGCCCGCGAGCGCCCCGGCCTCGACGCCGGCCCGCAAGACCCGGCGCAACGCCGGCATCATGCTCAGCGCGGCCGGCTGCAATTCGTTGCCCAACAGCGGCGCAAGCTGCTCCGGATCACCGCCGGCCAGGGCGGCCACTACCGGTTCGGGGTCATCGACCCGCGGCGGTGTCCCGACCGCCCTGAGCCGGTCGAGTTCGCGGAACACCTTCGGGGTGGACAGGCCGCCGTCAGCGAACGCGAGTACCCAATGAAATGTGTTGCGGGCCAACACCGTAGCGAGCTCCTCGCCGCGGCCTGTGCCCAGCGCGGTACCGCCGTGCAAGGCGAACGGCACGTCGCTGCCGAGCTTCGCCGCCAGCGTGTGCAGATCGCGGCGGGCCACGCCGAGTTCCCAGAGCGAGTTGAGCGCGACGAGAACGGCGGCCGCGTCCGCGCTGCCGCCGCCCATTCCGCCGGCCACCGGAATGCTCTTGTCGATCGAGATCGATACGTCCGGTGCGCGGCCGACGTGCTCGGCCATCAGCTCGGCTGCCTGCCAGGCCAGATTGCGCTCGTCGACGGGAAGCTGCCCGGCACCCTCGCCGGTGATCTTCAGCGAAAGCACGTCGGCGTTGCGAACCGTGACCTCGTCGACCAGCGACACGGCATGAAACAACGTCGTGAGGTCGTGATAGCCGCTGTCCAGCAGGTCCCCGACGGCCAGATGGAGATTGATCTTCCCGGGCGTACGGACCGTCACCGACCCAGTGGGCACCCACTGAGCAGCGATGCTCGGATCCATCGGCACCGAACGAGACTATCGCCCGGCGGTCAGCTTGCCGACGCGTGCCGCGCGCGAGTGCCGCCGGTCCGCGGACCGGCGTCGCCGACGTCGCCCGAACGTTGATAGAGCCGGACGAACTCGTCGACGGTCAGCGTCTCGCCGCGCCGGGCCGGGTCGATACTCGCCGCGAGCAGCCGACTCGCAGATTCGTTGCCTGAACCCGCCCACTCGACGAAGGCATTGCGAGATGTCTTGCGGCGCTGCGCAAATGCGGTGTCGATAAGCTTGAACACGTTCTGGCGGAACTTCGCGTCGGTCGGCCACGGCGGGTTGGTGTGCCGGTCGATGCGCACCAGCCCGGAGTAAACCCGCGGGATCGGCCAGAACACCGTCGGCGACACCGTGCCGTGCCGGCGGACCTGGCCGTGGAAACGGACCTTGACGCTGGGCACGCCATACTCTTTGCCGCCCGGTTCGGCGGCCAGTCGCTCAGCGACCTCGGCCTGCACCATCACCATTACCGTTCGCAGCGAGGGGAATTCGCCGAGCAGATGCAAGATGGCCGGGACCGCGACGTTGTACGGCAGATTCGCCACCACCGCCGTCGGCGCGGAAGCCAGATCGTCGGGACCGATGGACAGCACGTCGCGGTTGATCACGTCGAGCCGCTGGATCTCGCTGTTCGAATGCTCGGACACCGTCTGCGGCAGTCGCTCGGCCAGCACCGGGTCGATCTCGACGGCGCTGACCGTACAGCCGCGGTCCAGCAGCGCAAGGGTGAGCGAGCCGAGGCCGGGGCCGACTTCCAGGACGTGGTCGTTGCGGTTGACCCCGGAGGCCGTCACAATCCGGCGCACGGTGTTGGCGTCGTGAACAAAGTTCTGCCCCAACGATTTACGCGGCCTTAATTCGAGTTCCTTGGCCAACCGTCGGATTTCGGTCCGCCCAAGTAACTGGATGGTCAGCGCGCACCCGCTCGTCCGCTGCAAACCGGCCACGCTCCCCAGCCCTGACGGGCCTGCGTCACCGAGGCGACGGCGATCTGCTCTTCCCGCTGACGCCAGGTCGGCGCGCGGCGCGAACCGCAAGCCACCGCTGCGCTCCCAGGTGTTCTGGTCGAACTGCACCCCGCCGTAGTAACCGTTTCCGCTGTTGATCGCCCAGTTGCCGCCGGCTTCGCAGCGCGAGATGGCGTCCCAGATCTCGCCGTTGGAGACGGCCGGCACGTCGGTGCCCGGCTTGGTACCGACCCGCACGACCGCATCGCGGGCGGGCGTGATGACGTGGCTGGCCACCGGCAGGCGACCGGTCTCGACGCCGTTGACCTTGGACACCGCGTAGGTCATGTCCTGCGAGCCCGCGGCACCCTTGTCCTCGACGACCTCTTTGCTCTTGTTCAGCTGCGGGTCTTCGATCCGGTGCCGCGGCGGGTCCAGCGGCACCCGCTCGGTGATCTTCTCTATCCGGTTGCGGGTGACCTGGATGTGCATGCCGTCGATCACCGGCGCGACCGCGCCGGGCGTGACCTGGTCGCTCTGTTCCAGCGGCACGCCGAGGGCGGCCAGCAGATCGCCGACCCGGGCCGCGGCCAGATGGACGTTGCGCACGGCGCCACCGTCGTCGAGTTCGACGCTCTTGGCGCTGACCACCGGCAGGGCCATTCCGGCCAGCGGGACACGGCTGCCACGCGAGGCCGCGGCCGGCGCCGTATCGGTCATCGCCAGCTGGGCCAGGGCCTCGTCGACCGTGGAGGCCGTGGTCCACACCTGCTTGGTGTTCTGGCCGTCCAGCGAGATCTGCAGCGGCCGGCTGCGCCGCAGCACGATGTTGGCGGCGTTGGGCACCCGCTCGCCGGCGGTCGGGTACAGGTCGTCGCGGTCGCTGACCGTGAACCCGTTTTCCTTGATGATGTCGATCACCCGCGACTTCATCGTCGTCACGGTCATGGCGGTGCCGTCGACGCTCAGCGTGACGGTCTTGTAGTCGGCCACCGCGAAGGCGCCGGCGAATGCCAAGACCAGCAGAAGGCCCGCAACCAGAAAGCGCAGAGCCGGGGAAGGAGCTTGATGGAGTTTCGTAATCACATTCAACGCAGCGTGTATCCCGACCTCAAGAACAACATGAGTAACAAATAAAAGGGGCCCACGAGGGCCCCCACCGTTCGATAACAAGACGGTAACGAAGTGCCATCGGTAAGAGCAACTCGGCCCCGGCCACATTAACCGACTTTTAACGCTCCTGCGGCAACCGGTAGGCCCGCCGCGCGTTGCCGGTGGTGATCTCGGCCAACTCCTCCGCCGGCCGGTCGAGCAGCTCCGCCAGCGCCCGCACGGTGTAGGGCAGGCAGTACGGCTCATTGGGCGCGCCACGGTACGGGTGGGGCGTGAGAAACGGCGCGTCGGTCTCCACCAGCAGCTGCGCCGTCGGGACCAGCGGGACGGCGTCGCGCAGCTCGCGAGCGTTGCGGAAGCTCACCGTCCCGGACAGGCTGACCAGCCACCCGGCGTCGACGCAGGCGCGCGCCAACTCCGCGCCCGACGAAAAGCAATGGAAGATGACGGTTTCCGGGGCGCCCTCGGCCCGCAGCACGTCGAGCACGTCGGCGTCGGCGTCGCGGTTGTGGATCATCAGCGGTTTACCGGTCCGCTTGGCCAGGTCGATGTGCCAGGCGAAGGCCTCCCGCTGCACGGCCGGCTCGGCGCAGCCCGCCAGCTTTCCCGGCCAGTACAGGTCCATGCCGGTCTCCCCGACCGCCACCACCCGCGGGTGCGCCGCCAGCCGCTCGATCTCGGCGCGGGCGTCCTCGGTCAGCGCGTCCGCACGGGTGGGATGCAATGCGACCGCCGCGTAGACGCGCGGATCCCACTCCGCGGCCTGCGTCGCCCACCGGGCCGACGCCAGGTCGTCGGCGATGGTGACCACCGCCGTCACACCGACCGCCGCCGCACGATCGACGATCGCGCGCACGTCGTCGGCGTCCGTCGCCCCGCAGGCATCCAGGTGGGTATGCGCGTCGATCAACGGGCTCAGCCGCGGCGGGGCGGGCGGCGGCGGACGTTTGGAGCTCACGCGCACACCATAGGGTGCCCGCCAAATAAGGTGAGGGGCGATGAAGCCGTACTACGTCACCACTGCGATCACGTACCCCAATGGCAACCCGCACGTCGGGCACGCCTACGAGTACATCGCCACCGACGCGATCGCCCGGTTCAAGCGGCTCGACGGCTTCGACGTCCGATTCTTGACCGGCACCGACGAGCACGGGCTCAAGATGGTCGAGACCGCAGCCGCCGAAGGCATTCCGACCGCCGAGCTGGCCCGGCGCAACTCCGACGTGTTCCAGCGCCTGCAGAAGAAGCTGAACATCTCCTTCGACCGGTTCATCCGCACCACCGACGCCGACCACCACGAGGCGTCCAAGGAGATCTGGCGGCGGATGCAGGACGCCGGCGACATCTACCTCGACACCTATTCGGGCTGGTACTCGGTGCGCGACGAACGGTTCTTCGTCGAATCGGAGACCGCGCTCGTCGACGGCAACCGGATCGCGGTCGAGACCGGCACCCCGGTGACCTGGACCGAGGAGCAGACCTACTTCTTCCGGCTCTCGGCGTACGCCGAGAAACTGCTGGCCCACTTCGACGCCCACCCGGACTTCATCGCACCGGAGGTGCGGCGCAACGAGGTGGTCAGCTTCGTCTCGGGCGGTCTGCGCGACCTGTCCATCTCGCGCACCTCGTTCGACTGGGGCGTGAAAGTTCCCGAGCATCCCGACCACGTCATGTACGTCTGGGTCGACGCGCTGACCAACTACCTGACCGGTGTCGGCTATCCAGACACCGAATCCGAACTGTTCCAACGCTATTGGCCGGCCGACTTGCACATGATCGGCAAGGACATCATCCGATTCCACACCGTCTACTGGCCCGCCTTCCTGATGTCGGCCGGAATCGACTTGCCCAAGCGGGTTTTCGCGCACGGCTTCCTGCTCAACAAGGGCGAGAAGATGAGCAAGTCGGTCGGCAACATCGTCGACCCGAACACCCTGATCGACACGTTCGGCGTGGACCAGCTGCGTTATTTCCTGCTGCGCGAAGTCCCGTTCGGTCAGGACGGCAGCTACAGCGAAGACGCGATCATCACCCGGATCAACGCCGACCTGGCCAACGAGTTCGGCAACCTGGCCCAGCGATCGCTGTCGATGGTGGCCAAGAATCTCGGCGGCGTCGTACCGACTCCCGGTGAATTCAGTGCCGAGGACAGCGAACTGCTCGCCCTCGCCGACGGTCTGCTCGAGCGGGTCCGTGCCGAATTCGACAACCAGGCAATGCATCTCGCATTGGAGGCGATCTGGCTGATGCTCGGTGCGGCGAACCGATACTTCTCGGCGCAGGAGCCGTGGGTATTGCGCAAGAGCGATTCCGAGGCAGACCAGACGCGCTTCGCGACCGTGCTCTACACGACCTGCGAGGCGGTGCGGATCGCGGCGCTGCTGGTTGCGCCGGTGATGCCGGAGTCGGCCGACAAGCTACTCGACCTGCTCGGCCAATCGCCGGAGCAACGCAGCTTTGCCGCCGTCGGTGCACGGCTGGAGCCGGGAACCGCCCTGCCGGCACCCACCGGCGTCTTTCCGCGCTACCAGGTTGACTGAGTTCACCTGGTAGTCAAGCGAATACGGACATTCACGCGCCCGTCGGCATCCCGGTGCGCCACCGCGTGTCCGGCGCGTTCGGCGTCATCCAGCGTCAGTGTCACCGGACCGCCCTCGCCGACGAAGTTGCGCCACCAGGTCTTGGCGTCGGGCAGGTTCGCGGCGACCTCGATCTCGTCACCGCGACGGCGGTAGGCCACCGGGATGCTGAACGTCCGTCCGGACCGTCGCCCGGTGTAGGTGATCACCGTGACGTTGCGCCGCAGGCGCGCCCCGAGGCGGGGCGAGGCCGCGATCGCCGCGACCGGCGCGTTGAACAGCGGAGCGGCCCGCATGATGAGCCGCGTGACATTGACCATTTTCGTTTGACCTTTCAGATCAGCAGCGTCACGCACAACGCCGTGACCGCCGCACCTTGCAGGACCGCCCTGGCCGTGATCACGGCGTCCCATTTTTTTTGTAGCGCGCGGGCGTCCACGACAGCGCCGGACTCGATCGACCGCCCCGGTGAGCTGGCGGTTGATCGGTGCGCTCACGCGCAGGTAGATCACCAGCCACACCACGAGCAGTCCGAGGGCTATCCCCGCCGCGCCGGCTTGCGCCCAGCGACCGGACGCCGCGGCGAGTGCCGCACTGATGGCCGCGGCGACCATTCCGAGCACGCCGGGCACCGGCATCCGCCGATCGCCGTAGCGGTGGATGTTGCCCATCACCACGAGCAGTGCCCGGTCATCGACACGAGCCAGCGCCGGCCGTTGCACCATCGCGCAGAACACGTCGGTGCCGTAGACGACCGCGGTGCCCAGCACGGCGATCAACGCGAACAACTGGACGGCCATGATGCACTCCTCCATTAGGTGTTAGCGACGCTAACCCTCAGACTCGATGCGTGTCAATAGCGCCGCTAGTATCTGTATCAGCGCTAACATGACCGGCATGGCAATCGAAGACCGCCGAACGCGCGAACGGGCCGCTCGTCGCCAGCTGATCACCGCCACCGCCCGCAAGCTGGCCGAAGAAGAGGGCTGGGACGCGGTCACCACCCGCCGGTTGTCCGCCGAGATCGAGTACAGCCAGCCCGTGCTCTACAAGCATTTCGCCGGCATGGAAGGCATCGTCGCGTCGGTCGCCGTTCAGGGTTTCGCCGAATTGGCCGACGCGCTGTCCGCGGCCCGCGGCGACGCCGCCGACGGCCGGGACGCGCTGGCCCGAGTTGCCCACGCGTTCATCGGTTTTGCCCGCGACAACCAGGCGCTGTTCGACGCGATGTTCATCCGCGCGACCACCGCTGCCCTTCGCCGCCGATGACACGCCGCCCGAGCTCAACGCGGCCTTTGACGAGCTGCGCGCGGCCGTCGACATGGTCGCGGGTGCACGGGATCCCGACACCCTGGCCGAGGTGGTGTGGGCGGCGCTGCACGGACTGATCACCCTCGATCGCAGCGGCCGGCTACGCCCCGAATTTCGCGACGCCCGGATCGACATCCTGGTCAGCGAGGTGTGCGCGAGGACGTGAGCCTGGTCACACGGCTGGTCGTCACATCGGCGCCGCCGCGGTGTCTTGAGGGCAGCACATCCCACGCGAACAGGAGACACCCATGACCGTCCAGCGCACTCACATCGTCGTGATCGGCGGCGGATACGCCGGCACACTGGCCGCCAACCATCTCCGGCTCAACGCCGACGTCGACATCACCGTGGTCAACCCGCGGCCGGTGTTCGTCGAGCGAATCCGCCTGCATCAGCTGGCCGCCGGCACGCGGCAGCGCAGCCGTCGACTACGGGACTCTGCTCGGCGAAGGCGTCCGACTGCTGGTCGACAACGCCGAACGGATCGACACGGCCGCGGGCACCGTCGAACTGACGTCCGGCGCGGTGCTGGACTACGACTACCTGATCTACGCCGTCGGCAGCACCGGCGTGGTCCCGGCCGCAGTGCCCGGCGCCGCCGAATTCGCCTATCCGATAGCCGAATTCGAGCAGGCCGAGCGGCTCCGCGAGCGCCCTCGACGAGCTGCACCCCGCCGCGCCCGTCACCGTCGTCGGCGCCGGGCTGACCGGCATCGAAACTGCCTCCGAGCTGGCCGAGCAGGGCCGGCCGGTGCAGCCTGGTCTGCGGCGGAACGCTGGGGCCGTCACTGAGCGGGCCCGGCCGCCGTTCGGTGGCCAAGTGGCTGCGCCGCCTCGGCGTCGACGTGCTGGAGACCGCGACGGTCGACGAGGTCCGTCCCGACGCGGTGGTGCTGGACTGACGGCGCGGTGCTGCCCAGCGCGCGTGACGGTGTGGACGGCGGGCTTCGGGGTGCCCGAGCTGGCCGCCCGCAGCGGGCTGCACACCGACACGCTGGGCCGGCTGCTCACCGATGAGACACTGACCAGCGTGGACGATCCCCGCATCGTGGCGGCCGGAGACGCCGCCGCGCCGTCGGGCCAGCCGCTGCGAATGAGCTGCCAGGCCGCGCTCCCGCTCGGTGCGCAGGCGGCGAACACCGTGCTCAGCCGCATCGCGGGCACGCCCGCCGCCGTGGTCAACCAGGCATTCACCGGGCAGTGCATCAGCATCGGCCGCTCATACGCGACCATCCAGCTGGCCCGCCCCGACGACACGCCCGCTGAATCTGTTCATCGGCGGCCGGGTCGCGGCGTCGGTCAAGGAGGCGGTCTGCAAGGGCACGGTGTGGGGTCTTCGCAAGGAGGCCGCCAAGCCCGGCTGGTACCGCTGGCTCAAGGGCGGCAAGCGGGCGCAGCGGCTGGCGGCCGAGGCGGTCCCGGTCCCGTGACCGCCTCCGACGATCACGCCGAACGGTTCACGCTGCTGCGGCCGCTGCTGTTCACCATCGCCTACGAAATCCTCGGCTCGACAACCGAATCCGACGACGTGCTGCAGGACAGTTACCTGCGCTGGGCGGAGGTCGACATCTCGCGGCGTGCACGACACCAAGGCCTACCTGGCCCGGCTGGTCACCCGTCAGGCGCTCAACGCGCTGCGGGCGGGAGCCCGGCGCCGGGAGGACTACGTCGGGCCGTGGCTGCCCGAGCCGCTGCTGCTCGACGAGCAGGACCCGTCGGCCGATATCGTTCTGGCCGAATCGGTGTCGATGGCGATGCTGGTGCTGCTGGAAACCCTCGGCCCCGACGAGCGCGCGGTGTTCGTGCTGCGCGAGGTGTTCGGCTTCGACTACGACGAAATCGCCTCCGCGGTCGGCAAATCGGTGCCCGCCGTGCGGCAGATCGCGCACCGGTCCCGCGAACACGTGCAGGCCAGGCGCAAGCGCTTCGCGCCGGTCGACCCCGAGCAGAACACCCGGATCGCCGCGGAGTTCATGGCGGCGGCGGCCGGCGGCGATGTGCAGGCGGTGATGGCGATGCTGGCCCCCGACGTGGTGTGGACCGCCGACAGCGACGGCAAGGCCAGCGCGGCACGCCGTCCGGTGGTCGGCGCCGACAAGGTCGCCCGGGCGATCGTCGGTCTGATCAGCCGCGGCATGCAGATTCCCGACGTCCGCGCCGAGATGGTCGTCTGCAACGCGGCGCCCGCCGTGCTGCTCTACGCGGCCGACCAGTTGGAGGGCGTTTTCACCATCGAGATCGTCGACGGCAAGATCAGCAACTTCTACGCGATGCGCAATCCCGACAAGCTGGCGACGGTCACGACCGCACGCAAAATCAGCCGCGGCTGAGATTTCTGCCAAGCTAGGGGCGTGCGAATCGATCGGCTCGGCGATCTGGGCAGCCCCCACCAGGTGCTGCGCGCGCTCGGCGACGCCACGAACCGGCTGGATCTGCCGCCGCCGGCCGCGCTGACCGGCCAGTGGTTCGGTGCGCTGGCCGTCATCGCGCCGAGCCTTTCGGTACAGCCTGTCGACCCGGCCGAAGCGTTCGACGTGCGACCCGGCTCGCACAGCACGACGGTCGGCGGCGGGTGGATCGGCTATCTGTCCTATCCCGATCCGGGTTCCGGCGGGCAGCCCGCGCGGGCCCCCGAGGCCGCCGGCGGCTGGACGGACTGCGTACTGCGCTGCGACCGCGACGGGCAGTGGTGGTACGAGAGCCTGTCCGGCGCCCCGATGCCCGGCTGGCTCGCTGGGCCCCTAAGCACTCCGGCACCGGCGCGGACTTTTCGGATCGACTGGGACGCCGCCGATCGCGCGGCGCATCGCGCCGGGGTGCTGGCCTGCCTGGAGGCCATCCGGGCCGGCGAGGTCTACCAGGCGTGCGTCTGCACCCAGTTCACCGGCTCGATCGCGGGGGATCCACTGGACTTCTTCCTCGACGGCGTCGCGCGCACGGCGCCGGCCCGGGCGGCCTATGTCGCCGGACCCTGGGGCGCGGTCGCGTCGCTGTCGCCGGAGCTGTTCTTGTGTCGCCGTGGCGATCTGGTGACGTCGAGTCCGATCAAGGGCACGCTGCCGCTCTACGATCCCCCGTCGGCTCTGCGTGCCTCGACCAAGGACGTCGCCGAGAATGTGATGATCGTCGACCTGGTTCGCAATGACCTGGGCCGGGTCGCGATAACCGGATCGGTCACGGTGCCCGAGCTGCTCGTGGTGCGGCCCGCGCCGGGTGTGTGGCATCTGGTGTCGACGGTGTCAGCGCAGATCCCCCTGGAGCTGCCAACCTCGGCGCTGCTGGAGGCCACCTTCCCGCCGGCATCCATCACCGGAACACCCAAACTGCGCGCACGAGAGCTCATCTCGCAGTGGGAGCACTCCCGGCGTGGAGTCTATTGCGGCACAGTCGGTTTGGCATCACCGGTAGCAGGATGCGAATTGAACGTCGCGATCCGCACGGTGGAGTTCGACGCGGTGGGCAATGCGGTGCTGGGCTCCGGCGGTGGGATCACCGCCGACTCCGACCCCGACGCCGAGTGGGACGAATGCCTGCACAAGGCCGCCCCGATCATCGGCGCGGGCGCCGCCTCAGCCGCGGGCTCGCAGCACCGCGTCGTAGAGCTCACGCCGTGACGACGCGCCCGGCGTAGCGGAAATCACCTGCGCGCAGGCGTCTTTGACGCCCATCCCCTCGTCGACCAGCGCGCTTACCTGAGTCACCAGCGTGGGCAGATCGGCCCGCAGCACCGCGCCGGCCAATACGACGGTGATCTCGCCGAGCACGCCGTCGGCGGCCCACGCGGCCAGCTCCCCCAGTGATCCGCGCACCACCTCCTCGTGCACCTTGGTCAGCTCACGGCAGACCGCTGCCCGGCGGTCCCCACCGATCTGGTCGACTGCGTCGAGCAGGCAGGTATGCAGACGGCGCGGCGACTCGAAGAACACCGCCGTGCGCTGCTCGGCTGCAAGCGACGCCAGCCAACTGCGGCGCGCCACTTGCTTACGCGGCGCGAAGCCCTCGAAGCAGAACCGCTCCGACGGCAGGCCGGACACCGCCAGCGCGGTCGTCACTGCCGACGGGCCCGGTAGGCACTGCACCGTAATGCCTGCCGCCACGCAGGCCGCCACCAGTCGGTGGCCCGGATCGCTGATCAACGGCATCCCGGCGTCGCTGACCACCAACACGGTGGCGCCGGCGCTGATCTGCTCGACCAGCGCGGGCACGCGGGCGGCCTCGACATGGTCGAAAAAACTGACAACCTTTCCGCCGATCACCACATCAAGGGCCTTAGTCAGGATCCGCAGCCGTCGGGTGTCCTCCGCGGCGACGATGTCCGCCGTCGCCAGTGCCTCGATCAGCCGCTGCGATGCGTCGGACGGCCGACCCAACGGCGTGGCACCCAGCAACAGTCGGCCTATGGTCATGCGGCGCTCCTCGTCCCTATTTTGATCGCACTGCCCTGTTTATCGTCGCCGCCGCGCGCCCATGGGCCACAGCCTACGATCGACCCCAATGACTACCGCCCTGACCGACGAACTCGTCGCCGACGAGGAAGTACCGGTGATCAGCCCGGGGCCGCTGGCACCGGCACCCGATTTCGGGCCGATCGATCGATTAGAGGGCTGGGTGGTGACCGCCGTCATCACCGCGCTGGCAGGACTGACCAGGACAGTGAACCTCGGTTCGCCCACCGACGCCGGAACCCCGATCTTCGACGAGAAGCATTACGCGCCACAGGCATGGCAAATGCTGCACAACCACGGGATAGAGGACAACCCCGGCTACGGCCTCGTCGTGCATCCGCCGGTGGGCAAGCAATTGATCGCGATTGGCGAGGCGCTGTTCGGCTACACCGGGCTGGGCTGGCGGTTCACCGGCGCGGTGCTCGGAACCATCATGGTGGCGCTGGTGGTGCGGATCGTGCGGCGGATCAGCCGCTCGACGCTCGTCGGAGCGATCGCGGGGCTCCTGGTCATCGCCGACGGGGTCAGCTTCGTGGTGGCACGCACCGCGCTGCTCGACGGATTTCTGGCGTTCCTGGTGCTTGCCGCGTTCGGCGCACTGATCGTCGACCGCGATCAAGTCCGCGAACGCCTGTATGTCGCATACGCTGAAGGCCGCGTCACCGAGACGGTGTGGGGACCGCGACTGGGCGTTCGGTGGTGGCGATTCGGCGCTGGCCTGCTACTCGGATTAGCTTGTGGGACAAAGTGGTCCGGGTTGTACTTCGTGGTGTTCTTCGGGCTGATGTCGTTGGCGTTCGACGTAGCGGCCCGCAGGCAGTACCGGGTGCTGCGACCGTGGCTGGGTACTGTACGCCGCGATCTTTTCCCAACGGCCTACGCGCTGTTGCTGATTCCGTTCGGGGTATACCTGGCCAGCTATGCGCCGTGGTTTGCCTCGGAGACGGGCATCGACCGGCACGAGGTCGGCCAGTCGATCGGAAAACAGTCGAATTTCCCCCTGCCCGATGCGATTCGCTCGCTGTGGCATTACACGGCCAAGGCCTACGAATTCCATGCCGGGCTGACGAATTCCGCTGGCAACTACCATCCGTGGGAATCCAAACCCTGGGCATGGCCGATGTCGCTGCGGCCGGTGCTCTATGCGATCGACCAACAGAACGTACCGGGCTGTGGCGGGCAGTCGTGTGTCAAAGCGGTGATGTTGGTTGGCACACCGGCGATGTGGTGGATCTCGGTGCCCGTGCTGGGCTATGCGTGCTGGCGGACGCTCGTGCGACGCGACTGGCGCTACGCCGTGGTACTGGTTGGGTACTGCGCCGGTTGGCTGCCGTGGTTTGGCGACATCGATCGACAGATGTACTTCTTCTACGCGGCGACCATGGCGCCGTTTCTGGCGATGGCGATCGCGTTGATCCTTGGCGACATCCTCTACCAACCTGGGCAGAACGCGGAGCGCCGCAGTCTCGGACTCATCGCGGTGTCTTGTTATGTCGCACTGGTATTGACGAACTTCGCCTGGCTGTTCCCGGTGCTCACTGGTCAGCCGATCTCGCAGAACACCTGGAACATGGAGATCTGGCTACCCAGCTGGCGTTAACCCTTGGACAACGCGCACGAGTCGCGCAGCTTCGGCGAGTAGGTGATATCGCCGCATTCGCATTCCCACGTCACATGCCGGCCGCGACCGCACGAGCACGGCCGGCTGGCCACGATCATGTGTCCAGGCAGCAACCAGTGTCCCCGCGCACACCGGTAGGGTCGGCTGTCCGTGTACAGGACGAGGTCGTCGTCGGTATCAATAGTCACGACCACAACAGTGACAGCTTCTCGCGGCAAAGCCATCTCGGTGGTCTGATCGTGATCGTTCGGTGTCTTTTCCCGGGCGTGTCGGTGACCTAGCGGTTTGGCCAGCAACGGATTGCGCAACCTCAAGTATGGTTGAGCTTGTGCACAGCCAGGAACTGCTTCCCGGCGAGCTTGCGGCGCGGGCCGGCGTCGCGGTATCGGCGCTGCACTTCTACGAACGACAAGGCCTGATCACCAGCAGTCGGACGTCGGGTAATCAACGCCGCTACACCCGCGACACCCTGCGACGGGTGGCGTTCATCAAGATGTCGCAGCGGCTGGGGATTCCGCTGGCCAGGGTTCGGGACGCGCTGGCCACGTTGCCCGCCGATCGTGTTCCCACCAGCCGGGATTGGGCGAGGCTGTCCGCCGAATGGCGTTCGGACCTCGACGATCGGATCGTGCATCTGCAGCGGCTGCGCGACAATCTCGCCGACTGCATCGGCTGTGGCTGCTTGAGCCTGCGGGCCTGCGCGCTCTTTAATCCCAACGACGCGCTCGGTGCCGACGGACCTGGAGCGGTCCTCCTGTAAA
>CAVWEO010000026.1:0-13262 GCA_963753995.1 uncultured Actinomycetota bacterium | reverse complement strand
CAGACAGTCGTGTTGGCCTTCAGCGGTTACCGGCCGCGTCCGCTGCGAGGGTTGCCGATTGTCGATCCCAGCGACATCGACATGACGCTTGCCGATGCGCGGCGGGTGGTGGTCGTCGGCACCGACGCCGACCTGGCGTCGGTGCTCACCCGGCTGCTGCGCATGGAGCTGCTGCATGTCGAGGTGGCCTACGTGCCGCGCCGCCGCACGCGGGCCAGCCGGGCCTACCGCCTGCCCTCCGGAGCCCGGGCAGCCCGCCGGGCGCGGCGCGGGACAGCGCAGCGGGTGCCGCTGATCCGCGACGAGACCGGGTCCGTCATCGTCGGATCAGCCGTATGGCGACCGACCGGTGCGGGGCAGCTTCTGCACGGCGAGGCGGTGGTCGACGATGCGGTCCTCTTCGACGGCGACGTCGAAGCGGTGACGGTCGAGCCGACGGCGGCGCTGCCCGGGTTGCGGGCCCGGGTGTCGGGCACGCGTCGCTGGCTGGTCGGGCGGGCCGCGCAGCTGGGCAGCGTCGAGGCGACGGTGGTCCGCGACGGGGTGGCCGCCCCTCGACCGGCGCACCGCTCGACGATCTACCGAAACACCGAGGGGTGGTTAGCCGTCCGGTAGTTTCGTCGGGTGAGCGCCCGTGACTTGCACCAGTCGGTGCGGCCCAGCCCGGTCTTCTGGGCCATCGTCGGTGTGACCGTCCTCGGCGGCGGGCTGGCCTACTGGGTCGGCGACGAGGTCGGGCCGCTGGCCTACGCCGCGGTATTCGTTCTGGTGATCGCGGGCTGGGTGGTGTCGCTGTGCCTGCACGAGTTCGGGCACGCCTTCACAGCCTGGCGATTCGGCGACCGTGACATCGAACTACGCGGCTACCTGGACATGGATCCGCGGCGGTACGTCAGCCCGGTGTGGTCGATCGTGGTGCCGATCGCGATCACCGCGATCGGTGGGATCGGCCTGCCGGGAGCGGCGGTGTATGTGCGCACCTGGCAGATGTCCGCCAAGCAGCGCACGCTCATCAGCCTGGCCGGCCCGGCGGCGAACCTGGTGCTCGCCATCCTGCTGCTCGAGGTGACCAACCTGTTCTTCGACGCGCGGCACCCGGTGCTGTGGGCCGGGGTGGCGTTCCTGGGCTTCCTGCAGATCACCGCGCTGCTGCTGAACCTGCTGCCGATTCCCGGCCTGGACGGGTACAACGCGCTCGAGCCGCACCTGAGCCCGGAGACTCAGCGGGCGCTGGCACAGTTCAAGCCGTACGGCTTCCTGCTGCTGTTCCTGTTCCTGCTCGCCCCGCCGCTGAACCAGTTGTTCTTCGGTCTAGTCGACAGCGTCTTCGAACTGTCCGGGGTGCCGGGACTGCTCTGGCGGATCGGCGCCAATCTCACCCAGTTCTGGCGGCACCTCACCTGAGCGCCTTGCCATATATGCGTAAGTCCGCATATATTGCTGGCTATGGGCGCCGGACACGATCACGCCAGTCCGGGTACGCCGGTACCCAGGCTGGCGATCGCCACCGCGCTGCTCGGCGGGTTCTTCTTCGTCGAACTCACCACGGCGTTGCTGATCGACTCCATCGCGTTGCTGGCCGACGCCGGACACATCCTGACCGACGTCGCGGCCACGTTCATGGGCCTGTGCGCGGTGATCCTCGCCCAGCGCGGGAGTAAGTCCGCGGGTCGCACCTACGGCTGGCATCGGGCGGAGGTGTTCACCGCCGTCGCCAACGCGGTCCTGCTGATCGGGGTGGCGACCCTCATCCTGCGCGAGGCCATCGGGCGGATCGGTCAGGCACCCGAAGTGCCCGGCATCCCGATGATCGTGGTCGCGCTGACCGGGCTGGCCACCAATGCCGCCGTAGCGCTGCTGCTGCGGTCGAACTCGACGCAAAGCCTGGCCGTCAAGGGCGCCTACATGGAGGTGATCGCCGACACCGTCGGCAGCATCGGGGTGCTCATCGCCGGCGTGGTCACCATCACCACCCACTGGCCCTACGCCGATGTGGTCGTCGCCGTCCTGGTCGCCCTGTGGGTGTTACCCCGGGCCCTGTCGCTGGCCGCGGGCGCGCTGCGCATCCTATCCGAGGCCTCGCCGAACCACATCGACGTCGACGAACTACGGGCCGCGCTGGCGGCGGTCGACGGCGTGAGCGAGGTGCACGATCTGCACGTCTGGACGCTGGTGCCCGGCAAGGACATGGTCACCGCCCACTTGGCCGGTGGCGACAACTCGGCGCGGGTCCTCCGTGCCGCCCAGGCAGTGCTGGCCGCGCGTGGACTCGATCACGCGACGATCCAGATCGAGCCGCCAGGCGATTGCTCAGTGGGCTCTGACTAAAGGCCGAGGCCTTCGCGGGCGCCCGGGTCGCAGTCGTCGAGTAGGTCCAGACACCGTGCCTGCTCGTCGGTTTCGCCGATCGCGTCGGCCGCGCGCGCCAGCGCCGCCACGCATCGCAGGAAACCCCGATTCGGTTCGTGTGAGAACGGGACCGGTCCGAAGCCCTTCCACCCGTTGCGGCGCAACTGATCCAGGCCGCGGTGATAACCCGTGCGGGCGTAGGCGTAGGCGGTGATCGCCTTGTCGTCGGCCAGCGCATCCTCGGCCAGAGCCGCCCAGGCGACCGACGCCGAAGGGTGCGCGGCGGCGACGGCGGTCGGGTTCTCGCCGGCGTCCAATTGGGCTTCGGCGTCCGGGTCACCGGGCAACAAGGTCGGATTGGGTCCCAGCAGATCGTGCATCGGCGTCATGACGCCATTGTGCCGTGCGACGACGACGCCGCGACGCCGGGACCGTCGTCGGGTCGCTAAGCTTCAAACGGTATTTCGAAACCGAAGAGGACAGCAGCGCCTATGCCCAATTCATCAGGGTCTGACCGCGACAACACCTCGGACTCGGCCGATCCAGGCGCCGCGGGCGACCCGGAGCGATCCGAGGCTGACACTGCTGTCGAACCCGCGGCCGGCGCGGACGAGAAAACGACCGAGAGCCCGCGCTCAGCGGACCCGGCGACCGAGGTGATCGACTCGGCCGGATTGGAGCAGCAGCCGCCGATCCCCCAGCTTCAGCCGGGTGAGCGTCGCTTCACCGCCCCCGGGTTCGACGCCAGGGAAACCGCGATCATCAACGCGGCCAGTGACCCTGCCACCGAGGTGTTCGCCCAGGGCAGGCAGCCGGTCGGCGGCCAACCGGGTTCGAGAACCGCTACGCCACAACTCATTCCGCCTCGGCTGGGATCGAAGTTCCGGCCGTCAGGCCAGCGGAGCTGGGGTTGGGTGCTGGCGCTGATCCTGATCATCCTGGCGCTGGCCGCGATCGCAGTGCTGGGCACGGTGCTGTTGACCCGCAAGGACAGAACGTCCGGCGCGTCCCAGGAAGACCAGGTCCGCACCACGATCCAGAGCTTCGACGCCGCCGTGCAGACCGGCGATCTGACCAAGCTGCGCAGCCTCACCTGCGGGAGCATGCGCGACGACTACGTCAACTACAACCAGCGCGAGTGGAGCGACACCTACCACCGCGTCGCCGCTGCCAAACAGTATCCGGTCGTCGCCAACATCGACCAGGTGGTCGTCGACGGAACCCACGCCGAAGCCAACGTCACCGCGTTCATGGCATATGCGCCGCAGACTCGTTCGACTCGAAGCTTCGATCTGCAGTACCGCGACGATCAGTGGAAGATCTGCGAATCCAGTTCCAGCTGACGCCGATTGGCCACCACGCGCCGCATCAGTAACGGCAAGTGGACGCCACTCTTTTTCGGAATAGTGGTCGTATGCGATGTCAGCGGGTGCTGATATCGCCGGTGGTGCGGAAACGAAAAAAGCAAGTCCCCTCAGACTGGTGACCTGTGCGGCTGATGAGGTTGGTCGTCGTCACCCGGTGACGGACTTGCCATTGCAGTGCAGATCGTTGCAGGCCTCGATGACCCGCTCGGTCATCGCCGCCTCGGCCTTCTTGAGATAGCTGCGCGGGTCATAGACCTTCTTGTTGCCCACCTCGCCGTCGACCTTGAGCACGCCGTCGTAATTGGTGAACATGTGCGCGGCCAGTGGCCGGGTGAAGGCGTACTGGGTGTCGGTGTCGACGTTCATCTTCACCACGCCGTAGCGCAGCGCCTCTTCGATTTCCGACTTCGCCGAGCCCGAGCCGCCGTGGAAGACGAAGTCGAACGGCTGCGAACCGTCCGGCAGCCCCAGCTTGGCGGCGGCCGCCTTCTGCCCCTGGTCGAGGATGTCGGGGCGAAGCTTGACGTTGCCCGGCTTGTAGACACCGTGGACGTTGCCGAAGGTCGCGGCCAGCAGGTAGTGGCCGTGCTCGCCGTGGCCCAGGGCGTCGATGGTCTTCTCGAAGTCTTCGGGGGTGGTGTAGAGCTTGTCGTTGATCTCGGCCTCGACGCCGTCTTCCTCGCCGCCTACGACGCCGATCTCGACCTCGAGCACGATCTTGGCGGCGGCGGCCAGCTTGAGCAGCTCCTGCGCGATTTCCAGGTTCTCGTCGATCGGCACGGCTGAGCCATCCCACATGTGCGACTGGAACAGCGGGTTCCGGCCGGCGGCCACCCGCTCGGCCGAGATCGCGAGTAGCGGACGCACGTAGGTGTCCAGCTTGTCCTTGGGACAGTGGTCGGTGTGCAGCGCCACGTTGATCGGGTATTTGGCCGCGATGACGTGGGCGAACTCGGCCAGCGCGACCGCGCCGGTGACCATGTCTTTGACGCCGAGGCCAGAGGCGAATTCCGCTCCGCCGGTGGAGAATTGGATAATGCCGTCGCTACCGGCGTCGGCGAAACCCTTGATGGCGGCATTGACCGACTCCGAGCCGACGCAGTTGATCGCCGGGAAGGCGTACTCGTTGTCCTTGGCGCGTCGCAGCATCTCCGCGTAGACGTCCGGCGTTGCGATGGGCATGCGGCTTCCTTCCTGACGTGTCGCATCAGTATCGCAATACCTTCGGCGGGTCCGCAGCCCGCCCGGTGAAGGGCGGCCGTCGGCGCCGGTATCTTGAAACACGTGATCACCACCGTGGTGGCAATGCCCAACATCCTCGACCCGATGTATTGGATCGGTCCTCAGGGGTTGTTCGCATCGGCCGTGTTGCCGACGATCCTGGCCATCGTCTTCGTCGAGACGGGTCTGCTTTTCCCTTTGCTGCCCGGCGAGTCGCTGCTGTTCACCGGTGGTTTGCTGGCCGCGCACGGCACGCTCGACATCTGGGTGCTGGCCCCGGCGGTCGCACTGACCGCGATTCTCGGGGACCAGACCGGCTACTTCATCGGCCGCCGGATCGGGCCCGCGTTGTTCAAAAAGGAAGACTCCCGCTTCTTCAAGCAGCACCACGTGACCGAGTCGCACGCCTTCTTCGAGAAATACGGGCCCGCGGCGATCATCCTGGCCCGGTTCATGCCCTTCGTCCGGACGTTCACGCCGGTGGTCGCCGGGGTGTCCTACATGCGCTACCCGGTGTATCTGGCCTTCGACATCGTCGGTGGCGTGCTCTGGGGTGGCGGCGTCACGGTGGCCGGCTACTTCCTGGGGAACGTGCCGTTCATCCACCAGAATCTGGAAAAGATCGTCCTGGGCATCTTGTTCGTCTCGATGATGCCGGCCTTCATCGCCACCGGCCGGGCGTACCTGAAGCGCCGACGGACGGCCCGCGACGACGAGCCGCTGCCCGTTCCCGAATAGCCGCTAGGCCGGTCGGAAGCCCATCGCGACCCCGTTCATGCAGTAGCGCAGGCCGGTCGGTGGCGGTCCGTCGTTGAACACGTGGCCGAGGTGCCCGCCGCAGCGGCTGCAGAGCACTTCGGTGCGCGCCATACCCATGCTGTTGTCCTGCTGCTCGACGACGGCGTTGTTGAGGACTCGGTAGAAGCTCGGCCACCCGGTGCCGCTGTCGAACTTGGTCGTCGACGAGAACAGGTCCTGCCCGCAGCCCGCGCAGGTGAAGGTGCCGGTCCGGTGCTCGTCGTTGAGCGGGCTGCTGTACGGCTGCTCGGTGCCCGCGTTGCGGAGCACATCGTATTGCTGCGAGTTCAGCAGGTGGTGCCACTCCTCGTCGCTGTGGTTGACGTCGAAGGCCTTCGCCGGTGTTCTCGGCGCACCCGATGCGGTGCAGGCCAGCACCGATCCGGTGGCGGCGAGCGCGCCGGCCACAGCGGTGCCGAACAGGACATGCCGGCGGGTCAGCACCGGCCTATGTGGAGTAGTCACCCTTTCCACCATAGCCACGGGTGGCCGTCAGACGGCGACCGTGAAATCACACCCGGTCTTGGCGCGGACGTCAGCGATGGTGACCCCGGGATGCAATTCGATCAACGTCAGACCGTGGTCGGGCACGACGTCGAATACGCACAAGTCGGTGATGATCATGTCGACCACGGCCCTGCCGGTGACCGGCAGCGAGCACTGCTTGAGGATTTTCGGGCTGCCGTCTTTGGCGGTGTGATCCATCACGACGATCACCCGTTTGACGCCCGACACCAAATCCATTGCGCCGCCGGGCCCTTTCACCATTTTGCCGGGCACCATCCAGTTGGCCAGGTCGCCGTTCTCAGCGACCTCCAGGCCGCCCAGGATGGACAGGTCGATGTGGCCGCCGCGGATCATCGCGAACGAGTCGGCGCTGCTGAAGAAGCTCGACCCGGGCAGGCTGGTGACAGTCTGTTTGCCGGCGTTGACCAGATCGGGGTCGACGGCATCCTCGGTCGGGTAGGCGCCGATGCCGAGCAGGCCGTTCTCGGACTGCAGCGTCACCTTGATTCCGTCGGGAATGTAGTTGGCCACCAACGTCGGAATGCCGATGCCCAGGTTGACGTAGTAGCCGTCGCGCAGCTCCTGGGCGGCGCGCCGCGCCATCAGCTCGCGGATCGGGCTGTCGTTCTTCAGCGCCGCGCCGCCGCTGGTGGTGCGGAACTCGATGCGCTTCTCATAGGCCGGGCCTTCGATGATCCGGTCGACGTAGATGCCGGGGGTGTGCACCAGGTCGGGGTCCAGCTCGCCGACCTCGACGAGTTCTTCCACCTCGGCGATCGTCACCGTGCCGCAAGTGGCGATCATCGGGTTGAAGTTACGGGCTGTCTTGCGGTAGATCAGGTTGCCCGCCTTATCCCCTTTCCACGCCTTGACGATGGCCACGTCCGCCCGAATACCCTCTTCCAGAACGTATTCCGTGCCGTTGAAGACCCGGGTGTCTTTACCCTCGGCGAGGTTGGTGCCGAATGCCGTGCGGGTGTAGAAGCCGGGAATGCCCGCGCCGCCGGCACGCAACTTCTCGGCAAGAGTCCCCTGTGGTGTCAGCACGAGGTCCAGCTCGCCGGCCAGCACCTGGCGCTCGAACTCCTTGTTCTCGCCCACATAGGAGGCGATCACCTTGTTCACCTGACGCGCCTTGAGCAGCAGTCCCATGCCGAAATCGTCGACGCCGGCGTTGTTTCCGACGATGGTGAGTCCTTTGACGCCGCTGTCCACCAACGCCTGGATCAAGTTCTCCGGAATGCCGCACAGTCCGAAACCGCCTGCGGCGATGGTGATCCCATCCTTCAGCAGCCCATCCCAAGCCGACGCGGCGTCGGCGTGGACTTTACTCATTGCTGATCCCCTCGTACGCGGCCACGGCGTGGGCGGCCTCCATCAGTGTCCAACCGGACAGCTGCACGGACAGGTCACGCTCGGGAATCTCCGAGCCGCTCACCGCGCCACCGACGAATTGGGCCTGTTGCCCGCCGGCCGTCGGCAACTCGGCGGTCTCGTTCCACGACGGGCCGAACAGCGGCAGACCTGCGACGGTCTGACGGTTGTCCCAGGCCGCCTGGGCCGAGGTCAACACGATGTGACGGGCGGTGTCGCGGGCCTCGACGTCGTCAGCGGAATCGCCGGGCAGCGTGGTGGCGACGAACGCCAGATAGCGGACGGTGATGCCGGCGAACAGCCCGCCGTCGCCGCCGCCGGAGCCGCGCAGCACCCCGTCGGGTGCCATGTGCTCGTCGACGGCGGCCACCAGGCGATGGACCCGATGCGCGTGCCGGTCGTCTTGGGTGCGGACCGCCAACTCGGTGTCCAGGCCGAGCACCACGCCCTGGCAGTAGCTGTACTGCGCCCGGACCAGCGAACCGGCCTTGATGCCGTCGAAGACGAGATGCGTCTCGGGGTCGATCAGCGTCTCGTCGATCCAGTCGGCCATCTGCTGGGCGCGGCGCAGCCGGTCGCCGTAGCGGGCCAGGAAGATGCCGGCGGGACCGTTGGCCGGGGCGTTGAAGAACTGGTCCTGTTTGCGCCACGGGATGCCGCCGCCGTCCTCGGGCACCCAGGAGTTGACCAGCTGGTCGTTGAGCTTGCGCAACGCGCGCGGACGGTCCACTCCTGCGATCCGGGAAGCCCGTTCCAGCGCGAGCGCCAGCCAAGCCATGTCGTCGTAGTAGCTGTTGACCCAGGATCCGTTGTTACGCAGTCGGTGTCCGCGGATCTGCCGCTCGATCTTGACACGGCGTTCGGGCTGCGGGTCGCGCAGTTCGGCGTCGACCAGGCAGTCCAGCAGATGCGCCTGCCACCAGTAATGCCAGCCGCCGAACCATCGGTCGCGCCGGGCCGGCGGCCAGGCCACCACGCCGAGCTGGGTGCCGGGCAGCGCCCACAGCTTTTTCAGATGCCGACCAGCGACCGCGGCCTCCGCGCTGACCGCCCGGTTGACCCATACCTGATCCATGTCTGCTGATCCTGCCTTACCAGGCTTGGTCGATGTGCCCGTGTTGGCTGATCCAGGTGTGCATGGCGATGCCGGCCGCGACGGCGACGTTGATGCTGCGCGTCGACCCGAACTGCGCGATGGAGACGGTCAGCGCGGCGCCGCCGCGGGCGTCGTCGCTGATGCCGGGGCCTTCGCTGCCGAATAGCAGCAGGCAGTCCCGCGGCAGCGTCGTCCGTTCCAGCCGCTCGGCACCCGGCACGATGTCGACGGCGACCACCGTCAGGCCGGCGTCCGAGGCGAAGCGCAGCAACTCGGTGGTGTCGTCATGATGGCGCAGACGCTGGTAGCGGTCAGTGACCATGGCGCCGCGGCGATTCCATCGCCGGCGGCCGACGATGTGCACGGTGTCCACGGCGAACGCGTTGGCGGCGCGTACCACCCCGCCGATGTTGGCGTCCTGGCCGAAGTTCTCGATCGCGACATGCAGCGGGTGGCGCCGCTTGTCGATATCGGCGACGATCGCCTCCCGCGTCCAGTACCGGTAGGCGTCGACGACGTTGCGGGTGTCGCCGTCGCGCAGCAATTCGGGGTCATAACGCGGATCGTCGGGCAGATCCCCTTGCCAAGGCCCAACCCCTTGGCCGACGCCCCCGGTTGAGGGGACAGCCCACTCCGTGGGGCCGGGCTCGGTCATCGCACGGTCCACACCGCGGCGTGGGTGCCCACGATCGAGACCGTCGCGTACAGCAGCGCTGCGTTCAGCTCACCCTGGGTGCACAGCGACGCGTTGACGTGCACCGAGTCCAGTGACGCCTCGGGCAGGATCAGCACCGACGCCCCGTAGGCGGCGCAGGCGGGGTTCAGGCCGGGCGGCGGCAGTGTCGGCGACGCGAGCAGCATCATCGGCCCACCCCGGGCGGTGGAGTCGTCGCGATACTTGGCCGCGACGGTGTCGGCCTGCAAGCCGAGCAGCATGTAACCGCTGCCGTTGAACGCCGCCGGGTCGCCCAGCGATTGCTGGTTCAGCGCAGACCCGTCGGCCCGCCACGCCGCCACGCTGGTGGTCCTGACCACCAGCCCGGTGTCGCTCTCGTTGGTCGGCAGCACACCGACCGGGAAGGCGGCCGGATAGGCGGCCGCAGTTTTGGCGATTCGGTCACGGGGCGAATACAGGTAGACGCCGCGCACGGCAGCGCGGTCCTTCATCGGGCCCAGACATACCGTGCCGGTCATCCGGCTGCCACCGGGCGTGGAAAGCGATTGGATGACAAGGTTTTTCACCCCGTCACAGCTGCCGATGGCGGCCGCTTCCATCGGATGGGCCAACGCACCGTACAACCCGAAGCGGATATCACCCGGGTCGGCGTGCGGTTTCGCTGGATCTGTCGGCGCCGCATCCACATCGACGAGCACATAGTCGTCCTGCCAGCGCAGGTTCGATATCGACGTGTTCCAGCCCAGTACCGCCAGTGATTCGCCCATCCGCGCGGTTGCAGAGCCGTAAACATGTTGCCGCACAGATGGGTTCGAACACCCGCAAGTCAGCGTGAACGCCGCGATCATCGCGATGAGAATGCGCACGGTGACTAACTCAGCCCGAGGTCCGCCAGCCCCAGCACGCTGCGGTACGGAAAACCTTCGGCCTCAATGGCTTCGGCGGCGCCAGTGGCCCGGTCAACAACGGTCACCACGCCGACGACCTGCGCGCCGCCTTCCAGCACCGCACGAACCGCGGTCAGCGCCGAGCCGCCGGTGGTGCTGGTGTCCTCGACCACCAGCACCCGTCGGCCGGAGATGTCGGGCCCTTCGACAAGGCGTTGCATGCCATGGGTTTTCGCTGACTTTCGCACGACGAAAGCGTCAATCGGGCGGCCGGGTGCGTGCATCACCGCGGTGGCGACCGGGTCCGCCCCCAGGGTGAGGCCGCCGACCGCGGCGTAATCCCAGTCCGCGGTGAGCTCGCGAACCAGCCGGCCGATCAACGGGGCGGCGCGGTGGTGCAGGGTGGCCCGGCGCAGGTCCACGTAGTAGTCGGCCTCCTTCCCCGACGACAGCGTGACGCGGCCGTGCACGACCGCCAATTGCCGGACCAGGTCGGCCAATTCAGCATGTTCAGGTGCGGCCACGGCCCCGACCGAAGACACTCGTGGCGGCGCGCGCCAGTGTTCGCGGCACCATCCGGCTGGCGGTGGTGAGCGCCTTGTACTGCAGCCCGGGAATGATCAGCACGTTGCCGCGGGCCACTTCGGCGAGGGTTTCCCGGACCACGTCGTCGACCTCGAGCCACATGAACGACGGCAGGGAAGTCATGTCGATACCGGCCCGGTCGTGGAACTCGGTGTGCACGTAGCCCGGACACACGACGTGGATCCCGACGCCGGTGCCGCGCAACCCGACGGCCAGACCTTCGGTGAAGGACACCACGTACGCCTTGGACGCCGAGTAGGTCGATCCGCGCCCGGACAACAGGCCCGCCACGCTCGAGACGTTGATGACCGTGCCGGCGGCTTGCTCGATCATCGCCGGCAGTGCGGCCCGGGTCAGCTGCATGATCGCGGTGACGTTGACGTCCAGTTGCCGCTGCAGCACGGCGGGGTCGGCGGTCCAGAATTCGCCGGATGTGCCGAAGCCGGCGTTGTTCACCAGCACGTCTACCCCGGAGGCCAACCGCTCGGCGACCTTGTCCCGGCCGGCGGCGTCGGCGAGATCGGCCGGAAGCACTTCGACGTTGCAGCCGCCCTCGTTGGACAGCTCGGAGGCCAGTTGATTGAGCCGGTCGGCGTCGCGGGACACCAGGACGACGTCATAGCCGTCGGCGGCGTAGCGACGGGCGAAACCCTCGCCGATTCCGGAGGTGGGCCCGGTGATCAGGGCGACGCGGCGAGGCACGGCGCCAGTGTACTTAGCGCCGGTACGGCTCTGACTCAGCGTTGGTGATGTGACGCCTGATGACCGTTACGACCGGTCGGCGGGCGGTGGCCCGGCTCTTGACGGGTGGCCGGCGGTGTTGCAGCGCGCGTGGTCGATCCGCTGTCGCGGGTGGTGGTTTCGGCGTGCCGCTGCGGAGTTTCGCTGCGACCCGCGGCCGGGGCCAGCGGACGGCTGGGGGCCGCCTTGCGGCGCGCCGACGCTTGCGGCGCACCGGCTTTCTCCGTCGACTGCGGCACCGGCGGCAGCACCCGCAGTAAGTCGTTGAATTGGCGGACCGTGCGCAGGCCTTCGTCCCACTGGGCGCGGGTGCTGCCGATCGGCATGCTGACCAGCGTCCAGTTCTGCTCGTTCCACATGATCTCGGCGCAGTCGGGCGCGGTGTGCGCGAAGGTGACCATCCGGCGGTCGCACGCGCGACGGGCGGCGTCGAGGTTGGTGGAGTACACCATCCGCGGTCCGATCGCCCCGAGCAGCCAGATGTCGTTCTCGCGAGGCTCTTTGAGGCCCTTGAGCCGCACGTCGACGACGACGTTCGTACCGACCTTGCGGTGCAAGGCGATCACGGTGGCGACTTCTTCGAGGTCGAAGATGAAGACCGCCTCGCCGCGGATCTGGCCGAGCACCACATTGCGCGCCGGGATGCTGCTGCCGACGGTCGACATCACGCCGCGCTTCCAGCGCTTGAGGATCTCGGTGGATTCCTGCTCGTAGTCGAATCCGTGCGAACGTGCCCACGACTTGCGGCGCCGACCCCGACCGCGGCGGCGGTCGATGTCGACATACAGCAACACCGCCGCGCCGACGAAGCAGAGCGCGGAGAGCGTAAACCAGAGGGGAACCATCGCCACGTAGCCTAGCTGCTCTCGCCCCGCAATCGAGAACGCCAGCAGGTCACAACCGAATTAAACTTTGCTACCGCTTCGGTTGAGTCGCTTCCAGCGTCACATGCCTAGCCCTGCCGGGCACGTTCTCGGGATGTGCCGCGAACTGCTCCTCGAGGCGGGCCACGCGGCGGAATTCGACAACGAACCAGAGCGCTCCGGCGACCGTTCCGAGCACCGCGATGAGCACCGTCGTGGCGAGCCACTCGTAGTGTCGATAGGCGGCTGCTGCCACTGTGCTGATCATTGCCGACACCGCAACGGCCAGCAAAATGAACCCGGGCCACAAGAAGTTGTCCTTCATCGCGATTCCGGCGTGCGGTTGCGTGGTCCGGGAATGGTCCGTTGGATCGTGATGCGTATCTCCCATCACGCCTCCCGCCGCCGTCGGACCAGATAAACAAATGCTACTCAGCCGGAACGCTCAGCGACATGCCCAATTTTGCGCGGGCCGACAGCCCCTCCTCGCGTTGGTCAGATAGCGCCGGCCTCATCGCGTGCGAATAGTTCGGGCAGCGAAATCGCCCCTACCGTTGTCACGAGCCACACCACGATCGTGGTGGCCAACCATGCTGCAATGCCGCCGGTGGTGAGCCCGTGAGTCAGCAGCGAAGCGAGACTCAGCGCGACGATGGTCAATGCCAGGCCCATGCCCCCGAGCAGCAGTGACGCATAGCCGTGGGGCAACTGCACGATCAACAGCAACAGCATCGCCTGCGCCGCCGAGAACACCGCTACAGCGACGACGAATCCCGACAACGACAGCGAAACGCCGGG
>CAVWEO010000025.1:0-5044 GCA_963753995.1 uncultured Actinomycetota bacterium | reverse complement strand
GTCCGGTGAACAGCTGCGTTCCATGCGGCGGGTGGTGCAACCGCTGGCCCGGACGCTGGCCACCCGGCTGGCCGCCCGTCGGCGCCGGGCCCGTGCCGGCGCGATCGACTTGAGAAAGACGCTGCGTAAATCGATGTCCACCGGCGGCGTGCCGATCGACCTGGTGTTGCGTAAGCCCCGCCCGGCCCGGCCGGAGCTGGTGGTGTTGTGCGACGTGTCCGGCTCGGTCGCCGGGTTCAGCCACTTCACGCTGCTGCTGGTACACGCCCTGCGGCAGCAGTTCTCCCGGGTCCGCGTCTTCGCGTTCATCGACACCAGCGACGAGGTCACCCACATGTTCGGTCCCGACGCCGATCTCGCGGTCGCGATCCAGCGGATCACCCGCGAGGCGGGCGTCTACACCCGCGACGGCCACAGCGACTACGGCAACGCCTTCGTCTCCTTCGTCCAGGCCCACCCCAATGTGCTCTCGCCGCGCAGCTCACTGCTGGTGCTCGGCGATGGGCGTACCAACTATCGCGATCCGGCCACCGACGTGCTGTCACACATGGTGACCGCCAGCCGGCACGCGCACTGGCTCAACCCGGAGCCCAAGCATCTGTGGGGCAGCGGCGACTCAGCGGTGCCGCGCTACCAAGAGGTCATCACCATGCACGAATGCCGCTCGGCCAAGCAGCTGGCTTCGGTGATCGACCAGCTTCTACCGGTCTAGGGCCACGATTTTCCTCACTTGCACACCCAAATCTGAGGTTATCGTTAGCGCGGCAGCAGATAAGCGTAAGAAGCCTGCGTGAGCGCGCGCGGCAAAGAATGGGTGAGGTCGTCATGCTGAAGAGTCTTCGCGTTGTCGCCCCGATTGTCGGAGCGGCCGGTTTGGCGATCGCGTTGTCTGTGTCGGCCTACGCTGACGACAGCGACCCCCTCTCGGGCAGTATCACCGCGATTGTCCTCGGCGGCACAGCAGAACCCACGCCGTCGACGGCTTACGTGGATGCCGCTGAATCGCTGTATCTGAGGCCATTGGGTTTCGCCGATGCCGCGTCGATCTGCGACATGGTGGGATCCGTACCGTGCGACGCTTCGTTGCAGGTGCTCACGACGCCGGAAGTGTTCGAGTTCGGCCCGAGCAGTTTGCAGGACGAGTCGGACCTCATTGCCGCGGTAGAAGCTGAATACGCCACGGGGGCCATCAATGCCGATCATCCGCTCACAATCTTTGCGTACTCGCAGAGCGCGATTGCGGCATCGGCGGCCGAGAAGGTGCTCTCAGCCACTATTCCGAAGGACGACCTGCACTTTGTCTTCATCGGGGATCCCAGTGACGCGAACGGGATCGCCACCAACATCTACGCGGACCTGGTCCAGCTGTTCGGCGGGGGCACCACCGGCACGGACATGACGGACTTCCTGCTCAAAGCCATCAACGAGGACCAGTTCGCCCCCGGCGGCTTGCTGGCCGGCGACACGCCCAACGACTTGTATCCGACCACCATCTACGACATCAACACCGACGGCGTCGCCGACTGGCAGGAGGATTGGAACGCCGCCCTTGCCGCCGACTACGGCAATCCATGGGCCGCCCTGGGGAACGGTCTCTACCACTTCTTCACCACCCACGTGGAGTACCTGGGCCTGACTCCGGAGGAGATCGCCAGCGGCGTAGCCACCACCGACGGGTTGACCACGACCATCACCATCCCGGACGGATCGGACATGGGCGCGATCATCAACGACGGGACCGCGCTGCTGGACGCCTTCTCCCACGGCGTTGCGGACAGCGGAGCGATCACTGCCTTGCTGAATACCGTCGAAGACCTCTTCAGCCCGGCCTACTTCTGACCGGGTCCCGTCGCTGACTCGCGCGGTCAGCCGCCCGGAAAAGCTCAAGTAAGCTGGCAAACCGTGCAAAAGCGGCGGCTGGGAGTGATGGGTGGGACATTCGATCCCATCCACAACGGGCACCTGGTCGCTGCCAGCGAGGTCGCTGACCGGTTCGACCTCGACGAGGTGGTGTTCGTGCCCACCGGCCAGCCCTGGCTCAAAGGTCGCGAGGTCAGCGCCGGCGAAGACCGCTATCTGATGACGGTGGTCGCCACCGCAGCCAACCCGCGGTTCTCGGTCAGCCGCGTCGACATCGACCGCGGCGGCCCCACCTACACCAAGGACACCCTGCGCGATCTGCAGGCGCTCAACCCCGATTCCGATCTCTACTTCATCACCGGAGCCGACGCGCTGGCTTCCATTCTGGCCTGGCAGGACCTCGACGAGCTGTTCGCCGCGGCACGGTTCGTCGGCGTCAGCCGGCCCGGTTACGAGCTCGACAGCGAGCACCTTGCCGGCGTCCTGGACGGACTGCGCGAGGATGCGCTGTCACTCGTCGAAATCCCTGCTCTGGCAATCTCTTCCACCGACTGCCGGCTGCGCGCCGCGCAAGGCCGCCCGCTGTGGTATTTGATGCCCGACGGCGTCGTGCAGTACGTCTCCAAACGAGACCTTTACCGCAAACCAGGGGAGCAGACGTGACCGCCGCAGCCGAGGCGCTCGACATGGCTGGAGTGGCCGCACGCGCAGCGGCCTCCAAGCTTGCCGACGACGTCGTGGTCATCGACGTGTCCGATCAACTGGTGATCACCGACTGCTTCGTGATCGCCTCGGCGTCCAACGAACGACAGGTCAACGCCATCGTCGACGCGGTCGAAGAGAAGATGCGCGAGGCCGGATACAAACCCGCCCGCCGAGAGGGCACCCGCGAGGGCCGCTGGACCCTGCTGGACTACGTCGACATCGTGGTCCACATCCAGCATCAGGACGAACGGGATTTCTACGCCCTCGACCGGCTGTGGCGCGACTGTCCCGTGGTAGCGGTGGATCTGTCATGACGGTCCGGCGTCTGGTGATGCTGCGGCACGGCCAGACCGCGTTCAATTTCGGCAGCCGGATGCAGGGCCAGCTCGACACCGAGTTGACCGACCTCGGCCGGGCGCAGGCGGTGGCCGCAGCCGAAGCGCTCGCCAAGCACCAGCCGCTGCTCATCGTGTCCTCCGATCTGCGCCGGGCCTACGAGACCGCCGTCGCGCTGGGGGAGCGCACCGGTCTGCAGGTGCGGGCCGACGACCGCTTGCGGGAGACGCACCTCGGCGACTGGCAAGGCATGACCCACACCGAGATCGACACCAAAGCGCCAGGTGCCCGGTTGGCGTGGCGGGACGACGCCAGCTGGGCGCCGCACGGCGGGGAGAACCGGGTCGACGTGGCTGCGCGCAGTGTGCCGCTGGTCGCCGAGCTCGTCGCCGGTGAACCCGAGTGGGGTGCCGACCACGCACAGGCGCGGCCGGTGGTGCTGGTCGCCCATGGTGGACTGATCGCCGCGCTGACCGCGGCGTTGCTGCGGCTGCCGGTCGGCAACTGGCCGGCGTTGGGCGGCATGGGCAATGCCAGTTGGACGCAGCTGTCGGGGCACACCGCTGACGGCGCGGCCGCTGACGCCTTCGACGCCATCCGGTGGCGGCTCGACGTATGGAACGCATCGGCACAGGTCGCGGGCGATGTCCTCTGACACTCGACCGACCCTGCTGGTCTTCGCCGACTCGCTGGCCTACTACGGACCCACCGGCGGGCTGCCGTCCGACGATCCCCGAATTTGGCCCAATATCGTTGCTACACAACTTGATTGGGATTTAGAGCTGATCGGCCGCATCGGGTGGACCTGCCGGGATATCTGGTGGGCCGCCACCCAGGATCCGCGAGCCTGGGCGGCCCTGCCCCGGGCCGGGGCGGTGGTCTTCGCCACCAGCGGGATGGATTCGCTGCCTTCGCCGTTGCCCACCGCACTGCGGGAGCTCATCCGCTATGTACGCCCCCCGTGGCTGCGGCGTTGGGTTCGAGAGGGCTACGGCTGGCTGCAGCCGCGGCTCTCGCCGGTGGCAAGGCCTGCGCTTCCGCCGCACCTCAGCGCCGAGTACCTCGAAGAAACCCGTGGCGCAATCGATTTCAACCGGCCAGGCATCCCGATGGTGGCGTCTCTGCCGTCGGTGCACATCGCCGAGGCCTACGGAAAGGCCCATCACGGGCGGGCCGGCACCGTCGCGGCGATCACCCAGTGGGCCAACGAGCACAGCGTCCCGCTGGTCGACCTCAAAGCCGCTGTCGGCGACGAGGTGATGAACGGTCGCGGCAACCCCGATGGCATTCATTGGAATTTCGAAGCGCACCGGGCCGTCGCCGAGTTGATGCTGAAGGCGCTCGCCGAAGCCGGTGTGGCCGACGACAAGCCGAGCGGCTGAGGTCATGCCCGTCGTCGTCGTCACCGACTCGTCGGCACGCCTTCCCGGTGAGTGGCGCCGGCAATGGGGAATCCGCGAAGTCCCGCTGCACATCTTGCTCGACGACACCGATCTGCGCGACGGCGTGGACGAGATCCCTGACGATATTCATGAGCACGGTCACGCCACGACGGCTGCCGCGACGCCCGCCGAGCTGGCCGCGGTCTATCGGCAGGCTCTGACCGACAGCGGCGGCGACGGTGTGGTGGCCGTTCACCTGTCCAAGGCGCTGTCGGGAACACTGAACGCCGCAGAGTCGGCTGCTGCCGAGATCGGTTCGGGCGTCGTGGTTCTCGACTCGAAGTTCACCGCGATGAACACCGGTTTCATCGCGATTGCGGCGGCGCGGGCCGCTGCCGGTGGCGCCCACCTGGATGCCGTCGCCGCTGCCGCCGTGTCCGCGACAGAGCGCAACCACGGGTTCATCGTCGTGCATCAGCTGGACAATCTGCGGCGCAGCGGACGCATCGGCGGTGCGGGAGCGTGGCTGGGCACCAAGCTGTCGTTGAAGCCGCTGTTACGCATCGAAGAGGGCAAACTGGTTCTCGCGCAGCGAGTTCGGACGGCTAACAAAGCGGTCGCGACGATGATCGACCGGGTATGCGAGATCGTCGGAGAACGGCCCGCCTCGATCGCGGTGCACCATGTCGCCAATCCCGACGGCGCCCAGAACCTGGTCGCCGCGTTGGCCGAGCGGTTACCCGGCTGCCAACCGGCGATCG
>CAVWEO010000024.1:0-10599 GCA_963753995.1 uncultured Actinomycetota bacterium | reverse complement strand
GTGCGACCATTCCGACCAGTACCACGGCCGTACTGACGGCGAAAATCGGTGCGGGCCAACGAACCACGGCAGTTCCCACCCGCCGCCACAGCTTGCCCCGCGCCTGATTCTTCTTCTCGAACAGACCGAACTTACTGCCGAGGAACACGATCGCGGGTCCGAGCGTCAGACCTGCCAGCACCACCACCAACATGCCGATCGCCACCGGTGCGCCCATGGTGGAGAACCAGGGCAGCCGGCAGAAGCTCAGGCAGTACGTCGCACCGGCGATGGTGAGTCCGGATCCCAGCACGACGGGTGCGACGCCCTTGAAGGTGGTGTAGTAGGCGGTTTCTCGGTCTTCACCCTCGCGGCGCGCCTCCTGATATCGCCCGACCAGGAAGATTCCGTAGTCCGTGCCGGCGGCGATCGCCAGCATCGTCAAGATGTTGGCGGCGAAGGTGGTGAGCCCGAATGCGTTGTTGTAGCCGAGAACTGCGACGATGCCGCGAGCGCAGGCCAGTGCGACGAACGTCATGAACAGCTGGATCAAGGTGGTGACGATCGAGCGGTAGACCAGCAACAGCATGATCGCGATCGCGCCGAGGGTGAACAGCGTGATCTTGGCCAGGCTGGCGTTGCCGATGACGTGCATGTCGTCGGAGAGCGCCGCGGGCCCGGTGACGTAGGCCCTTACCCCGGGCGGTGCTTTCTCTTCGTCGACGACCTTGCGGACGGCGTCGACCGATTCGTTGGCCTGGGTGGTGCCCTGGTTGCCGGCGATGTTGGCCTGCACGTAGGCGCCCTTGGCGTCGGCGCTCTGCGCGCCGGCCGCGGTGAACCGGTCGCCCCAGAAGTCCTGGAGGTGCTGAACGTGGGCGGTGTCTTTGCGGAGCTTGCGCACGATGTCGTCGTAGTAGCGGTGTGCCGCGTCGCCGAGGGGCTGTTGGCTCTCCACCACGATCATCACCGTGCTGTTGGAGTTGAACTCCTGGAAGTTGTGTCCCATTCGCATCATCGCCGTCATCGACGGCGCGTCCAGGGGAGCCATCGGTGCGGAGTGCGCCTCACCGACGACTTCGAGAGTCGGGACCGCGACGTTGACGATGACGGTCAGCGCGACCCAGCCGATGATGATCGGGATCGCGAAGATGCGGATGAAGTGCGGGATGAACGGGTGGTGCGGCTTGGGGTCGGCCGTTGTCGCAACCTCGCCATTCGTGTCGCTCATGCGGACTTCACCAGGCAGAAGGTCTGCGCGTTGTGGCCGTCCGAACTCTGGTGCTCGCGCAACTCGCCGTCGACGGTGATGCGGCAACCGATGAATCCGCCGTCGGTCTGCGCCATGATGTTGGCGCTCACCGTGGGTAACGTCGTCGACACCGTGAACGACCAGGGCAGCGGCGCATCATTGATCTGATGAGTGTTCGCGTCGGCGTCCCAGTAGTTGATATTGGCGGTGCTGCCGGGCGCGCCGAAGATCTCGTATTTCACGACTTTGGGATTGAACTGCACGATCTTGATTCCGGCTCCTGAGTTCGCGTTGAGGTCCTGCGAGGCGAACACCTTGTGCAACCGTGTCACGGCCATCGCCGAAATCGACAGCACGACAATGAGCAGCAGTGGTATCCAGGCACGTTTGAGCACACCGCCGGCCGATATCGCCTTCACTGGTTTCCTCCCACCGCGTCCGCAATGTGGTCCGCGACCGCGTCCGACTGTGGATCCTCTCCGCCGTCGAAAAAGGACGTGTCCGCGAAGCAGCTTCGCCGAAAGAGCTGGCCTCAGCCGGTCGTCGAAGCGACGCCGCCCAGAACCTTTGCTCGGCTAACGATGCTAGACGATAGAGCACGTCTGCGTTCTGCTAGGGCCGACAATGTCTCGGGGTTCGCAGCATCAGTGGAACGCGCGGCCGGTAACCGGCGGCAGGTCGGCCAGCGTGACAATTCCCGGCTTGGCCGCCACGACGGCCGGCACCGCATTGGTCACCGGCATCGCGGTGTAGATCATGCCCAGGCCCATGAACCCCGGCTCGGTCCAGCCCTTCGGCGGCAGGCAGTGCACCACCGTGCGCATGTTGGGCACGCCGAACACCTGAATGACGTGGCCGTGCTCGAGCGGCTTCGGCGGCGTGACGTGGTTGCCCATCGTCCAGTTGAATCCGACGCTGACCACGTTGTGATCGCCGACCCAGCCCCGGTGGTAGCCGAAGACGCCGCCGACCGTGCCGGCCGGAATCTGCATGAAGCCCAAGTCGGAATCGCCGGTGGCCGCGGTGAACGTGACGTCGAAGGTCATCTTGTCCAGCTGCGCGCCGATCGCGTCGGCCATCATCGCCGCCGACTCGGCGAAGACTTCGCTCTCGCGCCGCACATTCTCGGCCAGTCCTGGTGTCTCGGGGTCTTGGGAAAATCCCATGGCGGTCTGGGTCTCCGCCGACTCGTAGGTAGAGCAGTCCACCGACTCGGTGATGCGGATCTCCTCGACGCTCTCGCACGACCCGGTGAGCGCCATCGCAACCAGGTTCGTCATGCCCGGATGCGCGCCGCTGCCGAAGATGGTCGACGAGCCTCGCTCGCAGGCATCAAGGATCCGCTGCAGGTCCTGCGGCGTCTGCTTGCCGCCGGTGATCCACGCGGCACTGGTACACACGTTGACACCGGACTCCAGTAGCCGGACCAGCTCGTCGACGCTGGGCCACAGCGGGTTATAGCAACACGCATCAGGTTCGAGTGCCAGCAGCGCATCGATGTCGTTGGTGGCCGTGACCCCGGTCGGCTCCGGCCAGCCGGACAGTTCGGCGGCGTCCACCCCTATCTTGTCCTGTCCGTGGGCGTAGACGCCGACCAATTCCATGTCGGGCCGGCCGATGATGGCGTGCAGCGACCGCCGCCCGATGTTGCCGGTGGTCCACTGGATCACGCGAAACGGATGGTCTGTTGCTCTCGCGCTCATCTGGGCTCCCTTGCCGGTGTGATTGAACTCATTATGTTCAACCGGCCGGCGCGGACCGGAGCGGGGCATCTCGAACGCAGAGTTAATTTTGCCGCGCCTGATAATTTCCTGGGCGGCTGCTCTCCCGGTCCGCCGACCGAACCCAGAACGCCTGCCGACGGGGTGACCCCGATTCCCGGCGAGCAACCAGGATTCGACACGTGTCAATGTCGGCTAGATGTGGTTTTCTGGGTTAGATAAGCGTTGAATACGATCCGAAATCGCCTCTGCCGCAACCGAAGGGCATGCGGCCCAGGCGTCGTGACAGACGGTGAGCGATTGTTCACTGAATTTTGCCCAGCAAGTTGACAAGCCACCTCAGCTGTCCTTACTCTAAAGTAAGCTACGCCCGCGTAAGTTTCTTGAGCCGCCGGAAGGGGTCTGATCGCATGGGCACACAGCAAACTCGTGGTGAAAGCCGTCGGAGAAGCTAGCTCGGGCGTCCCAACGATGTCGCAATTACATGAAAGCAGCGCGCGGGTCATCGACGAGGTAGAGCTGCCTCCTGTTTCGTTGCCCGGCTACGGCCAATTGGACCCGTTGTCTGCGTGTGCGGTCGAGGAGTGGGCGCGGCGGGGGAACTTATTGCCGGTCGAATACATCCCGGTGTCCGCGATCCGCAATTCGTACACCCCGCGAAAGAACAAAGCCAACGAGCACCACGTCCAGGTATTGGTGCAATCGCCGCTGCCGTTGCCGCCGATCGTGATTCATCGGGCCTCGATGCGGGTGATCGACGGTGTGCACCGACTTCGCGCAACCGAATTGCGCGGCCACAACACGATTGCAGCCCGGCTATTCGAGGGAAATGACGCGGAGGCTTTTGCGCTGGCCGTGCATTTGAATGTCACGCACGGGCTGCCGCTGACCCTTTCCGAGCGAAAAGCCGCCGCCCAAAGGGTCCTGAAGTCCTATCCACACTGGTCGGACCGGGCTATCGGGTTGATCGCGGGTGTATCGAACAAGACGGTGGGCAAACTGCGCGGGTGTACAACCGAGGAAATTACCCAGTTGAACCCCCGCCTCGGGCGCGATGGGAAAGTACGACCGGTAAGTCCGGCTATCGGCCGGCGCCGCGCCGCCGAGTTTCTGTCACTGAACCCTCGTGCGTCGTTGCGTGAGATCGCGCGGAAAGCGGGCGTCTCGGTGACGACCGCGCGCGACGTGCGCCAGCGTGTCGACAGGGGTGAGAACCCACTGCCCGACAACGTCGCCAAAAAGTCTGCTGAAGCCTCGATGTCGACAGCCGTCACCACGAACGGCTCCGCGGTAGCGGCGCTCACCGACGCGAGCGGGACATCGCAAACCGGGACGCGACCCGTCCCGGAGGGCCGCGGTCGCGATCTGCTCCAGCGGCTGCGAAACGATCCATCGGTCCGGTCGTCCGAGCGAGGCCGGGCGCTGCTGCGCCTGCTGTCCACGGTGGTGGTGGCGATCAGTGCCTGTAACGAGTTCGCCGAGGCGGTTCCGACGCACTGTTCGGGCACCTTCGCCGAGATCGCGCGAAAGAACGCTCGCGCCTGGCAGGAGATCGCGGAAAAGTTCGAAGTCAACGAAAGCTGAAATAAGTTGAGGCGCTTGAGCTTTCGTAACCCAATGCCGCTCAGAGTCCGGATGCGCCGGCGGCCAGGAATGCACAGCCGATCGCGGCCAGTGTGATCGCGACATCGCGGCGCCGGCGCGACCGGATCCACTCGTGCAGCGCGGTCACCGCCGCCGCGGTTGGCGTGGGCGCCAAAAGATAAGCCAGCAGCGGAATCTCGACGAGCGCGAAAGCCACCACGTTGAACGCAATCAGCACGGCCACCTGGGTCAGGGCGGCGGCCCCAGAAGCCAGGATGACGGCCAGCGCGGCCAGATAGTCGACCGACGGCAAGGCGATGCTGAGGCCGGCCAGCCCGGCGACCGAGAGCGAGTCACCCTTGAGCAACTCGGTGGCCGGCCTGGCGAATTTCGCGGGCCGCGGACCCAGCTTCCCGAAGAGGTCGATGGCAACGGCGGCGGCGACGACCAGCACCAGCAGCCCGACCAGGAGTTGAACCCGCGGGACGGTGACGAAAGACGTTCCGAGCAGGATGCGCCGGAACACGAAGAGGACGATCAGGCCCACCGTCGTTCCCATGACGAAACCACCGCATAAAAATGCGGAGAGCTGCAGCGCGGGTCGCGGTCTATTCAGCATGAGCACTGTCATACCGATTCGAAATGGTTCGACACTGACGGCGAGCGCCATTATCAGGACAGTCGCCAGCATGAGGTTGATTGTGGTGGTGCCGCCCCCGGCCGGGCTAGGCGTCCAAGCGGGCGAATTGGTCTTGGCGGTACTGCTCGACGCAGGCCGCGCGACGGATCTTGCCGCTCGTGGTGATGGGAATCGAGCCGGCCGAGACCATGACGACGTCCCCGACATTCAACCCGTGCGCATTGGAGATCGCCGATGTGACGTCGCTTCTGACGCTGCTGAGCCGGTGCCGCAGATCGTCGTTGGCCTCGCCGCGCTTCTTCTTCACCTCGATGACGGTGACAAGTTGCTCGGTGCTGTCCACCGGAACAGATATCGCCGCGACCCGCCCCTGCGCGATCTGCTGGACGGTCGCCTCGATGTCCTCGGGGTAGTGGTTGCGGCCGCGGATGATCAGCAGATCCTTGATGCGGCCGACGATGTACAGCTCGCCTTCGTAGATGAAACCCAGGTCGCCGGTGCGTAGCCACGGGCCGTCCGGGGTGCCGGGCGACGGGTCAACGAGCGTGGCGCCGAAGCAGGCCTGCTCTTCCGGTGGTTTGTGCCAGTAGCCTTCGGCCACGTTCTCGCCGTGCACCCAGATCTCGCCGATCAGGTTCGGCGGACACTCGCGAAGCGTCTCGGTGTCCACGATCCGCAGCATCGGCGACCGCGGGATTTTGTAGCTGACCAGCTCGGAACCACCCCCGGGGGCGCAGGGTTCGACGCGGCCGACCCCGAGCTCGCCGACATCGAAATGCACGGCAGGCTTGGATTCACTCCAGGTGCCCGTCGCCACGAAGACGGTTGCCTCCGCCAAGCCGTAGGACGGTCGCATCATGTGGTCTTTGAAGTTGAAGTGCGAGAACCGGTCGACGAAGCGATGCAGTGTCGTGGGCTCGACGCGCTCGGCACCGCTGATGATGCCCAGCACCCCGCCGAGGTCGAGCCCGGCCAGATCCGCATCGGTCGTTTTGCGGGCGGCCATGTCGAAGGCGAAGTTGGGTGCCGACGACCAGGTGTTGGGATTTTCCGCCAACGCCCGCACCCACCGGGCCGGCCGTTCCAGAAAACCGACCGGGCTGGTCAGCTGCGCGTGATAGCCACCCAGGATGGGCGCGCAAACGCCCAGCACCAGACCCATGTCGTGGTAGAAGGGCAGCCACGACACGATCGTGGAATTCGTCGGGAGTTTGGAGTTCGCGAAAAAGCTGGTCATCAGCTGCTCGAAATTCACCGTGACGTTGCGGTGCGACATCATGACGCCGGTGGGCACCCGGGTCGAGCCGGAGCTGTACTGCAGATACGCGATGTCGGGCACATCGCCTTGCGGAAGGCTCGGCCCGCCTTGGGCATCCAGGTTCAACGAGTCGATCGCGACGATCTTCGGCGCGGTGTCCATCCGGGACTGATCCACGTAATCACCGACGTCTTCTGCCGTCGACGATGTCGTGAGAACAACCGAGGGCGCCGTGTCGGCAAAGACGGCGCCGACTCGGTCGTAACTCGAGCCGCGGTGGGGCAGCGGAAGCGGAACCGCGATGAAACCCGCCTGCATGGCCCCCAGGAACGCCCGGATGTAATCCAGGCCCTGCGGGGCCAGGATGACTGCGCGGTCTCCGACCGACCCGTGTGCGCGGATTTCTCGCGCCACGTTCAACGTCTGACGGGACAACTGCGACCAGGTCAGACTTTCGGCTACGCCCGCGTAGTCCTTTTCGTAGTCGGTGAACGTGAAAGCGACGTCGTTGGGCCGCAGGCTGGCCCGCCCGTGGAGCATCGAGAGAATCGTCGATTGAGACATATTTCGTCCGTACTGGTAGTCGAATTCGAGGGCTCGGAGTCAGCGGTCAGCTGGGGGCTTCGCCGGCGCCGTGCGACAACACCGACATGGCACCGCTGAGAATCTGCGAGAACGGGTCGGCACCGCCGCCGAACGTCGCTTGGTTCGCCGGCGCGGTAACCTCCGCCGGATCGAACCCGTGCACCGGATCCACCTGAACCGGCGCCGTCGCCGGATCGTCGTTACGAATGTAACCCGCATTCACCCGTGGGATCAGGATGGCGTCGAGCTTGTTGAGCGTGTCTTCCGGGATCCCGATGTATTTGAGCGGCATGACCAGCGGAAGATGCTTCTCCGGGACCATGATCGTGGTGTCTTTGGCGCCCCGCGCATTGACGGTCGTCCTGATGTTCTGCGGCGGCACCATGCTCGCGTTCGTGAACGCCACCGCGGTGTGGCCGGTGGCCAGCCCCAGCAGCGTGTTGGCGAAGGCAAAGAGGTTGTCCGGCCGGTCGGGGAAGTCCGCGATGGAGTCGTAGGCCGCCACGAACCGGTTGGTGTCGTACTGGCTCACATACTGCGGGGGCATGGTGTAGTCGAGCGCCGGGACGACGCTGCCGACCGGGAATGTGGCGGTCAAAAAGCTCTGGCCGAAGGCGTGATGCCCGATCGGATCGCCGAAGGTGGCGAAGTTCAGCGCGTTCGGCGGGGGAGCATCCGGGGCAGTCGCCAACCGGGCTTGTTCGCCGTCGACCACGAACCCGCCTTCGGAAAGGCCGATGGCCGTGCCGGGCCGCCCGGTGGTGCGAATCGCCGCATCAAGGTTGTCCACGCCGACGTCGACCGACTCGCCGACGCTCTGGCCGTCGAGGCCGATACCCGGGAATTGCTGGTCGATCTTGTCGATGTCGGGCCGCAGGCCAGGAAACAATCGCGCGAGCACGTGCCCCTGAACCTGCCCGGCCGGGTAGCGCACGATTTGGCGCTGCTGGCCGGGGAACCACTCGGCGCCCTCCATCCGGATGTAGTTGTCGTACGGAATGCCCAGCACGTGAGCGCCGCCGAGGGCGTACGCGGTCTGGTCGCCCGGCGCTCCCGGCGACGGCGGTCCGCTGATTTCCGGGCCGTCGGCCGCAGCGGTCCCGGCGCCGAAACATGTTGTGACGCATACAGTTACCAGCGCCGATACTCGTGCGAGTAGTTTCTTCATCGCTACTCCTGACCGCTTGGGTTCGTGTCGTAGTTTCACATACATGGCGGGTGTGCGCTAACCGGCTTGTGCCTGTGTACGGCCGGTTGCCGGCCGCCGCGGGACCAGTCGTGAGGGCCACCAGTTGGCCTGTCCCAGCAGCGCCGCGATGGCGGGAACCGTGATGGTGCGGACCAGGAAGGTGTCCAGCAGGATCCCGATGCCGATCACGAAACCGCCCTGGACGACGGTGCCGATGCTGGAGAACAGCAGGCCGGCCATCGAGGCGGCAAAGATCAGGCCGGCCGCGGTGATCACGCCGCCGGTCGAACTCAGGGTGCGGATGATGCCGTAGCGCGTGCTGTGCAGTGATTCATCACGCATGCGCGAGACCAGCAGCATGTTGTAGTCGGCTCCCACGGCGACCAGCACCACGAAGGCCAAGGGAGGCACACTCCAGTGCAGCTGCTGGCCGAGGATGAACTGGAATACCACCGCGCCGATGCCCACCGCGGACATATACGAGATGACGACCGAGGCGACCAGATACAGCGGAGCGATAATCGCGCGCAACAGCACGATCAGCGTCAACAGCACCACCAGCAGCGTCACCGCGATGATGAACCGGATGTCGTGCCGGTAGTAGTCGCGGGTGTCCTTCAGGCCGACGGTGTATCCCGCCATCGATATCTTGGCGTCCGACAGCGCGGTGTTCGGCTGCGCTCCCTTGGCGGTCGCCAGAATCGAATTCACCTGATCCATCGCCTCGGTGCTGAACGGGTTGAGCTTGGTCTGCAGCAGATAGCGCACCGAATGGCCGTCGGCGGAGATGAACACCTTGGCGGCGTCCTGGAATTCCTGCAGATGCAGCAGCTGTGCCGGAATGTTGAATCCGCCCATCGACGGTTGGGCCGCATCGTGCTTCAACGACAGCAGGAACGTCGCCGATTCACTGAGCCCGGCCCCCAACTGCTTGACCTGGTCCACCAGCAGGTTGACCGCGTCGGCGATCTGTCGGCTACCACCGGCGAACTGGTCTGCGCCGCCCTGCAGCTGGTCCAGGTTTCCCTTCAGGCCGCCGGGCTGATCCATTCCCAGCGATTGCAGCACACCGGACAGCTTCTTGATCGACGCCCGCATTTTGTCGGCCGATGCCTTGAGCTGCTTCTTGTCCGGGTAGTCCTGCATCTGGTGGGCCAGGTCGTTGATCGCGTCGAGGTCGCCCTGGTCGCGGCCGCCAAGCAGCTGCTCGAACGCCCCACGCGTGTTGGCGCAGGACTCGTCGAGGTCGCAGGTCGGGTTGCCCCGCAGCGCGGTCAGCACCGGGCCGATCCATTCGAACAGGTTCTTGGCCCCGGTGTAGTTCCAGCCCATGTCATTGGTGATCGCGTTGACATGGTCGACGAGCTGGGCTGCGAGGTCGACCTCGTGGACCAGTGTCTCGCCGCTGTACTGATCCTTCGTCGAGGTAAAGGTGTTCTCCAACTCCTGCACGCTGCCGGCGAGTTCGGTGACCTGACCGCGAACCTGGTCGAGCTTGTCGGCCAGCGTGACGGAACCCTCCGACAGCTGGTTGAGGTCGTTGGTGTGGTCGTTGATCAGCGTGGATCCGCCGGCCAGAAACGTGCCGATGGCACCCGCCTGATAAGTAGCCCGGAATTGTTCCGGCACATTGCCGGTGGGTCGGGTGATGCCGCTGATGGCCGCGACATTGGGCAGCTGACTGATCCGGTCCGCCATCTGCTCCAGGTCCGCGAGGGCCTGGGGATTACGCAGGTCCCGCGGGGACTGGATGAAGATGTACTCGGGAATCGACTGATTCACCGGGAAGTGGCGATCCAGCGCGGTATAGCCGAGCGAGCTCGGCGCGGACGCGCTCAGGGCTTTTCGATCGTCGTAGTTGTAATGCACCAGCCCGGCGCAGCTGGCCAGGGCGGCGAGTACCAACAGGCTGGCGACCAGGTGCACCCGCGGCCTGCGCACGATGCGGATGCCCGACCGGCGCCAGAACCGCGCGGTCAGTTCGCGGCGCGGCCTGACCCATCCGCGTGGACCGGCGATCGCGACGATGGCGGGCAACAGGGTCACCGCGGCCAGGAATGCCACGCCGATACCGATTGCCGACGCGATGCCGACCGTCTGGAAGACACCCATCCGGGCGAAGCTGATCAACAGGAATGTGATGCCCACCGTGCTTGCGGAGGCGGTAATCACCTTTCCGATCGAGATCAGCGCCCTCTTGAGCGCGTCGTCGTAGTCCGCACCCGACCGCAGATAGTCGTGATAGCGGCTGATCAGGAAAACGGCATAGTCCGTGCCCGCACCGGCCATGATCGCGTCAGAAAGACGATGGACTGGTTGGAGACGCCGGATCCGGTCAGCGCGGAATAGGCGGCTACCAGCGACTGGGCGATCATCAGCGACAAGCCGATG
>CAVWEO010000023.1:0-32017 GCA_963753995.1 uncultured Actinomycetota bacterium | reverse complement strand
GACTCGTACCTCGGTAGACGCCTGGGGCGCGTTCTGCTCACTCATTGGGCGTTCTCCTCTACTCGATATCCGTGTCGTGGATGGTGGTGGTGTAACCGGCTCTAGGCCTGCTCAGCGCTGCTTTGCGCTACGCGTTCGGCCGCGATCAGCTCGTTGAGCCAGTTGACTTCGCGCTCGCTGGATTCCAACCCGAGCTGATGTAGCTGCCGGGTGTAGCGGTCCAGCGAGTTGCTGGCCCGCGCAATTGCTTCACGCAGACCTTCGCGACGTTCTTCGACCTGGCGGCGACGGCCCTCCAGGATGCGCATCCGCGCTTCGGCCGGCGTGCGGTTGAAAAATGCCAGGTGCACGCCGAAGCCGTCGTCGGTGTAGTTGTGCGGGCCGGTATCAGCCACCAGCTCGCTGAAACGCAGCCGGCCCGCGTCGGTCAATTCGTAGACTCGCCGGGCCCGACGCACCGGCGTTCCAGCCGGCGCAGCGTTCTCGGCGATCAGTCCGTCGGACTGCATCCGCCGCAGTGCGGGGTAGAGCGACCCGTAGGAAAATGCCCGAAACGCCCCGAGCAGACCGGTTAACCGTTTACGTAGCTCGTAACCATGCATCGGCGACTCGAGCAGAAGTCCCAGGATGGCGAGCTCCAGCATCGAGTCACCTCCTTTGCTCGGTCGAGTGCAACGTCGTTATATCGAGCAACAGTCTCGCGTCATAGTATCGCGCCGATATATTCGCCACCACTCCAGCTGGCGTTCGCTTTCCGTTCAACCGGTCTCGTCGCCGGCGTCAGGCCGACGACACCGCCCCTTCGGTTGCAATCACCGTGGTTACAAGCCTGTTGCTGATGCGCTTCCGCAGGCATAACCAGACAACGTGGCAATTCACTCTGCATTGGTTTCTGCCCACCTACGGGGATTCGCGCGACCTCATCGCCGGCGGGCATGGCAGCAGCATGCGCGGCGACCGGCCGGCCGACTGAGATATCTCCCAACTTGCGCAGGCCGCCGAGATCAACGGCTTCGAGGCGGTGCTCACGCCCACCGGCTTGTGGTGCGAAGACGCCTGGCTGACCACCGCGATGCTGATCAGCAACACCGAGTCGCTGAAGTATCTGGTGGCATTCCGTCCGGGGTTGATCAGCCCGACGCTGGCCGCGCAGATGGCGACCACCTTCCAGTGGCAGTCGCAGGGCCGGCTGATGCTGAACGTGGTCACCGGCGGCGAGAGCAGCGAGCAACGGGCCTTCGGCGACTTCCTGCCGAAGGAGGCCCGCTACGCGCGGTGCGGCGAGTTCCTCGACATCGTCCGCCGGCTGTGGACCTCCGAGGACACCGGTGACCGCGATCGGCGAACACCTGCGCGTCGAGCAGGCCGTCCCTGGCGCGGCATCCCGATCCGCTGCCGCCGGTGTTCTTCGGCGGGTCGTCGCCGGAGGCCGGCCAGGTCGCGGCCCGATACGCCGACACCTACCTGACCTGGGGTGAGCGGCCCGAACAGGTCAAAGAGAAGCTGGACTGGATCCGCGGCCTGGCCGCGGCGCAGGGCCGGCAACTCAGCTACGGCATCCGCCTGCACGTCATCTCCCGCGACACCAGCGAGCAGGCCTGGTCGGAGGCGCAGCGGCTGCTGAGCGCGCTCAGCCCGGAGACCGTGGCCGCGGCGCAGCAGTCGCTGGCCCGTTCGGAATCGGTGGGGCAACGCCGCATGCGCCAATTGCACGGCGGCGGCGACGATTTCGCGGCCGGGGCGGATGCCCGTCAGCTGGAGATCTACCCCAACCTGTGGTCCGGCGTCGGCCTGGTCCGCGGCGGCGCAGGCACCGCGCTGGTCGGTTCGCACGACGAGGTCGCCGACCGGATCGCCGAGTACGCCGAGCTGGGCCTGGACCACTTCATCCTGTCCGGCTACCCGCACCTCGAGGAGGCCTACATCTTCGGCGAAGGTGTCCGCCCGCTGCTCGCCAAGCGGGGCCTGCTCGGCGACGAGCGGCGGCTCGCCCGAGCGAGCCGGTCCGGTCGGCGTTCCTGCCGCGCGTCGGCGACGTCAAATTGATGCTAGTCGTCAGCTCAGCGCCGAACACATCGGAAACGTAACCGACCTACATCTCGGCACCGGCCGGGCGGACGTACTCTGGTCATCGTGCGATTGCAGCGACAGGTGGTGGACTACGCGCTCCGGCGCCGCTCACTGCTGGCCGAGGTGTACTCGGGCCGCACCGGTGTGACCGAAGTGTGCGACGCCAATCCCTACCTGCTGCGGGCGGCGAAATACCACGGCAAGGTCAGCTCGGTGATGTGCCCGATCTGCCGCAAGGAGCAGCTCACGCTGGTGTCGTGGGTATTCGGCGAGCATCTCGGCGCGGTGTCCGGTTCGGCGCGGAACGCCGAAGAGTTGGTCATGCTGGCCGCCCGGTTCGAGGAGTTCGCTGTCCACGTGGTGGAGGTATGCCGAACCTGCAGCTGGAATCATCTGGTCAAGTCCTATGTGCTCGGCGCGACCGCGCCCGGCCCGTCCGACCCGCCCGTCCGCGGGGGCTCGCGCGGCACGCGGGCGGCACGAGACGGCGCCCGTACGGCCAGTGAATAGCGAAGGGCCGCAAGACCAGTCAGCCGCTGACACCCGAAGTCAGGGCCCGATGGCGGTCCAACAGCCGTCGCAGAGCCGCCTCCGGTCCCGCCCGACGACCGGTTGACCACGATCCTGCCCCCGGTGCGCGACGGCGACGATGTGCCGCACCACCTGCGGGATCCGATCGAGGCGGTCAAGGCCGCGCTGGACGGCCGGCCGACGTCCCGTTCCGTCGGAGCGCGCGCCGCGCGAGACACCGCGGCCGCGTCGCACAGCGCGCCGCCGCCGCGTCGTCAGCACGCCGCGGGCGGTCCGCCGGGCGGACGTCCGCCGGGCCCGCCGCAGCCGCAAGCTCCCGCTGCCGGACTGGGGCTGGGTGCAGCGGATCGACTGGAGCCGGCTGGAGCACATCAACTGGAGTGGGTCCGCCGTGGGCTCTACGTCGGCGCCGTGGTGCTGCTGCTGTTGCCGATCGTCACGTTCGCGATGGCCTACTTCATCGTCGACATCCCCAAGCCCGGTGACATCCGCACCAACCAGGTCTCGACGATCCTGGCCAGCGACGGCTCTGAGCTGGCGAAAATCGTTCCGCCCGAAGGCAATCGGGTCGACGTCAACATCGACCAGGTGCCGGTGCATGTGCGCCAGGCGGTGATCGCGGCCGAGGACCGCAACTTCTACTCCAACCCGGGCTTCTCGTTCACCGGGTTCGCGCGGGCGTTCAAGAACAACATCTTCGGCGGCGACACCCAGGGCGGTTCGACGATCACCCAGCAGTACGTCAAGAACGCGTTGGTGGGAGCGCAGCGCGCCGGCGTCGGCGGACTCGTCCGCAAGGCCAAGGAACTCGTCATCGCCACCAAGATGTCGGGGGAGTGGTCCAAAGACGATGTCCTGCAGGCCTACCTCAACATCATCTACTTCGGCCGCGGCGCCTACGGGATCTCGGCGGCCTCGCAGGCCTACTTCGGCAAGCCCGTCGAACAACTCACCATCGCCGACGGCGCGCTGCTGGCCGCGTTGATCCAGCGGCCGTCGACGCTGGACCCCGCCGTCGACCTCGAAGGCGCCAAGGAGCGGTGGAACTGGGTGCTCGACGGCATGGTCGACGACAAGGCCCTGGCGCCGAAAGACCGCGCGGCACAGCAATTCCCGCCGACGGTGCCGCCCGAGCAGGCCCGCGCGCGAAACCAGACCACCGGGCCCAACGGGCTGATCCAACGCCAAGTGACCCGCGAACTGCTCGACCTGTTCAACATCGACGAGCAGACGCTGAACACCCAGGGACTGCAGATCACCACCACGATCGACCCGTCGGCGCAGAAGGCCGCCGAGGACGCGGTGTCGAAGTACATGGAAGGGCAGAACCCCGACATGCGGACCGCGGTCGTCTCGATCGATCCGCACAACGGCGCGGTGAAGGCCTACTACGGCGGCTCGGATGCCAACGGGTTCGACTTCGCCCAGGCCGGGCTGCAGACCGGGTCGTCGTTCAAGGTGTTCGCGCTGATCGCCGCGCTCGAGCAGGGCATCGGTCTGGGCTACCAGGTGGACAGCTCACCGCTGACGGTCAACGGCATCAAGATCACCAACGTGGAGGGCGAGGGCTGCGGGGTCTGCAACATCGCCGAGGCGCTCAAGCGTTCGTTGAACACCTCCTACTACCGGCTGATGCTCAAGCTGAAGAACGGCCCGGAGGACGTCGCCGACGCCGCGCACCAGGCGGGCGTCGCGACCAGCTTCCCGGGTGTGGCGCACACGCTGTCCGAGGACGGCAAGGGCGGCCCACCCAACAACGGAATCGTGTTGGGCCAGTACCAGACTCGGCCGATCGACATGGCCTCGGCCTACGCCACGCTGGCCGACTCCGGGATCTACCACCGCCCGCACTTCGTGCAGAAGGTGGTCAACGCCGAGGGCCGGGTGCTGTTCGACGCCACCAGTTCTGACAACTCCGGCGAGCAGCGGATCCCCAAGGACGTCGCCGACAACGTCACGTCGGCGATGCAGCCGATCGCGGCGTACTCGCGCGGCCACGCGCTGGCCGGTGGCCGGCCGTCGGCGGCCAAGACCGGCACCACCCAGTTGGGTGACACCGACGCCGACAAGGACGCCTGGATGGTCGGCTACACCCCGTCGCTGTCGACGGCGGTGTGGGTCGGCACCGTGCGGGGCGACGTGCCGCTGGTGAACAAGTGGGGCGGACCGATCTACGGGTCGGGTCTGCCGTCCGACATCTGGAAGGCGACGATGGACGGGGCCCTCAAGGGCACGTCCATCGAGCCGTTTCCCAAGCCCACCGAGATCGGCGGATCCGCCGGTGTCCCCGCCGCGCCACCGCCACCACCACAGCCGCCGCAGATGACGGTCATCCAGCCCACGATGGAAATCGCGCCGGGCATCACCATTCCGATCGGGCCGCCGACCACTGTCCCAGTGGCGCCCGCGCCGGCACCGGTCGCCGCCGGGAGCGCCCGAGCCGGCACCACGCCGTCCGCCGCCGTGACCGACCGCGCCGCCATTTCGCCGCGGCGGTTGGCCACCGACCTGCGCTCGGCCGATGACCGGGATTGCCCCAGCCGCAACGACTTTCTCGGCGCAGCGCTGGCAGGTGTCGTCGGCGGTCCGGTGGGCCGGCACGCGATCATCGGCCGCACGGCCGTCCTGACGCCGGTGCGGGTGATGTTCCTGATCGCGCTGGTGTTCCTGGCGCTGGGCTGGTCGACGAAAGCGCCGTGCCTGCAGACCATCGGGACCGGGCCGGGCGACCAGCGGGTCGCCAATTGGCAGAACCAGCGGGCCTATTACGAGCTGTGCTACTCCGACACCGTGCCGCTGTACGGCGCGGAGTTGTTGAGCCAGGGCAGGTTTCCGTACAAGTCGAGCTGGATCGAGAAGGACGGCAGCGGCAAGCCGCAAACCCGCTACGACGGCCGGCCCGCGGTGCGCTACATGGAGTATCCGGTCCTCACCGGCGTCTACCAGTACGTGTCGATGTCGTTGGCCAAGACCTACACCACGTTCAGCAAGCTGATCCGGCTGCCCGTGGTCGCCGAGGTGGTGGTGTTCTTCGACGTCGCCGCGCTCGGGCTGGCGTTGGCCTGGTTGGCGACGGTGTGGGCCACCGCGGGCCTGGCCGGCCGGCGGGTGTGGGATGCCGCGCTGGTGGCCGCGTCCCCGTTGGTGATCTTTCAGATCTTCACCAATTTCGACGCGCTGGCAACGGCTTTGGCGGTCGGCGGCCTGCTGGCATGGGCGCGACGGCGGCCCGTGCTCGCCGGGCTGCTGATCGGCCTGGGCGCCGCGGCGAAGCTGTACCCGTTGCTGTTGTTGGGCCCGCTGCTGGTGCTGGGCATCCGGACCGGGCGGCTGCGCGGGGTGGCCCGCACCGCGGCGGCGACGGTGGTGACCTGGTTGCTGGTGAATCTGCCTGTGCTGGTGCTGTTCCCGCGGGGCTGGTCGGAGTTCTTCCGGCTCAACGCCCGCCGCGGCGAGGACATGGATTCGCTGTACAACGTCGTCAAATCGTTCACCGGCTGGCGGGGCTTCGATACGGACCTCGGTTTCTGGCAGCCGCCGGAGCATCTGAACGAGGTCGTGCTGGCGCTGTTCGTGTTGTGTTGTGCGGCAATCGGTTACATCGCACTGACCGCTCCGCGGCGGCCGCGGGTGACGCAGCTGGCGTTCCTGGTGGTGGCGGCGTTCCTGCTGACCAACAAGGTGTGGAGTCCGCAGTTCTCGCTGTGGCTGGTGCCGCTGGCGGTGCTGGCGTTGCCGCACCGCCGGATTCTGTTGGCGTGGATGACGATCGACGCGCTGGTGTGGGTGCCGCGGATGTACTACCTCTACAGCGTGCCCGATCGCGGGTTGCCCGAGCAGTGGTTCACCGCGACGGTGCTGCTGCGCGACCTCGCGGTGCTGGCGTTGTGCGCGCTGGTGGTCCGCCAGATCTATCGGCCGGAGGAAGATCTGGTCCGCTGGGGTGGCCGGGTCGACGATCCGGCGGGCGGGGTGTTCGACCGCGCGCCCGACGCGCCGCCGAGCTGGCTTCCCGCGCTGCTGCGCCCGGCCGGGCGGCGGCGAGCGGTCGCGTCCGAGCGTCGCCGCCGACACGGATTTCGCAAGCCCGGCCACCGTCCGGTAGCCTGGGCCGGTTGCCGACGCAGGCGACCCTCCTGCCACGGGGACTCCGTGGCCGCACACGACCATAGGAGGTGATGAGGTTCCCATGCGTCCATACGAATTCATGGTCATCCTCGACCCCACCCTTGACGAGCGCACCGTAGCTCCGTCATTGGAGACTTTCCTCAACGTCGTCCGCAAGGACGGCGGATCGGTGGACAAGGTCGACATCTGGGGCAAGCGCCGACTGGCCTACGAGATCCTCAAGCACGCCGAGGGCATCTACGCGGTGATCGATCTGAAAGCCGAGCCCGCGACGGTGTCCGAGCTCGACCGTCAGCTCAGCCTGAACGAGTCGGTGTTGCGCACCAAGGTGATGCGCACCGACAAGCACTGACGGCCTGTTGGCGAATGACCGCGTCGCGTCGGAGCCGTTGCGTAGGCTCAGCGAGACATCGCTCATGAACATGCGCCGCTCCGGTTGCGGGCCCACACGGACTTAGGAGGTCACAGTGGCTGGTGACACCGTCATCACGGTCATCGGAAACCTGACCGCCGACCCCGAACTGCGTTTCACGCCGTCGGGCGCGGCCGTCGCGAACTTCACGGTCGCGTCGACGCCCGCGCCAGTTCGACCGCCAGACCAACGAGTGGAAGGACGGCGAAGCGCTGTTCCTTCGCTGCAACATCTGGCGGGAGGCCGCCGAGAATGTGGCCGAGAGCCTGACCCGCGGCTCGCGCGTCATCGTCAGCGGACGGCTCAAGCAGCGTTCGTTCGAGACCCGCGAGGGCGAGAAGCGCACCGTGGTCGAGCTCGAGGTCGACGAGATCGGCCCGAGCCTGAAGTACGCCACCGCGAAGGTCAACAAGGCCAGCCGCAGTGGCGGTGGCGGCGGTGGCTTCGGTGGCGGCGGCGGATCCCGTCAGCCCGCCCAGAGCAGCGGCGGCGGTGCCGCGGCGGCCGGCGGTGACGACCCGTGGGGCAGTGCCCCGGCGTCGGGTTCGTTCGCCGGCGGCGACGACGAGCCACCCTTCTGAGTTGTAACGAACTTTTTCACCCAAGAGAACGAGAGAGACAGACATGGCCAAGTCCACCAAGCGGCGGCCGGCGCCCGAAAAGCCGATCAAGGCACGCAAGTGCGTGTTCTGCTCCAAAAAGGGCCAGGACATCGACTACAAGGACACCCAGCTGCTGCGCACCTACATCAGCGAGCGCGGCAAGATCCGTGCGCGCCGGGTCACCGGCAACTGCGTACAGCACCAGCGCGACATCGCGATCGCAGTGAAGAACGCCCGCGAGGTGGCGCTGCTGCCCTTCACCTCCGCGTCGCGGTAAGCGCTTAGCGCAGAACGGAAGCACCGAAACAATGAAGCTCATTTTGACCGCCGACGTCGACCACCTGGGTTCCGTCGGAGAAACCGTCGAGGTCAAAGACGGCTATGGCCGCAACTTCCTGCTGCCGCGCGGACTGGCGATCGTCGCGTCTCGCGGTGCGGAGAAGCAAGTGGCGGACATCCGTCGCGCCCGCGACTCCAAGCAGGTGCGAGACCTCGAGCACGCCAACGAGATCAAGACAGCGCTCGAGGGCCTGGGCCCCGTCGCGCTCGCGGTGAGAACCGCCAGCGACTCGGGCAAGCTGTTCGGCTCGGTGACCGCCGGTGCCGTCGTCACGGCGATCCGCAAGGCCGGCGGGCCCAACCTCGACAAGCGCGTCGTCCGGTTGCCCAAGGGGCACATCAAGGCTGTTGGCAGCCACCCCGTCACGCTGCACGTGCATCCCGAGGTCGACGTGCAGGTCGCGCTCGACGTCGTCGCCGAGAGCTAAAAGTTCGCTACCCTACCCCGGTTCGGCCGTCAGCGGCGCGGACCGGGGTAGAAGGCGTTGCAGTGGATGTGGCGAACTGATCCGCAAAGGCCAAAGATAGCGAACGTTACCGTCCGTTAACGTCGGTAATCATTGGCTGAAACGCAACACGCCCGAAGTGGCAACCCGGCCCGACACGCCGTAGAGATTCTCATCCACACGATTTAGGTAGGCGTGTGGTGCGCTTATCTGCAGTAATGCTGCAAAGTCGCATATTGCTCCACAAGTTCTCCACAACCCCTCAACACGGGTTCAGACGGATATGCACACACGATGCACAGGTCTATGAACAAGACCGTTTGTTGTCCTCGCCAGCAACCTTTAACGTCGACCCGTCGTGAGGTGATGCCGGCGTTCGACGATCGACAGCGCGGCCCGCGGTGGGAGTCCCGCCGACTGTGGGAGCGCGTCGATCACGAGGGCGAAGGCCGTCGATACGCCCTGGGTGGGGGGTCCCCCGGTTTCAAGGGGGCCACTCGGGCGGTCGGGCTGAGTCAAGCGGTTGTCGGTGGCATGACCTAGCGTCAGGTCGCCGGCTTCGAATGCGCGTTCGAGTGTCGAACCGGAGGAGGCGGGAGATTTAGTGGCCGTTGTCGATGATTTAGGACGTCCCGGAGCGGACGTGCCCAGCGAGGACTACGGGCGTCAACCGCCACAGGATCTGGCGGCCGAGCAGTCGGTGCTGGGCGGAATGCTGCTGAGCAAGGATGCGATCGCCGACGTCCTGGAGCGCGTCCGGCCGAGTGACTTCTACCGTCCAGCCCACCAAAACGTCTACGACGCGATCCTGGATCTCTACGGGCGGGGCGAGCCCGCCGACGCGGTGACGGTCGCCGCGGAATTGGACCGCCGCGGGCTGCTGCGCCGGATCGGTGGAGCGCCCTATCTGCACACCCTGATCTCGACCGTGCCGACCGCCGCCAACGCCGGCTACTACGCCGGCATCGTCGCGGAGAAGGCGCTGCTGCGACGACTGGTGGAGGCCGGCACCCGGGTCGTGCAGTACGGCTACGCCGGTGCGGACGGCGCCGACGTCGCCGAGGTCGTCGACCGCGCGCAGGCCGAGATGTATGAGGTCACCGAGCGACGAATGTCGGAGGACTTCGTCCCGCTGGAAGACCTGCTGCAGCCGACGATGGACGAGATCGACGCCATCGCCTCCAACGGCGGTCTGTCGCGCGGGGTGCCGACCGGGTTCACCGAACTCGACGAGTTGACCAACGGCCTGCATCCGGGGCAGATGATCATCGTCGCGGCCAGGCCTGGTGTGGGCAAGGCGTTGGCCCTGGACACGCCGCTGCCGACGCCGGCCGGCTGGACGACCATGGGCGACGTCGCCGTCGGTGATGAGTTGCTGGACGCGGACGGGCAGCCGACGCGGGTGGTGGCAGCGACCGAGGTCATGCTGCGCCGGCCGTGCTACGAGGTGGAGTTCTCCGACGGCACGGTGATCGTCGCCGATGCCGAGCACCAGTGGCCGACTGCGTATGGCATCCGCACAACGGGCCTATTGCGTCGCCGGCCTGGACACCATCTCCGCCGCGGGTTCGATGGCGCACGACGGTTTGCGCCAGGGCGCGACCACCGTGATGGCCCCGGTGCTGCAGGTGGACGCGGTGCGCCCGGTCAGCAGTGTTCCGGTGCGCTGCGTGCAGGTGGACAACGCGGCGCACCTGTATCTGGCCGGGCGGGGCATGGTTCCTACCCACAACTCGACGCTGGGCTTGGATTTCATGCGGTCGTGCTCGATCAAGCACCGGTTGGCCAGCGTCATCTTCTCGCTGGAAATGAGCAAGTCCGAGATCGTGATGCGGCTGCTGTCCGCCGAGGCCAAGATCAAGCTCGGCGATATGCGGTCGGGCCGGATGAGCGACGACGACTGGACGCGGCTGGCGCGGCGGATGAGCGAAATCAGCGAGGCGCCACTGTATATCGACGATTCGCCGAACCTGACGATGATGGAGATCCGCGCCAAGGCGCGGCGGCTGAAGCAGAAAGCCGATCTGCGCTTGGTCGTCGTCGACTACCTGCAGCTGATGTCGTCGGGCAAGAAGGTCGAGTCGCGGCAGCTCGAGGTGTCCGAATTCTCCAGGCATCTCAAGCTTTTGGCCAAGGAGCTCGAGGTCCCGGTGATCGCGATCAGCCAGCTGAACCGTGGTCCGGAGCAGCGCACCGACAAGAAGCCGATGCTGTCGGACTTGCGTGAGTCCGGATCGCTGGAGCAGGACGCCGACATGGTCATCCTGCTGAACCGGCCCGACGCCTTCGAGCGCGACGATCCCCGCGGCGGTGAGGCGGATTTGATTGTGGCCAAGCACCGTAACGGCCCGACCAAGACGGTGACCGTCGCTCACCAGCTGCACCTGTCGCGCTTCGCCAACATGGCGCGATAGGTGTAGCAGGAGCAGGCGTCAGGGGGTGTAGGTCGCGGCAGTAATAGTAGTAAATAAAAATTGTCGAGATGCAGCGGACATTAGCAAGCTGAAAGTGCGTGTTTAACAACGTATTACAGCTGTTCGCCGAGTTGCCTGGCTAGACCTGTGCCGTCGCTAGCAAATTGCTGCTAGCACGGTCGTGTAGCAGGGCAAGCTATGTTGCCGCTGCAAGCTGCCCCAGCTTTCGAAGTGAAGATCCGATTATCTCGCGCTGCATGTCCAGACGCGTGGCTTCAGACTCCGGAATGTCAACGTGCACAGAGATTTTTGTGCCGCCGTCGGCTGCCGTTTCGAGGTGCCACTGGAATACTAGATCGGACACCATGCACGAGATGGTGACTCGCCGATCTTGGGGGCGAGCGTCTAACGCCTGGGGCATTGGGAAATCGGGGTAGCCGTCGACGAACATCGTGTAGTCGGCGTCGCCACCTGGGACTGTTGAGGCGATTCCGGTCCACCATTCGGGAAACCGCACGGGGTCATACAGCAGCATCCAGACGTCTTCGGGCGCGGCGTTGGTTCGCGTTGAATCATCAAAGCTGGGCATGTCTGCTCCTAGTGATTGAGTTGGACGAGATCGGCCAGCACGTTGGTGAGCTCTTCGGCCGGCGAGATTTGGCCGATCACCGGGCGCCCCAAGTCGGCTAGCGCGGCGGTTGATCCGGTGGCGTCGGCGGTGGCGATGCGGCGGCGCCAGGCCGCGGCGGCGCGCTGCAGATAACGTTGGGCCTTGATGTCGTCGCCTTGCGCTGTGGCGATCAGCCCGCGCACCGAGGCCATTCGCGCGACGAGTGTGTCGGGCCAGTCGCTGCGCCCAAGAGGCTCCAGTGCGGTGTCCGCGAGTTCTTGTTGGGCATCGGTGAGTCGGCCGAGCCGAGTCAGTGCTTCCGCGCGTTGCAGACGCGCCAACGGTCTTCCAATTGTGGCGCTTTCGGTGTTTAAGGCCCGTGCGAGGCACTCGGCGGCTTCCTCGTAGTTTCCGGCGCGCAATAGGATCCGACCGGTTTCGGCGTCGGCGGTGGCGGCGAGTTCTGGGCCGCCGATGCGCTGGGCCAATCGTTGCGTTGATTTGGCAACGCGTATTGCCTCCGCATGCCTGCCGAGCCGAGACATCAGCCAGGCGCGGGAGAGTTGCACGTCGGCTTCGATGGCTAGCGGCAGCGCGCCGGCGCTGGGCATGGTTCCGATTTCGTCGAGCAGTTGAAGGGCCTCATCGTAGGCGCAGGTGGACGCCAGACCCGCGGCGGCGTTGAGTAGCGAGCCATACATGAGGTCGAGGCGCCCGATCGACCGGGCAATTGCGGCCGCCGCCCGCCCGGCGTCACCGACCTCATCGAGGCGGCCTTGCCGGATGTGGGCAAGGGTCCGGGCGATATGGCGGCGGATGTCGCGGATCGGGTCGGAGGGCAGCCGCTGGCATTGCGCGTCGATGCTGTCCAGCAGCTGCTCGCAGGCTTCGGGGTCGCCGGCCATCGCCTCGCACAACGCAAGAAACGCTTGCGCCTCAAGCCGTAGCCGCAGCGCCGAAACACCGGCGGTATCAATTACTTCCAGTGCCGTGCTGACGGCCTGACGGGCCACCAAGGGGCGACACAGCGGGCCGGTATTCCATTCGGCCCAGCGGATGTACGCGGTCGCGAGTGCGGGGCGATCCTCGCTGGCGTCGAGCGCAGTCACCGCGCGGTCGAATCGTGCCTGCGCCTGGTCTGCCATCCCTCGGTGCGCGGCCACACCCGCAAGGTCCAGCACAACTTCGATGTTGTTGGGCTGCAGCGCGGCGGCCTCGGTCAGCAGCTCCTCGGCGCGGCTGAGCGCCCCCAGCGACATCGCGTGGTTTGCGGCGCGCACCAATAGCCCTGCCGCGCCGTAGCGGTCGCCCGTGGTCAGCAGGTGCCGGGCGGCCTCGGCGGCCAGCTCCGGCTCGCCGTTGTCGTCGAGATCACGAGCGGCCGCGGCGTGCAGCCGGATGCGCTGCAACTCTGGCAGGTCGGTGTAGTAGGCGTCGCGCACCAGCGCATGCCGGAAATCGATTGCGCCATCAGCAATCTGTAGTAGTCCGGCGTCAGCTGCGGCCTGGAATGCCGCGTCGAATTCGGTGTCGTCGTCGGGCCCGGTGCGGCGGCGGGCGTCTTCGATCCTCAGAGGGCGCCCGGCCACCGCCATCACTTCGCACAGTGCCCTCGCGTGTGCAGACAGATGTCTTCGGGCGGCTCGCACGGTGGTGCGCAGCCCTTCAGCGATGGTCGTATCGCCTCGCGCGATCGCGCGAGACGTCTCGACCGCCAGTAGTGCGTTGCCGTCGGCTGAGGCAACCACGGTGTCGATCGCGTCGTCGTGTTTGACGCCGGCGTTTCGGGCTATCTCCGCGATCTCTCGGCATGTCAGGGGTTTCAGGTCGACGTCGGCCGCCAGCGCAGCGCAGTGACGCGCCTGTTGCTCGGCGTCGGCCAGCGCGGCCGGCAGGGGACGGTTGCGCCGCGTCCACACCAGCAGCACCGGCAGGGTCTGCACTCGCCGGCACGCGCGGGCGAGCACTACGGCGCTGGCCTCGTCGCAGCCGTGCATGTCCTCCAGGACCGCCAGCACCGGTACCTGTGTTGCCGCGTAGGCGAGCAGATCCAACAATCCCTCGGTGAGACGGGCCTGCTCGAAATCGGGTGGGCCGGGTGCGGCCGGCGCAATCAGTGTCGGCAGCAGGGGAGCCAGCGCCGTCGTGAACGGCTCGTCGTCGGGAACCCCACCCAGCCCGCGCAGCAGCCCGGCACTCAGATCGGCCCATGGCCAGTACGGCGGGCAACCGATCGCGGGTGCGGTGCCAAGCGCAATCAGGCCGCCGGTGTGGCCGGCCAATTCGGTCAGCTCGGCGACCAAGCGGGTCTTTCCCATGCCCGGCTCACCGCGGACGATCGCCACTGCACCTTCACCGCGACGCGCTGAACGCCAAGCCTGTCCGAGCGATTGAAGCTCTGCACCTCGGCCAGCCAGTGGAGTCGACGCCAGCCGGCGTAACTCCGTGCCGGCGTGCATTTTTCGGCGCTGACTCTGCTGGCGGCTGCGGATCTTCTCGGCCAGCTGCCAGGTTTCGTCGGCGGGGGCGATCTTCAATTCGTGGCGAAGCCGGTCAACGATGCGGGCGTAGACCGCCAGGGCGAGCGAGCAATCTCCCGCCTCGTCGTAACGACGCATCAGCAGACGTGCGCACGTTTCGGAAAGTGGATTCAACTCCGCGGCGTGGCGGGCGCGCTCGATCGCCAAGGCCGAGTCGCCGTTGGCGGATGCCCTATCGGACTGGTCGCTGATTAGCGCGATCACCTTGTCGCGGTGCGATTCCCGCGCCAGAATCGCCCACTCATCGTCGAGTCCGGCCAGCATGGGGCCCGAGGAGATCGCCAACGCCTGGTCGAGGCGGTCGTCGGCGACCAGCTCGTCGAATCGCGCGACATCCACGTCGACGTCATGTAATCCGATCTGGTGGCGCGAGCTGTCCAGCAGTGCGTCGGCGTGGGGGCCAAAAGCGCGGCGTAGCGCCCACAGCGCCGTGCGCACACTGCTGCGGGCAGCCGAGTCGGGGACATCGGGCCACAGGGCCGAGGCGATTTCAGAACGGCTCCGCAACCCGGGATGGATGGCTAGCCACCCCAGCAGCGCCACCGCCCGCAAGCTGTCCGGCAGGACCACCGGTTCACCGTCGGCATCGACACCGATTTCGCCCAGCACGCGAACCGAAACCGACACGCCGGCTCGGTCGGTGGCCATCGCGTCTCCCAGTGACCTATTGCGCCGAAATCGTAACAGCCATTCGCACGCTTGCTCCCTAAAACCCGCGATCGCTGGTTGATTGACGCTGGATTGACGGTGGGTTTCGCATGCTGCGCTTGACAACTTGACCGCATCACCGGAGAAACCGCGATGTCCTCGATAACAGGAACGCCGATCGACCCATCGACTACCACGTCGGGTCCGCCAACAGCTGCCGCCGCAGCACAGAAGCAACCACCAGTCCTTATTACCGAACAGCAGATCGCCTTCAGCACCGCAGCGGCCGTATCCGTCGGATCGGGTCGCCGCGGGCGGCTGCACACCACGTCGCTGGCCCGGATCGGGCGCATCCGGGCCGCGTTGGGCCAACCCCGGCCGCACTATCCCCGCCGTGAGCCCACCTATTTCGAGGCGGCGCGGATGTCGCGCGAGATGAATCGACTGTGATGCCGCGGCGCCTCGCGGGTGCCTCGCCGCGTGACCACAAGACCCAATTTGCAACACGAGGTTAAGGAACCGAGATGACAGAGATGACACCGTTGGGTGAGCGTGCGGTGGTACTTGGCGCCAGCATGGGCGGACTACTGGCCGCCCGGGTGCTTGCCGACTTCTACCGCAACGTGACTGTGGTCGAACGAGACGTGCTGCCTTCAGCGCCGGTCAACCGGCGAGGCGTCCCCCAGGGCAAACAGATACACGCAATCCAGGCACGGGGCACACAGATCCTGGACGAGCTGTTCCCCAACTTTTTGGATGAACTCCGCACCGCCGGTGTCGCCAGCTGGGATGATGGCGACTTTTCCAAACTGTGCATATCAGTTGGGGGACACCAACTTACCAGGTCCGGCAGCGCGCCGAGTAACTTGTCGATGTCGATCTCGTTTGTCAGCCGGCCCTTCCTCGAGTGGAATGTTCGGCGGCGGGTGCAGGCCCTTCCCAACGTCACCTTCCTCGAGGATCACGACGTGGTCAGCCTGACCACGTCGCCGGCTGGTGACCGTGTCACCGGGTCGCGGATTGTCGATCGCTCGACCACCCGCGAGACAACACTGACCGCCGACCTGATCGTCGACGCGACTGGACGCAGTTCTCGGACACCAGCCTTCCTGGATGAGCTCGGCTACGGCCGTCCCCCACAAGACGAGTTGATGGTGCACCTCGCCTACGCCAGCCAACTGCTGCGCATCGCACCCGGAGCGATCAACGAACACATGATCGCGCAGTTCCCGGCCCCGGGCCGACCCAAAATGTTCGGCTTGTCCGAATACGAAAACGACACCTGGGTATTCGCTGTTGGCGGCATGGCAGGGCTCGAGCCACCCAGCGAACTCGCCGAAATGCTGCAGTTCGCAGCCGATTTCGCGCCCGCTCATGCGCTGGAAGCGGTTAAAGCGGGCAGCCCGCTCGGCGACGTGGCCCATCACCGCGTCCCATCCAACCGCTGGCGGCGCTACGACAAGATGCGCCGAACACCCAAGGGCCTACTGGTGTTTGGTGATGCGATATGCAGCTTTAACCCCATCTACGGACAAGGCATGACGGTCGCCGCCATCGAAGCCACCGTGTTGCGCGACTGCCTGCGCCGCGGAGAGCACGGCCTGCCGCGACGCTTCTTCCGCGCCAGTGCCAAGAAAATCCGGGTCGCCTGGCAGACCGCCGTCGGCTCCGACTTGGCACTCCCAGAAGTGGTCGGCCCACGTCCGCCATCGGTGCGGATCACCAACTCCTTCCTCGACCAGGTGATGACCGCCGCCGAAACCGATCCCACCGTCGCCGGCCAATTCATGCGAGTCATCGGAATGATCGACCCGCCGGCTCGACTATTCCGCCCGTCAATTTTACTTCGCATCGCACGGGCCAACCGGTCCCAGCCAACTGATCGGCGGGTGGCCGAGGAATCGGCACCGTTCCCGCGGCCGCCGCACCAAACTACTGGATCCAAATTCTAATTGTGAAAGGGAGGCGTTATGCCGACAGGTGCTACCCAGCCTGACTCGGGGTCGTGGTTGCTGTGCCGATGCCACCGGGCGAACCCTGCCCGCCACAGCGGTCCGGCCGTGCGCCGTGAATTGGTGCAGGACCGAGTTAATTCCGCGCGAATCTCTTTGCCTTTGGCCCGATTGCGGTCCGATGAGCGGACCGCACTGTTGCTCAGACAAGGCGACCTGACGCGCAATGGAAATAAGTCTCGGCAATTCGATGCCGAACACCAGCAGTACATAGTTCGAATCGGCGGTGAGTCGGTGAAACAGTCCGAGCGTATGCGGACGAGCATGCCGTCGCCGCTGCGACTTATGAACGTGAAGCCAGTCGGTGGATTTGGCGGCGCAGCGGTTCTGAGCAGTGGTCGCCGGGACGTCAACCAAACAGTCCCTGTGCATCGCTTAGCTCAGTGCGGCACGCCTTTGCGGAACAGCGGTGCGACCGTGTTCTTTCATGCGGCCGTCGCGGCGCGGTTCGGTCTACATCCGACCGAGGTGCTGAGCATCCTCGACCGGACGGGCCGGTTGCGTGTCGCGATGGTAAGCCGATGGTCAGACGAATCGATGATCGACGAAGCACCATCGAACACCGGGTACGCCGATGAGCGGAGCCGCGATCGGATGATCGGTTTCGGTGTAGTGGTTGGTTGGGTCCGCGCCTTGCGATGTTTCCCACCACGACACCCAGCCACAGCTGAGGCAGAGCCACAATTCATTCCACATTCCCCCTGCATCAAGGCATTGCTGGCAGCTGTACGTATCGGCTTCGACCGGTCGGATTGCGCTCAGGTGGTCACACGGCCGACCGGGGTGGTCGGCGGCAGGGTGTTCGAATGTTGACATCGAGCCTCGAAGCCGGGGGGTGCGGATCTTTGTCGAGTAAACCGCGGGCAAACGCGGCTTGGAAACGAGGAATACGCCCAAGGCCGATCATCCATACTGATCAATCCTGTTGGGAGCCCCAGTGTGTTGATCGCTGCTAGCAGCCCTGCGTGCGCGCTGTCGACGCCATCCTATGAGTTCGCTGGCGTTTCGCGAGTAATGCAGCAGCCTAGCTAGCACGTAATGCAGGTAGTCGATTAACTGTGTTACCGCGTCCAGCCGCCGCTCATGCCGTCTGTTAATTTTCGTACACGTCAACTTCTAAGATTCGCAGGAGCATTTATGGGTCAGGAGGTGAAAATGTTTCGGCCCATTCGCCTCGGCGATGGCCATTTCCATCCGGCTGAATTATCTGGCGCGGGCGTAAGGAATGCGTCAGCGAGCCCTCACCCCAGATTTATCCGCGCTCAAGTTCGAGGGTCCGACCGAATCGCAGGCCAGCTCTTTGTGGTAGCGACTCTTTTTGCGCATCCACTTGGCGACGAGATTAAACGCGCTTCCGGTCCGGGCCAAGCGGGGTAAGACATGGAGCTGCGGCAACTCCGTTATTTTGCGACCCTAACTGAGGAGCTGCACTTCGGTCGTGCTGCAGCGCGGGAACACATCGTGCAATCCGGGTTGAGTCAGCAAATTGCACGACTCGAACGCGAACTGGGGGTGTCGCTGGTAGAGCGCAGCACCCATCACGTGCGGCTAACGGCGGCCGGTGAGAGGTTCCTCGTCGAGGTCCGCCAAATCCTCGACCACATCGAGCGGGCTAAGGCGAGGGCCAGATCGACGAAAGCCGGCGCTTTGGTGCTGCGGGTGGCTGTAGGCGATGCGAGTTTCGATTCGATGCCGCGGGTGTTGCGCGCGCTGCAGCTCAACCATCCCGATCTTGAGATTCACCGGGTCGAGGCCGGTGTCCCCGAACAGTGCAGGCTACTCGCCGAAGGCCGACTCGACGTGGGGATTGGGCGCGCATCACGGGTCCCGCCGCAGATCGCGTCCGAGGTGCTGCGACGGGACCCGATGGGGGTGCTCGTCGCGGAATCTCATATCTTCGCCGACCTCGAGTCTGTTCCGGTGGGGCGGTTAGATGATGAGCTGCTGGTGCTGACCGAGGAGTCCCGAGCACCCGAGTTCAACGAGTTCGTGGGCGAAATGTGTAGGTTGGCGGGGTTCATACCGACCTTGTATCCGGGGACGGTGCAAAGTGTGCGCTGCGCCGCGGACTTGGTGTCCGATGGCCAGTGCGTGGCATGTATGCCACGCTCGTGCGGAGCGATTTTGCGGCCAACGCGTTGGGTGCCTCTGGTTCACCCGGTCGCGCTGTACCCGTGGTCACTACTGTGGCGAGCCGAGGACCCGACGGCGGCGGTGGCCTTGCTTGAATGCGCCCGCGCAGTGGCCGACAAGTTGGGCTGGCTCGACCCCGACGATATCTCAGATGGCGCAGCCTCCGCCGATCATGCGGTGATCACATTGTGTGATGAGTTCTGCTGATTTCGGCGGTTTCGCGCTGGCTCGAATTGGGCTGTGCTTGAACAACGTAAATACGCCACCGCGAGGGCACTGAGGAGATGCGAAGATGCCGGATTGGTCCCAGACGTATCCCGCGGTATACAACGCGCTCGCGCCTGAATTCCGTGTACTCCCGCAGGCCGAAGTGGAACAGGTTATAGGCGGGGTCTTCGGCGAATCCGCCGACCTGGAGACGGCGGAGAGCTTCTTCGATGACGTCGGCAAAGCATTCGGCGGCGCAGGACAAGCCATCGGCCACGCCGCACAGCAGGCCGCGCCGACACTTGCGAAAGCCGGGGCCGGTGCCCTTTCTGGTGCGATGGCGGGTTCTGCGCTTGGTCCGTATGGAATGCTCGCCGGCGCGCTTATCGGTGGGACTGCCGGTGCGTTGAGTTCCGACGGCAAAAGGTCATCCGGTGCCGCGGGTACGGTCGGTCAGCTCGCCGGTGCCGCATCCGGTCTGCTCGGGGGTCGCGGGGGATCGGCGGGTACGGTCGGTCAGCTTGCCGGTGCCGCATCCGGTCTGCTCGGGGGTGGCGGGGGATCGGCGGGTACGGTCGGTCAGCTTGCCGGTGCCGCATCCGGTCTGCTCGGGGGTGGCGGAGGGCCAACGGGGGCGGTCGGTCAGCTGTTGGGAGCGCTGGCAAGCCCGACTGTGCAACAGGCGTTGTCCTCGATGCTGCTCGGGCCGGCAGGCAGCCGCACCGTGTCCACCCCGGGAGGTTCGGCGGTCCCGGTAGCCGCGATCACCAACCTGTTGGCCATGTTGGCCCACCGCGCTTCGGCTGAATGGGAGTCGGTCGCGCCTTTCGGAGAGCTGGACTACATCGCCGAGGACATCGACACGGCCAGCCCCGAAGCGCGGGCCGAGTGGCTGTACAGCCGGCTCGCCCCGATAGAAGCCATCACGCCACCAGCTCAGGCCACGGCACCCGACCAGGCGACCACTGGGTCAGCCGACCCTGAAGCGGTTGACGACAGCTGGCTCGACGACATGTACGACGAGCTCGAGGCGGAGTTTTACGCCAACAGCTAGCGGTTGAACGGCTCCTCGGGGACGCAACGACACAACCAAGTGAGGTGGCTCGATGGACGGAATGCAGCAAATGTTGCTTGCGCGGATCGCGGGCGACTCTGACCCAGGGGCCACACCGTCCTTCCCTGATCTGATCGAACAGGCGTTGGGTGACAATCCCATCGCCGCGCCCCTTGCCGCCGCATTGCGGCGGCGACAGGAGGCCTCCGAGACCCAGCTCGAGGAGTGGGACCAGGACAACACCGAGGATCCCGAGGTGGCCGACGTGTTGCGCCGTCTCTACGCCGAAGTCGAATCTCTCCGTGCGCGCACCGCTGTCCTGGCCGACGCGCTCGGCGCCTGCAAGTTGTGCTGGGGCGACGACATCGCCTGCCCAGCGTGCCGGGGCCGTGGCCACCCGGGAGGCAGATCGCCGCGCGGCGACCTGTTCGAATCGATGGTCGGTCCCGCGATGCGCCGACGGCAACGCGATAGGAGCCACACAAAGACGTCGGCAACCGATCCGCAATAGATACAACGACACCCCGCAGGTCGCGGGCGCAAATTGGAAGGGAGATAGGCGATGCCAGACTACGGCGAGGACTACGGCGAGGACTACAGCGAGGACTACAGCGAGGACTACGGCGAGGACTACAGCGAGGCGGCTCGGACTCGAAGGCCGTTGTCGCTGGCCCGTCCGGCGCCACCACCGCAGCGCCCGACAGATCGACCGGTCACACAGACGCAGCTGCAGATGGCGATTGCCGGTGTCAACCGGTCGATCACCAAGAACAGCACGGCGATCGCTTCGGTAAACCACACGGTGGGGCGGATCGGCAACGATGTGCGCCAGCTCCGCAAGGAGTCGACGACGACACGCCGCGACATCGGCACCCTGCGCGATGCGGTCGTGTTGACCCCGCTGCTGGCCAGTACTTTCTCCGGTACCGGCAGCAATCCTCTCCTGGGCGCCTTATTGCCGATGATGATGGTCGGCAGCATCGGCGATTCCGGATCAGCATCATCTGGCAGCATGTTCGGCGGCGGTGGCGGCGGCGGAGACTCGATGATGATGATGATGATGGTGCTGGCGCTGTCCGGCGCTATTAAGTAAGTCGAAGCCATGATGTTTTCTCCACTCGGACTAGTCATGGGTGCTGCGTTGTCCCAGAACGTGGAAGACGCGAACAAGAAAACTGAGATCGAGCTGTTAGGCGGCATGGTGGGCTCGTCTCCAATGGGAATAGTGTTGCTCGCTACCCTCGCCCAGGAGGCGGGGGCCTCGACTGGTGGAACCACGCCGGGGCAGGGTGGGCCGGCAGAAAGCCAGGTCCCCGATGTCATCGGCAATACTGCAGACGCCGTGGGTGATCTGCTCACGTCGCGGGGGCTCACACTGGCTGGAACAGAAACGGCGATCTCCGACCAACCCATCGGGACGATCATCGCCACCACCCCAGCTGCAGACACGGTCGTTGGCCTTGGAACCGGCGTGACAATCGTGGTCAGTGCGGGTCTGCCGGTCCCCAACGTGGTCGGAAAGGACATCGACACCGCAATACAAGTGCTCGCATCCTGCTCGTTCGGTTTCACTGTGACGCCTGCCACCCCCGGCCAAGGCCCAGTCGACACCGTAATAGCGCAGAACCCCGTCGCGGGCACCTTCCTCTCCAGCGACCTCACGGTGGACCTCACAGTTCCCAAAGGCCGCTCGAAGGGGTGAGACGCGATGGATCCGGCTCTGGGCAGGCTGATCGAGGCCGGGGAGCCCACCGATGAGGTCGCCGTTTTGGTCCGGTTGGTTGTGTCCCGGGGTGGTCTTCCGGATTGGGTGCGGATCGTTGCCACCTTCGGTGATGTAGCGACCATTCGTGTCGCCCGCGGCACCCTGGAGGAACTGCGCGCCCACGACCGCGTCCGCAGCGTCAAGGCACCAGTGTCATTTCGCGCAGACGTCGAGCAATTTTCAGAGTCCGTTCTGGATGCATCACAGGCCGAGGTGGAAGCACAACGAGAGCAAAGGCGGCCCGCCGGGGTCACACTGACGGGCCGCGGCGTCGTGGTCGGTGTCGTGGATTGGGGGTTGGATTTCACTCACCCCGCCTTCCGCAACCCCGACGGATCGACCCGGCTCCTTGCATTGTGGGATCAACAGCCTGGCCCCGATCCGGCCCATCCGAATCGTTACGGCTACGGGCGGGTCTTTACTCGGTCGGAAATCAACGAGGCGCTCGGCCACGACGACCCAGTCGCGACGCTCGGTTATCAGCCGTGGCTCGCCGATGTCGGCGGCGGAACACACGGCACCGCCACTACCTCGATCGCCGCCGGTTCCGACTGGCCTGGCGGCGTGCCCGGTGTCGCGCCCGACGCGGACATCGTGTTCGTCCACGCCTCCACATGGGGGCCGCCAGGCCCGCAGGGGCTGGGCGATTCGGTGGCGCTGGCTGAAGCCCTCGACTTCATCCGCGTGCTCGCCGGGGACAAGCCCTGCGTGGTGAACCTGAGCATGGGAGCACATTGCGGTCCCCACGACGGCAGCACGCTGCTCGAGCAGGCGATGGACGCCTTCGCCCTGGAACAACCGGGCCGGATGATCGCCCAATCCTGCGGCAACTACTTCACTTCCGACACCCACGCCGAAGGTGAGCTGCTCGCCGGCGAACAAGCACTGCTGCCCGTCGACGTGGGCGACGAGGTGGCCGAATCTCACGACATCGACGTCTGGTACCCCGGTCCCGACCGGATGACTATCGGCGTGATCGGTCCAGACGGGGAACCGCGCGCTCTCACCCGCCCCGGGGAACACCGAGACCTCGTTGTCGCCGGCGTCAAGGTCGGCGAGATCCGACACCGCGTCTGCGACCCGAACGACGGCCGCAACAATGCCGTCATCCAGCTTGCCCCGATTGCGCGCTCTGGCACATGGCAGGTGGTCCTGCAGTCCGTCGACGTCGTGGATGGCCGCTTCCACGCCTGGATCGAGCGAGAGCCCGTCCGGCCCCTCGAACAAACACGTTTTGCCGCCGACGTTGCCGTCGCGACAACTACTACAGGAACGATCTGCAACGGATACCAAACCCTCTCGGTCGGTGCCTACGACGCGCATGACACGGACCGCCCGCTGTCCCCGTTCAGCAGCAGCGGCCCAAATGTCAACGGAAAGCGCATCCCCCTGCTGATCGCTCCAGGCAGCCGGGTGCTGGTTGCCCGCAGCCGGCCCGCGGATTCGCGCCCAGGCGATGACGTGCCGCTTTGCACCGTGATGAGTGGAACTAGCATGGCGGCACCGCACGTCACCGGCGCGGTCGCATGTCTGTTGGAACATCAGCAGCTCCCTGCCGCCGCGATCAGGTCGGTCACGCTCGAAAGCTGCGAGCCCTACCGCGGCGATGAACCAGGTCGCGCAGGCAACGGCTACCTGCGTCTCGATATGGCCGCCAAACGGCTTACGGAAGCAACGCCGTTGGTCCGGGTGCCTGCCAGATCGATCCGCACGAACAACCATGCCCGGGGCCAGGATCCGCGGCCTGCGCAGAGCTCTAATGGCCGGCAATCGGAGGTGGGTGTCGGCACGGTCACCGGCCCGGCGGCTGAGTATCTGTATGAAGCGGAAATCACGCCGGTATCAGCCCAACCGCCAGCCGCCGTCGAGGATGTCCTCACCGGACTTGCAGTCACTGCACACGATTTAGTCGACGCATTTGTGCTGGACCGCAATCCAGCTATACGCGATCAGCTGCGCGCCAAGGTCGAGCTGCTGTATGGACCCAACGATGTACTCGCCGACGGTCTGCGGGGCGGGGATCTGTTGGTGCGCGGGGCGATCGGCGAGGGACTGGCAATGGCCGCCCTGTTCGTGGACGGCGAACTTTTAGACAAGCCGCAAGCCGAACAGCGGGGATGGCGACTCGAAAGCGCGCTGCCCGGCCGATACGCTCGCGTCACGGTGAACGGTATAGACGGGCCGTTCGCCGGCGACGAGTGGGCGCGTCGAATCACCGATCACCGCGGACGTGTACTGGCTAGCCAGGCGCTACTACGACAGCTCAATGTCGATCGTCAACCACAGCCCAGGTACGAGTTCGTCCCCGAAGACTCCTCGGGCGCAACGGTTCTGCAGAGCCCGCGCTTCGCCGGGGATCAAACCCTCACCGCCGTCGCCACCGGCCAGGTGCGGCTCGCGGCACTTGGCACCCCACCGTTCCCTGCGCCGGTGACTAGCTCCGGCGCGGCGGTGCAGAAGGTGCAGCAGGCGCTTATGGACCTCGGTTACCCACTGCCGACGTTCGGGGCTGATGGCCGATATGGCGCTGAGACCGGACGGGCGGTAAGCCAATACAAGAACGACCGCGGTATCGCACCGCCCGATCCGGTGGTCGGCCCGCAGACAATCCGCAGCCTCGACCACGACATCGTCGCGCACGACGCGCCGGGTCCACCACAGCCACCGCCACCGCCGCCGCCACCGCCACCGCCACCGCCACCCCCACCGGACCCAGATCCAAGCATCACACGGTGGGTCGCGGCAATGGGCCCGCGCATGCTGGCGGGCAACGCCGTGCAACCACTGATTGACGGACCCGAAACCTTGACTGCGATGAAATCGGCCATCGATACCGCGGGTTCCAGCGGTCACTACATTTATCTGCTGGGGTGGTGGCTGGACTTAGATGTTCCGCTGGATGCCGCCGCCGAACCCCGATACTGCCTCGGTCCGCACACAACCACGCCCGAGCCATCGTCGTTGCGAAGCTTGTTACAACAAGCGGCAGCGAAGGGTGTCCAGATCAGGGTCATGCTCTGGGATCAAACCGGCAGCAGCCAAAACACCGCAGAGGTGGGATTCGTCAACTCCCTTATCACCGGGGCGGCGATGCTTGACAACAATCAACTCAATTACATGGCCGGCAGCCAGCACCAGAAGATCTTGATCGTCAACGGCTCCGAGGGCCTAACAGCGTTCTGCGGCGGCGTTGACATCAACCCAGACCGAATCTGCCCCCGACCGCCCCCTCCAGCAACCAGCAGTTCCGGGCCTCCAGCGGGCGCGGGTGATCCGCTGCACGACGTGCACTGCCGGATCGCTGGCCCAGCCGCGGACGATCTGCTGCATGTGTTCGTCAAACGCTGGTATGCCAACTCCCTCCACCGTTCCCTCGACCGGGCCAAGGGCCCGCTGCTCGGTCTGTGCCAGCCATCCTCGACACCAGCGGGAACCGCAGCGGTGAGGGTGGGCGAAACGTTCAACGCAACCGTCGCCATGCCGGTGCCGTCGGTGACAAACTGCCAGGTGCCGCCGCTGCAGCAACCGCTGCACACCTTCCGTGACCGCGACGTCCAACAGATCTACCTGACCGCAATCGAGAACGCGCACAAATTCATCTATTGGGAGGACCAATACCTGGTGAACATGTGCGCGGCCGAAGCACTACGGCGCGCCCTGCCGCACGTGGACCTGATCATCCTGCTGATCGCCGACTCTCGTATCTCCGATCTCCCGCAACGGTGGGAACGTCGTAAGTCGTTCATCGAACACATCCGCAGCGACCCGCAGGGTGCGAAACTGCATGTCTTCACCCTGTCTAATCCCGCGACCGGCGGTATCGGTCCGCACACCTACGTCCACGCCAAAACGATGATGGTCGACGACGAACTCGCTATCGTCGGTTCGGCGAACTGCAATCGCAGAGGGTGGGAATCCGACACCGAGGTCGCCGCGGCCATCGCCGGCGGCGCCGATTCCTCCGGTCAGCCGTTTGCGAAACGACTGCGGCAACGGCTGTGGATGGAACACCTCGGCGTTGCGGAGCCTACGGTCGACGATGCTCTGGCAAGCGCCCCCCTGTGGTGGCTACCGCTGCCGACCACCAGCAATACAGTCACCTTGCCGTCGGGCGCGGTCGTTTCACTGCCCGCGCGCAGGGTCTGCCCCTACGAGATCAACGGTGGCACCGATGGTCTGCTGCAGTGGCCATGGGACGTGGTGGACCCCCCGGCACCCGTTCCCGGTGCGCCGTGCAGCCGTCTCATCGTCCCGGCAGCAAGGCCGGTGGTAGCCGAAACCCAGCGGCTCGTGAGCGTTCCGCTCAGCGTGGGGTAACCAATTACTCGGCAGGAGTGGTCGTAGTGAATGTCCTAGCGAATAAGGATGGCGGCGGGGGAGCCGATACCGCTCCAAGCTTAGATATCGGCACCGTGGACACCCGGGGGTTACCTGCGGGGTCAAACGCGGCGCCTAGCCTGGATGAGGTTCTCGCCGGGCTCGCGGTGACGCTTCACGATTTGGTTGACGCATTTGTGCTCGACCGCAATCCGGTCCTGCGTGAGCGGCTCTCCGCGAGCATCGAGTTGCTCTACGGACCTCTGGATCGGGTAGGCGACGACCTGCAACCCGGAGATGTGTTGGTGCGCGCCGCGGTTGGTGAAGGCTACGTTATGGTCGCCAGGCTCGTGAGCGGTGAGCTGCTCGAACAAAGAGGGGCTCGACGGCGAGGATGGGAACTCGAAGGCACCCTTCCCGGCCGGTATGCGCTCGTCACCGAGCAGGGCTTGTCGCGCTTCGGGGACGATCAGTACGGCCGCCGGATCACCGATGCCCGCGGAGACGTTCCCGCCGGTCAGGCAGTGCTCCGCCTTAAAATCGCCAGCCCATCACAAGCGGTGCAGGCAGTATCCACATTGGCGACAAACACCGACGATCGAGCACCCTCGGGGCACGACACGAGCAGCCAGGGACGCGAACAGCCGACTCGGGACACGAGCCAGGCGACAGTCCAAGCCTTAGTCGAGGATGTCGACGAGTACGAGATCCAAGGCGGGAAATACACGCCGCAAGAAAAGGAACGGGCGGCGAAACACCCAGCCGGATTAATTCTCACCTTCAGCGTAGTCGGGCGACTGGAGCAGCGCCTCAGCGCACGTGCCCCGGCTCCGCTGCACGTCAGCAAGGAATGGACCCGCTTCGGCTCCGGACAGCTGGGTGCCTTCGTCACCGACTACAACGACTTCACATACTTCTTCGGCGAAGTTCTCCCGGCGATCGGACGATTGCAGGATCTGCTGAGCGCAGGCGCACCCGAGATTCCCGACTTCATGACCGCCCAGCAAAAGGGTGCGCTACGACCGACCTCGGACAGGCCCGAAGACGCCGACAAGAAGAACCTCTACAGCCAGTGGCGTTTCGAACAGACAAAATACGCGAGTGCCGAGGGCGGGGTAATGGGAGGCCTGGTCTTCGACGTAGCCGACACCGCGCGGAAATTCGAGGAGCAACGACACGGATACTGGCAAGCGGCAGGGGATCTGAAGCGCACCATCGAGCAGGCCAAACAGCTGGGCACGAACAAACCGACTTATGACGCACTCGATCTCAGCTTCAGCGATGCTCTGGCTTTGCTCGACCCCTGGGCGGCTGCGGCTAAAGGAGTCGACATAATCCTCGTTGCCCGCCAGAGACGGAAAGAATACGACGAAAAGATCGCTGTGTTCGCCCGCCTGGTCGCTTCCGCAAACAGCGAGGTCAAGGATCGATTCGAAAGGGTTCGGGACGCGCAGACATCCTACTGGTCGGCATTGTTGCATCATGCAGAATCAGTACGCGACCGCGACCGGGCGTTGATTGAAGCACGGCACAAGGCCGCCCTGCTCGGTCAAGCAATCGCACCCCGCGGGGAGACCCGCGAACACGTGCTCGCAGAGATACGGATGCCAATCCTCGTGGCCGACGCCTGGCGAACACTGGCGCTCGTCGGCCCTTCAGCACGCACAGAACTGACCAAAGCACTTGGTGGGCGCTACATTGTCGAGGAAGCCTCTCTGAAGGATTTGAGTTGGAGGGCTGGCGGAAACCCCTTTGCCGACATCACGCAGATGCGACGCGCATGGCGCGAAACCCATAACGAATGGGCACCGGTCCTCACTTCGGACGCAGTCGCGGATTGGCGAAGTGTCAACGGATTGTGGGACGAGGTTTTCGCAAAGTTCGACGTATAGCCTCGCCCATAAAGGTAACGAGCGTCACCGGACGCCGGAAGTCCTGCAAGCGGCGTGTCATCAAATCGCAAGTTCAGAAACGGTTTTAACAGGTTTCGGCCCGTACATCGCTCACTGCCCGCGCCGGAGGCGCTGTTGTGGTTGATTCATCTGATGAAAAGTCGGCGATTGCTCATGGATAATGACGAATATCCATCAAATCTGTTGTCGCGCCAACGCTTTGGACCGCAGCGCAGCTTCCAAAGGTATCTACGCTCTGAACTCCGGGGCGACATAGGTTGCTGCGACGGTCCCTGCGCGAGCCGCGGAACTGCACGACCGTACGGTTCTAGGATTCGCCACGAAGATGAGAAAATCACGTCCGCCATTTCGATGAGAATTCTGCAAAGCCGCAGGTAGAGATCACGCTATCCGCCATGCGAAACGAGAACCTACAACCCGTCATGTCGGTTCTCAAATGACGTGGCGGACTTCTGACCGGAACGGCGGAATGTGTGACGAATCCGCCAAGAACTTGAGAAAGTAGTTACTCGCGCTAGATGGTTCAGTGCGGTTCTGCGCCGTTCCCGCGCGAAAACCCGCAGAAGGTGGCGCGCTCGTCTAGCGTGCTTTTGGGCCTGCATCGGCGACCTATTTGGTGTCGGTGACGACGACGGTCTGGCGAATGAAGGTGTCTTCCACCGCGGAGTGGAAGAGGAAGTCGGCGACGTTTGCGCGAGAGGTTGAGGGGAAGATCGGCAATTTCGTGACGTCCTCGAGCGTGACCGCGGTGTAGCGGGTGTTGTCTCGGTCGTTTAACGCTCCGGGGTATTCGAGGGTCCATTTCAGATCGCTGGCCTTCAATAGCGCTTCCGACGCGGCTTTGTCTGCATATTTTTTGCGCAGCGCAATGCGGAAAATCAGGCCGGCCAGGAACGATGCCTTGGCGAGAGAGTCGCCGACGCCGAATGCGGACACGATGAGGAAACGGTCAACGCCTGATGTTTTCGCGGACGCGATGACTGCACGGACGGTGTCCGTGATCAGCGTCGGGGTTTCGCGGACGTTTTTCGCTCCGAGCGTGCTGATGACCGCGTCGTGGCCTTGGACTGCCGTCGCGATCACCGCCGCGTCGGTGACGTCGCCGCTGACGGTCTGAGCGCGCGGGTCAACGATGGCGTCGGCCCTCCGAACGAGGGCGGTGACCTGGTGTCCGTGGTCGAGTGCTTTTTTGACGAAGGGGACGCCGGTGCGGCCAGTTGCTCCAAGGACAAGAAACTTCATAATGTTTCGCTTTCTATTGAGGGATGCATGGGCGTGCTGCGCGCGGTGTTTTTGACCTTGCATTGCGGCAGCCGCCTCGTTCATCCGGAGATCGTCAGCATCACCGATGATATTAGTCAATAAAGCTGACTAATGTCAAGGCGGAGTCGAAGGCTGCTGTCGTCCGCTGGCTCCGGTTGCTTGGGCGAACGGGGGTCGCGGGCGGACGGCTCGGCGCAGCTAGGATTTGTGCGCGTAGGGGTCGGTGATCTCGCGGAGTTGATCCAGGATCTGGTGCAACAACGTGAAGTTGCGGGTGCCAAGGAAGGCCGTCCACTCCGCCAGGATCTCAGCCGATGTCGCCGTGGCGACCTCGGCGGCCCGCCGGCCACGTTCCTCGATCACGATCAACCGGGCGCGCCCATCGGTCGGGTCGGGGACCCGGCGGACATAGCCCAACCGTTCCAGTTGATCGACCAGCACCCCGGCGCTCTGTTTACTCATTTGCGCCTGATCAGCGAGGTCTGTGAGACGCGAACCGTCCGGGGCGAGGCGTTGAAACACCCGAACCTGGGCCAGGGTCCAGTCGTCGAACCCGGCATCCTGGATTGCCCGGAAGATTCGGTCCTCCATGTACCGATACGGGATGAACAAGGCCACCCCTAGATCAACGTGCTGCTCGTCGTCCATACCCTTCTCGGCTCCATCGCCCGGCTCCCATGAGGTACACACCTTACGTCAGCACTGCCGAGTCAGATCGCTGCCGACACGACCCCTGCGCCGCGCGCGTATCGCTGCGCTCGCTGGGTTCCGCGCGTGTCACCTATGCCCTCAGCGACTTCGCACCGGTCGATATCAGTCCCACTCTATGACTAGTATAGTCATAATATCTGACTAATAGAGTGGAGGCTGCGATATGGAAACTGGCGCATCAGGGCGCCGGCCGTGCGGTCGACCTCAGGGGCGCGACGATGGTGGCATTCCCTACCTCCAAGCGTCCACGCCAGCTAGTGGCCGATCTTGTCCAGCTCGGCGAGGTCCTCGTCGGAGAGCGGGAGTCCCGCGCCGGCGACGTTCTCGCGCAGGTGCGCCACCGATGAGGTGCCGGGAATCAGCAGGATGTTCGGCGACCGCTGCAGCAACCAGGCCAGGGCGACCGACATCGGCGTCGCCTCCAGCCGGGCGGCTACGGCCGAGAGCGCCGAGGACTGCAGTGGGCTGAAGCCGCCGAGCGGGAAGAAGGGCACGTAGGCGATGCCCTGCTTCGGCGAGCTCGTCGATCAGCTCGTCGTCTTGGCGGTAGGCGAGGTTGTACATGTTCTGCACGCACACGATCGGCGCGATCGCCTGTGCCTCGGCGACCTGTTCCGCCGTCGCGTTGCTCACGCCGAGGTGCCGGATCAGGCCCTGCTGCTGGAGTTCGACGAGCGTCTCGAACGGCTCGGCGAGCGAGCCCGGTTGGGGTCCCTGGGCGTTGCCGAGCCGGAGGTTGACCAGGTCGAGCACGTCGAGGCCGAGGTGTCTCGAGATTCTCGTCGACGGAGCGGCGCAGGTCTTCGGGCTCCCGGGCCGGGGGCCAGCCGCCCTGCGGGTCGCGGGTCGCGCCGACCTTGGTCACGATGTGCAGCGATTCGGGGTATGGGTGCAGCGCCTCGCGGATCAGCTGGTTGGTGACGCGCGGCCCGTAGGCGTCGCTGGTGTCGATGTGGGTGATGCCGAGGTCGACGGCCTCGCGCAGGACCGCGAGTGCGCCGTCGCGGTCGGCGGGCGGCCCCATGACCCCGGGGCCGGCGAGCTGCATGGCGCCGTAGCCGAACCGGGTGACGGTCAGGTCGCCCAGCGCCCAGGTGCCGCCGGGAAGCGACGTGGAGGCGCGCTCATACTCTGCCTTTCGTGTTGAGCTGGGTGACGGTGGTGCCTAACGGCTCCTTGCATCAGTATTGGTAGGTAGCTTCCTGATCGGGAAGTAGGCACCTCGGAGTGCGTAAGGCACCCGCGGGTTAGAGGAGCGGTCGATGGCGACGACGACGGCGGCCCAGAAGCGGGCACAGACCAAGGCGGAATATGACGCTTTCCTGGCGGCATGCCCCAGCCGCAAGCTGCTCGACCGGATCTCCGACAAATGGGTCACGCTGATCCTGGCCGCGCTGGGCAGCGACGGCTCGCATCAGCTCGGCGACCGACTGCGCCGGTGAGCCCCGGTCGATGCGCTACTCGGAGCTGTCCCGCCTGCTGGCCGGCGTCAGCCAGAAGATGCTCACCCAGACGCTGCGCTCCCTGGAACGTGACGGCCTGGTCACCCGCACCGTGATGCCGACCGTGCCCGTCACGGTCTCCTACGAGCTGACCGACCTCGGCCTCTCGCTGCACCAGATGATGCGCGGCCTCAAGACCTGGGCCGAGATGCACATGGACGATGTGCTCGCCAACCGCGCAACGTACGACACCCGCCGCACCTGAACCAAAAGCGGAGGCGCGACGTCACATCAGCCTGGCGCGTGATTCACGAAAACTGCACGAGTACAACGCAAGTGCAGTCATTCGCGAGAAAGTGCAGCGGAACTTGAGACGCTACACTTCGCGGCCCTTGCCGCATCCGGTGGCCTCGCGACGACGTGCGCTGCGAGACCACCGAAGCGCGGAAGGCTCAGATAC
>CAVWEO010000022.1:0-64956 GCA_963753995.1 uncultured Actinomycetota bacterium | reverse complement strand
GCCAGCGTCTTGGCGTCTGGTCGCCGCAGGTACAGCGGCACCAGCGCGGCGGGCGGCTGCGACCAGTCCGTTACTGCAGCGACAAGGCCGACCGAATCGGGATACCGCGGTTCGCACGCATGGCAGCCCGAACAGCGCCGCGTGGTCCGGCGAGCCGGCGACCGAACGCGCCGACCCGGGTCGACGTCGGCCGGTGCGCTGACCGCCGGTCCGTCGAAGCGCACGCCGTCGCGGTAGCGGGCCCAGTAGATCTCGCGTCGACGGGCGTCGCTGACCACCAAGACCTCGCCCCTGGTCTGCCCGCCGATGGCATCGAGGCTGCAGACCCCGTGGACCGGAATGCCCAGGGCGTGACCATAGGCCGACGCCGTCGCCATCCCGACCCGCAGGCCGGTGAACGGGCCGGGGCCGCAGCCGACGACCACCGCGTCCAGGTCGGCCATCGTTCGCCCGGCATCGGCCAACGCGGCCAACACGTTCGGGGTGATCCGCTCGGCATGTGCACGTGCGTCGACGCTGACCCGCTCGGCCAGCAGGCTGCCATCGGCGACCACACCGGCGGTCACCGCAGGAGTCGACGTATCGATGGCCAGTACCGTGTTCATGGGCAACTCCATTGCCACGTCGCAGTTCGGGTGTCGGAGTTGGTGATTCGTTCGAGCCGGATGTCGAGATGCCGCTCGGACAACCGTTCGGCGAGGCCTTCACCCCACTCCACCACGACGACGGCATCGTCGAGTTCGGTGTCGAGGTCCAGACTCTCCAGCTCGTCGAGCAGGTCGGCGCCGGTGTGGTCGAGTAGGCGGTAGACGTCGACGTGGATCAGCGCCGGGGTGCCGGGCCGCTTGGCCGGATGCACTCGCGCCAGCACGAACGTCGGCGAGGTCACCGGCCCGTCGACATCCATCGCCGCGGCAATTCCTTTGGCCAGCACGGTTTTCCCAGCACCAAGCGGACCGGACAGCACGACGACGTCGCCGGCTCGCAACTGGGCGCCCAACTGCGAGCCCAGCGCGACGGTGTCGTCGACATTCGGCAGCGTCGCAATGCCCGAACGGTCACTCACGGCGCAGGACCCGATCGCGCAACCGCTGGCTCAGCACCGCGAACCTGCCCGGACTCGCGTGCTTGACCAGCCGCACCAAACCGTCGTTGACCGAGGCCGGCTTGTCCAGCAACACCAAATGTCCTGCCCTGGCGACGATCACCAATTCGGATTCCGGCAACACTTCTGCCATTTTTCTCGAGTACTCGGCCGGCGTGACCAGGTCGCGGTCGCCGCAGACGATCAGCGTCGGGATCTTGGCCAGCGTCGGCAGCGCTTTCGTCTCGTCGTGCGCCTGCAGGGCGTGCAGGAACTCCACCATGGTCGGCACCGGGGTGTCGAGCATCATCTTCTCCGAGAACGCCACGATGGTGGGGCTGACTCGCATGTCGGAGTACGACGCCGCCCGCAGGATCGGCCCGATCAGCGAACGCGCGGCGGTGCGGCCGCGCTGCACCAGCTTGGGCGCCGACCGCGCAGCCCGCAGAACAGCTTCCAGCGCAGGGTTGTTCAGGATTTCACCCAGCGGCGACTCGGCGACACCTTCGGCGGCCGACGAAATCAATGCCGCCCCGGTGATCCGGCCACCGTAGTGCTGCGGGAACTGCCGGGCGTGCGACAGCACCGTCATCCCGCCCATCGAGTGACCGACCAGCACGATCGAGCCGCGCGGCGCGATCACCTGCAGCACGGTCTCCAGGTCCTTGCCCAGCTGGGTCACCGTGTACGTCTCCGGTGGCGCTTCGCCGGACCGGCCGTGGCCACGCTGGTCATAGAAGATCATCCGGACCTCAGAGCCCCACTCCTCAGACAGCCGCATGCGCTGAAAGTGGAAGGAGCCCATGCGAAGACAGAAGCCGTGGGCGAACACGACGGTCAACGGCGCGTCGGTGGGCCCCACTTCGCGGACCGCGAGGTGGACACCGTCGGGGGTGGTGACCAGATAGCTGCGGTCGCCGTCGAGCGTCTCGAAATCCTCGTAGGCGAACGGGTCGTCGACAACGGCACGCCGGTTGAGCATCGAGCGGGCCACGGTCGCCCCGGCGATGGTGCCTATCGCACCGACGCCGGCGGCACCGGCCAGCCAACGTCCGCGCCCCCGCCTGCCGACATGGAAGACGTCAAAATGGTCGTCGCTCAATGCTTCTCAGCCTCGCGATAGGTTCGGATGATGCGTCCGCGCGGACTGGTCACCACCTCGTAGTGGATGGTGTCCAGCAAGTCGGCCCATTCCTGGGCGGTCGGCTCGCCGCGAGTGCCCGGTCCGAAGAGGATCGCCTCATCGCCGTCGGCGACATCGACGACTCCGGGGCCGAGGTCGACCAGGAACTGGTCCATGCAGATCCGCCCCACACCGGGACGCCGCCGACCGTTGATCTGAACTTCCAGCCGGCCGCCCAGCGACCGGAAGACACCGTCCGCATAGCCGATCGGCATCAGCGCGACAGTGGTGTCCTGCTGGGCGATCCAGGTGTGCCCGTACGACACGCCTTCACCGACTCGAATCGACTTCACCAGCGCAACAGTGCATTTCACTGTCATCGCCGGCAGCAGGCCCATGTCGCCGAGAGTGGGCACCGGACTCAGGCCGTACAGCGCGATTCCGGGGCGAACCATGTCGAAGGCCAGCTCCGGGCGCGTCATGGTGGCCGAAGAGTTGGACAGGTGCGCCACCTCGAACGGCACCTTCTGATCGCGCGTCAGCTTCAGGATCTCGGTAAACCGTTGCGCCTGAAGATCGTTGATCGGATTGTTGGGCTGGTCGGCGTACACCATGTGCGACATCAGACCGCGCAGCCGGACGGCGTCCTCGGCGATGGCGCCGCCCAGCGCCGTCAGCATCGACGGGTACTGCGCCAGCGGGACGCCGTTGCGGTTCAGGCCGGTGTCCACCTTGAGCGTCACCGCGGCCGTGCGCCCGGTGCGACGCACCGCGGCCAGCAACTCGTCGAGCTGGCGCAGCGACGACACCGCGATCTGCACGTCGGCCAGCAGCGCCGGACCGAAGTCGATCCCGGGTGGATGCAGCCAGGCCAGCACGGGCGCGGTGAGACCCGCGGCCCGCAGCGCCAACGCCTCGTCGACGGTGGCCACACCCAGTTCGGTGGCGCCCGCGGCCAGTGCGGCCCGAGCGACCTCGACGGCGCCGTGCCCGTAGCCGTCGGCCTTGACCACAGCCATCACCTGCGCGCGGCCGGCGTGCTCGCGCAGCACCCGCACGTTGTGCTCGATAGCGCCAAGATCCACGACGGACTCAGCGAGGACGCCCGGCGTCAGGGAAATCGGCGTTACGGCCACGGCCGCCATTGTCCCAGAACCGCCCCGCGCGGCCGCATTCCAACTGGTCAGTGGGCGAAGTGCTCGGCCTGGTAGTGCCCACCGGGCTTGAGCTTGTCCAGGCTGGCCAGTGCGCTGCGGGCGTCGTCGTGCAGGGCGCGGGCCAGGTCGGCCGACAGGCCTTCCCGCACGACGATGCGCAGCACCGAGATGTCCGTGGCGTTGTCCGGCATGGTGTAGGCCGGCACCTGCCAGCCGTATCCGCGCAGCTCGTGCGACAGGTCGAATTCGGTGTATCCGCAATTTCTGGCCAGCCGGAAGCTGATCACCGGAATGGCCGAGCCGTCGGAGATCAGCTCGCAATGGTCTCCGACGCGCAGCTGCTCGCCCAGCCACCGCGCCGTCTGCGACAACGACTGCATGACCTGGGTGTAGCCCTCGCGGCCCAGGCGCAGGAAGTTGTAGTACTGGCCCACCACCTGATTGCCGGCGCGGGAGAAGTTCAGCGTGAAGGTCGGCATGTCGCCGCCGAGATAGTTGACGTGAAATACCAGGTCCTCGGGCAGGTGCTCCTTGGCGCGCCACACCACGAAGCCGATGCCGGGGTAGGTCAGGCCGTACTTGTGCCCGCTGACGTTGATCGAGACGACGCGGGGCAGCCGGAAGTCCCACTTGAGTTCGGGGTGCAGGAACGGCACCACGAAACCGCCGCTGGCCGCGTCGACGTGCACCGGGACGTCCACCCCACCGCCGGCGGCCAGCTTGTCGAGGGCGGCGCAGATCTCGGCGATCGGCTCGAGCTCGCCGGTGTAGGTGGTGCCCAGGATCCCGACCACCCCGATGGTGTCCTCGTCGACGGCGTCGATGACCTGCTCGGGGGTGATGACGTAGCGCCCCTTCTCCATCGGCAGGTAGCGCGGCTCGACGTCGAAGTAGCGACAGAATTTCTCCCAGACCACCTGGACGTTGGAACCCATCACCAGGTTGGGCGTCCGCTTCACCCAGTCTTTGCCGACCTTCTCGCGCCAGCGCCATTTGAGCGCCAGCCCGCCGAGCATCACCGCTTCGCTGGACCCGATCGTTGACACCCCGATCGCGCTGGACGGGTCGTCGTCGCGCAGACCGTCGGCGTGGAACAGGTCGGCCACCATGCAGACGCAGCGCTGCTCGATGGCCGCGGTCGCTGGGTATTCGTCCTTGTCGATCATGTTCTTGTCGAATGTCTCGGCCATCAACTTGCCGGCCTGGGGGTCCATCCAAGTGGTGACGAAGGTCGCCAGGTTCAGCCGCGAGCTGCCGTCCAGCATCAACTCGTCGTGGATGAAGCGGTAGGCGGCCTCGGGGTCCATCGACTCCTCGGGAAGCCGCAGCGCGGGCACCGGGGTGGTGAACATCCGGCCGGTGTAGGCGGGCGCGAGGGCGTGGGTGGGCATGGACGGGTGTTGCGGCATGGACAGATCCTTTCGAGGGAGTGGCTACAAGCTCGCTATGGCAGAGCGGATGTGGCCGAGGATGCGCGACGCCGAGGTCGGCGCATCACCGGGCCCCGGGTCGGCAGCGGACAGCGCCGCCGCGCGGGCGTGCACGAACGCCGCGGCGGCCGCGGCTTCAACGGGAGGCAGCCCGGCGGCAAGCAGAGCGCCGATCATCCCGGACAGCACGTCGCCGGACCCGGCCGTGGCTGCCCAGGACTGCCCAGCCGGGTTGAGGTAGACCGGGCCGCCCGGATCAGCGACGACGGTGACGTTGCCCTTCAACAGCACGGTCGCGCCCAGCGTGTCGGCGAGCTTACGGGTGGCGCCGATGCGGTCGTCGCCGGGCGGAGCGCCGGCCAGCCTGGCGAACTCGCCGGCGTGCGGGGTCAGCACGGTCGGCGCGCGACGGGAGGCGAGCATGTCGGGGTGTGCGGCCAGGATGGTCAGACCGTCGGCGTCGATCAGCACCGGCAGGTCGGCCTCCAGCGCGAACCACAGTGCGGCAGCGCCGCTTTCGTCGGTGCCCAGCCCCGGCCCGACCACCCAGGCCTGCACCCGCCCGGCGGCGGCCGGGGTGGGCGAGGCGATCACCTCGGGCCAGTGGGTGAGCACCTCGCCGTGGGCGCTGCCGGAGTAGCGGACCATTCCCGATGTCGCGGCCACGGCAGCGCCGGTGCACAACACCGCGGCGCCCGGATAGGTCGACGAGCCGGCCATCACACCGGTGACGCCCTGGGTGTACTTGTCGTCACGCGGCCCCGGGATCGGCCAGCGCGCCGCCACGTCGGGCGCGTCGAAGCCGACGATGTCTGTGTCGGGCAGGTCGAGGCCGATGTCGATCAGTTGCACCCGGCCGCAGTCGGCCAGCGCGTGTGCCGGCTTGAGGCCGCCGAAGGTGACCGTCAGCGCGGCGTGCACAGCCGGGCCGCTGATCGCGCCGGTCGCGACGTCGACGCCGCTGGGTATGTCGACGGCCACCACCGGAATGCCCTGGGCGTCGACCGCCGCGAAGAGCTCGGCGGCGTCCGGCCGCAACGGGCCCGAGCCGGAGATGCCGACCACCCCGTCGATCACCAGATCGGTGGTTGCATCGACGCCGTCGACGATGCGGCCGCCGGCTTTGCGGAACGCGGCCAGGCCCTCGCGGTGGGTGTGTTCCGGCTTGAGCAGTATCGCGTCGGCGGCCGCACCGCGGCGGCGCACGTAGGTCGCGGCCCATAACGCGTCGCCACCGTTGTCGCCGGATCCGACGATCGCGCAGACCCGCCGTCCGGCGACTCCCCCCGTGCGAGCGGTCAATTCGGCGCGGATCGCGGTCGCCAATCCGTATGCCGCGCGCGCCATCAGAGCGCCATCGGGAAGGCGTGCCAGCAGCGGCGCTTCGGCCTCGCGGATCGCCTCAGCCGAGTAGTAGTGCCGCATCGTGCCCAGATTACGTGCCCAGCACCGCGGGTACAGTCGATTAAACAGGCTAATTATCAGGAGGGTGGAATGGCACGAACTGACAACGACACCTGGGACCTGGCCACCAGTGTGGGAGCCACCGCGACCGGCGTCGCAGTCGGACGCGCGTTGGCGAACCGGGCTGAGAGGCCGCTGATCAACGATCCCTTCGCCGAACCCCTGGTGCGCGCGGTGGGCGTGGACTTCTTCACCCGCTTGGCCAGTGGCGAATTGGATGCGGCCGAGGTCGACGACGGCGGCGAGTTCGGAATGCAGCGGATGGGCGACATGATGGCCGTGCGCACCCGCTTCTTCGACGACTTCTTCATCGAGGCGGCCGAGGGCGGAATCCGCCAGGCGGTAATCCTCGCCTCAGGTCTGGATGCCCGCGCCTACCGGCTGCCCTGGCCCGACGGCACAACCGTCTACGAGATCGACCAGCCCGCGGTCATCGAGTTCAAAGCCCAGACGCTGGCCGATCTCGGGGCCCATCCGACTGCCGACCTGCGCGCGGTGGCCATCGATCTGCGCAAGGACTGGCCCACTGCGCTGCGCGGCGCCGGCTTCGATTCCACTCAGCCCGCCGCGTGGAGTGCCGAAGGTCTGCTGCCGTTCCTGCCGCCGGAGGCCCAGGATGCGCTGCTGGACAACATCACCCAGCTCAGTGCGGCGGGCAGCCGGCTGGCCACCGAGAACATCCCGAACGCCGGCCAGGCCGTACCGGTGATGGCCGAGCGGATGCGCCAGTCCACCGAACGCTGGCGCAGGCACGGGTTCGACGTGGAGATGACCGACCTCTGGTACGGCGGCGACCGCCACGATGTGGTCGAGTATCTGGAGCGCCACGCGTGGAAGTCCACGTCGACCGGCGCGGCGGAACTCGTTGCTTCCCATGGGATTCCGGTGCCCACCCTCGGCGATGACGAGGCCAAGAACTTTGCCGGGATCAGCTACGTGAGCGCGACCCGCCAGTAGCCGGCCGTCGTCGCCATGGCTCACGGCGTTGCCCATGGCATGGCCGACCCTTGATCCGGTACGGTGCCGCGCGGTATCGTTGACTTCCAATTACGAAACTCCGCGTAGCGAAAGGACCCCTTGGTGCGCAGCCGCTACGCGGGCCAACCTTTCACCACCTCCAGCACCGAGATTGCCGCAGCGCTCGAGCAAGTCAGCATCCCCACGCTGCTCTTGTCACTGGTGCACATCACCGGCGATCCCCGCTTCGTGCGTGACTTCAAACCCGCCGGGATCTTCCTCAACGAAGTTCAGGGCTTCATGTCCGAAGAGGACAAGGCCCGCGCCCGTGCGGAAGCCCTGCCGGTGATCGCCGCCTACCGCGACCGCGGCTGCCCCGAAGTCGCGCCGCTGCCGCCGGAGCTGATCCGGGAGATGATGGACTGGGCGGTCTGCGAGAGAGTTCCTGCCGACTACCTGCCGCTGTTGTTCGAAGAGATGGACCTCGAGGGGGTCGACCCGCGCCGGCCGGCCCCGCTGGACTCCGATCACGCCGCACAGCTGCCGGTGGTCGTCATCGGTTGCGGCGAGTCGGGAATCCTGGCTGGTATTCGGTTGCGGCAGGCCAACATTCCGTTCACCATCCTCGAGAAGAACGCCGGCCCCGGTGGCACGTGGTGGGAGAACAGCTACCCGGGTGCGCGCGTCGACGTCGCCAACCACTTCTACTGTTACAGCTTCGAGCCCAGCAACGACTGGTCGCATTTCTTCGCCGAACAGCCGGAGCTGCAGAGCTATTTCGGTCGCGTGATGGACAAACACCATCTCGGCGACCACGTCCGCTGGCACAGCGAGGTCATCGCGGTCGAATGGGACGACGAGGACGGCTTGTGGACGATCACCACGCGCGAAGAGGACGAGGGTCTCACCACGTTGCAGGCGCGCGCCGTCATCACCGCGGTCGGTCAGCTCAACCGCCCGCACGTGCCACAGTTCCCCGGCGCCAAGACATTCCGCGGTCCGTCGTTTCACTCGGCGACGTGGGACCACACGGTCGATCTCACCGGTAAGCGCGTCGCGCTGATCGGCGCCGGTGCCAGCGGCTTCCAGATCGCACCGGCCATCGCCGACGACGTCGAGCACCTCACCGTTTTTCAGCGCACCGCGCAATGGATGTTCCCCAACGCGATGTACCACGACGAGGTCGGCGACGGGGTGCGCTGGGCGATGGACCATCTGCCCTTCTACGGTCGCTGGTACCGATTCCTGGTGCTGTGGCCGGGGTCCGACAAAGGCCTCGACGCTGCGCGGGTCGACCCGTCGTACGCCAACCAGGACTACGCGGTCAGCGAGATCAATGCCATTGCCCGGCTGATGTTCACCGACTGGATCACCGGCCAGGTCGACGGTGACGAGGAGTTGCTCGCCAAGGTGCTACCGGACTACCCGGCCACCGGCAAGCGGACGCTGCAGGACGACGGCACCTGGCTGCGCACGCTACGCCGCGACAACGTCGACCTGATACGCACACCGATCCAGCAGATCACTGAAGATGGCATCGTCACCGACGACGGTCAACGCCACGACGTCGACATCATCGTGTACGCCACCGGTTTTCGTCACACCGACGTGTTGTGGCCGATGACGATCACCGGCCGCGACGGCGCCGACCTGCACAGCGTTTGGGGCAGCAGGCCGTTCGCCTACCTGGGCATCACGGTCCCGCAGTTTCCCAACTTCTTCGTCATCTACGGACCGGGCGCGCACCTGGCCCACGGCGGCAGCCTGATCTTCAACTCCGAGCTGCAGATGCGCTACGTCAACAGCTGCCTGGCGAAACTGGCTGAGGCAGGCCTGCATTCGATCGAACCCACCGCCGAGGCGGCGGCGGACTGGCACCAGCGCACCCAGCACGAGATCAAGCAGATGGTGTGGGCGCACAGAGGAATCAAGCATTCGTATTTCAAGAACGCCGATGGCGAGATCCACACGGTCAGCCCGTGGCGGCTCAACGAATACTGGGCGGCGACCCGCGAACCCGACTGGTCCGCATTCGTGACCCGGGCTACTCGACGGTGACCGACTTGGCCAGGTTGCGCGGCTTGTCGACGTCGTAACCGCGGGCCTGCGCCACCGACGCCGCGAACACCTGCATCGGGATGGTCGACAGCAGTGGCTGCAAAAGCGTTGACACCGCCGGAATCTCGAACAGGTGGTCAGCGTAGGGCCGAACAGTGTCGTCGCCCTCCTCAGCGATCACGATGGTGATCGCACCCCGCGTCTGGATTTCGCGGATGTTGGACAGCAGCTTGCCGTGCAGCATCGCCGAACTCTTCGGCGACGGCATCACGATGATCACCGGCAGATTGTCTTCAATCAACGCGATCGGGCCGTGTTTGAGCTCTCCGGCAGCGAAGCCCTCGGCGTGCATGTAGGCCAGTTCCTTGAGTTTCAGCGCGCCTTCCAGTGCCACCGGGTAGCCGACGTGGCGGCCGAGGAACAGGATCGTCGACGCCTGGGCGAATCGGTGGGCCAACTCCGTGACCGGCCCGATCTCGGCGATGACGCGTGCCACCAGATCGGGCATGGCCTCCAGATCGCGGTACTCGCGCTCCACCTCGTCGGGGTACTTGGTGCCGCGGGCTTGGGCTAACGCCAAGCCGACCAGGTAGTTGGCGGTGACCTGCGCCAGGAACGTCTTGGTCGACGCCACGCCGATCTCCGGCCCGGCCCGGGTGTAGAGCACCGCGTCACATTCGCGGGGAATCTGCGAGCCGTTGGTGTTGCAGATGGCCAGCACCTTGGCCTTTTGTTCCTTGGCATGGCGGACAGCTTCCAAGGTGTCGGCGGTCTCCCCCGATTGCGAGATGGCGATCACCAGCGTGCTGCGATCCAGAACCGGGTCGCGGTAACGGAATTCGCTGGCCAGCTCGACTTCGACGGGCAGCCGGGTCCAATGCTCGATGGCGTATTTGGCCAGCAGGCCCGAGTGATAAGCGGTGCCGCACGCGACGATGAACACCTTGTCGATCTCGCGCAACTCCTGGTCGGAGAGCCGTTGTTCGTCGAGCACGATGCGGCCGTCGACGAAATGCCCGAGCAGAGTGTCGGCAACAGCGGTGGGCTGCTCGGCGATCTCCTTGAGCATGAAGTACTCGTAGCCGCCTTTTTCGGCGGCGTCGACGTCCCAGTCGATGTGGAACGTGCGGGCCCTGTCGGTCAGATCGTTGCCGTGGAAGTCGGTGACCCGGTAGCTGTCGGCGGTGATCGCGACGGCCTGATCCTGTCCGAGCTCGACCGCTTCGCGGGTGTGCCCGATGAATGCGGCGACATCGGAACCAACGAACATTTCGCCCTTACCGATGCCGACCACCAACGGTGTCGAACGGCGCGCGGCCACGATCGTGCCCGGCTCGTCGGCGTTGGCGAACACCAGCGTGTAGTGGCCTTCGAGGCGGCGCAGCACGGCAAGCACGGAGGCGGTGAAATCGCCCGCCGTCTCACCGTGGTGATAGTTGCGGGCGACCAGGTGGACGGCCACTTCGGTGTCGGTGTCGCTGGCAAACTCGACCCCGGCGTTCTCGAGTTCCTGCCGCAGCGGGGCGTAATTCTCGATGATGCCGTTGTGGACGACGGCGATCTTGCCCGCCGCATCGCGGTGCGGGTGCGCATTGCGGTCTGTGGGGCGTCCGTGCGTCGCCCAGCGGGTGTGGCCCACACCGGTCGTGCCTCGCAGGGTTGCGGGGTCGGCCTCGGCGAGCGCGCTCTCCAGGTTGGCCAGCCGGCCGGCCCGCCGCCGGACCGTCAGGTCACCGTGCCCGTCGACCAGCGCGATACCGGCGGAGTCGTAGCCTCGGTATTCCATCCGGCGCAGCGCATCGACGACGACATCGAGGGCAGGTTGGTGCCCGACGTAGCCGACGATTCCGCACATAGCCCTTCAGGGTAGTGCAGTTGTGCGCCCACAGGCTCGCACGAGGGGTGCCGTTACAGCAGTGCGGCCGCCCCGATCGGGACGGCCGCACGCCTCTGACCTGCGAAAGATCAGACTTTATATCGATTCATCTGACGGCCGTGAGCTGTGGCTCAGTAGCCGCGGTGGTCGTTCCAGCCAGGTCCGCCGGGCCCATGGTTGTCCCAGCCCGGACCGCGATTGTTGTCCCAGCCGCGGTCGTTGTCATTGCGCCAGTCACCCTGACCGTGCCAGTGATCGCGGTCGTGCGGGTCGCCGTCGCCGTAGAAGTCGTCGTGGCAGCGGTTCCAGTCCCAGTTGTTGCCCCAGCCCGGGTCGAAGAACTGGCCGGGACACCAGTGGTAATCAGGTAGCGGCCCAGCAGGCTGAGCCGTAGCAACGCTCGCCGCGCCCACACCGGCCAGTCCTAAACCAGCGGTGATGGCTGTCGCAGCTGCGATTTGTTTGATGTTTATCACCGTTTCTTCGTACCACCCGCACACCCCTAGCTAAACCTCTAGACCGCAAAAGTTGTTATGAGTTGCTGTGAATAACGTTGGTATTTAATGAGATTCGAGATGGGGCGGGACCAGCGTTGACGTCGACGTAAGTGCTCTGGTCTGCGAAGGGCCGCCCAAATGAAGCAGCCGCCCCGATTCGGGACGGCTGCTTAGGCGTGGTCAGTTGCTCACGGGTGCCAGGGACCCACTCCGTGCCAGTGGCCCTGATCGTGCGGCTCACCGTCGAAGAAATTGTCGTCGTGACAGCGACCTTGATCCCAGTTGTGACCCCACGCCGGGTCGAAGAATTGGCCCGGACACCAGTGGTAGTCGGGAAGCGGAGCGGCGGGCAACGCCTCGGCCATGCTTGCTGCGCCGACGCCGGCAAGACCCAAAGCCGTGGTGATTGCGGCCGCGGCTGCGATTCGTTTCAGTGTCATGGCCCCGTAGTAACACCCCGTTCGGTGCGCGAAACGCCGCGTATGGGCGTGTTAGCTGGCGATCTACTGACAATGAGCTTGATGTTGACTGGTTCGCCTGGCGGTGGAGCGCTGGTGCGGGCCTTGACGTGCGCTACCGTCATCGGGTGGCGAAGATCGGCAAGCTCGTTGGCACCCTGAGCCGCAGCGGCCCGCATCGGGTGTTGCGCGGTGACTTGGCCTTTGCCGGCTTGCCGGGTGCCGTCTACACTCCCGAGGCGGGTTTGCACATGCCCGCGGTGGTGTTCGGGCACGATTGGCTCACCGGCGTGGCGCGGTATTCGGGTTTGCTGGAGCACCTGGCGTCGTGGGGAATCGTCGCGGCGGCCCCGGACACCGAGCGTGGGGTGGCACCGTCGGTGCTCAGCCTCGCCTTCGACATGGGCACCGCGCTGGACATCGCCACCGGGGTGCGACTGGGGCCCGGCAAGATCAGCGTGCATCCCGACAAGCTCGGCGTAATCGGACATGGCTTCGGCGCCTCGGCCGCCGTGTTCGCCGCCGCCGGGATGAAGGCCAAGCCCCGGGCGGTGGCCGCGGTGTTCCCTGCCGTCACCACCCCGTCGGCCGACCAGCCGGCGGCGTCCCTGCGAGTACCCGGCGTGGTGTTCAGTGCGCCGGGTGCGGCGAAGGAATTGCGCTCCAACGCTGTTGAACTCTGGCGGGCCTGGGACGCCGCAACGTTGCGCATCGTCAAAAAGGCTCAGGCCAACGGGCTGGCCGAGGGCCGCCGATTGGCGACGGCGTTCGGCCTGGGTGGCCCGGATCGCAAGACGCAGAAGACCATTCGGGCGCTGCTGACCGGATATCTGCTTTACACCCTCAGCGGCGACAAGACCTATCGCGACTTCGCCGACCCCGATGTCCAGCTGCCGAAGACCTTGCCAATCGGTGAGGAAGTCGCGGCGTTGACGCCCGAAGAGAAGTTCGTCGCGCTGCTCAAAGGCTGAGTTACCGGCCGACCTGCGGTAGTTGATCCTCGGCGATCTCACACGGTGTCGCCCCCTCGGCCGGCGGCGGCGGCGCCGGTCGAGGCTGCTCAGCGGGTGGCGGCTCTTCGGTAGGCGGGTCGACCTGTTGCGGGGCCGGTTCACCGACGGCTTCGGCTGGGGCGGGCGGATTCTCGGCTACCGGCACCTCAGGCACAACGTCGTCGGCGGCGGGCGGCTCTTCCTCGTCTGGCTTGTCGGCGTCGGCGTCTTCGCCGTCATCATCGGCTCGCGGATCGTCGGCATCGTCGGCATCGTCGACGTCTAACGGATCACCTCCCGCGTCGGGAGTTCCGCCCAACCCACCGGCGAGTGAACCCAGCAGGCTGCCGATACCGTCGACGATGCTACCGACCACGCCCCCGATGCCGCCGGTCATACCGCCAAGTCCGCCGAGACCACCTGCGCCGGTGGACAACCCGGCGGCGTCGCCGAGCGGATCGGCCGGTTGCGACGGCATCGATGCGACGTTGTCGGGTTCATCCGCTGGAAGTGACTGCGACGCAGCGGGTATCGACGGCGCAGGGGCTGGGGCCGCAGCCGGGACGGTCGGCATCGGTCCGGCGGGCAGCGAAGCCACCGGCGACGCATCCACCCCCGAATGTTCGCCGAATACCGGATGCCAGCTCGGTCCCAGATCACCGGGGATGTCGAATGTCACATCACCTGTCGCTGACAGCGCGTGGATGGCGGTGTCGTAGGACGCCGCCACCGAGGCATCCGCCGAGCTCATCGCTGCGAGCCAGTCGTTGCGAATATCGTTGTCCACGTATGGGATTAACTGCTGGTGGACCACGACTTCAGCCGCCGGCCGGTCCCCTGAGCCCGCCGTGACGGCGTTCGCGGCGGCCAGCCACGCCGCGCGCTCCGCGGCCCGACGTTCGTCGATGGCCACGGCGGTCGCGACCTTGCCGTCGACGGACTGCCACACATCGTCGCGCAATGCGGCGCAGTGCTCGGCGGCAGCGCGCACATGCGCGGCGACCTGCGCGGCGACGTCGCAGTGGCGCTGGAGAAACCGCGTCGCCGACTCCGCACCCGAGCCTCGCCACGCCGCCGCGAGGTCGGTGACCTGCGTGCGCTGCATCCACAGCGCCTCCTCGATCGCGGTGACCGCGGCCCGAAGTTCGGCGGTGTCGGCGTCGAGTACCCGCAGGTCGAGTCCGGCTTCGGTCTCATACCAGTCCCGCACCTGGGACGGGTGCGCGGTGAGATCGGGCTGCTGGTAGCCGAGCGCCTGACAGGCCCGCACGTAGGTCGCGGTGTGCTCGACGGCCGGCCAACCTTCGGCCAACCGTGCCGCCACGTCATATCGGTCTGCCATAGTCAGGCGATCCGCGCGGCGGCCAGCCGATCGGCGTCTTCATAGCGATCTGCGCCGGCCCGCAGCGATGCGGCCACCTCCATGCTGGCGCGCGCCCACTGGGTGAGCTCCCCTCCAAGGCGATGCAGGGCAAATCGCAGCGCGTCACCCTGGCCGATGTAGGCGCGGCCAGAAGTGGTGCCGTCGAAGGCCAACCTCGTGAAATGGGTGCGCACCGCACCGTCGAGGAGATGTGCTGCGTCGTCAAATCGATTCGCGACCGCGTGAACAGCTGCAGCGTCGACAAATGCGTCTCGTTGTGCCATAACAGATTCGACGCAACGAGTGGCGCGAAGGTTCCGCGGCTAGCGGGTGGCGCGCACCTGGTCGGCGACGTGAGCCGCGAGCCGGTGCGCGACGTGCTCGTCGTCGGCTTCCACCATCACCCGGATCATCTGTTCGGTTCCTGAGGGCCGCAACAGGATTCGACCGGTGTCGCCGAGTTCGTCTTCGACCTGCTGCACCGCGGTCTGCACCGAGGGCGCGGCGACAGCGGCGGCCTTGTCGGTGACGTCGACGTTGATCAGCACCTGCGGCAAGGTGTGCATCGCGGAGGCCAGGCCGGCCAGCGAGGTGCCGGTCTGCGCCATCCGCGACATCAGCCGCAGGCCGGTCAGGATGCCGTCGCCGGTGGTGGACAGGGTGGGTAACACAATGTGTCCGGACTGCTCGCCACCGAGGCTGAATTCGCCAGATCGCAGCTCTTCCAACACATATCGGTCGCCGACAGCGGTGGTGCGGACCTCCACCCCGGCCGCGCGCATCGCCAGGTGCAGCCCGAGGTTGCTCATCACGGTCGCGACCAGGGTGTTGCCCGCCAACTCGCCGGCTTCCTGCATGGCCAGCGCCAGGATCACCATGATGGCGTCGCCGTCGATGACTGCTCCGGCCGCGTCGACGGCCAGGCAGCGATCGGCGTCGCCGTCGTGCGCCAGTCCGAGATCGGCGCCGTGCTCCAGGACCGCCGAGCGCAGCACGTCCAGATGCGTCGAGCCGCAGCGGTCGTTGATGTTGAGGCCATTGGGTTCGGCGTTGATCGCGATCACCCGCGCACCGGCGGCGCGGTAGGCCCGCGGTCCAGCGGCCGAGGCGGCGCCGTGGGCGCAGTCGACCACCACCGTCAGCCCGTGGAGTTGCACAGTGCTGGCCTTGCCGACCTGGCGCAGGTAGCGGTCCAGCGCATCTTCGGCGTCGATCACGCGGCCGAGGCCGGCGCCGACGGGACGCAGCCCGGGCCCAGCGGCGACCAGATCCTCGATCTGGTCCTCGGTGGCGTCGTCGAGCTTGTGGCCGCCCGGCCCGAAGATCTTGATCCCGTTGTCGGGCATCGGATTGTGCGACGCGGAGATCATCACGCCGAAGTCGGCGTCGTACTCATGGGTCAGGTAAGCCACGGCCGGGGTCGGCAGCACGCCGCAGCGCAGCGCGTCGACGCCTTCGCTGGTCAGACCGGCGATCACCGCGGCTTCCAGCATTTCGCCGCTGGCGCGGGGATCGCGGCCGATCACCGCGACGCGTCGTCTTCCGGTAACCGGCCTGGTCAGTCGCCGAGCGGCGGCGGCGCCGAGGGCCAACGCGAGCTCGGCGGTGAGCTCGCGATTGGCAACCCCGCGGACGCCATCAGTGCCGAAAAGTCGACCCATGCGGACAAACCTCTCACAGTTGGTGACCGCGCACACATACGACAAAAGGATTCGCCGGAGTGCGACCCAACTGGTACGCGGCCGTGATCGCCGCCTGGATCAGCGCTTGCTGTACTGAGGCGCCTTACGGGCCTTCTTGAGGCCGTACTTCTTGCGCTCGGTGGCACGCGGGTCACGCGTCAGGAAGCCGGCCTTCTTCAGCGCGGGCCGGTCATCAGGCTGGACGATGATCAGGGCCCGGGCAATCGCCAGACGCAGCGCGCCGGCCTGGCCGGACGGGCCGCCGCCGTCGAGGTGGGCGAAGATGTCGAAGGCGTCCACCCGGTCGACGGTGACCATCGGAGCCTTGATCAGCTGCTGGTGCACCTTGTTCGGGAAGTAGGCCTCCAGGCTGCGACCGTCGAGGTCGAACTTGCCGGTGCCGGGCACCAGGCGAACCCGGACCACGGCCTCCTTGCGGCGGCCGACGGTCTGGATCGGGCGCTCGATGAAGACGGCGTCCTCGCGCGCAGCCGGGGCAGCGGCGGTCTCGGCGCGTCTCGGCGGCCTCGACGACCTCGTCGACGACCTCGGTTTCAGTTGCTGCGGTCTCGGTCATTATTGGGCCACCTGCTTGATCTCGAACGGAATCGGCTGCTGGGCGCCGTGCGGATGCTGCGGACCGGCGTAGACGTGCAGCTTTTTCTGGATCTGACGGCCCAGCTTGTTGTGGGGAATCATGCCGACGATCGCCTTCTCGACGACTCGATCGGGGTGCTTTTCCAGCAACTCGCCGATCGTGCGGCTGCGCAGACCGCCCGGGTAACCCGAGTGGCGGTAGGCCAGCTTCTTGTGTTGTTTGTCGCCGCTCAGGGAGACCTTTTCGGCGTTGATGATGATGACGAAGTCACCGCCATCGGTGTTGGGCGTGAATGTCGGCTTGTGCTTGCCGCGCAGCAGAGTTGCTGCCGCGACGGCCAGGCGACCGAGCACCACGTCCTGGGCGTCGATGACGTACCACGTCCGCGTGGTGTCACCCGCCTTGGGCGTGTATGTGGACACAGCGCTTACCTTCTGTTCTCTCGGGTGGATCCCGGTGACCCGGGTGCCGGTCAGACGTTTGCGGCTTTGGGATGTTCTCGGCGACCGACGTAGACCCGAGACCCGGCGTACCGCACGCCAACGACGCAGCTTACCGGCGGATATCCGCGCAGGTCAAAACGCCGCCTGCAGCGCTGACGCGAAGCTCCTCCAACCCGAGAATCCGGGACTTTCCCGCGTGCTGCAGATCGCAGGTCAGCGCAGCGTAAGGTAGATAAAATCGCAGTGACTTTAATTCACAGGAGGTCAAGATGTCGCAAGGCGAAATCACTGGACCTGGGCAAACCGATAGCTCGATCGTCGACAAGCTGTGGAGCAAGCGCGCCGAGCTCCTCTGGGGCCTCGTCGTGGTGATCATGCTGCTGACCTTCGTCAAGCCGGTGGTGTTGATCGGTCTTGCGTTAGTGCTCGCGACGATCGTCGCGGCCTGGGCGGGATTCCACGAGCTCATGGACCGTGCCAAACAGGATGATGCGACGTCGCCCGCGGCCCCGCTCCGCGCGGCACCGGCCGGCCAGCGCGCGTCCGAGAAGACCGCCACACAGATGCCGTGGCACGGCCACCACGCCGCCTAGATCCCGAGAGACAACTGCGCGGTTCCGCCGGTCTCTCCTACCGACGGAACCGCGCAGAGTTCCTTGTGGGTCAACGTCCCGTCTGGGCCCACACGCCGGCGGCTCTCCGGTCCGCAGCGGCAACATCGTCAGCACCATCCCGTACCGCGTTTCCGAGGTCGACCAGGATTTCATTGAGCGCTGAAGCGGCCTGGTACCACTTGACCTGCTCGACCCGGTAAGCGGTCGCCGCTTCGCGGGTCCACAGTTCTTGCAGTGGCGCGACCTGCTCCCGCAGTTCCTGCAGAGCGGCGTTGAAACGCGCCGAGGCGGTGTGGATCTCTTGGCGAACAGAAGCTTCGATCTCGTCGAAGTTGTATGACAGTCGAGGGTCCATTGGCGGTCGGCCTCACAGATTCCCGGCGGCGACGCCGATGTGTGATGCATGGGTGTCGGCGGCGTCCCGCAGCGCGACCTCGTTGCACCGAATGGTTTCCGCGATGCTTTGCAGGGCGTGGTGCAGCGTGGTCGACTCCGCGTTCCACCGATGTACAACATCTTTGAATCGGGACGCCGCCGCGCCGCCCCACACGGACTGCGGCACACCACTCATACGGCCGATGAACGCCTGCAGCGCGGCGCGAATCTCCTCGTTCCGGGTGTCGATGGCTGCAGCGACCGAGCGCATGAGGTCGAAATCGGTGCTGAGTGCATTGCCGTCCGTCGGTCCGCTCACTGGCTCCTCTTCCCGCCGATGCCCGCGGCCCTACCCGCGCTGACAACAAATAAGACTCAGCCCTGCGCGATTTGGTTCCCACCGGCTTCAGTCCAAGGCTCGCGCCGATCGGACCGCCAATTCGCACTCCGGACGCTCGACGTCGTCACGACCGCTGCGGCCTTGGCAGCCGATGCTGATTCGAATTGCTTTGTCGACCCAGACCACCCAGCGGATGTCATGATGGGCCCTCACCTCGCGATAGGTCACTGCCGGACGTCCTGCGCTGCGGTCCGACGGGTTGAAGTCGACGAATACGCCGGGCGGCGCCGCGTCTATCGCACTTTTGAGCAACTCTGCCGTCGCGGCCATGCTCGACAACGCGACTCGCGACTGAGTCACATGCAACGCCACCTCAGGATCTGTCGGCGACGTGATCTGCAAACGGGCGGAACCCGGGCCGGCGACGATGCGCCGCATCACCCACTGGGACGGAACCTCGAGTGCGACGTGCCCTTCCACTGCGAGCTTCGTCGGCACGTTCTCGTGCGCGTGCGGCCTGCTATGACGTTGCAACGCAACAACACTGACGATGATCCCGATGACGAGCATTATCATTGTCAGCGCCCGTCGACGGCGGCCCCCTCCCGCGGCCGCAGGTCGATCGACATCGACGCGCCGCCGACCTCTCGATCTGAGCTCTCCAGCGAGCCCTCTCAGTCGAATGTCATCTGCGAGCACGACATTGATATCGCAAGAGTCCCGCAGTCGTTCGGCGACGGACGCTGCCAAGGTCCGGGCGCCGTGCACCGTTGCCGGCGCATCGATAACCACCGTCACCGCCGCAGCCGAGGCCATCGTGCGGACCGCGCGTGCTACTGCCCCGGCGACCTCAAGCTGTTCTCGGCGACGGGTCTCGACCACCATGGCGGCGCCTGTGAGAACGACGAAGTGGTCGGCGATTTCCACGGCCAGGGTGTCATGCGCAGATGTGGATGGAGAAGCCTGAGCAAGCAGCCACGCCCGCGGCCGGATGTCGCTCACGCCGACCAAAGTCCGCGCGGCACCGCTGACCACCCCGACGCGCGCCGATGACCACCAGGAAGGGTGAACCACGGTCACCTCCTCGGGCGTACCGCAGTCGATCGACCCCAGGACGTCTTCCCACAGCGACGCAACGGCGACGGGCTGAAAGTCGACCAGCGCGACGTGGTCGTCGATACTCTCGAGCGCGGCCCGTTCCGCCTCTACGTCCTCGACTGTCTCTCCGCCGCAACATAATCGGCGAACCGCACTTGGTCCGACTTCGATGACGTGTGCACTCACTGGATCGGTGTCCAACCGACCTGGATCAACTGCGGGTCGCCGCGACGGGTGATCAGCACACCGCGTCCGGGCGGCAGCTGAGACGGGCGCACCGCACCGATGGTCAATCCCTCCTCTGGGCTCGCGCCCATCAGCAACGTCATGCAACCGGCATCGCGCATTCCGGCGAGCAGTGGTTCGAACATGGCGCGGGCGGCACCGCTGGAACTGCGCGCCACCACAAGATGCAATCCCACGTCCCGGGCGTACGGCAGCACCTCAAGCAATGGCGCCAGCGGATTACCACCGGTCGCGGCGAGCAGGTCGTAATCGTCCACCACGACATAGATTTCGGGACCCGACCACCACGACCGCCCGCGTAGCTGCATCGGCGTGGCGTTGGAAGGAGGCAGCCGTTGACGCAGCATCTCGGTCAGTCGCGGTACCAATTCACCCACCGCGTCGGCCGAAGCCACATAGCCGCCAAGCCGTCCGGTTTCGGGCCCGACGATGCCGAGCAGCGAGCGCCGCGGGTCGACGATGAACAGCTGCACCCGAGCCGTCGTGCTGAGCAGCTCACGACATAAGACACGTAATGTCGCCGTCTTACCGCACTCACTTTGCCCGAGGACCAGAAGATGTAACTGCTGTGTGAAATCGATTGCCAACGGCTCGAGTTCGTTCTCTTCGACGCCGACGACGAGCCCGCTGTCCATCGCGCCAACCCGCTCGATCACCCGGTCGTGCTCGATCAGCGGTGGCAGAACCGCTATGGGAGGCGCGGTCCAGCCGTCATGGCGCTGCCGCAGCATCTCCCCCACCGCAGCACCGGCGTCTGTGAGGCCCGAATTCGAAGTTTTGCCATCAAGCCTTGGTAGGGCGAGGACCATGTGCAGGCCTTCGTGATTCAGCCCTCGACCGGGTTCGCCGTCTGGAACCTGCTGAGCACGGCGACGGTCCAACGCGGAATCCGCCGGGTCCCCGAGTCGCAACTCGATCCTCGTCCCGATCTGATCTCTCAAGGCGGGCCGGACCTCGGCCCAGCGCGAGGCCGATACCACGACATGCACGCCGTAGGAGAGCCCCTCGGCGGCCAGCGCCGTAACCGAGGCTTCCGCCGTGTCGAGCTCACGTTGCAGGCTCAGCCAGCCGTCGACGATCAGAAAGATGTCGCCGAACCCGTCACACAACGGGTCCCGGTTCGCCTTGAGCTGTCGGTAAAGCTCGATCGACTCGATGCTGTGCTCGCGGAAAAGTGTTTCGCGCGAGTGAATGACAGCGGCGAGCCGAGTGAGCGTGCGACGCACACGCGGCAAATCGGATCGTCCGGCGACCGAGCCGACGTGCGGCCAGTCGCGCAGCGAAGCCAACATGCCACCGCCGAAGTCGAGGCAGTAGAACTGCACCATGCGCGGATCGTGACTTACCGCCAGCGCGGTGATCAATGTCCGCAAGGCCGTCGACTTGCCCGTCTGAGATGCCCCGACAAGAGCGACATTGCCGGCAGCTCGCGACAAGTCGACGATCAGGGGCGTGCGTCGCTGCTCGAACGGCCGGTCAACGACACCGATGGGGGCAGTCAACGCCCGGACCGGTCCGGCATCACGCAGGACGGTGTCCAGTGCCGGCGCGGATGCCAGCGGAGGCAGCCATATTTCATGTGCTGGTGGGCCGTGGCCGGATACCCGTTCGACGATCGCTTGCAGCACGGTGGGGCCTGCACCCTGGTCCGTCTCAGCGCTGCGAACACACTGGACCGCTCCGGTGGTTTCAGTGCTGAACAGGCGCACCGGATCGGGTCTCGTAGCCTGTGGCGGCAGCAGACGCTGGTCGACGGCGGAACGTGCCGCAGGATGGCCGGAGACACAAGCGGTCTGGAACCGCACCGGTGCTTCCGTGCCCGCCCGCAGGTATGCGGCACCTGGTGTGCCTGGCAGCTCGTAGGCCTCCGATGTGCCCAGCACCAACCGTGATTCGTTGACCGACAGTGTTTTCAGGCAGACCCGGTACGACAGATGCGACTCCAGACCGCGCAGTCTGCCTTCGTCAAGGCGTTGACTTGCCAGCAGCAGGTGCACACCGAGCGATCGCCCCAGCCGGCCGATTGCGACGAAGACGTCGGCGAAATCCGGTTGCTGACTCAATAATTCGGAGAACTCGTCGACGATGACGAACAATGTCGGCAGCGGATCCAGTCGTCTGTCCATCTGCCGCCGGCGTTGGTAAGCGGCGATCCCGTCGAGATTGCCCGCCGCGCGCAGCACCTCCTGACGGCGGTTCATCTCGCCCATCAATGCGTCGCGCATCCGAGCGACCAACGCTGCCTTGTCGGACAGGTTCGTGATGACCGCTGCCACGTGCGGCGCGGACTCCAGCCCGGAGAACGTCGCGCCACCTTTGAAGTCGACCAGCACCAGGTTGAGCGCTTCGGGCGGGTGGCCGACGATCATTCCCAGGGCGACCGTTCGAAGGAACTCCGACTTCCCGGATCCCGTTGCCCCGATACAAAGTCCGTGTGGTCCGACGCCGCCTGCGGCGGCCTCGTTGATGTCGAGCTCTACCGGTGTCCCCGTGACCGCTGTGCCGATCGGGACACGAAGACTCTTGATGCTCTGTCGAGCAACCGGCGAATACGCAGCGACGTCATCGATGCCGACGAGGTCCTGCCACGCCGTCTCAGTGGGCGCCGCATCCGCACGACCCGCTCGGTAGCCCGCCAACCTTTGCGCACACAACAGCGCAGCAGCGCCACTCAGCTGATCAGGAAGCGCGGTGACATCTCCGCTGGGCGCCCTGAGGACCACCGGCTCGTCGTCACGGCGTTCGACCAGTAGCAACGTCACGCCGTCTACGACCCATTCGGGATCTCTGCATTCACCGTCGAGGACAATAACGACGTGCGGGCCGTTCGCCCGGCCCATCACCTCACTGATCGCTTCCTGTGTTGCTGCCAGCGACTCGTACACCATCCGACAAGGCCCGCTGTCATCGACAGCAAGGGGATGTCGGTTGTGGGGCAACCATTTCAACCACTCCCATACACGCCGGTTGCGGGGAGTCACCGCTGCGGCAATCAGGACCGTTGCCGGACTGTGCAGCACGGCCAACTGGCAGATCATGGCGCGCAGGAGGGCCCGCACCTGCTTCGGGTCGCCGACGACGCTGACGGCTGCAGCCTCACATAGCGCAACGGCGATCGGCATGTTCGACACCTTCGAATGTGTATCCAGAAAGCTGTGCAGTGCCGCCAAGCCCATCGGATCCACTCGCTTTACCGAGTCGCCGGTGGGCGCAGCCAAGCGCGCGGAAAGAGGCAGCGTTCCCGTGCCGATCCGCACCTGGCAGAAATCCGCGTCCGGCGCCCGGCGCTCCCACATCCGGCGCCCACCCACCAGGGTCCACAGCATGTCGGGTTCGGGATGACACCAGGTGCTTGAATGATGCTGTGCGGCAGCCACCTTGAGAGCTGCAGCGCGCACCGTCGACAGGTGGTCGAGGAAGTCCGCACGCCGGATGTTGATGTCGTTCCGGCGCCGATCCACACCGGAGAACACCGCCGCAACCGCGGACATCAGCATCATGACCGGAAACATCATGAACGCCGGATTGCGGGCAACCGCTGAACGCGCGTAATAGGCCGCCGCCATCGCCCCCACAGTCACGACGGCGGTGACGATCGGGAGCAGGCGAATCAGCCGATTCGACTGTGGGCGGCTCACCTCCGGCGGCGCGGCGACGGCGATGTCGCGGGTGTCGCACACCGGCGGCGGTAATCGTTCTGGTATCACGAATTCCACGGTCGCCTCGCTGTCGAACGGCATCGGGCCCTCCATGCCCCGGGCACGGTAGGCACGGTTCACGCCGGCGGCAAGTCGCCTGTGGATCAACGCATACGAAGCATCTGCGCTCTGGCTAGCGTCGTTGTCGGCGAATGGAGGTCGGCGTGCGACAAGCAGTGGTGGCGACCGGAGGAACGCGGCGGATATCGATTCACGCCGGATCCGCCGCCGTCGATGTGGTGTTGTCGGCCAGCGTTGCCGTCGGACTTCTGACCCCGGCGATCGTCGATGCGCTGGCCGGATGGAGCGACGTCAACCCCGGCCTGATCCCGGTGCGCTATCAGCTGTCCACCCTGGGTGGCACGGTGTTGGAAGCGTCGAAGACGTTGAAGGATAATGGAATTCGAGACGGAACCACCTTAGTTTTGACTCAGTCGTCGATGTCATTCGTGGCTCCGGCCTCCGACGATGCAGCAGAAGCGGTGTCTGCTGCGGTCGCAAGTGTTGAGCGGCGCTGGAGTCGGCGGGCAGCTCAGTTGGCCGGCGCTCTCGGCGCGGGCTGCGGGGCCGGCGTGAGCGCAGCGGTGCTGCTTCGAACAGCGTCTGACGCCGACGGGGCACACCGCGCGGGCTGTGTCGGCCTAGCCGCGACGATCAGTGTGCTCGCCCTGCTGGCAGCGGTAGCCGCACTCCGCGTGCTCGACGAACCCAGCGCAGGTTGGACGCTGGGCTTGATCGCCACCGGGTTCGCGGCACTTGCCGGACTGCTTGCCGTTCCCGGTGGCCCAGGCGCCCCGAATGCGCTCTTCGCGATGGCAGCGGCGGCCACTGCTGCGGCGCTAGTTCGCGTGATCGACTGTCGCGCAGTCCTGTTCGAAGTCCTGGGACTCTTCGCCGTGACGTGCTTGGCGGCCGCCGTCGTATGCGTGGTGGCGGCAAAGCCGCTCTCAGTCATCGGTGCGGGGCTCGCTGCAGCATCGTTGGCGATGATCGAAGCATCGCCCCCGATGTCGGCCATGCTGGCGCGGTTGCCACCTGATCCGCCGAATTCCAGCCCAGATCAGCAGCACGCGGCAGCAATGCGGGCGCACGGCTGGCTCACCAGTTTGATCGCGGCCTTCTCGGCCTCGGCTGCGCTGGGAGCTGTCAGCACCCTGCTTCGGATCTCCCCGGCCGGCATCGTGTTCGCCGCCGTGGTCGGCATCGTCTTGATCCTGCGGGCGCGCACCCACCGAGACATCACTCGAGCCGCGTCGCCCGTCATCTGCGGAACGGCCGCATTCAGCGCTGCGCTCATCGCGTGTGCCGTCCGGTATCCACAGCACGCGCTGCACGTCGCGACGCTGGCGACAGCGCTTGCGTTCCTTGCGTTGTACGTCGGCTTTGTCGGGGTTGCGGCGGGGGCCTCGCCGTCGCGGCGCCGAAGCCTCGAACTGGTGGAATATCTGGCGTACGCGGTGGTCGTACCGCTGACATTTTGGCTCTGCGGTCTGTTCGGTGCGGTCCGCAGCGTGAATCTGTCGTGAAGTCAACCCGATTGGCCGTGGGACGCTGCGTGACGGCGGCAGCGTTAGCCGCAATGCCGCAGTGCACCGTGCCGCCGGCGCGAGCTGTGTCGCCGCCGACGATCGACGACAGTCGCCTGCCGCCGTCGGCGCCGGCAAGCCCACCGCAAGCAACAGTGCAGCGTGAGATCTGCGCGATACCGTCCCTTGACCGAAACACCATTACCTCCGCCGATGCCAACCAGCTGTCCGGGCTTGACCTGCAACGGGTTTGGAAACTCTCCCGCGGTTCGGGACAACACGTCGCCGTCATCGACACCGGCGTTGCGCCGCACCCGCGACTACCGCACTTGAGGCCCGGCGGCGACTATGTGTCCACCGGCGATGGCACACAGGACTGCGACGGACACGGCACCGCCGTGGCGGGGATCATCGCCGCCACAGCGGACTCCCGTCACGGCGACGATTTCAGCGGCGTCGCCCCGGGAGCAAACCTGATCGGCATCAGGCAGTCCAGCACCAGGTTCGGCGCTGCCGCTGACTCGGCGACATCGGGGTTCGGTGATGTCGTCACGATGGCACGGGCAGTACGCACCGCCGCCGACCTGGGCGCCTCGGTGATCAACATATCCTCGGTCGCCTGCGCTCCCGCCGACACAGCGTTCGACGACGGTGCGCTCGGCGCGGCGTTGTCGTATGCGGTCGACACCAAGAACGTCGTTGTAGTGGCCGCTGCGGGAAATACCGGCGGCGGGCAGTGCGCGCCGCAGGCGGCTGATGCGACCTGGGAATCGGCGACGGTCGTCGTGAGCCCGGCGTGGTACGACGACCACGTGCTGACCGTGGGGTCGGTCGACGCGCGCGGCGAGCCATCCTCATTCAGCCTCTGCGGACCGTGGGTCGATGTCGCCGCGCCTGGCGAGGGGGTGATATCGCTGAGCTCATCGGGTGGCGGGTTGGCCAATGCACTTGGGGCGAAGCATGGTTCGACTCCCCTGTCCGGTACGAGCTATGCGGCGCCGGTGGTGAGTGGGCTGGTGGCTCTGGTCCGATCTCGGTTCCCGACGTGGACGGCTCGTCAGGTGATGCAACGTATCAAGGCCACCGCGCATCATCCGGCCGGTGGCTCGGATCCGTGCGCCGGGGCCGGGGTGGTGGATATCCTCGCCGCGGTCAGTACCGACAGCCCGACGGCCCAAGCGCAGTCGGCGACTCCGATGTCGGCGCCCGTCGCCGAACCCGTACTCCCCCCGGCGCCGGATCACCACGCCCGCCATACCGCTTTCACGGGCGCCGCGCTCTGCGGCGGCCTGCTGGCGGTGACCCTGTCCGCTCGCGCGCTACGGACACGGCTACGGCGAACGGCTTGCGACGGCCGGAACATCTTGAGCGACTGAGGCCTTGACCCGACTCAACTCGGGTCCGACGGGCAGAGCGGCCAACACAGGCCAGGGCGCGGCGACCATCGCACCCGGCAGGCCGAGGTCGCGGGCCGCATCGTCGTCGTGAACGGCGAAGCGAACGCCGGTGTCCGAGATCAGGTAGCGGACGCCCGCGCGAACATTGGCACCCGACAAGCCGGTGGCGCGGACGTAAGCCACCCGCCCCGGAGGGAGATAGACGGCGTCGACGGCAGGCCCCTCTCGGTCAGCCTGTATCAACCGAACCGGCGCCTGCCCGGCCGAAATGGGCAGGCCGCCAACCGAGAACGAGACCGAGACACTTCCCGACACAGGATGCCGCCAACTCACACAGACCGTCGTGCCGTTGACGATTGCCGGCGCCTGCACGCTATCGGGATAGTCGGACACCGGCAGACGCGTCACCGACGTCGTCGTCCGGATGACGTCGGGCGCGATCGGCATCGCAGTGCGGGTGCCTTGTGAGTCGGCGAACCGCACAAGATCAGCGGCCACCTGCCCCACACGCTGAACCCCCTCCCTCAACACGACGTAAAACTCGTCGCCGGCCGTTCGGGCCACCCGCAGCACGCTGCCGACCGGGAATCCGGGAAGTGAGTCTGGCCCCCGTCTGCCGACGTCGGGGATGCGTGGCACGACGATCGGCGGCGACTCGGGGATGAGGTTGAGCAGTACCGGCGACACCGGCAACGGCGTGTGGCCGTCGAGTCCCAGCGCGCGTGCAACCGCAGATTCCCCGGGGTTCACCGCCGCCCGGCGGCCATCGAACAACAGGTAGGTCGATCCACCAGAGGATGGCGTGACAAGCAGCGTCTGGTCGCGCTGTAGAGGACGGGTCGACAGTTCCCCGCCGACGATCACCGTTGTGCCGTCGCGGCTGTCGCAGACGGTCCAGTGCGATTCGTCTTCGCCGAGCGGCTTTCCCAGGAACTGCGGAGCACCGGGGATTCCAAGCAGCGGACCCAGTTTGTTGCGACTGAACGCCGACGCCGACATTGCCTGTGGGTCAGCGTGTGCCCTCGCGATCAACCTGGCCGAGGCCAGGTTCAACACCGGATGCAAGATGTCACCCAGTCGGACGTAGAGGGCCCCCGACTGACTCTCCATCACGATCGGCGCCGTCGCCGCGCCGGGTTGCGGGCGTATCAGCGCCAGCACCAGACAGCCGGCCAGGACGACGATCGCGATTGCCAGGCCCGCCGTCAGCGACTGTGCGGGCGCGCGCATCGAGTCATCGACACCGCGAAGATCACGACCCAGAAGTGCGCGCTCGATACGCCGTCGCAGGAATCGATGCCCGCTGGTCTGCAGACTGGTGGTCGGTTGCCATGCCATCTCGCTTCACGGTAAACAGTGGGCGCTCACCGCGCGCTCGGCGATCCACAGCCAACCCCTAACACCGTAGATATGACCGGAAGCCCAGAAATACGTAGAATCACCTGGTGAGCCTTAGCCGCAAGCGCCTTACCGTGTCCCGTCGCGCCTGGTCACGCTGTTTCAGCCTGACCGCCGCCGCATTGCTGGGCGCGGGCGTACTGCTCGTCGCACCGGGCGCGGCCCCGTCGGCGAAGGCCGACAACTGCCCCGACGTCGCGCTGACGTTCGCCCGCGGCACCGACGAGCCGCAGGGGCTGGGACGCGTCGGACAGGCCCTGGCGGATGGCATCAAGCAGACCACCGGCAAGAACGTCGACGCCTACGCGGTCAACTACCGGGCCACCCTGCTGCAGATCCACGGCAACGACGGGGCCAAGGACGCGATCAAGCACATCAAGGAGATGGCCGACAAATGCCCGGCCACCCCGCAGGTGCTCGGCGGGTATTCCCAGGGCGCGTCGGTGGTCGACATCGTCACCGGCACCCAGATCGCCGGCGTCGGCTGGGGCGATTCGCTGCCGCCGCAGTACGCCACCCACGTCGTCGCGGTGACCACCTTCGGCAACCCGGCCGACCGCAGCGGCGGCTCGATCGCCGCGCAGAGCGTGAACTTCGGCGCCAAGGCCGTCGACTACTGCAATCCCGAAGACCCGATCTGCCACGCCGGCCAGGGCAACGAGTGGAAGGGCCACACCGACGGCTACGTGCCCGTCTACACCAGCCAGGCCGCCAGCTTCGTAGCTACCCGGCTGCTGTCGGTGCTCCCCCAGACCGGACCCGACGGTAGTTCGCTGGGTCTGCCGCCCGGCCCCGGACCGCTGGCTGGTCAAAGCCCGCTGCCCGGCCAGAGCCCGATGTCCGGTCAAAGCCCGCTCCCTGGCCAGGGCCCACTTCCGGGACCCGCCCCCGCCGGCCCGTCCCCGACCGTGGTCGATCAGACCACGCCCCTTGCGTTTCACTGACCTGCGATGACAATCCGGGCCGCCGCGGCGGCCGGCCTGATGGCCATGGTGTCGACGCTCGCGCCGACCCTGGCCCCCGCGACGCTGCCGACCGCATCCGCGGCCTGCCATGACGTCGAGGTGGTGTTCGCCCGGGGACGCCAGGAGTCACCCGGCCCCGGCATTCTCGGCAACGCCTTCGTCAGCGCCCTGCGATCCAGAGTCAGCAAGAACGTCGGTCTCTACGCGGTGAACTACCCGGCCGACACCGAGGTTGCCATCGGCGCCAACGACATGAGCGGGCACGTGCAGTCGGTCATCAACAGCTGCCCTGACACCCGGATCGTGCTGGGCGGCTATTCGCTCGGCGCCGCGGTCACCGACGTCGTGATGGCCGCTCCCGGCGCGATGTTCGGCTACAGCAACCCGCTGCCACCGGGCGCCGATCAGCACATCGCGGCGATCGCGCTCTTTGGCAACGGCACCTCGTGGGTCGGGGCGATCAAGAATTTCAACCCGATCTACACCGACCGGACCATCGACCTGTGCCACGGCGCCGACCCGATCTGCAACCCGGCCGACCCGCACACCTGGCAGGACAACTGGAACCAGCACATGGCCGCCGGCTACATCCAGGACGGCATGGTCAATCAGGCGGCCGACTTCGTGGCCGGCAAACTGGCCTAGCCACGTTCCCTGGCCGAACCCTCACGCCGTTCACAGCGGGCTAATAGATTCAGAACTTAGCGTTTGCTCATGCGACCTCGCCTGACCCGTCTAGCAGCCACGGCGGTGTTCGCAGGCGCTTTGCTGAGCGCACCGGCCGTGATTCCCTCCTCAACGACGCCCCTTCCGGTGGCCTCGGCCGCCTGCCCGGATGCCGAGGTCGTCTTCGCGCGGGGACGTGCAGAACCTGCCGGCGTCGGCCTGATCGGGCAGTCCTTCATCACCGCGCTGCGCAAGAAGGTGCCGCAGATGACCGTCGGCGCCTACGGGGTCAACTACCCCGCCAACACCGAGGTCGACATCGCCGCCAATGACATGAGCGCGCACGCTCAATCGATGGCGGCAAGCTGCCCGAACACCAAGCTGGTGCTCGGTGGCTACTCGCTGGGGGCCGCTGCGGCCGACGTCGTGGTCGCGGTGAACAAACCTGGATTCGGCTTCGCAAATCCCCTGCCGCCTGCAGTGGATCGGCACATCGCTGCGGTCGCGCTGTTCGGCAACGGCACCCAACGAGTGCTCGGCCCGGCCCCTAATTTCAGCCCAGCCTTCGCCGGTAAGACCATCGACCTGTGTGCCCCCAACGACCCGATCTGCACCAGAAGCTTCGAGAATTTGCAGTGGGCCGCCCACCTGCAGCCGTCGTATGTCGACTCGGGCTTGGTCAATCAGGCCGCCAACTTCGTCGCCGGCAGGCTCTAGATCAGTCGCGTGTGCGAATGTCGCGGGTGATCAATGTCCGGGCCTGCAACTCGCTGTCCGGCGGGTAGTCCACCCCGACCAACGTCAACCCCCGCGCGGGCGCGGCAGCGTAATCGCTGGATCGCCGTGTGTCGGTGAGCAACTCAGCACACCAGTCCGCGGTGCGCCGATGCTCGCCGACGGCCAGCAGCGCGCCGACCAGCGATCGCACCATCGACCAGCAGAACGCGTCGGCGGTGACGTGTGCGGTGATCAGATCGCCGGTGCGCTCCCAGTCGAAGCGCTGCAGGTCGCGGATCGTCGTCGCCCCTTCACGGTGACGGCAGAACGCCGCGAAGTCATTGAGCCCCAACAGCTTCTGCGATGCAGATGCCATCACGTCGACGTCGAGCAGCCGCGGCCAACTGGTGATGAAGCGAGCCTGCTGCGGATCCACTCCGTAGTCCGCGGTCGAGATCTGATACACGTAGTGCCGGCGCAACGCCGAGAATCGCGAGTCGAAACCCGCTGGTGCGCGGATGATCCGGCGCACCCGCACGTCGGCGGGCAGCAGTCTGCCCAACCGCCGGACCAGTGGCTGGAACTCGGGTTGGTTCGGCCGCGGCGTGCGGGGATAGACGTTGGGCAGCGCGTCGACGGGCACGTCGACGTGAGCGACCTGACCGGTGGCGTGCACGCCGGTGTCCGTGCGACCGGCCGCGCGCAGCCGCAACGGGCTGCGAAACACCGTCGACAGCGACTCGTCGAGGACACCCGCGACAGTGCGCTGACCCGACTGTGTCGCCCAGCCCGCGAATTCCGTTCCGTCGTATGCGATATCGAGCCGAAGACGAACGAACCCGCCATCGGCGTCGATGGCGGGCACGTCGTTCAACGGCACATCGCTACTCAGCGTTGTCGGCCCCGGTTACCTCTGGCTCGTCGGTCGCGACCTCGGCCACGGCCTCAGGCTCAACGGCGGCCTGCGGCGCTGCCGCGGCGGCCTCCGCCGGGGCGGCTGCCTTCGAGGCACCGACGCGACGTGCGCGGTCGGCTTCGGAGGTCACCGTCTTCTCCTGCACCAGCTCGATGACCGCCATCGGGGCGTTGTCGCCCTTGCGGTTCTCGACCTTGATGATGCGGGTGTAGCCACCATTGCGGTCGGAGAAGAACGGCCCGATCTCGGCGAACAGAGTGTGCACGACATCCTTGTCGCGGATCTTTTTGAGCACCTCACGCCGGTTGTGCAGCGTGCCCTTCTTGGCGTGGGTGATCAGCTTCTCGGCGTAGGGCCGAAGTGCCCGCGCCTTGGGCTCTGTCGTCTTGATCCGGCCGTGCTCGAACAGCGCCGTCGCCAAGTTGGCCAGGAGCGCCTTCTGGTGGGCAGACGACCCGCCGAGGCGAGGACCCTTAGTGGGCTTGGGCATTGCGACTTCTCCTAGATGGGGCCGGCCCCCGTATCAGGTAGGACCGGGACGGGATTGCTTAGAGCTGTTCGGTTTCGGCGTAGTCCTGGTCGTCGTAGGCAGCGGCCTCCGCGGACCACGTGCCGGTGGCGACGTCGTAACCGGCAACCTCCGACGGGTCGAAGCTGGCCGGGCTGTCCTTGAGCGACAAGCCCAGCTGGTGCAGCTTGACCTTCACCTCGTCGATGGACTTCTGACCGAAGTTGCGGATGTCGAGCAGGTCGGACTCGGTGCGCGAGACCAACTCGCCGACGGTGTGCACGCCCTCCCGCTTGAGGCAGTTGTACGAGCGCACGGTCAGGTCCAGGTCGTCGATCGGCAGTGCGAACGACGCGATGTGGTCGGCCTCGGCCGGCGACGGGCCGATCTCGATGCCCTCGGCCTCGACATTGAGTTCGCGTGCCAGACCGAACAATTCGACCAGCGTCTTACCCGCGGACGCCAGGGCGTCACGGGGACCGATCGAGCTTTTGGTCTCGACGTCGAGGATCAGCTTGTCGAAGTCGGTGCGCTGCTCGACACGCGTCGCGTCCACCTTGTAGGTCACCTTGAGCACCGGTGAGTAGATGGAATCGACTGGGATGCGGCCGATCTCAGCGCCTGACGCCTTGTTCTGCACGGCCGGGACGTAACCGCGGCCCCGCTCGACGACGAGCTCGATCTCGAGCTTGCCCTTGTCGTTCAGCGTCGCGATGTGCATGTCCGGGTTGTGCACGGTGACGCCGGACGGCGGCACGATGTCACCCGCGGTGACCTCACCCGGGCCCTGCTTGCGCAGGTACATGGTGACCGGCTCGTCCTCTTCGGAGGACACCACCAGGCTCTTGAGGTTCAAGATGATGTCGGTGACGTCTTCTTTGACGCCCGGCACAGTGGTGAACTCGTGCAGGACACCGTCGATGCGGATGCTGGTGACTGCGGCGCCCGGAATCGAGGACAGCAGCGTGCGCCGCAGTGAGTTACCGAGCGTGTAGCCGAAACCCGGCTCCAGCGGCTCGATGACGAACTGTGAACGGCTGTCGCTGAGGACCTCTTCGGACAGAGTCGGTCGCTGGGAAATCAGCATGGTGTTCTTCTATCTCCTTCTCGGCACCCACTATTTGATGCCGTTTGGGTTTCTGGCCGCCGCGAATGCGGCGCCAGAGCTACTTCGAGTAGTACTCGACGATCAGCTGCTCGGTGAGCGGCACCTCGATCTGCGCACGCTCGGGCAACTGGTGCACCAGGATCCGCTGCTGTTCGCCGACGACCTGGATCCAGCTGGGGATCGGACGGTCGCCGGAGGTCTCGCGGGCGATCTGGAACGGCACGGTGTTCAGCGACTTGCCCTTGATGTCGATGATGTCGTACTGCGACACCCGATAGCTGGGGATGGTCACCTTGACGCCGTTGACGGTGAAGTGGCCGTGGCTGACCAGCTGACGCGCCATCCGACGGGTCCGGGCGATGCCGGAGCGGTACACGACGTTGTCCAGCCGGCTTTCCAGGATCTGCAGCAGCTCGTCACCGGTCTTGCCGGGCCGGCCGGCCGCTTCTGCGTAGTAGCGGCGGAACTGCTTTTCCATCACGCCGTAGGTGAAGCGGGCCTTCTGCTTCTCCTGCAGCTGCTGGCGGTATTCGCTCTCCTTGATCCGCGCGCGGCCGTGCTGGCCGGGCGGGTAGGGGCGCTTTTCGAAGGACTGATCCCCGCCGACGAGGTCGACGCCGAGACGGCGCGACTTGCGGGTCATGGGTCCGGTGTAGCGAGCCATTGTGTCTACCTTCTCCTGTTCCCGACTAGACCCGGCGCCGCTTGGGCGGACGGCAGCCGTTGTGCGGCTGGGGGGTGACGTCGGAGATCGCACCGACCTCCAGGCCGGCGGCCTGCAGCGACCGGATCGCGGTCTCGCGGCCCGAACCCGGGCCTTTCACGAACACGTCGACTTTTTTGACGCCGTGCTCCTGGGCTTTGCGGGCGGCGTTCTCGGCGGCCAGCTGTGCGGCGAACGGAGTCGACTTACGCGACCCCTTGAAGCCGACGTGACCCGACGATGCCCACGCCAGGACGTTGCCCTGCAGGTCGGTGATCGTCACGATCGTGTTGTTGAACGTGCTCTTGATGTGCGCGGCGCCGTGCGGGACGTTCTTCTTTTCCCGCCGCCGGGTCTTCTGACCCTTCTTCGCGGTCGCAGCCTGCCCCGCCTTTTTGGTTGGTGGCATGGTATTACCTGGCCTTCTTCTTGCCGGCGATGGTGCGCTTCGGGCCCTTGCGGGTACGCGCATTGGTCTTGGTGCGCTGACCGCGCACCGGCAGGCCGCGGCGGTGCCGAAGGCCCTGGTAGCAGCCGATCTCGATCTTGCGGCGGATGTCGGCCTGCACCTCACGGCGCAGGTCACCCTCGACCTTGAGGTTGGCTTCGATGTATTCGCGCAGATGGGTCACCTGATCGTCGGTGAGGTCCTTGGTGCGCAGATCTTTGTCGATCCCGGTAGCGGCCAGGATTTCGTTGGAGCGGGTCCGGCCAACGCCGAAGATGTACGTCAACGCGACCTCCATGCGCTTATCGCGCGGGAGGTCGACGCCCACTAGTCGAGCCATGGGTGGCATTCCTTCTCTATGCGGAGGTCTCGATCCCAGCCCGTTCCCTGCCCAGAAAACAACTCGGGGCTCCGGGGTCCGGCCTCCGTTCCGGACGTGGCTGAGCTAGCTCATCTGGAAAAGATGCGGGCCGCTCAGTGGTGCTGGGAGGTTCGTATTCAGTTGTGTGCGCTGCACGCGCGAGGGCGTGTCAGCCCTGGCGCTGCTTGTGGCGCGGATCAGAGCAGATCACCATGACCCGTCCATGCCGACGGATCACCCTGCACTTGTCGCAGATCGGCTTCACGCTCGGGTTCACCTTCACGGCTGTTCAGATCCTGTTCTGTCTTTTCGTCGGTTTGCTTTGTTCGGGCTTGTTACTTGTAGCGGTACACGATGCGGCCCCGGGACAGGTCGTAGGGAGACAACTCCACCACCACCCGGTCCTCGGGCAGAATGCGGATGTAGTGCTGCCGCATCTTGCCGCTGATGTGGGCAAGCACCTTGTGGCCGTTCTCCAGCTCAATGCGGAACATCGCATTGGGCAGGGGCTCGACCACGCGGCCCTCGACCTCGATGGCGCCGTCCTTCTTGGCCATACTTCTCTTCGAATCCTCGTCTTTTAGTTTCGTTGCATAAACGCCCGGATCAGCGCAGCATTCGTTGGCCCTACAACGTGAGCCAGTGACAGGAAATTCCTAAGACAGGGCACGCGAGAAACCAGCGCGATGAAGCACCGTTGCTCCACGATACCCGCTGATTCGTGCTGGCCAAAATCGCTATCAGAGAATCTGGGGCCGCCACCGTCGACCCCACGCGGCCGTCCTGACTAGCGCATACTTAACGCTGATGACTAGCCCCGCGAACACCGACAACGCATCCCGCAAACCGGTGATGCTGACCGTGGACGACGACCCCGCGGTGTCGCGCGCCGTCGCCCGGGATCTGCGGCGTCGTTACGGCGACGCCCACCGCATCGTGCGGGCCGAATCGGGTCCGGACGCGCTGGAAACCCTCAAGCAGTACAAACTACGCGGTGAGACGGTCGCGATGCTGGTCGCCGACTATCGCATGCCGCAGATGACCGGCATCGAATTCCTCGAAGCGGCGATGGACCTCTACCCCGCTGCCAAGCGGGTGCTGCTGACCGCCTACGCCGACACCCACGCCGCGATCGACGCCATCAACGTCGTCGACCTGGACCATTACCTGCTCAAGCCGTGGGATCCGCCCGAGGAGAAGCTCTACCCGGTCATCGACGAGCTGCTGGAGGTCTGGCGGCGGGCCCCCGAGCGGCCCATCCCGCACACCAAGGTGATCGGCCACCGCTTCTCGGCGCGGTCCCTGGAGGTCCGCGACTTCCTGGCCCGCAACGGGCTGCACTACAACTGGTTCGCCTCCGACGAACCGGTCGGCGAACAATTGCTGCAGGCGGCCGGCGAGGACGGCAAGCGGCTGCCCGTCGTCGTCACCGAACACGGCGACCCGCTCGTCGAGCCCAGCGACGCCGAACTGGCCGACACGTTGGGCCTGACGACGACACCGTCGCACGATTTCTACGACCTGATCGTGGTCGGCGGCGGGCCCGCGGGTCTGGCCGCCGCCGTCTACGGCGCCTCCGAGGGTCTCCGGACGGTGCTCATCGAGACCACCGCAACGGGCGGCCAGGCCGGCCAGAGCTCGAAGATCGAGAATTACCTGGGCTTCCCCGACGGGGTGTCGGGCAGCCAGCTGGCCGAGCGCGCGCGCCGGCAGGCGGAGAAATTCGGCGCCGAACTCATCACCGCCCGCACGGCGACTGCGCTGGAGATCAACGGGCCGAAACGGACGATTCGCTTCGCCGACGGTGGCTTCGTCGACGCGCACGCGATCATCGTCGCCACCGGCGTCGCCTACAACGAGCTGACGGCCGACGGCTGCGACACGCTGAAAGGCAAAGGCGTCCATTACGGGGCCGCGGTGTCCATCGCCGCGGAGTGCGAGGGCGAAGAGGTCTACGTGATCGGCGGGGCGAACTCGGCCGGTCAGGCCGCGATGTACCTGTCCCGTGAGGCGAAATCCGTCACGATCGTGGTGCGCGGGCCGTCGCTCGAGGCGTCGATGTCGCACTACCTGATCCAGCAGATCGAAGCGCGACCCAACATCACCGTCCGCACCTGCACCGAAGTGCATTGCGCCGTCGGCAACGATTACCTCGAACGTCTGACCCTGATCGACAACAGCACCGGTCAGACCGAAGACGTCAGCTGCGCGCGGATGTTCATCTTCATCGGCGCCGCACCGCGCACCGACTGGCTCAAGGATGTGCTCGCCCGCGACGACCACGGCTTCATCCTCACCGGCCCCGACCTGCGCAACGTGTGCGGCTGGACATTGGATCGTCCACCACACCATCTGGAGACCAGCGTGCCGGGCGTGTTCGTGGCCGGCGACGTGCGCTCCGAATCCGCCAAGCGCGTCGCCGCCGCGGTCGGAGAAGGGTCGATGGCCGTCATGCTGGTCCACCGGTACCTGGCGGAGTCATGACCACCGAAAAGATCTGCAACGCAGACGAACTGCGCACCCTGTTCCTGTTCGAGCACCTCAGCGATGCCCAGCTGGCGACACTGTGCGCCGACGGGGAGATCCAGCATTACCAGCCCGGGCCGCTCTGCGTCGAAGGCGAACCGGCGACGTGCTTCTACGTGCTCATCGAAGGCGAGCTGGCGATGTCCAAGCTCTCCGGCGGCTCGGACATCGAAACCAACCGCACATCGCATCGCGGCGTGTATTGCGGTGCGTGGCAAGCGTTTACCGGAGAGAAGCAGCAGCTCTACACAACATCGGTGAACGTGACCAAGCCGTCGCGGTTCTTCGTGATGGACGCCCCGGCATTCGCCGCCTTCATGAAAGACCAGTTCCCGATGGCGGTTCACCTGCTCGACGGCATCGCCGTCGGCACCGAGCGGACCCGTCGCCTGATCGACAATCGCGAGAAGCTGCTGGCGCTGGGCCAGTTGTCGGCCGGGCTGACCCATCAGCTGAACAACCCGGCGGCGGCCATCGCGCGGGCCGCTCAGGAGTTGCGCGGCCGGATCTCCAACATGCGCTCCAAGCTGGCGATGCTGGCCGACGGCACGATCAGTCCGAAGAGCCTGAATGCCTTGGTGCGGCTGCAAGATGCGGTCGCCGAGCAGGTCGCCAAGTCGGCCTCCCAACATCTGAGCGCGATCGAGACGTCGGACCGCGAAGACGCTGTCGGCGACTGGCTGGATGACCACGGCATCGAGGGCGGCTGGGAAATCGCGGCAACGTTCGTCGAAGGTGGCGTCGACACCGATTGGCTCGAGCGCATAGCCGCGACCGCTGACGAATTAGAAGAAGCGACCTCGCTGGGTCAGGCGATCCGATGGATCAGCTACACCATCGAGAGCGAGCTGCTGATGAACCAGCTCGTGGAGGCGAGCCAACGAATTTCAGCACTGGTCGCGGACGCCAAGCAGTACTCGCAGATGGATCGGGCGCCCTTCCAGGTAGCCGACGTGCACGATCTTCTCAAGAGCACGCTGACCATGTTCGCCGACCGGCTGGGCAAAGACAGCACCTGCCACATCAAAGTGGTCAAGGAATTCGATCAATCTCTCCCCCGAATCCCTTGCTATCCAGGCGATCTCAACCAGGTGTGGACGAACATCATCGACAATGCGATCGCCGCGATGGGTAGCGCCGGTGGCACATTGACGATCCGCACGTGCCGCGAGGCCAACGAGATGCTGCGCGTCGAGATCTGCGACACCGGCCCCGGCATCCCCGAAGACGTGCTCGAGCGCATCTTCGAACCGTTCTTCACCACCAAACCGGTGGGCGAGGGCACCGGTTTGGGCCTGGACCTGGCCTGGAAGATCGTCGTCAACAAGCACCACGGCGATCTGCGGGTCGAGTCGGCGCCCGGAGCCACGCAGTTCATCGTGCTGTTGCCGCTGGAGATGCCGCCGGTCGTCGACGTGACGCTGCCCGAAGACGGCGACGACGCCACAAAAATTGCGCTCACGTAAAAAACCTCCCATCCGCTGTGCGATTGGCGTCGAATAGGTAGTGGTGTGACCGGTGGTCAAACCGGGTACGCCGGACATAGCGACGCGCGGGGACGCCCCAATCGGGGTGGCGTGGGGGGTAATGCAATGACACCGACGGCTCTCTCCGAGCCATTACGGTCTGCTGCCCGCACGTACAGCTCAGGGTCCTCCGTGAACGCCAGGGGCAACTACACGGGGGTGCTGATCAGATGTCGAGTGACCAGGAAACATTTTCCGTAACCGGCGACATCTCCACAGATGTCACGGAGCGGGTCGCGATGGCCAGACACTTCACGTCGATCGGGCAGATGCCGTTCTTCCAGGAGATCACGTCCATCGATCCTCCACGCGTCGGTGTCCGGGGACATCAGTGCGTGCTACTGGGTTCGAACTCCTACATCGGTCTGTCGACACATCCAGACGTGGTCGCGGCATCGATAACGGCGACTCAAGAGTTCGGGACCGGGACCACGGGCAGCCGGCTGCTCAACGGCACCTACAGCTTGCACGTCGCGCTGGAGAAGAAGATCGCGAACTGGCTCGGGCACGACGACGCGGTGGTCTTCACCACCGGCTACCAGACCAACGTCGGCACCATCCAAGGGCTGATCGGTCCGGACTGCCTGGCCGTGGTGGACTCCTACGCCCACGCGTCCATCCGCGACGGAGTGCGCCTGAGTGGGGCCGTCGAGGAGAAATTCGACCACAACGACGTGACCTCGTTGTCGGCCGCGCTGCAGCGCCACAACGGAACGGCATTTCGGCGCACGCTGGTCCTGGTCGACTCGCTGTATTCGATGGAGGGATCGACCGCCCCGCTCGAACAGATCATCAACGTGTGCAAGAACTCTGGCGCGCTGCTGATGGTCGACGAAGCCCACGGCATCGGGGTCTTCGGGCCCACCGGTGCCGGGCTGTCCGAGCTCACCGGGGTCGCTGAAGACATCGACGTGCTGATGGGCTCGCTGTCCAAGGCCATCGGCGGGCTGGGCGGCTTCGTCGCCGGCTCGCAGGACATCGTCGACGAGATCCGGTTCAGCGCCCGCTCGCTGTGGTTCAGCACGTCCGGAACCCCGGGGGCGATGGCGGCCGCGGCAGCCGCGATCGACGTGATCCGCAGCGACGAGGGAGCGCAACGCCGAAAACGACTGGAGAGCAACGCCCGTCTGATGCGGGAGTGCCTCAGGCCGCTCGACGTCGAACTGAGTCGCGCCGACGAGCGCAGCCCGGACTGGTCCCCGATCATTCCCATCCGGCTCTTCGACGAGCTGCGGACGGTGTTGAGCTGGAACAACCTCAGCGACGCCGGCGTCTTCGTCACCCCGGCGGTCTTTCCGGCGGTGCCGGTGGGCAAGCCGGTGCTGCGGGTCTGTATGACCTCGGAGCTCAGCGAAGACGAAATCCGTTGGTGCGCCAAGACTCTCTCGGCCGAACTCTCGTGGGCACTGGCGGCTGCATGAGGGACGGGTTTCGCCTCGCCATCACCGGCGCGACCGGTGACTTCGGCCGTGCCGTGCTCCGCTGGGCCTGTGAATGCGACAACATCGCCGAGGTCACCGCGCTGGGCCGTCGCAAGACCGGCCTGCGGCACGACAAATTGCGTGAGACATTCCTTGACCTGAGCGGGCAATTCGACCTCGAGTCGGTACGCGGCTACGACGCGTTGATCCATCTGGCCTACTGCGTCGAGGAGCCACGCGACAAGCATCTCGCCTACCGGGTCAATGTCGTGGCGACCCGGACGCTGCTCGAACAGGCCCGCCGGGCCGGCATCGGGCAACTCGTCCTCACCTCGAGCGCGAACGCGCTCGGGGTGGCGGCGTGCGGCACCGGCGAGGCGTACACCGAGACCAGTTATCCCGGCGGCGACCAGGACACCGGCCACTACTATTTCCAGCACAAGGCGTTGCTTGAGCACCTGGCCAACTGGTACTGGGTCAATGCCAACGACGGCAAGACGACGTTGGCCGTCGTGCGACCCTGCTACGTCGTCGGCGAGCACTTTGACAACTCCGGCCTGCGCACAATGCTGTCGAAAACGGTTGTGTACCCGAAACCTTCGCGGTCCTTGTACCAATTCCTCTGGGAAGACGACTTGGTCGACGCCTACACCACCATCCTCTCGCACAGGCTGAGCGGTCTCTACAACGTCGCTCCGGCCGACCACACCAGCGTCTCGGAGATCTGCTCGATCTCCGGGGCCAGACTGATCCCGGGTCCGCTGAGCCTGTTGAAACCGGGTGCGGACCTGCTGTTCCTGCTGCGCCTGTCCCCCTACTCCGGACACTGGGTGACGCTCGGCGACCCGCTGCTGGACTCCGGGTTGCTGCAATCCACCACCCAGTGGCGCCCATCGATGAATTCGGCTGCCGCACTGCGCAAATACTTGGCCGCACGAGACCACCTTCCGACCGATCAAGGACAGACAAGATGAACCGCGATGAACTCGAAACTCGCCTGTCGCACGTCACAGCAGTACGCCGGCACCTACCCGACCTGGCCGACCAGCTGGAGAAACTGGGGCTGCTGGCCGCCGAAGACCCGGACGGCGGCGTCATCGACCTGTGGAAGCAACACGACGGCCCGCGGCTGACCGCCCCCAAAGAGCTCAGTGGACTCGGTGCCACCTGCGTGGAAACCGTTGAACTGCAACGCGGTGTCGGCTATCTCAGCCCGTCGTTGGCCGCCGCGACCACCATGCATTACCTGTCAGTGGCCGGTCTCGTCGACTTCGCCGAGTCCGCCGACGAGACGACCGTGGGTTTGATCAAGTCGCTGATCGAGAACAACACGGTTTTCGCGTCCGGCTTTTCCGAGGGCACGATCGAAGGCAGCGTCTTTCGCCCCACCATGAAGGCCGAACCGGCCGATGGCGGCTACACGGTCACCGGAAGCAAGAAGCCGTGCAGCCTGGCGAACAGCATGGACTGTGTGATGGCCAGCGTGGTCCTGAGCGACACCGGCCAGCGGGCGATCACGCTGATCTGGAATCCCAGCCCGGGTCTGTCCGTTTCACCGCTGTGGACCAGCCCGGCGCTGGGAGCCGCGCAGACTCACGCGGTGAATTTCGAAAACGTCTTCGTGCCAAGCGATTTGTCGATGGTCAGCGACGTCGAGGACCCCGATGGCCGCAACGAGAAATCCGGTTACGTGCTGTTCGGGCTGATCATCACCGCGGGCTACGTCGGCGCCGCCACCCGGCTCGCACTCAAACTCGCGGACCGGCCCAACTTCACCGAATCCGATTTCGTCGAACTGTTCTCCCCGATCGAGGGGGTGTGGCGGGCCCTGCTGATGATCGCGGCCCGCTACGACGGCGGTGACCGCAGCGACGCCCTGTTCGCCGACCTGTTGTGGATCCGGCTCGGCCTGCGCGACCAACTGCAGACCAGCGCGGCGCGATTGGTGTCGCGGATCGGGGGCGTTGCGTTCGCCACCGATCCCGAAGTCGCTTACCTGGTGGGATGTCTCAGCGCGTATTCGTTCCACCCACCCAACTTGGGCGAGGCCGGGACGTTCTTGATCGACCACGAGTTGAAAGGTCAGATCAACCTGACCAGCAACTAGCTTTCGCTGACTCCGGCCGCAGCATGGAGTTTGACCAACGGCTTCGGCGCCCACCAGTTCCATCGGCCGACCAGTTTCATGAACGCCGGCACCAGCACCATCCGCACCAACGTGGCGTCGACGATCACGGCGAGAGCCAGGCCCACGCCGATCATCCGCATGAAAGACACCTCGCCGGTGCTGAGCGCCGCGAACACGATCACCATCAGCAGCGCGGCGGCCGTGATCACCCGGCCCGCGGTGGCAATGCCCATCGTCACCGCTTCGGCGTTGTCCTCGTGACCCTGAGGGGATTTGAGCCAATGCTCCCGGATTCGGGAGAGCAGGAACACCTCGTAGTCCATCGACAATCCGAACGCGGTCGCGAACAGGAACACCAGTACATCGGCGACCAGCGTGCCCGTCGCCGTGGTGCCGAGTCCGCCGAGATGACCTTCCTGGAAAACCCACACCAACGCGCCGAGCGTCGCCGACAGCGACAACGTGTTGAGCACCAGGGCCTCCAGGGGCAGCACCAGGCTGCCGGTGAGCAGGAAGATCAGCACGAACGTTGTTGTCGCAACCAGCAATAGCACCACCGGCAGGCGCCGGACGATCTCATCGACCGAATCCCGGTTCAACTGGTCCGCTCCGGTGAACAACGCTTCGACGTGGTGCGGCACCGGGACCGACCGGAGCTGGTCGATCGCCGTCCGGTAGCGCGAGTCCAGCGACGAGCCCGGGACGGTCGCCGACAGCCACACACTGCCGTCTTTGACCGCGGTCGCCGACATCGGCGGTCCGGCCAATCGACCCTGGACGTATGAACCGCTCGGCGCCGCAACGGCTTCCACGCCCGGCACGTTCGACAGGGCGGTGGCGTAGTCGGCGACGTCGCCGCCGTCGAGACTCTGCGCGTCGGGGATGACGATCGAGGTGGCCATCGCCGGGTCGGCGGGAAATTGGTTGCGCACGATGTCGCCGACCTGTCGGGACTGTGCGGTCGTCGGCAGCACCCGGTCATCGGGCAGGCCGAAGCGTGCGCCGGCGAAGGGGGACCCGAGCAGAAGCAGCAGCGCCACCACCGCCAGAGCGCACGGCAGCGCGTGACGCATGACGAATGTGGCGACCCGGTACAGCGCGCCGTGCCGCACATCCGGGTCCGGGTTCGATCGCCGGAACAGCGTCCGGATGTTCAGCGACTCGATCCGGTCGCCGAGCAGCTTGATCACCGCGGGGGCGACGACGACGGCGTACAAGCCGGCCAGGGCCACGACTCCGCACCCGGCGTACGCCATCGAGCGCAGGAAGTACATCGGGAACACCGCCAGCGCGCTGACCGCGAGAAACACCGTGCACGCGGAGAACAAGATCGTCCGCCCCGCCGTCGCCACCGCGCGGCGCAACGCGACATCGCGGTCTCCGACGACGGCGTACTCCTCGCGATACCGGCTGATCAGCAGCAGCGTGTAGTCGATCGCCAGCGCCAGGCCCATGGCGGTGGTCAGATCGAGCGAGAAGATCGACACGTCGGCGAACAGGGTGATCATCCGCAGCAAGCCGAGCGTCCCGACAATGGCCAACCCGCCGACTACCAGCGGCAGCAGCGCCGCGAACAGGCCGCCAAATACCCAGACCAGAACGATCAGCGACAACGGCAGCGTGATGGCCTCCGCGGTCAGCAGGTCTTTCTCGGACTGGTCGTTGATCTCTGAGGCGACGGTCGCTGTTCCCCCGGCCAGCACCTCCACCCCGTCCCGCTTGCCGGTGAACTTCTCCGCAATCGCCTTGGCGTGCTTGGGTGCGTCGTTCTCCGATCCGGTGATACCGGTGATCACCAGCCCGGTGCTGCCGTCCTTGCTGATCAGACCGGCGCTCTGCGGCGAGCCGTCCCACGGCGATTCGACGTCGTTGACGAATTCGGATCGGTGTAATTCCTTGACCAGGTTGCGCCCGGCTGCCGTGGCCGCCGGATCCAGCACACTGCCCGGGGCACGGACCACCAGTGTCAGATCCATGTCGCCCTGACCGAACTTCGTGGTGAGCACCTTCATGCCACGCGCGGACGCTGAGCCCGGGTCTTGAAAGCCCGCAGCGCCAAGGTGTTCGGTGACTGTGGCGCCGAATGCGGCCGCGACGACGGTGAGCAACAAGACTGCGCCGAGCACTCGCTTGGGCGCTGCAATGATCAGACGAGCCAGCAGCGAGAGCATCCAGGCGATGCTACCCAGGGCCGTGCTGCGGTAAACCCGGAATAGCCGGCGCCCGGCGGTAGGTTGGAGCAACCATGACCGATTCAGCGGCAAGCAAGCCCAATCTCGGCCGGTTCGGATCGTTCGGACGCGGCGTCACGCCTGCCCAAGCCAGAGACATCGAAGCCCTGGGCTACGGGTCCGTCTGGGTTGGCGGTTCGCCACCGGCCGAACTAGCGTGGGTGGAGCCCATTCTCGAGGCGACGACGACGCTGCAGGTGGCCACCGGCATCGTCAACATCTGGTCGGACGCCGCCAAGCCGGTGGCCGAGTCGTTCCATCGGATCGATAGGGCCTACCCGGGACGCTTCCTGCTCGGTATCGGCGTCGGACACCCCGAGGCGGTCGCCGAGTACCGCAAGCCCTATGACGCCCTGGTGGAATACCTCGATCAACTCGACGAGCACGGGGTGCCCGCCCACCGCCGAGTGGTGGCCGCGCTGGGACCCCAGGTGCTGAAGCTGTCAGCGCGGCGCAGCGCGGGCGCGCACCCTTACCTCACCACCCCGGAGCACACCGCTGGCGCCCGCGAGCTGATGGGGCCGTCGGCGTTTCTGGCGCCCGAACACAAGGTGGTCCTGACCACCGACGCCGAGCAGGCGCGGGCCGTCGCCCGCAAGACACTCCCGGTCTATTTCAACCTCGCGAACTATCGCAACAACTGGAAGCGACTGGGGTTCTCAGAGGAAGAGGTAACCTTCCCCGGCAGCGACCGCCTGCTGGACGCGCTGGTGGCGTACGGAACGCCGGAGGCGATCGCCGCGCGGCTCAAAGAGCACCTGGACGCCGGTGCCGACCACGTGCCCGTGCAGGTTTTGACCAAAGATGAAAACCTGGTGTCTGCGTTGGCCGAACTCGCGGGTCCGCTGGGACTGACGCCGGCCTGACCAACCAGAGGGGATGTAGATGACCGAGGGCGTTTCGCTGGTACCAGACATGGGTCGATACGGGGTCTGGCTTCCCAGTCGATCGGTCAGCGGAGGTGTCGCTCAGCAGATCGAGGCGCTGGGCTACGGCGCTGTCTGGGTCGGCGGCTCTCCCGATGCCGATCTCAGCTGGGTGGAACCGGCGCTGGCGGAGACATCGACGTTGCAGTTGGCGACCGGGATCATCAACATCTGGGCGTCGCCGGCGGCCCAGGTGGCCGAATCGTTCCACCGCATTGAAAAGGCCTACCCGGGAAGGTTTTTGCTGGGCATCGGAGTCGGACATCCCGAGCACACCGACGACTACCGCAAGCCTTACGATGCGCTGGTCGAGTATCTCGACGAACTCGACAGCGCGTCCGTGCCGACAAGTCGGCGGGTGCTCGCGGCGCTGGGACCCAAGGTGCTGGCGCTCTCCGCTGAACGCGGTGCCGGCGCCCACCCGTACCTGACCACCCCGGAGCACACCGCCCACGCTCGCGAACTGATCGGCAACTCGGTCTTCCTGGCACCCGAGCACAAGGTCGTCCTGACCGAAAACGCCAACGAGGCCCGTGAAATCGGTCGGCGAACCGTCGAGTTCTACCTCGATTTGAGCAACTACGTGAACAACTGGCGCCGGCTCGGCTTCACCGATTCCGATGTTCACAAACCCGGCAGCGACAAGCTGATTGACGCCGTCGTCGCCCACGGCACAACCGAGCAGATCGCCGCGCGCCTCGATGAGCACCTGCAGGCCGGCGCCGACCACGTGGCGATCCAGGTGCTGGGTGGGCCCGACGGCAAGCTGCTGGGTGTGCTGCAGGAGTTGGCCGGACCGCTGGGGTTGACGCCTCCGAGCTGACCGCCGGGCTAGGGTTTCCCCATGCGGCTGCTGGTGACCGGTGGCGCTGGTTTCATCGGCGCCAATTTCGTGCACGCCACCGTGCGCGACCATCCGGACGACGCGGTGACGGTTCTGGACGCCATGACCTATGCGGGCAGCCGCGAATCCCTGGCTCCCGTCGACGATCGAATCGCGCTGGTGCAGGGCGACATCACTGATGCAGAACTGGTGTCGGAGTTGGTCGCCGAGTCGGATGCGGTCGTGCACTTCGCGGCCGAGACTCATGTCGACAACGCGTTGGCCGACCCGGCGCCGTTCCTACAGGCCAACGTCGTCGGGACGTTCACCATTTTGGAAGCGGTACGACGGCATCAGGTGCGACTGCATCACGTCTCCACCGACGAGGTGTACGGCGACCTGGAACTCGACGACACGCAGCGGTTCACCGCTGCCACGCCCTACAACCCGTCGAGCCCGTACTCGTCGACCAAGGCCGCATCCGACATGCTGGTGCGGGCCTGGGTGCGGTCCTACGGCGTGCAGGCGACGATCTCCAACTGCTCCAACAACTATGGGCCCTATCAGCATGTGGAGAAGTTCATCCCACGCCAGATCACCAACATTCTGTCCGGGCGACGGCCGAAGCTGTACGGCACGGGCGCCAACGTCAGGGACTGGATCCACGTCGAGGATCACAACGTTGCGGTCCGCCGCATCCTCGACGGCGGCCGGGCCGGCCACACCTATCTGATCGGCGCCGACGGTGAACGCGACAACCTTTCGGTGCTGCGCACCCTGCTGGGACTGATGGACCGCGATCCCGGCGACTTCGATCACGTGGTCGACCGAGCCGGCCACGATCTGCGCTATGCGATCGACCCGTCTCAGCTGCGTGACGAATTAGGTTGGGCGCCAAAGCATACGGACTTCACCGAGGGCCTGCGCGCCACCATCGACTGGTATCGCAGCAACGAATCGTGGTGGCGGCCGCTCAAAGATGCCGTGGAGGCTCGCTACGAACAGCGGGGTCAGTGACATGGAAGTCCGGGAACTCGACATTGCCGGCGCCTGGGAGATCACGCCGAAGGTGCATCCCGATTCGCGTGGACTGTTCTTCGAGTGGCTGACGGACCGGGGCTTCACCGCCTTCACGGGCCATCGGCTGGATGTCCGGCAAGCGAACTGCTCGGTGTCGGCGGCCGGCGTGCTGCGCGGTCTGCATTTCGCACAGCTGCCGCCGAGCCAAGCCAAATACGTGAGCATGCCTGTCCGGGTCGGTGTTCGACGTCGTGGTCGACATCAGGGTGGGCTCGCCGACATTCGGCCGCTGGGACGCCGTCATACTCGATGACCTCAGCCGCAAGTCGGTGTACATCTCCGAGGGGCTCGCGCATGGATTCCTTGCGCTGCAAGACAACTCGACGGTGATGTACCTCTGCTCGGCCGAGTACAGCCCGCAACGCGAGCACACCATCTCCCCCACCGATCCGGCGTTGGCCATCGACTGGCCGACCGGGCACGACCTGGTGATCTCCGACCGCGACGCCACCGCGCCGACCTTGGACGACGTGCGCGCCGCAGGTCTGCTGCCGACCTGGGAAGAGGCTCAGGGATTTATCGCCGACCTGAAAAGCGATTGAAAACCCGCCGTTTGGGGTACCTTCATCCGGGGTTTCAGACGGGTGACCCCCTTCAGCGTTGAGGAGATCATCATGCTTCATCAACTCTTGCTGGCCAGTTACAGCCAGCCGGAAGCCGCGGGCTTCATTCTCGGAGGCATCAAAGGCATTTTCGTGGGGATCGGCAGCTTGATTGCGGCGATCATCTCCGGCGTCATCGCAGGAACCAAGGGACGCAGCGCATTAGGTTGGGGCATCCTCGGGTTTTTCTTCAGCATCTTGACGCTGATCGTGGTGATCGTGATCCCGTCCAAGAAGTAGCTGCCGGCGACTATTCACTCACCCGTGTTAGGGATCGTCGGCAACTTCGGTCATGGGATCGTGGTCACCTAAAACGGCGGGGGTTCATCGTCCTCATCCGAAAAAAGGTGGGTAGCGGCCTCGTAGCGTCGTTGTCTGCTTTGTCGGTTGTGGCGCCGTTGGGCGGCAACGTATTTGGCCCGGTTCTGGGCGCGGGTGCGCCGGCGCCCGGGCATCATCGCGGACCGGCCGGCGCATCGCGGGCGGTCCGGCATGACGTCGAGCACCGCGGTGGGTGCGCATAAACTCGGGAACAACAGCGCGCTGCCGGGGATGGTGACATAGGTCTGCGCGGACGGAGACGTCCAGATGATCGTGCCGTCGGGCAGTTGGTGGTCGTGCCAGCCCCAGAACGTCTTGATCAGATGGTGAAGGCGGCACAGCGATTTGAGGTTCGAGGCGTGCGTGGGGCCACCGTCGTCGTAGGGCATCGTGTGGTCGAGATCGCAGGCCACGGCAGGCTTGTCGCAGCCCGGGAATCGGCACGTCAAGTCGCGGCAGCGGACGAAATCGGCCAAGGCCCGCGACGGCGCGTAGCCGCGTTCCGGCGCCGCGTCCGCCGGGTGAATCAACGGTCGCAGCTTGGCCGATTTCGCAAGGTCGGCGATCAGTTCGGCCGGCAGGAGCGCGTCGGAACCGATCATCGACCCCGGCGTGGGTGCGCGACCGTCGAGGGTGGCCTCGTCGGCGACCACGTGGATCACCACCGGGCTCGGCACCGGTCTGGTTGCAGCCGGGCACTGGGGTTGCCCGCAGCGGCAACTCATTCGGTCGGCCCCCATGGCCAGTGCGCCCATCGCATCGGCGCGGCGCTGAGTGCGAGTACGTGGATCATCGGCACACACGGTGGCCGCGAGGGCGTCGAGCCGGGCGTCGACCGCGTGGGCATCGGTGGTGAGCAACCGGCCGAAGATTTCGGTGAGACCATCGACGTCGGCCCAGATCGACAGTTCCCGTTCCCCGCGGCGCTCGCGACGACGCCGCACCGCGTCACGATCGGCACGAGCGACCACCTGGTCGACATAGCCGCCGACGCGACCCTGCGTGACCCCGCGCCAGCGGGCGACTTTCGCGGCCAGCGACGCATCCACGGCGGCCAGCACAACGGCGTCGGTGATCAGATCCGTGCGGTAGACGATCGTCTGGAACGTCCGGTAGTCGATGTCGCCGGCCACCAATACCTCGCCCACCCGCGGCAACCGCAACCGCATCGCCCGGGAGTACTCCAGATAACTGGTCGCCAACCCCTGGGTGATGCCCAACGCGGCGGCCACCTCCGCGGTGATCGCCTCCTGGGTGTCGGTGCACCACGTCTCACGTTCCCCGTAGCGCCGTAACCACAGCACATCGAGCTCACCGATCACCGCCAACCGCTCCCCAGCCGCCCGGTTCTCCGCCCGCGCGGCCGCACAGAGCCGCTCTATCACGGTAGGCACAGCTTCGAACATAGGTTCGACTGTGCCATGCCCCACCGACAAACTTTTAGGTCCGCCGTCGACCACCCAACGCGTAGGCCGCCCACAGCCCGACGGCCAGCAGTTCAGCGGACACGCTGATCGCCGTGTGCGGCCACGGCTGCCATCCCGTTTCGGAGAAGCCGAAAATCCCGACGGTGCGTGACGACGCGAATGCGACCAGAGCGCCACCGGCCACCGCGGCCCCGGCCCAGTGCAGCGACCACGGGCCACCGATCAGGATAAGCGGCGCCAGCGCACACGAGATACTGGCCTGGGCCAGAAAGGCGTCGCCGATCAGTGGTATGTGGCGATAGCCGTGAACATAGAGATCCGCATGGCTCACGCCGCTGACGGCTATCATCGCCGCGAGCGCGATCCTGATCAAAGTCATTGCAGTGTCTTCTCTTTCACAGCAAGAATATTCTGGCCCCGGCTGTAGCTGACCTCACGGATGCCGAGCGCGTCGTGCAACTTGCCGGCGGGCAGGGTAACCGGTTTGGGCGCCGGCCCGTCCCCGGGATGAGGCAGCGGGTAGGCGGTGGTCGTACCGCTGTGGAACGTCACCTTGCCCTCTGTCTTGGAGAACAGTTGGTGCACATGACCGTTGAGGCATGTCACCGACGAGAAGCGGCGTAAGTAGCTCAGCGCCTGGGCGGCATCGTCAGTGCCCCATCCCCAATCCGGGTACATGGCGAACAGTGGGATATGACTGAACACGATGATGGGCGTGTCACTGGACAGCCCCGCAACATCGTTGGCGACGAAGTTTAACTGTTCAACCCCAAGGTGCCCAAGCTTTTTCAGGTTCAGTGTGTTCACCAGGGCGATCACATGCACTCCGGCGATATCGAAGCTGTACCACCCGTCACCCCGGGTTCCTGCGCCGAACACGCCTCGGTACTTCTGTCCCGCGTCGTCGATCGAGTCGTGCTCGCCGGGAACCGTAAATACCTGTTGCGTGCGCAAGCCGGTCATCATTTGCTTGACTTGATCGAACTGACCGGGTGTGGCCAGGTGGGTGAGGTCACCGGTGTGGATGACGAAATCCGGTGCGTAACCGAGGTTGTTGATCTGGTCGATCGCCTGAGTGAACGAGTCCGCGACATTCGAGTTGGCTTTACCCAGAAAGCCGATGTGGCTGTCGCTGACTTGAGCGAATCTCAACGTGGGCCGGCCCTGAACGCGCGCGGCGTCCGCTGCGCCGGCGACGTGGGAGATGACTTCGCCGCCCACTACCGCAAGTCCGACGGCCGCGCCGAACCAGGCGCTGTGCCGGATCAACTGGCGCCGGTTCATCGAGTGCGGGTGGTCCGTCATGGCGTCACCACCACGGTGGCCTGCATGAACGGGTGGATCGAGCACACGTAGTCGAACGTCCCCACCTTCGGAAAAGTGAAGGAAAACGTTGCCTGCGAACCCATTCCGGGAGAGTGGAATGAGCCGTCCTTGGCGACGACGGTGTGCGGCTCCTCGTCCTTGTTGGTCCAGGTGACGGTGCTGCCCGCCGGAACGGTCAGCGTCGCGGGGGCGAATGCGAAGTTGTCGATGTTGACCGCGTTGCCGGCCACTGGAGCCGTGGGCGCCGCCGGTGAAGCAGCAGTGTCAGCAGGCATATTCGGCATCGACGGCATACCGCTCATGCCCGGTGTCGTCGCCGTCGGGCCAAACGTCACCGACGGAGCCTTTACCGACGCGGGTGAAGAGCATCCCGCGACCACCGACACCACCAGCAGAACCCCTGCGCCGCATAGTCGTCCGCGCATTCCATTACCTCCATCCTCGGCGGGAAGATACGCCTCGCCAAGAGATAGGGCAGTGGGTTACAGCCCGTCAGGCAGGTTCGTTCCGGGGCGCCGGCACGAACACCTCGATGCCGCCATCCTGTTCGCGAACCATCAAGGTAGGCAACGGTTTCGGAGCGATCGGCAGCTGATGGGTCAACACCTGACCGGCAGGCGCGAACGACGTCGAATGGCAGGGGCAGCGCAACCGGTCGTCGGGCGCGTCGAACCACAGCCGGCAGCCCTGATGGGTGCACACCCCCGATACGGCCTCGGGCTTGCCGTTCACGCGGCGGACGAACCCGATGACAGAGCCGACATCGAACGGCCGCATCACGCGGTCGGTCACGTCTGTACTGGCCGCAACGCGTATCCAGCGCCCGGCACTGGGGTTGAGCTCTCGACTGTGGTCGCCGTCCGCGACCTGACCGCCATCGATCAACGCACGGTCGACGGATACCGCCGCGACCGCGGCCGCCGCGGCCGCCGATGTGCCCACGATGACGGTCCGTCGCGTCGCATTCCACGTCGCCGCCGGTCGCTTGGTGCTGTCCTGTTGGGCCGCAAGGCGACGGTGCAGATCAGTCAGAAACTCGTCACTCGGAGCATCGCTGCCCCGCCGTGAAGCCTGCAGATCGATAGCCGTCCGAATCTGCGCGGCTTCGAAGTCGCCGGGGCGGAACGGCTTTGGGCGACGGCCACGAAGCAGGTCATCGATGTACCTGCGCAACGCACGCGTGTTCATGATCCGCCCTCTTCGTTGACCTGCGCGGCCAGCCGCAGCGCCCGATGCTGCAGCACCTTGGCATTAGCGACACTAACCCCTAGTTCGGTCGCCGACTCTTTGATCGAACGTCCCTGCAGGAAACGCAATTCCAAGATCCGTCGGTAGTTGTCCGGCAGTTGCCCGAGAACACCGGCCACCCGTTGCGGGGCCGTGCTGATCGCCCGCTCGCTCTCGGGCGGCTGCTCGATGTCGTCGATCGAGGTGATCTCCCGGCCCAGAGTCTCGCGCCAGTGCGCGGCCAACACGGTGCGCGCGGTGGCCCGCAGGTAGCCGCGAACCTCACCGACGCTGGCCGTCAATCGTAGTGGCCGCAGCGCGGCGAGAAAGACCTCGGCGGTGAGATCCTCAGCGTCCGCCCGGTTGCCGACCCGCGCGTAGATGGTGCGGTAAACCCAGGTGGCGTTGTCCTGATAGACCGCCTCCCAGTCCGGATAGCCGTCCCCGGGCACCAGTCGCAACGGGCGCGGAGCGGCGGAGTCGCCGTGTGCCGTCACATGTTGCCTGCCTTGTTCAAGAGCGTGGCCCCGCTGATGATTTCGCTTCCTCAGTGGTCCATATCGTGGCGGGTTACACAAGGTCGGCTGCGACGGCCCGCGAACTACCGCCTTCTGCGGCGGAACAGAATCGTCACGCTACGTCGCCGATTGGCGAATCCGGGGGCAAAGGTGAAGTCGTCGGTCTTGTGAAAGAGGTGTCCCTCGAACAGGACGGCCCGGTTGGCCCGGTAGGGGATGACCTGCGATTGGGCGTTCTCCTCTTCGAGGAACTGTCTGACCCGCTCTCCCCCGGAGTTGTAGTCGCTGTAGCTCCAGTCGCTCGGTGCCTTCTTGTTCCACATGACTAATCCGCCGCCGCTCGGGTCGAGGTTGGCGGAGTCGGGCGTGATCCAAAGGTTCAGCGAGAAGTCGGCGTCGTCACCGTGGATGTCAGTTCCCGGCAGCTTGGCGTCGTAGACGAATCCCCACCATTCCGCCAACTGATAGTCGGCGAATGCCTCTCCGAGCGCCGCCGAAAACTCTTCTGCGATGGCGAACAGGGACGTACTGGCGAACCCGTCCCGGGTAAAGGCGCCGACATAACCGAACTGATACGGAAGACGCCAGACAGTGGATTCCAAGCAGAACTTTCGCACCTGTTCGAGTGCCTCTGGGGTCAGGAAGTCATCGATGACCTGCACACCCTGGCCGGCCACGACGCCCTGTCGGATCGATCCGTAGTCGACGCCCGGATTCAAGTACCGCGGCAACCTTTCCTCGGGAACCTTCACGAACGGTGGATCGGCAAGCAGGTGGCTGTTGCTGGCGTTGACTGATATCCACGGCGCTTCGCCGTCAGCCCCGTTGATCACGTCCGTCAGTTCGCGGCGCAGGCCCTCGAGTCCGCCGTTGAACGCGCCTAGGAGCGCTTGCCCATCGCCATTGCCGGCGAGGATGTGGTCGAGTTGCTCGAGGTTGTGCAAGGCGAAATGCGCGGGAATCGAGAACTCATTCGGTGGCGTCTGGCGCTGTTCGCGAGCGAGGGCGGCAACAGCTTCGAAGTTCGACAACGCGGCGACGTAGTCACCTGACGCCAGGTGAACCTTCGCAAGGACGTCTCTGGCCGGCGCCGAAGAGGGATCCTGGTCGACCGCGGCCGCGGCATATCGAAGCGCTGCGTCGTTTCTTCCGAGCTCCAGGCACGTCGCCGCAAGCAGGTACAGCACGCCGAGGGTGGGCTCGCGATCGACGACGCCTTCGAGGACTTCCGCGGCCGCGGCAAAACTGCCGGCCTGGACCATACGCTGAGCTTCGCTCAGGGCGGCCGTCGCACTCTGCACCCGAATAGCGTACGCGGACAGCAGCATATCGGCCTGTGCAGCGTCCGTCATCCCTTGTTGCGGCGAAACAGAAAGGTCAGGCTGCGTCGCCGATTCTCGAATCCCGGCGCGAAGGTGAAGTCGTCGGTGCGGTGAAAAAGGTGGCCCTCGAACAGGACGGCCCGGTTCGCGCGATACGGGATGACGCGAGACTCGGCGTTCCGCTCGTCGAGGTACCGCTGGACGCGGTCCCCGCCCGAGTTGTAGTCGTCGAAGGTCCAGTCGCTCGGTGCCTTTTCGTCCCACACGACAAGACCACCGGAGTCCGGGTCGAGGTTGGCGGAGTCCGGAGTGATCCAGAGGTTCAGCGAGAAATCGGCGTCGTCGCCGTGGATGTCGGTTCCCGGCAGATTGGCGTTGTAGACAAAGCCCCACCACTGCGCGAATTGCACTCCCTCGAAGGCGTCACCGAGTGCGGTGGTGAACTCTTCGGCGACAGCGAACAACGACGTGCTGGCGAATCCGTCTTGCGGGAACGCGCCGACGTAGCCGAATTTGTAAGGGTGCCGCCAGACCGTGGATTCCAGGCAGAACTTTCGGACCTGCTCCAGCGCCTCCGGGGTGAGGAAATCGTCGATGACCTGCACCTTTTCACCGGCCAGCACGCCCCGTTGGACGGGTCTGTAGTCGACGGCAGTGTTCACATATCGCGCGAGCCGCTCTTCCTCGACGCGAACGTACGGCGGGTCGGCGAGGAGCTGGTTGCCTGTCCCTGGAATGGAGACCCATGGCGCCTCGCCGCTCGCCTCATCGATGACGTTCGTGAGGCCGCGACGAAGAACGTCGAGTTGGTCCGTCATTGCCCCGGCGTTATCACCGTTTAAAGCCAGGATGTGCTCGAGTTGCTCGATGTTGTGCAACGCATAATGCGCCGGGATCGAGAACTGGTCGGGCGGCTTCGGGCTTTGTTCGCGGCATAGCGCGGCAAGGCCGATGTAGTCGGTCAGCGCTGAATCGTAATGACCCAAGGCCAAATTCACCTTCGCCAGCATGTCCCTCGCCGGCGCCGACGATGGGTCTTGGTCAACCGCGGCAGACGCATGGCGAAGTGCGGCGTCATATGCTCCGAGTTCGCAATATGTCGCGGCCAGCAAGTACAGGGCTTCCACCGTGGCGTCTTGCTCGACGACGTGCTCGAGGAGCTCGGATGCCGACGCGAGACTGCCGGACTGGATCAGGCGTTCGGCTTCCTTGATGGCAGTCGATGCCTGCGAAACAGCCTCCGGCACTTGTCTTCCTATCTGATTTTCCGGGATGGCTGGTCGGCAGTCGCCAGGCCGATCCGCATGATAAAACAGCTGTCGGCCGGACACCTGTGGGGTGCCCGGCCGACAGCTGGAGGGTCGGTGGTTGTCAGCCCGCGGTCGCGGCGTTGGCTGCTTCGGTTGCCGCGTAGGACCCGGCACTGGTACCGAGCGTGTTCACGAATTGCTCGTGGATGGCTGCGGCCTGAGCGGCGACGGCTTGGTAGAGCTGTGCGTGCGCGGCGAACTGCGCAGCGGTCAACGCCGATACCTCGTCGGCTGCGGCCGGAACTACCCCCGTGGTCGGCGCCGCAGCGGCAGCGTTCTGGGCGCTGAACGACGAACCAATGCCGCCGAGCGCCGTTGCCGCCGAGCTCAGCGCCTCGGGCTGGGTGGTCACGAATGACATGGGCAGTCTCCTCAGGTGCGGACTCCGCGCAAACGCGAAGTGGGTAACCGTGGCTTGTGGCCGAAACTCTAAGAGCAACTATGCCGCAGCGCGGCGCGGGGCGTCCAGAATCGGACGCGGTGTCGACCGCCGCAGGCCCGTTGCCGGCGATCAAAAACCTGCTGTGGCGTGCTGAAACTCCGGGCCGGCGGGATGCCTGCTCTCGCCGGAATTCGCGGTCGCGAGTTAAGAATCTTCCCGCGAATAAACGCGGAGGATCCGCTCGCGGCCGGGTCCGGATTTTGGATGTCCAGATTTTTAATCGCGGCCACCGGCCGTTCACCCGTTGCAGCGACTCGGCCGGCGCGTTGGCGTTGGGCGATTTCGCCAGCTGAGAGCCTGTTTTCGGGGCGCGTTCGGCTCGGGTCCGACGCGGTGCGCCGGGTCCTCCGGCGCTCGCATCGGTGTGCCGGCCGCAGCTCGCTTCGAGCGCCGTCTTGCTGAGGCTGGCTAATCTCCGAACTGCGGAAAGACCCAGGCGGCTGCCAGCGACGATGCATTGAATTGCCAGCTGTAGATGGGCGCTTCGTAAAGCCAACTACCGCTCGGCGCTGGGAAAGCGCCGAGCAAAGACGACCCACACAGCCGGAGCGAGGGACACGGATGGTTTTCGATTTTGGGGCGCTACCGCCGGAGGTCAACTCCGGCCGGATTTACGCGGGACCGGGTTCGGCGCCGTTGCTGGCGGCGTCGACCGCGTGGAGCGCGTTGGCGAGCGAGCTACAGACCACCTCGGCGTCGTACGCGTCGACGATCTCCGAGCTGGCGTCCAGCTGGCAGGGTCCTTCGTCTCAGTCGGCCGCCGCTGCGGCGGCCCCCTACACGGAGTGGTTGAGCAGCACGGCTGCCCAGGCCGAGCAGACCGCAGCCCAGGCCCAGGCGGCGGCCGCCGCCTACGAGGCCGCGTTCGCCGCCAGCATTCCGCCGCCGGTGATCGAGGCCAATCGAGCTCTGCTGTCCGCATTGGTCGCGACCAACTTCCTGGGCATCAACACCCCGGCGATCGCTGCCACCGAGGCCGCCTACGCCGAATTCTGGGCACAGGACGCAGGCGCGATGTACGCCTACTCCGGTGCCGCCACCACCGCCAGCCAGCTCACACCGTTCACCGACGCGCCCGCGACGACTAACGACAGCGGGCAGACGACCCAGGCGGCTTCCACCGCCCAATCGGCTGCCGCCTCTTCGGCCGATTCGACGACCGACGCGTTATCGGCATTCTTGACTCAGCTGAACACCGAAGCCACCCAATTCGGCACCCAGCTCACGGCCTTCCAGTCGCAACTCACCGCGCTGTTTCCGCCCGCGACCACTACCCTGGCGGACTTGGGCTTGCCGCCGTCGGTGACCAACGGCATCACGCTGTTGAACCAATTCCTCACCACCGGGGCCAACACGCTCAGCACGTATGCGGCCGGGCCATGGACGCCGCTCGGACTCGGCAGCTTGATGAAGAACTGGTACCAGGTCGCCATCTCCATCCCGAGCCTGGGTGTCGGTATCCAGGGCATCGGCCCGCTGCTCCACCCGACCCCCATTACCGGCGCGCTGTCGCCGTTGTTGCACAGCGGACTGTTGAGCGGCTCCTCCAGCGGCGCCGGGAATGCGGGGACGCTGGCCTCGCTCGGACGAGCGGGCACCATCGGCTCGCTCTCGGTACCCCAGAACTGGGCGTCGGCGGTGCCCGCGGTCAGGACGGTCGCCGCCGAGATGGAAGCGAGCGCGGTTGACGCCGCTCCTGAGATGGGACTCGCGCAGCCGGGGATGTTCGGTCAGACGGCGCTGTCGAGCCTGGCCGGGCGCGCGATCGGCGGCAGCGCCACCCGCGCGGCCGTCGGGCAGGGTTTCCGCGTGCCGGGTGCCGTCGCCGTCGACGAGATCGCCACCACCGCCACCATCATCGTGATCCCGCCGAGCGCGGAATAAGGAGAAGCCGCAATGGTTTTCGATTTCGCAGCGCAACCGCCGGAGTTGATCTCCGCCAAGATCTACTCGGGTCCGGGCGCGGAGTCATTGCAATCCGCCGCATCGGCGTGGGATGGGCTGTCCAACGAGTTGCAGTCCACCGCCGCCAATTTCCAGTCGGTGATCTCCGGGCTGATCAACGGTGACTGGACCGGTCCGTCGTCGGAGGCGGCGGCCGCTGCGGCCGCACCGTTCGTGTCGTGGCTGTCGACGACGGCAGGCCAGGCCGAGCAGACCGCCAGCCAGGCCAGGGCCGCCGTCAGTGCTTACGAGACCGCACTTTCGGCTACCGTCCCACCGGCCGAGATCGCCGCGAACCGCACCCAGCTGGTATCGCTGTTGCAGGGCAACATCTTCGGGCAGTACAACGCCGCGATCGCCGCCTTGGAGGCCGAGTACGGGCAGTTCTGGGCCCAGAATGTCGCCGCCATCACCGGCTACTCCGGCTCATCGCAGGCGGCCACCACCGGGCTGGGCTCATTCACCGAGGCGCCGCAGACCACCAATGACAGCGGCCAGGCCGCCCAGGCGGCGGCCACCACGGCAGCAGGCGCCGCGGCGGCACCTAATGATCTTGAAGCGCTGCTCGAGCAGTTCGAGAGCACTGCCACCAATTACCTGAACCAGGTCACCGCGGTGAACAGCGACTTCACCAAGTTCTTCACCAATGCTCTCGGCACCTTCCCCGGCGGATCTCAACTGGCCACGACGTGGACGAACGCCTACTCGTTCATCTCGGGTGCCGGCAGCCAGGCCACCTGGACCAACGTGGTCAACAGCTCGACGGGCATGGGTATCTCGCAGTGGAAGAACTTCTTCATCTACCAGCCCTGGAGCCACGGCGTCGGTTTGGGATCGCTGGGCGCCGGGCTGTCCTCGCCGGGGCATGCCGGCGGCCTGGGCATCGGGGCCAAGGCGGCATCAGCGGCACTGGGCAGCGCGCAGGCGGTGGGCAAGCTGTCCGTTCCGCCCAGCTGGGCCGGTGCCACTCCGGCGATCAGACTTGCCGCTACCTCGTTGCCGGACGGCGCTTTTGCCGCGACGGCCGCTCCCACGCTGGAGGTACCGCTCAGCGCACTCAACCAGGCCAGCCTGGGCAGCCTCGCCGGAGGAGCGCTGGGCAGCCCGGCCTCCCGTGTCGTCACGTCGACGGGTGTGCGGGCCAAGGTGACCGCGCCCGCGCGCACCAAGGGTCCGATTCCGCTCGACAAAGTCATCGCGAAGCTGCAGGAGTCCCCGGATGACGTGCAGCACTGGAACGTCGACGAAGCCGGACTCGACGACCTGGTGGCCAAGTTGTCCACCAAACCCGGCATCCACGCTGTGCATCTGACCGACGGCAAGGCCACCGCCGCGGTCGCAAAGGCCGCCAACCAAACCGGATAAGGAGGATCGATGAAATCTCTTTTCGCAGTTCTCGGCGTATCGCTGGGGCTCATGCTCGCCGCCCCCGCACACGCCGAACCCGGCCTCGACGAACCGGCCAGCGACGAGAACAACCCCGCCTTCCTGGCTGACCTGAAAAAAGTGGGCATCGGCTTTTCCGACCCGGCCCAGGCCGTCAGTGCCGGCCAGGCAGTGTGCGGTGCGCTGCACAACGGCATGGGCGGGCTGCACCTGATCCAGCACCTGCAGGAGAGCAACCCGGCCCTCACCGAAAGCGGCGCCGCTCAGTTCGCGACGATCTCGGCGAAGGCGTACTGCCCGAAGCAACTCGACGAGGGACAAGAGCCTGCCAAGAAGTACTTGAAGGGCAACGCCCCGGGTAAGGGAACCGGAGAAGACGAGACAGCGGTGCCCAAAGGCGGCGGCTGATGCCTCAGACCTTGACCGCCTCGACGAAATAGCCTCGCGGAGCGTTGGGTACATCTGCCGGAATCGGCGGGTGTGCCCAACGTTTCCATGTGTGGCCGGGTTCTGCCATCTCGGTGACGGTCGCGGTCCAGCCGCGCCCTCGGCCAGTGCAGTCGGCCGACCGCTTGCCAGCGTTCCCGGCAGTTACTAGGATGTCCTAGTAAACACCCCGCTTACTTTTTGTCCGAGGGACACCATGACTCACAAGATTCCGCATTTCATCGACGGACGCCGCAGCAATCTCGCATCGACGCGGACCGCCGATGTGCTCAACCCGAGCACCGGTGAGGTGCAGGCGCAGGTGCTGCTGGCATCCGCCGCCGACGTCGACACCGCGGTGGCCTCGGCCAAGAAGGCGCAGAAGGAGTGGGCGGCATTCAACCCGCAGCGCCGCGCACGGGTGATGATGAAATTCGTCCAGCTGATCAACGCCAATCTGGAAGAACTGGCCGAACTGCTGAGCCTGGAACACGGCAAGACGATTCCGGACTCCAAGGGTGACATTCAGCGCGGCGTCGAGGTCATCGAGTTCGCCATCGGCATCCCGCATCTGCTCAAGGGCGAGTTCACCGAGGGTGCCGGCACCGGCATCGACGTCTACTCGATCCGCCAGCCGCTGGGCGTGGTCGCGGGTATCACGCCGTTCAACTTCCCGGCGATGATCCCGCTGTGGAAAGCCGGGCCCGCGCTGGCGTGTGGAAATGCGTTCATTCTCAAGCCTTCTGAGCGCGACCCGTCGGTGCCGCTCCGCTTGGCCGAGCTGTTCGTAGAAGCCGGTCTGCCGGCGGGCGTGTTCCAGGTGGTCCAGGGCGACAAGGAAGCCGTCGACGCCATCCTGCACCACCCCGACATCGCGGCCGTCGGCTTCGTCGGCAGCTCCGACATCGCGCAGTACATCTACGAGACGTCGGCCGCCAACGGCAAACGGTCACAATGCTTCGGCGGCGCGAAGAACCACATGGTGATCCTTCCGGACGCCGACCTCGATCAAGCGGTCGACGCGCTGATCGGCGCGGGCTACGGCAGCGCCGGCGAACGCTGCATGGCGATCAGCGTCGCGGTACCTGTCGGCGAAGAGACGGCAAACCGGTTGCGCAACAGGCTTGTCGAGCGGATCAACCAGCTGCGCGTCGGACACAGTCTGGACCCGAAGGCCGACTACGGCCCGTTGGTCACCGAGGCCGCGCTCAAGCGGGTGCGGGACTACATCGGCCAGGGCGTCGAGGCGGGCGCGGACCTGGTGGTCGACGGCCGCGAGCGCACCACCGACGAGTTGACCTACGACGACAACAGCCTGGAGAAGGGCTTCTTCATCGGCCCCACGCTGTTCGACAACGTCACGACCGACATGTCGATATACACCGACGAGATCTTCGGCCCGGTGCTGTGCATCGTGCGGGCGCACGACTACGAAGAAGCCCTGCGGTTGCCCACCGAACACGAATACGGAAACGGGGTCGCGATTTTCACCCGCGACGGCGATGCCGCCCGCGACTTCGTCTCCCGCGTGCAGGTGGGCATGGTCGGCGTCAACGTGCCGATCCCGGTTCCGGTGGCCTACCACACCTTCGGCGGCTGGAAGCGGTCTGGCTTCGGTGATCTCAACCAGCACGGGCCCGCCTCGATTCAGTTCTACACAAAGGTCAAGACCGTCACGGAACGCTGGCCGTCGGGCATCAAAGACGGCGCCGAATTCAGCATTCCGACAATGAGTTAGCCCGGCAATGCAATTGTTCGGTTTGGACGACGACGAACGGGTCATCACCGAGACCGCCGCCGCATTCGCCGCCAAGAAGCTCGCCCCCTACGCGCTGGAATGGGATGCTGCACAGCACTTTCCGGTCGACGAGCTGCGTGAGGCAGCGAGCCTGGGGATGGCGGCGATCTACTGTCGCGACGACGTGGGTGGCAGCGGACTGCGCCGGCTGGACGGGGTTCGGATCTTCGAGCAGCTGGCCGCGGCCGACCCGACGACGGCGGCATTTCTGTCGATCCACAACATGTGCGCCTGGATGGTCGATGCGTTCGGCACCGACGCGCAACGCAAGGACTGGGTGCCGAGGCTGGCCTCGATGGAGGCCATCGCCAGCTACTGCCTGACCGAGCCCGGGGCCGGCTCGGACGCTGCCGCGTTGAGCACCAAGGCGGTCAAGCAGGGCGGCGACTACGTGCTCGACGGCGTCAAGCAGTTCATCTCGGGTGCCGGCGCCTCGGACGTATACGTGGTGATGGCGAGGACCGGCGGCGCCGAAAAGCCCGGTCCGCGGGGGATCTCGGCGTTCATCGTCGAAAAAGGCGCGGCAGGACTGAGTTTCGGCGCCCACGAAGAGAAGATGGGCTGGAACGCGCAGCCGACCGCACAGGTCGTTCTCGACGGCGTACGAGTGCCGGCCGATGCAATGCTCGGCGGCACCGACGGAGAGGGCGGCGGTTTCGGTGTCGCGATGAACGGCCTCAACGGTGGCCGGATCAACATCGCGGCGTGCTCACTGGGCGGCGCACAGGCCGCCTACGACAAAGCGGCGACCTATGTCGCCCATCGCGAGGCGTTCGGGGCTTCCCTGCTCGACGAACCCACCATCCGCTTCACCCTGGCCGACATGGCCACCGCACTGGAGACATCGCGGCTGATGCTCTGGCGGGCGGCGGCAGCGCTGGACGGCGATGACGACGACAAAGTGGAACTGTGCGCGATGGCCAAGCGCTATGTCACCGACTCGTGTTTCGACGTCGCGGACAAGGCCCTGCAACTGCACGGCGGCTACGGCTACCTTCGCGAGTACGGTCTGGAGAAGATCGTGCGCGATCTGAGGGTGCACCGCATCCTCGAGGGAACCAACGAGATCATGCGGGTGGTCATCGGCCGAGCCGAAGCAGCCCGGGTCCGCGCCGGCGCCTAGGAGGGCCAGAACAGATGTCTACCGTGGCGTTTTTGGGTTTGGGTCACATGGGCGGTCCGATGTCGACGAATCTGGTCGCCGCCGGCCACACAGTGCGGGGTTTCGACCCGATGCCCGCAGCCGTCGAAGCCGCGATCGGCAACGGTGTCGCGGTGTTCGACAGCGGCCCCGAAGCCGTCACCGGAGCGGACGTGGTCATCACGATGTTGCCGCACGGTGATGCGGTGAAGCGTTCCTATGCCGAGCTCCTGCCGGCCGTTACCGGCGACACGTTATTCATCGACAGCTCAACCATTTCCGTCGACGATGCCCGCGAGGTGCACGCGTTGGCGGCCTCGCGCGGCGTGGCACAGCTCGACGCACCGGTCTCCGGTGGGGTCAAAGGTGCGGCCGCAGGCACGCTGGCCTTCATGGTCGGCGGCGAGAACGCGGCCCTGGACCGCGCCCGCCCGGTTCTCGAACCCATGGCGGGCAAGATCATTCACTGCGGCGACGCCGGCGCCGGACAGGCCGCCAAGGTCTGCAACAACATGGTGCTGGCCGTACACCAGATCGCCATCGGCGAAGCGTTCGTGCTTGCCGAAAAGCTCGGGCTGTCAGCGCAAGCGCTGTTCGACGTGATCACCGGTGCGACCGGAAACTGTTGGGCCGTGCACACCAACTGCCCGGTACCCGGCCCGGTCCCGACGTCACCGGCCAACAACGACTTCAAGCCCGGCTTTGCCACCGCACTGATGAACAAGGATCTCGGCCTGGCGATGGATGCGGTGACCTCGACCGGCGCGACCGCGCCGTTGGGCAGCCACGCCGCCGATATCTACGCCAAGTTCGCAATCACCAACGCCGACAAAGACTTCAGCGCGATCATCGAAACGCTGCGCGAAGCCTAAGCCGGCTGCTGGATCCACCAGCGGCGGTGGGCCTGCTGGCAACTGGCCGCCGAGAACTCGTCGACCACCACCGCCGCCAACCCGGCGGCGGCCGACGAACGCAGGCCGGCTCCCGGACCGGTGACGGCCAGTCCCTGGCGCGCCGTTATGCCCATCTCCCACAACGCCAGCCGGTACAACTCGCCACTGCGGGCCGGCTCTGCATTGGGCTCGGGTAAGTCGTCGAGGGTCACGATGGTCTCGACCATCCCGTCGCCGAGGAGTTGCCGCACCATCGTCTCCACCTGCGTCCGCGGCGCGGCGCTCACCACACCCACCCAGATGCCGGCGACGAACAGACTCATCACCGAGTCGATCAGGTCCGTTCTGACGGCCTGATCCCCGTCGCGTTCGATGTGCGCCAGCGCAGAGTCGGCATCAAAGATCACCGCACGCAAGACGTCGGCATCGGTCGGTAATTCCCGGTCCCACCAGAACGTCCGGGCCGGACGAGTCTGCATTTTGGCTCGCACGCACCTAGGGTGCCCCCGATCGGCGCGCTCCAGCCTCCCCCATTGGGGGGATTCGGGAGGCCAACCGCGTGCGTTTGCCTAGGGTGTTGCCATGCCGGTACGTCTGGTCCTCGTCGATGACCACGAAATGGTCATCGAGGGCCTCAAAGCGATGCTGACCTCCTTCACCGACCGGGTCCAGGTGGTCGGCCAGGCAGTGGGCGTCGAGCGCGCCGTCGAAGTTGTCGACGAGCTGCAGCCCGACGTCGTGTTGTGCGACGTGCGCATGCAGGGCTCCAGCGGACTCGACCTGTGCAAAATGCTGCGCGAGCGCGCGGCGGACCGCACAGTGGTGATGCTGTCGGTCTACGACGACGAGCAGTACCTCTATCAGGCGCTGCGGGTGGGCGCCAGCGGCTACCTGCTGAAAAGCATCAACAGTGACGAGCTGGTGCGTCAGCTGGAATTGGCGCATCGAGGCGAAACCGTCATAGACCCGGGGATGGCGGCGCGCGCGGCCGACACCGCGGCCCGGATGCAGCGGGACGAATTCTGGCCGGGCGCCCGGCAGGGGCTGACTCAGCGCGAGAGCGAGATCCTTTCCTACATGGTCAATGGGCTGTCCAATCGCGGGATCGCCACCAAACTGGTCATCGGTGAAGAGACCGTCAAGAGCCACCTGCGGTCGATCTACCGGAAGCTCGGCGTCAACGACCGCACCGGCGCGGTGGCAACCGCTCTGCGCGAAGGCATCTACCGATGACCGCGCCGCAACCCCCCAACGCGGTGCACGACCTCGTCGACGCCGACAGTGAATTGGCGTTGCTGCGTGAACTCATCACGGCCGCTTCCAGCGGGCCCGGGGTCGAGCCACTGGCCGCCGCCGCGGCGCGGATGATCACCGCGGCGACCGGGGCCGACGTGTGTTTCGTGCACGTGCTCGACGACAGTGACCGGTCGCTGACCCTTGCCGGGGCGACGCCGCCGTTCGACGCCTCGGTCGGAAAGATCCGGCTGCCGTTGGGATCTGGGATCTCCGGCTGGGTGGCCCGGCATCGCCAGCCCGTCGTCATCACCGACGACAAAGAAGCCGACCCCCGCTACCTGCCGATCCAGTCGCTGCGCGGCCGCGACTTCACCTCGATGGTGTCGATGCCGATGGAAACCGATCCCGGTGGTCTGGTCGGCGTGCTCAACGTGCACACGGTGGCGCGCCGCGAATTCACCGAAGGCGACGTCGAATTGCTGCGTGTCATCGGTCGCCTCATCGCCGGGGCGATGCACCAGGCGCGGTTGCACCGGCGGTTGGTGGCCCGGGAGCGCGCACACGAGCTGTTCGTCGAGCAGGTGATCGAAGCCCAGGAGATCGAACGTCGCCGGGTCGCCGGCGATATTCACGACGGCATCTCGCAGCGCCTGATCACGCTGTCCTACCGGCTCGACGCAGCCGCGCGTGCCGTGGGCAGCGATCCCGCC